>NZ_JAWVYN010000006.1:0-169091 GCF_033722735.1 Marinobacter sp.
ATGTGGTGGACGTAGCTCAGTTGGTAGAGCTCAGGATTGTGACTCCTGCGGTCGAGGGTTCGAACCCCTTCGTCCACCCCACTTTTCTTTTTCGAGTTGTTTCTTGGCTTGATTTCCGCAAACGCAGAATTTTAAGATGTTCCTGCAAGGGAACTGTCCTTGTTCTGTGTCCGCAGTGCGAAAGTGGCGGAACTGGTAGACGCGCTGGATTTAGGTTCCAGTGGGGCAACCCGTGAGAGTTCGAGTCTCTCCTTTCGCACCACTTTTCCTTTCCCGTAAAGCTTCGAATGTTTCCCGCCCCCTCCCGGCGGAACCCGCAGTACCTGTTTCACCTTGTCTGTTTAGAAGGGCAGCTTGGCGGTGATCAAGAAGGTCCGTCCGGACTCGACGCTGGGCATGGTGTTGATGTTGGAGGTGGTGAACCCTGGTGCGGTCGGAAGCCAGATTTCTTCATCCAGCAGGTTATGCACATAGAGTCCCAGCTTGAGGTTGTGGATCCGTTGGAGTTCGAGCGTACCGTTGAGGCTTAACAGGTGGGTGGCCCGGGAGGCGGGGTTCAGTTCCAGGCGGGCCGGGGACACGACGACGTTGTCCTGATAGCTATCCTGGTAGATATCGAATAAGGCCAGTGACCAGGAGTCCCCCCGGTAACCCGCGCCTGCCTTGAGCGTATAGTTCGGTTGCAGGGTGACGTCTTCGGTCCCACTGCCGTCCTCGCTCCGTTGCCAGGTGGCCGATCCTGTGAAGAACCAGTTAGGGTGCGGGGTGTATTTCGCCTCCAGTTCGACCCCTTTGGTATCCAGTTCTCCTTCGTTAAAGAAACTGATCACCCCCGGGGCCTGTAGGCCCCGGACAATCAGGTCCTCCTGGCGCGTATGGAAAAGGGTGAATGCGGTCTGCAGGCTGGGCCGGTTATAGAACAGCTGCAAGTCCCAGGTTTCGACGAGTTCCCTCCGCAGGTCCGGATTGCCCACCACCGAGACGCCGGGTGTGATAAGCGCAACATCGGTTTCCACGGCGTACGGTGCCCGGAACGCTTCGGCATACATCATCTTTGCGCCGAAGGTCTCGGTAAAATGATGGATCAGCCCGACTCGGGGCACGGTCTTGTCAGCGATGCCTTCCACCTTGTTGAATTGCAGTCCCCCGGTAAACCGGGTATTTCGCCATTGGTACTCGAGCTGGGCGTAGGCCCCGTATAAATAACTGCGCCAGCCGCTCAGGAAGGGGTAAGGGTCATCAACTCTTGCGAAGAAGGCGTCGTAGGTCATCCCGGCCACCAATTGCAGGTCATCGCTGAACTGTCCCTGCAATTGCAATTCAATCCGGCTGTCATCGGTCTTGTAGTTAATCGGGCCCAGCACTCCAGCGGTTGGCTCTATCAGCTCGGTACGCACGTTCACGTGGGATACATCCGCTTTGGCCAGCCATTGATTGGAAAGCTGGTGTTCGTAGCCAAGATTCACAAAGAGGCGTTCATTGTCTTCATTGCCGTCGGCCAGGGCGGCATCCGAGCCTCGTATGTTAGCCAGATCAGCATTGCCCCAGTGCAAGGTGGCGTGGAACCCCTTACTTCTGGCACTCACCAGGCCGCCGGGGGAGCGCTCCTCTGGTTGGCCTCGAAAGGGGCCGGTGGAGTCGTTCGGACTCAGGGGCGCGCCTTCGGTGTCGTAGTAACGGAGGGCGGTTACTACCTCGCTGTCGGCGTCATCCAACTTGGCGCCATAGGTGAGTCGGGCGGCCACGGCGTCATTGTTGCCGGCGCCGAGGGTCACGCCGTTTTCAAGCTCATCGGCATGTTTGGTGATGATGTTGACGACGCCGCTGAAGGCGTTGGTGCCGTAGAGCACGGATCCTGGTCCTCGGATCACTTCGATCTGTCGAACCGCTTCGAGTGGCATGGTGGTGAAAACGGACTGTGTCCAAAGGCCTCCCGTGTAGCTTTCACGGTTGAAAGGAATGCCATCCAGGAGCACCAGAATATGGTTGTTGCTCAAACGGGGAGCGTCACCCCGGGCGGCAACGCGAAACTTATGGCCGGTTGCGGAATTGTAGGGGGCGATGCCAGGGAGGCGAGCCAGTACTTCCCCCAGGTCGCGCCCGCCGAACAACTCGATTTCCTCGGCGCTGTAGACCGTGATGATCCCTGGCGAATCAGTTACCGTACTGGGTAGCTTGGAGGCTGTGGAAACGCTGATACTGAGCAACTGGTCCAGGGGCAGTGCCGCCAGTTCGGACACCGCCTGGCTTTGAGCCTGGCAGGCCACGGTCATGAGGCACACAGTGGCGCTTAGAAGCCCCGAAAGGCGAAGTGGCTCTTTCTCTTTGGCGTTTTTTTTTGTTTTAGGCATCGCTTTGCTTTACTTCATTGAGTGGCTAGAGACTGCAAGGTTCCCCGAGTGTTAAAGTCGAGTCTAACTGGATTCATCTTGATTGTCAGATCAATCTGCATTCGTCGTGAAAAGGTCGCGATCCCAAGACTGGAGTGTTGATCTGACAGCTTTGAGCAGTACAGCCTATACTGAGCTGAGAAAAGCCGCGCAAAAACAATGAAACGACCAGCACCGAGCGCAGACTGTAAGCCGATATGAACCAGGAACCGGCCACCCTTGCTGGCATTGCCAGCCGACGTATAGCCCTGAGCCGTGGGCAAGCTGCTAGCAAGAGAAGGCTTCGTTCGGCCGCCTGGGCGCTGGCGGTGGGGTTGCTTGTTGGTGTGGTGCCTGTGCTGTCTGCTCAGGATCGGGCGTCTGAATCCCAGGTGCGGGCCTTCATCCTGTTGCGGCTGGCTGGCCAGATTTACTGGTCGCCGGAGTCTGACCTCAATAATCGAAATACCCCCTACCGTCTCTGCATCTACCGGAATCGGGAGTTTATGCGGCAAATGCGGAGTTTTTTGGGGAACCAGGACGTTACCGGAAAGCCCGTTGAGTTGATTGCCGCCGATAATCTAGAGGCCCTGGGGCAATGTCATGTCGCCTATTTGGGCGATGTCTCCGAGCGTGAAATTGATCGCATTGTGAGCGCGGGCCTGCTGGAGCGGACAGTGTTTGTGGGCAGCAGCCGCAACAGTGCTTCCGCCGGTTTGCATATCCGGCTCTACCTGGGGCCGTCGGATACCTTCGATATCGAGATCAATCGTTCGGCCTTCGCCGCTGGGGGGAACGAGCCATCCGCCGCCTTCGTCAAGCTGGCTGGCAAGGTCTATGGGTCGATGGATGATGTCAATGGGGGGCGACCCTGATGGCGTACCTCGGTTCCATTCGGTCCAAGCTGGTGTTGTTGATCGCGGGCATATCCCTGGTGACCATTCTGGTGGGATTCTTCGTGGTTACCATCAGTTTTTCCCATACCCTTGAAGATTCCCTGGAAAACGACTCCGTGTCCCAGGCCCGGCGCCTGGCGGTAGACAGCGTGGCCTACATGTCGCTGGGGCTGGCGGGGCAGGCCCGGGAGGACCTGCTGGGCAAGACGGTTTTGAGCGCGCCCCACAGCGTGGCCCTGTTCAACGAGAATGGCGGCATTTTCGCCCGCATCGAGCGGGGAGCGGGGGAGATAACGGAAGCCGGCTATCGGCACGCTTCTGAGGTGATCTGGGACGACCGGTGGCTCCATGTCTACCAGCCGGTGATGGATTCGCTCGACGAGCAGTTGGGGACCCTGTACCTGAAGGTTTCCAAGTCCGGGCTGGCCGAGAAGCTGGAAGGTTTCGTCCTGACGCTGGCGGCGCTGCTGCTGGCGATGGTTGCCCTGGCCTATGTCCTGGCCCAGGCCATGCAGCGCTATATCTCTGATCCCATCCTCCGGTTGGCCAACTTTACCCGTCAGGTCACCAGCAGTCACGATTACGACCTGCGGGTGCCGGTGGAGTCCCGGGATGAGATCGGCGTGTTGTCCAGCACCTTCAATGAGATGCTGGAAACCATTTCCGAGCAGCAGCAGATTCGTGACCAGGTCGAAAAGGAGCTGAGGGACAAGGAAATGCGGCTCGAGCGTGCCGTGGCCGAGCTGCAGTACCTGGCCAATTACGATTCGCTCACCGGCCTGCCGAACCGGGCATTGTGTATGGACCGGATCGCCATTGCCATCAAACATGCCAACCGCACCAACACCTGCACCGGCGTGCTGTATCTCGACCTTGACCACTTCAAGGACGTCAACGATTCCCTGGGGCATGCCATCGGTGATGAACTGCTTAAGGCCACAGCGAAGCGTCTGACTGAACTGCTGCGGGAAGAGGATACCCTGGCTCGCCTGGGCGGGGATGAATTCGTCATCATCATGACCGACATCGACAGTGCGGACAATGTGATCCCCGTGGTGAGCAAGATTGTTGACAACTTTGACCGTCAGTTTCGGCTTTCCGGTTATTCCGTGCAATCCACAGTGAGCGTGGGGGTCTGCGTCTACCCGGACGATGGCGAGAGTGTCGAAGCCCTGATGAAGGCGGCGGATACCGCCATGTATAAGGCAAAAGAGGTGGGGCGCAATACCTACGCCTTCTATGAGGCCAGGATGAACCAGCTGGCGGTGTGGCGGCAGCAGCTCGGCAGTGAGCTGCAGCAGGCCATTGACCGGGATCAGCTCTACCTTGTGTTCCAGCCCAAGATTGGCCTGGCTGATGGCCGAATCAGCGGAGCGGAAGCGCTGCTGCGCTGGCACCACCCGGAGATGGGGGCGATTTCGCCGGCGGATTTCATCCCGGTGGCGGAGCATACCGGGCAGATCCGGCGCATTGGCCGCTGGGTGTTGGAGCAGGCCTGCCTCTCCCTGAAGCGGTGGCGAGAGCTGGGGTACGACGATCTTACGGTGGCGGTGAACCTGTCCGCAGCGCAGTTCCGGCAGGCGGATCTGGTGGAGATACTGGCGGATCTGCTCAAGCTGTACGACATTCCGCCGCAGTCGCTGGAACTGGAGATCACCGAGAGTATGCTGGTTCGGGATGTCGAGCAGGCCATTCGCATGCTCCGTCGTATCAAGTTGCTGGGATTGCGGGTGTCCGTCGACGATTTTGGTACCGGGTATTCTTCTCTCAGTTACCTGCGCAAGTTCCCGTTGGACTCGCTCAAGATCGACCGGTCCTTCGTGGACGAGGTGGGACTAAATGGCGACGATACCGCCATCACTCTGGCCATCATCTCCATGGCGAGGAGTCTCCGGCTGCGGGTCATTGCCGAGGGGGTCGAGACGCCGGCACAGTGGTCGTTCCTCTCGGAGCACCATTGTGACGAAATTCAGGGTTTCCTGATAAGCGGCGGTCTTCGGGATGAGGATTTCCTGGCGTTCATGGAAGAATTTTCACTCGATCAGATCATCGCCCAGGCCGGCCAGCGGTAATTCGCATTCACGCGGGCCAGGTGATTCTCTCCGCCTGTAAAACCGTGGTAGACTACGCCTTTTAATTTTCGCGCTCTTCTGGGTCCGGCCCTGCAAGACGTGGCAAATCTTTCACTCACTACTGACCGGTAATTCGAGGAACTTCCATGCAAGTGTCTGTTGAAACGACATCCAACATCGAACGTCGTATGACAATCGGTGTGCCCGCCCAGGAAATTGACGCGGCGGTTCAGAAACGCCTTCAGGAGACTGCGCGCACCGTTCGCCTGAACGGCTTCCGCCCGGGCAAAGTACCTCTGAGCGTTGTAAAGCGTCGTTTCGGAGATAGCATTCGCCAGGAAATCGTTGGCGAAGTTATGCGTGACAATTACATGAAGGCCCTGGAAGAGCAGGAGATTGTGCCGGCGGGTTGGCCGAAGTTCGAGCCGAAAACCATGGAAGAGGGCAAGGACCTCGAGTTCGTGGCCATTTTCGAGGTACTGCCGGAGATTGAGTTGGGCGACCTCGGCAAGATCAAGGTGGAGAAACCCAACACCGAAATCACCGACAAAGACGTCGACAACATGATCGACAACCTGCGTCGCCAGCAGGCCACCATGAAGTCCGTCAAGCGCAAGTCCAAGAACAAGGACATCGTGACCATCGACTTCAAGGGCACGATCGATGGCGAGGAGTTTGAGGGCGGTTCCGCTGAAGGCCATCGTCTGACGCTGGGGTCCGGCCAGATGATCCCGGGCTTCGAGAAAGGCATCGTGGGCGGTAAGGCCGGCGAAGAGCTGGAAATCGAAGTGACCTTCCCCGAGGACTACCACAACGAAGAGCTGGCTGGTAAGCCTGCCAAGTTCGAGATCAAGATTCATGAGGTTCAGGAGCCGCAGCTGCCGGAGCTGAACGAAGAATTCTTCAAGAAGTTCGGAATCGACGCCGAAGACGAAGAAACCTTCCGTGCCGAAGTCCGCAAGAACATGGAGCGCGAGCTCAAGCAGGCCGTGACCAACAAGGTGAAGAACGACGTGATCGACGGTCTGCTGGAGACCACCGAGCTGGAGGTTCCCCAGGCTCTGGTGGATCAGGAGATTGACCGTCTGCGTCAGGACGCCGTGCAGCGTTTCGGTGGTCAGGTGGACTTCAAGCAGCTGCCGAAAGAACTTTTCGAAGAACAGGCTGTCCGTCGTGTGAAGACCGGCCTGCTGTTCCAGGAACTGGTCAAGAAGAACGACCTGAAGGCTGACGAGGGCAAAGTGGACGAGAAGATCCAGGAGATTGCGTCTACCTATGAGCAGCCGGAAGAGGTGGTGGCCCACTTCAACAACAGTCCGGATCAGAAGTCCCAGATCGAATCCGTGGTTCTGGAAGAGGCCGTGGTAGACCTGGTGCTCGAGCAGGCCAAGGTCAAAGAGAAGAAGATGAAGTACGAAGAGGCGGTGCAGGCTGGTCAGCCTCAGCGTTAATTTGCCAGGCTGCCAGGCAGTCCCAGAGCAAAGAAGAAAAAACAGCCGGCACGTCCGGCTGTTTTCATCTTGGGCTCAGGGTGGCAAAGTAGGGCTCCGGTAATATAAAAAGCAGTATGAATAACCAATAACAGTACCAACTCAGTGGCCGGATGGTCACTTAACGTCCAGAAGGAGTTCAGGCGCATCATGATGCAAAAACCGATTGATGGTCCCGCGATGGTTACCAACTCTGGCCTGGTGCCAATCGTTATTGAGCAGACGGCTCGTGGCGAGCGTTCTTTTGATATCTATTCCCGGCTGCTCAAAGAGCGGGTGATCTTCATGGTGGGTCAGGTTGAAGACCACATGGCCAACCTGATTGTGGCCCAGCTGCTGTTCCTTGAGTCCGAGAACCCGGACAAGGATATTCATCTGTACATCAACAGCCCCGGTGGTTCGGTCACTGCGGGGATGTCCATCTACGACACCATGCAGTTCATCAAGCCGGACGTGTCGACGCTTTGCGTGGGACAGGCCGCCAGCATGGGCGCCTTCCTGCTGGCCGGTGGCGCCGAAGGTAAGCGTGCCTGTCTGCCGAATTCCAGGGTGATGATTCACCAGCCGCTGGGCGGCTATCAGGGGCAGGCGACGGATATCGAGATCCATACCAAGGAAATCCTGAAGATCCGTCACACCCTCAACACCATTCTGGCGAGGCACACCGGCCAGGATCTGGAAACCATCGAACGGGATACCGAGCGCGACTTTTTTATGGACCCGGAACAGGCAAAGGAGTATGGCCTGATCGATTCTATACTTGATAAGCGCGTACCGAATAAATAATACTGGTGCTGATCGCTTGAAATTAGGCCGGCGTATGTCTGTTGAATACGTCGGCAAATCCAGAACAGAGGTAAGTCAATGGCAGATGATAGAAACGGCAGAGGCGACGATAACGGCAAGTTGCTGTACTGCTCGTTTTGTGGAAAGAGCCAGCATGAAGTCCGTAAGCTCATTGCAGGGCCCTCGGTGTTCATCTGCGACGAGTGTGTCGACTTGTGCAACGACATCATCCGGGAGGAGATCCAGGAGAGTGCACAGGAAGAAGCCAGTGATCGTCTTCCCACGCCTGACGAGATTCGCCACACCCTGGACGAATACGTTATCGGGCAGGACAGGGCCAAGATTGTTCTCTCTGTCGCAGTCTACAACCACTACAAGCGCCTGCGGTACGGTGAGGGCAAGGCGGACGTGGAGCTCGGCAAGAGCAACATCCTGCTGATCGGTCCCACCGGTAGTGGTAAGACGCTGTTGGCTGAGACCCTGGCGCGTATGCTGAATGTTCCGTTTACCATCGCCGACGCCACCACCCTGACCGAAGCCGGATATGTGGGTGAGGACGTTGAGAACATCATTCAGAAGCTGCTGCAGAAGTGTGATTACGACGTTGACAAGGCCCAGCGCGGCATTGTCTACATCGATGAGATCGACAAGATTTCCCGGAAGTCCGACAACCCGTCCATCACCCGTGACGTATCCGGTGAGGGCGTGCAGCAGGCATTGCTCAAGCTGATCGAAGGGACCGTTGCTTCTGTTCCGCCGCAAGGCGGCCGCAAGCATCCCCAGCAGGACTTCCTGCAGGTGGATACTGGCAACATCCTGTTCATCTGTGGTGGGGCCTTCGCCGGCCTGGACAAGGTCATCCGCGACCGCTCGGAGCGCAGCAGCATTGGCTTCTCCGCGTCGGTGGTCAGCCAGGACGACAGCAAGAGCACCGGTGACGTCATCAAGGACGTGGAAACCGAAGATCTGGTGAAGTATGGCCTGATTCCGGAGTTTGTCGGCCGTCTGCCCGTGGTGGCAACGCTGACCGAGCTGGATGAAGCGGCGCTGGTGCAGATCCTCACCGAGCCGAAGAACGCCCTCACCAAGCAGTACCAGAAGCTGTTTGACATGGAAGGGGTGGAACTGGACTTCCGTGAAGACGCCCTGCGTGCCGTGGCTCGCAAGGCCATGGAACGGAAGACCGGTGCCCGTGGCCTGCGTTCCATCATGGAGGCCACGCTGCTCGATACCATGTACCAGATTCCCTCGGAAACCGATGTGTCCAAGGTGGTTATTGATGAAAGCGTGATCGACGGGGATTCCGAACCGTTCAAGATCTACGCGAGTAGCGACCATGCCAAGGCGGCGTCGGACGACTGACTGGTCGGGTAACTGAAAAAAGGGCGGCAACGCCCTTTTTTTAGTGCCGCATTTTGCCTGCTCGCCAGGAAAGGTGTCGCCGTTGACCGGAGACGCCATGAAATCAATCCCCTATCTATGCGCCTACCTGGCAGGGCCTAGCGCTTTCATTCCGTAAAAATATTGCATTTTGGCGAAGTGCCCCAATGATCGGTGTTAAGCTGAAAGAAACAAAGTCAGAGGATTCCTTATGACCCTGATTCCTGAAGAATCTGTGCAAGAATACCCCATGCTTCCATTGCGGGACGTGGTGGTGTTCCCGCACATGGTGGTTCCGCTGTTCGTGGGGCGTGACAAATCAATTCAGGCGCTTGAAGCCGCGATGGAGGGGACCAAGGAAATCCTTCTGGTGGCACAACGCGATGCGGGCACCGATGAGCCCGGCGCCGAAGACGTGTTCGAGATGGGCACACTGGCCACGGTCCTGCAGCTGCTGCGTCTTCCGGATGGCACCGTGAAAGTGCTGGTCGAAGGCAATATCCGCGCTCGCATTGAGTCCATCGCCGAAGGGGACTACCTGTCCGGTCGGGCCGTGCTGATGGACGAAGACTCGCTCCCGGACCGGGAAGGGGATGTCCTGGTCAAGACCCTGATGGAGGAGTTCGAGAAATACGTCAAGCTGTCCAAGAAGGTGCCTTCCGAGGTGTCCAATGCCCTGACCGGCATTAACGAGCTGGAGCGCCTGGTGGACACCATGGCGGCGCACCTGGAACTGCGGATCCCCGAGAAGCAGGAACTGCTGGAGGCGCTGGATGTTCGCAATCGCGTCGATCTGCTGCTGGGCAAGCTGGATGGCGAAATCGACCTGATTGAAGTGGAAAAGCGCATCCGCGGCCGCGTCAAGAAGCAGATGGAGCGCAGTCAGCGCGAGTACTACCTCAACGAGCAGATGAAGGCCATCCAGAAGGAAATGGGCCAGCTCGGCGAGGGCGCCAGCGATTTTGACGAGCTGGAGCAGAAGCTGGAAGAGGCGGGGTTGCCGGAAGAGGCCCGCAAGAAGACCGAGGCCGAGCTGAACAAGCTGAAGATGATGTCACCGATGTCTGCCGAGGCCACCGTGGTGCGCGGCTACATCGACTGGATGTTGGCGGTGCCCTGGAAGAAGCGCAGCCGGGTGCGTCACGATCTGGAGAAGGCCCGCAAGATTCTGGACGAAGATCACTACGGCCTGGAAGAGGTCAAGAAGCGTATCCTCGAGTACCTGGCGGTGCAGAGCCGGGTCAAGAAGGTCAAGGGACCGGTGCTGTGCCTGGTTGGGCCTCCCGGGGTGGGTAAGACCTCGCTGGGGCAGTCCATTGCCCGCGCCACCAACCGCAAGTATACCCGGATGGCCCTGGGCGGGGTGCGCGACGAGGCCGAGATCCGCGGTCACCGCAAGACTTACATCGGCGCACTGCCTGGCAAGCTGCTGCAGAAACTGTCCAAGGTGGGGGTGAAGAACCCGCTGTTCCTGTTCGATGAAATCGACAAGATGGGCATGGACCACCGCGGCGACCCGGCTTCCGCGTTGCTGGAGGTGCTCGACCCGGAACAGAACCACACCTTCAATGACCATTACCTCGAGGTGGATTACGATCTCTCCGACGTGATGTTCGTGTGCACCTCCAACTCCATGGACATTCCACCGGCGTTGCTCGACCGGATGGAGATCATTCGTATCCCGGGCTACACCGAGGATGAGAAGGTCAACATCGCCTTGCGCTACCTGCTGCCCAAGCAGATCAAGGCCAATGGGCTGAGCAAGAAGGAACTGGAGCTGCCGGAGGATACCCTGCGCAGCCTGATCCGCTATTACACCCGGGAAGCCGGTGTGCGGGGGCTGGAGCGGGAAATCGCGAAGATCTGCCGGAAGGTGGTTCGAGAGCATGTCGAGCTCGGCAAGAAGCCCACCCTGACCCTCACTCCGGAGATGCTGGAGGACTATTCCGGCGTCCAGAAGTTCAAATACGGTCTGGCGGAAGAGAAGAACCAGATCGGGCAGGTCACCGGGCTGGCCTGGACCCAGGTTGGCGGTGAGTTGCTGACCATCGAATGCGCATTAACCAAGGGCAAGGGTCGCGTGGTCAAGACCGGCTCCCTGGGGGATGTGATGCAGGAATCCATTCAGGCCGCGTTGACGGTGGTTCGCAGCCGGGCAACCGGGTTGGGCTTCAGCGACGATTTCCACGAGAAGCACGACCTTCACGTGCATGTCCCCGAAGGGGCCACACCCAAGGACGGTCCCAGTGCCGGCATCGGCATGTGTACCGGGCTGGTGTCCGCATTGACCCAGATTCCGGTACGCGCAGACGTTGCCATGACCGGTGAGATCACCCTGCGGGGTCGGGTGCTGGCCATCGGTGGCTTGAAGGAGAAGCTCCTGGCCGCCCATCGCGGGGGCATCAAGACCGTGATTATTCCGGATGAAAATGTTCGAGATCTCAAGGAGATACCGGACAACATCAAGGAATCTCTTGAGATCCGGCCGGTCAAGTGGATTGACGAAGTGCTGGACATTGCGCTGGCCTACGCGCCAGAACCCATCGGCGAAGGCGTGTCCACCGAATCGTCTTCCGGGAAACCCCGGGACGATGAGGGCGACGCGTCAGAGCGCATAAATACTCATTAAAGCCGCGTTGTTTTGTTGACACGCGCGAGAGCCCGTTGGTATAACTGTTTCGCCGTGAAGCAGCCAATACCAAGGGCTCCCGCGCAGTTGATGCCTATTCCGAATTCCGGTATGTAACCGAATGGAATAAGAAAAGTGAAGAATGGAATTCTCTGACCGCTTATGCGATAGTCGGGAACGTCCTAGAAAAACAAACCAACCGATAACATCTTCAACCTGAAATCGAAGGGGTTTAGTGTGAACAAGTCCGAACTAATCGATGCAATTGCAGAGTCTGCCGATATCTCCAAGGCAAGTGCTGGTCGTGCTCTGGATGCGATGACTGACGCCGTGACTGGCGCTCTGAAAAAAGGCGATCAGGTGACTCTGATCGGTTTCGGTACGTTCTCGGTTAAAGAGCGTGCGGCTCGTACCGGTCGTAACCCGCAAACTGGCGCAGAGATCAAGATTCCGGCCTCCAAAGTGCCTGGCTTCAAAGCCGGTAAGGCTCTGAAGGACGCCGTCAAGTAAGGCTCTTTCGCCTGGCAGCACCCACTAGCGGGTGTTGCGGGGGTAGTGGCTGACTCTCTCGCCGGTCATTACTCCAGATCCAGAGGAGGCGCATTCCGAACAGGGTGCGCCTTTTTACGTTCAGAACCCGCAAAACACCGGACGTGCCGGCAGCCTTTGCGGGACCACTGAGATTTCAGACGACACGGAACAGAGGCCTGACGCTGGCAGACTCTGGCCCAGCTGGGCACAGACGGCTCAGCGATCCGGGAGGAACATGCTTCAGAATATTCGGGAAAATGCCCAAGGCACTATTGCCAAGATCATCATTGCAGTATTGATTGTTTCGCTCTCCATTTGGGGGATGGATGCCATTATCGGTGGCTTCTCCGGAGAGCCGGAAGTTGCCACGGTGAACGGTGAGGAGATCACCGAGCGGGAATTCCTGCGTCTCGTCCAGATTGAGAGCCAGCGTCGTCTGGCCCAAATGGAAAGGCCGGATCCGACCCTGCTGGATGACGAGCAGATTCGGCGGGAGGTGCTGGAGTCGCTGATTCAGGAGCGGGTGCTGACCCAGGATGCCGCGGAGCAGGGGCTGGCACTATCAGACGCCGATGTGGACGCCCTGATCACCCAGATGCCCCAGTTCCAGGTGGATGGTCAGTTCAGCCGCGACCGGTTCGTTTCGACGGTTCGCAATCTGGGCATGGGCGTTGCCGAGTTCCGCGAAGCCATGCGCAAGCAATACGTGATCAACCAGATCCGTACCGGCGTGAGCCAGAGCGGCTTCGTGGCGGAAGCCGGAGCCGAGATGCTGCTGAGTCTGCAAAACCAGACCCGGGATTTCCGTACCGTGGCCCTGTCCGCCGAGGACGTGGCCGCCCAGGTGTCGGTAACGGAGGAAGAGGTTGCTGACTATTATGACGCCAACGCAGCACAGTATATGCGTCCCGAAACCGTAGACGCCCAGTACATTGCGCTCAGTCTGGAATCCCTGGCGGACCCGGAAAGCGTTTCCCGCGAGGCTGTGGAGGCGTTGTACGAAACACGCGCCGCCGAACTGGTGGATGAGGAACGTCGCACCGCGCATATTCTGATCGAGGATGGCGACGAGGCCGAGGCCACCCTGGCGGAGGTCCAGGAAAAACTTGCCGCCGGAGAAGATTTTGCCCAATTGGCCGAGACCTATTCGGCGGACGTGGCTACCGCAGCCAACGGCGGGGACCTGGGTTTTGCCGGTCGAAACCTGTTCGATCCAGCGTATGAGGAAGCCATGTTTGCGCTGGACGTGGGAGACGTCTCCGAGCCCGTGACCACGCAGTTCGGTACCCACCTGATCAAGCTTCTGGACGTTCGCAAGGGCGAAGCCCCGTCCCTGGAGGAGCTGGAGGGTGAGCTGCGGACGGAGCTGGCGATGTCCCAGGCCGACGAGGCCTATGCGGCCGCACGAACCGAGCTGTCCAACATCGCCTACGAGTCCGACGACCTGACGGCGCCGGCCGAAGCGCTGGGGCTCGAGATTCACGAGCGCAGCGGGGTGACCCGGGAGGGTGGCGAGGCGCCCTTCGACCACGCCGGCCTGGTCCGTCAGCTGTACTCTGAGGATGTGCTGGCGGATGGCTACAACACCGAGGTGATCGATGTAGGCGATAATGTGTCGGTGGTCGCACGGGTCAAGGAGCACCACCCCGCCCGGCAACTGCCGCTGGAAGAAGTGGAAGCGGATATTCGCGCCGCCCTGACCGAGGAGAAAACCCGTGAGGCCCTGGAGGCCCGGGCCGAGGCGGTGGTTGCATCGCTCGAATCCGGACAGAGCCTGGCGCAGATTGAATCGGTGAGCGGCCAGTGGCAGTCCTACAGTGAGCAGGGCCGCAACAGCGCCGAGCTGCACCCGGCCGTAGTGGGGGCGGTGTTTGCCTTGCCAAGACCGGAGGCCGATGCGCCGGTGTATGGTCAGACGCTGACCGGCCGCTCCGAAATGGTGGTGATCGCCTTGGATGCGGTTAATGAGGGCGAGGTGGGCAGCGACAGCTCGGAGTTGAAACAGCTCCGTCGCTTCATGGCCACCCTGCAGGGGCAGCGGGAATACACCGCTTACCAACAGTACCTGCGGGAACAGGCGGACGTTGAACGGCCCTGATCCCGACAAAAAACTGTTGATTGCATAAAGCAAGCCCGGAGGTTGATACTTCCGGGCTTTTTTTATGGTCTTCGCTGTGGCTTGCCTTGCGCGGTTTGCTCACCGGCCTCATGCACGAAGCACGGCGAATCAAGCCTTGTTAAGAAGGGGGCAGGCGTGTCGGTTTGAGGCTGTCCTTGATCTTCTTCAGATGTTCGCGGAAGTCCTCGCCACGCTTCAGGGTCACGCCCGTGGCGAGGATGTCGATAATGGACAGGTGAATGATCCGAGAGGCCATGGGCATATAGACCTCCGTGTCCTCGGACGCGGTAACCCCCAGTACAACGGTGCACACCTCGGCCAGGGGCGACGCAGGGGTGGTAATACCAATCACCGTGGCGCCGTTGTTGCGGGCATCACGGGCAATTTCGATGGATTCCTTGGTGCGACCGGTATAGGAAATCATCACGATCACGTCACCGGTTCCGCTCCCGGCGGCGACCATGCGTTGCATCAGCGCGTCGTCGTAACACATCACCGGAATGTTGAAGCGGAAGAACTTGTGCTGGGCGTCGAGCGCTACAGGGGCGGAGCCACCCATGCCGAAGAAATTGATCTGTTTGGCCTGGATCAGGTAGTCGATGGCGGTGGCCAGTTCCTTGGGGTTCAGCGCCTGCCGGGCCTTGTCGAGATTGGCCATGGTGGTCAGCATGACTTTGTCGGCGAACTCCGCCACCGTGTCGTCAGGTTCAATATTCTGACCGATGTAGGGGGTGCCGGTGGCGATGCTCTGGGCAAGCCGGATCTTGAAGTCGGGGAAGCCCGAGGCCGAAAAGCCGCGGCAGAAACGGTTGACCGTGGGTTCGCTGACATTGGCGGTGCGGGCCAGGGCGGCAATGCTGTAACGGGTCGCCGCGGAAGGGTCGCGGAGAATTGCTTCGGCAACTTTCCGCTCGGACTTGTTGAGGGAATCCAGTCGGTCCTGGATGTCTTCCAGCAGGTTCTCGTCTCGGCGCGTGTGGGGCGCTGACATTCGCTTGCTCTCCGGGTTGGGTCTCCCTGCCTCGTTGCAGGGGTCAGGCAATGTGTCGGCGAATTATACCGTCTTTTAGTGAAGAATGCGGTAGTAAAGTTGTCAGCTCCGGCCTTATGCATTGGCATTAGCGCCGGAGAGTGTCATTATTTAGATAAAATTACTACATGGCGATGGCCTGAATTTGCCGCCATGGCCGATCCCATGCCCACGCGGTTGGCTGGTGGTTGACAGTCGGACCTGATTATTGGAGTCGGGGTGAGCGAGCGCTTCATGGACGACATCATTGATTTCAGCAGTGACCTAGTGATTTTCGGGGCGCTGGGGGACCTGGCGCGGCGCAAGCTGTTTCCGGCGCTGTACCAACTCGAACGCTCCGGATTGCTGCCGGGCAAGAGCCGTATCCTGGCGCTGGCCAGGCGGCAGGGAACGACGGCAGAGGTACGAACGCAGCTGGCCAAAGACCTCAGGCAGGCTATACCAGCAGATGAACTCAGTGACGAGAGTTTGGCTGCGCTGCTCGCCCGGGTCGAGTACCATCGGCTCGACTTCAAGGAGGCCTCCGATTTTGCGGCCGTGGCGCAATGGCGGGGCGGCAGCGACAATGCCCTGATCGTCTACCTGGCCACCCCGCCGGACCTGTATGGCGTCATTGCCCGTAACCTGCGCACCGCCGGCTGTTGCAATCAGCAGACCCGGGTGGTGGTGGAAAAACCCATTGGTCATGACCTGGAGAGTTCCCGGGGGATCAATGATCAGCTGGCCGACGTGTTCAACGAAGACCAGCTGTTTCGCATCGATCATTACCTGGGCAAGGAAACGGTGCAGAACCTGATTGCCCTGCGCTTCGCCAACAACCTGTTCTCATCCCAGTGGGACCAGAACCATATATCCCACGTGGAGATCACGGTGGCGGAAAGTGTCGGCATCGAAGGCCGGTGGGGGTACTTCGACCAGGCCGGTCAGGTCCGCGACATGATCCAGAATCACCTGCTTCAGCTGTTGTGCCTGATCGCCATGGATCCGCCGGCGGATCTCTCGGCGGACAGCATCCGGGATGAGAAGGTCAAGGTGCTGAAGGCCCTGCGACCGATCACCCCGGACATCCTGGAAACCCACCTGGTTCGTGGCCAGTACAGCGCCGGCACCAGTAGCGGCCGCGCTGTTCCCGGGTACCTGGAAGAGGAGGGGGCCAACCGCTGCAGCACCACCGAAACCTTTGTTGCCCTCAAGGTGGAGATCGAGAACTGGCGATGGGTGGGCGTGCCGTTTTACATACGCACCGGCAAGCGGCTTCCGGAGAAGCTGTCCCAGATTGTGATTCACTTCAAACCCGCCCCTCACTACATCTTCGACCCGGACCAGAAGCACCTGGCCCACAATAAGCTGATCATTCGCCTGCAGCCGGACGAAGGCATGACGCTACAGATCCTGACCAAGGACCAGGGCCTGGATAAGGGCATGCGCCTGCGTCAGGGGCCGCTGGAGTTGACCTTTTCGGAGGCGTTTGCCAACGACCGCATCCCCGATGCCTATGAGCGGCTGCTGTGGGAGGTGATGAAGGGGAATCAGTATCTGTTTGTGCGGCGCGACGAGGTGGAATGCGCCTGGCGTTGGGTGGACGGCATTATCGCCAACTGGAAAGGGCGTGGGGCGCCGCTGAAGCGTTACGCCGCCGGCACCTGGGGGCCGGTGGCATCCATTGCCCTGATCACGAGGGATGGCAGGAGCTGGTATGAAGACACTGGATATTGATGCACCGCTTGGGGTGGATATCGTCACAGCGGACGATGCCCATACCGTCGCCAGCATGCTGGCCGAAAAGATAGCCGGGGTTCTGGCGGAACGGCTGAGGCAGCCGGGGAGGGCGAGTCTGGCGGTCTCCGGCGGCCGAACCCCCATTACGTTTTTCGAGTTACTGGCGCGCAAGCCGATTCCGTGGGAGCGGGTGGATGTGGTGCTGGTCGATGAACGGTGTGTCGACGAATCCGATCCGGACAGCAACGCCGCCCTGGTCCGGCGCTACCTGCTGCAGGGACCGGCGGCCACGGCCAGGCTTGTGCCGCTCTGGCAGGGGCAAGCCTCCCTTGCCGAAGCCTGTACCGCGGCCGAGCAGGCCCTGGCGGGCATCGAATGGCCGCTGACGGCGCTGGTGCTGGGGATGGGCAATGATGGCCATACCGCCTCGCTGTTTCCGGATGCCCCGGAGCTGTTCCAGGCCCTCGATGCCAAGCGGTCGGGACATGTCATTGCCCTTACGCCGCCGTCCCAGCCACAGAAGCGGCTGTCGCTGACGCTACGGGCGCTGGCGGGGGCCAGGCACCGTGCCCTGCACTTGCAGGGGATGGACAAGGCGGAAACCCTGAAGCTGGCTTGCGAACGGCTGGATGACGTGGCAGAGATGCCGATTCGGGTGTTTCTCAAGCTGGGCCTGGTGGTTTACTGGAGTGCCTGAGAGGCAGAGTTGGAGGCGCTTATGCAACAGTTGTCCGAGGTGCATCGCAACCGCATTCACGCCCTGTTTCACAGTGGCCCGCTGATACCGGTGATTACCATCGAGCATCCCGACCAGGTGCTGCCCCTGTGTCAGGCGCTGGTGGACGGAGGAATCCGGGCGCTGGAGATTACCCTGAGAACCGAATACGGCCTGCCGGCCATTGAGCGATTGCGGGCGACCATGCCGGAGATATGGGTCGGAGCAGGAACCGTAGTGACCCGGGCCCAGTATCGCGAGGTGGAGAGCGCCGGCGCCCAGTTCGTGGTGAGTCCGGGGGTAACGGAACCCCTGCTGGATTTCGGGTTGACCTCCAGCGTGCCCCTGCTTCCCGGCATAGCGACGGTGTCTGAGCTGATGCTGGGTTACAGCATGGGGTATCGAGAGTTCAAGTTCTTTCCCGCCTCCGTAGCGGGCGGGCCGGACGCCCTGCAGGCCTTTGCCGGGCCGTTTCCGGATGTCAGTTTCTGTCCCACCGGCGGTATTCGGCCGGATACCGCCGCTGACTACCTGGCCCTGGACAATGTATTGGGGGTCGGTGGCACCTGGCTGACCCCATCCGACGCCATTGCCGCCGGGGACTGGCGGGCAATCTCCAAACTCACCCGCGACAGCCTGGTGTCCCTGGGACGGTTAACCTGACCCCAATCGGGGGTCAGCGGATCTCCTGGCCCACTTGTACAATCTTCATGGTATTGGTGCCACCCTGGGCATCGGCGTAATCGCCCTTGGTGATGATCGCCAGATCGCCGTCCCGGACGATGCCGAGTTCCACCAGCTTCGCCACGGCGCGGGCATTGGTCTGGTCGTTGGGGATGGCTGTGGTGTCGAAGGGGACCGTCTGCACGCCCCGGTACAGCGAGACCCGGTGCTGGGTACTGGGGTGGCGGGAGAATGCGAATATCGGCAGGCAGGACTTGATCCGCGACATCAACAGCGGTGTGGCACCGGTTTCGGTCATACAGATCAGTGCCGATATCCCCTCCAGGTGATTGGCGGCATACATCGCGGAGAGGGCGATGGCCTCATCCACCCGGCCCATGGACTCGTTGATCCGGTGCTTGGACTGGGCCATCGAGGGATGTTTCTCCGCGCCCAGGCAGATCCGCACCATGGCTTTCACCGCTTCGGTGGGGTAATCGCCCACCGCGGTCTCGGCCGACAGCATGACGGCATCGGTGTAGTCCATGACCGCGTTGGCCACATCGGATACCTCGGCCCGGGTGGGCATGGGGTTGTCGATCATCGACTCCATCATCTGGGTTGCCGTGATCACCACCTTGTTCAGGGCGCGAGCACGGGCAATGATGTGCTTCTGGACCCCCACCAGTTCCGCGTCGCCGATTTCCACCGCCAGATCGCCCCGGGCCACCATCACCGCGTCGGACGCCAGGATAACCTGATCCAGTGCCGCCGGGTCGTGGGCCAGTTCGGCCCGCTCGATTTTGGCGACCAGGCCCGCTTCGGAGCCGGCCTGCCGCAGCAGGGAGCGAGCCGTGTGCATATCTTCGGCGGTGCGAACGAAGGACACCGCCACGTAGTCAGCGCCCAGCCGTGCCGCGGTCTGAATGTCGGTCCGGTCTTTCTCGGTCAGCGCTTCTGCCGAGAGCCCGCCACCGCGTTTGTTCAGGCCCTTGTTGTTGGAGAGCGGGCCGCCGATCAGCACGGTGGAGGTGATACGGTGGTCGTCGACGGCGGTCACCTCCATCTCGATCCGGCCATCATCCAGCACCAGGATGTCACCCGGCGTGACGTCCTGGATCAGCTGTTCATAGTCGATACCGACCCGGTTGCTGTCGCCAGCGGCCTTGTCCATGGCCGCATCGAGGATGAACGTCTGGCCGCTCTTGAGGGTCACCTTGTTGTCCCGGAAGCGCGCGATGCGCAGCTTGGGGCCCTGGAGGTCGGCCAGGATGGCGGTATAGCGTCCCAGTGCCTGGGCGGTTTCGCGGACCCGTCGTGCCCGCTGAATGTGATCGTCGGCACTGCCGTGGGAAAAGTTCAGACGGGTGACGTCGACCCCGGCCTGGATGATGGACCGCATGGCTTCCGGAGAGTCCGTGGCGGGGCCTAGGGTGGCGACAATCTTGGTGCGCCTCAGCATGGGGGAAATCCTTTTTGAGAAGTGGTCTTTAAGGGCGTCACGATCCGCTGGCGATTAGCGGACCGTGAAGCTGCGTGTCGGATAAGGGGTGCCGGGTTCGTGATCAACGTTCGCCATGAAGCAGCGCCAGGGTGTTATCGAGCATGCGATTGGAGAATCCCCATTCATTGTCGTACCAGGCCATGACCTTCGCGTGACGGCCCAACACGTGGGTATGATTGGCGTCGAAGACAGCGGATCGGGCATTGTGGTTGTAGTCCACGCTGACCAGTTTTTCCTCACTGTAGCCCAGCACGGGCGAACGGTCGGCGGCCTGCTTCATGATCTGGTTGATTTCCGAGGCATCGGTCTCCCGGTTGGCGACAAAACTGAAATCCACCAGGGAGACATTAAGGGTGGGCACGCGGACAGCCATACCATCGAGCTTGCCCGCCAGCTCCGGAATGATCCTGCCGATGGCGCCGGCGGCGCCCGTGCGGGTGGGAACCATCGACTGGGCGGCCGCCCGGGCGCGGTAGAGGTCGCCGCCGTAAGCATCGGTCAGCGCCTGATCGTGGGTGTAGGCGTGGATGGTGGTCATCAGGCCGCTCTCGATACCGATGGCGTCGTGCAGGGCCTGGGCCACGGGCGCCAGGCAGTTGGTGGTACAGGACGCGCAGGAGATGATCTGGTGTTCGGGCTTCAGCTCCTGGTGGTTGACGCCATACACCACCATGGCATCAACATCGTTGGCGGGGGCGGAGATGATCACCTTGCGGGCGCCGGCGGCCAGGTGGCCCTGGGCCTTGTCCCGGCTGGTGAAGCGACCGCTGCACTCCAGTACTGCGTCGATATGGAAGCTGCGCCAGGGCAGTTCCTCCGGCTTCGCGATGGCGGTCACCGCAATGTGATCGCCGTTCACCGAGATGGACTCGGCATTGTGGCCGACAATGCCGGAGAACGGGCCATGGACACTGTCGTATTTGAGCAGGTGGGCGTGGGCTTCAGCGGGGCCAAGGTCGTTGATGGCAACTACCTGGATCCGGTCGCGGTAACCATTCTCATACAGCGCGCGAAGAACGTTGCGACCGATCCGACCGAAACCATTGATTGCGATGCGTACGGTCATGGTGCGTCTCCACTGTAGCGAAAACAGTTGAGGAATGTAGTAATTATATCAATCTGCACGGGCCCTGTAACGGATTTCGCCGTGTTAGGATGGGCAATAACCAGTAAACTTTCCGTTGATCAGGGACCCCTCAAGGTCGCAACGGGGGAAGGAGGAACGCAAGCATGCATCCAGCGGTGGTAAAGGTGACCGAGCGTATCCGGGACCGCAGCCGGGGGACCCGGCAAGATTACCTGGATCGCATGGCGGCGCTGAAACGGCAGTCCCCCCAACGCAGCACCCTCTCGTGCGGGAACCTGGCCCATGGTTTCGCCGCCTGTCCGGCTTCGGACAAGGACACCCTCAAGCTCATGAACAAGGCCAACGTGGCCATCGTCTCGGCCTACAACGACATGCTGTCGGCCCACCAGCCCTATCAGCGATTTCCTGACCTGATCCGTGCCGCCGCCCATGGCATGGGTTCGGTCGCCCAGTTTGCCGGGGGGACGCCGGCCATGTGCGATGGCGTCACCCAGGGGCGGCCGGGCATGGAACTGAGCCTGTTTTCCCGTGATGTCATCGCCATGAGCACGGCGGTGGCGCTGAGCCACAACATGTTCGATGCAACGGTGTTGCTGGGCATCTGCGACAAGATCGTGCCGGGGCTGATGATCGGCGCCTTGAGCTTCGGGCACCTGCCCACCATCCTGATTCCCTCGGGCCCCATGCCCACCGGCCTGCCCAACAAGGAAAAGCAGCGGGTACGGCAGCTCTACGCCGAGGGCAAGGTGGGCAAGGAGGAGCTGCTGGAAACCGAGAGCAAGTCCTATCACAGTCCCGGCACCTGCACCTTCTATGGCACCGCCAACAGCAACCAGTTGCTGGTGGAGGTGATGGGCCTGCACTTGCCCGGGGCGGCATTCTTTAACCCCAACACGCCCTTGCGGGATGCGCTGACCCGGTTCGCCACCGAACAGGTGATCCGGCTGTCGCGACCCAACGGCGGTGAATTGGGGCTGGCCGACATGGTGGATGAGAACAGCATCGTTAACGCCCTGGTGGCGTTGTTGGCAACCGGCGGCTCCACCAATCACACCATGCACTGGGTTGCCATCGCCCGAGCTGCGGGCATCCTGATTGACTGGAACGACTTTGCCGAGCTGTCCGCGGTGGTGCCGTCCATGACCCACATCTATCCCAACGGTCAGGAGGATGTGAATGCGTTTCACGAAGCCGGGGGCACGCCGTTCCTGATTCGTGAACTGCTGTCCGGTGGTTACCTGCACGACGATGTGGAGACGGTGCTGGGGCGGGGGCTGGAGGCCTACACCCGAATGCCTGCGCTGCGGGACGACCAGTTGGTGTGGGAGCCCGTGGCCGAGCGCAGCGGTAACAACGGTGTGCTTCGAGCCGCCACCGAGCCATTCGCCCCGGACGGCGGCTTGCGGGTGCTGAACGGGAACCTCGGCCGGGGGGTGATCAAAGTCTCGGCGGTCGCGCCTGAGCATCACCGGGTGGAGGCGCCGGCCGTGATTTTTCATGATCAGGACGAGCTGGAAGCGGCATTCAACCAGGGGCTGCTGGATCGTGACTGTGTGGTGGTGGTCCGGTTCCAGGGGCCAACGGCAAATGGCATGCCCGAGCTGCATAAGCTCACTCCCTATTTGGGGGTCGTCCAGGACCGGGGCTACCGGGTTGCGTTGGTGACCGATGGCCGCATGTCGGGAGCGTCCGGCAAGGTTCCGGCGGCGATCCATGTTTATCCGGAGGCTGCCAGGGGCGGGCCGCTCGCCCGACTGCGGGAGGGCGACAGGGTGTGCGTTGACGCCATCGCCGGGGAGCTGTCCGTGGACGTGGCCGAGGCCGAGTGGGCCAGCCGCAGTCCGGCGTCCCAAGACCTGTCGGCGAACCGGCACGGGCTGGGGCGTGAGCTGTTTGGCTGGCTGCGAAGAGAGGTAAGTACGCCGGAACAGGGGGCGAGCTATTTCTGGAACCACGATGCTTAATGCCACGCCGTTCACCCGGTTACAGATTCGTACTTGTTGCCCGGAGCTCATTTTGGGCTTAATGGGTCGGTCTTAGGGCTGCAAGTAACAGGGTAGGATTGATGGCGTTTGTCGCGTTTGTGTTCGTCTTGGTTGTCACGGTTTCCCTGGCGTATGGCCTCTATCGGCGCGCTGCCATGGCCCGGCGGGAGCGACTGATCGATGCATTCCGCTTCCCCGAGGCGATTGCTGCGAAGGTGGCGGAAAAATACCCCCACCTGCAGGCCCGGGAGATCGACCAGGTCATGGCGGGCCTGCGGGAGTACTTCCACCTGTGCAACCTGGCGGGGCCCAGAATGGTCGCCATGCCCTCCCAGGTGGTGGATGTGGCCTGGCACGAGTTCATCCTGTTTACCCGCAAGTACCAACTGTTCTGCAAAAAGGCCTTGGGCCGTTTCCTTCACCACACCCCCGCCGAGGCAATGCGTTCCCCAACGGTGGCCCAGAAGGGCATCAGGACGGCCTGGAAGTTGGCCTGTCAGCGGGAAAACATTACCCCCAGGTCACCTCAATCCCTGCCGCTGCTCTTTGCGCTGGATACCCAGCTCAACATCCCGGACGGTTTTCGTTACGAGCTGGATTGCAAGCAGGCCGGGGCCGACGGTTATTGTGCGGGCCACATCGGCTGTGGTTCTGGCTGTGGCGGCGGTTGCAGTGGTGATTCCGGCGGTTGTGGCGGGGGCTGTGGCGGAGATTGAGCAAGCCCCCGGCAATCGGGGGCTTGTTGCGAGGGTTATTGTTCCCAGATTACCTTTTTCCGCTGGCCATACCAGTCGCCCATGCGATCCGCGTAGTGGTTTTCGATCACATTGCGCTTGATTTTCATGGTCGGGGTCAACATGCCGTTTTCCATGGTCCAGGGTTCCTTGACCACAGCGGCGAAGGCCAGCTTTTCGTGAGCCTCACACTCCGCATTGACCTGATCCAGCACCTCCGCCAGTTCCTGCTCCAGCTCGTCGTGGCTGGCGCCGGCCGCCAGTTCTTCCCGGGCTTCATCGGAGAGCAGCACCAGGGCACAGGGTTGGGGGTGGTTGGCGCCGGCCACGCAGATGACTTCGGCCTTGGGGTGGTTGAAGCGGCCCTCGATGGGTACCGGGACCACGTACTTGCCTTTTGAGGTCTTGAACAGGTCCTTTACCCGGCCGGTGATGCGCAGGTAGCCGTCCTTGATCTCGCCCATATCGCCGGTCTTCAGGAAACCGTCGTCGGTGAGGTCTTCCTTGGTTTTCTCCGGATTCTTGAAGTAGCCCAGCATCTGGCCCGGGCTGCGGACCAGCACCTCATCGCCCTCTCCCAGGCGCTGTTCTACGCCAGGATTGGGCACGCCCACGGTACCGATGCGGGCCTGGCCGGGGCGGTTACTGTGGGAGTAACCGAAGTTCTCCGACATGCCGTATACCTCCAGCAGCTCCAGGCCCAAATTGCGATACCAGCTGACAATCTCGGGTGCCAGGGGCGCGGCGCCGGTGAGGGCGGCCCGGCAATGGTTCAGGCCCAGCTGGGTAAGCACCTTCTTCTTCACCAGGCGGTTAAGCAGTGGCAGCTTGAACAGGATTCTCTGTTTCTTCGGCGGCAGTTTGTCATTGATGGCCAGGTAGAACTTCATCCACAGGCGTGGCACCGAAAAGAACAGGGTGGGACGCGCCCGCTGCAGGTCTTCCTGGAAGGTATCCAGGGAGTTGGCGAAGTACAGGCGGAAACCGTAGAACAGCGACATGGTCTCGACTGCGGCACGCTCGGCCACGTGGGCCAGCGGCAGGTACGACAGCATACGGTCGTCTTCGCCTACCGGGAACAGTTGCTTGAGCCCATCGCCCACGGAAATGATGGTTTCAAAGCTGTGCATGACCCCCTTGGGCCGCCCGGTACTGCCGGAGGTGTAAACAATGGTGGCCAGGTCGCCGGCAGAGGGATACTGGATGGGCTGCGGATCTGTCTCCGCGACAACGCCGGCCCAGGTTGGGGTGTCATCCCGGGGGGACATGGGCAAGGAGATAACGGGAAGCTGGTCCGGGATAACGCCCTTGATATCGTTCCAGCCATCGACGGTGCCGTCCATCTTGCCGAGGAACAGCAGTTTGCTTTCGCTGTGATCCAGAATATAGCGTGCGGTGTCGCCATTGAGGGTGGGGTATAGTGGCACGGAGACGTGTCCGGCGGCCCAGATGGCGAGGTCAGCGAGGATCCAGTGAGCGCTGTTCTTGCCCAGCAGGGCGATGTTGCTGTGCTCCGGAAGATTCAGCGAACGCAGGTAAGTGGCCATGCGGGCCACCTGGTCCGCCGCCTGTCCCCAGGTGATTTCCTCGACGTGACCATCGGGAAAGGGCTGGATCAGGTAGGTCTCGTCGGGCTTTTTCCGGGCCCAGTGGGTGAAATAGTGCAGGGAAGTCGACAGCTGTGTTGCCGCGTTCATGGAGCCATCCTTTGTTTTTTACTGATTCTGTTGTTGTCACGGTTTGTGCCTATTGGATACTAGCAGTTTTACCGGATAGGCCAAGACGGTCCTGGCCCACTTTGACCTGAAAGGACTCGTGAATAGTAGAAGACAAGGGGGCACAGTGGTGAGGCAAGTTACTGCTTCCTGAACATAAAAAACTATACTATAGGTTGAGCTAAGTCATAGCTCCGTATGGAAGTCGGTCTCTTGGGCAAGGATGCACGTCTATACTGAAGTTAGAGGTGACAGTGTGTTGGGGTATGCTCAATGAGAGAACTCTTGAAGTCTACGGGGGCTCGGGAGTTCGCGTTCCGGTTTGTTGTTTATTTTCTTTTCAGTTTCCTGGCTGTGTCATCCGCTGGGCTACTTCTGGCCTATCTGAATGCCAGCGCCAGCGTCAGCGAGATAGAGCGCCAGGAAACCTCCAGGTTAGGGTATGCCCATGCCCGGATGTCCCACGAAATAGGGCGGCTTCATGCCGACTTGCAGCGAATCGGCCGCAGTCAGGCCGTGGACAGCTTTCTTCAGATGCCCAGCCCTTCCAGCCAAGCGGATGTGATTCGGCTGTTTCAGAATCTGATCCGTTACTCCCCTCAGTATCAACAGGCTCGTATTCTGAGTGACACCGGCAAGGAGCTGATCCGGGTACAGGGCGGGTCTGGCGGGCCGGTGGTGGTGGCGCCGACGTCGTTGCAGGACAAATCCGCACGTTACTACTTTGGCGAAGCCCTGGCTCTTGCTCCGGGAGAAATCTACCTGTCGCCGCTGGATCTCAATGTAGAGCGAGGTGAAATCGAACGCCCGTTCCGCCCCATGCTGCGGGTTGCGACCCCGCTGTACGGCCAACACGAAAGGCCGCAGGGTGTCCTGGTGCTGAATTACTCCGCGGAGCATTTGCTGGATGCCTTTCGCGACACCCTGGCCGAGGGGCCGGGCAGCCCCATGTTGCTGAACGGCGAGGGCTATTGGCTGTTCCATCGGGATGAGGCACTGCGGTGGGGCTTCATGCTGGAACCGTCGACCCGGTTCGGCAAGTATTTTCCGGTGGCCTGGTCAGAGTTGCAGGCAGTAGCATCGGGCTCGGGGGTGATACAGGCCCCGGAGGGCAAGTTCCTCTACCTCATCCTGAACCCCCTGGAAGCAGTGGACGGAATCGGTCAGGCGGAACCGGACCCCGAGCAGCGATGGATTCTGGTCAGCCAACTCGCCACGGGCGCGCTGCTGATTGATCACCTGCAGGCAGCGGCCAATTCCTGGCTGGCCAAGGGGGCGCTGCTGTTAACGCTGTTGGTGAGCCTGCTGTTTGCCCGTATCCGCACCAGTCAACTGCAATCCCTTGCCGCACTGAGGCTCAGTGAGGCCCAATCCCGGGCGCTGGTCGACAATGCGCCGGACGGCATCATTGTGCTGGACGCCGATTCCAGATGTCTGGATATTAACAAGGAAGCGTGCGTAATCTTTGGCCGCGAGCGCAGTGACATCGTGGGCCAGCCCATGGCGGAACTGGTGGCGCAGGTTCACGGCCCGGGACCCGGTAATGAAGGGCAGGATAGCGCAGGGGACAACATTCAGGTTTCTGAAATCGTTATTGAAAGGGGCAATGGGGAGACCCTGCCGGTGGAGATCAGCTCCCACTACCTGCCTGATGGCCGGTGGCAGGGGTTTCTGAGAGACATATCCGAACGGAAGGCTTCGGAGAAAGGCCTGTTGCGGGCGGAAGCGGTCTTCCTGAACACCGCCGAGGGCATCATCATCACCGACGGCGACGGCTGTATCGTCGACGTGAACCCGGCCTTCACCAAGATCAGCGGCTATTCCCGGGAGGAGGTGATCGGCAAGAATCCGCGTATCCAGCAATCCGGTCACCACGACCAGGCCTTCTACCGCAACCTGTGGCGGGCCCTGGAACAGGAGGGAAGCTGGACCGGTGAAATCTGGAACCGCCGCAAGAGCGGAGAGGTGTACGCGGCCTGGGAAAACATTGCCTCGGTACGGGATCGCAACGGGCAGGTGGAAAATTACATCTCGATCATTTCCGACATCAGTACGCTGAAGGATGCCGAATCCCGTCTGGTGCAGCTGGCCAATGAGGATTCCCTGACCGGGCTGCTCAACCGCCGGGCCTTCGGTCTGGCCCTGGACAAGGCCATCGACCGGGCCAGGCGCCACGATTATCAGCTGGCCTTGCTGTATCTGGACCTGGACCGTTTCAAGCTGGTCAACGATACCCTGGGACATGCAGTTGGGGACCGCTTGCTGCAACGGGTGGCGGAGGCCATTGAGGGCTGTGTGCGGTCCGAGGACGTGCTGGCCCGGCTGGGCGGCGACGAATTTACCGTGCTGGTGGAGAATATCGACAGCCCGGACGATGCGGCCACCATCGCACACAACCTGATCCGGGTGCTGGACAAACCCATCACCCTGGAAGGGCAGGAGTTCATCACCACGGCCAGCATTGGCATTGCCCTGTTCCCGCGGGATGGCCGTGGCGCCGGGGAGCTGGCCAAAGCGGCGGACGCGGCCATGTATCGGGCCAAATCCCAGGGCCGCAATACCTACGAGTTCTACACGGCGGATATGACCAGCCAGGCGATCCAGCGGTTTGAGACCGAGGCGGCGCTGCGCCAGGCGTTGGTGAACAACGAGTTTGAGCTGCATTACCAGCCCCAGTGGGCGTTGGATGGTTTGTCGGTAGTGGGAGTGGAAGCGTTGATTCGCTGGCGCCACCCCGATCGTGGTCTGCTCGGCCCCGGCCAGTTCATTCCCGTCGCCGAGGAAAGCAACCTGATTAACGATATCGGCATCTGGGTGTTGCGAGAAGCCTGCCGCCAGTATGCGGTCTGGCAGAGGCAGGGGCTGGCGCCGCTCAAGGTGGCAATCAACCTGTCCGGTCGCCAGTTGATTTATGGCGATGTTCCCGCCGTGTTCCGCGATTGCCTGGAGTCCCTGGATGCGGAGATTCCGGCGGGGGCGATCGAGTTCGAGGTCACCGAGACCATCCTGCAATCCGGCGAACGGGCCGTATCGGCGTTGGCCGAGCTCCAGCAGATGGGGGCCGTGGTGGCCATCGACGACTTTGGCAAGGGCTATTCCTCGCTGGGCCACCTGACCCAGTTACCGGTGGACACCCTCAAGATCGACCAGGGCTTCATTCGCGGCGTACCGGATCATGGCACCAATTCCGCCATTGTCCGGGCGGTGATCTCCATGGCTCACAGCATGGGCCTGGACGTGGTCGCCGAAGGGGTGGAGGAGGAGCGTCAACTGCGCTTCCTGCAAAGCCAGGGCTGCGACTTCGGCCAGGGCTATCTGTTCAGCAGGCCGGTACCGGAGGTCGAGATCTACGATCTGGTGCAGGCTTCCCGTACTGAAATTCCGTTGAAATAAACCGCTCGGAACGTTAGTTTCCCGCTCCGAAACGCTTCAGTGGATCCGGGTAGGGTGAGTTTATGAAAACCTGGTGGTTTTTGGGGGTGGCGATTGCGGCGGAGGTCCTGGCGACATCGGCACTGAAATACAGCGCGGGGTTTACCCGTCTGTTGCCATCATTGGTTGTGTTCGGTGGGTACGCCACCGCCTTCTATTTTCTGGCGCTGACCCTGAAGACCATCCCGGTGGGCGTGGCCTACGCTATCTGGTCCGGGGCCGGGGTGGTACTGATCGCATTGATTGCCTGGCTGGTGTTCGACCAGCGCCTGGACTGGCCCGCGGTGGTCGGCATGGCGCTGATCGTGTCCGGAGTGGTGGTCATGAACGTCTTTTCGCAATCCGTCCCCCATTGACCGGGGCCAGGCCCCGGCTCCAGGAAATCGACCGGTCAGTAACCCCGTGCGGAGGAAGTGCTGCGTCTCGGGTCCGCTGCGCCGAACAACCTGCCATCTTCGCCAATCAGCACGCTCTGGATGGCGCCCATTGCCGGTTTGACCGTCACCGTGTGTCCTTTCTGCTCCAGCAACCCAGTGGTGTCCGGGCTGATGCCCTGTTCAATCCGGATCTCATCCGGCAACCACTGGTGATGAACGCGCGGTGCGGCAACGGCGGACTGGATGTTCAAGCCATGGTCGATCACGTTCAGCAGCACCTGCAGGGTGGTGGTGATAATGCGCGAGCCGCCGGGGCTCCCGGTCACCAGGTAATTCCGGCCATTACGGCGGACGATGGTTGGCGACATGGAGCTGAGCATTCGCTTGTGGGGCTCGATCCGGTTCGCTTCGCCGCCAATCAGTCCATAGGCGTTGGGAACACCGGGTTTGGCACTGAAATCGTCCATTTCGTTGTTTAGCAGGAAGCCGGCGCCGGTCACGGTGATGCCGGAGCCGTAACTGAAGTTGATGGTGTAGGTGTTGGAAACGGCGTTGCCCCAGCGGTCGACAATCGAGAAATGGGTGGTTTCGTGACTCTCATGGGGGGCAGGGTCACCGGCGCGGATGTCGCTGGACGGACGGGCCTGGTCCATATCTATACCGGCCCTCAGTTCCTCGGCATAGGCCTTGGAGGTCAAGCCCTGCAGGGGCACTTCCACAAAATCGGTATCCCCCAGGTACTCGGCACGATCGGCGTAGGCCAGCTTCATTGCCTCGGCCATCAGATGGAGGCTTCGGGCGGAATTGTGGCCATAGTCCGCCAGGGGGTAGGCCTCAAGAATGTTCAGGATCTGGACAATGTGGGTGCCGCCGGACGAGGGCGGCGACATGGAATAGATGTCGTAGCCCCGGTAGCGGCCATGCACCGGCTGGCGAACCGCCGGTCGGTAGTTGCGGAGGTCGGTGAGGGTGATCAGGCCTCCGTGGCGTTCCATTTCATCGACGATCAGCTGTGCGGTTTCGCCCCGGTAGAACCCCTGGGGACCCAGGTCAGCGATGCGTTGCAAGGTGGCGGCCAGTTCCGGTTGGCGAAACACTTCGCCCGGCTGATAGGCGGAACCGTCGGCCTTGTAGAATGTGGCCTTGCTGGCCGGCCAGCGCTGGAGTCGCTCGCGGACACTCTCCAGCCCTTCGGTAAACCGCGGTGGCACCACGAAGCCGTCAGCAGCCAGGCGAATGGCCGGCGCCAACGCCTGGGCCAGGGTGATGGTGCCGTATTCCTCGAGGGCCAAGGCCAGGCCGGCAACCGTACCCGGCACCCCTGCCGCCAGGTGGGTGAAACGGCTGCGTTCTGGCACGACCTCACCGTCACTGTCCTGAAACAGGGTCTCGGTGGCGGCGGCGGGCGCCGTCTCCCGGTAGTCGATGGCGGTGACCGGGCGGTCATCCCCCGGCGCGATCAGCATGAAGCCGCCACCGCCAATGTTGCCGGAGCGGGGCTGAGTGACCGCCAGGGCAAAACCGGCGGTGACCGCGGCATCGACCGCGTTGCCGCCGTCCTTTAGCACCTGCAGGGCGACCTCGGTGGCCAGGGTATGGCTGGTGGCCACCATGCCGTTACGACCCTCCGCAGGATGATGGCGTTCGCCTTCCAGTATCGCGGCGGCTGAGGCATGCTGGAGAGGTATCCCGCACAGCAAAGCGAGCAGGGTCAGGCAACGTATTAACGGGGGTAAATGGAGGCTGGTCGTCATGGCGACAGGTCCTTGTGGCGGGTTGACGCACGAGTGGCCGGCCATTCCCGGGAGCCACGAGTGTTGGTCTTGACCCGTGGTTTGCGCGGATGGCCGGCCAGTTTGATTCAGCGAGGCAGCAAGCCTTCGTTTCTGGCATCTAGATAGGCTATTATAGCCGGTCATTTTCACGGGTCTGTCTGGTTGCTGGCCCGCTTTCCCAGGTAGAGAAAGGAAAGGCCCCATGGAGCGTAGATATCGTCTTGTGATTTCCTGCCCGGACCGGGTAGGCATTGTTGCCAAGGTCAGTAACTTCCTGTCCACCTACAATGGCTGGATTACCGAGGCAAGCCATCATTCGGACACCCAGACCGGCTGGTTCTTCATGCGCCATGAAATCAAGGCCAGCTCCATCCCCTTTGGGCTGGACCAGTTCCGCCTCGCCTTTGAGCCGATTGCCCGGGAATTCGAGATGCATTGGCATGTGTCCGATACCGCCCAGCCTAAGCGCGTTGTGCTGATGTGCAGCAAGGAGTCCCATTGCGTCGCCGACCTGTTGCATCGTTGGCACAGCAAAGAGCTCAACGCCGAGGTGGTGGCGGTGATTTCCAACCACGAAGACCTGCGTCGCATGGTGGAATGGCACGACATTCCCTACCACCACGTACCGGTCAGTCGGGAAAGCCGCGAGGAGGCGTTCAGTGAGGTCAGCAACCTGATTGACTCCTACCAGGCCGACGTGGTGGTGCTGGCCCGCTACATGCAGATCCTGCCACCGGAACTGTGCGAGAGGTACGCCGGCAAGGTCATCAACATCCATCACAGCTTCCTGCCCTCGTTTGCCGGCGCGCGCCCCTATCACCAGGCCTACAGCCGTGGAGTGAAGTTGATCGGCGCCACCTGTCACTACGTGACCCAGGATCTCGATGAGGGGCCGATCATTGAGCAGGACGTGATCCGGATCAGCCACAGTGACTCCATCGAAGACATGGTCCGCCTGGGCAAGGATGTGGAGAAAAACGTGCTCGCCCGAGGCCTGCGTGCCCATATCGAGGACCGGGTGATCACCTTCGAAAACAAGACCGTGGTTTTTGACTGAGCCGACTGCCCGAATGTGGTAGTATCGGTCGCTTGTTAAGAATAACTAGGAACCTGCCGCGGTCGGCGCGCGTGATGTGCCGGGGCAAGGGGTGGGTTCCCCAACACGACTTCCAGTAATGCAAAGGAACCTTTCTCGATGGGTGAATTAGCCAAAGAGATCCTGCCGGTAAACATTGAAGACGAGCTGAAGCAGTCCTATCTCGACTATGCCATGAGTGTCATCGTTGGTCGGGCACTGCCGGACGTTCGTGATGGTCTCAAGCCCGTACACCGGCGTGTCCTGTTCGCCATGTCCGAGTTGGGCAACGACTGGAACAAGGCTTACAAGAAGTCTGCCCGCGTGGTGGGTGATGTGATCGGTAAATACCACCCCCACGGCGACTCTGCGGTATACGACACCATCGTTCGGATGGCGCAGCCCTTCTCGCTCCGTTACCCGCTGGTGGACGGCCAGGGCAACTTCGGTTCCATTGACGGTGATAACGCGGCTGCCATGCGTTACACCGAAATCCGTATGGAGAAGATTGCCCACTCGCTGCTGGCGGATCTGGATAAGGAAACCGTGGATTACGTGCCCAACTACGATGGCACCGAACAGATCCCGGACGTGCTGCCCACCCGTGTTCCCAACCTGCTGGTCAATGGTTCCTCGGGCATTGCCGTGGGGATGGCCACCAACATCCCGCCCCACAACCTGACCGAGGTGGTCAACGGCTGCCTGGCGCTGATCGACGACCCGGACCTGACCATCGATGAGCTGATGGAATACATTCCCGGGCCGGATTTCCCGACCCAAGGCATCATCAATGGCCGCGCCGGCATTGTCGAAGCCTACCGGACCGGTCGTGGCCGTATCTACGTCCGTGCCCGCCACGAGATCGAGCACGACAAGAAGACCGGACGGGACGCCATCATCATCACCGAGCTGCCGTACCAGCTGAACAAGGCGCGCCTGATCGAGAAGATCGCCGAGCTGGTCAAGGACAAGAAGCTGGAAGGCATTTCCGAGCTGCGCGATGAGTCCAACAAGGAAGGCATCCGGGTGGTGATCGAGTTGCGGCGCAATGAGAACCCGGACGTCTTGTTCAACTCCCAGTTCGCCCAGACCCAGATGGTCACCGTGTTGGGTATCTCCTTGGTGGCGCTGATCGATGGCGAGCCAAAGATCCTGAACCTCAAGGAAATGCTGGACGCCTTCCTGCGCCACCGGCGGGAAGTGGTGACCCGGCGGACCATCTACGAGCTGCGCAAGGCCCGGGAACGAGGCCATATCCTGGAAGGCCTGACGGTTGCACTGGCCAACATCGACGAAATCATCGAACTGATCAAGACCTCGCCGTCGGCGGCGGAAGCCAAAGAGAAGCTGCTGGCCCGGCCCTGGGCGCCCGGCGACGTGCTCGCCATGCTGGAACGGGCGGGTGAGGATGCCTGTCGTCCGGACGAATTGCCGGAGATCTACGGGCTGCGGGATGGCATGTACCACCTGTCCCCGGAACAGGCCCAGGCGATCCTGGACCTGCGTCTGCACCGCCTGACCGGCCTGGAAACCGAAAAGCTGCAGAACGAATACCGGGACATCCTGGAGAAGGTCGCGGACCTGCTGGATATCCTCGGTAACCCGGAGCGGCTGCTGCAGGTGATCCGTGACGAATTGAACCAGGTTGTGGCCGACTACGGCGATGAGCGCCGTACCGAGATCACCAGTTCCCGTCGCGACCTGACCGTTGCCGACCTGATCGATGAAGAAGACCTGGTGGTCACCATCTCGCACGGTGGCTACGCCAAGACCCAGGCGGTGACCGACTACCAGGCCCAACGCCGTGGTGGCCGGGGCAAGGCCGCCACCTCGATGAAAGAGGAAGATTTCATCGAGAAACTGCTGGTGGCCAACTCCCACGACACCATCCTGTGTTTCTCCAACCGGGGCAAGGTGTACTGGCTGCGGGTGTTCGAAATTCCCCGCGCCAGCCGGGCGTCCCGGGGACGGCCGATGGTCAACATCCTGCCGCTGGAGGACGGGGAGCGCATCACCACCTTCCTGCCGGTGCGGGATTACCCGGAAGACCATTACGTGTTGATGGCCACCTCCAACGGCGTGGTCAAGAAAACCCCGCTGCCCAATTTCTCCCGTCCCCGCAGCAGCGGCCTGATCGCATTGAGCCTGGACGAGGGCGATACCCTGATCGGTGCCGCCATTACCGAGGGCGACGCGGAAGTGATGCTGTTCTCGTCCGCGGGCAAGGCGGTGCGGTTTAACGAGGAAGCGGTGCGGCCCATGAGCCGGACCGCCCGGGGCGTTCGCGGCATCCGTATGCCGGAAGGCCACCACGTGGTGTCGCTGATCATTCCACAGCCGGACGGCGTGATTCTGACGGCCAGTGAGAACGGATACGGCAAGCGCACCGCCATTGACGAGTTCCCCACCTACAGCCGGGGCAGTCAGGGCGTTATCGCCATGCAGTGCTCCGAGCGGAACGGCAACCTGGTGACGGCGCTGCAGTTGTTCAACGGCGACGAGATGATGCTGATCTCCGACAAGGGCACCCTGGTGCGTACCCGCACGGACGAGGTCTCGATCCTGAGCCGTAACACCCAGGGGGTGCGGCTGATCAAACTGTCCCAGGAAGATGAACGCCTGGTGGGGGTGGAGCGAATCGCCGAAAGCGATGACGAACCCGTGGATGGCGACGACGGGGACGCCGCGCCGCAGGAAGTTGCCGAAGAGAGCGGCGAGGAATAAGTCGTCAGCGCCCCGTTGGACAGGGCGCACGAACACCGAACAGTTGAGAGATCAGAGAAGCATGAGCAGGGCGTATAACTTTTGTGCGGGTCCGGCCACCTTGCCGGAAGCCGTGCTGACCCAGGCACGGGATGAAATGCTGGATTGGCGAGGCAGCGGCATGTCGGTGATGGAGATGAGCCATCGCAGCGACGAGTTCGTGGAGATTGCCGAAACCGCCGAGCGGGATCTGCGGGAGCTGGCGGGGATTTCCGACGACTATGCGGTCCTGTTCATGCAGGGCGGGGCCAGCAGTCAGTTCGCGACCATCCCGCTGAACCTGCTGGGTGATAAATCCGCTGCCGATTACGTGAACACCGGCATCTGGTCCAAGAAGGCCATCGCTGAAGCCAGTCGGTACGCCGAGGTCAACGTGGTGGCCAGCAGCGCCGACCAGAACTTCACCACCGTCCCGGATCAATCGTCCTGGAACACCAATTCCGAAGCCGCCTATCTGCATTACACGCCCAATGAGACCATCGGTGGTGTGGAATTCGATTTCATCCCGGACAGCGGCCGTGTGCCGCTGGTCGCCGATCTCTCATCGACCATTCTGTCGCGACCGCTGGACGTTTCCCGCTTCGGGCTGATCTACGCCGGTGCCCAGAAGAACATCGGGCCTTCCGGTCTGGTGGTGGTCATTGTCCGCAAGGACCTGCTGGGCAAGGCCCGGCCGGCAACGCCGACGATGATGAACTACCAGGTGATCGCCGATAACGGCTCCATGTACAACACGCCGGCAACTTACTCCTGGTACCTCGCCGGCCTGGTGTTCAAGTGGCTGAAGGCGCAGGGAGGTGTGGCCGCCATGGGTGAGCTCAACCAGCGCAAGGCCAAGAAGCTCTACGACTTTATCGATGGCAACGATTTTTACGCCAATCCGGTGGAGCCCCGTTTCCGCTCCTGGATGAACGTGCCGTTTACGCTGGCGGATGAAGCCCTCAATGGGGCTTTCCTGCAGGGGGCGGACGAGCGTGGGTTGCTGAACCTGAAGGGTCACCGCTCTGTGGGCGGTATGCGGGCAAGTATCTACAACGCCATGCCGGAAGCCGGTGTGGACGCCCTGATCGACTACATGGACACCTTTGCCAGGGAGCGGGGTTGATCATGAGCGACGAGCAGACCCGACTGGGAGAACTCCGGGACCGCATCGACGATCTCGATCAACAGATCATGGACCTGATCAGCGCCCGGGCCCGCTGCGCCCAGGAGGTCGCTGAGGTCAAGCTGGCTCACAACCCGGGTCAGGACGTGTTCTTCTACCGCCCGGAGCGGGAAGCCCAGGTGCTGAGGCGGATCAAGGAGCAGAACCCGGGGCCCCTGTCCGGTGAAGAAATGGCCCGTCTGTTCCGGGAAATCATGTCGGCGTGCCTGGCACTGGAAAAGCCCATGCACATTGCTTTCCTGGGGCCGGCGGGTACCTTTACCCAGGCGGCGGCGCTCAAACACTTCGGTCATTCGGTGATCAGCGTACCCCTGGCTGCCATCGATGCGGTGTTCCGGGAGGTGGAGTCCGGCGCTGCCCACTACGGGGTGGTGCCAGTGGAGAACTCCACCGAAGGCATGATCAACCACACACTGGACATGTTCATGTCCTCGCCGCTGAAGATCTGTGGCGAGGTTCAGCTGCGCATCCACCATCACCTGCTCACATCCCCGGACAACGTGGACGGCAAGCTCACCCGTATCTACTCGCACCAGCAGTCCTTTGCCCAGTGCCGGCAGTGGCTGGACGCCAACCGGTATGGCATCGAGCGGGTGGCGGTCAGTAGCAACGCCGAGGCTGCACGCCGAGCGGCGGAGGAGCCGGGGGCCGCGGCAATTGCCGGTGATATGGCCGCCGAGCTGTACGGTCTGGAAACGCTGGCAGCCAGTATCGAGGATCGGCCGGATAACACCACTCGGTTCCTGATCATCGGACGGGAGAGTGTCGGGCCCAGCGGTCACGACAAGTCCTCCATTCTGGTGTCCATGCGCAACAAGCCAGGCGCTCTGTACCAGTTGCTGGAGCCGTTCCATCGGCATGGCATCAGCCTGACCCGTATCGAGACCCGCCCCTCACCCAGTGGTACCTGGGCGTATGTGTTCTACATCGACTTCGAGGGGCACATGGACGATCCCAATGTCGGCAAGGTGTTGGAAGAGATCGATGACGAGGCGGTGGAGCTGAAGCGGCTCGGTTCCTATCCCATCGGAGTGCTCTGAACCAGGAGCCTGACCGTTTTGGGGCTCTGTATCAGAATTGAAACTTTTCCGCCGGACCCCGGGGGTCCGGCCCGGGAGGCGTAACGTATGTCCATCGACTATCAGGCGCTGGCAGTGCCGGGTGTCCAGGCGCTGTCACCGTATCAGCCGGGCAAGCCCATTGAAGAGCTGGCCAGGGAGTTGGGGCTGGATCCGGCCGGGATCGTCAAGCTGGCCAGCAATGAGAACCCCTTGGGGCCCAGTCAGGTGGCCCTGGAGGCCGCCCAGCAGGCTCTCTCGGAACTGTGCCGTTATCCCGATGGCAATGGCTTCCGGTTGAAGACCCGGTTGGCTGCACGGCTTGGCGTGACGGCGTCACAGCTGACGCTGGGCAATGGCTCCAATGACATCCTCGAGGTGATTGCACGCTGTTTTGCCGATGCCGGGTCGGAGGTGGTGTACTCCCAGTATGCCTTTGCGGTGTACCCGCTGGTGACCCAGGCCATTGGCGCCCGGGGCGTGTGCGTGCCGGCGCGGGACTGGGGCCATGACCTTGAGGCCATGGCGGCGGCCGTCACCGAACGAACCAAGCTGATTTTTGTTGCCAATCCCAACAACCCCACCGGAACCGTGCACAGCCTGTCGGCAGTGGAGGCCTTTCTCGAGCAGGTGCCGGAGCGGGTGCTGGTGGTGCTGGATGAGGCCTACTGCGAATACCTGACCGAAGGCGAGGGCGACAGCCTGCAGTGGCTGACCCGGTTCCCCAACCTGATCATCACCCGCACCTTTTCCAAGGCCTGGGGGCTGGCGGCCCTGAGGGTGGGGTACAGCATCAGTTCCGAGGCCATCGCCGATATCCTCAACCGGGTGCGTCAGCCCTTCAACGTCGACACCATTGCCCTCTCGGCTGCCGCGGCGGTGCTGGACGACGAGGATTACCTCCAGCGTTCCCGGGCAGTCAATCAGGCCGGCATGACGCAGCTTGATCAGGGCTTTGAGGCGCTCGAACTCACGTTCATCCCGTCCGCCGGCAATTTTATTGCGGTGGATGTAGGGGAGAAGGCTGGCGAGGTCTACCAACAGCTGCTGGCGCGGGGCGTCATCGTTCGCCCGATTGCGGGCTACGGCATGCCCAATCACCTGCGGGTGTCCATAGGTTTGCCCGAGGAAAACCGCCGGCTACTGGATGCCTTGGCGGTGGCCCTGGACGAAGTGTATCAAGGAGCCCCGGGTGCCTGATTCTCGACCTGTTTTTCGTCGGATGGCGGTGATCGGTCTGGGGCTGATCGGCGGTTCCCTGGCAGCGGCGGTGCGCGAGCATCGATTGGCCGAAGCGGTGGTGGCCTATGACCGGCGTTTCGATGATGTCGTCGCTGGTCACCAGATCGGGATCATTGATGAGACTGCGGAAACCGTTGAGCAGGCAGTGCGTAACGCCGATCTGGTTGTGGTGGCGGTGCCGGTGAGGGCAACCGAGGCGGTGCTGCAGGAGATCCGCCCGCACCTGTCCCCGAACGCCCTGCTGACGGATGTGGGCAGCACCAAGGCCAGCTTCGTCGATGCCGTGGCGTCGGTGTTTGGGGAGGTCGGGCCGAACGTCATTCCCGGCCACCCCATTGCGGGCTCGGAGAAGAGCGGTGTACGTGCCGCCAATTCCGAGCTGTTTGCCAATCACAAGGTTATCCTGACCCCGGCAGACAGTGCTGACCCGGCGCAGTTGAACCGGTTAAAGCGCCTGTGGGAAGGGTGCGGCGCCACGGTGCTGACCATGTCGGTGGCCTACCACGACGAGGTGCTGGCGGCCACCAGCCACCTGCCGCATTTGATCGCGTTTTCCCTGGTGGATACGCTGGCGGGCGAAGATGAGAACATGGACATCTTCCGTTACGCCGCCGGCGGGTTTCGGGACTTTACCCGGATTGCTGCCAGTGATCCGGTGATGTGGCACGATATTTTTCTTTCCAACCGCCAGGCGGTGTTGCGGGTGATCGATCATTTTACCCGTGACCTGGGGCAGCTCCGCACGGCCATTGAGGCGCAGGACAGTGCCACGCTGCTGCGGGTTTTCAGCCGTGCCAAGGCGGCGCGGGAACATTTTTCCAAGATGCTTTCAGGACAGGCGTACGTGACAGACATGAGCCAGAATCAAGTGACTTTCCAGCTCCAGCCCGGCGGTAGCGTGACCGGCGATATCCGGGTGCCGGGGGACAAATCCATATCCCATCGTTCGATCATGCTGGGCGCGCTGGCGGACGGGGTGACCGAGGTCAATGGTTTCCTGGAAGGCGAGGACAGCCTAGCGACGCTGCAGGCCTTCCGCGACATGGGGGTCACCATCGAGGGGCCGGACAATGGTTTTGTGCGCATTCACGGCGTAGGGATCGATGGTCTCCAGGCGCCCCGCGGACCCCTGTACCTGGGCAATTCCGGCACCGCCATGCGACTGTTTGCCGGACTGCTGGCGGCCCAGGAATTCGACTCCGAGCTGACCGGGGATGAAAGCCTGTCCCGTCGTCCCATGGGGCGGGTGGCGGACCCGCTGCGGGCCATGGGGGCGGTTATCGACACCGCCGATGGCGGTCGCCCGCCGCTGAAGATTAACGGGGGCCAGGCCCTGACCGGTATCCACTATGAAATGCCGGTGGCCAGTGCGCAGGTCAAATCCTGCCTGTTGCTGGCGGGGCTCTATGCCGAAGGTGTCACGTCGGTCACCGAACCGGCGCCCACCCGGGACCATACCGAGCGCATGCTGGAAGGGTTTGGCTATCATGTTCATCGCAAAGGCGCGACGGCCAGCGTCAGTGGTGGCGGACGATTGACCGCAACCGCGATCGATGTGCCGGCGGACATTTCATCCGCGGCTTTCTTCCTGGTGGCAGCCAGCATCGCACCCGACTCGGATCTGACCCTCCGTCACGTGGGCATGAACCCGACGCGGGTTGGGGTGATCAACATCCTGAAGCTGATGGGGGCCGACATCGAGGTGCTCAACGCTCGGGAAATCGGCGGTGAGCCGGTGGCTGACCTGCGCGTCCGCGCCGCCGAGCTGTCGGGTATCGATATCCCCGAGGACCAGGTCCCGCTGGCCATTGATGAATTTCCGGTGCTCTTCGTTGCCGCGGCCTGCGCCCGGGGCGAGACCGTACTTCGCGGCGCCGAGGAGCTCCGGGTCAAGGAGAGTGACCGTATCCAGGTGATGGCCGATGGTCTGGAGGCCGTGGGCGTCCAATCCACTGTGACCCCGGATGGCATCGTGATCCAGGGGGGGCAGGCCATCGTCGGTGGCAAGGTGGACAGCCATGGCGACCACCGCATTGCCATGTCCTTCGCCGTGGCGTCGCTCCGCGCCACGGGGCCGATTGAAGTGACCGACTGTGCCAACGTGGCGACCTCGTTCCCGGGGTTCGTCGAGTTGGCACGGCAGACCGGCATCCAGATTACGGCACAGGGAGCCTGACCGATGTCCCAGTGCTCTGTTCCGGTCATCACGATTGATGGCCCCGGCGGTTCCGGGAAGGGCACCATTACCCAGATGGTGGCTCGAAAGCTCGGTTGGCATCTGCTGGATAGTGGTGCTTTATACCGTCTGACGGCTTTAGCCGCGGCCCGACAAGGCGTACAATTTGATGATGAGGCGGGCTTGGTACGGGTGGCCGCTTCATTGGATGTGTCCTTCGAGCCCACACCGCCGGGAGAGCCTGCAAAGGTCATTCTGGGAGGAGAAGACGTGACCGATGAAATCCGCACTGAGAGGTGCGGCGATAACGCCTCCAAGGTGGCGGTGATTCCGGCGGTCCGAGAGGCGTTGCTGCAGCGCCAGCGGGATTTTCGTCAGCCGCCAGGGTTGGTGGCCGATGGTCGGGACATGGGAACCGTGGTTTTTCCGGATGCACCCACCAAGATATTCCTGACCGCCAGTGCCGAGGAGCGGGCCCAGAGGCGTTACAGTCAGTTGAAGGACGCGGGGCTCAGTGTTAATATTGACGCCCTTTTAGAAGAGATACGGGCACGTGATGAGCGGGATATGAACCGTTCTGCGGCCCCGCTTAAACCGGCAGAGGATGCGCAAGTCATTGACTCTACTGGTTTAAGCATTGAAGAGGTGTTGGACAGGGTGATGGCCGCGTCAGGTCAGGCCTGACTGCACCTTTTTGTCGTTGGAATGCCGTTTGCGGTGATAAACAGCCAGCCCTTGGCCGTATTCGGTAAATCGCTAACAGACCGTGTTGCTGGTAGCACGGAGTTAACTTGCGTTGATCATAGGACACATAATGAGCGAGAGCTTTGCGGATCTTTTTGAAGAAAGCCTGAAAGAAATTGACATGCAACCGGGTTCCATCGTCCAGGGGACCGTGGTTGATATCGACAACGACTGGGTTACTGTTAACGCTGGTCTGAAGTCAGAGGGTGTTATCCCTGCCTCCCAGTTCCTGAACGACAAGGGCGAACTGGAAATCCAGATCGGTGACGTTGTCGACGTAGCTCTCGACGCTGTTGAAGACGGCTTCGGTGAAACCCGTCTGTCCCGTGAAAAAGCCAAGCGCGCTGAAGCCTGGAAAGTACTCGAGAAGTGCTTCGAGGCCGAGGAAGTGGTCAAGGGCGTGATCAACGGCAAGGTTAAGGGTGGCTTCACAGTCGATCTGTCTGGCATCCGTGCCTTCCTGCCTGGCTCCCTGGTTGACGTTCGTCCGGTTCGCGACACTGCGCACCTGGAAAACAAAGAGCTTGAGTTCAAGGTGATCAAGCTGGACCAGAAGCGCAACAACGTGGTTGTGTCCCGTCGCGCGGTTCTGGAAGCCGAGAACAGTGCAGAGCGCGATGCGCTGCTGGAAACCCTGACCGAAGGTCTGGAAATCAAGGGTATCGTCAAGAACCTGACCGACTACGGTGCCTTCGTTGACCTGGGCGGCGTTGACGGCCTGCTGCACATCACCGACATGGCCTGGAAACGCATCAAGCACCCGAGCGAGATCGTGAACGTTGGCGACGAGATCACCGTTAAGGTGCTGAAGTTCGACCGTGAGCGTAACCGTGTTTCCCTGGGTCTGAAGCAGCTGGGCGAAGATCCCTGGGTGGATATCAAGTCCCGTTACCCGGAGAACAGCAAGGTCAAGGCCCGTGTGACCAACCTGACCGACTACGGCTGCTTCGCGGAGCTGGAAGAAGGGGTTGAAGGTCTGGTGCACGTGTCCGAAATGGACTGGACCAACAAGAACATCCATCCGTCCAAGGTTGTCCAGGTGGGCGACGAAGTGGACGTGATGATTCTGGATATCGACGAAGAGCGTCGTCGTATTTCCCTGGGTATCAAGCAGTGTGTGGCCAACCCCTGGGAAGAGTTCTCCAGCAACTTCAACAAGGGCGACCGCATCTCCGGCAAGATCAAGTCCATCACGGACTTCGGTATCTTCATCGGCCTGGAAGGTGGTATTGACGGTCTGGTTCACCTGTCCGACATCAGCTGGAACGAGTCTGGCGAAGAAGCCGTTCGCGAGTACAAGAAGGGCGACGAAGTCGAAACCGTCATTCTGTCGGTTGATCCGGAGCGTGAGCGTATCTCCCTGGGCATCAAGCAGCTGGAAAGCGATCCGTTCGCCGAGTTCGTTCAGCTGAACGACAAGGGCTCCATCGTGAAGGGTACCGTCTCTTCTGTGGATGCCAAAGCGGCGACCATCGCGCTGAACGACGAGGTTGAAGCGGTGCTGAAGGCCTCCGAGATCAGCCGCGACCGTGTCGAAGACGCTCGCAACGCGCTCAACGAAGGCGACGAGGTAGAAGCGAAGATCATCAGCATCGATCGCAAGAACCGCGTTATCAACCTGTCTGTGAAGTCCAAGGACGTTGACGAGGACAAGCAGGCGCTTGAGAACGTTCGCAGCAAGGCGGCGGAAACTTCTGGTGCGACCACCATCGGTGATCTCATCAAGGAGCAGATGCAGCAGCAAAACGCCAACAAGGACTAATTCGCCTTTTGGGGTTATAAAAAACGGGCTGTAACAGCCCGTTTTTTTTGTGTTTTTTTTAGGTTTGGCTAAACTAGAGGCATGGAGCTGGCTTGGGTGGCTCCCCATGGTAATGACAGAGGGATTAGCCTCATGACGAAGTCTGAACTGGTTGAGCTGATAGCGTCCAAACAAACACAGCTGTCTGTAAAAGATGTCGAGTTGGCGGTCAAGACCATCATCGAGCATATGTCTCAGTCGTTGGCCAACGGGCAGCGAATCGAAATCCGCGGGTTCGGCAGTTTCTCCCTGCATCATCGTGCCGCCCGGGTTGGCCGCAACCCCAAGACCGGCGATGCGGTGCAGCTGCCGGCGAAGTACGTGCCTCACTTCAAGCCGGGCAAGGAGCTTCGGGAGCAGGTCAATGACAGCATGAAGCAGGGGTTCTAGCTGCATCCCGGCATCTGTTGTCGCTGTCCGGCGATTGCCGTTGAGTTGGAAGGAGTAAGGTTTATATGGCCGGCTTTCGCAAGGTGTTGATCTTACTGGTGGTGCTGTTCCTGGCGCTACTGGCCCTGGTGTTTTCCCTGAACAACCAGATGGCTGTTTCCCTGAACTTCTTGCTGTTTGAAACGCCACCCCACGGTGTTGCGGTCTGGATCATTCTTGCTTTCATTCTGGGGGCCTTGTCTGGCATTCTCATAACCCTGCTGGCGACGGTGCGTTCAAAGGTGTCACGTCGGCAATTGCAAAAGCGGCTGACCCGTGCGGAGCGGGCGCTCGCGGATTCAGGGGCACAGAGTAACCGGACTATTTGATGGATATTGTTTTCCAGTGGCTGCTGTTAACGGCCGCAGTCGCTGCTGGCTGGTTTATGGGGCGCTATGGTCGATCCTCGGCCAGATCCCGTCGGGCCATTTCAGATGAGGCGTCACTGCGTGACCGCCTGCAATTCCTGTTCACCAACTATTCAGACCAGGCCGTTGAAAACTTTGTCCAATCCCTGGCGGTCAGTCCGGACACCGTAGGCCTCCATCTCTCCATTGGCGCCCATTTCCGGAACAAGGGCGAAACCGATCGGGCCATCGTCATTCACCAGAACCTGCTTGCGCGTCCAGAGCTGCCAACGCGGTTTTCTCCCCAGGTAACCTTTGAGTTGGCGCTGGACTACCTGAACGCCGGTCTGCTGGACCGTGCCGAATCTCTCTTCCACCAGCTCATGGGCGACAAGGAGTACGGCGGTAAGGCGGCTGGCCAGCTGATCGAGCTCTATCAACAGGAGCGGGAATGGAGCAAAGCGGGGCAGGTGGCCCGCACACTCCGGGCTGGGGGGGTGAGTCCCGAGCTGGACAAGGTGCTGGCCTACATCACCTGTGAAATGGCGGACCTGGCGCTGCAAAAGGACGATCGCTGGGCGGCCGGCAAGCTGGTCAAGGAAGCCCTCGAGCATGATCGCTCCTGTGTTCGGGCGACGTTTATCCAGGTCAAGATTCTGGTGCGTCAGGGCAGCTACAAGGAAGCATCCAGCCAGTGTTTCAAAGTCTTTGAGCAGAATACCGCGTTTGGTTCAGAGGCCATCGAGCGCTTGATGAGCCTGGAACGGGAGCACGGTGATATCAAGCGGCTGACCAGGAAGCTGAAAAAGCTCTATGAAAGCTGGCCGAGCACCAGTCTGCTGCTGGCGGTTGTCGAGTCGGTGGAGAAGGCCTCGGGGAGACCCGCTGCCATTGACCTGCTGCGGGAGGAGTTGGAGCTTCGTCCCAGTGTTCGGGGGCTGCTGAGGCTGGTGGAGCTGGCTGGCTATGAGAAGGGGATGACCACCGACGAGGGCCGGCTGGTGAGCCGTATTGGTCACCTGTTGCTGGCAAACCGCCCGATCTACCGGTGTGTGAATTGCGGCTTCTCCGGGCGGCAGCTGCATTGGTTGTGCCCGAGCTGTAAAACCTGGGAGTCGGTGCGTCCGATTCAGGGTGTGGAAGCGGAGTGAGCCGATTGTCTTGAATGAACTGTGGGAAATAATACGTGCAGAAGGTAGCTGATCCGAAGATTATCGTGGCCCTGGATTTTCCGTCCGAGGGGCCTGCGTTGGCGCTGGTGGATACCCTGAACCCGGAACTGTGCAGGCTGAAGGTGGGCAAGGAGTTGTTCACCCGCTCCGGCCCGCAGTTTGTCAGGGCCATTCAGGACCGGGGGTTTGAGGTGTTCCTGGACCTTAAGTTTCACGACATTCCGAACACGACGTCGGCGGCGGTTGCGGCGGCGGCGGACCTGGGCGTGTGGATGGTCAATGTGCATGCAGCCGGTGGCGCGAAGATGATGGAGGCCTGTCGCGCCCGGCTGGAATCCTTCGGTACCGACCGGCCGTTGTTGATTGCGGTGACCGTGCTTACCAGCATGGCGGCAGAGGATCTGCAGGGCATTGGTATTGCGGCATCGCCCCAGGAGCAGGTATCCCGCCTGGCCGCCTTGACGGCGCGCTGTGGGCTCGACGGAGTGGTGTGTTCGGCACAGGAGGCCCCCATTCTGAAGAGAGAGCAGGGGGTGGACTTCACGCTGGTGACGCCGGGGATTCGGCCTCTGTCCGCTGCCAAGGGGGATCAGCAGCGGGTGATGACGCCGGCGGATGCGCTGGCTGCCGGTAGCGATTATCTGGTGATTGGGCGGCCGATCACTCAGGCTGCCGATCCCTTGGCGGCGCTGGAGGCGATTCACCAGGAGATTGTCGCCAGTTGAGACGAGCCCTCGGGATTCCCTGGCCTTTTGGGATTGGCGGCGGCGGGCGATGGAGGGGGCGTCTTCTGCCGCCCGCTGAGGTGAGGGGGCTGTCTGGGCCATAAGCCGTGCGTTGAGCAACGAAAAAAGCCGCTGACTCAAGGAGTCAGCGGCTTTCAGGAATAGTGGCTCCCCGAGCTGGGCTCGAACCAGCGACAAACGGATTAACAGTCCGTTGCTCTACCAACTGAGCTATCGGGGAACGTCGTCATGTGACGAGGCGCGTATATTAAGGGCAGGCCGGCGCCTCGTCAACCCCTTTTTTGCCGATTTAGCCCAGCGCTTTCTGCAGGCGGGCAACGGCTTCTTTCAGCACGTCCAGGCTGGTGGCAAAACTCAGGCGCATATGGCCCGGTGCGCCGAAGGCGGAGCCGGGTACCAGGGCCACGCCGGCTTCCTGGAGCAGTTTCTCGGCCAGTTCCACGTCGCTGCTGACATCGTCAGCGGCGTCGATGGCGCCCTGGAAGCTGGGGAATACGTAGAAGGTTCCATCGCCCTTGAGGCATTCCACGCCGGGCAGGCTGTTCAGCGCTTCCACCAGATAGTCGTGGCGTTCCTTGAACGCCTTGACCATGTCGCCAACGCACTCTTGCGGCCCTTCCAGGGCAGCCTGGGCCGCGGCCTGGGAAATGGAGGCCGGGTTGGAGGTGCTCTGGGACTGGATTTTCTTCATGGCGCCGATGACCTTGGCCGGTCCGGCGGCGTAACCGATGCGCCAGCCGGTCATGGAGTAGGCCTTGGAAACGCCGTTGAGCACGAAGGTGCGATCGTACAACTCCGGCGTGGCGTTGAGGATGTTGCAGAACGGCTGGCCGGTCCACAGGATCGGTTCGTACATGTCGTCCGTGGCGATCATGATGTTCGGGTGCTTCTTGAGCACCTCGCCAATGGCTTTCAGCTCGTCCAGCGTGTAGGCCATGCCACTGGGATTGGACGGGCTGTTGATCACGAACAGCCGAGTGCGCTCGGTGATTGCCGCTGCCAGTTGTTCCGGGGTGATCTTGAAGCGGGTTGCCGCGGAAGTTTCGATGACCACCGGCTTGCCTTCGGCGACCAGCACCATGTCCGGGTAAGAAACCCAATAGGGCGCCGGAATGATGGCTTCGTCGCCGGGATTCAGAGTTGCCAGTGCCAGGTTAAAGAAGCTCTGTTTGCCACCGCTGGAGACCAGGATCTGGTTGGGCTCGTAATCGAGGCCGTTATCCCGCTTGAACTTGGCGATGATCGCCTTCTTCAGCGCCGGCGTACCATCGACAGCTGTGTACTTGGTCTGACCGGCATTGATCGCCTCGATTGCGGCGTTCTTGATATGATCCGGTGTATCAAAGTCCGGCTCCCCGGCACCCAGGCCAATAATGTCCTGCCCTGCGGCACGGAGTTCTGCGGCCTTGTTGGTGACTGCGAGAGTGGGAGATGGCTTGATGGCCTGTACTCGGCTGGATAGTTGAAGGTCCAAACTTGCGCTCCTTGAAAGCTGCGTCTGATGAGGCTACGTCGGTAACCCGCGCGAAAAACGGGGAACCTGGCGTTTATGGAGCCTCTGAATAATTCCTTTTCGCCCCTGGGTATGGCAATAAGAGATCGAAAGAGTTATTCAGAGGCTCCTTAACCCGCAGATGGTACCATGAAGGCTGTCAGACGATAAGTTGTCTTGTGAATGCGAACCACCGATTGACGGAGGATAGGCCGCCCCAATGGCTACTTCAAATCTGGACGCAGAGTCCAAGCGTCAGGTTTTCACAGTGAATTCCGCGTATCAGCCGGCCGGGGACCAGCCCACGGCCATTGCCGGACTGGTGGATGGCATCCAGTCCGGTCTGGCCCATCAGACCCTGCTGGGGGTGACCGGGTCTGGCAAGACCTTCACGGTGGCGAACGTCATCGAGCAGGTGCAGCGTCCGACCATCATCATGGCTCACAACAAGACCCTGGCGGCCCAGCTGTATGGCGAGTTCAAGGAGTTCTTCCCCCACAATGCGGTGGAGTATTTCGTTTCCTACTACGACTACTACCAGCCGGAGGCTTACGTGCCGTCGTCCGACACCTTTATCGAGAAGGATGCGTCGATCAACGAGCACATTGAGCAGATGCGCCTGTCCGCCACCAAGGCGCTGTTGGAACGTCAGGACGCGATCATCGTAGCGACCGTCTCCTCCATCTACGGTTTGGGGGACCCCCAGTCCTACCTGAAGATGATGTTGCACCTGGACCGGGGCGATCAGGTGGACCAGCGCTTCATCCTGCGCCGGCTGGCGGAGCTGCAGTACACCCGCAACGACGTCGAGTTCCATCGCGCCAACTACCGGGTGCGGGGCGATGTGATCGACGTGTTCCCGGCGGAATCGGAACGGGAGGCGATCCGCATCGAGCTGTTCGATGACGAGCTGGAGAACCTCAGCTATTTCGATCCCCTGACCGGTGAGGTGCTGCGCCGGGTGCCACGGGTCACCATTTATCCCAAGTCGCACTATGTCACCCCCCGTCAGACCGTGCTCGATGCGGTGGAGCAGATCAAGGCGGAGCTGGAGCAACGGCTCACCCAGTTACGGGACAATAACCGGCTGGTGGAGGCCCAGCGCCTGGAGGAGCGCACCCGCTACGATGTCGAGATGATGCTGGAGCTGGGCTATTGCAACGGCATCGAGAACTATTCCCGTTACCTGTCCGGTCGCTGTCCCGGGGAAGCGCCGCCCACGCTGTTTGACTACCTGCCACCCAACGCCCTGTTGGTGGTGGATGAGTCCCACGTGACCATTCCCCAGATTGGCGCCATGTACAAGGGCGACCGCTCCCGCAAGGAAACCCTGGTGGAGTATGGCTTCCGGCTGCCCTCGGCCCTCGACAACCGGCCCATGCGGTTCGACGAATGGGAGCGGATTGCCCCCCAGATGATCTTTGTTTCGGCCACACCGGGTGACTACGAGGCCGAGCATGCGGGGCAGGTGGTGGAGCAGGTGGTGCGGCCCACCGGGCTGCTGGATCCGGAACTCGAGGTGCGCCCGGCATCCACCCAGGTGGACGACCTGCTGTCGGAGATCCGGGCCCGGGTGGCGGTGGATGAGCGGGTGCTGGTGACCACCCTCACCAAACGCATGGCCGAGGACCTCACCGACTTCCTGATGGAGCACGACATCCGCGTTCGCTATCTGCACTCCGATATCGATACCGTGGAGCGGGTAGAGATCATCCGCGACCTGCGCCAGGGCGAGTTTGACGTGCTGGTGGGCATCAACCTGTTGCGGGAAGGGCTGGACATGCCCGAGGTCTCCCTGGTGGCCATCCTCGACGCCGACAAGGAGGGGTTCCTGCGTTCCGAGCGCTCGCTGATCCAGACCATCGGCCGGGCCGCGCGGAATGTCAATGGCAAGGCCATTCTCTACGGCGATCGGGTCACCGGCTCGATGCAGCGGGCCATCGATGAAACCGAGCGCCGTCGTGCCAAGCAGCAGGCCCACAATGAGGAGCACGGCATCACCCCGACCGGGTTGAAGAAGAAAATTGCAGACATCATGGAAGGCGCTGCCGGCGGCGGTCGCGGACGGCGGCGGGCGGAGCGTCCTGGGCAGAAGGCAGCGGAAGAGGCCGAACAGTACCGCGCCAAAGCAGCGGGTCACTCTCCGGAGGAACTGCTCAAGGAGATAGCGTCACTGGAGGACCAGATGTACAAGGCTGCAGCGGACCTGGATTTCGAGAACGCGGCCCGCCTGCGGGACGAGATCGCGGAGCTGAAAGAGGCGGCCATCCGCACCGCCTGAGTGCGTCAGTGGTTCCGTCGGGGGCCGACAATCACTGCTGCCTGCAGGGGCGACTGTCTGCCATACTGCTTCATGCGTTCAAAGATGCGCCGGTCCACCGGCACATACTGCTTGTCGGCGACGGATTCGCCGCCCTTGCTGTCCACTTCCGGATCATGCAGGTAGACGAACTGATCATCCACCGCGCAAACGGTGACCCAGTGCGGTACCCGGCTTTGGCTCAACTGCCAGCTGCTGATCAGGATGACCGGGATTCGTCCCTGCTTCAGGGCTGCGGAAATCTGGGACAGGGATAGGTATTCGTGATGGAGCTCGATCCCCGTCCGGGCAATGTCGTTGAGAAAGCCCTGGTGAACCAGTTCCAGCACCCGCTTCTTATCCGGGTTACGCACGGTCTGGGTGAACAGGGGCCCTGCCTGGCTGACGTAGGCCGCGCAGTGAAACCCTCGGGACCAAGCCGCGAGGGCCAAGCCATGGGGGCCACAACCTCCGTGGCCGGCCAGCATGAAAATGGTGGTCGCCTCCCGCCAGATGCTCAGTTCCTCGAGGGCCGTGAGCGACTGCCTGTGATCCACCGCCGCCATGGCCATGATCAAGGCGGCGGGGCCACAGGTAAACTCGGTGGTCTGCGGGTAGTAGGGCACCGGTGGGAACGCTCGTGACGGCTCGTAGAACAGGATGCGCCGCTCAAACCGCAGGGCATCGCCGTGGTCCGCGTAATAATCTTGATAGGTGCCGAACAGCCGGTAGCCAAGCCTTCGGTATAAAGCAGTGGCAGCTGTGTTGTCGGTTCGCACTTCCAGCCGCATGACGATGCGTCCTGCCCTGGAGGCAACGCGCTCGGCTTCGCGAACCAGGGCTTCACCAACACCGCAGCCCCGAGCCTCTGGGGCAACGCCGATGGAGTAGATCCTGGCCAGGCGCGTGGCGGCGTGCATGAGGACCAGGCAGTACCCCACCAGGGCACCGTCCACCAGTGCCACCACCAACCAGTCCCGCGGCATGTCGATGAACCGGCGAAAGCTGCGACGGGAGATACGGTCCGCATCGAACAACCGGTGCTCCAATTTCACCAGGGCATCCAGATCGGCCTTGGTGGCCGGTCTCAGCTGTGGAGTGGCGCGTCCAGGGGAAGGTTCCGCGAGCACGGGGTCTGGCTTCGGTTGGGTCGGGTGCACGGCGGTATCCGCAGTCAAGTGGAATTTCTCATTATTATCGACAATTCTTTCCGGGGATAGTGCGCCGCACATGCGTAGATGCACGCATTTTCGGGACTTCCCGGTGACGGCGTCTGGGTGTATTGTTCGCGCTTCGGGCCCCCGCCGGCGGCCCAGTCGGCGTCTGCCTCAGGGAGGGCCTGTTACTGATGTCGAAGTTGCTGATTGTGGTTGATCACCAGAAGGATTGGACACCGTTTTTCCCCAGCGAAGACGTGATGACTTTCGAGCAATACCTCAACCTGCCACCCATCGAGGGTAACCGCACCCGGGTGATCAACCTGTGCCAGAGTGCCCGCTACCTGAGTCGCGGATATTACTGTTCGCTGTTGGCGGAGGCCCGTCGCCACAAAGTGCTGCCGTCGGTCGCCGCCCTCAATGACCTGAGCCGCAAGGGACTGTTTTCCCTGGAGCTCAGCGAGTTGGACTCGCAGGCGCTGGACTGGCTGGACAGGTGGGCCGCGGGAAACACGGACCGGTCCGCGTCGCCGGTGGATAAGGTCCGCATTCGCACCTGTTTCGGAGAAACCTCACAGCCGGAACTCAAGCGGGTGGCCCGCAGCCTGTTCGAGCGTTTTCCCTGCCCGATCCTGGAGGTGGTGTTCAAGCGCCGCCGAGGCTGGCAGATCGAAACGATGAAACCCCTGTCGCCGGTGGACCTGACCGACACTGAACAGGATGCCTTTGCCGAGGCACTGGACCGGTACAGCAGTATCGTCTGGCGACCGCCTCGCAGTCGCAAGCGGTACCGTTACGACCTGGCCGTACTGGTGAACCCCGATGAAGCGTTACCGCCCAGTGACGCCATGGCGCTGGAACGGTTTGCCAGGGCCGGCAGCAAGCTGGGGATCCACGTTGAGCAGATCGCCAAGCGGGACTACAGCCGGTTGCCGGAGTACGATGGTCTGTTCATCCGGGAGACCACCGCCATAGACCACCATACCTACCGGTTTGCCCGCAAGGCCCAGGCGGAAGGAATGGTGGTGATCGACGACCCCGTGTCCATCCTGCGCTGTACCAACAAGGTCTTCCTGGCGGACCTGTTGAGGCACAACAAGGTACCCACCCCGAAGACCCTGATCCTTTCCCGGGACCAGAAGGATGCGGTCGGTCAGATCGCCCGGCAGATCGGCTTTCCGGTGGTGAAGATTCCGGACGGCGCCTTCTCCCGTGGCGTGATCAAGGCGGAAGACGAACCGTCCCTGAGGGTGGCCCTGACCGAGCTGTTCCGGCAGTCTGCGCTGGTATTGGCCCAGGAGTACCTCTATACCGATTACGACTGGCGCATCGGCGTGCTGGGCGGGAGGGCCATCTATGCCTGCAAGTACTTCATGGTGAAGGGGCATTGGCAAATCTACCAGCATGGTGGCAACCAGCAGGTCGACAGCGGCGATTTCGAAACCCTGCCCACCTACGAAACACCGCGCAACGTGATCCAGGCCGCACTGAACGCCACCAGGCTGATCGGCAACGGCCTTTATGGGGTCGACATCAAGCAGGCTGGTAGCCGGATCGCCGTGATCGAGGTCAACGATAATCCCAGCATCGATGCCGGTGTGGAGGACCGCTTCCTGGGCGGGGAACTGTATTCCCTGATCATGCAGGAATTCCTGGTGCGGATGGAGGACAAGCGCCGACGATAGTGGTCCGGCGGGGCGTTAACCGGGCAGCATCGTAACAGAATTCAGTGATGCTGTGAGCGCCAGATGCGCAGGCTGCCAAACCAGGGCTGGGTTTCCAGGTGGCTGCGCAACTGTTCCAGGCTGAGTTGTCGGTGCTCGGCCAATTCGTTTTCGATGAACAGTTCCAGGTGCACCTTGTTGCGCAGGTAATGGAGCCGGAGCCGGTCATGCTTGGGTGTTTCACCCAGGTAGCGGCAGATCTCACGCTCGATGGCCTGGCGATTGGGCAACCGGATCGAGGTGGGCGGACCCTGCTCATCATTCTCCGCATCGATGTGGAAGGTAATCTGTGCAATGTCTGGCAGGGTTTCCCGCATCCGCTCCACCACTTGCATGCCGATCTGATGGCCTTCCGACACGCTGACATCCGGGCTGACCACCAGGTGCACATCCAGCAGAATGTTCTGGCCCATGCGGCGGCTGCGCAGGTCGTGCACATTGCGCACACCTTCGGTGGACCGGGCGATGGCCTTCAGGCGGTCGATTTCCGGCTGGGGAATGCCGGTGTCCACCAGTTCCTTGACACTGCGCCAGGTAAAGCCCCAGCCGATATGGCCGACGATGATGCCAATGGCAATGGCCGCCAGCGCATCCAGCCAGACGTGACCAGCCATCGCTCCGGCGACGGAAACCAGCACCAGAATGGAGGAGAAGGCGTCGGTTCGACTGTGCCACGCATTGGCGATGATCAGTTCCGAGCGGATGGCCTCGCCCACACGCCGGGTATAGTGGTAGATCCATTCCTTGGCGGCAATGGAGACAGTGGCAGCGGCCAGTACCGGCCACTGGGGCAGGGGCGCAGCGCCGGATTCCAGTAGGCGCAGGATATTGTCCCATGCCAGCGCGGCACCCACGGCTATCAGGGCGCTGCCCAACAGCATGGTGCCCATGGTCTCGATGCGTTGGTGGCCGTAGGGGTGGCCCTGGTCAGGTTCGCGGCGGGCGGCCTTCATCACGCCGATCACGATCAGGTCGGAGGCCGCATCGGACAATGAGTGGATGCCGTCGGCCAACAGTGCCTGGGAATGGAAGAGGGCGCCCCCCAAACACTTGATCGCGCCCAGCACCAGGTCCAGAACCATGCCAATGAGCGTAACCCGGCCAGCGGCTGCGGCTTCACGGGCATAATCACCGGATCTGTCCGGTATCGAGACGGATTCCTTCATTGCAAATTTCCCTTGGGAGAACTCCTTAAAGTGTGATGGAAGTGTCATCTTTATGCACATCCCCCCGTGTTACATAGAGATGACAATTGATTACATCTATAGGAAACACTAGGACCTTAGATTGCAAAAAAGGCCAAATTTCAGCCGGTTATAATTGATCAAAAAACAACCAATTTGCAGGCTGGCGCGTTCCCCAAGGCTTGGCAAAAAATCTCGACCTATTTTCAACAGACTTATCCACAGAAATCGTGGAAAACATCACGGGACCTTAATCACACAGACATTTAGCCGTCACTTAAGTGGGGTAGGCGCGTCTGTGGAAAACTTTCGGTATACTGCGCCCTCATTGCCGGCGCGGTTTTCCCCGTTATTAGGCGCCCATGATCACTGCGAGGAGTTATGTAATGTACGGCCTGCTTCGTCACCTGTTGTTCCGATTGCCGCCAGAAACTGCCCACAGCCTGGCCCTCTCCGGACTGGATCTGGCCAACCGGACCGGCCTGCTGTCCGCGTTGGTGCCAAAGGTCAAGCCCCTGCCAGTGGAAGTCATGGGACTCAAGTTTCCCAACCCGGTCGGATTGGCGGCCGGGCTGGATAAGAATGCCGACCACGCCGATGCCTTGGGGGCGCTGGGGTTTGGGTTCGTGGAGGTGGGCACGGTGACTCCTTTGCCCCAGCCAGGTAACCCCAGGCCTCGCCTGTTCCGCCTGCCAGAGCACCAGGCCATCATCAACCGGATGGGGTTCAATAACGAGGGCCTGGAGCATTTGATCGCCCAGGTCGACGGGATGCGCTATCCCGGCGTGCTGGGAATCAACGTCGGCAAGAACAAACTGACGCCGGCCGAGGAGGCCAACAGTGATTACCGCAAGGGGATCGCGGCGGTGTACAGCCGGGCCAATTACATCACGGTCAATGTGTCCTCACCCAATACCCCAGGGCTGCGTGATCTTCAATTTGGCGACTCACTCAAGGGTCTGTTGGCCGCCATCAAGGAAGAACAGCGCATCCAGCATGAGAAACACGGTAAGTACGTTCCGATTGCCGTGAAGATCGCTCCGGACATGGATGAAGAGGGGATTCGTTTTGTGGCCAATGAGCTCCGCCAGGCGGAGATGGATGGAGTGATTGCCACCAACACCACCATTGCCCGGGATGCGGTGGCCGGGCACCGGTTGGCGGGCGAGGCCGGCGGGCTGAGCGGCGCGCCGGTGCGGGGGCCTTCGCTTCGGGTGATCGAAGGCCTGTACGCGGAACTGGGTGACAGGTTGCCCATCATCGGTGTGGGTGGCATCACCGACGGCGCGTCAGCGGCCGAAAAGATCCGGGCGGGGGCCAAACTGGTTCAGATCTACACCGGCTTTATTTACCGGGGACCGGAGCTGATCTCGGAGGCGGTGGAAGCGATACGGACCCTGAAATAGTGGCCTGGAACGCAGGCTGACGGGTTGGGGAGGTTGTCAGCCGGGAGACTAAAACAGGAAGCCAAAAAAGAGTGGGCCCGCTTAGCGGGCCCTTGCGGGGAACAAACCCCGTGGCGCTTCTTGGTGTGATACGGGTCTGGAGGACCCGTTTTGCTTTTTACGCGAAGTTTCTTCTGGATTGTTTCGTTCTTCTGGGGCGTTCCCACGCCCGGTTTATGAATTGAACGACTCAGACACTCGTAATCAGGGTTCGTTGCTGATAGCTCAGGCGGTCACGTTGGACATTTTATGGATGCCTGAAACTCCGGTCATGCCCTCCCAGTTATCTGTTCGGCCTTCTCGCCACCCATTCAGCCACTCCTGTCTTACTTCAGCCTGTTCAATCGGGCAGCTGTCTTTTGATTTTCCGGACACTCCGGCCATGTAACCCCGTTTGAATGCGCGAGCGTACACATCTCTTTTCTGTCTCTTCATGCCGTTCCTCACATGATGGGTTTTCAGAACAAGCGTGTGCACACCTGCCAAGGTGACCTTCGAAGCCTCTGCTCGTTAACGAGCTCACACGGCTGTACCCGGCACATCCAAGGCAGTCAGGATCCTTTGATTGGGACACTGTCTGGGCCCCAATATCTAACGCGTCACTTACAAGGTAAGATGAACCAGACGCCGATGTACACTAATTATTTCATCTATATTTCGGGTTCTTTATGTTTGTATGAAATAAAGATGACCCGATTGCGCCGGTTGCAAGGGCGGTGACCCTGCTTTTCTGGCAGACTAGGGCGCCTTTTTGATCACCAGCTCTCTGTCGAAAACCCGAGGAGTGAGACTTGTCCAACCAACTGTTCTTTGTGAGCTGCCCCAAGGGCGTGGAATATTTGCTGGCGGACGAAATGGCGTCCCTCGGGATGGAGCCGGTGCGCAATACGCCGGCGGGCGTTTGGGTGAGGGGTGAGCTGGCCTCGGGTTATCGCGCCTGTCTCTGGTCGCGGTTGGCAAACCGGGTCATCCTTCACCTGGCCGAGATCGACGCCGATTCCGTCGACAGTCTGTATCAGGGGGTCCTCGACGTGGACTGGAGCCAGCACCTGGCTATAACAGGGTCGTTCAAGGTGGCCTTCTCCGGCCAGAACCAGGTCATTCGCAATACCCAGTTCGGCGCCCAGCGGGTGAAGGATGCGGTGGTGGACAGGTTGCGTAATGCCGCTGGTCAGCGGCCAGCGGTGGCCGCGCGGGATCCAGACGTATTGATTTCAGCCCGATTGCATCGGGGCAAGCTGTCGCTGGGCATCGATTTGAGCGGCGAAAGCCTGCACAAACGGGGCTATCGCACCGAAAAGGGTGCCGCGCCCCTGAAGGAGAACCTCGCCGCCGCGCTGTTACTGCGTGCCGGTTGGCCCGAGATTGCGCGCCTGGGAGGCCACTTCGCCGATCCCATGTGCGGTTCCGGAACGCTGGTGATCGAGGCGGCGATGATGGCCCTGGACCTGGCCCCGGGGCGTCAGCGTCAACGGTTCGGCTTTGAGCGATGGCTTGGGCACCAGCCCGAGTTATGGCGTGACTTGCGGCAGGAGGCGGAACGTCGCGCCTACGAGGGACGATCCAATACGGCTCTCAAGCTGGCGGGGTTTGACCGCGACAAGCCGGTGATTGCTACCGCCTGGCGTAATATCCAGCGTGCCGGACTGGAAGGTGTGGTGCACGTGGAGTGCCGCCCGGTAGAGGCATTTTGCCTGGACGGCCAGTGGGCGGAGAAAGGCCTGGTGCTGACCAACCCTCCCTATGGCGAGCGCCTGAGCGAGCGCCGTCAGCTACCGGAGCTCTACCGTCAGTTGGGGGCCGCGGTGAAACGCGGCGCCATGGGGTGGCAGCTGGCGGTGTTCACCGGCGCACCGGAATACGGCAAGTACATCGGCCTGCGCAGCTACAAGCAGTACAAGCTCTACAACGGCAAGCTACCGGCCCAATTGCTGCTGTTTAACATTGATGAGGCCAGCGAGATGACGCCGCGGGAAGGGGCGGAATCGGGCGAACTGATCCCGCGCATCCGCAACCCGGAGCGGGCGGCCATGCTGGCAAATCGCTTGAAGAAAAACCTGAAAGCGATTGGGCAGTGGGCAAAAAAGCAGAACATTGAATGCTATCGGTTGTACGACGCCGACATGCCGGAGTTTGCCCTGGCGATTGATCTGTACGACGGTTGGGTGCACGTTCAGGAATACCAGGCTCCGAAGTCGGTGGACGCCCGGGCCGCCCGGGACCGCCTGGCCGAGGCCCTGGCGGTGATCCCTGAGACGTTGGGCATCGACCCCAACCGAATGGTGTGCAAGCAGCGCCAACGCCAGTCCGGAACCAGCCAGTACGAAAAGCAGGCCGTTACCGGTGAGTTCCTGACCGTCCACGAACACGGCTGCCAGTTGCGGGTCAACCTGAAGGACTACCTGGATACCGGGCTGTTCCTGGACCACCGGCCGGTTCGTCACTGGATACAGCAGCACGCTGCCGGCAAACGGTTCCTCAACCTGTTCTGCTACACCGGCGCCGCCTCGGTGCATGCCGCCGTGGGGGGCGCCAGCCGCTCCCTCAGCCTGGACATGTCCAACACCTACGTGCGTTGGGCCCGGGACAACCTGGCCCTGAATGGGGTCGACCGCAAGGCGCACCGGGTGGACCAGGCGGATTGCCTGAAATGGTTGGCCCAGCGGCCGGCCGCGGGTGAGGAATTTGATTTGATCTTCATGGATCCGCCCACCTTCTCCAACTCGGCGCGAATGGCCGATGTGCTGGATATTCAACGGGACCACGGCACCCTCATTCGTCAGGCCATGGCGCGGCTGGCTGAGAATGGGCTTCTGATCTTTTCCAACAACTTCCGGCGGTTCAGGTTGGACGCCGAGTTGGAGCAGGCGTTTGCCGTCAAGGAGGTGAGTCCGTCCACCATCGATCGGGATTTCCAGCGCAACCCAAAGATCCACCGGTGCTGGCACATTCGCCACCGCTAAGAGGGGACGGCCTCACCGGGGGGATCGATGTCAGAACTCGTAGCGAAGGCCGCTGGAGAACTGGAAGGTGTTGGCGCCGGTACCGGTGTCCTTGAATAGGCGGCCGCCCTCGAAGACCAGGTAGGCATTGTCCAGCACTTCGACGTCGGCACCGATGATCCAGCTCACGCTGAAGTCACTGTCCGGGTATTTGCTCGCCAGATCCGCGTAGGGGGAGCCGTCTTCCGGGTCGGCTTCCCGGGCCAGACCTTTTGCGGTCAGGCTGGCCTCGCCCTGGATATGGGAAAAGCCAAACTGGCCATACACGTTGGCGTAGTCCGTGACCGGATAGTGCAGGCCGATGTACCAGCTGGCGAAGTGTTCAATATCCAGCTCCAGTTCGCCATCGACCGTCCCTTCCGAGAGGCCGCCGCCGGCCCGCAGCTCCGCATGGAACAGGTCGGTAATATGGCCGCCAATCACCAAGGTGCCGGCGTTGCTCCAGGCCTTGCCCTTGGTGTCACCCCCAATCGAGCGGTGATTCAGTGCGGTTGCCAGCAGGCCGACGTAGTTCAGCTCCTCCCGGGGAACGTCGTTGTCGGCCAGGGCCTGCAACGGAACGGGCAGAAGCAGGGGGGGCGCGAGCACCAGTGGCAGGGATTGCAACAGCTTGTTCATGGTCACGGTGGTTCCTGAAAATACGCGGAATTCCGGCAGATTCTGCCTTCTGTAACCGAATGTTACGTCGACCCAGGTCACAATTAGCGGGTTGCCGAAGGGGCCACAAGCAGTGGCGATGGATTTGAAAGTGACCGTCCGGTTGCCAGCCTGCTCAGGATGGGTCGATCAATCCCTCCTCCTGGGCCAGCAGCAGCAGGGCGTAGACGCCGTTTTCCGGTAACTGGGGTTCCAGGCCCTGTTCAAACATCAGGTGCCGGCGCCGGTCTTCAATGGCCTGACTGTCCAGGCTGGTGATCAGCTCGGTGACTGGCGCCAGCTCGAAGGGCGCTTCCATGCCTACGGCCTCGAAGATCAGGTCCACCAGGGTTTCATCCGGGTCCAGGCCGTCGGTGTAGACGGTCTCGTTTGGCAGGTCTTCGTGCAGGGCCCGGACCAGTTCAATCAATGGCACGCCCTGCTCCAGGAGCAGGCGAACGTCAACATCCGGCGGATCGAAATCGCCGGGCAACCAGCTCTCGTCCGGCTCAATCATGACGGTTTTCATGCGGCCATCGGCCAGGGACCAGGCAATGGCCGTGGGAAAGAACACCTCATCGGACTGACAATATTCGAGATCGAGAAAACGGGGAATGGACAACGCAGACTCCTGCCGGTAGCGGCTTGGGCTAAGCAATTTCTGTCTTATCGCAAGACATGGCATCATGCCATACTATTACACCGATTATTACACCGATTTTCAGCGAATTAGAGGCATCATGGAACACCAGGATTTTAACCAAAACCTGCTCACCTTTCTGCAATGCTCGCCCACGCCCTGGCATGCGGTGAGGCAAATGGCCGGCCTGCTGGATGAGGCCGGTTTTGTGCGACTGGAGGAGCGTGATGCCTGGCAGTTGGAATCGTCCCGGGGGTATTACGTGGTTCGCAACGGTTCTTCGTTGGTGGCGTTCCGCACCGGGGCGCAGGGCCCGGTGGAGCGGGGGGTCCGGATGGTGGGCGCCCATTCCGACAGCCCCTGTCTGAAGGTCAAGCCCAATCCGGAGCTGCGCCGTAAGGGCTACTTCCAACTGGGGGTCGAGACCTACGGTGGTGTCTTGCTCAATCCCTGGTTCGACCGCGATTTGTCCTTGGCCGGTCGGGTCAGCTACCTGGACAAGGCGGGCAAGGTCACCGACACCCTGGTGGATTTCCGTAAGCCGGTGGCGTTCATTCCCAGCCTGGCGATTCACCTGGACCGCGAAGCCAACGAAAGCCGTTCGGTGAACGCCCAGACCGATTTGCCTCCGGTGATGATGCAGGTGCCCGAGAGCGACAGCACCACCTTCGCCGATCTGCTCAAGGAACAGATCGCGCAGGAGCATCCGGAGTTGGCCGTGGCCAAGGTGCTGGGCTATGAACTCAGCTTTTACGACACGCAGCCCGCCGGTTTCGTGGGCCTGCGTGAGGAGTTCATCGCCTCGGCGCGCCTGGATAACCTGCTCAGTTGCTACATCGGCATCCAGGCTCTGCTGGCCAGCGACGGCAAGGAGCCGTCCCTGTTCGTCTGCAACGACCATGAAGAAGTGGGCAGTGTGTCGGCGGAAGGGGCTCAGGGGCCGTTCCTGGCCTCGGTGCTGGAGCGCTGGTGTGGCGGCGAGGCCAGGGACCGGGCCATTTCCCGGTCGATGATGATCTCGGCGGACAACGCCCACGGTATCCATCCCAATTACACGGACCGGCACGACGCCAACCACGGGCCGGTGCTCAACCAGGGACCGGTGATCAAGATCAACCACAATCAGCGCTACGCCACCAACAGCCGGTCGGCCGCCCTGTACCGCCACATCAGCGATGAGCTGGGGTTACCTCACCAGAGTTTCGTGGTTCGTAGTGACATGGCCTGCGGCAGCACCATTGGACCGCTGACGGCAGGGGCCTTGGGGGTCACCACCCTGGATATCGGGGTGCCCCAGTTTGGTATGCACTCGATCCGTGAACTGGCGGGCAGCCGGGACAGTGTTACCTTGTTTCAGGTACTGCGGGAGTTTATGAATCGGCCAGAGGTTGGTTGATCCCGGCGGGCAATGCGCCGGGCCGGTCCGATCGTCTGGATGGGGCTTGCCTGGCAGGCAGGAAACGGCGTAAAAGTAGAGTATTCAGTGCTGGCCAATAAAAAAGCCGCTGACTGGCAGCGGCTTTCTTGGAATAAGTGGCTCCCCGAGCTGGGCTCGAACCAGCGACAAACGGATTAACAGTCCGTTGCTCTACCAACTGAGCTATCGGGGAACAGCATCAACGAGGCGCGCATGATAAGAGCTTTGTTGGTCCGGGTCAACCCCCTGAATTGATTGGTTAAAACTTGTCCTATTGTGGGCGTGCAGGCAGCGATGAACAGTCTTTCTTCCGAACCCCATCCGATTCCGGCCGGCAGCGGCGCCCGGGTGTACCACTATCGTCCGCCGGGATGGCTGCGCAGTGGTCACCTGCAATCGGTGTGGCCTACCCTGTTCCGATCCGTCGCGCTGACTGAGCCAGAACCGGAACGGATCGAAACCAGTGACGGTGATGAACTCCACCTGGACTGGTACCGTACCGGCAGTCGCAGGCTTGCCATCCTCTCCCACGGGCTGGAGGGTCACAGCCGGCGTCCCTACATGCTGGGGCTGGCCAGGGCCCTGATGCGGGCGGGTTGGGACGTGCTGGCCTGGAATTTCCGGTCCTGCGGCGGGGTGATAAACCGGTTGCCCCGGTTCTATCACAGTGGCGCCACCGAGGACCTGGCCCGGGTGGTGCACCATGCCCTGGACCGGAATTACCTCAGCCTCTCCTTGTGTGGGTTCAGCATGGGAGGCAACCTGACCATGCTCTATCTGGCCCAGCAGGGCTCACAACTGGATGTGCGGATCCGGGGGGCGGTCACCTTCTCGGTTCCCTGTGACCTGGGGAGCAGTGCCGAAGTGCTGGCCAGGCCCTCCCGCCGTATCTACATGCAGCGGTTCCTGCGGGACCTGCACCGCAAGATGCGGATCAAGGCGGAACGCTTTCCCGGAGTCATCGATGTGGAGGGATTCGAACGTATCCGCTGCTTCCGGGAATTTGATGACCGTTACACCGCGCCGCTGCACGGTTTCCGGGATGCCGAGGACTACTGGGCCAGATGTTCCTGCCTGCCCCACCTGCACGCAGTCGGGGTGCCGTCGCTGATCGTCAATGCAATCGATGATCCCTTCCTGTCGCCACAATGCTTCCCACAAGAACGCCGGGTGCTGGGCGATTGCGTGACGCTGGAGACTCCTCGCTGGGGGGGGCACGTGGGATTCGTGGAGCACGCCCGGGATGGTTATTACTGGTCGGAGCGCCGTGCGGTGGCGTTCCTGGATACGGTGACCGGTTAAGGGACGCTCGCGGTTGCTCAGGATCTCAGCAGGGCTTCCAGGTGCGGCCAGACGTTGTCCAACAGCCGCTGCTGGGCATCGGCGGTCGGATGGATGCCGTCCCGTTGCATCATGCCGTCCTGGTTGTAGATGCCCTCGAGGAAGAATGGAACCAGCGGTATGTCGTGGCGTTCAGCCAGCGTCGGGTAGATGTCGGCAAACCGGGAGGTATAGCGGGGGCCGTAGTTGGGTGGAATCTGTATCCCCACCAGCAGGGGGGTGGCGCCGGCGTTTCGGGAAAGGGTAATCAGTTGCGACAGGTTGGCCTCGATCACTGACGGTGGAAAACCCCGCAGGCCGTCGTTGCCGCCAAGCTCGATGATCACCACATCCGGGGAATGCAGCTCCAGCAATTCCGGGAGCCGCCGCAGGCCGCCATCGGTGGTTTCGCCGCTGATGCTGGCGTTGATTACTCGCCACTGGGCCAATTCTTCCTCAGTGAGCCGGTCCCGCAGTAAGGATACCCAGGCCTGCTCCACCTGGACGCCATAGGCCGCACTGAGGCTGTCGCCGAGCACCAGTACTGTGCTCTGGTTTGCCTGCAGGACCAGGGCATACAGTGCCAGCATCAGAAAAATAGTTGATCTGAGGGCGGTTCTTAACGTATCCATAAGTACCTGCATCGACAGTAGCTTCCTTTGTTCCAGGCCGCATCAGCACACAAGGAGTGGCAGTGACCGATTCTCCCAGTCTTTCCCCAGTATCCCGGCGCACCATGTTGAAAGTGGCGGGGTTGACCCATCGGGTGAGCCTGGGAGCCGATACGATAACGATCTTGCAAGGGGTCAGTCTCGAAATCAACCGCGGCGAGTCAGTGGCGATTCTCGGCCGATCCGGGTCCGGCAAGACGACGCTGCTTGGATTGATGGCCGGGCTCGACAGCCCATCGCAAGGGCTCATCGAACTCGACGGAGAGGCGATCAGCGAACTGGACGAAGACCAGCGGGCCCGTTTGCGAGCACAACGGGTCGGGTTTGTGTTCCAGTCGTTTCAGCTGTTGCCGGCGCTTTCGGCGCTGGAGAACGTGATGCTGCCGCTGGAACTGGCGGGGCAGGCCGCACCGGCCGAACAGGCCCGGGAGTTGTTGCATCGGGTGGGGTTGGGGGAGCGCCTGCGTCACACGCCGAGGCAGCTGTCCGGGGGGGAACAGCAGCGGGTGGCCATTGCCCGGGCCTTTGCGTCCAATCCGGCGGTGCTGTTCGCCGACGAGCCCACCGGCAACCTGGACAACCACACCGGCCAGACCATTTCCGAACTGCTGATGGCCCTGAACCAGGAGCAGGGCACCACCCTGGTGCTGGTCACCCACGACGAACAGCTGGCCGGTCGCTGCCAGCGGCGTTTTGCCATCGATGCCGGCAGGGTGACCGAATTCCGGGAGATGGACTGATGGACAGCCGTCACCAGTTGGCTTCGGTTAGACGGGACCTGCGGCAGCGGGATGTCCGCGTGGTCATCATGGCCCTGGTGGTGGCGGTCGCCACCGTGGCCACCATCGGGTTGTTCGCCGCGTTGCTCCAGAAAACCCTGGTTTCCTCCGCCAGCGCCTTCCTTGCCGCTGATCGCCAGCTGGAAGCCGAACACGGCCGGCCGATACCCCAGGCCTGGTGGCAGGAGGCGCAGGACCGGGACATTCGCACAGCCCATATGGTTCGCTTCTCCACCATGGCCTTCGGTGGAGGCCGGTTCCAGCTGGTGTCGGTCAAGGCGGTTGATGACCACTATCCACTGCGGGGCGAGATCGAGATGCAGCCGCACGCCGAGGCCGATCGCCAGCGGGTGGGGCAGGGGCCCCGGCGGGGGGAGGTCTGGTTGAACCCCCGCCTGATGAGTCTGCTGGGCCTGTCGGTTGGCGACAGCCTCGAAGTGGGCAACCTCAGCCTGACCATCAGCGGCCTGCTGCTGCGGGAACCGGATGGGGGCTTCAGCATGGCCGCCCTGGCACCGCGCATCATGATGCACGCGGACGACGTCGCCGCCACCGGCGTGGTGCAGGAAGGCAGTCGGGTGGAGTACGTCGCGTTGTTTGCCGGCGACGAGCCTGACCTGGACGACTATTACCGGTGGCTGGTTCCCCGGCTTGAGCCCAGCCACGAGTGGGAAAGCATCCGCGACGGTGAAACCCTGTCCCGTTCCTTGCAGCGGGCAGAGCGCTTCCTCCTGCTGGGCGGCAGCCTGGCGGTGGTGCTGGCGGCGGTGGCGGTGGCCGTGGCCAGTCGCGAATACGCCCTGGGCCAGCGGGACACCGTGGCCCTGCTGAAAACCCTGGGGATGACCGGTCTGGGCATAGGCCGTCTGTACCTGCGACGGCTGGTGCTCTGGGGGCTGACCGGCTGCGCCGGCGGTCTGTTGCTAGCCTTGCCCCTGTACTGGGCCATGGCGGTGGTGCTGGAACAGGTGCTGGCCCGGCCCATCGACAGCAGCCTGGAGCTCCGTGGGCTGGTCCCGGCATTGATCACCGCATCAGTATCGTTGTTTGCGTTTGCCTATCCGCCGGTGCGGCGCTTGCAGGGTGTGCCTGCCATGCGGGTGCTGCGCAGTGAGCCAGGTGAATCGAGTCGCCGGGCCTGGCCGGATATGCTGGTGGCGGGTGCCGCCATCACTGCGTTGGTCTGGATGTACGCCCAGGATGTGTCACTGGTGCTGGCGTTGCTGGCGGGACTCGCCCTGCTGTTGGGGGGAATGGCACTGGCGGCCTGGGCGCTGATTCTGGTGTTGCGCCGGGTGGCCGGCGGTGGCAGTGCCTGGCGGCTGGCGTTGGTGGCGTTGTATCGGCACCGACGCAGTACCCTGTCCCAGATCGCGGTGTTTGCCATGACCATCATGCTGGCCGTCACACTGTTGCTGGTTCGCACCTCCCTGCTGAGCGAATGGCAGGCCCAGTTGCCGGAGCGGGCTCCCAACCATTTCCTGATCAACATCGCCCCGGCGGACGTTGAGGACGTGGCTGCCTTCTGGCGGGAGCGTGGTCATGAACTGGAAGCCCTGTACCCGATGGTCCGCGGCCGGTTGACCGAACTGAACGGCCAGCCGGTGAGACAGGCGGTGAGCAAGGACCGGGAGGTGCGGGCGCTGAACCGTGAGCTCAACCTGACCTGGATGGACACCCTGCCGCAAGACAACCGGATCGTCGCGGGGCGCTGGTTTGCGGCCGGGGCGACCAGCGGTGTCTCGGTGGAGGCGGAGCTGGCGGACCGGTTGGGGCTGAAGGTCGGGGACCGGCTGGGCTTCACCATTGGGGCCGAAACCCTGACCGAACCGGTCACCAGCATTCGCACGGTTCAGTGGGACAGCATGAAGCCCAACTTCTACATGGCGTTTCCGCCAGACAGCGCGCTGCGAAACCTGCCCGCCACCTGGATCACCAGCTTTCATTTGCCATCGACTCAGAAACCGGCCCTCAACGAGTTTGCCGTTCGCTATCCCACCGTGTCGGTCCTGGAGGTGGACCACATCATCGAGCGCATCCAGGCCATTGTCCGTCAGGTGACTCAGGCCGTGGAGACGATCCTGGCGCTGATCCTCGCGGCAGCGCTGGTGGTGATGGCGGCGGTGGTCAGTGCCACGCTCCGGGACCGCCTGCGCGAGGGCGCGTTACTGCGCACCCTGGGGGGGCGTCAGCGACTGCTGGTACGCAGTACCGTGCTGGAATTCGCACTGCTGGGTTTCATGGCCGGGGGGTTGGGGGTGCTGGCCGCCGAGGCGGCGGTGTGGGCCCTGCAGCAGCGCATGTTCGAAGGGGCGTTTCAATGGCACTGGTCGGTGATCCTGCCCGAGCCGGTGATCAGTTCGGTGGTGTTGGCGGTGTTTGGCCGCTGGCAGTTGGCGCCGGTACTGAGCGTCTCGCCCATGCTCCTGCTGCGGCGTCTGGAATAACCAGGGGGGCTCGGACCTGCGAAGCGCTCGTGTTAAGGCCAGCTAGCGATACTCGGACAGAATGCGATCCAGCTCTCCGCTGGCCTTGAGCTGGGCCAGTTCGGCGTTGAACGCGTCAACAAACTCTGCCAGATCCTGGCGGACCATCAAGCGGAAGCCGTAGTTGCTCACCGAGTTGTCGGTGGCCGTTAGCAGGCCGTCCATCTTGGGGTGGTTGCGGATAATCCACTGGCCCACCAGGCGGTCGGCAATGGCTGCGTCGAAGCGATCCCCATCCAGCAGGTAGCGGAACATGTCGACGTCGTTATTGACGTCAAACCGTTCCGCCATGCCGTACTCGAACACCTGTCGCAGGGCCGGGTACTGATAGCCCAGGTGGGTCACAATGGTCTTGGCTTCCAGGTCCATGGGCGCCTGGTAGCGGAAGTCCGTGTTGGCGGGGTAGAAGAACACTTCTTCCACATTCACGATGGGGTCGGTGAACAGGAAACGCTCCGGTTGCTTGGTCCACTCTATTGCCCGTGGTGTGGCGTCGATGTATCCCCTGAGCACCAGTTCATCGACCCGTTTGCGGGGAATCTGGATGGGGGCGACATCGTACTCGAGTCTTCCAGCAATGCGCGATACCACGTCCCAGATAATGCCCGACAGATTGTGGTCCTCCACAATCAGGTACGGCGGATAGCCGTTGGGTGAGACATTGAGCCGCAGGATGCCGTCGAGATCGGCAGTGGCGCCCTTGGCTGGCGTGGCTTCGCTGGCCCAGGCTGCCGCTGACAGCAACAGTGCAACGGTAACGACAAAAGCCTGAAGTCCGCGTGAAAGAGCAGGCATAGACGCAGGGACCCTAAGTTCTTGATTGGTTTCGGCCCTGAGGCCGGATTTAGCCCGTGACAGGCTTCCTGAGACTCACCGGTGAGCTTTTGCGTGTGGTTGCGTCCATGCACCAATACCGAAAATATGACGGACTGCCAGGTTGATTTCAATGGCTTGCAATAAAAAGAACGGCAGGACAGGAAAGCCATGGCCCGGCTTCGATGGCCGGGCCATGGGGCAGGGCAGGGGCGATCAGGCCCAGGCTTTGCGCAGGATCGCCTTGGCGTCTTCGAGATCGGCCTCGCGGGGATTGAACATGATGGAGCCGTCGTCCAGGGCCAACGCGGCGATATCATCAAGCTGGGATTCTTCCACCTTGCCGGTTTCTTTCAGCGTGCGGGGCAGTTCGCACTCCTTATACAGGGCGTCCCGCAGCCGGCGGATGGCGGCAATGGCGGCTTCGGCCCGACGGTTGGCCGGTGTGGCGGCGTAGGCTTCGGGCCCATCCAGGTACAGCAGCAACTCGCTGAGCGGCCCACGGATGCTCTCCAGGTTGTATTCCAGCACGTACGGCAGGTACAGGCTCATGCACAGGCCGTGGGGCAGGTGACAGATCGCGCCCGTGGCGTGACCCAGGGCGTGCACCAGGCCCACCATGGAGTTGGAGAAGGCGATACCGGCCATGGTGGAGGCCTGCGCCAGTTCCAGCCGGGCATCGGCATCCTTGGGGTTGTTCATGACGGTCAGCAGGGAGGTGCTGATCTTCTTGATGGCGGCCGTCGCGTAGGCGTCGCTGAGCGGGTTCTTGGCCATGCAGGTAAACGCCTCGGTGGCGTGGGTCATGGCATCCATGGCCGTCGCCGCGGTGATGTGCGGCGGCAGGGTCAGCGTCATACGGGGATCGATGATGGCCGCGTTCGGCAGCAGGAAGGACGATGTGAACGGCAGCTTTACGGACTTCTCGGTGTCGGCGATCACCGCGACCGCCGTTACCTCGGAGCCGGTGCCCGCGGTGGTCGGTACCACGAAAAATGGCTTGAGGGCTCGCTTCAGTACGCCGGCGCCGGTGTATTCGGCGATATCATCTCCGCCTTCAGAGACCAGGATGTTGACGGCCTTGGCGGTATCAATCGCGGAACCGCCGCCCACGGCAATGATCGAGTCGCACTTTTCGCTGCGGTAGACATCGGCAATATCCCGAACCACGGTAGTGGACGAGTCGGGCGGAACATCGTCGTAGATGCTGGCGATCTCCAGGTCGCTCTCTTCACAGGCCGCGACCACAGGCTCCAGCAGACCCGCGGCCCGCACGCCCTTGTCAGTGATGATCATGGGACGCTGAGCGCCCAGCCCGCTCAGTTCATAGGGAATGTGTTCCAGGGCCGCCTTGCCAGCGATGACTTTAACCGGACAGAAAAACTCGTAGTACTTGTTGGTCATTACGCTACCACCGTCTCAAAGAATTGGGTTGCCACTTTCAGGTAGATCCTCGCTGCACTGAGGACCTTCTCGGGCAGGTGCAGGTTCTTCGGGTATTCCTTGACCGCGCGCTTGGCAATCAGGCGGGGCAGGATGAAGGCTTCCAGCCGGTTCAGCACCCGGGTCATGCGGATGGCGTAGCTGATGTCGCCATCCACCAGCATGCGATCGTTGGCGAAGGCCACCGAAGTCTTCTCCTGGAAAGAGAGCACCAGGAAGGCGTGGGCAATGTGCTTGAACTGAATGGACAGATCGACCGGGCGCGGCGCGTCGCTGCCGTGGTACTTGAAGCGGCCTTCGCCCAGGTGTTCGATGACCAGGCTGGCGCCGTTGGGCATCACCATCATCTCGAACAGGAATCCCTCGGGAAGGGCCTTGGCCTCCTGTTGAACCGTCGCGTCAACTTCACTGATGGCCTGCAGGGCGTTGCCCATCACCTGGAACATCAGTTCCACGTACAGGCGCCGGGCTTGAAACGCCATGGGTTGCATTCGTCTGGCTAACATGGAATTCGTCCGGTTGTTGTAAGGGTAATTTCGATTTTTAGAGTTTTTGCTCTAGTTGTCAATGCAAAAGCTGACAGTCTGGCCGCGTCAATGGGGCAACCGCTGGCTATGGGCCAACCATTTAGTAAAGGCAATTGTTTGCATGGCACTTTTGGAAGAGCATACGAATCAGCCGGTTTGAACAAATAGGAGCACGACGTCGTGGCCCAGCATTCAATCAGTTCCCTCCACCATCAACTGGAGCCCTGGAGTTACCAAACCTCATTTGGCTTTACCCTGCGTGGGTGGCGTAATGAACCGACTGGCCGGCCGTTGATCCATTTTGTCCATGGCAATGGTTATGCCGGTCTGGTCTACGAACACATGCTGTCGCCCCTGCTGGACCACGCCGATCTGTTCATCAGTGATGTGCAGGGGCATGGTGACAGTGACCATGGGGGCCGGTTCTGCGGCTGGAATGGCACCGCGGCGCTGTGTGAGGAAGTACTGCGCCACCATTTGCCCGACTATCGTGACGAATCCGGTGGGCCGGTGACCGTGTATGGGTTGGGGCACAGTTTCGGTGGGGTGATGACGGCATTGATGATGGCCCGGTCGCCGGACTTATTCCAGCAGTCGGTGTTGTTGGATCCGGTCCTGTTTTCACCGAATATGCTGCGGATCATGGCGCTCTCAAGCGCCGTCGGCCTTTGGCAACGGAACACGATGGCCAGCCGTGCGCGAAAACGGCGGGCTCATTGGCAAGAGAAACGGCATGCGTACCACAATTTTCACAACCGGGGTAGCTTCCGTGGCTGGGATGAACGCAGCCTGAAAAGCTATCTGGACCATGGCCTGGAGCCGGCAGAGCAGGGCGGCGTCACGCTCAAGTGCCGCCCGGAACGGGAATCGGAAGTGTTTGGCTCCTACCCTCGTCGACTCTGGCCATTGCTGCGACGGGTAAAGGCCCCAACCCACATCCTCTTTGGCAGTAAGACTTACCCGTTTGTGGGGCAGTCCGCACATCGGTGGCAGCAACAGTCGCCCTGGGTTTCCAAGGAGCGAGTACCCGGCGGTCACTGCTTCATGTTGGAGCGGCCGGAGGAGACGGCGGCCCTGATTGTGGGCCGCCTGAACCTCGGTCACCCGACGTGTAGCGTGGGCGGTGGCGGGCGAGCAGCTTAGTTCTGGCTCAGTTTGGCCAGTTTCTTCCTGGCCTCTTCGCCCACCGGGCCACCAGCCTCGGCGGCGGTGCTGTAGAAGGCGATGGCGTCGTCCCGGCGATTTTCCCGCGCGGCAATGTCTCCCAGCCGCAGGTAACCAATGGCCGTTGGCACCACCCGGTTGGCCTCGGTGAGGTCGGTCCTGGCCCGTGCCAGGTCGTTCCTGGCGTAGGCATTCAGGCCCCGCTGCAGGCGGTAACGGAACATTTCCGGATACAGCGACACGGCCTTGTCGAAGTCTTCCGCCGCCGCGGCCGGTTTGTCCATCGCTTCCTTCAGCTGGCCGCGCAGGGCATAGAACATGGCCTCGCCGGATTCCAGCTTGATGGCCTTGTTGACACTGGCCAGTGCGCCTTCCAGGTTGTCGGCCTGAACCTGTTTGACCGCCTCATCGTAGGCGTCGTAGGCCGGTTGCCGGCTCTTCAGGAAGGCCAGGCGTTTCTGGAACACTTCCCGGCCGCGATAGCCCCCGGTACCCAGTTCCCGGGCCAGCTCCAGGTTACGGTTGACCCGTGCCTGAGAGGGTGGGTGGGTGGAGAACAGGCTGGCCAGATAGTTGCTTTGCTGGCCTTCGGACATCTCCACAAACAGCTGTTGCAGTTCCACCGCCGCCATCGGGTCGTAGCCCGCTTCCACCATGTAGCGGATGCCGTAATGGTCGGATTCCAGTTCATCCCCCTGGCCATACTGGGCCAGGGCCAGCTGCGCGCCCATGGCGGCACCGCCCATCACCATCTGGGCCCATTCACTGTCCGCCACGGCCATGCCCACGCCGGCCATGCCCGCATTGAGGATCATGCCGGTCTGCATACGCTGGACGCTGTGTCGGGCCGCCGCGTGGACAATCTCATGGCCGAGGACCGACGCCAGCTGCGCTTCGTCCTCCAGCTCCACCAGCAGGCCCCGGTTGATGGCAATCTTGCCCGAGGGCAGGGCCCAGGCATTGGGGACGCTGTTGTTCAGCACCACAAATTCGTAGGGCATGTCCGGCCGGTCACTGACCGCGGCAAGCTTCTGGCCCACTTCCCGGACGTAGACGGAGAGCTCGGGGTCGAGATAGAACTGGCCGCCCTGGGTCTGTTGGGTGGGGACATACTGTTCGGCCCCCATGGCCCATTCCTGACTTTCCGGGATCAGCGACAGCTGGCTCTCCCCGGTGACCGGGTTGACGGCGCACCCGGTGACCAGTCCCAAGGCAAATATCGGCGCTATCCAGCGCAGGTAAACGCGGTTTCTCACTCCCGTACTCCCTTCCGTTTCGATTGGTATTGTCCCCAGTCACCATCTAAGGTGAGAGAAAGGCGCGCAGAGGCACTTCGCCATGGTCAAAGACGCCCTGAATCCAACGCACCCTCGGCGTTTTATACCACATTCCTGGAAGAGGTAAGAGGAACGCCCGGGCCCGTATGGAGTGGCGTGGCCCCTTCGGGTATGATGCGCGCCTCGCCCCCAAAGTTTCAGTTCTGGCCCCGGAACCTGTTGTGATGACCGAATATCTGGATGTCCTGGCGCTTGTCTGGTTTCTGATCTGCTGGCTGGGTTACAGCGCCTATTCCAAACGCCGGGCCGATGACCGTCCCTGTCTGTCCAATACCCTCGACCTTTACCGGGAGGACTGGATGCGGGTGATGCTGCGTCGGGAGAATCGCATTTCCGACGCCTCGGTGGTGGGCAACCTGGAGCGCAACGGCGCCTTCTTCGCCTCCAGTAGCCTGCTGATCCTGGCCGGTATCATCACCGCGCTGGGGTACACCCAGGAAGTGATGGAAGTGTTCAGCACCATGCCCTTTGGCAACCTGCCCAGCCGGGAGATTTGGGAACTGCGCATGGTGGTGCTGCTCATCGTGTTCATCTATGCCTTCTTCAAGTTCACCTGGTCGATGCGAATGTACAACTTTGTCTCGGTACTGATCGGCGGGGCGCCGCCGCCCGGGGACAGGCAGGTCAGCCCGGCGGGCCGGGAAGCTTTTGCCCGCAGCGCCGCCCGGGTGTGCAACATGGCCGGGGACACCTTCAATCTGGGGCTGCGTTCCTACTATTACGCGCTGGCGGTGGTGGCCTGGTTTATCCACCCGGCGGCGTTCATTGCCGCCTCCACCTGGGTGGTGATCGTACTCTACCGCCGGGAATTCCGTTCCGAGGCACTGACGGCCCTGCGCTCCGGCAAGGTGTTCGAGGAGCCGGAGAGTGCCACCGACAAGGCGGCGAAAGCTGACGTTAAAAAAAGACCTGAAGGCCGACAACCATGACCGATCACACACGCATGGACCGGGTTACCCGGTTTATCGAGACCCTGGCCCAGTCGCGGGCGCTCGGGTTGACCGTGGAAGACGCCGAGGAGAACCGGCTGGTGCTGTGTTTGCCCTACAGCGAACAGATTGTTGGCAACCCGGACACCGGCGTCATCCATGGTGGTGCCATCACCACCCTGATGGACACCGCCTCCGGCTCGGTGATGATCTGTGCCCTGCCGGAGTTCGAGCTGTGCCCGACACTGGATCTGCGGGTGGACTACATGCGACCGGCGGAGCCTCGCCGGCCCGTGTATGCCCGGGCCGAGGCCTACCGGGTGACCAAGAACATCATCTTTACCCGCTGTGAGGCCTACCAGGACAACGACAAGGTGATTGCCCACTGCGTCGGCACCTTCATGCGCATCGGCCAGGAAGCCACCCCCAAATCCTTTCGCGACCTGATCATTGGAGGTGAGGCATGACCACCGCCGAGGTTTTGCAATATACCCAGGAAACCGGGGATTTCTCCCGCCTGCTCGGCGACATTCCCTACGCCACTTTCATCGGGTTGCAGTGCGAGCGCTTTGGCGACGACCTGATCTTCCGCCTGCCTCGCAAGGAGTCCAACATTGGCAACCCGATCCTGCCGGCCATCCACGGCGGGGTGATCGGTGGCTTCATGGAAATGTCGGCGGCCATCTACCTGATGATGTCCCAGGAGGTGCTGCGGATGCCCCGCATCGTCGATTTCTCCCTGGATTACCTGCGGGCCGGGCTGGACCGGGAGACCTTCGCCGAATGCCGGCTCACCCGCCAGGGCAACCGGGTGGCCAACGTGATGATCACGGCCTGGCAGAAATCCCGCAACCAACCCATCGCCACCGCCCGGGCCCATTTCCTGCTGGAAGATTAGCGGGGCTTGAAAAGCCCGAACCCGGCCCCACTTTTGATTGCATTGAATCATGATGGAGGCGGTAGACCGATGCCTGTCGGCCGCCTTCGATGTGTTCCACTGCAGTCAGGAGACCTTCAAGCCATGACGGTTGAATCACAGAAAGAAACCCTGGGATTTCAGACCGAGGTGAAGCAACTGCTCCACCTGATGATCCATTCCCTGTATTCCAACAAGGAAATCTTCCTGCGTGAGCTGATTTCCAACGCCTCCGACGCGGAAGACAAGCTGCGTTTTGCCGCCCTCAAGGACGACAGCCTGTATGAGGGTGACCCTGACCTGAACATTCGTCTGGAGTTCGACGAGGAGGCCAACACCATCACCCTGACCGATAACGGCATCGGGATGTCCCGGGACGATGTGATCGCCAACCTGGGCACCATCGCCAAGTCCGGCACTGCCGAGTTCCTCAAGCAGCTCTCCGGCGATGAGCAGAAGGACAGCAAGCTGATCGGTCAGTTCGGGGTGGGCTTCTATTCTGCGTTCATCGTGTCGGACCGGGTGGAAGTCTTTACCCGCAAGGCGGGTGCCCCGGCCGAAGAGGGCGTGCACTGGGAGTCCCGCGGCGACGGCGAGTTTTCCATCGAACCGGTGACTCGGGAAACCCGCGGTACCCAGATCGTCCTGCACCTGAAGGCGGAAGAGAAAGAGTTCGCCAACGGCTGGCGTCTGCGCTCCCTGGTGAAGAAGTATTCCGACCACATTTCCTTCCCGGTCATCATGAAGGCGGAGACCACCGAAGAAGGCGAGGAAGCGAAGGACGAGACCGTCAACGACGCCACCGCGCTGTGGACCCTGCCGCGCACTGAGATCAAGGACGAAGAGTACAAGGAGTTCTACAAGCACATCGGCCACGACTTCGAGGACCCGCTGACCTGGTCCCACAACAAGGTGGAAGGCAAGCTCGACTACACCAGCCTGCTGTACCTGCCGGCTCGCGCGCCGTTTGACCTGTACAACCGGGAAGCGCCCCGTGGCCTCAAGCTGTACGTGCAGCGGGTGTTCATCATGGACGACGCCGAGCAGTTCCTGCCGCTGTACCTGCGTTTCACCAAGGGTGTGATCGACTCCAACGACCTGTCGCTGAATGTGTCCCGCGAGATCCTGCAGAACGACAAGACGGTGGAGAGCATCAAGTCCGCCCTGACCAAGCGGGTGCTGGACATGATGTCCAAGCTGGCCAAGAAGGAGCCGGAGCAGTACCAGAAGTTCTGGGACGAGTTCGGCACCGTGCTCAAGGAAGGTCCGGCGGAGGATTTCAGCAACCGGGAGAAGATCGCCAGCCTGCTGCGTTTCGCCTCCACTCACACCGGCGAGGCCACCCAGAACGTTTCCCTGGATGACTACATCGGCCGGATGAAGGAAGGTCAGAAGAAGATCTACTACATCACCGCCGACAGTCACGTCGCGGCCAAGAGCAGCCCGCACCTGGAAGTGTTCCGCAAGAAAGGCCTGGAGGTGCTGATCCTGTCCGACCGCATCGACGAGTGGATGATGGGCTACCTCAACGAGTACGACGGCAAGCAGTTCCAGGACGTGGCCCGGGGCGAGCTGGACCTGGGTGAGACCGAGACCGAAGAGGACAAGAAGCATCAGGAAGAGGCCACCGAGGCCCACAAGGACCTGCTGGAGCGTATCCAGAAGGCCCTGGCAGACCGGGTGCAGGAAGTGCGTGTCACCAACCGCCTGACCGATTCGCCGGCCTGCCTGGTGGTGGGTGACCACGACATGGGCGCCCAGATGAAGAAGATCATGGAGGCGGCGGGCCAGAAGGTGCCCGACAGCAAACCGATCTTCGAGATCAACGTGGAGCACCCGCTGGTCCAGCGCCTGGAGAGCGAGCAGGGCGAGGAGCGCTTCGGTGAACTGTCCGCGGTGCTGTTCGACCAGGCCACCCTGGCCAGCGGCGAGCAAATCCAGGACCCGGGTGCCTACGTGGCCCGGCTGAACCGCCTGCTGCTTGAGCTGGCCAACTGATCGGGTTCCTGGTCAGGAGCGATCATGCAGCAAGTCGTCGTGGACATCTCGATCAGCCCGGATGAGTGGATCAAGCTCTATCAGGGGGCTGCCCGGGATGTCCATGCCCGGGCCCGGGACGGACGGTCCGTCCGCTTCCCGGCCCGCATTCTCTCCCCGTACTTCCTCCGCGACGGCATTCACGGCAGTTTTCGCATCCGGTTCGACGATCAGGGCAAGTTTGCCGGCATCGATCGGCTCTAAACCGGGACTGCAAGCTTACGAGCTTCACGGAGACAGATTGCCTATCCGTGCCCCCCACTACCATCCCTGATAGCCAGGGCCTTTCGTCTGGCCCGATTTCTTCGATTACACAAACTCTCCATTCTCTTCTAGATTTATCGTAGAACCCTGTCCCGGCTGACAGTGATGAAGAGGACTTTGTCATGAAGAGAAACGACCACACCAAGCCTGCCAAAACTCGCTCATCCATGGCCTTGATGCTGGATTACTGGGTCAACTACGCCCTGGGCCAGTAGCCCGCCGCCAATCCCCTCAAGCCATGACCCGGAACGGGGTTGCGGCTTTCTTTTGATCCGAAAACCGTTAGAATGCGCGCCTGTTCATCATTTGATCGGTTTGCGGAGCACCCATGCGAATTATCCTCGCCCCGATGGAAGGGCTGGTCGACGCCCCCATTCGTGAAATCCTTACCGGGGTAGGCGGAATCGACCGCAGCGTGACCGAGTTTATCCGGGTCACCCAGGGCATGTTGCCGCCGCGGATCTTCTACAAGTACGCCCCGGAGCTGCACCAGGATGCCTTGACCCGTTCAGGGGTGCCGGTGGCGGTGCAGTTGTTGGGCTCCGACCCGGCGATGATGGCCCGGCACGGCGTCAAGGCCGTGGAACTGGGCGCCCGACAGGTGGACATCAACTTCGGTTGTCCGGCCAAGACCGTCAACCGCCATAAGGGCGGGTGCGTGCTGATGCGCGAGCCGGAGTTGATGCATGCCATCACCGCCGCCGTGCGTGAGGCCGTGCCCCGGAACATTCCAGTGACCGCAAAAATGCGCCTCGGTTACGACGACCGCTCCATGGGCGTAGCCTGTGGCGAGGCCCTGACCGCGGCCGGTGCCGCGGAAATCGTGATTCACGCCCGCAGCAAGGTGGACGGTTACAAGCCGCCCGCCTACTGGGAGGAGATCGCCCGGGTGAGGGAGGCGGTGAGCAGCCACGTGATTGCCAACGGCGAGATCTGGACCGTGGCGGATTACTGGCGCTGTCGCGAGGTGACCGGATGCGACGACGTGATGATTGGCCGTGGCCTGATTACCCGGCCAGACCTGGCGCGGCAGATCAAGGCCAGCCAGCAGGGCGAGTCGGTGCCGGAGATGACCTGGGCCGAGGTGGTTGGCCTGATCAAGGCCTACGGCACCGAGCTGGAGCCGCGGCTGGGGGACCGTTACGTCACCGGGCGGCTCAAACAGTGGCTCAACTACCTTCGCCGCGGCTACTGCGAAGCCGAACAGGTGTGGCCCAGGGCCCGCAAGATTCGCGATGTGGCTCCCTTCTACGCCGCTCTGGCGGAGTCTGCCCAGATTGCCCGTTCGGCGGCCTGATCCCAGCCTGGTCAGGTCCCCATCTTCAGCTATACGCCGCTACAGTTCCCAGGAAGCGTCTTTTTCGGCGGTATCGCCATACTCTCCCTGTACCGCCAGGCCGTTCATGCGGGCCCGGTGGAACAGGGCCTGCTGGGCCGCCTGTACCTGGCCGGGATTGCCTTGCCAGGCTTTCAGCGCCGGTTCCTGCAGGGCGCGGCCGTAGGAGAAGCTCAGGTTCCACGGCCGGTCGGACAGGCAGTTGATGGCGTTGAGGTTGCGGGTGGCCTCCTCCGGAGTCTGGCCACCGGACAGGAAATTGATACCCGGTACCGCGGCGGGCACGGTGCGGCGGAAGATCCGCAGGGTATAGTCGGCCACCTGTTCCGGCGTCGCCTGAGGGCGGTGGTCCTTGCCGGGGGTGACCATGCTGGGCTTGAGCAGCATGTGCTCCAGGCTCACCCGGTGGCGGTGCAGGGCGTGAAAGACTTCGTGCAGCACATCCTCCATCACGTCCGCGCAGCGCTCGATGGTGTGGTCGCCATCGATCAGCACTTCCGGTTCGACAATGGGCACCACCCCCTGAGCCTGGCAGATGGCGGCGTAGCTGGCGAGTACGTTGGCATTGGCCTCCACCGCCAGCCGGCCCGGGTTGTGGCCACCGATGTGGTAGACACAGCGCCACTTGGCGAAGCGGGCACCTTGCTCGATGTACCCCTCCAGGCGGGCCTCCAGTCCATCCAGCCCCCGGGTAATCTCGTCCCCCGGCGCGTTGGCCAGCGCCACCTTGCCCTTGTCCACCTTGATGCCGGGCACAATGCCCTGACGCTCGGCCACGTCCGGCAGGGGCGTACCTTGTTCGTCTCTCTGCCCCAGGGTTTCCTCAAACAGAATCACGCCGTTGATGTACTGCCCCAGGTCTGGGGTCGACAGGATCAGTGAGCGGTAGGCGCGGCGATTCTCCTCGGTGGATTCCACGTTGATGGCGGCAAACCGTTTGGCAATGGTGGGGCTGCTCTCGTCGGCGGCGAGGATACCCTTGCCGTCCTGGACCAGGGCCTTGATGGTGCTCTCGAGTTGATCCTGAATGGTCATACCGTACCTCCTGGGCATTAGGGCAGGTGTCTATAGGCCAAAGTATAGACGCGGCCAGGACGACATGAATGGATATGGATCAACGGCAATCGGCAGTGAGCCGGGCAGGGGGGCGCATGGCAGGGCTTCTAGCCAAATTTTCTTTCGTGGGCCTGCAGGGTTTTCTCCACCCTCTGCAGGGCCGACAGAATCCGGTTGGCAATCGACTCTGTCCGGTTCTCACTGGCCAGCAGGGTGGCGGAATGGGCGGCACACAGGTTCTCGGCATCGCTCCATTGCTCGGCCAGGGCCTTGGCCCATTGGCGAAACTCTCCCGCCGCGCCGGCCCGCCGCTCCAGGGTTTTCGACAGGGTCGGGTGGAAGGTGATTTCCGGCTGCTTGAGCTTGCCCAAGGGACCCGGCAAACGCAGGTACATCAGGGTGTCATCCGAGTGAATGGTGCTCGAGGCCCGGTGGTAAGCCAAAACCGATGAAAAGTGCAGGTGTTGGTTGCTGGAAATGAAGTCGACGCCGGCGGGAACGGAAAATTCCAGATCATCCGCAAACAGGGCCGCACAGGCCTCGGATTCGGAACGCTCGGGCTCCCAGGGCAGGTCCGGGAATTTCTCCAGGTGCCGTTTGGTGCCGTACAGCCGGGCATGGGGGTATTGCCGGTGCATGGCCTGTACGTGCACCGTGTGGAAGGGATGCAGGTTGATGATGGCCTCGATGTCGGCGCCATCGTGGGTCATCCCGTCCACCCTCGCTTTGATGTCCTCGTTCAGGGTATAGGCATCCAGTAACAGGAACTTGCCGTTCCCGCGCCTCACCAGTGAGGCATGGGTCCCGATGTTCACGATGCCGCCCACCTTGAATTCGCCACGAATGTTCCAGAACGAATCGGCGATTTGCAGTATGTGGTCTTTCATGGGGTTGGCTCCGTTGGGGCTGGGCGAGTCAGGCGGACGACGCAGTCTGCACAGAGGCATGCGGTCAGCCGCTTTGCCGGTGGAATGGCCGCTTTGACCGCTTCGGTAAACTCGATGTCTGGTGCGAAACACCAGCAACTGGCGGGTTCCCGGCCGGCGGTAACGGCACAGCGATTTTCCTGGCCGCACAGGGGGCAGTGAGCCGCCTCGGCGTTACAGGGAGCGTGATGTGAAGGTGAGTGCATTGTCATGGCAATCAGTGTCGCAGAGTTCGTGCCCCCCGCAAACGGCTGTCATTGCCTGGGGTATCGATTTGTCCGGATTCACTCGTTCATAATGGATTCCAGCAGGGTATCAAAATCCATGTCGATCTCACCCTCCTCAACGCGCCTTGTCAGCACCACCATGGAGCCCTGAAGCCTGGGGTCTTCATCCAGCCTGAGCAGATCCGGGTTGATGAGGGTCTTCATGGTATTCTTCACAAACTCGGGCGCTTTATGGAATTGGCTGCGAAGCAGCCGGGGCAGCAGGGCTTCGCCCTTGGCACCGCCGAAGGTTCGCTGCAGGCTGTATTCCCGCTCTGCTACCAGGTAGTGGCACAGCTTTCTCATCACCGGATTGTTGGCGTTGTTGATGACCAGCGTGCCCCGCGACACCAGCATCTTGTCGACGTAATACAGGGCAACCAGGGCCTGGTCGAACTGCCCCATGTCGTTAACGATGGCCATGTTGATGGAGCGGTTCTGGAAGTACAGGTCCGGCAATACCTCATCGGCGGGTGTCCGGTTCAGCTCCACCAGCTCCATCAGGGTCTCCACCCCCCGTTTCGTTACCTCCTTGAGGAAATCCGAGTGCTGGATCAGGTTCGGAGTGAGCAGGGTCAGTGCTGAATTGTCCAGGTCATTGAGTGCCCGGCACACGGACAGGGTCAGGTCAAAGTTGCCCAGGCCTACCTGCAGGACTTCCTGGGGCGCCTGTTCCCTGATAACGGTTGTAAGAAACGACGACTGTGATTCGAGTTGATTCATCGGGCCATTCATCTGAATAAAGGCAAACGGTGCTTGGTGCCACCGGAAACATTGGGTCGGGCGGCGCATGGTAGCGTCCAACCGGTGCCATTCCCTTGGCTTCGTAACGCGCGCGAGGAGTCCCGCAAGTCAGGGTCGTCGGCGGTGCGCAGTAGGGTGGGGGAACTCCGCTCGTTTTTTCAAGGTTCCATCTTTCAGGCTCCGTCCTTGCGGTTGCCTCAGGTGGCAGGACATTCCCCGCCCCGGACGTCAGGCAACGTATCCGGTGCCTGGTGTGGGGGGGCGAACGGTCTTTTGAAGGTAAACGCTTCTCCGTTTGGGCCCAGCTTACGCAGCTGGTCCAGCTTGCTCGAGGCTTCTGCAACGGTTGGCCGGTGGCCGGCGGGTACCCACCACAGCACCATGTGGGCCTCGCCCAGTTTATGGAACCACTCCTTTTTACGGCGCATGATCTCCACATGGGCGGACCGGTACACATAATCGTGCAACGACTCGATCGAGTCCCAGACCGACAGGTTGACCAGGTAATCCGAACCGAAGGCGTCAATGCCGGTGGCGTCGCCTTCTTCGGTTTGCAAGCGCCAGACGAAGCCGGGCGCCTGGTCGGCCAATCCGTTGATGCGATCGAGGTTGGCCACAAAATCCGCGAGCCGGGGCGAATCGAGGGGCGCAGCCAGTTTGGCGATATTGAGCTGGGCCAGATGGTATTGGGGCATGGTCTCCTCCTTGAAACATGGCAACGGATCCCTGACTCTGACAAAACGTTGTTGCATCGCCGTGGGGCAATGCTTGAACCGTGCGCTGCCGAGCCTGCGTGTAATCGTTAACCCTACCTCACTTTCCCTGGTTCGAGAATAGCGGGTGGTGGGGAATGGGGTTCTCTGGGCCGTCACTTCTCCTACCTGGACCTTACTCCCTCGCTCCAACCCGGTTGATGGTGCCCTGGGCAAAGGCCACCATCCGCTCCTCGTCCTGGTGAAGGGCGACGACTTCGCATTGGCAGACTGCCTGCTTCCTGCCAGCAGAAAGCACCGAAGCCCTCGCGATCAACGTGTCGCCGAGGGCAGGGCGCAGGTAGTTGATCTTGTACTCCGAGGTGACCGAATCCCCCAGGACGGACCCGCCGGCGTAGGTGAGGGCATTGTCGGCCAGGTAGCTGACCACACCGCCATGGACGAAGCCATGCTGCTGCTTGAGTTCTTTCCGAACCGGCAGGGTGAGAACGGCCTTGCCGGACTCGAAGGAGTCCAGCCGGGTGCCAGCAGGCGGCTGAAGGGCTGGGACGCCAGTATGCGTTGGCCAAAATCGAACAGTTCGCTCATATCGGGTCTCCCTGGATTGTTGGGGTATCCTTTCTAGTTCCTTCCTGTAATCTGGCTTACAGTCGATTGAACACCTTCGGCTTGCTGATTCCCCCGGTTAGAACGTGACCAGAGACTCATTGGAGCAGGTACTGGTGCCCGCCTCGCACAGTTGGTACCGGTAATCGCCACCGCCGCGCTGATCGATCGGGTCTGTGTGCCCCGTGTCATTGACGGTTGTGGTTATCAGCGCACCGTCGCGGTAGACATCGACGTTGGCGCCGTCCGCGCCGCTCCATGCCAGATCCGCTTTCTGCAGCCCCTTAACCTTGTAGCCAGAGGCGGTCAGGTTGAAATCGCCGGATGCAGCGCTACTGACGGTTACCTCCTGAACATCGGTGTCGGTGCTGCTGTCATCGTCGGTGACCGTGAGGGTGACCGTATAGGTGCCGTCAGTGGCGTAGGTATGGGAAGCGTTCACTCCCGAGGCCAAGGTGCCATCGCCGAAATCCCAGTCGTAGCGGGTGAGGGTGCCATCACTGTCGTTGGAGCCGCCGGCGTCGAAGCCGCAGGCCAGCTCATTGCAACTGTAGGTAAAGCTGGCCGTGGGCGCAGTGTTTGAGGTGTCGCCTCCGCTGCCGCCACCACCGGCGACCAGGGTGGGTTGAAAGTTGGTCACTTCCAGCAGCGGCTCCAGGACTCCGTCGCCGGAGTCGTCGGTCCAATTGAAATTACCGCTGCTGATCAGCGTGGAGACCAGGTTATCCACCTGACCACCGTTGGTGGGGGCATTGCCGCTGGCCAGCAGCGCGGCGCCGCCGGCCACATGGGGCGAGGCCATGGAGGTGCCGCTGATGGTGCCGTATTCCCCCTTCTCAATGGGATAGGTCGAGGTGATGCAGACGCCGGGGGCCGCGATGTCGACGCTGTTGCCCCAGTTGCTGAAATCCGCCAGGGTGTCGTCCTGGTCGTCGCGGCAGGTGGAGGCGCTGCTGCCGCCGGAGCGGCCATCAAAGTCCGCCAGTGCCGAAACCGTGACTACATTGTCCAATCCGGCCGGGCTGTAGTTGGCGGCGTTGTCGTTGTTGTTCCCGGCGGCCACCACGACAACCACCCCGGCATCGTAAGCGCTGGTGATGGCGTCCTGTTCCGCCTGGCTGTGGCCAGCCCCGCCCAGGCTCATATTGGCGACTTCGATTTCCCCGGCCTTGCTGACGACCCAGTCTATGCCGGCCACGATATTGGATTCGTAGCCGCTACCGCTGCTGTCGAGCACCTTCACCGCCCAGAGGCGGGCGCCCGGGGCGACGCCCACCACGCCGATGCCGTTATCCAGAGCGCCGACCGAACCGCCCACATGGGTGCCGTGGTAATGATCGTCGTCACCCTCGGCCAGGCCGTCGACACAGTAGGCATTACGCATCCAGGGGGGACCGCCCCCGCTGAGATAGGTGCAGTTGGTGCCCGCCACCACGTTCAGGTCCGGGTGCTGGTAGTCGATTCCGGTATCGATGATGGCCACGTCCACATCCACGCGGTAATCATCGATGCCATTGATGGAGAGTCCCGCTGCATCGGAGCTGCTGGTGTCCGGATCGTAGCTGCGGTCGATGCCGGTCGGGGTGAGCTGGCTAAACAGTTGCACCGGGTCGTCGCTTTCCACGTACTTGATGCGCCCGTCCCGATGGAGGCCGGGCAGGGCCTGCGGCGGGAGCAGGATGGAGAAGCCCTGGATGGCATGCTGGTAGACGAATCCCACCCGTCCGTTGTGACTCCGGGCAACCGCTTCGGCCACGGCGGCTGGCGGCCCAGCATCGGGGTTGAGCACCACGATATAACGATCGCGTTCCAGAGGCTTGGCCATGGTATTCATGGCGCTGACAGCGACGCCCGCCACCAGTAATCCGATAACAGCACTGCGTTTCATACGACCTCCCCACAAGACTGGACCGGCCCGGGTCTTCACCGCTGTGGACTACGGAATGAGCTCACCGGCCGGATGGCTTCGATTCCCGTCAGCTCACTACCAAATTAAGACAGCAATTTCCGTGTCACCCTGGAATGTTCGACAGTGATTTAAGGGGTTATCGAATCCTTTGAGAGGACCATCGATGGGGCCTGTATATTTACTCGACGTTTTCCCAAACGCTGTTAACCAAACTAAACAGGTGGTACAGGAGACGGTATTGCCATGGCGCCGTGCACTATGACCCATCATCAGAAAATCTCCGGGGCTGGCTCCGGAGTGGGATGAGGGGGCCACTTCTTCCTGGTTGCTGCCGGACCACTCCCGTTCGCGGGACGCCGTATCCGATCTGGCACTGAAGCGGCGCCGGGACAGCACGCCGGTTGAATCGACGAAGGGCTCAACAAGGTTGTTGGGCTCGGATGCCGCCAGGCTGCGCTTCAGTGCCTACCAAACCTGGCCAAACTGCTGCACGAAGGTGACGACTTCGTCTTTGGCTAGGGGCTCCGCATAGAGGTTGCCTTGGGCGTCATCGCAGCCCAAACGGCGGAGCAGAGCCAGTTCCGATTCTGTTTCCACGCCCTCGGCGATCACCTCGAGCTTGAGCTGGTGGCCCATTTCCACCACCAGGGCCGCAATCACCTGACTTTCCGAACGCTCATCAAGGCCCTGCACGAAGGAGCGGTCAATCTTCAGGCGGTCCACCGGCAACTGTTGCAGGTATCCCAGGGAGGAATAGCCGGTCCCGAAATCGTCGATCGCCACCTTGATCCCCCGCTCACGCACCAACGACAGAATCTCCTTCAAGGTCTCGGCATCGGTCATCATCATCGTTTCGGTTACTTCCAGTTCCAGCTGTTGTGGAGCAATACCGGTGCGGGCTAGAACATCGTCCAGCACGCTGAAGAAATCCGGATCCGTGAGCTGGCGCATGGAAACGTTGACCGCCATCACCATGTCCTGGTCCAACTGTTCCCGCCAGGCCACTTGGGTGCGACAGGCCTCTTCCAGGACCCAGGCGCCGATGGCAATGATGTGGCCGGAGTCCTCGGCCACCGGCACAAATTCCGACGGCGCCAGGACGCGATTATGTTTGTGCCAGCGCACCAACGCCTCGGCTCCGATCACCCGCTGCCGACGCAAGGAAATCTGGGGCTGGAAATACAGCCGCAATTCATTCTGCTCCACACAATGACGCAGTTCCCGACCGATATGCAGGCGATGCTTCAGGGCCGCCTCATAGCTGGGATCGAAGGTGCAATAGGACGAGCGCTGGGTACGTTTTGCCTGCTTTAGGGCAATGCCGGCGTTTCGCAGCAGGGCCTCGGCCCGTTTACCGTGTTCCGGCGCGATTGCCAGGCCGGCCGTCAGGCTGACCGGAATCTCGTTTCCTGCGATTTCCAGATTCCTTTCGAACCGCTTGATGAGGCGTTGCAGCCTCCGCTCGGCGGCAGTCCGGTCGTCACTGGGAATCAGCACCGCAAAACTGTCGGCGGCGACACGGGCAACCAGACCACCGCCATCTTCAAATTCCTGCCGCAGCCGGCCGGCGACCTCTCGCAAGACACTGTCCCCCACCTGCCGGCCAAGCCCGTCATTGATACCCTGAAAATTATCCAGGTCGGTGAGCACCAGGATACAGGGCGCTTCCTTTTTCAGCCGCACGCCCAGGGCGTCGGACAGGGACGCGTGGTTCGGAAGACCGGTCAGGGTGTCGGTATAGGCCAGCCGTTCGATATGTTCGAACATGCGGGCATTGTCAAAGCCGACGGCGATGTTCACCGAGAACAACTCCAGCAGTTGCTGGTCGATGTCGTTCAAGGGTTTCCGGGTCTGCACGTGAATCACCAGTTCGTCACCCTGGGGCGACATGACATGGAGCACCACTCGGTCCGGTAGAATCTTGCTCTGCTTTGCCCGGTAGGCCTCCCGGATGTGCTGTATCAGGGGGTCATCTCCTGACTCGTCCAGGTCCAGGTCCATCCCGGCCGCATACTGTCCGCCACCGGCCAAAACGTTCAGGGTGTTAATATCGGCACCTTCGAAGTGACAGCAGGCAAAACCTTCTTCCCGGATGTGCAGAAGGGCGCACAGTTGCATGACAACTCCCTGGGAGAAAGTGCGCAACCCCCGTTCCTTGAATAGCTGATTGGCGGCACTGACTATCTCAGTCAGGCCGCGGCGGCTGGCTTCAATGGTCTGCAGCTGCTGGAAGGCGCGGACAGCGGCGGTGACGGTGGTAACCAACCGTACCCGGGTTAGTTCTTCCTTGGACTTGTAGTCGTTGATGTCATATTTCTGAATCACTTCCAGCTCGGGGACATACCCCGGCTGCCCGGTGCGCAATATGATCCTGGCGCATGGGTCGTTGCAGGTATCGCGAACGAAGCTCACCAGCCCGAGCCCCGCGTCGGGGGACTCCATGACCACATCCAGCAGGATGACGGCGAATCCCGCCTCGTCTGCCAGTACCTGTCTGGCCTCAGCTGCGGAGTACACGCTGACGAAATGCAAGGGCTGCCCAAGGATCAGGGTGTCCTTCAAGGCGTACCGTGTGGCCTGGTGCACCTGCTCTTCATCGTCAACAATCAGTATCCGCCAAGGCGCATCCTCGGCTGTCGAGGCAGCACTGAAGTCGTCATCGTCCGCGAATTGGACGAGTTCTTCATCTTCCACGTCCGGCATAGGCATCTCCTCGGACAAAACCTGTTAGTCATCCCTGGCTGTTATTCCTCCGCCACCTGGATGGCTTCGGGTGCTTGCAGGGGAAGTTTGAGTTCAATGCAGCAACCTTCGCCGGGCGCACTGGTGAGGCTAACTTCACCGCCCAGGACCCCGGTTACCAGGGTGTAGACGAGATTCAGCCCGAGCCCCGACCCCCCTTTCCCCATCTTGGTGGTGAAGAACGGGTCGAACACCCGGTGCTGGCACGACTCCGGAATTCCGCAGCCGTCATCCTGTACCCTGATCAACACCTCAGACTCACCGACCCGTTCCGCGGAAATACTCACCACACCATGCTCGACGCCCTCGAACCCATGGACCAGGGAATTGTTGAACAAGTTGGTGATCGCCTGACCCAGGGGACCGGGAAAGCTGTCCATGGTGATATCGTCCGGAATGTCGAGTTCCACCCGGTGGGGTGTGTGCTTGATGCGCGGACGCAGGGTATAAATGACCTCGTCCATGACATCCGCCAAATTGAATTCGCGACGCTGGGAACTGGCCTGATCCACCGCCACCTGTTTGAAATTCTTAACCTGTTCAGCGGCGGCTCGCAGGCTGGTGATCAGAATCGTTGCTGCTTCGTCGATATTCTCCAGAAACGATTCCAAGCTGGACTTACGCAGTGCCCCGCTGGCCAGTTCCTGGCGAAAGTCCTGGGTTCGGTCCTCAAGGGTGGTGGCCACCGTGAGACTATTGCCAATCGGTGTATTGATCTCATGGGCGATACCGGCTACCAAACTGCCCAGTGAAGCCATCTTCTCGGCCTGAACCAGGCTCTCCTGCGCCTCTTCCAGTTCGGCCAGGGCCTGCTCAGCCTGTTGTCTGGCGATATGGGCCTGCCGCTCGGCGGCCATTCGCTCGGTAATGTTAAGTAACGCAACAACGATACCGAATCGAAAGCCTGCGGTTCCGGTTACCGGTGAGGCGTGCACAATCCAGGTCTGGCCAGTTAACGGTCCACTATCCAGTGTGGTCTCAAGCTGGATGATTTCGTTCATCGGCGTCGCAAGCATGGCCTCCCAGTCCAACCCGGGCAGGTAGTCGGTGACCAGCAGCGGCTCACTGTGGTCCGGTGCCAAGTGCAATTGCCGGTGGAACGCCGGGTTCATGTCCCGGAGATGTTGGTCCAGGGTCACCACCGCAATGGGGATGGGCAGGGTGTCTTTGAGAGTCTGCTCAAATCGGAGTTGGTTCTCCAGGCTCCTTTCCGTTTCAGCCTGGCGTTCCAGGCTGTCATTGTACTCTCGGATCAACAAGCCCAGTTCGTCCCGGGCCTGCCAATCGACCGACTGACGGATCCCCGTCTTGCTGTACTCCCGCAGCGAATCGGACACCCGCTGCAGGGGGCGGAAGATGGTCATGCGGAAGGCAAAGCCGGCGGACACGATCAGCGCCACGAACAGAATCACCGTGATGACGGCAATGTTACCCAACTCGTCGGCGATACCCGCCCAGCGTGACGCAACCTTTATGTGGAGGGACAGGGTGCCAATCGTGTCGGCCTCCTCGCCAATGGCATGCTCGATCGGAGCTGAGAATTCCACGGTGTCGGTTGGAGCGGGGCAGTCACCCTTGCTGATGACTTTTATATCGTTGGTGAACTGAAGCTGGGCACAAACCAGGGACTCTTCTTCCAAAGCGGTTTCGAGCAGCAGGCCGGCCTGCCGCAAATCGATCGTCCAGACTGGACCGGACAGCATCGCCGCCAGCTGTCGGGTTGATGCCTGCCCCGATTGTTGATTCAACTGCTCGATATGGCGCAGCTCGGTGTGGGCCAGCACGCCCATAAATACCAGCGACACCAACAACATGACCGGCAACACCATCAGCAGGAAGCGAGTGCTGATCGATACCCGAACGGCGTCTGATTTAGCCATTGACACTTGCTACTCGTCAGGATTGGAAGCCTCCGCCATCTGTTCGCCCTGTATTCAGCGCTTGGCGGGCAAGGCCCTCCATGGATACCAGGGAGCCTCTGGTTCCCCCCCCAAAACGCCTCTGCGTGCCCGGAAGGCTGTCGCTGCCAGTGATACGGCACACCGCCTCGGTTCGCGGCTAATGGCCGGAGTCCTTGGCAGGAGCCGCAACGTTGCAGGTGCGGCCTTCAGAGCGGGCCCGCGGGGCTTTCAGAGCCATCCCCACTCCGGTTGCGACTTCTTGCATGGTCTCGAGATCCCCCCGCAGAGTCACGACTTGATGGGAAATGGCCCCGGAAGCCGAAGGCGATCCGGAATCAAGGCTCCCTAGTCAACTTAGACGCAAAAGCCCAAGTCAGCCAGTGTCCGCCAGGTTGCGAATAAACTCATGGGCCGAATAATGGCCAGGGCCCGCACCGATTGCTAGAACGACAACGGCAAGAGTGATCGCTGTCCCACTGCGCCTCGCCCAACCACGATGTTGCCTGGCCGGCACAACGGTGTTAATCCGAGGCCTGGATCAGTTCTGCGGAGCCGGACAGCAATGTGACAAACTTCCGGTCGCTGGCGTCGTCGTGGCGCACCCGTATTCTGGTATCGCCCCCAGTGTCCAGGACCTGGTCGCCGGAAAACACCTCGGTCTCCTCACCCAGTGCCAAAGCGACCGCCTCTTGCTTTGATGCCGGGGAGGCGGTGTGGTCATCGCTGCTGCAGCCGGTCAGTGCCAGGGCCGCCACCAGCAAGCCGATGGCCGCTATGTTCAGTCTGCGCTTACTGTGAGTCATCGTCTTCTCCTTAGAACCGGATCGGGCGGGTTAGCTGGGTTTCAACAATAATGGAGTAGCCTGCGCCATCGTTTCTCACCTCCACCTGATTACCCGCCTCGAAGGCGCTGTCCAGGTTCGTGGGCCGCTGGATGTCAATGCAGCTTGCGCTGTCCGAGCCGTATCGGCCAAAGCCGGTGCTGGTTTCGCCATTGCTGAAGGTCTCCACCCAGGCGCACACCGATCCATCGCCCAGCCGTACCCGGCTCTTCAGGTTGCCCAGAGGGGAGATGGAGGTGGTGGTCCCGGCCAGGTCGAACGACGATTCGGTAACCTGGCCGGCCTGGTTAACCAGGCGATGCTCGGCGGAGCCATCGGCGCGAGCGATCACGCGGATTTGCCGCCCCTCGAGCTCGGCCTCGGTTACCACCTGTACATCGGTGGAGTCGTCCACGCTCTCCAGCCGGGTGCGGGATCCGGAGGCCCGGCTGATGGCCTGGGTTGTCCATCCTGCGCGGGCCACTTCGTGGCGGACACTGCCATCGGTATGCGCCTCCACATACAACGTGGAGGCGGCATGCTCGGCCACCGAGACTGCTCGGTCTTCGAACAGGATTGACAGGGTGTTGGCAACCAGGGCCCTGGCTTCGTTGGTTTGCCGCCCCGGGCGTGAGAATTGGTGCACGGCACTGCCATCGAGCCTGAGCAGGGACTGCAGCAGGCCGTCGCCCAGGTCTCGGGTGGCACTGTAGCCATCGCCGTCCCCGGCGGGCTCGATGTGCACGTCGGCGTTACCACTGGCGACATCGGTCACCTCCAGGCGACTGAGGGTGGCGGTGCCGCCTGCCGAGGAGCCGATTTCAGCAGCGCGGCGCAGGCCATTCAGGTCCGGGTCGCCATTGCGGGTGATGGTACTGACACCGTCCGATCCCAGCACAACGCTGGTCCCCAGGGACCCGGCTACCGGGGTGCCATCGTCGTCATAGCGGAGGACGCCTTCACTGTCCACGGTGACCACCTGTTCCGCCAGTGCGGCAAGGTCGGGGGCCACCAGCAGATTGGCGTCGGTGTCGAATTCACCCACCACGCCGACCAGCGAGGCCACCACAGCGCTTGTGCCGGGATCACCCGCGCCATCGTCCACGGTGGTGCTTGCGGTCAGGTAGCCGCGTGCGTCGAGGCGCACGCTGAGCGCGACGGTGTCCCCAGTCCCATTGGTGGATTCGGCTTTGGCGGTGACAGTACCATCCCGTGCCAGCCGTATCGTCGCCGGCACCACGTCAAACTGGAATCGGGTGGGTGCGGCGTCAATGCCTTTTGTGGAGACCGGGGTGATCGTCAGCAGCACGCCACTGGCGGTGGACTGGGTGAGGGCGACCTTGGCCAGGCCTCCGCTGGTCAGCGCCACGGTGGTGCGGCTAATCACATCGCCACCGTCAGTGACCGTGGTTTGCAGTGTTGCCGCTTCACTGGTCAGACGACTGACCGGTGCCGGATCGCCACCCTGGGCGTAAACGCTGACCAGGGTCTCGCCTTGCGGGGTGATCGTCACCCGTTGCTCACTGCCGTCGGCCTGGGTGAACGCCAGGTGCTGGCGGCCATCACCGTCGGGCCCCGAGGGTACGGGTGCGGCAACGCCTTCACCCTGTGTCACCTGGACCCGCCGAGGGGCCCCGTACTGGTCGATAAAGGCGATGCTGTAGGCGGGGGCAGTGGACTGCCCGTCGCCCAGGTCCGGCCAGCCGGTGTCCGGTGTCGCCAGTACCGGCATGTCCGGATTCACCTGGAACAGCTCGCCACCTTGCTCGTCGCCGTTGGGGCCGGTCGGGCCACTGGGCTCGCTGTCGTCCTCGACAACCTGGGAGCCGCCGGAGTTATCCGTTACCCGCAGGCTGAAGGTGGGCAGCGTGGCACTCTTGTCACCGTTACTCACGGTAATCACGATGCCTTCCGTCAAACCCACGTCTTCCAGGCCCGGGGTGCCGGCAAGCCGGCCGGTGACGGCATCGAAACTGGCCCACGACGGCTTGTTGCCGATGCTGAAGGTCAGTGGGTTGCCATCAATGTCCCTGGCTACCGGGGTGAACCGATAGGACTCCTCGGCAGGCACGGTGGTTGTCGGGGTACCGCTGATCAGGGGAACATCGGCCACGGGGGTGACTCGCAGACGCACGATCGCAGAGTGGGACTCAGAACCCGCGGCATCGGCAATGTGATAGGTGAAGCGGTCTTCCCCGGCGAAGTGTTCATCCGGCGTGTAAATCAGACTGCCTCCGTCGTCCACACTGACCTGCCCCGAAGTGGGTTGCGTCAGCAGGGTGATGTTGGCCGTATCCAGGCTCCCCTCGATATCCTGGTCGTTGGTCGTCAGGGGCAGCACAGCCGACGTCTCTTCGTCCAGCTCGATCCAGTCTGCATTGGCGATCGGCGCGTGGTTCACCGGCTCGAAGCCGATGGTGACCGTGGCAGTATTGGACACCCGCCCCTGATCGTCACTGACGGTATAGCTCAGCTGGTCGGTTCCACTGAAGCCCTCATCCGGCGTGTACCGCAACTGGCCGGTGGTGGCATCGACCAGCACGCTGCCCTGGGCCGGTCCGGAGGTCACACTCAGTGAGCCCGGGACCAGCGCATTCGCACCCCGGTCGTTCCCCAGCACGTTCAGCGTGTGCTGGCGGGCGCCCACCAGTTGGACCCGATCATCTCGGGCGATAGGTGCATCGCTGGCTCCTACGGAAAGAGTGACTACCGCGGTTTCGGATACCGCTTCCTGGTCGTCACTGACGCTATAGGCAACCCTGTCTTCGCCCCGGTAACCCGCGTCCGGTGTGTAGGTCAGCTCGCCCGTCGTGCTGTCCAACTCAACCGACCCGTGACGCGCGTGTACCAGTACCCGCACGGAGTTCGGCGCCAGGGTGCCGTCGGTGTCACTGTCGTTGGCCAGGATGTCCACCGTTACCGGCGTGTTGCCGGGGGTGGCCGCACTGTCATCGCTGGCGGCCGGTGGCTGGTTACCGGCAGACACGTTGATCAGTACGTCGGCAATATTGGACTCGAGTCCGTCCTGGTCGAGTACGGTGTAGCGCATCCTCTCGGTGCCGCTGAACCCTTCGTTCGGTGTGTAGCTCAATTCGCTGCCATCGAGGCTGGCAGTGCCATTCAGGGGCCGGTTAACCAGCTGGATGCTGGCCGCATCCAGGGGATCGCCGCTGTCACCGGATTCGTCATTGGCCAGCAGGTCGATGACCACCGATTGGCCCGGTGCCGCCGTAGCCACATCGGGCCAGGCGAGGGGAGACTGGTTCAACGGCGTAACGTCCAGCGCCACCGTCGCGACATTGGACAGTTCCTGAAACTCGTCCTCAACCCGGTAGGCGAAGCTGTCAGCGCCGCTGTAGCCGGCATCCGGCGTGTAGGTGATCACACCGGTCCCGATGTCCACCGACACCCGGCCATGGGCGGGGGGGGCGGTGACCTGGGTGCTGGCGGGGGTCAACAGCCCCTCCAGGTCGCCGTCATTGGCCAATACCTCAATGGCGAGGGATTCACCCTGGCGGACCGCCACCGCATCGTTCGCCGCCGTGGGGGCGCTGTTCTGGACGGTGAAGCGCAGACCGGTTGAGTCGGCGAATCCGGTAAAGCCATTGCCCGTTGCGTCCGTCAGGGCACCACTGTCGACGGTCACATAGTAGGTGTGGGTGGGAGTCAACGACTCGCTCAGGGTGGCGGTGACCGTTTGACCCGCTATCTCAACGTTGGCGATGGTAATGGCTTCGTGCAGGCTGTCGTCCGCCGCATCGTAAACCGCCACTTGACCACTGCCCGCCTGGACAGACTCGTTGAACACCAGGGTCAGGCCGGTATCGTAAGGGACATCGCTGGCGCTGTTCAGCGGCGTCGAGCTTTGCAGGGCCGGCCCGGTGGTGTCCAGCGCAGTGGTGTCGGTGACGGCGCTGGCGGCATTGTTCACCGCATCGGTCAGCACCACGGACAGTGTCAGGGTGCCATCGCCCAGGGCGCTGACATCAACGCCGCTGACCTGCAGGTCCGCGTTGGCGATCGTGCCGGAGCCGGTTACATCGGTGCCCCCGCCGCTGCTGCTGATGGTATAGCTGTAGCTGGCCCCGACTTCCGCATTGGCAAAGGTAAAGCTGGTGCCGATGGCCTCGCTGGCGTTCAGGGAATCGTCATCGAAGCTCACGCTGTGACCGCTGGGCACCGCTGCATCCACCAGCACGCCGCTGGTGTTGCCGACGCTGTTCAGGGTCAACTGCGCATCGTTACCGACGGCGTCTTCCAGCGTGCCCCCGTTAGCGTCGATGGCCCCACCCAGGGTAATGCCATCCGTGTCCTGATCGCCGCTTTGCACGGTATGGCGGAACACCATCGCGCTGTTACCAGAGCCGGACTGATAGTCGGCATAACGGATGGTGGCACCGATGGTCAGGGGGATGCGCGGCGTACCGCCGTCGGTGTTTACCGTTACGTTGTCGTCGAAATTGACCGTCAGGTCGAGGTTGTCGCCGGCCACATAGGTGCTGTCGACAGGCACGCCGACCGTGCTGACGGAAGGTCGAACGGCATCCACCAGCACATCGGCGAAGGCTGTCCGGGAACCATCGCTCAGGGTGAAACGGACTGTGGCATCGTCTGTCAGGGTGTCGTTGCGATAGGTAACGCGCTGGACGACTTCGGCAACCAGGGCGCTGGTCGCGGTGGCTTGGCTGCTGTCGAAATCGATGGTCAGCACGCCGTTGTCGCTGGTGAAGGTGGCAAAGGTCTGGCCACCATCTTGCAGACTGCTACCGCTGACGGTGAACAAGGCGCCGCTGCTATCGAACCCGAACACATCGTTGGCGACCGCCCCGCCGGACCGCTGTAAGGTCATGGAGCTACCGGCATAGTCGCCGTTGCCGCCGTTGAGGGCATCCAGTTCGGTATCGGTGATGGTTGCGTTGCCATCGACATCCAGGGTCACGGTGTCTCCGTTACCCGCCCAGGCGACGTTGTCGCCCCCCAGGTTGGCGATAACCGGCGCGTTATTGACGGTTGAGGTGATCTCGGTGCTGTTGGTGGCGGTAAGGCCGCCTGACGTCGCCCTCAACGCCAGGGTCTCGGTTGGGCCGCTGTTGGTGTAGGTCAGCGACAATCCGGTGTAGGTTGCCTGGCCGGAACTGGGCGACAGGGTGACGGTGATTCCGTTGCCATCGGTATCGCCGGTGCCCGTCATGCTGTTGACGGTGCCGTCCAGGGTGCCGTCGTTGGGGTCGGTTACGTTGAGTGTGAAAGTCGTGCTGTACCCGGTATCCACTGCGCCCAAGGCATCCACCGCCCGGATCACCGGCACGGTACTGAAGTGGGTGATTTCCTCACTAACCATGCTGGTAGGCGCCGGCTCGGTACCGAACACCAGCTTGGTGGCCACCACATCGGAAGTGACGGAGTTGGCGTCGACTGTGCTGAGATCGGTGCCCACGCCGTCCTGGTCGTTGGCGGTGAGAGTAAAGCTTTGCTGGTCGGCCGTGGCGGTGTAGGTAACACTGGTGAACGTGGCCACACCACCGGTCGCGGTTTGAGTGGTATTACTCAAGACGCCGGCGCTGGTTTCCGTCAGCGCAATGGTTTCACTGAAGTCCACGTCGGTATTGCCAAAGGCGTCCCGGGCGGCCACCACCGGTTGGGTGGTCAACGCGCTGCCGGACACCGAGCCGGCAGGCTGGGTGGTAAAGACCAGTTGCGTGGCGACCACATCCAGGGTGGTACCGGTGCCGTTGGTGACGGCGCTTGTCGCGCCCATCAGCGTGCCGGAAGTACCCAAGGTTACATCGGTGTCGCCGTCCACGGAGAGGATGACTGTGTGGTCTTCGGTCAGGTTGGTGTTGTCATTGTAGTAGGCGTTGACGGTATAGGTTTCGCTGCCGCCGTCGGCAATGGCAATGCCCAGGCCCGAGAAGGTCAGGGTATCGGCCCCGGCGTTATAGGTACCGGCGACGTTGCTGGCATCCGGGCCGTTCAGGCGCCAGGTAATCTGGCTTCGCTCAGTGTCGGTACTGGTGCCTGAGACATTGACCACAAGCTGGGACACACTCATTGGCAGGCCGTCACTGGTGCCACCGTCGCTCAGGGTGAAGTCGAACACGTCCACTGCTTCGCCGACGGTATCCACCGTGGTGTCAAGTCCCACCGGCTCGCTGACCGACCCGGCTGCGGTCAGGTCGCCATCGCTGTCCGGAGCGTCGGTGGTCACATCCACCTTGGTGGCACTGGATTGGAGGTTGGGAGTGCCCTCATCGTCCTCCGCCACCACATAAATGTCATAGGCGGTGGCAGCGCTGAGGCCGGTAACCGTGTCGGTAAAGTCGGTGCTGGCGGAACTGACATTGAGGCTGCCGCTGGCCAGCGCCGCGCTGCCGCCGCTGTCTTGGCCGGCCTTGACCTGGGCGCTGCTGGGCCCCCCGGCGCCATCGGCCACCACTACGTAGTAGGCAGTGCCGATTTCGTTCAGGCGTACCGTTAGCGTGGTTTGGGAGAGGGTCGTGCCCGAAACGGCAGGCGTACTGTTTTCAAAGCTTGGAGGGGTGCTATCCCCCGCGACGAAGGCGCCGTCTACTCCCAGAGTCACCCCGGACTGGCTGCCGTGGTACAGGCCACTGGCTTGGCTGTCGGTCACCGTTGTGCCGCTGGCTTCATTCAACTTCCAGTAACCGACCAGGCCCGCTTCGTTGCCAGCCAACTCGACACTTCTATTGTCCTGGACCTGTTGTTGGGTGCGGGCCGTGGACCAGAGCCGGACATCGTCCATCTTGCCGGTAAAATTATCCACAGTGCTAAGGTCTTGAGGACCCAGGACAAATTCGACGGTGGAGTAGCCAGGAACACTGGTATTTGCTCCCTGATCCTGAACATCTGTTCCTTGGGCGGCGCCATCGACATAAAAATCCCAGTAGCCGTTATCAAAGACCACTGCGAAGTGATACCAGGTACCGCTGCTCAGTGTCAGGGGTATGCTTTGCGTCAGGCTGGCGAAGTTGCTGCCCAGGTCCACCGTGATGGTGTCGTTGAACATGACGATGCCACCGGCATCCCCATAGACGGTGCCTTCCACATCAAAGTCGATCAGGTTTACCGTACTCGAGGGGGCGCCGGCAAAGTTTACCCAGAATTCGATGGTAAAGGTGGTATTGCCTGACAGGGTGGCTGCGGCGCCCGTTAGGGTGGCTTTATCTCCAGAGGAGAACTCGTAGGAACTTTGCGCGGCAATTGCCCCCTGGCTAAAGAGCGCTGTAATGCAGGCAATCGTCAGGATACGGGAAACTCGGCCAAACATGCCTTGCTTAAACATAGGTCACCCCACTGTGGGACAAGGAGCCTTTGATCGAGGCACTGGATGTGCCATGGCCGCGCATTGTGCTGCAGGCCACAAAGCAGGAAGGGAGAATGATCGGAACGATTGCCAACATCGGTTCAAGCCTCATGTCACGGTGCAGCCGAACAGCCACTCTCGCTCTGACCGAGCATGCGAGGGCGGATCGACTGAAGCTTAAAAGGGAGGCGGCCGCCAACCGGACGGCCGTCTTTTTGGGAAGTTATTGTCTGGGGGGATACTCTCCACCGTCGGTGCAGATAATGAAGTTGACCACGCTATAGGGCTGCGTGATGGAGAAATCCTTATTGCCTCCGGTTGCCGTTGTCTGTCCGCTCAGTGAGCCCGGTTTCAAGCGGGTATCCGGCGTTTCGGTGCTGTAGGCTTCCAGCGGAGAGAACCCGGAATTGATTTCCGCCATGACGGCTCCGGGCCCAGGGGTGCCGGTATTCCCACCTTGGCTGAATGCCGGAAAAGTCACCTGGGTGCCATCCGCCAGGTTATGGGTGTGGGAGGGTAGCTGGGCCGCTGTCAGCTCTTCGGTATACTGCCCCCCGAACTGGCCCATGGGAAAGAAAGCGGGTAAGCCTTTTCCCTGGCCCTGGTGAATGGGCACCCGGCCCCGTAAGTCCGGCAATGCGAAAGTGGTCCTGCCGTCCCCGCCAAATTGCGTGCCTAGCAGGGAAAACAGTGCCTGGTAGTCGCTGATCATCAATAACTGCCCGTCACACTTCTCCCAACCGCGGGGAGCATAGTTAAAGCACGCCATACGAATTTCGCCTAAAAAAGCCATAATCTTCTCCAAGGTCCTGCTTAGGTTGGTTGCAGATAAACAGACTCACGGGCACTGCCGGATGGTGCTGGCCGCCGGTGCTCATGAGGTTTGATTTGAACTGCAGTGAAGCCGCCGTCCGCTCACCCGTGGTAGAGCGGAACACTGGGGTAGGTCGAACGTTGGGGGCCGGCAATGAAGCGTCGGAACGCGGCCGGCTCGAAACGAAATGAGGGTGATAAGTAGACAAGCGGCACTCCTTACTCGTTAATCCGTCAAACTGTGCGCTTGAGACTGCAAACTCCAAGGTGAATCCAGGAGTAATTCAGCAACTCCTGTATCCAGTAATCGCCAAGTTACCCCACATAAGGCTTGTCTACTTTATGAGATTGGTAATGCTCGGTTATGGAAGTGTGATATACGGTTAAATAATAACCGTGGTCTCGACAATAGTTACAAATACCTCACTTTTATAAAGTGATATAGGTCTTTAGGTCTAAAGGTAACTCAGGCTGGTCGAGTGTGAATGTGTCGGTTACCGGGAGGTGACAAAGTGTAAGACAAGGTCTAGTTGTATGTAGCGCCGCCCTCGGAAAGGCGGTAGGTACGCCTAAGTCAATCGTGAAAGAAGGATGTTAAAACGCAGGTAAAACAAGCGAATACCTGGTGTTTATGTGTTTGGTTAATTGTTCTGTAGAAATGTTGGTTTATTATCTTATTGGGGCAGTAAAAATGAACATGGCGTCGTCATTATTTTTGTTTTATTGGTTGGCTTTATTTCCTTTTGGTATTTGATTTGCGTTATTATTCATTTATGCATGATTGTGGACTGTTTGTCGACGTTTTTGAGGCAATTTACCTATAGGTAGGCTCTTCGTTTCCGGGGGTAATTGAGAGGTTCATTGAAAGTGACCTCGGATAGAAACCCGCTCGGTGACGGTTACAAATAAGCATCATATTGGAAATAATGATTACGGCTTCTTGGAGACAATTCTGCCATTCTCAAAATCAACCCGAATTGCCGGGAATTGTGATCAGGTTCATGGCAATGTCGGTAAGGGTTGGTTGGTGTGGCTTTTCGGCACCACCCCTACACTCGCTTTTATCCTTGCGAAGGATAAGGAGGGCCAATCATGCAGGATCTGGCCAAACTCTGTTCACGACTCACCGTCAGCCTGCGCTGTGTGCCCAGGCCCTGGGCATTAAGCCTGGGACTGCTGGCTTGGCTTCTCACACTGCCGACGCTACCGGTACACGCGGAAGCGACGTTCGTACCGACCGGTGAGGTGAATGATGCCCAGCGGGAACAGACGTTGGTTATCGGCAGAGTTGCCTCCGATCCCGCCAAGAGCGTACCGCCACTAGCGGACATCGCCTGTTATCTGGCTCGTCAAATGCAAGCGCAGGGCATTTCCCGGTGCCAGGTTCTGTTAGCGGACAATAATACGACCATGGCGCACTGGCTGAGGGATGGCACCGTCGACCTGGTGACCGAGTCACCATTTTCAGCCACTTATCTGAAAGAGGCATCCGACGCTGTGCCGGTTGCCATTGGCTGGCGCGGTGGCGTCAAGTTGTACCATTCAGTGGTCTTTGTCCATAAGGACAGTGGACTTTCATCGCTGCAGGACCTGGTCGGTGAGACCATAGCCTTTGAGGATGCGGGATCCACTTCGGCGTATTTTTTGCCCGCGGCATCGCTCAGACTGAACGGGCATAGACTTTCGCCATTGGCCTCGGTACGGCAATCCCCCAAGCCAGCGTTTACCAACTACGTCTTCTCTCTGGATGAGGCCAATTCAACCGCCTGGGTACACAAGCGGCTGGTCAGTGCGGCGGCGCTCAGCAACCTGGACTGGGAAGACGAGGGTATCGTTCCCCCCGCGATGAAAAGGGATTTACGCATTATCTTCCGTACCGACAATGTGCCCCGGTCCGTGGAACTCGTCACCGCCCAACGCAACGACCAGTTTCGGCAGCACCTGCAAGATGCATTGCTCAACGCCCACCGAGACCCTGAAGGCAGAGAAATCATCCAGAGATTCAAAGACCTAACGCGGTTTACCGCCATTGATCGGGAAGCGGAGAAGATGCTCACCGATGTCGCCGAACTGATGCGCCGTGTTAAACACGAACTGGAATAGGACAGTGAGCAAATGAGACTACGCCTGCAGACGCAACATCAGCTGTTTGTCACTCTTGTTCTGGCCTCAACGGTTGTGCTCCTGTCCTCAACCTGGCTGGTGTACAGCCACAAGCTGGCGGATGAGGTGCAGGAGGAAAGTGTCGCAGCCATGCGTGAACGTCTTCTACAACGGGTCAAGGAACGAGCCGAGAGTATCGGTGTCATGCTGGCAAATGACCTGTCCCGTCCCGTCTATTCCTACGATTTAACTGCCATTGGTGACCAGTTGAGCGTGTTTCGCTCCCTCTATGGCGTGCACTCGATTATCATCACCGGCCCTGAGGGGAGTATCCTCCACGATGGCAGGTCTGATATTGCTCAGTTTGGCCAGCTGCACGAGCGGGCACCGTTGATCCGGAGCCTTGGCGCGACCAATACCGCCTCCCTGCTACTGGATGACCGTTTTGTGCTGGGTGCCTTCCCGATCATGATGGGCGATAAGCTGATTGGCGCCGCGCTGTTTAAATTGACGTTGGAGCCAGAGTTGCAGGAGGTACAGTCGTTCCAGGCTGAACTTGAGTATATAAAGCAATCGCAGTTACGCAATCTGCTTTACGCTTCCGCCACCCTGATGATCATCCTGTTGATTGCCATCGGGGGCGTAACGGCCCTGCTGTCCCGGCGCTTTACACGTCCCATCCGGCAACTGGCGGAGGCGGCTGACCAGATTGGCTGCGGTGACTATAAGAACGAAGTGCAGCTCAACCGGCAAGATGAGCTGGGCGATCTGGCGCGGGCCTTTAATGGCATGAATCGGCGTATTCGAGCGCACCAAGCCGATCTGAAACGTATTGCCTATCATGATTCACTCACTGAGCTTCCCAACCGCCTGCTGTTGAAAGAAAAAATTGAAGAGGCGTTGCATCATCCCGATTCGAGCGATGCCCTGACGGCGTTGATGTTCATCGATCTGGACGACTTCAAACATATCAATGACAGCCTCGGCCACGAAGCAGGAGACCATCTGTTAAAACAGGTGGCACGGCGCATTGCCCGTTGTCTGCGGGAGGGGGAAGATCAGCTAATATCGGTCACATCCGGGACCAGACAAGATTATGGGGCAACGGTGTGTCGTCTGGGAGGTGATGAGTTTACCATCCTGGTGAATGGCTTACGCTGTCACTCGCATGCCGCAGCAATTGCCCAGCGGGTGATCCGGTCGTTACAGCGGTGCTTTCATATATACCAGCAGCCGGTGCATGTTGGTGCCAGCATTGGCATCACGATGGCCCCGACTGACGGGCAGGACGTTGAAACCTTGCTAAAGAACGCAGACCAGGCCATGTATCAGGCCAAGGGGCTTGGCAAGAACAACTACCAGTTTTTCGATCCAAACCTGTCAAGAAAATTCCGATTGGTTGCCCAGATTCGCGAAGACCTGAACAAGGCCCTGTTACAGGACGAGTTTGAGCTTTACTTTCAACCGCAGGTCGCACTGGACAGTGGCACGATTGTCGGCGCAGAGGCGCTCATCCGCTGGCACCACCAGGAGCATGGGTTCATTTCGCCCGCGGTGTTCATTCCAGTGGCGGAAGAAAGCGGACAGATCCAGAAGATTGGCCACTGGGTCCTGAACAAGGCGGCCAGGCAGATCGCGGCCTGGAAAAGCCAAACCGACGTACCGTTTCATATTGGTATCAATCTGTCGGCGCAGCAGATTTACCATGAGGAACTGGTGGACGATCTCATCACGGCTGTTAACGTTCATGGCATTGCGCCGGGTGACCTGCACCTGGAAATCACCGAGACCATGCTGATCGAGGACAAAGACAAGGCCATTGGCATCCTCAATCGGCTGTGCGAACTCGGGTTTGCCATTTGGCTGGATGACTTCGGCACGGGGTATTCTTCGTTAAGCCACCTGCAGCAGTTTCCGTTGGCGGGTATCAAGGTTGACCAAAGCTTTGTCAGTAACCTGGAGAAAGTTGACCATGATCAGGCTCTCGTGCGCTCCATTATCAATCTGGGTTTGACAATGGGGCTTGAAATTATTGCCGAGGGCGTCGAGACAAAGGCCCAATGCGAGATGATTTGGGCTTGGGGAGGGAGCCTGGTACAGGGATACTACTATCACAAACCGCTGCCGGCTTGTGAATTCGAGTCGCTACTGCTAGCTGAGACCAACAGACGTGGGGCAAGCTGCGTGACCGTAAAATGCGGGGGCGCGTCAATCAAAGGCTAGGGCTGCAGCACCCATCGGGTGGCAGCCCATCGCCTTGGAGGTCGGGGCACTGGCCGCTTTGCCCCGTAGGCCGGCTCCCTCCTGCTGCCACTCGATCTTGCCGGTGGATACGGTTCGCTAAGGGGCGGCTAATTGGCAACCGTTCCCGGTGTCTGAGCCCGGGGCTTCCTTGGTCTTGCCCCAGCGCGCGGCGCGGGTCGCGTGCAGCTTTTTATAGCTCTCGATCAGCCGCAGGTGCTTGTCCAGGCCCTCGAGCTGCATGTTGGTCGGAGTGAGGCCGTGGAAGCGCACGCTGCCCGCCACCGAGCCCACGACGGCATCCATGGTGTCCTCGCCGAACATGCGGCGAAGGTTGACGATGTAGTCGGCCAGCTCCAGCTCGTCGTCGAGGGTGATTTCCAGCACGGCTCGAACCGCCTGGTAGAACAGCCCCCGCTCCACGGTATTGTCGTTGAACTGCAGGAAGGTTTCGACGAACTCCAGTGCTTCCTCATGCCATTGCAGGGCCAGGCAGATCAGCAGTTTCAGCTCCAGGACGGTCAACTGACCCCAGACGGTGTTCTCATCGAACTCCACGCCGATCAAGGTGATGATGGTCATGTAGTCATCGAGCTGGCTGGCTTCCAGGCGTTCCACCAGATCGGCCAGCTGCTCGTCATCCAAGGCATGGAGGTTGAGAATGTCTTCCCGATAATCCAGGGCGACGTTGGTGTTATCCTCAATCAGTTCCTCCACCGGGTACACCTCGGAGTAGCCCGGCACGAGGATTCGGCACACCGGCGCCCCCAGCTCTTCGTAGGTGGCCATGTACACCTCCTTGCCCAGGTCTTCGAGAATCCCGAACAGGGTGGCTGCTTCTTCTTCGTTACTGCCGGAGAAGTCCCATTCACAGAACTCGACATCGGCTTTGGCGCTGAAGAAGCGCCAGGACACCACGCCGGTGGAATCGATGAAGTGCTCCACAAAGTTGTTGGGCTCGGATACCGCCAGGCTGTTGAAGGTGGGTGCCGGCACATCGTTCAGGCCCTCGAAACTGCGGCCCTGCAGCAGCTCGGTCAGGCTACGCTCCAGCGCCACCTCGAAGCTGGGGTGCGCGCCAAAGGAGGCGAACACACCGCCGGTGCGCGGGTTCATCAGGGTCGCGCACATCACCGGGAAGTGGCCACCCAGGGAGGCGTCCTTGACCAGCACCGGGAATCCCTGTTTCTCCAGTGCCTCGATGCCTTCCACGATGCTGGGGTATTTGGCGAGCACGGCCTGGGGCACGTCCGGCAGCGCAATCTCTTCTTCGATGATCTGCTTCTTCACCGCCCGCTCGAAGATCTCCGACAGGCACTGCACCTGGGCCTCGAACAGAGTGTTGCCCGCGCTCATGCCGTTGCTGAGGTACAGGTTCTCGATCAGGTTGGAGGGGAAGTACGCTACCTCGCCGTCGGACTGGCGTACGAAGGGCAGGGCGCAGATCCCGCGGTCGACCCGACCGGAGTTGGTGTCGATCAGGTGGGAGCCGCCCAGGTCGCCGTCCGGATTGTAGATGGCCAGGCAGTGGTCATCCAGAATGCCCTCGGGCAGCTCGTCATTGGGGCCGGGTTGGAACCATTGTTCGTTGGGGTAGTGGACGAACTCGCTGTTGGCGATCTCCTCGCCAAAATACTGGTCGTTGTAGAAGAAGTTGCAGTTCAGCCGTTCGATGAACTCGCCCAGCGCCGAGCACAATGCGCTCTCCTTGGTGGCGCCCTTGCCGTTGGTGAAGCACATGGGGGAGGCGGCATCGCGAATGTGCAGCGACCACACGTGGGGCACGATGTTGCGCCAGGAGGCGATCTCAATCTTCATGCCCAGCTCTTCCAGGATGCCGGTCATGTTGGCGATGGTCTGCTCCAGTGGCAGGTCCTTGCCCTCGATGAAGGTGCGGTGTTCGGCATCGGGCTCGACCATCAACAGGGCCTGGGCGTCCTCGTCCAGGTTCTCGACGGTCTCGATCTCGAACTGGGGGCCGGTCTGTACCACCTTCTTCACGGTGCAGCGGTCGATGGCGCGCAGAATGCCCTGTCGATCCTTGTCGGAGATGTCCTCCGGCAGCTCCACCTGGATCCTGAAGATCTGGTTGTAGCGATTCTCCGGGTCAACGATGTTGTTCTGTGACAGGCGGATGTTGTGGGTGGGAATGTCCCGGGCCTTGCAGTACACCCGCACAAAGTAGGCCGCACACAGTGCCGACGACGCCAGGAAGTAATCGAACGGACTGGGCGCCGAGCCATCGCCCTTGTAGCGAATGGGCTGGTCGGTGATGACGGTGAAGTCGTCAAACTTGGCTTCCAGTCGGAGGTTGTCGAGAAAGTTGACGTTGATTTCCATTGGGGGGACTACCGGGTTTTGAGAATTGGGCAGGCTAACGAGCCGAGGCGAACTATTATCCAGTTTTTACCGCCGTTCGTCTCGGCAGTGGCGAGAAAATTAAGGGCCGGTCTGTCCCCGATCCAGCCACATGGTGTGTGAGCAGAAATCGACTAGAACCGCGACCCACCCCTAAGCAGCACCTGTACCTGGTCAATGCTGTCATCGCCATCCAGAGGGAAGGCCACGTCCAGGTGCAGCATGGTCTGGACTTCGATCCGGCTCGATCCCAGCCTTATCCCAAGACCAACGTCTCTAAGTATCCCGTCATCCGGACCACTGTTCCGGCCGTCATGAAACCAGGCTCGTCCCGCCTCCACGAACAGCAGGCCGCCCACTCGGAACAGCTTGAAGGGGTGCCAGTCCGGAAAATACCGCCGTTCCAGTGTCCAGATCGCTCGCCGGTTACCCTGTTGGTATTCGCTTGGATAGCCCCGTAGGCCGGTGTCTCCGCCAATCAACAGCTGCTGGTCTGCGGTCAGGTTGTGCGCTGCGGTAAAAGAGAGGTTGGTGTACCAGCGTTTCGAGCGCACCGCACCGCCATAGAAGTAGTCCAGGCTGAGCGTTCCCTGCAGGTTTTCGAAACGGTGTTCATCGAGCCGGTAAGTACCGCTCTGGCTCAGGCCGTAGCTGGTGTAACTGGCGTCGGTGGCCAGCAGCGCATCGCGGAAATCCGTGGCCAGAACTATGCGGTCCTCTGTGGCGCCGAGTCCGCGGGACGAATAGCCCAGCTCGGTTCGCCACACCATGCCATCCCGCACGTCCTCAACTCGCTGCAGTCGGGTCAGGTTCGCCATTTCAACGAACCGGTTCTCGCGGTAATCGAAGCCAAGCCACGGGTAGCTCAGGGTGCGGTTGTCTGGCAGCACGTCCAGAGCCGGCTCGTCCGGCAGGCGTTCAAATTCCAGCGCCTCGTAGCGGTAGCCGGCAAGCAAACGCAATTTGCGAACACCGCGCTCCGCCAGTCGCCTACCCACATCGATGCTTGCGGCTTGTTGGTTGCGGCGGTAATCCGCGATGGCCTTAGCACCGACAAAACGGGATTGCTCTCGAACGTCGTCCACGCCACTGAGGCCAACACGCCAGAGGGTGCGTTCGCTGTAGAAGGGGTGCTCGAGGTAGCCACTGTACCCGTGTCCGTCGCTGCGGTTTGCGTAGGCAAAGCCGGTTCGCCAGTGGGAGCCCATAACATTGGGGTCATCGAAATTGACTCCGGTCTCGGTCCGGTCCGGTCCCCGCGCGTGGGAGACCCCCAGGCTCTTGCCGGAACCAAACACGTTAGGATCGGAGAGTCCGGCGCTGGTGGTGTTCTCACCGCCGGCCCGTGAAGCTCCGGCGCTGGGCAGCAGTGTCCAGGTATCACGCACCAGCACACTCACCTCGACGTCATTTTCGCAGACCCGGGTCACACCGACCCAGGCGGCCGCCAGGTATTCGCGCTGACGGAGAATGCGCTCAGATTCTGAGATCAGGTCCGGCTGATAGAGATCGCCCTCGTCAAATATCAACTGGGCACGCAGGGCAGATTCCCAGGTGGGGGTATTGAGCGTGTTCAGTGCCCGGTACAGCACGTTGTCCTGCTCCGGGTCGGAGATGTCGAAGATGGGCCGGCGAACGATACGAACCCACCCGATTCGGGCGCCCTCCGGAATCAACAGGTCACCCTGGCGTTGCAGCTGATCCCGGGGCTGGTCCAGGTCAATGGCCTCCGGCTGGACTTCGCTGCTGATGCACTCGCCAGGGTAAGGCTGTGCTCCCGCCTCCGGACTGGACAGGGCGGTTGTCGAAGCAAAAAGGGCGTAACCGAAGGCCTTCAAGGCGCAGTAAGTCCGTCGTACTTTGGTACCTGGCTGTTCGATCATCGTGGTGGGGGGCATGGAATGGCCCCGGCGAGTAAGAGGCTCAGTATGTTCTGTGCGTTGTTCAACTATAGCGCCGGTAATCGCGTGCGTCAGATACAATAGAGATATCCTGGTGTTCCAATCCGATGAATGTGGCGCCCGGCGTCGCAGCCGACGACGAGGAGTGACAGCTATGGAACCGAAGAGCACCCTGACCATCGCCGTCCTCACTGGTGATGCGAGCCTGCCGAACGAGTATGGCCTGGATGGTCGCTTCAGCCGGGAAGAGGTTGCCGCCGTCGAGCGTGTCCTTGAATCACTCGAGGCGTTGGAGGGGTATGAGGTCCGGCATTTCGGCGATCATCGCCGACTGATCGATGACCTGCGCGAGCACTCCCCGGACCTGGCCCTGAATTTCTGCGATACGGGATATCTCAACCGGCTGAGCAACGAGCCCAACGTTCCGGCCCTGCTGGAACTGCTCGATATCCCCTACACCGGTGCCGCCCCCGCTGCCATGCACCGGTGTAATGACAAGGCCATGGTGCGGTTGCTGGCTGCGGCGAATGGCATTCCGGTGCCCAATGAAACGCTCATCGACCTGCGGGCGGATCCGCTGACCCGGCCCGAACTCTACCCGGCCATCATCAAGCCCAACGCGGGCTGCGGCAGCCTGGGCATTACGCCGGATTGTGTGGTGCACAATGCCGCCGAAGCAGAGGCCTACCTCTTACGCCTAGCCACCGAGTCGCAATGGCTACGGGCCCTGAGCCAGGATTTCCTGACCGGTCCGGAGTATACCATGGGGTTGGTCGGCAATCCGGGGCAGGGGTTGATCATTCTGCCACCGCTGGAGATCGACTACAGCCGGCTGGACCCGACTCTCCCCCCCATTCTGACTTACGGTTCGAAGGCGGACCCGGAGTCCAGCTACTGGCAGGACCTGCGTTTTCAGCGGGCCGCTCTTGATGAGGAAACCTATGCAAAGATGGCGGAGCACAGTGTCTGGCTCTTTGAACGGCTTGGCCTGAGGGACTATGCCCGCATCGATTACCGGTGTGGCGGGGACGGTGTTCCCAGGTTGCTGGACGCCAACTTCAATCCCACCTGGCACTACGATGGCAAGATGGCGATCATGGCTGAGTGGGCGGGCTACTCCTATGGCGATCTGCTGGGCATGGTGCTTGATGCCGCTCGAGTGCGTTATGGCCTCTAGAGCAGGTTGCGTGGCAGGCGCTCGTCCCAGTGGCGACTGGCAATGAGCGCTTCACCTTCGTAGGCGTCCAACGTTGCCTTGATGTGGAAGGACGATGCGTCCGCGGTGAGATCGGTGTGGCATTCCATGCGTACCGACCAGTCGCCCCGTTTCATCAGCGTCTGCTGTTCGATTTGCGCATGGGCTGAGTGCGGGTTTTGCTCGTTAATCCGGAAGACTCGCCGTATTGTGTACCCGATGGTCAGATCGATGTCGTCCAGTCGGGCCACGGCGGCACCGCCAAAGTCGCCACCGTCGCTGAAGGTGGTGTACACGGTTTCATCGGTGGTCAGGTCCAGTTCCACCAGGCGGTGGGAGGGCGCCCATTCCAGCGGGGTGGTGTCAGGCCGGGGACCGCGTTCAGGAGGCTCGAAGTCGGGCAGCTCTCTGTCCTCGGAACGGGACGGTCGGATGGGCAGGTGGAGTTCGCTGACCGATGTGTAAACCGTGAGCTCGACCGGCTCCGGCGGTGGCCATAACATCGGCCAGTAGCAGGTCGAGATGGCGACCCGAAGGGTATGCCCGGAACGGAAGCGGTAGGCGATATCGTTGAGTCGCACCGTTACCCGGTAACGGTTGCCGGGCACCAGCGGCTGGGGGAACTCGTGGCTGTCGCGGTGGGTGAGATTAAGCACTCCGTAACTGACCCGGCCGGAGGCCCCGTCCGGTGCGACGTCGTTGAGTCGCACCACCACGTAAGCCACCGGTCGATCCGCCGCGAGTTCCAGTTCGACCGCCGGCGCTCCGAGTATGTCCAGCGCTTTTGCTAGTGGGTCCGAATCGAACACCAATGATCGGCCGTCGTCCTCGCGTTGGTCCAGGGGGGCGTCGCCGGCCGTGCCGAAACCGTAGAAATCACCGCCTTTCAGCCCCGTCGTCTGGGGGGAGCGCACCCGCATGGCATCCTCCGGGTCGGGCGTGTCGCCCAGCGACAGAACATTGAGATACCAGCGTTGCCAGTGGATTCGCGGCGACGGCCAACTCTCTTCGGCAACCCAGTGGCCCGGCTTGTCCTCCACATAGGGGGCGGGCTCTGTCCAGTGCTCCATCCAGGCCCGAAACGGTGGTTCGTCCATGATGCCGTTGTCCCGCCCCTTGAGCCAGTAGTCCCACCAACGAACAGCTTCCTGGAAAAAACCAATCCGCGGACCCGGAACCGCTGCATGGGGAAAGGCATGGGGCCAGGGCCCAATCAGGGCCTTGCAGGGAGCCCTCAGGCCTGCCAACAACCGCGCCACCGCATTCACATAGCCGTCCGCCCAGCCCCCGACTGCATAGACGGCGCACTCGATCGCCCCGTAATCCTCACAGACCGAGCCGTGTTTCCAGTAGCTGTCTCGATGGGGGTGTTGCATCCACAGCTTCGGGAAGAGCCGGTTGTTGCGGATGCGGTCCAGCCAACGCTCGCGCCAGGATTCGCCCGCGATTTCCGGATCGGGGGGATAGGCATTCAGCAGGAAAAACGCCGAGCCCCAGGTCAGGTTTTCATTGAGCAGGCAGCCGCCCTTGTAATGGGCATCGTCGGCATAGCGATCGTCGGTGGAGCACATGGTGATAATCGCCTTGAGCGCGGCCGGACGTCGTGCGGCGACCTGGAGCGAGTTGAAACCGGCCCAGGACAGGCCGATCATGCCCACCTTGCCATCGCACCAGGGCTGCTGCGTGAGCCATTCAATGGCATCGATGGCATCGTCCTGCTCCTGGGCGAGGTATTCGTCCCGCAAGAGACCTTCCGAATCCCCCGTGCCCCGCACGTCCAGCCGTACGCCGATGTAACCGTGGCCGGCGAAGTAGTGGTGCAGGGGTTCGTCCCGCAATCGGGTGAAATCCCGCTTGCGATAAGGCATGTACTCCAGGATGGCCGGCACCGGGTTCTGTTCCGCGTCCTCCGGCATCCAGACACGGGCAGCCAGGCGGACACCGTCCCGCATCGGAATCCAGGCGTTTTCAATGACCCTGACCGGTTCGGGGAAGGTTTCAACAACCCTCATTGGGTCATTCCTCCAGAATCCTTATGCATCCGGAGTTCGTCCCTGTCCGTCTCCAGCAACCACTCGGTGACCTTCACCAGGGTACGTGCCACCCGATAGGTGGCTTCCAGAGACACCGATTCGTTGGGAGCATGGGCCAGCTCAATTTCCCCAGGTCCGTAGACCACGGTGGGTACATTGGCCAGACGCACCCAGCCGGCCATGTCGCATCCGTAGGGGGCGGCGGCAATTCGGGTTTCCTTGCGGAACTCCTCCTCGGCGGCCTCGGCCAGCAAGGTGACCAGCGGGTGATCCTGTCGGATCTCCGCGGAGCCAAACCCAGACGCCAGCGGCTGGATCTGAGGCGGATGCTGGCTGAGCCAGGGGTCATCCTTGACGTGGTCCAGAATGGCGTTCCGAAAGCCGTCGATCGCCTGCTCGATGGACTCATCCAGTGTCACGCCAAGACGTACCTCCGCTTCCAGGGAATCCATTACCGACGAGGCCCACAATCCGCCACGGATGGTACCGATGTTGGTGGCATAGGGCAGCTTGTGCACCTTCATCAATGGATGGGTTTCCCGTTGGTTCATCGCGCGTTCATGCTCGCGCATGGCCTGGTAGACGGTGATGAAATGATCCAGGGCGCTTTCTCCCTGAAGCCGCTTGCTGGCATGGGCCGACCGGCCGGGCACCTGAAGCTTGAGCCAGGCGGCGCCAGCGTGGGCGATCACCAGCTCTGGCACCCCATCGGCACCGGTGGTCGGCTCGGGAATGATGGCGACATCGGCATCCCAGCCACCGCGAATGGCGGCCAGGGTCCCCAGACCGCTGTCTTCTTCCGCCGGCACCGCGGCCAGGATCAGCCGCCCCGGAAAATTGCGCCCGCTCTCGGCGAACGCCTCGAACACCGCCATCGCCGCCGCCAGCCCGGCCTTCATGTCGGAAGCACCGCAGCCAAAAATCCGGTCGCCCCGCATCACACCCGAGAACGGCTCATCGCTCCAGTGTGCGTAGTCACCCGGGGGCACCACATCCACGTGCCCGGTCAACAGCACGGACGGGCCTGGCTGCTCCCCCCGCAAGACGCCCACCACCACCGGCGCCCAGGCACGCTCCACCCCATGCCCGGGATAGTGCTTGTCGCGCTGCAGGGCGGCAATGCCGTCGTTCCAGTAATCGATTTCGGCGTCGAACTGCTGCAGCCAGTTGGCGATGTGGGAGATGATCGCATCCTCTTGCCCGGTGATGGACGGAATGCGGATAAGCGAGACGAGGTTCTCGCGAATGCGGTCAATATCGATAAAGGACGTACGCCGGACCATAGTGGCAGCCCTCTCTAGTCGGCATGGGCAGTGAACGGACCTATTCAATGCGACTTCGGGTACCTGTATTCAGTATAAAAACCCATTCCGGAAAACGCCAAAGTGAGGGGTTGTGGGAATGGGTTACAAGGTCGGTCCGACCGAATCTGGCTTCTGGTGTCGATGGCGTCGGCCACCCCGGCGTCTTCTACCTCATTGCCGGCAGAACGCCGATCATGGTTGGTAGTCCCAGTGGCGCTTCGAAAGGTGGTTCAACTGGCTTTGCGGAACCCGAACGGTTGTGCCCCGGGATTGCTCGTTTCAGTACCATCGCTGGGGATAACGGTGTCCCGAGATCAGGTTGTGATAGAGCAGCCCAAACCCAACAATCAGCAAGGCGCCAATCGCTACCGGCATGAGCAGAAAGTCCCAATGCTCACCGGCCAGCATCACCACCAGGGGGTTGGCCCCCGCTGGTGGATGGGTTGTGTTGGTGAGCAGCATCAAGGCCACGGCCAGTCCGACCGCCAACCCCATTGACCAGGCATTCACCCCAATCAGCGAAGCGATCACCAGGCCAATGGTCGTCGTTAACAGGTGGCCCACGATGATGTTCCTGGGTTGAGCCAGGGGACTTGCGGGCAGCCCGAACAGGATGACCATCGTGGCGCCAAACGGAGCCATCAACCAGACCATGGATGGCTCCATGGCACTCAAACTGCTCAGCGCGGTGATGCACAACATTGCTCCCATGCCGGCCACTAGCGGGGGGAAATAACGGGAATTCGTCCATGGCTTTAACATGCTGGGTCTCCTTAAGTAGACAGAACGGTCTACTTAAAGTAGACAGATTGGTCTACTTCTGTCAACATGGGATTGAATGAATCCGGCGGGAGGAGTGACGATGGACAAGCGGGAACAGCTGGTCCGGGCGGCATTCAGGTTGTTCTATGAGCAAGGCATCCATGCAGTGGGCATTAACCTGGTGCTACAGGAAACCGGTATTGCCAAGAAAACCCTCTATCACCACTTTTCCGGTAAGGAGGCCCTGGTTGCCGCTGCCATCCGTCATCGCGACGACACCTATTTGGCGTGGCTTAGTCAACGCCTGGGTTCTGTTCCTTCTGGCGAGTCGGCCATCCTCGAACTGTTCAACGCCCTGGATGACTGGTTCCATGACCGGGTCCCGGAAATTGATCACTTTCGGGGGTGTTTCTTTATCAACGCCAGCGCAGAGTATGGTGACCGTAACAGCGCCATTCACCAGGCCTGTGCTGAGCACAAAGCGAAGGTCGCGGAGCTGATTCGTAGCCACGTCGAGGCAATGTCTGTGTCAGAGGAGAGGGTAGAGGATCTGGCCCGTTTAATCGTACTGCTGAAAGAAGGTGCCATCTCGGTGGCGCATGTACAGGGCAACCTGGACGCGGCGAGGGAGGCAGGAAAGAGTTTGCAAGGGCTGTTGGGTGGTTAGCCGTGTGGGGATATCAGATGGGGGGCCCGATCGGATGATTGATCCGAACGGGTGGCCTCAAAGATGACAGACATCCTTGCGCCGGTGTTGGGGTGGCGGGGCTCGGTAACTTTCAGGTGGGTGAAACCCGCTTGTGATAAAAGTTCTTCCCAGCTTCCTAGCGTCCTGAAGTACCAGGGAGCCGGCTCAACAAAGCCTCCGCCAATACCACGCCAGTCACCTTTCCTCCAACCATCCACATAGGTTTCTGGGGTGCTTGCCTCAACCGGGTGCAGGGTTTGAATAATCAGTGTCCCGGCCGTCGCCAGTATGTGTGGCGAGTGCTCGATAACCCGTTCCACCGATTCTTTCCCCAGCAGGGAAAAGTTGCACACCACAGCATCGAATTCCCCAGTAAAAGACTCCGCTCCAAACAGTTCGTAGGGGAGGTGCAGAAACCTACCTCCGGATTTTTCTACGCACTCGGAAAACTCGGGCACAGCATCAATACCGGTGCAGTCTATGCCGAAAGCTGAAAGCGCTCGTATCAGCCATCCCTCGCCGCAACCCACATCAAGCACAGTTTTTGGGTTGCCCCTCATCACCGCCGTCACGATGGCGTTGTCGGTAACGTCCACCCGCGAAGAGATCGCTGAGTTCCTGATTGCATTAATCCAGGGGATGGCATTCTTACGCCAGGATTCAATGATCGCTTCATCGGAGAACCCGTCCATCTTCCGTTACCCCCTATCTCACCTTTGTGTGAAGGCGTTATGCCACCGACGTTACAAGTACCAGCAAACAGGCAACCACCTCAGCAAAGTATGTTAAAGCCGCCGTCATCTGACGTAACCGGAATTTTGAACTTAACATGCTGTAGCTATGCAGGAACCTGATCGCCAGAAAGCCAAAAGCCAGAGAGGAAAAAAGAAGAGAGGACAGAGATTGGGAATCGAGGAAAAACAGTAACAACGAAAATGGAACGATGTGCTCCAGGGTATTCATGTGGGCCCGGATTGCCTTGATCAGTTTCCTGTTGCCGCCGTCCCCATTCGCAATTTTTTCTGATATGCGTAGCCGGGAAATATTCATGGCCAACAGAACAATCAGTAGTATGGCGAGGGCCAGGTAAATTCCATATATGTTCATAATTCCCCGTACATTGAGTGTATTAACGCAATTCTGGACAGCTCCGGCATTATGTCTGCTTCCCCAGAAAAACCGCAACCCAGCGCAGGCCGGCCACAATGAACGAGGGTGTGACGGGGTAAGGCCTTGCGGTGGCTCTGGCCGTTCCTGTGAACAGGCGGCCGGTATTGACCAATGGCTAGCTCACCGAGTTCGAATCATGGTCAGACACCATGGGTGAACAAAGCGAACCTCAGCACTCATCAAGCTAGTGATCTATGCTTAAGTCCTCTGCCAGAGGAGGACGGGGCCCATGCGACGATGCCTGCTTCTGCTGGTCTGGCTGGCGGTCAGTGGCTGTGATGGTGGCTTCCTTTTTATCAGCTTCGGCGATCAATCGGACGATGACGATTGTCCGGGGTCGCTTCAGGTAAAGCTCACTGCGTTTGCCCCGAACTTTACCTTCAACGCTCCGCTGCTCATGCTGCCCCATCCCTCCTTAGCGGAGGTGTTCTATGTGGTCGAGCAGGGCGGCCGCATCCACCGCCTCGACCTGATCACCGACAGCCGCAGCGAGCTGGTCGACCTGACCGACCATTACTCCCTCAGTGGCTGCAATGAGTGCGGGCTGCTGGGAATGACCTTCGATCCGAATTTCGCGGCCAACGGCCTCCTGTACCTGTCGTTTACCGAGCAAACCGAGAGTGGCATGGTCTCGTTCGTGAGCCGTTTCGAGTCCGCCGACAATGGCCGGCGCCTGCGGGAAAGTGGTGCCGGTGAGCTGCTGCGGATGGATCTGGTGGAACAGCCCCAGCCCTTTGCCAACCACAACGGCGGTCATATCACCTTCGGTCCCGATGGCCTGTTGTACGTCGGGCTGGGGGATGGCGGCTCCGCCAATGACCCTGGCAACCGGGCCCAGTCGCTGTCGACCCGGCTGGGCAAGATGCTGCGCATCAACGCCGATGGTAGCCCCGCCAACAACGGCATTCCGGGAGCCCTGCCGGAGATTTACGCCTACGGCCTGCGCAATCCCTGGCGCTGGAGTTTCGACCGGGCCACCGGCGTATTGTGGGCCGGCGATGTGGGCCAGAACCGGTTCGAAGAGGTGGACCGGATTTCCCGGGGGGGTAACTATGGCTGGCGATGCTTCGAGGGCTTTCATCGAACCAGCAACGGATGTGACGATCCGGGGCCGTTCATTGATCCCGTTGCCGAGTACGACCACGGCGAGGGCAGCGCGGTCACCGGAGGGTATGTCTATCGGGGCAGTGAAATTCCCGGTCTGCAGGGCGCTTACCTGTTCTCGGATTTCGGCTCCGGAACCCTCTGGGCCCTGGAGCCCCAGTCTGATGGCAGCTACCGGCGCCGTACCTTGCTGGAAAGCGGCCGCAATGTGGCCTCGTTCGCCGAAGACAATGCTGGGGAGCTATACCTGATTACCTTCACCGGCCTGTTCCGGATCGATCCGGCGGATTCGAGCGACGGCTGTATCCGCTTCAGTAGCGCCGCTCGACTGTCACAGGGTGGATGAGCGGGAGCTAATCGCGCCTGAATGCGTCCACCACATAACCGGCGAGGGCTTCACTGGCGGGGCCGGCTCCTTCCCGGCGGATCAGCGCGATACGGGAGTGGCCCAGGGGCGGCAGGTCCGTAGTCTGGTCGAGCCGGCGTAAAGGGGGCCGAATCAGGCTCAGTGGGAAAGGGGCGATGGCCAGGTCCGCGATCATTGCGGCTTCCTGACCGGTGCAGTTTTCGCTTGTATAGGCTATCCGGTAGGGAATGTTGGCCCGATCCAGTGCGGTCAGCGCCATGGCGCGCCAGGCACAGCCGTGACTGGCGAGGGCCACCGGCAGAGGCGAGCGCTGAACTGCAATGCCGCCCTCGCGTCCGGCCCATACCAGGGGCTCTGAATGGACGAGGTCGCCCCGGCCAGGTTCGAGGCCATCGCTACCCTCGGAAACCAATACCAGGTCCAACTCATCACGGTCGATACGAGCCTGCATCTCCACACTGCGGCCGACGACCACATCCACCTGCACGGCGGGATGGGTCCGGGCGAACTGGGCAAGGATGCCGGGCAGGATGCGGGTACCGATATCATCCGGCATGCCGAAGCGGACCGTTCCTTCCACCGGGGGCGTCAGAAACTGTGCCACCGCTTCCTCATTCAGTTTGAGCAGCCGCCGCCCGAAGCTCAGCAGCACTTCACCTTCCGGGGTCAGCCTGACCTTGCGGGTCTCCCTCACAAACAGGCTCTGGCCCAAGGTTTCCTCCAGTCGTTTGATCTGCATGCTGAGTGCCGCAGGGGTGCGGTATACCTGCTCGGCTGCGCGGGTAAAACTGCCGTGCTCGGCTATGGCGACAAAGGTACGCAGAACGTCGGTGTCCAGCAGTGGCAGGCTGGTTGGAATCGGCGTCGATGTCGTGAGGGCCATGCTGTGTCTCCCAGATCACCGTTCAGAAAATATTAAAGTAGAGTTTAGATTTATTAGTTTGATTAAACAATGCGCAGGGCAACATACTGTAATCCGAGGTCGCGACACTCACCCATCAAACCTTATTAACCAGGAGAGCCGCCCATTCCGGCGGCTAACCGGAGGAGATGTCGTCATGGCTAACACAGACCATCCGAAAAATACAGATCATCCGAACAATGCCTACCCTGAGTTCCTGATGCCGGCCATGCCCCCTTTGGGGTTGATTACGGCCCTTGAAACCCGGGTCAGACACTGGCGCAACCGACGCCTGCTGCGCCGTTTGCTGGAATACGAAGACTTCCTGCTGGAGGACATCGGACACCGCCGGTCAGACCTGCTGAGGGCAAGCCGACTGCCGCTGCGAGTTGATGCCGTTGCGAAGCTGATTGAATGGCGGGAGCAGCGGTCGAAAGGTGGGAGGAATTCCTGAGCGCGACTTGATGGCACGGAACATGGGGGAAGTATCCCCCACTGTTTCGGTTACTTCGGGGGTCAGTCCTGCGTTCTGCCCTCGAGAGTTTTCTTGCTTTCCTGGCAAGGGCAGGGCAAATGGCAAGACTTGGCCCGTTACCGTTGTCAGCGTGGAGGTTGGCGGGTCTTCTACTATGTTATCAGTGAAATTAAGTTATCAGTGAAACTACGTTAACAGAGACGTTGGTTTCTCCCTCTTTGCACATCGAATCCGACAACAATGAAAACAACGCTCTAAAAGGAATTTTCTATGCGCATCCTGGTCCCTTTTCTGTCCCTCCTGCTGCTGGTCAGCGGTGTCGCAAGGGCCGAATACGCCAACATCAATGGCATCGATATGTACTACGAAATCCACGGTGAAGGGACGCCCCTGGTGATGCTGCACGGCGGTTACACGGATTCCGATGTGTGGACCATTGAAACCGGGATTCTGGCCAGCGCGTTTCAGGTGATCGAGATCGACAGTCGCGGTCATGGCCGTTCAACCGATGGTGATGGGCCAATCACCTATGAGCTGATGGCCGACGACACGTTGAAGCTGTTGGATGAGTTGGGCATTTCCAATGCCCACTTTGCCGGTTGGAGTGATGGGGCGGTGATTGCCGCTCAGATAGCCGCCTTTCACCCGGAACGGGTGAACAGATTGGTGCTGATCGGCGCTGCATTTGGGGGGGACACCTATGTGCCGCTATTTTCTTCTGTCCTGGGCAATGAGCTCCTCTTCAAAACCTTCGCCGACACCACCTTTGGCATGAAGTATAAAGCCATTAACCCTGAACCCGAGCATTGGCCGGTATTCAGGGACAAGCTCTACGCACTCTGGCGGACCGATTGCTATTTGCCCGTTAACCCCGAGTACTGCCTGGAGCCACTGGAAAGCATCAACGCGCCGACATTGGTCATGGTCGGCAAGCAGGAAATCATCCGCTTCGATCACACCAAGGCTATCGTGGAGGCCATTCCAGACGCAGAACTGGAAGTGGTGTACCTGGCGGGGCACTTCCTGCCTGAGACCAGGCCCTTTACGACGGCCTACAAGATCTGGGAGTTCATTCAGTACTGATTGAGAGAGGCCTGAACCGGACCGTTTTGCCGCCGGGCCCTGGCTTTCCCTTTAAGGCGGAAGGCGAAAGTCAGGGCCTGCACCGGAATGTCGGCTTCCCGGCCCTAACCCACAAACATCCGCTTCGCCAGGGGCAAGCCCTTTAGCCCACTGACGGCAACGGTGGTCAGCAGCCCGCCAATCATGGCGCCCACCACCCCGCAGGTCATCACGTCCTGCCCCGTCAGGTACAGACCGGGGATGCGGGTTTTCGGTTTCAGCCAGTCTTGCTCGAATCGCTTCGGCGTGTGGTCCAGGCCGTAGATTTCACCGTGCTCGTAGCGGCAGAAGTAGTCCGTGGACAGCGGCGTGGACAGCTCGTAGTAGTCCACCTTGTCGCGAACCTGCGGCATCTTTTCATAGAGCTTCTCCAGCAGTCTCTGGGCATAGGCTTCTTTCTTGGCCTCGTAGTCGTCGCCCCGTTTGCCCCAGGGTTTGTCAGCCCAGGCCTGGTACCATTCGAAGGGGCCGGGCGCGACGATCTCGATGGTGGCCCGGCCGGGATACCGCTCTGCGAAGCTCGGGTCCTTGGCGCTGGGGAAGGAGGTGTAGGTCAGCGGAATGTCGGTGTGATCCGGGTCGTCCAGGAAGCGTTGCACCTGGCCTTCGTAATCCGGGCCGGGATAGATCCACAGGTTGGTCTTTGGCAGTTCCAGGTTCTCGGCAGTGTCCTCAATGCCCACGTACAGGCAGACGCTGGCCATGGAGCGTTTTACGTGTTGTAGCTTCTGCTGGTAGTAGTCGCGATGCGGGGCATTGGCCGGCAGCAGTTTGCCAAAGGTGTTGAACACGCCGGCGTTGCTGATCACCAGCGGTGCCCGCACCTCTTCACCGTCTTTCATACGGACGCCGACGGCTTTGCCATCGTCGATCAGGATGTCGGTAACGTCGGCGTAGGTGAAGACTTCTCCGCCGCTTTGCTGAACCACCGGGATGATGGTCTTGGCCATTTCCGACGCCCCGCCGATGGGGTAGTAGCCGCCGTACAGGTAATGGCGGGCGATCAGGGCGTGGATGATGAAGCTGGATTCCGCCGGGGGCAGGCCGTTGTCGCCCCACTGGCCGGCGAGCACGGCGATCAGTTCCTGGTTGTCGGTCAGGCCTTCCAGCACCTCCCGGGTGGTGCGGTTCAGGAATTCCGGGGCCTTGCGCTTGGCCAGTGCTCGGAAGGGGCCGGACAGCAGGTTAGGCAGGACCTTTCCGAGTACGATGCCGGGCATGGCGTTGGACACCTGCTTGAGGTAGCCCAGGTAAGTGTCGATGGCCTGTGCCTCACCGGGAAACGCCGCCTTCAATTCGGCGCTAAAGGCCTCCGGGCCGGCCACCAGGTCGACGTGCTTGTCACCCAGGAAAATACGGTCGTAATGGGCGTCCATCGGCGCCCAACTGAGCTGGCCGTCGGTAATGTGGTCAAACAGTCGCTTGCCAAGGGTGTGATCGGCGCCCATATCGCCGATGTAGTGCACACCCACATCCCACTCGTAGCCGTTGCGGTCGTAACTGTGGGTGAAACCACCGGCGGTGTAGTGCTGTTCGAACACCACCACCTTCCTCCCCAGTTTGCTCAGACAGGCCGCGGCGGTCAGGCCGCCGATGCCGGAGCCGATGACGATGGCGTCGTAAGGGCCGTCCAGGCGGTTGGCCCGGTAGCGGCGGCCGACTCGGATGGTGCTGGGTTTGGGGCTGCTCATGGGATGGATTCCTCTTATTGGGGTTGTTGTCGGGAGCCGTCTAGGAGAAGTGTGAGAACACCTTCGGCCAACGCAGGTTCGATGTCGCCACCGGGCAGATGGCCGTCGATGGTCAGTTCGGAGAGCCCGTGCACCAGCGACCAGGCGGTAGCCATCATCAGTGGTAAGGGCAGGGGCTTGAGATAGCCCACGCTCTGGCCCATTGCGACGGTTTCCTCCAGCACCCGAAACGCCTCGAGCCCGGCTTGGTCCAGTCGCGGGTGAGCGCCCCGGGGCAGTATCCGGCCGCCGAACATCAGCCGGTACAGATTGGGTTCGTCCTCGGCGAAAGCAACATATTCCAGCCCGATATGCAGCAGCGCGTGGCGGGGATCGGCCTGATCCACCCGCCGCAACCGGTCCCTCAACCACTGGAACCCGGTAATCGCCACTTCGGCCAGCAGGCTTTCCCGGTCCGTAAAATGGCGATAGAGCGCTGGCGCGCTGACGCCGATGCGTTTGGCGATGGCGCGCAGGCTGATGGCGGTGTCACCCTCCGCCCGCAGGGTATCCAACGCCAGTTGGAGGACCTCCTGGGGAAGGTCGCCGTGGTGGTAGGCCGGTCGGGACATGGTGTACCTGATACTCTCCAAAGTTATCGGTGTTAACAAAGTTAACGTAGATAACATCATGGACAGGGAGGGGTGTCAATGAAAAAAGAATGCCGAGAAGTGGGCCGGCCACGTCCTGATTCCCTGGACGACCAGGCAGGGGTCGCACATCGGACCATGGCCATGGGGACGTGTCGTGGTCTCCAGCGGTGCTGCCGGCGTGGGCTACACGGTCCTCAAGCGCCCACCGGCCGAGACACCGGCCCAGGGGGGCATGCCGAGTGAGCGGGAATGGCTCTAGTGCGCCATTTCCCACTCCCGCAACAGCGCCTCGTAGCGAATGGTTTCCCCTTGGGGCTTCTCGTTGGCCAGTTTCGGCTTGGGAGCGCCTGGTTGGTTCAGCCACCATTCCGCTCCCCGGGCCTGATCATTCGGCAGGATCCGGGGGCCACAGGTGCGCATGGTGAAGTTTCGCTCCATCACCGCCATGGCCCGATCCTGACTCTCCGCCAGGTGGTCCAGTGCCTGCTGGGGCGTGCTTTCTCCGGTAATGGCGTCGGCAATATTGGGCCACCAGAGTTTGGCCAGCTTGGGGTAGTCGGGCACGTTGATACCGGTGGGCGACCAGGCCTCACGGGCAGGGCTGCGGTAGAATTCCACCAGGCCCCCAAGCCTGGGAGCCAGCTGCTGCATCTCGGGCGAATCAAGATCCGATTGCCGGATCGGGGTTAACCCCACCAGGGTTTTCTGCAGTGACACGGCCTTGGCCACGGTGAACTGGGCGTAGAGCCAGGCGGCTTTTTGCTGCTCGTCGCTCATGGCTTTGGGAATGGTCCAGGCACCCACGTCCTGATAGCCCAGTTTCATGCCTTCGGACCAATAGGCGCCGTGGGGAGAGGGAGCCATGCGCCACTTCGGTGTACCATCGTCGTGAACCACCGGCAGTCCCGGTTGGGTCATATCCGAGGTGAAGGCGGTATACCAGAAAATCTGCTGGGCCACCTGGCCCTGGGCCGGCACTGGACCTGCCTCGGAGAAGCTCATGGAGCTGGCTTCGGGGGGAGCGAAGTCGTTCAACCAGTCGATGTACTTGCTTAGGGCGTAGACCGCTGCCGGACCATTGACGGCACCGCCACGGGCCACCGACGACCCGACCGGGTGGCAACCCTCCATACGGATACCCCATTCGTCCACCGGCAGGCCATTAGGCGAGCCCTTGTCGCCGGCGCCGGCCATGGAGAACCAGGCGTCGGTGAATCGCCAACCCAGGGACGGATCGCGTTTGCCGTAGTCCATATGCCCATACACTCGTTCACCATCAATTTCCCTGACGTGAACGCTGAAAAACTCGGCAATGTCTTCATAGGCGGACCAGTTCAATGGTACGCCCAGCTCATAGCCATAGATCTCCCTGAATCGTGACCGGAGTTCCGGCCGCTGGAACCAGTCATAGCGAAACCAGTAGAGGTTGGCAAATTGCTGGTCCGGCAACTGGTAGAGCTTGCCGTCCGGACCGGTGACGAAGCTCAGGCCAATAAAGTCCTCCAGATCCAGGGTGGGCAAGGTAAAGGCCTCGCCGGGGCCCTCCATATAGTCGCTCAGCGCCAATGCCCAGCCGGTGCGAGTGTGGGTGCCGATCATATCCGAGTCATTGACGAAGGCGTCGTACTGGCCCTTGGCGGCCATGATTCGCTGCAGGTTGATCCGGCGGATGACCTCCCCCTCGGATTTCAGGTCATGGGTGACCTTGATGCCGGTAATGTCAGTGAACGCCCTGGCGAGTACCTCTGACTCATATTGGTGAGTAGCCAGCTGTTCCGACAGGACGGAGATTTCCCGTCCCTGCAAAGGCCTGGCGGCCAGTGCAAACCAGGCCAGTTCCTCGGCCTGCTGTTCGGGGCTCAGTGTGGATGCGGGGAAGGCTGTGTCAATCCAGTGCAGAATCCTGTCCTGTTCTTCGATCGAAAGAGCATCCATGTACTCCGCGCTGGATCCAGCAGAAGCCACTCCAAGCAGGAGCAGGGTGACTGTTCGTTGCCAGATCGTCATAGGGCACCTTTTTGTTTTTTTGCTATGTGGTTGCTGTGCTTGCCTTGGTCATTGTTAGAAAGCAAGCCTTACTGATGATAGTTTTCGCTTAAATGTTCGTCAACGAACGCGCGCAATTAGTTGGCAAATGATGCCAAAGTCCAATAAAAACAATGATAAAACGGTATCTTTGGTGTTTTTTGGTCGCTGACTCGCCAAAAAAATGTGGTTATTAGGGTTCTAAAGCTTCCAAAATGTTCCTTTGCGAGCTAAATTTGGGGAATGCGAACGTTCTCTTTGTACTCTGTTGAGCATGAAGAGTGTTCGCGTAGTCGACGAGGTGTGCATTCTTATGTTTATGCAAGGTGCTGAAATTAAATGGGAATTATGTGAGTGCGCAACTCTCGCAATGCAGGTCACAAACAAAAACAGGAAGCTACCATGATCGATAACAACAAAGCCGAGAACAACAAACAGACTTTTCATCGCAAGGCTCCCCTGGCCGTTGCCATGGCACTCATTGCCGGAAGTATCGCCGCCCCCGCGTCCGCTGAAGTATCTTTTGAATCCGCCAGTGGCTGGACCTTCGGCGTTAATGGACATATTCCCGTTTTCGCCCTGGTAAGCGATAACGACAACCTGGAAGAGGATGCGTTTCGCATCACCACCGGTTTCAACCCAGCGACCGCCCAATTTAATATTCATGCACCGACCCAGAGTGGTATCGATGTGTCTGGTCACTTCCAGCTGAACAGCCATCTCTCGGGTGCGGATGGCGTTCAGAACTCCGGTTTTGGGCGGGTGGATTTCGGCCGCCAGTCCGGTGTCGAGAGCCGGGTAGCCGAACTGGCGGTAGCCGGCGACTTCGGCACCCTGAACATCGGTAAGGGCTTTGGCGTCTTTGGTGTACCCGCCATTGGCGACAATGGCAGCGCCCTGGGTGTTGGTCTGTTCAGCCCGAATCAGGGTGATGCGACAGCGGGGCGTATCGGTAACGGTTACTTCTATGCCAACTTCAACCCTCGGGTGATCTACACCACACCCAGCATGGGCGGGCTGCAGTTCAAGGTTGGTCTGTTCCAGCCGGAGAAGCCGAAAGACGGCACTGCGGTTGATGCCACCGTGGGTACCGAAAGCCCTCGGGTGGAAGCCAGTGTGGTCTGGTCGAGCGACTTGCTCTCATTCTGGTCCAGCGGTTTTACCCAGGCGGTAGATGTGAACGATCCCGCCGTTGATGATTTCACCATGTCCGGTGTGGACGTCGGAGGTGCTGTTTCGGCGGGCGGTTTTGGCGTTCGAGCCAACTACTCCATGACCCAGGGTACCGGTAACTTCGTGGTTGGTGGCCATGGCGTGGCCGGTGGCGCCCAGGAAGAGGATGCCGATCAGTGGTACATTGAGGGTACGTACGACTTCAACCGCACCACGTTGGGGGGCAGTTATGGCGAAGGCTCGGACGACCTGACTGACGTGGATACCGATCTGGCCATGTTGTTTGCCCGTTACCGGGCGACCGACGCCTGGACGGTGATGGTGGAGCTGCAGGACTTTTCCAGCGACGCACCTGACTCCGACTACAGTGCCTTAATCCTGGGATCGCAGTTTACCTTCTGAGTAACCGGGTAGAAGAGGGGCCGGGTGCACGCAGTGTCCGGCCTTTTTTCGTTTTCAATTTTTTGGAAAAGTGAGGGGAGGCAGCAAAAACCGCTTACCGGGGGGGACTGACTGCTGAGGATACAAAAAGGCTCCGGGCGGAAAACCGGCCGGAGCAAAATGCCTGAGTGTGAATCAGGCGCTGTGGAGAGCAATCGTTTGGGGGTGAGGGGTCGCGTGGGTCGCCAGGTAACGATCCAGCAACTCGATATCCTGCCCGGTGGCGTGGAGCCCCTGTTTGGTCCGGCGCCAGAGAATGTCCTCCGACGTCATCGCCCATTCGTTATTGACCAGGTATTCCACCTCCCGCTCGTACAGATTACCGGTGAACTTCTGCCCGAGATCCTCTATCGAGTTCAGGCCCTGGAGGATCTCGAACGAAGCCGTGCCGTAAGTTCGTACATAGCGGCTGATCAGCATGCCTGGCGCCCAGGGGAACGCTTTTTCCAGCTCGGCCTTGAGGGCTTCCTTGTTGTCAAAATCGCCGCCCGGTAACACTGCGCTTTTTGTCCAGGCGGTGCCGGCTCCGGGGAAGAACTGGCAAAGGTTATCGGTAGCCGCCTCTGCCAGCTTGCGGTAAGTGGTGATCTTGCCACCAAATACCGAAATAATCGGCGCCTTGCCCGCTTCGTTGTCGACCTCGAAGCTGTAGTCCCGGGAGGCTTTCTGGGCTGATTCGTATTCATCATCCATCAGCGGGCGAACCCCGGAGTAGGACCAGACCACTTCCTGCTCTGAGAGTTGGCGCTTGAAGTGCGCATTCACGATATCCAGCAGGTATCTGGTTTCCTGGGGAGAGATTTTTGCCTTGCGGGGGTCACCTTCGTACTCCACGTCAGTGGTACCGACCAGCGAAAACTCATCTTCATAGGGGATGACGAATACGATGCGCTCATCCTCGTTCTGCAGGATGTAGGCCTCGCTCTCTTTGTTCAGTCTGGGCACCACGATGTGGCTGCCCTTGACCATACGGATCATTTTCGGGGCCGGCATTGCCAGGGTTTCGTCGAACAGCTTGCTGACCCAGGGGCCGGAGGCGTTGACGATCACCTTGGCGCTAACGGTGCGGACAGACTCGTCAGTGGTGTCCTGCAGGGATACCTGCCAGGCGTCAGCGCCCCGTTCGGCCTTGATGCATTTGGTGCGGGTGAGGATGGTGGCGCCGTTCTCCTGCGCTTTTTTCGCAGTCAATACGACGAGTCGCGCGTCGTCCACCCAGCCGTCGGAATACTCGAAGCCCTTGCGGATCTCAGGCTTGAGCGGGTCTGACTCGTTAAACCTGATTGACCGGGAGCCTGCCAGCATTTCACGCTTGGCCAGGTGATCGTAGAGGAACAGTCCGGTGCGAATCATCCAGGCTGGGCGCAGGTGAGGGCGATGGGGCAAGCGAAACCGCATTGGCCGCATGATGTGGGGCGAGTTCCGGAGCAGGGATTCCCGTTCAGCCAACGCCTCACGCACCAGGCGAAACTCGTAGTGTTCCAGGTAGCGCAGGCCGCCGTGGATCAGCTTGCTGCTGTTGGAGGAGGTGGCGGAAGCCAGGTCATTCATTTCGCAAAGCAGGACCTTGAGTCCCCGTCCGGCCGCATCCATGGCAATGCCCGTTCCGTTGACGCCGCCGCCAACAACTACAACGTCAAATTCGTTTTGTTCCTTGGTCATTTTTGGTCATCTCCTGACGCCCATGGAAGGCTGCCTTCTGGTGAGCCTCCCGATGTTCAAATTATCTCATAACCGTATTATGCGAAAACTTGACATATTCGTAAAGGAAAAAAAGAAAATAAACGAACAGGGCAGGGCGAAGAGAGAGAACCGCAGCTGCGACTGCAGATCGGACTGGATAGGCCTGCTCCTGAGTTGAAAGCCGGGGGCGGGTTAGGGGAGGGAGCCTCAGACGATGTGCAGTTCCACGTTGTGATCCCGCAGCAGGTGCCGGATCTCGGCGGGAGGGGTTTCGTCGGTGAATACGTGGTCCGCCTGCGTGATGCTGCCCAGGCGCACCATGGCATTGCGGCCAAACTTGCTGTGGTCCGCTGCCAGCAGAACCTGGCTGGAGTTCTCGATGATGGCCTGGGCGACGCGGACTTCACGGTAGTCAAAGTCGAGCAGGGAACCATCGCTATGGATGCCGCTGATGCCGATGATGCCAAAGTCCATCTTGAACTGGTTGATAAAATCCCGTGTGGCCTCGCCAACGATGCCGCCATCCCGGTTACGCACTTCACCGCCGGCAATGATCACGTGGAAGTCTTCCTTGGCGGAGAGAATGGAGGCGACATGCAGGTTGTTGGTGACCACCTGCAGGTTGTTCTTTTCCAGCAGCGCCTTGGCGATGGTTTCGGTGGTGGTACCAATGTTAATGAACATGGAGGCATTGTCGGGGATCATCTTCACCAGGGCTTCAGCGATGCGTTCCTTGGCTTCCAGGTCCATGATCTTGCGGGCCTGGTAGGCCGTGTTCACGGTGCTGGAGTCGATACCGGCACCACCGTGGTGACGGCGAAGTTTCTTCTGGCGGGCCAGCTCGTTCAGGTCCCGGCGTATGGTCTGTGGGGTGACCTTAAACTGATCAACAAGTTGCTCGGTGGTAACGAAGCCGTTCTGCTGGATCAGCTCCATGATCTGGTCCTGCCGACGTAGCTGTGCCATTCAACTGCCCTCCGGTGAATCTTTTTTCAGTAACGAACGATTATAGCCTGAATAAAATCTACCCACATTTTAGAGGGTTTGTGCTGTTTGTGCAGCATGTTACGGGATTCAGGGCTCGCTGAATCGATCGAAACAGGCCAAAAAAGTTGGCTTTTATGTTCAGAAAGGTAAAAATACGAAAAAATAAGAACGGAAGAGGCCGTGTTTTGCTATGACTCAATATATTCTCTCAATCGACCAGGGGACCACCAGCTCTCGTGCCATCCTGTTCACCCTGGATGGCAATATCCACGCCACCAGCCAAAAGGAGTTTCCCCAGCATTTTCCCGATGATGGCTGGGTGGAGCATGATCCCGAGGATATCTGGCGCTCGGTATGCGAAACCTGTGACCAGGTGATGGCATCCGGGTGCTCCGACTCGGATGAGGTGGTGGCCGTAGGCATTACCAACCAGCGGGAAACTACGGTCCTGTGGGACCGCAATACGGGAGAGCCGGTGTATCCGGCGATCGTCTGGCAGGATCGCCGCACCGCGTCCTACTGTGAGTCCCTGAAACAAGAGCATCATGAGACTTGGGTAAACGGCAAAACCGGTTTGCTGATAGACCCCTATTTTTCGGCAACGAAAATCCGCTGGGTGTTGGAAAATGTGCCCGGCGCCCGGCGGCGAGCCGAGAATGGCGAACTGGCCTTCGGCACCATAGACAGCTTCCTGTTGTGGCGCCTGACTGGTGGCAAGGTGCATCGGACCGACGCCACCAATGCCAGTCGTACCATGTTGTTCAATATTCACGACCAGCAATGGGATAACGAGTTGCTGGCACTGTTCGAGATACCGGAATCCCTGTTACCGGAAGTGATGGACTCCGCGGCGGACTTCGGCCGAATTGTGGACCGCGGTGCCCTGACCGGCGCGTCAGTGCTGGGCATGGCGGGGGATCAGCAGGCGGCCCTGTTTGGCCAGACCTGTTTCGAGACCGGTATGGCCAAGAGTACCTACGGTACCGGTTGCTTCCTTATACTCAATACCGGTACCCAGGCGCTTGAATCGGAACACCGCTTGCTGACGACGGTGGCCTATCGCCTGAATGGCGTTCCCATCTATGCGCTGGAAGGCAGTATCTTCATTGCAGGCGCGGCCATCCAGTGGTTGCGGGATGGCTTGCAACTGATTCGGGCCGCCAGTGAAACCGAACCCCTGGCGGAGGGTACCCCGATGGACCATGGCGTTTACCTGGTGCCTGCGTTCACCGGATTGGGGGCACCTTATTGGGACCCCAATGCTCGCGGCGCCATCTTTGGGCTGACCCGGGACACCGGTATCAAGGAAATCGTTACCGCGGGGCTGCAATCCGTTTGTTACCAGACCAAGGATCTGCAAAAGGCCATGGAGAAGGACGGCTTGCGACCCACCACCTTACGTGTGGATGGGGGCATGGTGGCTAACAACTGGGTACTGCAGTTCCTGGCGGATGTGCTCGGCGCCCGGGTAGACCGGCCATCGCTGGTCGAAACCACGGCATTGGGCGCAGCCTATCTGGCCGGCCTGCAGGCGGGCGTGTACGCCTCGTTGGAGGACCTGGCCAAATTGTGGCGGTGTGATCGCAAGTTTGAACCGCAGATGACCAAACCCCAGCGAGACAAGCTTTATGACGGGTGGATCCAGGCGATTCAGAAACTGTAGTCGATGCTTCGCTCAGCGCACCCCGAGATCCCTTAGCCGCTTATACAGGGTGTTACGGCTGATCGACAGTTGCCTGGCGGCGCGGGAAATGTTGCCCATGCACTGCTGATAGACCACCAGGGTCTGGGACATCGTATCGGATTGATCCGCATCGGTGGCCCGTGATGAGTCGGTAACGGGGGCGTCGGTATGGGGAGAGTCCGGGAGGGGCGTGACACCAGGCTCTGGTCTGTCGCGCCTTTCCGCGCCCTGTTCATACTCGGCCAGGAATTCCTGAGGCAGGTGCCAGAGTTGCACTTCCTCACCATCGGCGATGGCAACAGCCACCCGCACGACATTGACTAACTGGCGAATGTTGCCCGGCCAGGAGTGGTTCTCAAGGGCCGACATGACCTGGGGAGCCAGCTCCGCGGGCTGGGTGTCGTCCCGGTATTCCCGGTAAACCCTTTGAATAAGTGCCTTCCTGTCCTTGCGGTTACGCAGGGGCGGCAGTTCCACGCAAAGACCGTTTATCCGGTAGTACAGGTCCGCTCGGAAGTCCCCCTGTTCAATCTTGGCGGCCAGCGGGCGGTTGGTGGCGGAAACCAGCAGAATGTCCACCGGGATACGCTCGGTGGACCCCACCGGCGTGACTTCCCGCTCCTGCAGCACCCGAAGCAGGCGCGACTGCGCCGAAAGTGGCATCTCGCCAATCTCATCCAGGAACAGAATCCCCTTGTGTGCTTTCCTGACCAGCCCCAGGGAGCCCTGTGATCTCGCACCGGTGAACGCGCCGGGCTCGTAACCGAATAGTTCGGACTCGACCAGCTCCGGGGGAATGGCCGCGCAGTTGACCGACACCAGGGGCTGGTCGTGACGCCGGCTGGCGCCGTGCAGCGCCTTGACCAGAACCTCCTTGCCCACCCCTGTTTCTCCGGTAATCAGGATAGGGACATCCCGGTCCAATACCTTCATGGCATGGTTGGCGCAGCGCCGAACCGCGGGTTCTCCATGCTCGATATCCTCGAGGGACAGTGGGCCGGCAGCGGCCTCCCGCTTTTTGGGCTTTGCTTTTGGTGCCCGCTTCGCCGGGCTGGCTCCAGGCACTTCTGTATGGTTTGCAACCGGGCGCTTCAGCAGGCCAGAGAACCGGACTTTCCTGGAAGTGGTCAGCTGGATGGGGCTGTTTTCTGGCTGGTTAAGTACACGGTTACGGCTTTCAATGAACAGCTGGTCAACATTGCGCCCGGTGATGGTTTCGCCCAGCAGCTGATCGGCGCGCTGGTTGGAGGCCACCACCTGTCCTGTCTTGTCGATAACCATCAGCCCTGACCACGGACTGTCGATATTATCCGCTGTCGTGTTGAGCGTAAGGATGAAGAACTGACCACCGAGTCGCCGGATAAGCAGACGGTTTTCCACCGATTGGGACAGCAGCCGTACCATGCCAAGGGTATGGGCCTGGGGCAGGTAGGCATCGCTGCAAACGCTGAGTACGCCCACCAGGGCCTTGTCGGTATCAAAAATGGGGGCGGCCGAGCCAATGATGCTGCGATTGAGTTTGAGGAAGTGCTCGTTGCGCTGAACCTGGATCGATGCGCCGATAGCGATCGCAGTGCCGATGGCGTTGGTGCCGCTGTTACGCTCCTGCCAGTTACTTCCCACCTCGAAATAGGGTTTCAGGTGGGTCTCGGTAATACGTTTGTCGCCCCAGCTGCGCAATACCCTGGCCTGGCAGTCAGCCAACAGAATCAGGCAACGGCTGTTGGACATAATGTTGTTGTAGTAGGGCAGAACCTCGGTTTCCGTGGTGCTCAGCAACTCTTTGTGGCTGTCTTCCAGTGCCGCCAGCTCAGCCTCATTGAGTGAGACGGTGTCTGGTTGATGGTCGTGATCCAGTCCATAGGCAATGCACCGGCTCCATGAGTCGGCAATGACGCTGCGATATTCGGAGTATTGGTCCTGGCGTCTCATGCTTTCCCTCCTGTTTCGTTTTGTTCTCTTATCGGCGCCAGAGGCCTTTTATGGGCACCAAAGCGTCAACGGGGAGGTGTTCGACCCCTCAGGGCCGTTCATAACAGTGTTCAATAATGTGCTCAACCGGTGTTCAGGTCAATGTTCATAATGAACAAAAAGTTTGATAACGAACATAATGGTGTTCTTTTGAGAAAACTTCAGTTTTATTAAATCGTTTATAAACAATAAGATAAGGTTTAGATAAGTTTTTAAAGAAAGGTTGGTACGTGCATTGCCTTTATATATTCGAAATCGAATTTCTGCCGGCCAGGTCGACTGGTTCGACGGAAACCGTTTCCACAAGAACAAAAAGGTAAACCTATGTCCTTAATCCTGGAGAATGTCTCCCGTGTCGTGGATGGTGTTGACTATATCCGAGATGCGAACATCACGTTTGAGGCGGGTTCGTTCAACGTTCTACTCGGGCGCACACTAGCCGGAAAGACTTCCCTGATGAGATTGATGGCCGGGCTCGACAAGCCCTCCACCGGCCGCATTCTCTACAACGGCGATGATGTGACCGGGCAGAGCGTGCAGCAACGCAATGTCTCAATGATCTACCAGCAGTTCATCAACTACCCGAACCTGACCGTCTACGAGAACATCGCATCGCCCCTGCGGCTGGCGAAAATGAAGAATGACGAGATCGACCGGCGAGTCAGGGAAACCGCGGCCATGCTGCGCATTGATCCACTGCTGAAACGCTATCCCCTGGAATTGTCAGGAGGGCAGCAGCAAAGGACGGCCATGGCCCGGGCGCTGGTCAAGGACGCCACTCTCATCCTGTTCGATGAACCCCTGGTCAACCTCGATTACAAGCTGCGTGAAGAACTGCGTGCCGAGCTGCGGGAACTGTTCCGGCAGCGCCAGTGCATTGCCGTCTACGCCACCACGGAAGCGAATGAGGCCCTGGCCTTGGGTGGCTCCACCACGCTGCTCCATGAGGGCCGGATTGTCCAGTCGGGCCCGGTGACCGATGTCTACCGGACGCCCGTTAACACCCTGGCCGCCCAGTTGTTCAGCGAACCCCCGATGAACATGATCAAGGGCCGGGTGACGGAGACGGAAGTCACGTTCGACGAATATTCCCACCATGCGCTGACCGACGAGCTGGCGAAGCTGTCGCCCGGTGACTACTGGTTTGGCATCAGGCCCAGCCACATCGGCCTGGTTCCCACCAATGGGGACGACCTGGAAATGTCCATGGATGTGGAGCTTAGCGAGATCAGCGGCTCAGAAACTTTCATGCACGTACGCAACCGGTATTTCGAGATGGTGTTGCAGTTGATGGGGGTGCACCAGTACCACACCGGTTCCCCCATCAAGGTCTACCTGCCCATCAACAAACTGTTCGTGTTTGACTGTAACGAAACGTTGGTGCACACCCCGACCCGTGCGAAAGGAGGGCATGCCTGATGGCTGAAATTCACCTGAAATCGTTGGCGCACAGCTACAGTGAGGTTCCGTCCGGACCGGATGATTATGCCATTCGCCACCTCGATCACGTGTGGCAGAAGGGGGGGGCGTACGCCCTGCTCGGACCGTCTGGCTGTGGCAAGAGCACCATGCTGAACATCATTTCCGGGCTGGTCCAGCCCTCGGAAGGGGACGTGCTGTTTGACGGCAAGCGGGTCAACGAACTGTCTCCCCGGGACCGCAACATCGCCCAGGTGTTCCAGTTCCCGGTGATCTACGACTCCATGACTGTATACCAGAACCTGGCATTCCCATTGAAGAACACAGGGGTACCCGCGTCCCAGATCCGTGCCAGGGTGCATGAGATTGCCGAGATCCTCGAGATCGAGGATCAGTTGAACAAGAAGGCCAAGAACCTCACCGCCGATGAGAAGCAAAAGGTATCCATGGGCCGTGGCCTGGTTCGGGACGACGTCTCCGCCATCCTGTTCGACGAGCCATTGACGGTCATCGACCCGCAACTCAAGTGGAAGCTGCGCCGCAAGCTGAAGCAGATCCACGAGCAGTTCGACATCACCATGGTCTATGTGACCCATGACCAGCTCGAGGCGTCCACCTTTGCTGACAAGATCGCGGTGATGTATGGCGGCCAGATCGTCCAGTTCGGCACGCCCACGGAGCTGTTCGAACAGCCCAACCACACCTTTGTCGGGTTCTTCATCGGCAGCCCCGGCATGAATCTGATCGAGGTGACCCGTTGCCAGGGGGGCGTCTGCTTCGACGATATACAGGTGCCCATGGCCCCCTGGCAGGTGGAGGTCCTCAAGCGTTCGCCATCCACCAATATCAAGATTGGTATCCGCCCGGAGTTTATCCAGGCCTCGGGCATGGCCTCCGACGATACCTTTGAGGCTCAGGTGCTGGATCTGGAGGACCTGGGGACCTACAAGATCATGACAGTTCAATTGGGTACTCAAAAGCTCAAGGTGCGCCTCACCGAAGACCATGAGGCACAGGTTGGCAGCGACGTTCATCTCAGTTTCCCCGGGCAGTGGCTGAAACTGTATGTGGATGAATTTCTGGTAGAGGAGCAGGAGTAATGGACAAGATCCCTAACAATCGCGCCTGGTGGCTTGTTCTGCCGGTTTTTATCCTGGTGGCCTTCTCGGCGCTGATTCCGTTGATGACCGTGGTGAACTACTCGGTGCAGGACATCTTTGGCCCCGGCAATGCCTACTACGTGGGCACCGAGTGGTTTGAGAGTGTCCTGAGCGACGAGCGGCTCCACGACTCGCTGATCAGACAGTTCCTGTTCTCGGGAGCGGTGCTTTTGATCCAGATTCCCCTGGGCATCGGTGTTGCCCTGATGATGCCGAAGTCCGGTATCAAGGCTTCGCTGTGCCTGATCCTGCTGGCGATTCCCCTGCTGATTCCCTGGAACGTGGTGGGCACCATCTGGCAGATCTTCGGCCGGGGCGACATCGGGCTTTTTGGTTGGGGCCTGAACGAACTTGGACTCGACTATAACTACACCGGAGACACGGTGGATGCCTGGCTAACGGTACTGCTGATGGACGTGTGGCACTGGACGCCGCTGGTGGCCCTGCTGTGTTACTCCGGCCTGCGGGCGATTCCCGAGGCGTTTTACCAGGCTGCGGAGATCGACCGGGCATCCAAGTGGGCGGTGTTCCGCTACATCCAGCTGCCACGGCTAAGAAGCGTGTTGGTGATCGCGGTGCTGTTGCGTTTCATGGACAGCTTCATGATCTACACCGAGCCCTTCGTACTTACCGGTGGTGGCCCGGGCAGTTCCACAACCTTCCTGAGCCAGACGTTGACCACCATGGCCATCGGCCAGTTTGACATAGGTCGGGCGGCTGCGTTCTCGCTGGTCTACTTCCTGATCGTACTGCTCGTGTCCTGGCTGTTCTTTACCGCCATAACGCACCTCGACAAACAAAAATAAGGAGAGAGTGATGAAAATGACACGCTCCAAAGGGGTCGGAATCACGGTTTTTATCGTGTTGCTCCTGACGCCGATCTACTGGCTGCTCAACATGTCGTTCAAGACCAACGAGGAAATCCTCGGTGGCCTGACCCTGTGGCCGGAGAACTTTACCCTGGCCAACTACGCGGTGATCTTCACCGATTCAAGCTGGTACTCCGGGTACATCAACTCGATGATCTACGTTTCCATCAACGTGGTGATCACGCTCTCGGTGGCACTGCCAGCGGCCTATGCGTTCAGCCGGTACAAGTTCCTTGGCGACAAGCACCTGTTCTTCTGGCTGCTGAGTAACCGTATGGCGCCCCCGGCGGTCTTCCTGTTGCCGTTCTTCCAGCTGTACTCATCCATCGGCCTGTTCGACACCCACATCGCCGTGGCTCTGGCCCACTGCCTGTTCAACGTACCGTTGGCGGTCTGGATCCTGGAGGGCTTTATGTCCGGTGTGCCCCGGGAATACGACGAAATGGCCTATATTGATGGCTACAGCTTTCCAAAGTTCTTCGTGAAGATATTTCTGCCGATGATTCGCTCGGGTATCGGTGTCTCGGCCTTCTTTGCCTTCATGTTCTCCTGGGTCGAGTTGCTGCTGGCAAGAACGCTGACGTCAGTGGACGCGCAACCCATCGCGGCCATCATGACGCGAACCGTGGGGGCGAGTGGTATTGACTGGGGCGTGCTGTCAGCCGCCGGCGTACTGACCATCATTCCGGGCGTCCTGGTTATCTGGTTCGTCAGGAACCATGTCGCCAGAGGCTTTGCCCTGGGCCGAGTGTAAGGAGAATTGCGATGATTGAGTGGATGAACTGGACACCATCGGTTGCCATATTCTTTGCGGTGATTGCCGCAATTCTCGTGGTCATGACCGTGTTCGAAATTGTCTCTCCCTGTACCGAGCGAAAGGGGTTCCTCCCGATTGCCACCACCAGGGGCGACCGGCTGTTTATCGGCCTGCTGTCGGCAGCCTACATCCATCTGGCCTTCCTGGCCGTGAGTGATGTCAGCCTGTGGATAGCGCTGACGATCTCAGTGATCTGGCTGTTGGTTCTGCTGCGTTGGGGCTGACGAAAAGTAACCCGGCATGGGCACCCCTTCGGGGGTGTTGCCGGGATGGCTTGGCGAACCCGTCAGGAACGGAGGCGTGCAACGGATCAGCAAAAAAAGATTGTAATGGGTTCGCAATCGAACTATTTTGACTGAAATGATCGGAATCGATCATTCGATCTGTTCCGGTTTGGAATTTAGCGGCCAAGCGACGCTAACGAAAGGCGAGACAAAGTTTCGCTCAAACCCAAAGCAAGACGAACGAGGTTGGATATGTTCAAAAACAATAACTATCCGAAAGCCCTGCTCCTAAGTGCCGCTGTCGGCGCCACGGCGATGGGGGTCAGCCTTCAGGTGAGCGCGGATCAGTATTCCGACGCCGCCAAACGGTGGGTTGAACAGTCTTTCAGGAATTCCACCCTGAGCCAGGAAGAACAGCTTGAAGAACTGGCCTGGTTTACCCAGGCAGCCGAGCGCTTTCGGGGCATGGAGATCAACGTGGTTTCGGAGACCATAGCCACCCACGAGTACGAATCCAATGTGCTTGCAAAAGCCTTTACCGAGATTACCGGCATCAAGGTCAATCACACCCTGATCCAGGAAGGGGACGTCATTGAGAAGTTGCAGACCCAGATGCAGTCGGGCCGGAACATCTACGACGCCTACGTCAACGACTCCGACCTGATCGGCACCCACTTCCGCTACGGCAAGGTGGTGGCTGTCGAAGACATGATGAATGGCGATGGCCGGGAACTGACTTCACCGACCCTGGACCTGGACGATTTTATCGGACTCGATTTCACCACCGGCCCGGACGGCAAGCTGTACCAGTTGCCGGACCAGCAGTTCGCCAACCTGTACTGGTTCCGGGCGGACTGGTTCGAACGTGAGGATCTGCAGAATCAATTCCGCGAAATCTACGGCTACGATCTCGGGGTACCGGTGAACTGGTCGGCCTATGAAGACATTGCCGAGTTCTTCTCCGAGCATGTCCAGGAAATCGATGGCCAGCGTGTTTACGGCCACATGGACTACGGTAAGAAGGATCCGTCCCTGGGCTGGCGCTTCACCGACGCCTGGTTCTCCATGGCCGGTGCTGGCGACACGGGGCTGCCCAATGGCTTACCGGTGGACGAGTGGGGTATCCGGGTGGAAGATTGCCGTCCAGTGGGTGCCAGTGTGTCCCGCGGTGGTGCGACCAATGGTCCGGCTGCTGTCTACGCCACCTCCAAGTACGTTGACTGGCTGCGCCAGTACGCGCCGCCCGAAGCCCAAGGCATGACCTTCTCCGAGGCGGGTCCGGTACCGGCCCAGGGCCAGGTGGCGCAACAGATCTTCTGGTATACCGCATTTACCTCCAGCATGGTCAAGGATGGGCTGCCCGTGGTTAATGAGGACGGCACGCCCAAGTGGCGCATGGCGCCGTCTCCCCGTGGGCCTTACTGGGAAGAGGGCATGAAGCTGGGTTATCAGGACGTGGGTTCCTGGACCTTCCTCGATTCCACCCCACAAGACCGTCGTCTTGCGGCGTGGCTGTATGCCCAGTTCACCGTGTCCAAGACCGTCTCCCTGGAAAAGACCCTGATTGGCCTGACACCGATTCGCGAGTCTGACATCTACTCCGATGCAATGACCGAAGCGGCGCCCAAGCTGGGCGGTCTGGTTGAGTTCTACCGCAGCCCGGCCCGTGTCCAGTGGAGCCCGACCGGCACCAATGTTCCGGATTATCCCAAGCTGGCCCAGCTGTGGTGGCAGTACATCGCCCAGGCTGCAAGCGGTGAAGCGACTCCCCAGGAAGCACTGGACGGCCTGGCGGAAGCCCAGGACCGGGTGATGATGCGCCTGGAGCGCGCCAACGTGATGCCGAACTGTGGTCCCCAGTTGAACGAACCCCGTGACCCGCAGTACTGGTTGGACCAGCCGGGTGCCCCCAAGGCCAAGCTTGAGAATGAGAAGCCCCAGGGCCGAACCGTGCCTTACGATGAACTCCTGAAAAGTTGGGAAAACGCACGAGAAGCGTAATTCCCTGAACCAACCCTGATCGCCTGGCGGTCTGGCTTTTGCCAGGCCGCTAGGCAAGCACCGATGAAACGATGGGTTAGGGCCGGCTGCTCTTCCTACCCCCGAACGCAGTTCAGGGGTTCCGTGGAACACCCTACCGGCCCTTTTTTTATACAAATCAATCTGTACTAGCCTTAAAGCATCGGTTCTTCCTGATGTGCGGTTGCAAGAGGGCGGTATGCAAAATATCTCGATCATCCATCGGCTTTATCTCGGCTTCGGCCTGTTGTGCCTCATCATCGCGGGGTGGGGCGTATTCAACGGTGTCATGATGAAGTCGATGTCCGAGGGAACGGCCCACGTCAAGGATGACATTTTTCCTTTTCAGCGTACCGTGCAGTCGGTTGAGGCCATGACCGGCAACGCGGGAACAGCGGTGATATCGCTCTCCGTGGTATCGGACAATGACGAACTGGCTTCCCGGTTTGCCGAAGTCGACGAGTTGATGTCGCAGATGGACGCCCAGGTCAGCACATTGGTCGAAGAGGCGAGTGACAACCAGCTGCTTGCGGGGTTCGACGAGGCCGCCGTTGGATTTACCGATCAGTTGGCCCGCCTGAAAGACCAGGTCAGCCAGTTGAACCAGTACCAGTCGGAGGTGATCAGCGTTGCGGAGGCGGTCAACACCGGCCTGTCGGATTTCCTGGCCAAAGCTGCGGAAATGAAACAGCTGCTGATCCGGGAGGCCGCCGCGCCCGCCGGGTCGGATATCTACATCAAGAACCTGCTCAATACGGTGATGGGAAATCTGTCTAACATGGAACTGCTGATCATGCAGTTGGTGAGCACGGAAGATCCCGAGCGACTCAAGGCCGTGGTGGAGAATCTCCGGTTCAACACCGTGACCGTTGAGCAGGACATTGCCGCCATCATCGATGAGGTGCCCCGCCTGGAAGGCCTGGCGCCGATGGCCGAAGAGTTCTTCTATTCGGTGAACAGCGACGAAGGGATGGTCAGTCGGTACTACGATTACCGCCAGAACGTGTTGGCGGTCACCCAGGCGGTGACCGAGGCGGAATCCCTGCTGGCAACACTGGACGAACGCATCGCAGCGATGGTCGCGGCGGCTGAGCGAGCGGCGATTGAGACCGTGGACCGTTTGGACAGCACGGCGCAGTTCTCCGAGCGTCTGGTGTATTACCTGCTGCCGCTGGTGCTGGTGTTGGCGCTGGTGATCTCGGTTTGGCTCGGCCGGCTGATCAGTGTGCCGCTAAGGGCCACGGTGAGTCACCTTTCCGCCATGGCATCCGGCGACTACAGCGGCTCCCTCAACTTTGCCGCAAAAGGGGAATTCATTGCCCTGCGCGGTTCGGTCAACCAGTTGGCGGAGGCCATGCGCACGGTGCTGGGAAGCCTGCAAAAGGCAGGCGGTGAGATTGCCGGCATTGCCACCAGCAACGCCGAGTTCTCCCACGGTCTCAGTGAGCGGATCCGGGGCCAGTCCGACGAGTTGAGCTCCATTGCCACCGCGATGACCGAAATGGAGGCCTCGGCCCACAATGTTGCGGGCGCGGTCAGGGACACCCACGAGCTGGTGGCGGCGGTGAATGTCCAGGTGGACGACAGCAAGTCCACCGCCGAGGCCAACATGCAATGCGTCAACGAGCTGGAAAGCCAGGTACGGCAAACCTCCGATCAGCTCAAGCGCCTGGAAACCGCATCCTACGACATCGGCAAGATCACCGAGGCGATCGATGAAATCGCCAACCAGACCAACCTGCTGGCCCTGAATGCCGCCATCGAGTCGGCGCGTGCCGGGGAGTTTGGCCGGGGCTTTGCAGTCGTCGCCGATGAGGTGCGGCAACTGGCGCACAAGACCACCCAGAGCACCGATACCATCCGCGAGCTGGTGACCCGGTTGCAGGGGGAGGCCGGCGAGGCGGTCACCTCCATGGAAGACAGTTTTGAGCGGTTGGAATCGGTGAAGACCTTGATCAACGATGCGTCGGGCGGTGTCGAGAAAATTCGTGAGGCGGTTGCACGGATTCATGACGGCGCGGAACACATCCGCTCGGGTATGGACGAACAGGAAGACGTCAGCCGCTCAGTATCGCAGCACGTCAATGAGATCAGTGCATCCTCTTCGGAAAGCCTTCAGGAGATCGAGCGGCTGGTGGCCACAGGCGATCAATTGAAGGCGTCCATGGGAGACATTGAAAGCCTGATCGGCAAGTTCCGGGTCTAGGCCGCTGCAACCAAAACTCATCTGGGTGATTTTCTATATAACAAATTCATCTGGATTTTGTGTTCTTTTTCGCTTGTAAATGTTCGCAAACGAATATTAATATAGTGGTGGCTGTTCGATATGGCGCTATCGCATTCGTAAACAACAAAAATCGCAGTTAGGTAGGTTGTGTTATGGCATGTATCAAAACAATCATTGCCCGGGAAATCCTGGACTCCCGCGGTTTTCCCACAGTGGAGGTGGACGTTGAATTGAACAACGGCCTTGTTGGGCACGGGCGGGCACCATCCGGTGCGTCCACGGGTTCCCGTGAGGCGCTGGAAAAGCGGGATGGGGATCAGGCCCGCTATAACGGAAAAGGGGTGCTGGGGGCTGTTGAGGCGGTCAATCACCACATTGCGCCGGCTATGCAGGGCAAGGAATCGTTCGATCAGGGCGGCATCGACCGCCTGATGCGTGACCTGGATGGCACTGACAACAAATCCGCGTTTGGCGCCAACGCGATCCTGGCCGTTTCCCTGGCGGTGGCCGATGCCGCATCGAAATTTCGCGAACAGCCTCTGTACCGTTACCTGGCCGAACTCTACGGTGGCCCCGGGCCTTGTGTACTGCCGGTTCCGATGATGAACATCATCAACGGTGGCGCCCATGCGGACAACACCGTCGACCTGCAGGAATTCATGATCCAGCCAGTGGGGGCCCCGAGTTATGGCGAGGCGCTGCGCATGGGGGCGGAAACCTTCCAGGCCCTGAAATCCCTGCTGCAAAAGCGAGGCCTGTCCACCGCGATTGGTGACGAGGGCGGATTCGCTCCCAATCTGGGGTCCAGTGAGGAAGCCCTCGAGCTGATCCTTGAGGCGGTGGTGAAAGCCGGTTACCGCCCTGGCACTGACATTGTGCTGGCCCTCGACTGCGCCGCGTCAGAGTTCTACCGGGATGGCGCCTACCACCTAACTGGTGCGGGGCAGAGCTACGACTCCGCCGGGTTTGCCGATTACCTGCTGTCACTGGCCATGCAGTACCCCATTGCCTCCATCGAGGATGGTATGGATGAAAGTGACTGGGATGGCTGGCAACTGCTGACCAGGAAATTGGGAGACCGCGTCCAACTGGTTGGCGATGACCTGTTTGTGACCAACACCGAGTTGATTTCCTCGGGCATTAGTCAGGAGGTCGCCAATTCGGTACTGATCAAACTCAACCAGATCGGCACCCTGTCGGAAACCCTGGACGCCATCGGCATGGCTCAGGATGCCGGCTATACCGCGGTCATTTCCCATCGCAGCGGCGAAACCGAAGACACCTTCATTGCTGATCTGGCGGTGGCCACCCGCGCAGGCCAGATCAAGACCGGCTCGCTATGCCGCTCCGACCGGGTCGCCAAGTACAACCGCCTGTTGCGTATCGAGCAGGACCTTGGCGCCCATGCTTTCTATCCCGGGGTCAGTGCCATTCGCTGCGCGCTCGATACGTGATTCCCCGATACCTGATGCCGGCAACGGCGTTGACCAATGCCCGGCGATTGGAGATAGAAAATGAACGACACCAAAAGAAAACCCCTGTTGATTGCCAACTGGAAAATGAACGGCAGCATTGAGGCCAATCAGGCCCTGCTCACCCGCCTGCTGCCCAAACTGCGACCACTACGCCCCGCTATTGATGTGGCGGTTTGCCCGCCATCGCCCTATCTGTTCCAGGTGCGGGACCTGCTGAGTTACACGGGAATGTATCTTGGGGCACAGAACGCCAGTAGCCATACTTCGGGTGCCTTCACCGGTGAGGTGAGTACATCCATGTTGCATGAGATGGGGTGCCGCCTTGTGTTGGTCGGACATTCCGAGCGCCGTTCCCTGTACTACGAGAGCGCAGACGACACCGCCGACAAGTTCCGAGCAGTCCTGGCGGCGGGCATGATTCCGGTGCTTTGTGTCGGGGAATCCCTGGAGCAGCGGGAAGCCGGTCTCACCCAGGAGGTTATCGAACAGCAACTGGAGGCGGTGATCAGCGCCGTTGGCATTGCCAACCTGGCTCGGGGCGTTATCGCCTATGAGCCGGTATGGGCCATTGGGACCGGGTGCACGGCCGCCGCCGGGCAAGTCTCCGAAACCCACGGGGGGATTCGTCGGTTTCTCGCCTCCCATGATGAGAGTGCCAGCCAGGATGTCCGCCTTGTGTATGGCGGCAGCATCAAGGCCGGCAATGCCGCCGAATTGTTCCAGTCCGCGGATGTCGATGGTGGGCTGGTCGGCGGGGCGTCGTTGCAGGCGGAGGAGTTTGCCGGTATTGCCCAGGCATTGGTGGACTCCACCGTGACCCGCAATGCAGAACCTTGCACACCCGGTTAAATGGAGGCTGTTAAATGGAAGAAAGAACCTCGGTCAAGGAAAGCACCCCGAAGATGAAAAACACCCCAGATATGGAAAACGCCCCGAACATGGAAAGCAGCTTGAACATGAATGCACGACTGGACGAACTGTTTCCCACGCTCAAGGATGTACCGGAACGGTTTCGGCCGGGAAACGAAATCATTCAGCAGCAGTATCTGGTTGCCGGAGAACTCCGGGACTGGGGCGGCGCCTACGTCGAAGTGGTCAGCCCGGTTTGCCTTCGTAACGAGGGGAGCGGGGAGGGCAACAACGGGCCACGGCCCCTGGCCATCGGCAAGACGCCCCTGATGGACGCCTCCGCGGCTCTGGGAGCGCTGGATGCCGCCGTGGAGGCCTATGGCCAGGGAAGTGGCTACTGGCCAAGTCTGTCGGTGTCCGAGCGGATCGATCATGTCGAGTCATTCCTGGCCGAGATGCGAACCCAGCGTGAGGCTGTCGTGGACCTGCTGATGTGGGAAATCGGCAAGACCCGCAAGGATGCGTGCAAGGAGTTCGACCGGACCTGCGACTACATCGTGGACACCATCCATGAGCTCAAGACCCTGGATCGGGAAGCCACGCGCCTCCAGATGGTGATGGGGGTGGTGGCACAGACCCGCCGCCTGCCGGTAGGGGTGGCCCTGTGCATGGGGCCTTACAACTACCCGTTGAACGAGACGTTTACCACGCTGATCCCGGCCCTGATCATGGGCAATACCGTGGTGTTCAAGCCGGCGAAATATGGCGTGCTGCTCATTGGCCCCTTGCTGGCGGCATTCCAGCGGTGTTTCCCGGCCGGCGTGATCAACGTCATTTTTGGACGGGGCAAGGACACGGTCGGGCCTTTGATGCAGAGCGGAAAGGTGGATATGTTCGCCTTTATCGGCACTCATAAGGGGGCGGCGGCACTGAAGAAGATGCATCCCAAGCCCCATCGGCTAAAGGCGGTATTGGGCCTGGACGCCAAGAACCCCGCCATCGTCCTGCCGGACGCCGACCTGGACCGAACCATCCGGGAATGTGTAACCGGAGCCCTGTCGTTCAACGGGCAGCGGTGTACCGCCCTGAAACTGCTGTTTGTGCACGAAAGCATTGTCGATACCTTCGTGGACCGGCTTTCCCTGGCCATTGCCCAACTGGTACCGGGCATGCCCTGGGAGCCGGACGTATCGCTGACACCGCTGCCGGAGCCGGGCAAGACCGATTACCTCAAGGGCCTGGTTGACGATGCCCTGGCCAGGGGCGCTTACATCGTCAACGAAGGGGGCGGCACCGTGTGCGGCACCTACTTCCACCCAGCCGTGCTCTATCCGGTTGGGCCCACCATGAGGGTGTATCATGAAGAGCAATTTGGTCCGGTGATACCCGTGGTGCCTTACCGGGACCTCGACGAGGTGGTGAGTTATGTGCAGGCGTCCCAGTTTGGGCAGCAACTCAGCCTGTTCGGTACCCAGCCCGAAACACTGGCCAGACTGGTGGATGTGTTCGCCAACCAGGTGGGGCGGATCAACCTGAACACCCAATGCCAGCGCGGTCCCGATATCCTGCCGTTCAACGGGCGCAAGGATTCGGCCGAGGGTACCCTGTCGGTCTCCGATGCCCTGCGGGTGTTTTCCATCCGCACCACGGTGGCCTCCAGCTCGGATACCCAAAACAAGGACCTGATCAGTGACATCATCAGGAACCGGCATTCGGGCTTCCTGACCACGGACTATATTTTGTGAATACGCCACCATCCACCGATCTCCAGGAGGTTGGTGGTGATAAGGGGAGCGGACCGTTTGCGTAATACCTGCCCAGCACCCAGGCGATTGTCAGGCAGCAATCGTCGGCGAAAAGGTTGAGGGGCACTCTGACGACACATCGCTTGCGGGATTGTGCGTGAAACCGGAGCAAAGGTGGTGATCGCGCCGGTGTAGCTCCATCGTGCCGGCCCTTGATCGGTGACGGGGCGCAAAGAGTGGTTCAGGGCACGGCCACAGCCAGGAGGTCGGCCTGTAACCGCTCCGTCAGGAACCCCTTGAGTGTCTGCAGCGGGCGGTTCTCCCTCAGGTCTGGGTGGGTCAGTAGCCAGATATCGCTGTGTTGGCCGGGATCAAAGGTAAACAATCGTTGCAGTTCCGCCTTGGCCTGGTCGTCGGGCAGCGGGGCGATGCCGACGCCCGCCACGGCGAGGGCGGAAAGGGCGGGCAGGTCGCTGCCGCGGGCGACGATCTGGCTTGGCGCTATGTTCCGTTCTACCCAGTCGAAGGCGGGCAGCCGCAACAGGTCGAGTCGGGAGGAAATGATCCGGTGCCCCTCCAGGTCCGCCAGGGTATCGGGGCGACCGTGCTGGTCCAGGTAAGTCGGGGCGGCATAGGCCCCCCAGGCGAGCGACACCAGTTTGTGACCCACCAGGTAGTCCGGGGGTGTCGGGGTGGCGCGGATGGCTATGTCCGCCTCGCGACGGGACAGGTTGAGGTCCTCGTTACCCACCAGCAGGTTGATATGAATATCGGGGTATGTGGCCTGGAATTCCTTCAGCAGCGGCGGCAGGTAACGATAGGCAAGGTTGTGCGGGGCGGTCACATTGATCACGCCACTGAGCCTGTCATTGCGGTTGTCCAGCAGGCGTTGCAGGTCGTCGATGCGATCGGACACCCGCTCCACATAGGCGAGGACTTCCAGTCCGGTATCGGTCAGTCGGTAACCTTCCGGTAGCCGGGCGAACAGCTTGATTCCCACTGACGACTCCAGGGCGTTGATTCGCCGGAACACGGTGGAGTGCGTCACCTTTAGCCGCTCAGCCGCCCGGGCCAGTGAGCCGAAACGGGCTACTGCCAGGAAATACTTCAGGTCACTCCAGTTCAGTTCGGGCAATTCCATTGTACTGGGACTCCTTCCAACAGTTCGGTTTGCCGGTCGTTCGCCAAACCTCAAAACAGCGTTTGCAGTTATTGCGGTTCTGGCATGCCAGGTCAAGCGCTAAGGTTGTGGCCGTCGAGTTTCTTTTTGGAGGATAAGCCATGCATCACGATGAACTGCTCCTGATCAGCCATCACCTGTGTCCCTATGTCCAGCGGTCCTTGATTACGCTGGCCGAAAAGAACATAGCCCACCAGCGCCGGTATGTGGATCTCAGCAACAAACCGCAGTGGTTCCTACAACTGTCGCCGCTGGGGAAGGTGCCAGTGCTTCAGGTCGACGGCAAATCCACGGTGTTCGAGTCGGCGGTGATCTGTGAGTTCCTGGATGAGGTGACACCCGGTTCCCTGCATCCATCCGAGCCCCTGGGCAAAGCTCGGCACCGGGCCTGGATCGAGTTTGGTTCCCAACTGCTCGGCGACATTGCCCGGCTATACAACGCCGGCACCGAGGCGACATTCAACGATGGCGTGGAAGTGATTCACGGTAAGCTGAAGCGACTGGAGCCCGAGGTTCAGGGACCGTGGTTCAATGGCGAACGATTCAGCCTGGTCGATGCGGCTTATGGTCCCATCTTCCGCTATTTCGATACCCTGGATTCCTACCTGCCGTTCAATCCATTTGAGGGGAGCCCTTCCGTGCAGGCCTGGCGTGGGGAACTGGCCCGCAGGCCGTCGGTTCAGAACGCAGTGGCAGATGACTACCCCATCCAACTGAAGGATTTCCTGCTGCGCCGGGCCTCCCACCTGAGCACGCGAATCGCAGGGGCGGAGCAGGTTCGGGCTTGCTAGGGGCTGTTGATGTTGCAGGTGTTGCTGGTAAAGCCCGTGCAGGGCAGAAGCACGCCCTGGCTTTTTAACGCTTGAACTGACGGGCATTACGGCGGTGTTCCTGTAGCGTGATGACCAGGATGGTAATACCCGTCAACGGAATCACGAAGAACAGCATCACACTGCTGAACGGCGCCAGCGCGGCGTGGTGGGTGGCCGCCATCACCAGGTACAACGTATAGGCGACGTAATAGCCCAGCAGTAGCAGGCCTTCCTGGCGGCTGATGACGCCGCCGGTAAAGAGGATGGGCAGACAGGCAATGGCGACGGCGATCATCACCGGGATATCAAAACTCAGGGCGGCACTGGAAACCGCAATGCCTTGGGGCGCGACCAGGCCAGTCACGCCCAGCACACCCATAATGTTAAATAGGTTACTGCCCACGACGTTACCCACAGCAATATCGCGCTCACCCCGGATGGCGGCAACGACCGAGGTCACCACCTCCGGCATCGACGTGCCGGCCGCCACCACGGTCAATCCGATCACCAGTTCGCTGACACCAAGGTACTGGCCGATTCGAACCGCGCCATCTACCAACCAGCCAGCCCCGACGATTAACAACGCCAGTCCGCCAACCACGAATGCGGCGTTGAGCGGCCAGGGGCCTATGCCTTCCCGCCCGAACTCGCTGCTGTATTCTTCATTCACCGCGGCACTTTCACGCCGACTCTGGTAGATCGTGAAACCGACGTAGCTCGCTAGCGCCAGAACCAGCAGCCCGCTTTCCAGGAGTCCCAGTTGCCCATCCAGTGAAAAAAGCAAAACGACGACAGAGAGCGCGATCATCAGCGGCACATCCAGGCGGATCAGGCGTTGGGACACCGTCAGCGGTACGATCAGCGCGGTCAAGCCAAGTATGAACAGCACATTGAAAATGTTGCTGCCAACCACATTGCCCAAAGCAATGCCCGGTTGGTCCGCCAAGGCGGATTTCACGCTGACCACCAGTTCCGGCGCACTGGTGCCGAAGGCCACGATGGTGAGACCAATCACAATGGGCGAGATACCAAACAGGGCCGCCAGGCGGGAGGCCCCCCGCACCAGCAGCTCCGCCCCGACAATCAAGAACGCCAACCCGGCAAGAAACAGAATCAACGCCATACAGACCTCTGTACAGGTTTATTGCGTCAGTGTTCCTCCGATGGGTGCATACGACGCATCAGATAAAGACTTGCAGCCAGTGCCAGTACCGACATCGCCAAATAGATCGCATCGAGTGGTGTCTGAAACCGGATATCGACCACCGCCCGGAAGAATTCGATGATCACGGCCAGGATGACTACCCGAGCGATCTTGTCCTTGAGTTCATCGAAGGTTTGAACATTGAATGGATGGCTCGTCGCGTGATCTTCCGCCTTGTCGATGGGGGACACAAATAGCCGGTAGACTCCGGCACCAAATATCAAAAGCACCACGGCGACAAGGTAGATATCCACGGCTGTGACGATGATGGGCACCACGGTGTCGTGTATGTCTTCGGTGCCGCCGGCGAGGTAATAGACAAACGTGTCCGCGGTTAATTTAATGATGTCGATGGTGCCGACCAGAAACAGCACGGTCGCCCCCAAGATGCTGGGAATGACGGCAAGCATCACCAATACACGGGACCCCCAGAGTAAGGATTCAAACTGCCGTTCACCAGGTACTCTGGATTCCTTGTGCTTGTTCATTCAACACTGCTCCCACTGGCAAACTTGGCTTCGCTTCTATCTGTCCTGACTAGAGGACCCAACCAAGCCCGCTAGGCGCCCAGGCTCCATTCGTCCGCTTAGAACCCTGGGTTCGCCAGGGCAGGGCCTGCGTTTCAGGTCGCTCGGTGCTTCTTCATCGGGGTCCGGTGCAGGGCTCTCCAGGTTCTCTAAAGGTCGTTGTCGAGCGCATGGCAACGGCGTCAGCGTAACGGAGTGGTATGCCGCTCAAGGAGGGGGCCGGTAACGCCCCCATGACGTTCGTCGAGGAGGTGCAACGCCGATCCTTCCACGAGGCACACCAGGCAACCGGATAGCTTCAGCCTAGGCGTACTTTGAGGGGGCTTCAAGCAGGCCTCGCTGCTGACCTGCACGGCCGGGAACGGGGTAACGCAAGACCAGTCTCCATATCCTGTCAGCTTCAGCCAGCCGAGGGCAGGATACCCCCCAGCATGTTTTCCACTACGGCGGCGTTATAGAAGGTTTCCACCGTCTGGATCCTATCGCGCCGGACACGAAACCAGATGGCCAGCCGGACATCCCCGATGGGCTCAAAGTTGGTCCGGTAATCCAGAATCGCGAAAACGTGTTCCCCGTCGGCACTGAGTTGACGGACGATGAGGTCTTTCTGAATGGCAGCCATGCCGAACTGGTAGGAGAGCATGTCATCCGGACTGAGGAAGCGCATGTTCGGCCCCACATACTCAAACCCCTCGGTAGCCAGCGAGGCTCTTGCCTCTTCAAAGCGTTGGGCCTGGATATCGGCAATGAACTGCGCAACGATGTCCTTGGGCTGCATGTATTAACTCCATTTCCAATTCCTGATCGCCGGAATTGAAGCATTGTCATTCGCCAGCGTGAGTCGCTTGCGCTGAGGGCACTCAGCGGCCTGGCGCCGATAATGACCTCCCCACGGCTCCTCGGGCTTGGCAATCAGACTGCCATCCCAGTGTGAGCATCGCTCTGTAGGAGGCCATTGTTAGATTCTACACCGTTGCGCACCGTCATAACCGTGGCATCAACCTGCACGCAAGGAGGATGGTGTTCCCCCGGATATCCCCTCGAGAAACGGGCAACGCCTATGGAATCTAGTACACGAAGCGGCAAAAGTCGCCTGTGGGAGTCTCCGGCAGGGGCTCCCACAGCCATCCGTGTCACAAGTGGTACCGGAAATTTTCAGGCCAGTGGTCTATGTTAGGGGCAAGGTCCCACAAGCTGGACATCTACCCGCGGCGTGCGCAGGGAAGCGATCAATGGTGCAGAATAGATCCCCGAATGCAGGATTCAAGCAGGATGCCATCATCGTCACCCGGGGGCTGCCCCCAGGAGGTTGCGTTATTAGGGCCATTGGCAATCACGGCGAGACATCCCCAAATCAAGGCTCGACAGCCCTGACAATCACCACCCTGACGTCCCCCTCCGCTCGCGCCCATTTCCAGAAAGGCCAGGCCATTAAGGCTGATCTCTACCTGTTTCCCCACCAGGGCAATTCGGACGACTACATCCATGTATGCGGACTGACAACCCCCACTAAAGACGGCGATCTGATCCTGATCTGTGAGAACGCCGTCAACGCCGCAGACAGTGTACCTGGCATGGGGATACTGGACAGTACGCTATTGAACTCCGGAGCTTCCATTTTGTCCGACCCATCGGCACTGGGAGCCCTGAAACAGCTTTACCAGCAACACATCTCACGCATGATCAAGCACCTGCTTTACAGCTTCTTCGAGGGGGCCCATACCGGCATTGACCAAGAACTGGAGGCGGCGGCAGAAATCAGGGAAATCAACCGGTTAAAGGATATGCGTTTTCTCCTGGGCAGCAGGGAAGCGCAGATTGTTCAGGATTTTACGGCGCAATTTCAGGAGGCCAATCAACACCTCAGGCCAGAGAACGCGCCCGCCAAATCGTCAGAGTTAACGGTTCTGCAAAAAACGGATTTTGAGGATTGGCTTACATTGCAGACCGTGGCCTCACAGGTCGCCAGCACCAACACGCTGTTCATCTTGAACCAGTTGCTCAACCAGCTATCGTTCCGGGACATCAACGACGCCATCAACCCGATCTCACCCTGGTCCCTGTGCCATTGTCTGCAGTTCGCCCTGGACCGGCTGGGGATTGAACCGCGTCATCGGCGCATACTCTACGCGGCCTTTGAGACCAGTCTGAAGGACGTCTGGCGGCCCGCCGCCGATTCGCTGGTTAAGGACCTGTTCCGGGGCGGCCTTCACGCCCTGAACCTGATCAACCTGCCTCCCAACTGGTCCCAACGTGAAACGGAGGGCGTCACGGCGGCAGAGACACGGGCTCAGAATGAAGAGCGGCCCGGTGGGACAAGCGTAGCGGGAGATGTTCCTGGGGCCCCAACCGATTTGCCTTCCGGCATTGGCAGCCGTTCGGTTATCCGCATGATGAGGCTGCAGCGGGATGCGGCGCACGCCAGCGACGAATGGCCGGCCACCAATCCGAAGCTTTCCCAAAGCCTCAAGCCCCACCGATCAGATTTGATCCAAAGCCTGAAACAGGCCGGCCCCAGCATGCAGGCGGCGATCCGTAACCTTGCCAGCCTGGATGCCGACCTGGCCGATGCCCTGGACGAGTCAGCGTGGGATCAAGTGGAGCTGGTGGACCGCCTGTTCAGTTCGCTGGAAAAACAGCCTGGCTTGGCCGAGTCACTGCGTGGCCAGCTGGAGAAGCTGAGGCTGCCAGTGTTCGAGATGCTCCTGCAGGCACCGGATTTCCTGGACCAGGATCACCATATTACCCGGGAGATAGTGAACGACCTGATGCGATTGTGTCTTGCCGAGCGCAGTTCCAGCAAAAACCTGGAGGAGACGGTTGCGACCATTATCGACGAGCTGATGCAGTCGGAAGAGCCCGACGAGGCGCGGTATCAGGCCATCGGCAAGAAATTGAAGCATCTGGTGGAACGCCAGGACCGCTCGTTCATCCGGAATGCCGAGCGCATCTCCAAGACCCTGGAGGGCAAGCAACGGCTCAAGGAGGCCCAGAACGACGTCCGCCGGCGCCTGAACGCCATGCTCGGCAACTCCGAAGTACCGACGGTGCTGCTGGAACTCCTGGAAAGCGGCTGGGAGCAACTCATTGTGCTGGCTTCTTTGAGGGAAGGGCCGAAGAGCCAAGGCTGCACTGAGCTACTGAACGTGATTGATCAACTGCGGTTATGGTTGGTGCCAGGGAAAGTCAGTGCGCACCTGGCCTTTGAGCGGGAACTGGAGAGTGATGCGCTCCTGGGCCTGGTGGAACGGGAGCTGCGCAACCTGGGTGAGGTAGCCCGGGTTCGCGAGGTGGTATCCACGCTGACCGACCAGCTCCGTCACCACAAGGAGGTGACAACGGTTTTCCTGACGGCCTATCCGCCGGGTCATCACGATAGCGCAGCGGTGCCCGAGACCTCGGTCGATGGTCGCTGGTCCCGGCGGGCACGGCAGATCCAGGTCGGCGACTGGGTGGAGGTCAAGCTGGACAATGGCGAACTGCGCCGTATGCGCCTGGTTTGGGGTGGCGAGGACGTGTTTCGCTTTGTATTCCTCTCGCCCCGGGGACTGGGTGAGGAGAGCTACGGCTTTTCGGAGTTCGTGGCCAAGTTGGCCAACGGGGATGCCATGTTGGTGGACCAGGGCGACATCCCGTTCGTCGACCAGGCCCTGTTTGATGTCCTGCAGGACGTATATCGGAAGCTGAATTTCGAAGCCACCCACGACGCGCTGACCGGCTGTCTGCTCCGGCATGAATTCGAGAAGCACCTGTCCCAGACCCTGGGGGATCTCTCCGGGGAAGAGGCCTGTGTGTTGATTGCTTTTGATATCGATGAGTTCAAGGTGATCAATACCAGTTACGGCACCGACGCTGGTGATGCCCTGCTCAAACGTTGTGCAACCCTGCTTCAGGAAGCCTGCACCGAGCTGCCCTTGGAGACACCGGTCGGCCGTCTGGGTGGCAATGAGTTTGCCGTAGTCGCTCATCCCATGACGCCGGAAGACAGCCAGGGGTTTGCCGACCGGGTGCGACAGCAATTTGAGACGGAAACGTTCCGCCATGGCGAGGGGGAATATACCTGCACCCTGAGCGCCAGTGTCTGCCCGGTGGAAGACGTCGGCGTATCCGCCGGCAGCCTGCTGAGCGAGGCCAGCAATTCACTGAAGGCGGTAAAGCGCCTCGGCGGCAACCGGGTTGAAATACGCAAGGCGGAGGACCAGGAGGACACCGCAAAAGGCATTGCCTGGGTGTCCCGGATCGACAGCAGCATTCGCGACGGTAGTCTCTACCTGCGCGCCCAGAAAATCGTCGCCCTGGCGGAGGATACCGGCAGTCAAGGAAATGGCGACCGGTACGAGCTCCTGCTGGGCCTGACCGATGCCTCCGGTCGTGAAATATCACCGCAGGGCTATATCGAGGCGGCCGAACAGTTCCGGCGCAGCTCCCGCGTTGATCTTTGGGTGGTGGATGAGGTTCTGAACTGGATGACCCATCACCCTGGTGAGATGAGCCGGATTCACACCCTCAACGTGAACCTGTCGGGGTCATCGTTGAGCGATGACACGTTCCTGTATGAGCTGGAATATCGCCTCAAGCGCCATCGCGAACTGACCCCCAAGCTGTGCTTCGAGGTGACCGAAACTTCCGCCGTCGCCAGCTTACACTACGCTGCGGATTTCATGAGTGAGATGAAGAGGTTGCACTGCCGGTTCGCCCTCGACGATTTCGGCACCGGCCTGTCCTCCTACGCCTACCTGCAGAGGCTGCCAGTGGACTTCGTTAAAATTGACGGCGTGTTCGTCAAGGACATGACGACCAACCCGACCAATCATGCCCTGGTCAGATCCATCAACGAGTTGAGTCACTTCCTTGGCATGCAAACCATCGCCGAATACGTGGAAGACCTGGAAATAATGGATGCCCTGCGGCAAATTCAGGTCGACTTCGCCCAGGGGTATGGCATTGCCAAGCCTCGCAGGCTGGACCGGTTGGTCGCTGTGACGGCCACTTAAGGCGCTGTTCATAAACAGTATTTTGAAGTCGCAGGACTCAGGTTGCCGCCAGCGCCGTCTGATAGTTTACGCCAGTCAGCGATTCTGACACCGACCAGAGCTGGGCCGCGATGTGCGGGTCTTTGGCATGGCGCGCAATTCTGGCCTTGGCCGGCGTCCCGAATATCTCAAAGAAGTGTTTTGGCCCGATGTAGTCTCCGCCCTGGACCTTGTCCGAGGTGGCAGCATACAGCGTTGGCAAACAGCCTATGGCCGGGTCCTGCGCGACAAATGGCGCGACGCGTTCGCTAATCTTCATCAGGGCTTCGTGACGTTCGGCCAGGGCTGCGTTGGCGAGACTGGTGGCGGACATGCCCGGGTGGACGATGATCGAGCGAATCGGCACCCCCTGGTTATCAAACTGACGCTGCAGTTCCAGGCCAAACAGCAGATTGGCCAGTTTGCTCTGACAATAGGCGGTGGCACCGTTGTACTTCCGGTTCGGTTGCAGGTCATCAAAGTGGATCTTGCCCACCCAATGCGCCAGGCTGGCAATGGAGACCACACGGGCATCCGGTGACTTGCGCAGCAGTCCTATCAGCTGGGCCGTGAGCGCAAAATGACCCAGGTGATTGGTACCAAGCTGCATCTCAAAGCCATCCGCGGTCTCCTGACGCTGAATCCAGCCGATGCCGGCGTTATTGATCAACACGTCGATGCGTTCGTACTGCTGGTTGAGCTGGTCGGCGCAGGCGCTCACGGACGTCAGGTCCGCCAGGTTCAGCTCGATCAGGTCGAGGTCGGCTGCCCCGACCGCCTGTAGGATGGCGGTGCGGGCTTCCTCCGCCTTGGCGAGATTGCGGCAAGCCATGATGACCTTGCCTCCCTTCGCCGCCAGCGCTTTGGCCGCCTCAAAGCCGATGCCGCTGTTGGCGCCGGTAATCAGGAAGGTCTTGCCGGTTTGATCCGGAACATGCTGTGCCGCCCAGAACGGGATTGGGGATTGCTTGGCCATATCTCACCTCATTTCGATAAGTGTCGAACTTGTTTTTGCATGTTAGTTCGATAATTATCGAAGTCAATCCCCGTAACCCTTCCTTTACCCGGACCAGGTTGCGTCAAAGAGCACGACGCAGTCAGCGCGTGTGTCCAAGGTGGTTGAAGGTTAGACCGGGCTGTCCGTTGTGAGTAGGTGGCCTGATCGACGATGGACAACCACTGGAATGGCCTGGCGTTCGAAGCTAAGGTCAGTCTTTCTGGTCTTCAGCGTCCAGGCTGAAAGGTCCGGCTCCATGCAGGAAAAACGCCAGTAGCCCGCCGGCCATCGCCAGGTTCTTCATGAAGTGGATCTGCTGGTTCATGTCGTCAGCAGCGTGGAAGCTAAACGCTGCGAGCACAGAGAAAACCGCCAATCCCAGTGCCGCAAGGCGTGCCTGAAACCCAAATAGCAAGGCAAGCCCACCGCCAATTTCAACAATGATCACCAGAGGCAATAAACCTCCTGGAACACCCATGGACTCCATGTAGCCGATGGTTCCTTCATACCCTGTTATCTTCCCGTAGCCGGCGATCAGGAATATATGGGCCATTAGCACCCTCGCGGCGACCGCCACGAGGCCTCCAAGGGCCGGTAGTGCCAATGTCTCCGCAACTGCCAGATTGATTTTCCGGAAAAAGTTCATGGGATATCCCCCTGCGTCGGTGGGTCTGTTTTTCAGGCAAACTTACGCAGCAAGCTTGCACACTGTGCGTGTAACGGTTGTGACCGAGGTCATCAGTGTATGGACCGGGATTTTCCGCGATTATTCCCGCCAGGCCTCCTCGGGCTGCTTCCTGGGCATCTCTCCCCGATACGTGCGCCGTTAATTCGGTGTTAGTGTAGGAAACGGGAACCTGCCTCAATGAAGGACCGGAATGAAAGCCATCGGCGTTCTATTCATGTTGTTCGGCCTCTCGGGGTGCACCGGACTACCCCATGCCATCGAACCGGACGCTCGGGCAGGCGATGCCCGTACGATCAGGTTGTACGTGGTCGGCCATGGCTGGCATGTGGGGCTCATGTTGGCCGCCGACCACCTCGATCCGATGGTTCCGCAGCTCAAGGATCGATTTCATGAGGCGGCCTACTACGAGCTGGGGTGGGGCGATGAGGCGTTTTACCAAGCCCAAGAAATCACAACGGGCTTAACACTGCAGGCAATCTTCTGGTCACGGGGTGCTGTCATGCATGTTGCGTCGATACCGGTATCACCCGTGGAGTATTTTCCTGTGGCCGATGTGGTCGACACCTGCCTCACCAACCAGGAAGCCGAGTCCCTGACGCGTTACCTGGCCAGCGGCTTTAGCCGGGATGACGCTGGTAGGCTGATCGAACTGAAGCGCGGGCTCTATGGCGATAGCCAATTCTATGAGGGGGAGGGCCGCTATCACTTGCTCAACACCAGTAACAAATGGGCCGCGAAGGGGCTGAAGAGTGCCGGCATGGAGATTTGGCCGATGTTCAACCTGACGGCGGACAGTGTCATGGCGTTTGTCAAAGAGAATCGTAAGGACTGCGCGATGTGACGATTCCCGGGGCGAACCGGCGCTTCCGGGGTCAGCTGTTGTCTTTTGGCCCTCAGGTCGCGGTCGGCAAAAGGTCGAGCCCTTTTATGTTCCTAGTCAGCATTGACGTTTATGCACCGCGTACCTGAATCTGAGCCAATGGGCGACCTTCTCTCCTGTGATGGAATTGTGAAAAACCATGGAGAAACAATAATGCTACAAAAAGCCCTGTCTCTGGTCCTGCTTATTATCGTCAGTCCCCAGCTTTTCGCTGACCAAACCTGGCAACCCTACCCGGACGAGCTCCAGTCCTTCCGTTACACAGAACAGGATCTTGCTGAACACTGGCAGGATCTGACCGACGGATTTCGTGGCCCTTTACCCACGGCTGAGAGCCTGCGGGCAGACGCTGAACGTTGGCCCGAAATGTACGACTTCACCCAGAATCATCTTAAAACGACAGCCCGTTCCCACCCGGACCTGGCAGCCCTTTCAGACGGTGAGTTGCGCAGTTCCTTTGATGCCTACGCCAGAGAACTGCGCCGGGCCTGGGCGCTGCTGTTTAACGGTCAGTTCCGGGAAGCGCGGGACCTGGGCCTGGCCCTCGGTCCGGCCGGCTACTTCCCGGGGCTTTATGCCCAGGCGCTTTACGCAACGCTGATCGAAAGCGATGAGGAGTCGCGAAGACGGCTGCTCAAAGAGGTTATCACCCTGACGGAGGACATCATGCCCATGGCGCCAGACCATCCGATGATCCGATTTGGCAACGCCTACGGTAAGGCTCGGATACTGGAGAACCTGTCTGCCTCCGAAGCCATGGGTACCGGTTATACCTCGGAGGTCATCGACACTCTGGAAGCGCTGCTGGAGGACGATCCCGACAACATCTATGCCGTCACTTTATTCGGTGGCGTTCAGTCGGGCATCATCGAAAAGGCCGGAAGCCTGATTGCCCGGATGACCTACGGTGCGAAAGAATCGTCGATGGAAGAGCTGTTCAAAAGGGCCATGCAGTTAGCACCGGATTTTCCGGGCGTGTATTACGAGTACGCCCGGGCAAAGCTGAAACTTGACGAGGAGAAAGAGGCGCTGGCCCTGCTGGAGAAGACCCGGGGCATGACGGCCATCAGTGCCGAAGAGGCCCTGCTGCTGCGGGCCTCGAATCGCCTTCGGGAATCGCTGGAGTAGGAAGGCCTTAGTTCGCTATTGGCCGGGCAGCTTGGCGTAAAGACTGCCTGGCCAGGCGCTGCTTTTGCGTTCGTTCGGCATTCGTCAAAAGGACCATCAGGGCAGGGACCTTTTCCGCGGCCAGCGATGAGGGAAACCGGGGCCATACTGGTTTGCCGTGGAATGCCTCCGCTCCCGTGGTTACAGGCTCTGCTCGACCGTACGTTTGCGGGCAACCTACGCCAAGGCGAACCTTGAGCCGCACTGCAGTGCCTGTGGCGGGTGTGGGTTGTATTGTTCCCAGGGTGGGAAGCGCATGGGGCGAAGATCCGGAATTAATCAGAGTCTTTATAGGCTGTTAATGCCAAAAAAACTCTGGGTAGCCACACCACCCGAGTATAAACTGATCCGTATCGCATCACCTTGACCGCGACTCCGGGATACTCCGACATGTTGTTTAAAAAGTTATTGATTGTCGTCCTGGCTGCGGCCATTGGAGGCTGGCATTCCACCTCGGCGGGCCGGTCGCTCAAAGTTGGCTTTTTCGAGTTGCCTCCGCATGTATACGGTGCAAAATCGGCAGGGAACCATGCGCAAGGTCCAGCCATCGAATACCTGCACAAGATTGCCGCTTCAATGGGAGTAACCTTGGAGGTTCAAAGCAGGGCGCTACCGCTCTCCCGACTAGTGCATGCTTTGGCTATGGGCGAGATAGACGTTGCACTGGCTATGGCGAAGAATCCGGTGCGGGACGGCATGTTTCGATTTCCCGAGAAGCCCTTCTTCCAAATGCGCCCGGCCTTAATGGTCATGCAACCTTCCCGAATACAGGACATCACGGATTTTGACGCACTAGCCGACCTGAGAATTGGGGTCTACGCGGATGGCTATTTATCTCCGATGCTGGAGGGTCTGGCAACCTTCAGTATCCATGGCGAGAAAGTCATTCATCGTGGCTACCAAATTATGGAATGGGGGCGGCTCGACGCCGTGTATTCTGCTGATAGCCTTGACTTGTATAGCAACGCAGCCATCTACGGTTTCCAGAAAAACGTCCGCATCATCGAGCTGCCCGAACAAGCAACCGGCCTATACACTGTTTTTTCCAGCAATGTTCCCGCCGAGGTCATTGCCGAATACGAGCAAGCCCTTCGTAGGATGGAACCTTATAGCTCATTCCTGAAAAACTTCGTGATTATGAACACAACACAGTCAACAGCCCAAGCAGCCTGGTGACCAGGGCCTGTTTGGGGGGCTAGACGCCAGCACTCAGCGTCCAAAAAAGCATTAAGGTCTAATGTCGAAAACCGGAACAGAGCTGTTTTTGGCCTAGATGGCGAATGGCTTTTAACTAGCTCTGTCCCGGATTTTTGTTTTTGCGCCCGGACGGCATTCGTCAGAAAATCCATCAGGGCATGAATCCTCACCACGCCTCGCGGGTCCGAGCGCAAGCCAGTGCAATGCCATTATCCCTTCAAATCAATCGGTTCGGGTTTTACAACGTCTTGCAAAACTACGGCACCTTTATTGATAAGTAATCGTTAGCCAGAGCTTCTGCAATAGCCTGGTAACCCTTGTCGCTCGGGTGATAGCCATCGCTCGCCAGAAGCGAGGCATCGGTGCCAGGCGGGTAACTTCGGTACTGAAAATCCCCGGGGGACTGTCTGGCCAACTGCTTATAGACCCGATCTAGCTGCCGCGCCCGCCACCCAAGGATTTGCCGGAGCGGGGAGGGCAATGTCGTGAACAGGTGCATGGGAGGCACGCTCAACAGGTAGACCGGCCCAGCGTGCCACGCGGCAAGCCTGCTGCGAAGCGCCAACAGTTGCCGTCGAAACCGATATCGGGGCGTGAAGCCAGTGGTGTCATTGACGCCCATGCTCAGCAAAACCACGTCGGCCTGCGGTAACTGCAGGTTTGCCAGTTTCCGGTTGAGCTGGCCCATACGGATTCCGTTCAGGCCGACAGTGTGCCAGGCAACGGTTTGGCCGGATTGCTTATGCAAATTCCGGGCAAGCTGACTGGCCAGGCCCTGATCATGGCTGGTGACGCCTACGCCAGCGGCCGTGGACTCGCCGAGAATCAAAAGACGCATATCCGGTGCGCCTTCACCGTACTGGCCGCAAGGTGCCCCCTGGGCTTCAGGCAACCGGGGCGTTTTCTTCCGGGTGCGCCAGCCCTGATACAGGAGGACCGGGAAGAGCAGGGCAGTGGTTAGCCAGAAAGGAACGTGCATAGCGCTATAAACTCATTAAATCCGTGGCATTGCAAACCTTAGGAAGCTCATTGCCTTCTGGGAAAGCGTTTGCGCTTCAACAGCGTCAAAGTCGTGCCGTGATAACAACGGTAGGACCCGCCGGATGGTTACTGGAAACTAGACCCTATTTTCGCCGTCCCTAGAATCGGTCTATCCCGGATTCATGGATCCTTCAAGTCTTCGACAAAGATTTAACGACCTGAGCCCGATGCATTCTTCTGGTCAATTCGCTAAGACTGATAAAGCCGTCGTTGGATCAGCACATTACATTCACCTTCGAGGGTCAAATCTTCGCCATCACATAAGGTTCCTCGGGGTAACGTAATCTGCTGCCGGTCTTCACTCACCCGTGCTTCACCATCAAATACATACAGACGGCTTGGGCCTTTGATTTCCAGGAGGCTATCGCCCGTCAGTACCGCAATATCCAGTTGCGTATCACTGGCAATGCGGGTCAGGGGATCGTTTGCCGCTCCCCCATAGATTCGCTGTAGCCCGCTCTCAGGCAGGGTGACCACCTCATGCTTTTGCTGCCTGGCACTGTCGCTGCTGGGCACACACCATAATTGCACCATGCCGGATATGTCGCGCAGGGCATTGATTTCGTTGTGGCTAAAGCTTTTCGGGCCGCTGCATTGCACCAACACCTGGCCAGGGGTAAAGCGATCACCATCGCCCAAGGTCCCTTTGTGAACCACCTCGCCCCTGGTGAAAATGGAAACGATATCCACATCCTGGTGGTGATGCAGGCCGGTACTGCCACCAGGGGTAAAATAGGCATGCGCCAAATAGACACAGGCGCCGAAGCCATCGCGCACCTCATCAACCTGGGAGTGGCCAAAGTGGCCACGATCCCGTACCAGAACCCGCTCACGGATGCCCGCAAAGCCTGAAATATCGACTGATGAGTAGTTAAGAGTGCGCATTTTACAAATCGGCTTCACTGTCTGGGTTAACGAATCAGGGGAAAACCGGTACTGCTTCAATCTGTCCGGCTTATCCCTCCCTCAACTGGGAACTCAGCCTGCTAAAACGATGAATAACAAGACCGTCACCATTAAGACCGTGACCACTGTTGCAGGAAGCGTCGACTTTTGAGCCTCCGGCGTCGCTGTGTGCTCATTGGCCATCTTGGCAAAGTTGATGCTCGAGGGAGAGCTCTCTTCCCCCTCGTATACAATCGCATCGCGGGCGCCGGCGCCAAGAGCCAGTTCTTTGAAGGCCTTGTGCTCGATCTGGGTTAGCCCTCCGTCCACCTTTTCCATTGGCTGGATAACAACGGCGGGTGAGGGGGAGAGATACTTGTTACCGGATAACGTCTTGAACGCATGTTGCAGAACCTTCTCGGCGGCGGTGAAATCTGCCAGCAACGTCCGGGGATGAGAGAACGGATTGATCACCGCCGAGTTTGGTTCCTGAGTGTTATCCGCCAAGGTACCAATTGCAGAGATGATTTTCTCACCCTTTTGGTTCGTGACGATCTTGATCTTGGGAGTCTCATCAAACGTCCTGCCAGTACCGCTATCAGTGACTTTGAGTCGATTTTCCCACAGCTGAACGTAGAGTGTGGTACCAAGATGATTAAACCATTTTCTGAACATTTGTCCTCACGAGGATGCTTCGCGACGGCGACTTGGAGTTGGGTTTAATCCTGGGGGCAGGGCAAAACTGGCCCAATTGCCAACACGTTGCAAGTCAGGGAGACCTTCAGCTAGTAAGATCACTATGCAATTACCCAGTGATGATACCAACAGGCTGTGAGGCCAACGTTAAGGTGGCAGGGCTATGATTGAAGTTCGACGACCAAAGGATCTTGCGCGACTGCGTCGCCTGGCCCTGAGCGCCCAGGGGTTGTTGCAGCGACAACCCTTCGGGAGTGGCTTGGCAGGGGCACGAAGAGCGATCAGCCACATGGGCTATGTGCAGATCGACACCATCTCGGTGGTGGAGCGCGCCCATCACCACGTGCTTCACTCGAGGGTACCCGGGTTCGAACCGGCGATGGTCGACCGGATGTTACGCAACCGCGACATCTTCGAGTACTGGTCTCACGCGGCCGCATTCCTGCCAATCGACGATTTTCGGTTTTCCTTACCCTACAAACAGGCCATCAAGAGCGGGCAAACCCACTGGTACCGAAGCCCGGACAGGAAACTGATGGCGGAGTTGCTGGCTCGCATCCGTTTCGATGGTCCTCTCAGGTCACGGGATCTGGAAACCGGCACCAGCAAACAGGCCGGTTGGTGGGACTGGAAGCCTGCGAAGAAGGCCTTGGAACAGCTGTACATGGAAGGTGACCTGATGGTCAGCGACCGCGATGGTTTCCAGAAAACCTACGATCTGACCGAGCGGGTGTTGCCCGCGCACGTCAATACAGAACTCCCGAGCATAGAGGAGTTTGCCGAGCACCTCATTGACCAACAGTTGCGTTGCCATGGGCTGGTGTCACTGAAGGGGTTGACTTACCTTCGCCGCAATACGGCACTGCGCAAGGCGGTGAAGGCTCAGGTCAGTGACCGACTGGCGGAGGGTGCCTTGGAACAGGCCCAGGTGAATGGTGGCGACGTGTTCTTGATGGAAGCGGGCGCCTTTGAGTCCCCCCTTCCAAGGCTGAATAACCGGGTAAAGATTCTGTCGCCCTTCGACAACACTGTGATTCAGCGTGACCGGCTCAAGGCCCTGTTCCAGTACGACTACCAGATCGAATGTTACGTGCCCGAAGCCAAGCGACAGTACGGCTACTTCTGCTTGCCCTTGCTGTACCGCGATGAATTTATAGGCCGGATGGATTGCAAGGCCCACCGGAAAATCAGGCTGTTGGAAATCAAGTCACTGCATCTGGAACCCCACAGTCATGACCAGGATGCGGTGATCTCGGCCCTGGTCGACGCCGTTGGGCAGTTCCGTCAGTTTCAGAACTGTGATTCGGTCACACTGACCCAGGTTTATCCGAAGCAGTTAACCCAAGCCGTATGCAGTGCCCTGGAAGCATTGGGCTGAGGGCTTAGGGCCGATCATCCTAAAAGCCGCCCGGCCAGGTGCTGTTCCTGCGCCCGGACAGCATCCGTCAGGAAGTCCATCAGCGCATGAATCCTCACCACACCTCGCAGGTCTGGGTGCATCAGGAACCAAAGGCGGTATTCCAGCTCGGGGATGGGGTCGGTGAGCTGGATAATATCGGGGTCTTTGTCAGCGAGATAGCAGGGAATGACGGCCAGCCCCATACCGGAGCGAACAGCGCTGAGTATGCTCACCAGGGTATCAACACGGTAGACACAGGCTTCCTTCAGCGCGTTAGTCTCCATCCACTGGTTCACCTGTGAATCCTGCAGTCGTGGCCCGGCGCTAATCCAGGGCTGATGGGCCAGGGTCTCGATGGGGGTGCCAGGCGTCAGGCCGAGATCCCTGTGTCCGTAAACGGCCTGACCGATGGAGGCCAGCGGCCGGCCAATCAGGTTTTCCGGGGGACGGTTGGACGGTCGGATAGCAACGTCCGCCTCCCGGCGTGTGAGGTTGAACAACTGGTTGGACACTGCAACGTCCAGCACGATGCCGGGGTATTTATTCCGGAACTGCGTGAACAGCGGTGCGAGTAGCCCCATCAGCAGGGAGTCTGTGGTCGTGGTCCAGATCTCGCCACTGGGCTCCAGGTCGCGACCGGCCACTTTTCGCTCGGCGGCCAGGGCGGCCTCGTCCATAATCCGTGCGGTGTCGGCAAGTTCTTCCCCGGCCAGCGTCGGCCGGTAACCGCTCCGGCTTCGCTCGAAGAGGGTCACGCCCAGGCGCTGTTCAACATCGCCCAACCTTCGGAAAACCGTGGCGTGGCTTACGCCCAATGCCCGTGATGCGCCAGACAGCGAGCCCGCCGTTGCAATGGCGAGCACCAGCTCAAAGTCATTCCACGCCAGATTGCTCCGCGTTTTCTGTGTTGCAGCGGAGGAATTGTCAGGCTGTTTATCTGTACGTTTTTGCAATGTCTGTTCTCACACTTAGGGAATAGTTTGCAGTTTAGAACAACATTACCATGTACCTGAACTCAAAAGATAACCAGGGAGCCCCGCAATCCGGTGCGGCTCCGGGAGGACAGAGACATGTTGATTTCAGCAGAGATGGCGTACACCCATGCCCGCAACCCGTTAGTCTTCCGCGAGAAGGACGACGTATCAGAGCGGAGCATCGTTGACTCGCCAGCGTCCAGCATATCGCCCAGGTATCGGGATGGCATGGGGGGCGTTAACCTTGAGCAGGTCAAGCGTGATCATCGCCGGGCCCGGCAAGAGGTTGTGCGGGCGATGCTGCAACGTCTTGGAAATCTGTGGCACCGGCGCTGAGAATGCGAGTAGGGAAGGCGCTATGCCACCGGCAACGACTCATCGCTTCCCCAGTCAGCCCAGGAACCGTCGTACAGCGATAGCTTTTCAAACCCGGCCAACTCGGCCGCCATCAGGATGATGCAGGCGGTGATACCGGAGCCGCAGGAGAAGACCAGTTGGTGCCCACTGTTGGGGGTGAGGTTTGGCTTGAGATGGGGAGCGAGGTTGGCAAAGGTTGCCGCCAGCTGGTTGGCGGGCTTGAAGCGATAGCCATCCAGCACCTCGGTAAACGGCAGACTGAGGGAATTAGGAATGTGCCCACCGCGCACACCGGGCCGGGGCTCTGGCGCCTGAGCCAGGAAACGTGCCCGGGAGCGCGCGTCGATGACCGTTACCTGACCGTTCTCCAAATGCTGGAATACGTAGGCGGAATCTCGTACCCGGCTGGGGTCGAGATTGCCTGCCACACGGCCAGGCGTGGTCGCGTCCGCAACTGGCGCGGCCACGGTGGCCCGCCCTTCGGCCAGCCATTGTGGAAGACCGCCATCCAGGACAAAAACATTGCTCAAACCCATCGCCCGAAATATCCACCAGGCGCGAGGTGCCGAGTAAATGCCCTGGTTGTCGTAGAGCACCACCAGGCTCTCCGGCCCAATACCCAGTCGCCGGGCTTCCTCAGTGAACTGATCTTCCGTCGGGAAAGCATGAATCTGGGAGGATCCGGTATCGCATAGCGTGCCCTCCAGATCGACCCGGCGGCTACCCGGGATCAACACGGGGCTGTCATAGGTGATCGGCTCCTTGCCAACGACGTTGGCCATACTCGCATCGATCAGCACCAGCTGTTCGTTATCCAGGTTGTCTTGCAGCCAATCGGTGGTCACGAGGGGGGAGGCCATGGCATTCTCCGGGTTAGATGGATAGGACCGCGCTGTTAAGACGTTACAACGCCTAGGGTGTGCTGGAAAGGGGCATTTTTGATGAAGTTACGTGTCGGCAGTCAGGTCTTGTCCTTTGCTTTCTATCCTTTGACTTCCGGCCGGGAAGGGCAAAAGGCAAGACCTGACCCTGAAAGATGGGCCCTTTAAAAAGACGATCTAACCCCTGTAATAAACGTATCCAGCTCAGAAACCGACTTAACGATGTGAATGGACTTATCAGCCGATAGCTTCTCCAATCGGCCCCTAAAATCCGCGTTCCAGAATTTCGGGCACAGTCGTAGCACCTTATAACTTTCCAGCGTGCCTTTGAGAACCGAGCTGCCATCCGGCCAGCCTTCCGGTTTTGCGACCAGCCCTTTTAGCAAGCGTTTAGTTACAAACCAGTAGCTCGTTAAGTAGGGGAGATCAATATAGACCAGCGTGTCGGCAGCGTTCAGGCGTTGATTGAACGAATCCATGGGGCCAAATCCATCAATGATCCAGCTGTCCGACGACAGGATAGCCTCATGCGCCTCGTCGTAGGTTTGGCGATCCACCAGCTCACCATTTTTCTTGTAGACGATCGAATCGAGCTGGTGCAGTGGAATGCCTGTCGCTGACGCCAGCGCTTTGCTCAACGTGGATTTTCCGCTTCCCGGCTTACCAAATACGGCGATCTTCCTCATGCTGTCTCCTGAAATGGATCATTCCCATGAGGCAGAAACAGAAAACCCACCTCAAGGGTGGGTTTGATAACTCAAAAGCGCATCACGCAGCCCACCATTCCTATGGAATGATGGTAATTCGGACTGTGTGGTGCTGAGAGTTTGTTTTCATTTCACGATCATTGTCGATGGGAGGCTTGGTTGTCAACCTTTAGCTCCCAGCGGGAAACCGGACGGGGACGATGTTGGCAGGATAGGAGGGGGAGAGGTGGATCGATCAGAGGAAAAGCAATCTGGCCCTTTAATTGCGTAGCAAGTGGCGCATCACGCAACAGTGAGGCCGGGACAGATTTAATTTTTCTTGACTCTACGGGCCTAAAATTAGATCGGCTCCGGTTTTCCTGATGCAAAGCAGGGAAGACGTTGTTAATCTTGCTAAATGGTTGCAATGCGATGCAAGTTGGTTCTTAGCAATAGAACTTTCATAGGGACATGGCCTCTGATTTCGGACGCGATGACTTATGGAGGTTTGAAGTGGATCCCTCTTCGGCAGAAGCGATTCAGCAGCACCTAAACCTGATTTGGATTATCCTCGCGGCGGCTCTGGTCTTCCTGATGCAGGCCGGTTTTGCCGCGCTCGAATCTGGCCTCACCCGGGCCAAGAACACCATCAACGTAGCACTCAAGAACATCCTCGACTTCACCGCCGCGACAGTGGTCTATTTCCTGCTCGGTTTCGGGCTGATGTTCGGTGCCAGTAACAGCAGCCTGTTCGGCGCCTCAAATTTCGCCCTCAGTGAGGCCGTCGAGCCGATGGACTACGCCTTCTTCATCTTCCAGGCGACGTTTGCCGGGACGGCGGCCACCATCATCTCCGGGGCGGTGGCCGAGCGCATCCGCTTCATCGGCTACGTGATCGTCGCCCTGTTTACCAGCGCCTTCATTTACCCCATCTCCGGCTACTGGATCTGGTCGGGAGAAGGCTGGCTGGCCCAGCAGGGCTTCATCGATTTTGCCGGGTCTACGGTGGTGCACTCAGTGGGCGCCTGGATTGGCCTGGCTGGCGCCATCGTCCTGGGCCCACGTATCGGCCGCTACAACGAGGATGGACGGGTGGTGCGGATGCAGGGGCACAACCAGGTGATGGCGGTGATCGGCGTGTTGATCCTCTGGTTCGGCTGGTTCGGCTTCAACGGCGGTTCCACCCTGCTGGCGGACGGAAGCGTACCCCGGATTATCGTCAATACCAGCATTGCCGCCGCAGCCGGCGGGGTGGCCGGATTCCTGCTTTCCTATACCCTGAGCGGTGGCGATGTTTACATCGGCCGTCTGCTCAACGGCATCATCGGCGGCCTGGTCGGGATCACGGCCGGCTGTCATATTGTCAGCCCCTGGGGTGCCTTGTGGCTGGGCTTCTTCGGTGGCGTGGTGGCCTATTTCTTTGAGTGGCTGATGGCCATCGTCTGGAAAATCGACGATCCCATCAATGTGGTGCCGGCCCACGGCTTTGCCGGCGTATGGGGCACAGTCGGGTTGGTGTTCTTTGCCGAGGAGGGGGCCTTCTCCGGTACCTTCATGGAGCAACTTGGTATCCAGCTCATGGGAGCCGCCAGCGTCTTCGCATGGGCCTTCGGGACAGGATTGGTGCTCTTTTTGCTGCTGAAGCAGGCCGGGCTGCTGCGGGTCCCCCCCGATGCCGAAAGAATCGGCCTCAATATCTACGAGCACGGTACCTCCACCGGGCTGATGGAGATCATGGACGCGATGAAGAAGGTTCTGCCCAAGGACCATGGTGGCGAAGGCAACCTGCAGGCGCGTGTCCCTGTGGAAGTGGGCACCGAGGCCGGGGACATTGGTACGCTGTTTAATATCCTGGTTTCTTCCTACAACAACACCGTCAAGAAATTGCACGACCAGATCCAGGCGGTGTTGGCCGTGGTCGACCAGCTCGAACGATCCTCCCATGACATCCGCTCAGGTTCGTCGGAGCAGTTGGAGCTGTTCGACGAGATTTCGGGGACGGTGGAAGACCTCAATCGCATGGTCCGTGACTACAGCACCCGCTCGCAGCAGGCCAAAAGCGACTGCGAGGAAACCCACGGGGAAGCCAGTCAGAGCCTTAGGGTGGCGGACCAGGCCATACAGAACGTCAATCAACTCGGTCAGAAGGTCCAGCACGCCAGTGACGTGGTCAACCGGTTGGGCGAGGACACCGAAAGCATCGTGGACATCCTCAACGCCATCAAGGGTATTGCCGGGCAGACCAACTTGCTGGCTCTCAATGCCGCCATCGAGGCCGCCCGAGCCGGCGAGCAAGGCAAGGGCTTTGCCGTGGTGGCTGAAGAGGTGCGTAGCCTGGCCTTTAAGGTGGAGGAGTCCACCCAGCAGATTCAGGACACCATCGACCGGGTGGTCAGTAGCGTCGATGAGGTGGTGAAAACCATGGGCGATGGCCGCGGTGAGGCCGAGCGCAGTATGGAAGAAACCGGTCAATTGAAGCAGACCCTCGACCGGATTCTCTCGAGCATCGGGGCCTTGAGTGAGGTAACGGGGCAGTTTGCCGAGACCGCGTCCCGTTACGACCAAGTCACCGGCAAGGTGAACACGGACATCAAGCACATCAGCGCAATCTCCCGAACCTCGTCCGATAGGGCGAAAGAAAGCTCTGCACAGACCGAACAGTTACTGAAATTCGCCAATGAACTCAATGGAATGATCGCCGAATTCCAGTTCGGCGAACCCATTGAGGACCAGGTGGACTTCTACGGCTCGGCGCTGATGGAGCTGAGCGACAAGATGCCCGGTGCGGCCAAGGGGGGCAAAGAGGACGCTGCCTGAGGCCGCTTGGCAGCGCCGGTCCGTACATGACGCCTAAGAGCGAAAGCAGGCTGGGCCACAGCGACAGCTGAATTATGGCTGTTTGTCATACACGGCTACACCTTCTGGTATGGAGTACCAGTCTTGCTTCTCGCTCACCCATACATGAGCAGTCGGTTGAATGATGCTGGTATTTGACAGGTTTGATGGTTTGAGTTTGATTTTTCCGGGTTCCTTCGGATCAAAATGATAAATCCGATTTCCACAGGTTGGGCAAAACTTTGCGCCACTTGTATTGCCGCTATCCGCGACCCTGCTCCACTCAACCATATTGCCCTGAAACTCTACGGCATCAGCATCTACAATCGCCGTGATGCTAAACGCACTTGTAGAGAGTTTTTGGCATTCTTTGCAGTGACACGCAACAACCATCAGAGGAGCCGAAAACAATTGGTATGTTACCCCGCCACACTGGCATGAGCCGTCGATCGGATACGTCATTTCTATCTCCGAAGTTTTTAAATCGTTAAAGAAGAAACGGGGCAGCGCTAGTCGAACTAGCTTGAGGGGCTGCAATATACACCTGTCCCGGATATTTGTTTGGCTTCAGCTCGGGATGGGCAAAAGGCAAGATCTGACCCAGAAATTTTGAGCCAGAAATTGTTACGTGGTGAGCAAGAATAACCTCAGTACATGTTATTTTTATAGTCAAACTCCAGACCCTTCTCCATAGCACCAGGTAAAGACACCGCCGCACGAGCAACCTTTGCTGCCAACGAACTTTCTTTATTTTTTTTAATGTGGGACTTAAAGATCTCTGAAGGTATCAGATCCTTGGGCTCCTTGCTCGCAGGCCACAGAACCGAATTGGCAATCGCTAAGCTTGGCCGTATCCGCATTGAGGCTGGAGTTATTTTTGTAATGAGTTTTGGCTTCTTGCCCTGTATGGGTTCTACCCCGTTTCCACGGACGTTATAAAACGGTGGACAGCTTCCGGGGTCAGGTCTTGTTATTTGTTTTTTGTCGCTTGGCCTTCAGACTGAGAGGGGGCAAAAGGCAAGACCTGACCCCGAAATCGCGATCTCATTAGCAGACCCCTTTCGCAGTCATCAAGCCTGTAATGCGGTTTTCACCCATTGCTCTAAAGGCGTCAACGGCGTTGCGTTGAGCTGTTCGGCTACCGCAAGGTGTTCATTGGCCTCGGGCCCCATATACGTGTGATCTTCGAAATAACCCATCATTTGACCGATTTCCTTGGCGCCCAGGAACAGATCAGCAAATGTCTCCTGTGTTACCTGTACAACGGAATATGATTTGCCCGCGTTATTAAAGGCCGCAATAATATCAGAGAAGCTGTAGAGGCCGGCCGCCATTGAAAGCGTTTTGCCGTGGCTCTTTTCAGGCGTTGAGAAGGCCCGCTCTACCAGTTTCCCCATCTGTGCCACGGACCCCATGTGAATAACCCGTGCATTCGGGTCGATGGGAATGGCCCACCCCTTGGTCCCGTCACCTAAATCACTTGCCGCCATAGCGCCGAGCAAATTCTCAAAATAAAAGGCCGGTTGTACGATGGTATGAACTGGGAACCCCGCCTCGCGCACAATGGGGTCAATCTGCGCTTTGTTGGTAAAGTGAGGGACGTTCCATTTTCCGTCAGATATTGCCGCCACGTCCGGCAACGAGGACCAAACCAAGTGCTTTACACCGGCGGCCTTCGCAGCGCGAATAGCTGCCTTCGCCTGAGCGATCTCGTCGGTGCCTTCTTGCCAAAAGTTGGTAACAAGAAAAACGCCGTAAACCCCTTCCAGTGCCTGCGACAAGGATTGTTCATCATTCAGGTCTGCCGCAACAACCTCATCGGCCGGACCGTCGTATCGGGCTGGGTTACGGGTTAATGCTCTGACATGGTACTGGCCACTGCTTTTAAGGTAATGCACCACCGAACCACCTTGAGACCCCGTTGCACCGAATACAGCAATAGTTGGAACCGACATGTTTTTTCTCCGAGCAGTTAGTATCACCGTATTACAGTACCAATCTCCTCGGGCTTTGCGTAATATGTCATAGAGCAAACAAGGTTTGCGTAAAGCGCAAAAGAAGAGTGCCCCATGAACACCGTCACCATTCGTACTGTATTACTGGCAATTGAGTTAGGGAGCTTTTCAGCGGCGGGCGCTCAACTTGGTGTTCCGGCATCGACCATCAGCCGGAGAGTCAAGGAACTTGAGGCTGAGCTGGGCAGACGGTTAGTGGTACGCAGCGGGCGGGGTGTTCGCCCTGCGCAAGAAGCTCATGAAACACTCTTGAAACTAAGAGGAGCCATACTGGCGCTGGACGATTGCTACGCGCCAGGCTCGGCAATGACAAGGCTCAGGGTCACCGCGCCACTTGAAATGACCATTTCACTTCTTCCTAAGGCCATTCCCAGGTTTCAGAAACGCTTCCCTGAAACGGTGGTTGAACTGTTGGGAGACGATCGACTCCTCGGGTTGATTGAGTCAGATTTTGATCTTGCCATCCGGACAGGGGTAATAAATGATCCTAACCTCATCGGTAAGCAGCTAACGACAAGCAGTTTCGTCCTAGTCTCATCTCCGACCTTAGTGAACACCATTACGAGTCCGCAGAGGCTCTCTTCCACGCCCATTATCGAGTTTTTTGGTATATCGTCAGGTGTTGCGGGCCATTGGGAGGGCACCCCGTTTGATGTAAACCCGCCCGTTCTTGCCAGGCTAACTACCTTTACCGCCGCATTACCCTGCTTATTCGCTGGGCTGGCCTACGCCAAGATGCCACCCCACCTGGTACAAGAGTTTATTGATTCAGGTGAACTCGCCAAGATCCCCCAGGCAAAGCTCAATGACGTTCCCGTCCATGCGCTTTACCCGAAGCGTCATCGCAACAAGGCGATCATCAGAGCCTTTGTTGAGGAAACAGAAACCTTACTCAACCTATAGTCCCGGTCGGCTATCGGCGGCGTGCTACCCCCTCATGCACAGCTTGGGGTCAGATCTTGCCTTTTGCTATTTGGCTGTTACTCAGGCCGGAAGGGCAAAAGGCAAGACCTGACCCCGTTACTTTCGAGCCCGACACGGCATATTGCGACGAGCTATTTGGGCATCGATACCTACGGGATATTTACCTGAAGGCGAAGCCGGACTATTCGGGGCGTGTGAGTGTCCCGGTACTATGGGACAAGAAAAATCATACCATCGTCAGTAACGACTCTGCTGAAATAATGAGAATGATTGATCTTGCGTTCAACGACAGGCCTTGGTTTTTTGATAAGGGGAGGGCGGCAGAGATCGACACTTTGAACGAAGGTATTCAGAAGAGCGTGAATTTCGGTGTTTATCGTTGCGGTTTCGCGATAGATCAGTCGACATACGATCAAGCCTTCGATGAGCTTTTTAACGCGCTTGATGAATTGGAGCGACGGCTCGACAAGCAGAATTATCTACTGGGGGATTGTCTCACAGAATGTGACTGGCGCTTGTTCACTACGCTGGTTCGATTCGATGCCGTGTACTACATACACTTCAAAAAAAACCTTCGACGAATTGACGACTATCCCAATCTTTCCAAGTATCTCCGTGTGCTCTACCGATATCCAGGAGTGGCGGAGACCGTGAATATGGACTACATCAAGTCACACTACTATTACAGTCACGATTTTATCAACCCCAGACGGATTGTACCTCGCGGTCCAGAGCTGGCTTTTAATGCCTCGTAAGGCAGTGATGTTGGCTTTCTTACTCTTTCCTTGGGACACCTAAAATATTATTAAATCGTTCTGAACATCCCTCCCTATATTCTATTATTTAACTGGTGCTGCCCCCGTAGTGTGCCCTCAGGATTTTATGTCGATGCCTGAAGACGGCTCGGTAAATCGGTGCCAAAACAAATGTCAGCAAGGGCAACCTACATTGAAATTCAACGGTATCAGTGATCCTGCATGATTCCCCATTTCTAGAGATAGCCCGCCGATGATGCCAAAATCTATTTGTTAAAGAGTTGGACTCTTCCGCAAAACCCTTTTGGCCATCGATGCTTTGGAAATAGAACTTGTGCCGGTCAATGGGCAAGATACCAAACAGGAGGATCCAACTTGCAAAGAGTTCCCTACCTGACGGCCAATCAACAATTGCTCTACTCGACCATTCAGAAGGAGAGGTCATACGAATCAGGGGGCCTGAATTCAAACAATAAGTGCAGCACCGCTCGTTTGTAGTGCTCCGGAATATTCACCCCAGAACACCTCTGCCGGTGTCCGATACCCCAGTCGTTTCCTGGGGCGATTATTGAGCTCATCGACGACTCGATTCAGTGCTC
>NZ_JAWVYN010000007.1:0-161623 GCF_033722735.1 Marinobacter sp.
AAACCCCACCTGGAGCAAGACCAAATAGGAATCCAATGGCGTGGCCCGCGCTGGATTCGGGTAGGTTGCTTGAGGCCTGTGGTGACGCAGGCCCTAGATGAATGACTGTCCACGACAGAACCCGGCTTATCGGCGAGCTCATTATTACCCTTCCCTAATGTTTAAGTCTGATCGTTCCCGATCGCGACCTTTTATAGCCAAATAATCTTACAGTTCACTTCGGACCTGCAGAATCCGTCGCAGGTATTTGATTTGGCTGTCTTTCCTGTCCGACATTTCAGTCCTCTCCGGGTTAATCGTCTGTAACCTGTTGTCATTAAAGAAAGTTTTCTTGGTCCGTCGTTCCCGGCGGCGCTTGCATTGTGTTTTCCGTGTTTCTATAGTGTGCAGAAGTGGGAAAAAGTGGTTTGTTGTGGTTTTTTGTGGTGAATAACGGGTGCGCGGTGGGAAATTTGGGATGCCGCTGATCGCCAGCCACACAACCTTTGGCCCTGGAATGCACCGCAGAGTCGGATTACATGAGCAACTTTCTCGGCAGTCATGCCATCAATATGGATGCGAAGGGACGCATGGCGATCCCCGCCAAGCTGCGCGAGGAGCTCGCGCAGCTGTGTGGCAGTCGCATCGTATTGACGGCGAGTGCGGATGAGGAGCGTTGTTTGTTGATCTACCCGGAGCCGCAATGGAAACAGGTGGAGGAGCAACTCAATGGGTTGCCCACCATGAAGAAGGCGGTGCGTCGCCTCCAGCGCATCATGCTGGGTTATGCGACGCCGTTGGAGCTGGACAGCGCCGGTCGGGTTCTGGTGCCGCCCACCTTGCGCAATTTTGCGGGCTTGGAGAAAAAGCTGATGTTGGTTGGTCAGGGCAAGAAACTGGAGCTCTGGAGTGAGGAGCGCTGGTTCGCCTGGCTGGATGAATCGGACGACGACGAAGAAATGCCACCGGAGATGGAGGCGCTTTCCCTATGACCGGCCGCCGCAAAGAGGGCGCGGATGGTCAGAAGCTGCACCAGTCCGTGCTCCTCGACGCGGCGGTGGATCAGCTGGTGACCGATCCGGACGGCAACTACGTAGATTGTACCTTTGGTCGTGGCGGTCACAGTCGCCGGATCCTGGAGCGGTTGTCGGACCGTGGGCGCGTTCTGGGTATCGATAAAGACCCGGTAGCGATTGATTTTGCCGAACGACTCGCCAAAGAGGACGTTCGGTTTTCGTCGTTCCATGGATCGTTCGCCGAGCTGCAGGCCGCGGTGGAAGGTGCCAGCTGGCAGGGAGGTGTGAACGGCGTGCTGATGGATCTGGGGGTCTCCTCCCCGCAGCTCGACGATGCCTCCCGTGGCTTCAGTTTCATGCGTGAGGGGCCGCTGGACATGCGGATGAATCCCCAGCAGTCACCCAGTGCTGCCCAGTGGCTGGCGGTCGCCGAGGAAAAAGAGATTGCGGATGTGCTCTGGCGTTACGGTGAGGAGAAGTTCTCCCGCCGCATTGCCCGGGCCATCGTCGCTCGTCGCCAGGAAGAGCCGCTACGGGGAACCCGGGAGCTGGCCGAGCTGGTGAGCGAGGCGATGCCTCGCAAAGAAAAACACAAGCATCCGGCCACCCGAACCTTTCAGGCGATTCGGATCTTTATCAATCGTGAGCTGGAAGACCTGGAGCTGGGGCTGGCGGATGCCGCTGGCCAGCTGGCACCGGGCGGACGGCTTGTGGTGATCAGCTTTCACTCGCTGGAGGACCGCATGGTGAAACGGTTCATGCGGGATAAGGCCCGTGGGCCGGTCCTGCCGCGAGGGGTGCCGGTCACGGCAAAGGAAGAGGCGTCGGACTATCGGCTGGTGGGCAAGGCCATCAAGGCCGATGTGGAAGAGGTCAGCGAAAACGTACGGTCACGCAGTGCTGTGATGCGGGTCCTGGAGCGGCGCGCAGATCGCAATGGAGAAGGAGCGTAGAATGGGTGCGGTGACCATTGAGCGGCCAGTCAAGGCCAAGCCGGCAAAACTGAACACGGAGCGCCTGAAGGAAGGAGTTTCCCGGGCCTACCGTCTGTCGCGGCGGATATTTTCAGCGTTGGCCCAACGCGACGTCCTGGTGTCTTTGGCGTTGGTCCTGGTGCTGATCAGCTCCGCCATTGGCGTGGTGGCCAGTGCTCACGCCAATCGAGGGCTGTTTAACGAATTGTCGAGGCTGCAGGAGCAGCGGGACGCTTACCAGCGGGAATGGAGTCAGCTGCTGCTGGAGCAGAGCGCGTTGAGTGCTCATGGTCGCATTGAGCATCAGGCCGCGGAACGGCTTGAGATGGTGGTGCCCGGCAAGCAGGACATCGTGCTGGTGCCTCTGGCTCCGGCGGACGTTCGGCTGCCTTAATCATAAAGCGGTTGTCAGGGTAGGTAGACAAAGTGGCAAACCAGAACCAGCAACAGACACCGATGCGACGGCTGGCTGCCGGGCTGCAGGCCTGGCGGTTCGGCTCCGTGGTGGGTGTCTTTCTGGTGGTGGTCGGTGTTCTGGCCTGGCGGCTGGTTGATCTGCATGTCGTGGACCAGGAATTCCTGCGTCGTCAGGGTGATGTCCGTACCATTCGCGTGGAAAACGTGGATGCCCACCGGGGCATGATTACCGATCGCTACGGCGAGCCGCTGGCGGTGAGTACGCCGGTACAGACTGTCTGGGCCAACCCGAGCGAGATGGACCCGGACGACCCGCGGCTGACCAATGCGGCCCGCTTGCTGGATCTCAGTGAGGCCGAGTTGCGCAGTCGTATTCGCCGCTATGGCGAGCGTCGCTTCATCTATGTCCAGCGCAAGGTGCAACCCAGTCTGGCCCGGGAGGTCATGGCCCTGCGGATTCCCGGTCTGTACAGTCGCCGCGAATACCAGCGCTTCTACCCGGCCGGAGAGGTCACCTCCCACGTGGTCGGCTTTACCAACATTGACGGCCGCGGCCAGGAGGGCATAGAGCTGTCCTACAACGACTGGCTGCGTGGGGAGCCCGGGGCCAAGCGGGTGCTCAAGGACAATCGTGGGCGGATTATCAACGACCTGTCACTGATACGCGACGCCAGTCCCGGCCGGGACCTGAGCCTCAGCATCGATTTGCGGCTGCAGTACCTGGCCTATCGCGAACTCAAGGCGGTTGTGGCGGCACACAATGCCCACGGCGGCACACTGGTGATGCTGGACGTGGATACCGGCGAAGTGCTGGCGATGGTCAACCAGCATTCTTACAACCCGAACGACCGCAGCCAGCTCAGTCCGGAGCGGTTACGGAACAAGGCGATCACCGACCTGTTCGAACCCGGGTCGCCGATGAAGCCGATCACCATGGCGGCAGCGCTGGAATCCGGGCGCTACACCATCAACAGTACCATTGACACATCGCCGGGCTATCGGCGATTCGGACGTTTTACCATTCGCGATATGCGCAATTATGGCGTTATCGACATGACCACCATCATTGCCAAATCGTCGAATGTGGGGATCAGTCGCATCGCCAACGATCTCGGCGGCGACATGATTCGCGACCTGTATTTCCGCATGGGCCTGGGGCAGGCCACCGGCATCGGGTTTCCCGGAGAAGCGGTGGGGGTTCTCCCCGCGCCGCCCCGTTGGCGGCCCGTGGAAGAGGCCACCCTGTCCTATGGCTACGGCATCAGCGTGAACGCCCTGCAGCTCGCCCAAGCCTACATGGTGCTGGCGAATGGCGGTATCCGCTATCCGGTGTCGCTGCTGAAGCTGACCGAGCCGCCGGCCGGGGAGCGGGTGTTGTCGGAGCGGGTGACTGCCCAGGTTCGGGGCATGTTGCGGGAAGTGGTGGAACACGGTACCGGGCGCCAGGCCCAGCCCGGTTTCTACTCGGCCGGCGGCAAGACCGGAACGGTCCACCTTCTCGGCAAGAACGGATATGAAGACAGCGAGTACAAGGCCATATTCGCGGGTATGGCTCCCATTGATAACCCAAGGATCGTAACGGTAGTGGCCGTCGATGCGCCCCAGGCCGGTGAATACTACGGTGGCGAAGTGGCTGCCCCGGTGTTCGCCCGGGTAATGGGGGACGCATTACGGCTGCTGAATGTGAAGCCGGAACTGGAAATCGGCGAGGCAACGGGGCCTGCCGGCACATCCGGAGAGCGGGGTTAACGCTATGTGCATCACATCCCTGAGTACGCTGTTACATGGCATTGTGGAAGTGCCATCGGTTTTCGACGTCACCATCCATGGCCTGGCGACGGACAGCCGTGAAGTGAAGTCGGGTGACGCCTTTCTTGCCCTGCCGGGCTCGCGAACGAGCGCCGGCCACTATGTGGATATGGCCATTGCCCGCGGCGCCTCGGTGGTGCTGTTGGATACCGAGCACGGCACGCCGTGCCGCGAGCATCACGGCGCCTTGCTGGTTCCCGTGGTCGGATTGCGGGCCAAACTGGGCCTGATTGCCGACCGGTTCTACGAGCACCCCTCGCGCCAGCTTCGGCTGATTGGCGTCACCGGCACCAATGGCAAGACCTCGGTGACCCAATATGTTGCCCAGCTGCTGAATGAAACCGGCACCCCCTGTGGGGTCATCGGGACACTGGGCTATGGCATGCCGGGGCGGCTCCAGACTGCCAGTCACACCACGCCGGATGTGGTCAAGGTCAATCGAACCCTGGCCCAGATCCGCGCCCAGCAGGGCCGAGCGGCGGCGATGGAGGTCTCTTCCCACGCGTTGGACCAGGGCCGGATCGACCAACTGACACTGACCGGGGCAGTCTTCACCAACCTGACCCGGGATCACCTCGACTACCACGGTTCCATGGAAGCCTACGGTGCGGCCAAGGCCCGCCTGTTTGAGCGCGAGGAGCTGCACTTTGCCGTCATCAACTTCGATGACCCGTTCGGTCGTCAGCTCTACGAGCAACTGGAAGGCAAGTGCGATCGGGTCCGTTACAGCCTGCACGAGGCGCAGACCGAACTCTGGCTGACCCACTTCAAGCCGACCGCGGGGGGCTTTGATGCCAGCGTGGATGGCCTGTGGGGGCCTTTCGAGGTTTCGACCCCGCTTCTGGGCAGCTTCAACGCCAGTAACCTGCTGGCTGCCATGGGCGTCGTATTGAGCCTTGGGGTACCGGTCGCCCGTCTTGTCCAGGCGGTGGAACGCCTGACCCCGCCGGCGGGAAGGCTGGAATCCTTCACCGGCGCCAACGGTATCCAGGTGGTCGTGGACTATGCCCATACCCCCGATGCCCTGGCCAATGCCCTGGCCGCCTTGCGGCCGCATACCGAGAAACGCCTGATCTGTGTCTTCGGCTGTGGTGGTGACCGGGATGCCGGCAAACGCCCGGAAATGGCACGGGAAGCGGAGAAACGGGCCGATGTGGTGGTGGTCACCGACGACAACCCTCGAAGCGAGGCGCCCACGCAGATTGTCCGGGACATAGTGACGGGGTTCGCCGAGCCGGCGCGGTCCACGGTGATCCACGATCGGGCCGAAGCCATCCGCCAGGCCATTGCCATGGCCGAACCTGGAGATGTGGTCCTGGTGGCCGGCAAGGGGCATGAGTCCTGGCAGGAAACCGCCGGCCAGCGGCTGCCGTTCAGCGATGTGGAACAGGTGCGTCATGCCCTGGATCTGAACGGGGGCGTGGCATGATTCGCGCTTTCTCCCTGAAAGAAGCGGCCGGCTGGCTGGGCACCGACGCTGGCGATCTGGCGGGCCAGTTTACCGGGGTCTCAACGGATACCCGCAGCCTGAGGGCCGGTGAGTTGTTTGTTGCCCTTCGGGGTGAGCGTTTTGATGGCCATCGCTTCCTGGCGGCCGCTGAAGCGGCCGGCGCGGTCGCCGCGGTGGTCGATGCGGTGGATGACTCGGTGCCACTGCCCCAATTGAAAGTGGCCGACACCCTGGTTGCCCTGGGCAGGCTGGCGGCGGCTAATCGGGATGAAAGCGATGCCCGCCTGGTGGCGGTCACCGGCAGCAGCGGCAAAACCACGGTCAAGGAGATGACGGCAGCGGTGCTGGCCCAGGCGGGCACCACGCTGGCCACGGCCGGCAACCTGAACAATCACATCGGAGTGCCGTTGACGCTGCTGCGCCTGGCGCCTGAACACCGCTACGGCGTCATTGAGCATGGCGCCAGCGGCCTGGGGGAAATCGCCGAAACCATCCGCCTGACCCGGCCGGAGGTAGGCATCCTGACCAACGCCGGCGACGCCCACCTGGAGGGGTTTGGCAGCTACGACAACATTGTCGTGGCGAAAGGGGAACTGATCGACGGTGTCGATGACCGCGGGGTGGTGGTGCTCAATCACGACGACCCCGCGTTTCCGGTTTGGCGTGAACGGGCCGAAGAGCGCCAGGTGTTGAGCGTGAGCGGGCAACAGCGGGCCGACGCCAGCTTCCGTCACGAACCGCTGGCTGCTCCGGCCGGCCAACAGCGATTTCGGGTCCTCGGCCCGGAAGGGTGGCAGTGTACGGTATCGCTGGCCCTGCCGGGGGAGCACAACGTGGTGAACGCGTTGATGGCGGTGGCCGCTGGTTTCGCCCTGGGGCTCTCCGCCGCCAGCATCGAGCAGGGACTGGCCACCATGGCGCCGGTCAAGGGGCGCCTTCAGCCGGTGGAACTGGCCAGCGGGATCACCCTGATCGACGACAGCTATAACGCCAATCCGACGTCAATGAAAGCGGCGCTGGGTGTGCTGGCAGGGCAACCCGGGCTTCGGGTGGCCTGTCTGGGCGCGATGGCGGAGCTGGGCGAAGCGTCCGACCGACTGCATCGTGAGATCGGTGAGGCGGCGAAAGCCCTGGGCATCGATCGGTTTGTGGCCGTTGGTGACGGCTGTGGTGAATACCTCGCCGGTTTTGGTGAGGGCGCCGTGCATTGTGGCAGTCACGCCGAGGCCGTCGATTGCTTGTTACAACTACTCAAGGGCCCGGCCACCGTGCTGTTAAAGGGTTCTCGCAGTTCCGCCATGGAGCGTGTGGCGGAGGGATTAAAGGAAAAGGTGACCAATTCATGCTGCTCTGGCTGACAGAGATTCTCTCACAGTATTTTTCTGCCCTGACGGTGTTTCAGTACCTCACGTTGCGGGGCATTTTTGGTGTGCTGACGGCGCTGCTGATTTCGCTGCTGATCGGTCCCTACATGATCCGCAAACTCAGCCAGTACCAGATTGGTCAGGCGGTGCGGGACGATGGCCCGCAAACCCACCTGAGCAAAGCCGGTACGCCGACCATGGGCGGTGCGCTGATCCTGGTGGCCATCGCCGTCAGCACCCTGCTGTGGGCGGATTTGGGTAACCGTTATGTCTGGATCACCCTGTTGGTCACCATGTTCTTCGGGGCCATTGGCTGGGTGGACGACTACCGCAAGGTGGTGGAGCGCAACCCCCGTGGTCTGCCGGGTCGCTGGAAGTATTTCTGGCAGTCGGTGATCGGTGCGGTGGCTGCGGTGGCTCTGTACTACAGCGCCTCGCTGCCCCAGGAAACCTCCCTGTTTCTGCCGTTCTTCAAGAACGTTTCGCTGACGCTGGGGCCGGTGCTGTTCATTCTGCTGACCTACTTCGTCGTCGTCGGCAGCTCCAACGCCGTGAACCTGACCGATGGCCTCGATGGCCTGGCCATCATGCCCACGGTGATGGTGGCGGCGGCCCTGGCGATTTTCGCCTACCTGTCCGGGCACGCCCAGTTTGCCGACTACCTGCTGATTCCCCATCTGCCCGGTACCGGTGAGCTGATTGTATTCTGTGGCGCCGTGGTGGGGGCCGGACTCGGGTTCTTGTGGTTTAACACCTACCCCGCGCAGGTCTTCATGGGCGACGTGGGCGCACTGGCGCTGGGCGCCGCCCTCGGGGTGGTGGCGGTGATCGTGCGGCAGGAAATCGTGCTGTTCATCATGGGGGGGGTGTTCGTGATGGAAACCGTCTCGGTCATCCTGCAGGTGGGGTCGTTCCGGCTGACCGGGCGGCGGATATTCCGCATGGCCCCGCTGCATCATCACTTTGAGCTGAAAGGTTGGCCGGAACCCCGCGTTATCGTTCGGTTCTGGGTGATCACCGTGGTCCTGGTCCTGGTGGGCCTGTCCACACTGAAAATTCGCTAGGCACGGCAGGTCGTTCATGACAGTCATCGTCTCGGATCGTCGCACATTGGTGGTAGGGCTCGGCAAGACCGGGCTTTCCTGCGTGCGTTACCTGTGCGCCCTCGGTCGCGACGTCGCAGTGGCCGACAGCCGCCAGGCACCACCGGGGTTGGCGGAACTGCAGGCCAACTGGCCGGAGGTGCCGGTGCACCTTGGCGACTTCGATGGCGAGCTGTTCACGGGCTTTAACGAGCTGGTGGTCAGTCCCGGCATCAGTATCGCCGAGCCGGCCATCCAGGCCGCTGCCGGGCAGGGGGCCCGCATTCGCGGCGACATCGACCTGTTCAGCGAGGCGGCCCGGGCGCCCATCGTCGCCATCACCGGCTCCAACGGCAAGACCACCGTGACCACGCTGGTGGGGGAGATGGCCAGGGCCGCGGGGATCCGTGTGGCCGTGGGTGGCAACATCGGAACCCCGGCACTGGATCTGCTGGACGACAGCGTCGAGCTCTACGTACTGGAGCTGTCCAGCTTCCAGCTGGAGACCACCGAAACCCTGGGAGCGCTGGCGGCCACGGTGCTCAATGTCAGCGACGACCACATGGATCGCTACGACTCCAAGATGGCGTACTTCCAGGCCAAGCAGCGGATCTACCGCGGCTGCCAGCACGCCATCGTGAACCTGGATGACGCCCTGAGTACGCCGATGGCGAGGGACAATCTGAAGTTTCTCTGCTTCGGTTTTCATCGGGTAAATCCGGACACCTTCAGCACCCGGGACGATGATGAAGGCACCTGGATCACCTTTGGCTTCGATAACCTGGTCCTGGCCGACACGTTACCGCTGCTGGGCAAACACAACATCAGCAATGTCATGGCGGCGCTCGCTCTGGGACAGGCCGCCGGCTTGCCGATGGACACCATGCTGGCGGTGGCAAAGCGGTTCCGCGGGCTGCCCCACCGTTGTGAATTCGTCCGCCGGGTCGAGGGGGTCGAATACATCAACGATTCCAAGGGCACCAACGTGGGGGCCACTGTCGCCGCGCTGGAGAGTCTGGAGCCCCGGGAGGGCAAGATCGTGCTGATCGCCGGCGGCGATGGTAAGGGCGCCGATTTTACACCGCTGGCCCAACCGGTGGCGGCCCATTGTCGGGCGGTGGTGCTGATGGGCGCCGACGCCGACAAGCTGGCCGCCGTCCTGCCGGCAAACGTCAGTACCGAGCAGGTGCCAAACCTGGCTGAAGCGGTGAAGCGGGCAGCGGCGTTGGCGCAGTCTGGGGACCGGGTCCTGTTGTCACCGGCCTGCGCCAGCTTTGACATGTTCCGCGATTATCTCGACCGTGGTGATCAGTTTCGACAGCGGGTGGAGGCGTTGTGATGCAGGCGGCATCGACTCTGGACCTCAACGGCGGCCTGTTCGGGCGGATCCGGCCGCTGCCCTGGCTGGTGCTCAGCGCCGGCTCGCTGCTGGTCCTGGGCCTTGTCATGATTTCCTCGGCCTCGATGGACATGGCCGCGGAAACGTTGGGCAACAGCTACCACTATGTGGTGCGTCAGCTGATCTTCGCCGCCCTGGGCTGTGCCCTGGCGTTGGCCGCGGCCAACGTGCCGCTGGCCTGGTGGGAACGTAGCGGCTGGTTATTGCTGGGCATCGGCCTGCTGGCACTGGTGCTGGTGTTGACGCCGCTGGGGCGTACGGTGAACGGCTCGACCCGCTGGATTCCGTTTGGCCTGTTCAACGTTCAGGTGTCGGAGATTGCCAAGCTGTGCCTGATTGCCTACCTCGCCGGCTACGTGGTCCGGCGACGGGAAGAGCTGGTAAACACCTGGTCCGGGTTCATCAAGCCGGTGGCCGTGCTGACCTTCGCCTCGGTGCTGTTGGTGATTGAGCCGGATTTCGGTGCCACCGTGGTCCTGATGACCGCGGCGCTGGGCATGATCTTCCTCAGCGGCGTGCGGCTCAGCCGGTTTTTGCCGCTGATCACCCTGTGTGTGGTGATGGGGGTGGCGCTGGTGGTGACCCAGCCCTACCGGTTGAAGCGGGTGGTCAGCTATCTCGATCCTTGGAAGGACCAGTTCGACACCGGCTACCAGCTGACCCAGTCACTGATTGCGTTTGGTCGTGGCGACTGGGCCGGCGTGGGGTTGGGCAACTCGATTCAGAAACTGTTCTATCTGCCGGAGGCCCACACCGATTTCATTTTTGCCATCACGGCGGAGGAGTTCGGCTTGCTGGGCTCACTGCTGGTGCTGACCCTGCTCACCGTGCTGGTGCTGTCCGGCTTCATCATTGCCCGCAAGGCTGAGCGGGCGGGGATGACCTTTGCCGGCTGCTTTTCCTACGGCATTGCGCTGCTGATTGGCCTGCAGGCGACGATCAATATTGGCGTCAACACCGGCCTGCTGCCCACCAAGGGCTTGACCCTCCCGCTAATGAGCTACGGCGGGTCCAGCCTGATGGTGACCTGTGTCTGCATCGGCATTCTGGCGCGGGTGGAAATGGAGCGGGCCGACCTGCTCGAGCAGGGCAAGGCACCAGCGGACCCCAGACCGTCGGGAGGAGCGTCCTATGACGACTAAACGCTTCCTGATGATGGCCGGGGGCACCGGTGGTCATGTGTTTCCGGCGCTGGCGACGGCTCGCATGCTGCAGGAGAAGGGGCATGAGGTGCACTGGCTGGGTTCCCAGGGCGGTATGGAAGAACGGCTGATTGGCGCTACCGACATTCCGCTGTCGCTGATTGCGGTGTCCGGCCTGCGTGGCAAGGGCAAACTGGCCCTGCTGGCGGCACCCTTCCGGCTGACCCGGGCGCTGTGCCAGGCGCTGGCGGTGGTACGAAGCCTGAAGCCGGACTGTGTCATCGGGATGGGCGGATTCGTCACCGGCCCTGGCGGCCTGGCGGCCTGGCTGACCAAGACACCGCTGCTGGTGCACGAACAGAATGCGATCGCCGGGATGACCAACCGAATCCTGGCCCGCTTTGCGAAGACGGTGATGGAGGCGTTCCCGGGCAGCTTCGGTCCCCAGCGGGTCACCCGCTGTACCGGCAACCCGGTGCGCCAGGACCTGGCCAGGATAGCGGAGCCGGCCGCCCGGCTGGAGCACCGCCGTGGTCCGCTCCACCTGCTGGTGGTGGGCGGCAGCCTGGGAGCCCAGGCCATCAATCAGCGGGTGCCGGAGGCGCTGGCAAAGCTCGACGCCGACATTCGACCGGTGGTGCGCCACCAGAGCGGGGAGCGGAACCTGGAGCTGGCAAGGCAGGCCTACCAGGCCGCCGGGGTGGAGGCCACCATCGAGCCGTTTATCGAAGACATGGCCGAGGCCTACGAGTGGGCAGATCTGGTGTTGTGCCGTTCCGGTGCGCTGACCGTGTCCGAGCTCTGTATCGCCGGCGTGGGGGCCATCCTGGTGCCCTTTCCCCATGCCGTCGACGATCATCAGACCCGTAACGGCCAACAGATGCTGGATGCCAGGGCGGCAGTGCTGATCCCGCAACATCGTCTGTCCGCGGAGCTGCTGGCGGATACCCTGGCCGAGCTGTGCAGCGACCGGCAGCGGATAATCAACATGGCGCAGGCGGCCCGGTCGCTGGCGCGCCCCGATGCGACGGAGAGAGTAGTGAATTACTGTCTGGAGGCGGCTCATGCCTGAGATGACCAATCCACCGCTGGTGTACCAGGTGCCTGAAATGCGCCGGATCCGCAACATCCATTTCGTGGGCATTGGCGGCGCGGGGATGAGCGGCATTGCCGAAGTGCTCAAGAACCAGGGCTATGACGTGTCCGGTTCCGACATCAGGCACAGTGCCGTCACCGACCGGCTGACCGCGCTGGGCGTTGACGTCTACATCGGCCATGCCGAGCGGAACAGCGCCCAGGCTGATGTGGTGGTGGTGTCCACCGCGGTTGCCCAGGACAATCCCGAGGTGGTGGCGGCACGGGCCCGTCGGGTACCCATCGTACCCCGTGCCGAGATGCTGGCGGAGATCATGCGTTACCGCCACGGCATTGCCGTGGCCGGGACCCACGGCAAGACCACGACGACCAGCCTGATTGCCTCGATACTGGGGGAAGCGGGGCTGGATCCCACCTTTGTGATCGGCGGCAAGCTCAACAGCGCGGGTACCAACGCCCAGCTGGGCGGTTCCCGCTACCTGGTGGCGGAAGCGGATGAGAGCGACGCGTCCTTCCTGCACCTGACCCCGGTGATTTCGGTGGTGACCAACATCGAAGCCGACCACATGGACACCTACGGCGGTGATGTCGGAAAGCTCAAGCAGACCTTCATCGACTTTCTCCACAACCTGCCGTTTTACGGGGTGGCGGTGATGTGTGTGGATGATGCTTATGTCCGGGAGATCATCCCGCGCATTTCCCGGGCCATCATCACCTATGGCATCGATAACCCGGACGCCGACTATCGGGCCGAGCAGATTCGCTCCGATGGATTGCGCAGCCGCTTCGTGGTGAAGCGCCCGGGTGGACGCCCGGACTTGCAGGTCGAGCTGAAAATGCCCGGCCGGCACAACGTGCTCAATGCCCTGGCGGCGATTGCGGTGGCCACCGATGAGGGGGTGGATGATGCCGCGATCTGCAGCGGCCTGGCTGGATTTGCCGGTGTTGGGCGTCGATTCCAGGTCTATGGCGACTATCAGACCCAGAACGGGATGGTCACGCTGGTTGACGACTATGGCCACCACCCGACGGAGGTGGAGGCGGTGATCAAGGCCGCCCGTGACGCCTATCCCGGGCGGCGGCTGGTGATGCTGTATCAGCCTCACCGCTATAGCCGCACCCGGGACCTCTACGAGGATTTCGTGAGGGTGCTGTCGGAAGTGGATGGTCTGCTGCTGATGGACGTCTATGCCGCGGGCGAGGCCGCGGTGCCGGGTGCCGATGGCCGGGCTCTGTGTCGGAGTATCCGCCAGCGGGGCCGGTTGGAGCCGGTTTTCGTCGAGAATAATGAGGAGATCGAACAACTGCTGACAGGCGTCCTGCAGGACGGTGATCTGCTGATCACCCAGGGCGCCGGGGACATTGGCGGTGTGGCTGCCCGGCTGGCCGCCGCAGGAGTGATTGCAAGTGAGTGAGATGAGCGAACAGGTCTATCGGGTCGACAGCGAAACCCGCGAACAGCTGGGACGAGTGGCCGTCTTCATGGGAGGCGATTCCGCCGAACGGGCGGTGTCGCTGAAAAGCGGAGCGGCGGTGGTGAGCGCCCTGCAGTCTGCCGGTGTGGATGCCTTCGGAGTGGACGTTCAGGGCTGCCTGCTGGAGACCGTCAAGGAGCCGGAGTTCGACCGGGTCTTCATTGCCTTGCACGGCCGTGGCGGGGAAGACGGCACGCTTCAGGCCATCCTGGCTCAGGCGGGTATTCCCTATACCGGCAGCGAGGTACTGGCGTCGGCCCTGGCCATGGACAAGTTGCGCACCAAGTACGTGTTCGAAGGTTGTGGCCTGCCAACCCCGAAATTCCGGGCCATGGCCTCGGTCGAGGAAGCGGACGATGTGCTGGCGGCGCTCCGGCTGCCGTTGAGCGTCAAGCCGTCCCGGGAAGGTTCGAGCATCGGCATCTTCAAGGTGAGCAACCGGGAGGAACTGGTCCGCGCCTATGAGAGTGCCAGTGAGCACGATGCCCTGGTGCTGGTGGAGGAATGGATCGAGGGCCCGGAGTTCACCGTCAGTGTCCTGCAGGGACGGGCATTGCCGGCCATTGGCCTGAGTACCGATCACGAGTTCTACGATTATGACGCCAAGTACCTGACCGATGACACCCAGTATCGCATTCCCTGTGGCCTGGCACCGGATCTGGAGCTGGAGTTGCAGCATCTGGCGGTGGATGCCTTCAACATGATCGGCTGCCGCACTTGGGGACGGGTCGACATCATGCAGGATCAGGACGGCAGGTTCTGGTTGTTGGAGTTGAACACCTCGCCGGGGATGACCGATCACAGCCTGGTGCCGATGGCGGCCAGGGCGGCGGGGATCAGTTTTGAAGAATTGGTGGTGCGTATTCTGCGCGACACCCTGGAGACTGGCGATGCTTGAACGGGTCTTGGTGCGCGGGCGCGCCATACCCCCCGAGCCACCACGGCGACGGGGGGCCACGTCCCTGGAGCCGGACGGTGACCGCTTCAACCCCTTCCGGGCCCTGTGGGAGGCGCTGCCCTGGACCCAGGTCGGGCTTGGCGCCGTGGTGTTGATGCTGGCGGCACTGGTGCCCTGGGGCACCGGCGAGGTGCTCAGCGCCATGGACCGTCAGATCATGGCGATCGACGTTCGCGGCGAGCTGGTGGGCGAGAGTCGGGTCGCCCTGGAGCGGCGGGTCAGTGAATGGGTGGGACGGAGTTTCTTTGCCACCGATCTGGCCGAGGTCAAGTCCGCGGTGGAGCTTCGGCCCTGGATCGCCAGTGCCGCGGTGCGCCGTATCTGGCCGGACCGGCTGGTGGTGGAGGTGCGGGAGAAGAAGCCTCTGGCCTATTGGAACGCCCGGCAACTGGTCAGTCGCTCCGGTCAGCTGTTCGCGCCCGACAACCGGGATATCGTCGGGCGGCTGCCTCAGTTGGCGGGTCCGGATGAGCGGGTGAGGGATGTTATTGATATGGCGCGCGCCATGGCGGAGGTCCTGGCCCAGCGGGATCTGGGCTTTGCCGGACTGCGCCTGGAGCCGCGTGGGGCCTGGACCCTGACCCTGGCCAACGGCATTGAAGTGTCCCTGGGGCGGGACCAGGTGGAACAACGGTTTGAACGCTTCATCACGGTGTATCAGGAGAGTCTGGCGGCGCGTGCGGATGAGGTGCAACGAATTGATGCCCGGTATACCAACGGAGTGGCGGTTCAGTGGAAGCCACTGGACGGGGCATCAGGCAGTAAAACATAGACGCATTCTAGAACCACGTTTTGGTGAAACACATGTCATCGGTTGATACGGAAAACATGATCGTCGGCCTCGATATCGGAACCTCGAAAGTGGTGGCGATTGTCGGTAAACGAAAGCTGGACGGCACTATTGAGGTTGTCGGTATTGGGTCCCACCCCTCCCGGGGGCTGAAGCGCGGGGTGGTGGTCAATATCGAGACCACCGTTCAGGCGATCCAGCGGGCGGTCGAGGAGGCGGAGTTGATGGCGGGATGCCGGATCCACTCCGTCTACGCCGGCATTGCGGGCAGTCACATCAAGAGCCTCAATTCCCACGGCATCGTGGCCATCCGCGACCGGGAAGTGACCCAGGCGGACATCGACCGGGTGATCGATGCCGCCCAGGCAGTGGCCATCCCGGCGGATCAGAAGGTGCTGCACATCCTGCCCCAGGAGTTCGTCATCGATAACCAGGAGGGCATCAAGGAACCCATGGGGATGTCCGGGGTTCGGCTGGAAGCCAAGGTGCACCTGGTGACCTGCGCGGTAAATGCCGCCCAGAACATCGAGAAATGCGTCCGTCGCTGTGGCCTGGAGGTGGATGACATCATCCTCGAGCAACTGGCCTCCAGCTATGCGGTGTTGACCGAGGATGAGAAGGAACTGGGGGTGTGCGTGGTGGATATCGGCGGTGGCACCACCGATATCGCGGTGTTTACCGGCGGCGCCATCCGCCATACCGCGGTGATCCCAATTGCCGGCGACCAGGTCACCAACGACATCGCCATGGCGCTGCGGACACCGACCCAGAACGCCGAGGAGATCAAGATCAAGTATGCCTGCGCCCTGACCCAGCTGGCCGGTGCGGACGAAACCATCAAGGTGCCCAGCGTCGGTGACCGGGCGCCACGGGATCTGTCTCGTCAGGCCCTGGCCGAGGTGGTGGAACCCCGTTACGAGGAACTGTTCACCCTGGTTCAGTCCGAGTTGCGCCGTTCCGGGTTCGAGGACCTGATCCCGGCAGGCATCGTGATCACCGGCGGTTCCTCCACCATGGAAGGGGTGGTGGAACTGGCCGAGGAAATCTTCCACATGCCGGTTCGTCTGGCCTGCCCGCAGGCCGTGGCCGGTATGACGGAGGTGGTCAACAACCCGATCTACGCCACCGGTGTCGGGTTGCTGATTTACGGCTTCCGCCAGATGGACCTTGGGGTGGAGCCAGTGCTCAAGAGCGAGGACGCGCCCTCGCTGGTTGAGCGCATGAAAAACTGGTTCACCGGCAACTTCTAGGTGAACCAGGGCAGTACCCGGCTCCTGGCCGGGGGTGAACGAAGGTATCTCGAAAATCGAAGACTCAAATAAATCAGCCGGGACAGGCTGACAATCGCACGAAGGAGTAGGGGAAAATGTTTGAACTAGTCGATAACGTCCAGCAAAACGCTGTGATCAAAGTCGTCGGTGTTGGTGGTGGCGGCGGTAACGCTGTCCGTCACATGCTCAGCAGCGACATCGAAGGCGTCGAGTTTATCTGCGCCAACACCGATGCCCAGGCGCTGACCGACCTGGAAGCCCGTCAGGTGATCCAGCTCGGTGGCAACATCACCAAGGGCCTGGGCGCGGGGGCCAATCCCGAAGTGGGCCGGCAGAGCGCCCTGGAAGACCGCGACCGGATCGCCGATGCCCTGCAGGGGGCGGACATGGTGTTCATCACCGCCGGCATGGGCGGCGGTACGGGTACCGGTGCGGCACCGATCGTCGCCGAGGTGGCCCGGGAAATGGGCATCCTGACCGTGGCCGTGGTCACCAAGCCGTTCATGTTCGAAGGCGGCAAGCGGATGAGCGTGGCCGAATCCGGTCTGAAGGACCTGGAAGAGTGTGTTGACTCCCTGATTACAATTCCCAACGAAAAACTGCTGGCAGTCATGGGCAAAAAGACTAGTCTGCTGGATGCGTTTGCGTCGGCCAACGACGTGCTGCTGGGTGCGGTTCAGGGCATCGCCGACCTGATCACCCGCAACGGTATGATCAACGTCGACTTTGCGGATGTGAAAACCGTGATGTCCGAAATGGGCATGGCGATGATGGGCACCGCCCGCGCCTCTGGCGAAAACCGGGCTCAGGAGGCTGCCGAAGCCGCCATTCGCAGCCCGCTGCTTGAGGACATCAACCTGCAGGGCGCCAAGGGAATCCTGGTCAACATCACCGCGGGTATGGACCTCAACCTGGGCGAGTTCTCCGAGGTGGGTGACATCGTCCGTGAGTTTGCATCGGATTCCGCTACCGTGGTGGTCGGCACCGTGATTGATCCGGAAATGACCGAGGAACTGAAGGTGACCGTGGTGGCGACCGGCCTGGGCGGCGAACGCGAGAAGCCGACCAAGGTGGTGGACAATACCCGCACCCTGGATGGCACCACCGACTACAACCAGCTGGACCGTCCGGCGGTACTGCGTCGCCGTGCGGTTGCCAACGGTAATGTGGCCATCGACCAGAGCAAGGAAAGTGAGGAGCAGAGCGTGGACTATCTCGATATTCCCGCATTCCTCCGCCGCCAGGCCGACTGATAGTCTGGCGGTAACCTGCGTTTTGTCGTCTGTTGCCGGTCAGCAGGGCCAACGCTTGCACATGCTTGCTGAGGTAGTATTCGCACACTGAAATACCATCTGGTGTAGCCTGGTTGGTTAAATGGTATTCAGTTACGTTCTTTGGTATTCTCTGGCCAACTTTTTGCCCAGAAGATATCGACTTTTTGTTACGGGTATATGTGCCAATGATCAGACAACGGACCCTCAAAAACACCATCCGAGCCACAGGCGTTGGCTTGCATTCGGGTGAGAAAGTCTACCTCACGCTGAAGCCGGCTCCGGTGGATTCGGGCATCGTGTTCCGACGCACGGATCTGGATCCGGTCGTTGAAATCCGGGCCTGTGCCGAGAACGTTGGCGAGACCATGTTGTCGACGACCCTGGTGAAAGAGGGCGTCCGTGTGGCGACGGTGGAGCATTTGCTGTCGGCCATGGCGGGTCTGGGCATCGATAACTGCTATGTCGAACTGAGTGCCGCGGAAGTTCCGATTATGGACGGCAGCGCTGGGCCTTTCGTGTTCCTGCTGCAGTCTGCCGGTATCGCCGAGCAGGACTCCGCCAAGCGGTTTATCCGCATCAAGCGGGAAGTGACCGTGGAAGAAGGCGACAAGAAGGCGACCTTCCTGCCGTTCGACGGCTTCAAGGTGAGCTTTGGCATCGATTTCGACCACCCGGTGTTCAAGGGGCGGGCACAGACTGCCTCGGTCGATTTCTCCAGCACGTCTTTCGTCAAGGAAGTCAGCCGCGCCCGTACCTTCGGTTTCATGCGTGACATCGAGAAGTTGCGCGCCATGAACCTGGCGCTGGGCGGCAGCGTGGACAACGCCATCGTGGTGGATGATTACAAGATCCTCAACGAGGATGGTCTGCGTTACGACGATGAGTTCGTCAAGCACAAGGTGCTGGATGCCATTGGCGACCTGTACCTGCTGGGGAACAGCCTGATCGGCGAATTCCGTGGTGTGAAATCCGGCCACGACCTCAACAACAAGCTCTTGCGCAAGCTGATTGCCGAGGAAGATGCCTGGGAAGTGGTGACCTTCGATGACGAAGCAACGGCTCCCATCTCTTACCTGAAACCGGTACTGGCGGCTCAGACTTAAGTCAGGACGACTTAATCCCGCGCATGGCTGGCGAGTTTTTCGAGAACCTCGCGTAGTTTTTTATCCTTCGTGTGCCCGGCTTCCTCTTTGAGGAGCCGGGCATTTTCGTTACTGAGCGGCCGCATGGTACGGGCGCGGCGGATTGGGTGTCGCGCGGGGCGGACCTTGACGGTCAGTTTCCAGGCGTAGCGGAAGGCGTCCTCATGCCGGAGCGTTTCCAGGACCTCGTGCTGACGGTAGCGTACCTGGCTGGCGACGGCGGCCGATTCGGTGCTGAGGGTAAGTTCGCCGTCGTGGTAGCTGACGAAGCGGGTCCGGTCCCGGAGGGGATGGGGGATCGCGGCCAGCACCACCTGCTCGGCGCTGGCATGGAGCTGGGCCTTGGCCAGCAGTTGGTTCAAGGTCGAGGACGGTCGGGTGCTTTCGGGGCTCAGGTGCAGGCTGGGTTTCTGTTTCATGACAAAACCTATACTCGACGGCGACAGTTACGATTGGTTACACTTAGGCACGTTTATTCAGTGGGCTCTTTATTACACTCGTGTAATATGAAGCGCAAGGAGTGTAATCCTGGAGCGACTCACCGTGAAGCTCCCGGGCGCCGGCTGATACTTTTCCTAATTTTGTGGTCGTTGCCTACAGGATGCACCTTTTTTGATACAAGGTACATGCTGCCCATGAGCGAGTAGTCGGGGAAGGAATCCCCGGAGTTGGCACAGGAAGGCCGGAAGATCTGCAAGATCTTCCGCGACACTCGACTGCAAGGATACTGGGGCGGCTCCGGATGAATCCTGAAAATGATATGAACATTATTCTTGTCGGTAAGAAACATGGTGAATCCCGTGTGCTTGCGGTGACACTACCCCTGGCTGCCCTGGTGTTGTGTCTGGTGCTTGCGCTCGTCGGTGGGGCCGCCTGGCTCGGCTATCGAGCGGCTCAGCCGGTCAGCAGCAGTGAAAGCGAGTTTTCGCCGGCAGTGATTGCGGCCTGGCAGGAGCGGCTGTCGAACCAGCAGCGGGAACTGGCGGAGCTGGAAACCCTGGCCAGTCAGCAGGTCGATGCCCTGACGCTTCGCCTGGGTGAAATGCAGGGCCGTCTGCTGCGGCTTGATGCCATGGGGCAGCGTTTTGTCGAGTCCGGCCTGATTGCCAGCGATGAATTCGATTTCGACCAGCCTGCCGCGGTGGGGGGGCCGGAAGACACCATGCCGGGAGAGTCCTACACCACCCCGGAGCTCAGCGCGATGATTGGCCAGCTGGAAACACGCATTGCCGACCGTGAGCAGCAGTTGCGCCTGCTGGATTCCCTCATATCCCGTCAGCAGATCGAGAAAGAACGTTTCGTCGCCGGGCGGCCCATTACCTGGGGCTGGCTCTCTTCCCGTTATGGTTACCGTTCAGACCCGTTCACGGGTCGCCGCACCTGGCATAGCGGCGTCGACCTTGCCGGCAAGGACGGCAGCGACATCATTGCGGTGGCGGCCGGGGTGGTCACCTATGCCGATGACCGCCATGGCTATGGCAACCTGGTGGAAATCGACCATGGCGATGGCCTGGTGACCCGCTACGCCCACTGCAAGACCATTCAGGTGGAAGTCGGGGACATTGTCCAGAAGGGCCAGGTTGTGGCGTTGATGGGCAGCACCGGCCGTTCCACCGGCCCGCACGTGCACTTTGAAGTGCTTCGCAACGGCAAATCCCAGAATCCCGAGCATTACATCCAGCGCGCCAGCCGATAACCGGGCTGGCCGCGTCCCCCCCCCTTTTCCGTCCCTTGCTGGCTAAACCTTGCGCCCTGCCTTTTTTCCTTTTGCAAAATAAGGTTAGAATGCCGGCTTCCTCCGTTTAATCAAAGAAGCAGTGGTTTATGTTCTCGAAGCTCGCGACCAAGATGTTCGGCAGTAAGAATGCCAGGGAAATCAAAAGAATGCGCAAGATCGTCCAGCGCATTAATGAACTCGAGGAACAACTTGGCGGATTGTCCGATGCCGAGCTTCAGGGTAAGACTGCCGAATTCCGTCACCGGCTGGCCGAGGGCGAATCCCTGGATGCCCTGTTACCCGAGGCGTTTGCCGCCGTTCGCGAGGCGGGGCGCCGGTCCATGGGCATGCGCCACTACGACGTCCAGCTGATCGGTGCCATCACCCTGCATGAGGGCCATATCGCGGAGATGAAAACCGGTGAGGGTAAGACCCTGGTGGCCACCGCCGCGGTTTACCTGAACGCGCTCTCCGGCAAGGGCGTCCACGTGGTCACGGTGAACGACTACCTGGCCCGCCGGGATGCGGAATGGATGGGCAAGCTGTACCGGTTCCTCGGCCTCCAGGTGGGGGTCATCGCCGCCGGCCAGACGCCCGAGGAGAAGCGGGCGGCTTATCAGGCGGACATCACCTACGGCACCAACAACGAGTTCGGCTTTGATTACCTGCGGGACAACATGGCCTTCAGCACCGCCGACAAGGTGCAGCGGGGACTGAATTTTGCCATTGTGGATGAGGTGGATTCCATCCTGATCGACGAGGCCCGGACGCCGCTGATCATCTCCGGTGCCGCGGAGGACAGTTCCAAGCTGTACCGTGAGATCAACGACCTGGTGCCCAACCTGGAGAAGGGGGAGGAAACCGAGGAGGGCGAGCCGGAAGGCGACTTCACGCTGGATGAGAAGTCCCGTCAGGTGGAACTGACCGAGGCCGGCCACGAAAAGGTTGAAGAACTGCTGCTCAGCCGCGGCCTGCTGCAGGAAGGCGAGAGCCTCTACTCTGCCGCCAATCTCAGCCTGCTTCACCACGTCCACTCCGCCTTGCGCGCCCATCACCTGTTCCAGAAGGACATCGACTACATTGTCCAGGGCGGTCAGGTGGTGATTGTCGATGAGCACACCGGCCGTACCATGCCGGGCCGTCGCTGGAGCGAGGGCCTGCATCAGGCCATCGAAGCCAAGGAAGGGGTCAATATCCAGGCGGAGAGCCAGACCCTGGCCTCCACCACCTTCCAGAACTATTTCCGCCTGTACGACAAGCTGGCGGGGATGACCGGCACCGCCGATACCGAGGCCTTCGAGTTCCGCCAGATCTACGGCCTGGACGTGGTGGTGATCCCGCCCAACAAGCCGATTCAGCGGATCGATTACAACGACCTGATTTACCTGACCCAGGAAGAGAAGTTCCACGCCATCATCGATGAAATCAAGGACGTCACCGCCGAGGGGCGGCCGATCCTGGTGGGGACGGCGTCCATCGAGGCCTCCGAGTTGCTGTCCATGTTGCTCAAGAAGGCCCGTATCGAGCACAAGATCCTCAACGCCAAGCAGCACGAGAGCGAGGCGCACATCATTGCCCAGGCCGGTCGTCCGGGGGTGGTGACCATCGCCACCAACATGGCCGGCCGGGGGACCGATATTGTCCTGGGGGGCAACTGGGAGTTTGAGGTGGCGGAGCTGGACAACCCCACCGAAGAGCAGGTTGCCAAGATCAAGGCGGCCTGGACCGAGCGCCACAACCAGGTGCTGGAGGCCGGTGGCCTCCACATCGTCGGCACCGAGCGCCACGAATCCCGCCGCATCGACAACCAGCTCCGAGGTCGTGCCGGGCGTCAGGGCGACCCGGGCTCGTCCCGTTTCTTCCTGTCCCTGGAAGACAACCTGATGCGGATCTTCGCACCCGACCGGGTCAAGAGCCTGATGCAGGCCATGGGCATGAAGAAGGGCGAGGCGATCGAGCACCGGATGGTGACCAACGCCATCGAGAAGTCCCAGCGCAAAGTGGAAGGCCGCAACTTCGATATGCGGAAGACCCTGCTGGAGTACGACGACGTCGCCAACGACCAGCGCACCGTGATCTACGAGCAGCGTAACGAGGTCATGGCCTCCGACGACATTTCCGACATGATTGAGACCATCCGTGCCGACGTGGTGGACAGCCTGGTGAGCGAGTTCATCCCGCCCCAGAGCATGCCGGAGCAGTGGGACATCGCGGGGCTGGAAGCCCAGTTGCAGTCCGAGCTGGCGGTGGAACTGCCGATCCAGAAGTGGCTGGATGAGGACAGCAAGTTGTACGAGGAAACCCTGCGTCAGCGCATCCTCGACGAGGTGGTCACGGTGTATGCCGGCAAGGAGCAGGTGGTGGGCGCCGAGTCCATGCGCAAGTTCGAGAAGCAGGTGGTATTGCAGGTGCTGGATACCCTGTGGAAGGAGCACCTGTCCAACATGGATCACCTGCGTCGCGGTATCCACCTGCGTGGCTATGCCCAGAAGAACCCCAAGCAGGAGTACAAACGCGAAGCCTTCAACCTGTTCGAGTCCATGCTGGAGACCATGAAGCGGGACATCACCCGGGTGCTGTGTCACGTCAAGGTACAGAGCCGGGAAGAAATGGAAGCGGTGGAGCGCCGTCGTAAGGAGGAGCTGGAGCGGGAGCTGGCCAAGGCCAAGCTTCGTCACGACGAAACCTCCGCCACCGCCCAGAAGCCGGCCGAGCCCGGAGAGGGCGCCGGTGGCACGCAGGCCACACCGGAGACCTTCGTGCGACAGGAGCGCAAGGTGGGCCGCAACGAGCCCTGCCCCTGCGGGTCCGGGAAGAAGTACAAGCAGTGTCACGGCAAAGTGACCTGAGGCCGACACACTGATTCACAACCCGCACCCTGACCACAGCAGGCTGCGGGTTTTTCGTTTTAGCCGGATCCCATCCGGCCGCTAATTGGAAGAGGAGAGACAATCATGGCGGTAGGGCCGGGCACTTTGCCTGAGTTTTTTCCCGTTGCGGGCGTTCGGCTGGGCATAGCCAGTGCCGGAATCAAGACGCCCGGACGCAAAGATCTGGTGGTGCTGGAGCTGGCCGAAGACAGCCGGGTCGCGGGGATATTCACCACCAACCAGTTTTGTGCGGCCCCGGTCACCGTGGCGCGCCAGCACCTGAGCCAGGGCCAGCCCCGCTACCTGGTGATCAACACCGGCAACGCCAATGCCGGTACCGGCGCCCAGGGCATGCGCGACGCCCTGGCCACCTGTTCCGCCCTGGGCGAAGCGGCAGGTGTGCCGGCTGCGGCGGTGTTGCCGTTTTCCACCGGGGTCATTGGCGAGCCCCTGCCCCTGGACCGGTTGGTGGCGGCGCTACCGGCGGCCCTGGACAATCTGTCCGAGACCCACTGGCCGGAGGCGGCGGCGGGCATCATGACCACCGACACCCGGCCCAAGGGCAGCAGCCGCCAGGTGACGGTGGGCGGTCAGCGGGTGACCATTTCCGGGATCAGCAAGGGGGCCGGTATGATTCGCCCCAACATGGCCACCATGCTGGGCTTTATCGCCACCGATGCCCGAATCGAGCCGGGTCTGCTGCAAACCCTGGTCAGCGAGCTGGGGGAGCGGTCGTTCAACCGCATCACCATCGACAGCGATACCTCCACCAACGATGCCTGCATGCTGATTGCCACCGGCCAGAGCGGTGGCGCGGAAATCGGTCCGGACAGCCCGGACCTGCCGGTGCTGCGTGAGGCGCTGGCGGAGGTCTTCCTGGAGCTGGCCCATGCCATCGTCCGTGACGGCGAGGGCGCCACCAAGTTCGTCACCCTGGACATCCGTGAGGCGGCCAGCCAGGACGAGGCGCTGGCGGTGGCCTATACCGTGGCCCACTCGCCGCTGGTGAAGACCGCGCTGTATGCCTCGGACCCCAACTGGGGACGGATTCTGGCGGCGGTGGGCCGTGCCGGGGTGGCAGGGCTTGACCTGGAGGCCATCGAAATCTGGCTGGGGGAGGTGTGCCTGGTGCGCAATGGCGGTCGGGCCGACGACTACAGCGAGGAGCGCGGTCAGGCGGTGATGGACCAGGAGGAGATCACCATCCGCATCGACCTGAAGCGCGGCGCGGTGCAGGAACGGGTCTGGACCTGTGACTTCTCCCACGACTATGTGACCATCAACGCGGAATACCGGACCTGACCATGACCGAAGTGCATGTGGCGGTCGCCGTGATCCGGCGGGGGGAGCGGGTGTTGATTGCCCGTCGTCCCGACCACGTCCACCAGGGCGGCCTGCTGGAGTTTCCCGGGGGCAAGGTGGAACCGGGCGAGACGGTGCAGGCCGCGCTGGTTCGCGAGATCCAGGAAGAAACCGGCCTGGCGGTGGCGCCGGAGTCGTTGCAGCCGGTTATCGGGGTGCGCCACGACTACGGCGACAAGCGGGTGTTTCTCGATGTCTGGAGCGCCGACACCGTGGTCGGCGAGGCCCATGGCCGCGAGGGGCAGGAAGTGGCCTGGATGCCGCTGGCGGACCTGCGGGATGCCGATTTCCCGGCCGCCAATCGCCCCATCATCCAGGCGCTGAAGCTGCCTCATCAGTACGCCATCAGCGGTCATTTTGACACCGTGGAGGCGGGCCTGGAACGCCTCGAGCGGGGCCTCGCCGCCCACTGCCCGGCGTTGGTGCTGCTGCGGGCCCCCTGGTTACCGGCGCGGGACTACCGTCGGTTTGCCGAGGCGGGCCTGGCCCTGTGCCAGGCCGCGGGGGCCGCCGCCCTGGTGCATGGCCTGGCCGACCCCGGGCTGCTGGCGGCGGCAGCGGGCGTCCACTTGCCGTGGCGTGAGGCCGCAGGCTTGTGCGAGCGCCCCGTGGCGCCCGACAGGCTGTTGGCCGTTTCCTGTCACAGTCAGGCGGAGCTGCGTCAGGCCATGGCACTGGGCGCCGATTTCGCCACTTTGGGGGCGGTCCAGGCGACGCCCTCCCACCCCGACGTCCAGCCCATGGGCTGGCAGCAGTTCGAGCGCGAAGTGGCCTGCGCCGCCCTGCCGGTGTTTGCCCTCGGCGGGGTGACCCCGGCCGATATTGACCAGGCCCGGGCGCGTGGGGGCCAGGGTGTCGCCGGCATCGGCCTGTGGTGGTAACCCCTGCCTCTGGCGGGGCGGAATCAGGTACACTGTGGGTAATTCAGTGAAGCGGGAGCCGATGTGAGCGAACTGACACACCTGGATGACAAGGGCGCCGCCCGCATGGTGGACGTGACCGCCAAGGCGGTGACCGAGCGAGAGGCCCGGGCGCAGGGCTTTGTGCGCATGGCGCCGGACACCCTGGCGATGATTGTCGATGGCCAGCACCCGAAGGGGGATGTGCTGGCGGTGGCCCGCATTGCCGGCATCATGGCGGCCAAGAAGACCCACGAGCTGATTCCGTTGTGCCACGCCCTGAACCTGACGTCGGTGAAGGTGGAGCTGACACCCCAGGAGCAACCGGCGGGTATCCAGATCGAGGCCCGCTGCAAGCTGGCCGCCCAGACTGGCGTGGAGATGGAGGCGTTAACGGCGGTCAGTGTCGCCGGATTGACGCTTTACGACATGTGCAAGGCGGTGGATCGGGGGATGGTGATCGAACAGGTCCGCCTGCTGGAGAAAAGCGGCGGTCGCAGCGGGCACTGGCAGGCCGGGTAGGCCGGGCCGAAAGGGGAAGCGATGAACAAACCACAGCCACTGATCGACAGTTTCGGGCGCCAGGTGACCTACGTGCGCCTGTCGGTGACCGATCGCTGTGATTTCCGCTGTGTCTATTGCATGGCCGAGGAGATGACCTTCCTGCCCAAGTCCCAGGTGTTGTCTCTGGAAGAGATGGAGGTGCTGGCCCGCAACCTGGTGGCCTGTGGCGTCACCAAGATCCGGCTGACCGGCGGCGAACCCCTGGTGCGCCCCGGGGTGGTGGACCTGGTGCGTAAGTTGCGTCGACTGCCGGGACTGCAAGAGCTGTGCATGACCACCAATGGTGGACGCCTCCAGGACCTGGCGCAGCCATTGAAGGACGCCGGACTGGATCGTCTCAACATCAGCCTCGACAGCCTGGATGCCGAGCGCTTCCACGCCCTGACCCGAACCGGGCGTCTGGGACGGGTGCTGGCGGGCATTCGCGCGGCGCAGCAGGCCGGCTTCGAGCGCACCAAGCTCAATGCAGTGATCCTGCGTGGGCGCAACGAAGACGAAGTCTTGCCCCTGGTCCGGTTCGCGTTGGCCCATCGGCTCGACCTGAGCTTTATCGAGGAAATGCCGCTGGGAGTGATTACCGAGCATGATCGGGCGGAGGCGTTCATGTCCAGTGACGACCTGAGCGCCCTGATCCGCCGGGAGTTTGACCTTGAGCCCCTTGCCGAGACCACCGGCGGGCCGTCGCGCTACTACGAAGTGCCGGGGCATCCGGTGCGGATTGGGTTCATCTCCCCGCACAGCCATAATTTCTGCGGCGACTGCAATCGGGTACGGGTCACCACCGAGGGCCGGTTGCTGCTGTGTCTGGGGAACGAGCATTCGATGGACCTGCGGGCGGTATTGCGGGATGGCCCGCAGCAACCGGAGGCGGTGGATGGCCGGGTGCGGGAGGCCCTGCAGGCGGCCATGGCAATCAAGCCGGAGCGGCACGACTTCAGCCTGGAAGACGAGCCCCAGATCCTGCGGTTCATGAACGCCACCGGTGGCTAGCACAGGGGCCGATGCTGGTGGGCCCACCTTCGTACTACGCCAATCGGCGGCCTTCTGTTAAAATGCCCGGCCTATTCAGATCGAGGGGCCGCCGTCAGTGTCCCGTGTGGCCCGGCCAAAGGCCTGGGATCCGTGGCGCGACTCCCTAATTGCGAGGAAATATTGTGGCTGTTCGCTACGTTCAGAGCTGCCGGCTGCCCACACCGTTCGGTGTCTTCGACATGCACGGTTTTGAAGAGCCGGACACGGGCAAGGAGCACATTGCCCTGACACTGGGGTCACTGGCGAGTGACGAACCCATGTTGGCCCGGACTCACTCCGAATGCCTCACCGGCGACGCGCTCTACAGCATGCGCTGTGACTGCGGCTACCAGCTCGAAGAGGCCCTGCGCAGCATCGCCCGGGAAGGACGTGGCATCCTGCTGTACCTGCGCCAGGAAGGGCGTGGTATCGGCCTGCTTAACAAGATTCGCGCCTACAACCTTCAGGATCAGGGGGCGGACACCGTCGAGGCCAACGAGCGGTTGGGCTTCGCCGCTGACCTGCGCGATTACAGCATGTGTCGCGACATGTTGTCCCACCTGGGCATCTCCAGCCTGCGGCTGATGACCAACAATCCCCGCAAGGTGGACGCGCTGAAGTCCTACGGCATCGACATCGCCGAACGGGTGCCGCTCCACGTAGGGCGCAACCCGCACAACGAAGGCTACCTCAATACCAAGCAGAGCAAGCTGGGCCACTGGCTCGAGACCCACCAGGATGACGACCCGGTCGAATAATCCGGCAGGAGGAGGGCAGCGCTAGAGGCCGGACTGACCGCTAGCGTGCAATTTTCAGGGTTTGGCGAGCCCGCAACTGGTCCAGGCGCTGTTCGATGCTGCGGCGGATACCGTCGGTATCCAGGCCGCAATCCGCCAGCAGATCTCCGTGTTTGCCGTGCTCGACAAACGCATCCGGCAGGCCCAGTTGCAACATCGGTTGGGCGATGCCCTGCCGGTTCAGGAATTCACTTACCGCGCTGCCCGCGCCGCCCGCCACCACGTTTTCCTCAAGGGTGACCAGCAATTCGTGCTGTTCGGCCAGTTCCATTACCAGGGCCTCGTCCAAGGGCTTCACAAAGCGCATGTCGGCCACCGTGGCATCCAGCGCCTCCGCGGCTCTCAGGGCCGGTGCCAGCAGGGTGCCAAAGTTGAGAATGGCGACGCCGTCACCTTCCCGAACCCGCCGGCCCTGTCCCAGCGGCTGGGCGGTCAGTTCCGCCTGCAGCTCGCGGCCGGGGCCGGTGCCCCTGGGGTAGCGTACCGCGGCCGGGCCGTCGTAGAGCAGGCCGGTATGCAGCAACTGCCGGGTCTCGTCCTCGTCGGACGGCGTCATTACCACCATGTTGGGGATGCAGCGCAGGTAGCTGATGTCGAAGGCACCGGCGTGGGTGGGGCCATCCTCGCCCACCAGGCCGGCCCGGTCGATGGCGAACAGCACATCCAGGTTCTGGATGGCGACATCGTGAATCAGCTGGTCGTAGCCCCGCTGCAGGAAGGTGGAGTAGATGGCGACCACCGGCTTGGCGCCGTCACAGGCCAGGCCGGCGGCGAGGGTGACGGCATGCTGTTCGGCGATGGCGACGTCAAAATAGCGGTCGGGGAAGCGCCGGGAGAAGGCCAGCAGGTCCGAACCCTCGCACATGGCGGGGGTAATGCCGACCAGGCGCGGGTGTTGCTCCGCCGCGTCACACAGCCACTGACCAAAGACGTTGGCGTACTTGGGCTTGGCGGGGGCTTTCTTAGCCACCGGCGCCGGCTTGCTGGCCGGGACCGGCTCGATCTTGTTGATGGCGTGGTAGCCAATGGGATCGGCCTCGGCGGGCGCAAAGCCCTTGCCCTTCTTGGTCACCACATGCAGGAACTGCGGGCCATCCAGGTCACGGATGTTTTCCAGGGTTTCCACCAGCAGCGGCAGGTCGTGGCCATCGATGGGGCCGATGTAGTTGAAGCCCAGTTCCTCGAACAGGGTGCCAGGGGCGATCATGCCCTTGAAGTGTTCTTCGGTCTTGCGGGCCAGGGCCATCAGTTGGGGGGCCCCCTGCAGGACCCGCTTGCTGCTGTCCCGCACCTGGTTGTAGGTGCGGCTGGCCAGCAGCTTGGCAAAATAGTTGGACAGGCCGCCCACGTTGTGGGAAATCGACATGTCGTTGTCGTTCAGGATCACCAGCATGTTGGCGCGCAGGTGGCCGGCATGATTGAGTGCCTCGAAGGCCATGCCGGCGGTCATGGCACCGTCGCCGATCACCGCTATGCTGCGGCGGCGGCTGTCCTCCAGGCGGGCCGCAATGGCCATGCCCAGGGCGGCACTGATCGAGGTGCTGGAGTGGCCGACGCCGAAGGTGTCGTAGTCGCTTTCGCCGCGCTTGGGAAACCCGGCGAGCCCGCCTTTCTGGCGGATGCTGGCCATGCGTTCCCGACGCCCGGTGAGGATCTTGTGGGGGTAGGCCTGGTGGCCCACGTCCCACACCAGCCGGTCATCCGGGGTGTTGAAGACGTAATGCAGCGCGACCGTCAGCTCCAGTACGCCCAGGCCCGCGCCAAAGTGGCCGCCGGTCTGGCCTACGGACCACAGCAAGAAGGCCCGGAGCTCCCGCGCCAGCTGGGGTAGCTGATCATCAGACAGCAGGCGCAGCTGGTCTGGCGTGTCAATCCGGTCCAGCAGCGGCGTGTTGGGCCGTTGTGGCGGGATTTCCTTGAATGTGTATGTGTCCTGCATCCGCTTGCGTCTTTTCCGCGTGTGTCAGCTACTGGTGAATAACGCCGTATTATACGGGATGATCGGCGCCAGTTTCACACTGATTGGGGGTGGTTGCCAATGGGCTCCGGGAATGCCGGTTAGCCCGCTCAGTGGGTCCTGGCTACGACAAAGTCCGCCATGTCCCTCAGTGGGTCCGCTTCGGGGCCAAATCCCCCGAGGCTGTCCAGGGCTGAGCGGAGCAGTTCCCGCAGATGTCCCCGTGCTCCCTCGATACCGAGCAGCGCCGGGTAGGTGGGCTTTTCCCGGGCCGCATCGGAGCCCTGGGGCTTGCCGATCACCGCCGTGTCGCCCTCGATGTCCAGCAGGTCATCCTGTACCTGGAATGCCAGCCCGAGCGCGCGGGCATACTGGGTCAGTTGCTCCAGCTGCTCCGTCGTCGTCGACTGGCTGGCCAGGGCCCCCATCCTTACGCTTGCCTCGATCAGGGCGCCGGTTTTGTGTCGGTGCATGGACTCGAGGGTGGCCAGGGCCAGTTGCTGGCCCACCGATTCCAGGTCGATGGCCTGGCCGCCGACCATGCCGGCCGCACCGCTGGCCCTGGCCAGCTCCTGCACCAGGCGTATCCGGGTGGCGGCGTCGAGGCCCGGGGCCTCGCTGAGCCAATCAAATGCGGCGGCCTGCAGGGCATCGCCGGCGAGAATGGCGGTCGCCTCGTCAAACGCGATGTGCACCGTGGGCCGACCGCGCCGCAGCTCGTCGTCGTCCATGGCTGGCAGGTCATCGTGCACCAGGGAATAGGCGTGGATGGCTTCGATGGCGCAGGCCGGCACCAGCGCCGTGTCCGCGTCCCGCCCCATGGCCTGTGCCGCGGCCAGGCAGAGTGCTGGCCGGATTCGCTTGCCCCCACCCAGGAGGCTGTAACTCATGGCGTCGTGGAGCCGCGTTGAGGGCTGGCGGATGGAGGCCAGCAGTCGATCAAGCTCGGCGTCCACCAGGCCTTGGCTCTGCGCCAGGAACGCCTGGGTAGCGGCGGTCGATGTCGGCATCAGGCGGACTCATCCGGATTGAAGGGTTTGCTTTCCAGGCTGCCATCCTCCAGTTGCACCAGCTGTTCGATGCGCTGCTCGGCGGATTTCAGGGCCTGTTGGCAATCGCGGGTCAGTTTCACACCGCGCTCGAACGCACCGAGCGACTGCTCCAGCGACAGTTCGCCCTGTTCCAGGTCCTTGACCAGGCTTTCCAGTTCGTTGAGGGCCTTCTCGAAGTCAGCGATGGATGTTGTGCTTGGCTGGTCGGCCATAGTGCCGGTTCTCCGGTTGCTCCACGGATTTCCGGCGGATTATATCAGAGGTTCCCGCTGCCAGCAGAACTGTCTGTGGTCGCCCGGTTGGCCCTGTGGCGTCCAGGCCTGCTCGGTCACGGTAATCTCGCCGTCACGGCGCACGGTGACGATGGTGGTGGCCCGGGTGCCGTAGTGGGGGCCGACGATGAACGGCGACGACAGGAAGCGCTCGGTTTCCAGGCCAACACCGGTATCGGGGAGCACGTGGTCCGGCGCTGGTGTGGGGTCCTGTAGCTGTTCAATCAGCTGGGCGTGGAGCTGCCCGGTGGGCCGGATGGAGGGATCGGCCAGGGTGCTGGCCACGGCGTTGCGCAGTCGCAACAGCTTGGGCCAGGGGCTTTGCAGCAGGTGGTTGCTCAACCCGTAGCTGCCCCGATGGAGGTGGCGGCCAGGGTGGGCGTCCCGGTTGCTGTAATACCAGCCGTGGCCATGGTCGAGCGGGCTCAGCTTCACCAGGTTAAAGCCTGAATAGAGGTCCTGTTGCGCCGTCAGCCGTGCCTGCAGGGTGTCGGTTTCAGTGGTCAGCGCACGCACCGGCAGCTCGCCGCGGGAGTGGCGGCCCATCTCGGGGGTGCCCTCGCGGACGTTGGTGACGGCGGCCACCTGACCCGCGCGGTCGATGGCCAGCCAGGTGCCGCCGGATTTCAGGTCACGGCCGGCGAGCAGGTCGGGCTGTGACCACCAGTCCATGGCGGCGGTGGGGCGCTGATGGAATTCGTCGCGGTTGGCGGCCACCAGCAGTGGGAAATCCGGGTGCTGGCCCAGTGAGAAGATGATCAGGCACATGGTGTTGGCGGGTTCCTCGGCGGTTGGGCGTTCGGCGGCAGTGCATGCCACGGTGATAATCTGACGCCTGCTTGTGTATCATACCAGCCTTCATGCATAGACCGGATTTGGGCGGGCCATGTCGATAGTGATTCTGTTTGCGTTGTACCTGGGGTTGGGCGCCCTGGCCGGAACCCTGGCCGGGCTGTTCGGCATCGGGGGCGGACTGGTCATTGTGCCGGTGCTGATCTTCAGCTTCGGCCTGCAGGGCATTGACCCGGACGTCGCGGCCCACCTGGCTGTCGGCACATCCCTGGCCACCATCGTGTTCACCTCCATTAGCTCCATTCGCTCGCACCACGTCAAGCAAGGGGTGCGCTGGGAGATTTTCCGGCCGATGACCGCCGGTATCGTGATTGGCGCGATGCTCGGGGCCTGGACTGCCTCCCTGCTCAGTGGTACGTCACTGGAACTGATCATCGGGGTGTTTGTCATTTTGGTGGCGTTGAAGATGCTGCTGGAAGTTAACCCCAGGCCGGGCCGGGATGTGCCCGGCGCGGTGGGGCTGGGGGGCGCGGGTGCCGGCATCGGCTGGGCGTCGGCGATTTTCGGCATTGGTGGGGGCACCCTGACGGTGCCGTTTCTCAGCTGGTGCAACGTGCGCATGCAACAGGCGGTGGGGACGTCGGCGGCCTGCGGCCTGCCCATCGCGGTGGCCGGAGCGCTGACCAACATTGCCACCGGCTGGCAGCAGCCCCAATTGCCCGAGTTCAGCGTGGGCTTCATCTACCTGCCGGCGCTGGTGGGTATTGTGCTGACCAGTGTATTCTTCGCCCGGTTCGGTGCTGAGCTGGCTCACCGCCTCGACGCCCGCGTATTGAAGAAGATATTCGCGCTGGTGCTGATCATCGTCGGCATCCGTTTTCTGCTGTAGTGTTCGATCCGATTCCTGACCCAAGAGGTTCTTGATGCTGCGTCATCCGCAATTTGATCCGGTCGCCATTTCCCTGGGCCCCTTGAAGGTGCACTGGTATGGGCTCACCTACCTGGTGGGCTTTCTGGTGGGCTGGTGGCTCGGCCGGATCCGCGCCCGCAAACCCTGGTCCCCGATCAACGAGCAGCAAATGGGGGATGTACTGTTTTACATCGCCATCGGAGTGATCCTTGGAGGGCGGTTCGGCTATGTGCTGTTCTACAACTTCGATCGCTTCCTGATGGACCCGTTGTGGCTGTTGCGGGTTTGGGAGGGCGGCATGTCCTTCCACGGCGGTCTGCTGGGGGTGATGCTGGCGATGTGGTGGTTTGGTCGCAAGGTCGGCCGCAGCTTCTTCGAGATCGCCGATTTCATTGCCCCGCTGGTGCCGGTGGGGCTCGGCGCCGGGCGTATCGGCAATTTCATCAATGGCGAGCTCTGGGGGCGGGCCACCGACGCGCCCTGGGGCATGGTGTTTCCCCAGGCACCGGACGCCCTGGCCCGCCATCCGTCGCAACTCTACCAGTTCGCCCTGGAGGGCCTGGTGTTGTTTGTGGCGCTCTGGTGGTTCTCCGCCAGACCGCGTCCGAAAATGGCGGTGTCGGGGTTGTTCCTCACCCTCTATGGCTGCTTCCGCTTCCTGGTGGAATTCGTGCGCCAGCCGGATCCGCAACTGGGCTACCTGGCCTTTGACTGGCTCACCATGGGGCAATTGTTGTCCCTGCCGATGATCGTGGCCGGTCTGGCGTTGATGTTCATGGCTTACCGGAGACAAGTGGCATGAAAGCCTATCTCGACCTGATGAAAGACGTTGTCGACAACGGCATCGATCGTGGCGATCGCACCGGGGTGGGAACCCGCTCGGTGTTCGGACGCCAGATCCGTTTCGACTTGAGCCAGGGATTCCCGCTGGTGACCACCAAGAAGGTCCACCTGCGCAGCATCATCTATGAGCTGCTGTGGTTCCTCAACGGCTCCACCGACAACAACTGGCTCAAAGAGCGCAAGGTCTCGATCTGGAACGAGTGGGCGCTGGACAATGGCGACCTGGGGCCGATCTACGGCAAGCAGTGGCGCAGCTGGCGCTGTCCCAACGGCGAGGTGGTGGACCAGATCAGCGAGGTGATCGAACAGATTCGCCGCACGCCCAACTCCCGGCGGCTGATCGTCTCCGCCTGGAACCCGGCGGAGCTGCCGGACGAGTCCATCAGCCCCCAGGCCAACGTGGAGCAGGGCCGGATGGCGCTGGCGCCGTGCCACTGCCTGTTCCAGTTCTACGTGGCCGACGGCCGGCTGTCGTGCCAACTCTACCAGCGCAGTGCCGACCTGTTCCTGGGGGTGCCCTTCAACATCGCCTCCTACAGTCTGCTCACTCACATGATTGCGCAGCAGTGCGACCTGGAAGTGGGGGAGTTCGTCCACACCTTCGGCGACTGCCACTTGTACCAGAACCACCTCACCGACGACATTGTCTTCGAGCAGCTCAAGCGGGAGCCGCGGCCCTTGCCACAGCTGACGATCCGTCGCCGGCCGGACAGCCTGTTCGACTACCAGCTGGAAGACTTTGAATTCGAAGGTTATGAGCCCTGGCCGCTGATCCGCGCGCCCATTGCCATCTGAACTTGGAATCCGTCATGCGAAAAGCCTTGATCGTCGCCATGGCCCGCAACCGGGTCATCGGCCGCAACAACGCCTTGCCCTGGTACCTGCCGGGGGATCTGCGCTACTTCAAGCAAGCCACTCTGGGCAAGCCGATCCTGATGGGGCGAAAGACCTTCGAGTCCATCGGTCGCCCGCTCCCCGGTCGCCTGAACGTGGTGATCACCCGCAATGCCGATTGGCAGGCGCCTGAGGGCGTGCGCCGGGCGGCATCGCTGGCGGATGCGCTGATCACCGCCGAGGCCCAGGCGGAGCTGGAAGGCGGTGACGAGGTGATGGTGATCGGGGGTGGGCAGATTTACGCCGAGGCGCTGCCCCTGGTGGATCGCATGTACGTCACTCAGGTGCATGCCGAGGTGGAGGGCGATGCCTACTTCCCGGAAGTGAACTGGGATGAGTGGGAGGAAATCGGACGGGAGGATTTCTCCGCGTCCGATAACAATCCCTATGATTACAGCTTCGTCGTCTATCAGCGACTGCGGGCGGCCTGACGTCCGCCCGCCTTGCCTTTGTAACCGCCGGAGTCGGGGCGGCCACGGCCCTTGCCGCCCTTCTTGAAGTCCTTCCGGTAACCCGGCTTGCCACCACGCCCTTTGTTGCCCGGGCGGCCAGCGCCCGGCTTGCGGCGTGGGGCCGCGGAGGGAATCGGCAGGGCGGAGGGCTGTTCCAGCGGCAGCGCACCCGGCTGCGCCGCTTCCATGCCACAGGCCAGGGCACCGGCGAGCATGGCGATGTCGATGTCGTTGCGTTCGGCGATGTCGTCCAGCAGGGCCATGGCCTTGGCCAGTTTCGGGTCATCCACGAAAGCCATCAGCTGGCTCTCGAACTGCTCCTCCCGGAGTTTCAACAGGTCCGCCGGAGACGGCAACTGGTACGGTTCCATGGGCGAATTGGTGGCTCGCTCCAGCGTCCGCAGCCAGCTTCGCTCCCGCGGGGTGACCAGCAGAATGGCCTTGCCGGTTCGACCGGCGCGACCGGTACGGCCCACCCGATGGATGTAGGCCTCGCTGTCGTAAGGCACGTCGTAATTGATGACGTGGGTGATGCGGGGCACATCCAGGCCGCGGGCGGCAACGTCGGTGGCGATGATGATGTCTTTCCTGCCGTTCTTGAGCTCCTCGACGGTCTGTTCCCGCTGGCGCTGGTTGAGGTCGCCGTTCAGGGGCGCGACGGCGTGCCCCCGGGCGGCCAGTTTCTCGGCCAGCAGGGTGGTCTCGGCCTTGGTGCGGACAAAGATGATGGAGGCATCGAAGGGCTCCACTTCCAGGATGCGGGTGAGCGCGTCCAGCTTCCGCTCCGCGTACACCGGCAGCATGAACTGGGAAATCCGGTCCACGGTTCGGGTCTCGCTGGCGATTTTGACTTCCTGGGCGTTGCTCAGGTAGGTCTGGGCCACCTTGCGGATCTGGCCGGGCATGGTGGCGGAGAACAGCGCCCGCTGACAGCTGTCGGGCGTGGCCGCGAGAATCGCCTCGACGTCGTCGATGAAGCCCATCCGCAACATTTCATCCGCCTCATCCAGCACCAGCGCTTTCAGTGCCTCCAGCGACAGGGTGCCCCGTCGCAGGTGGTCCAGGGTCCGTCCCGGTGTGCCCACGATCACCTGGGCGCCGCGCCTGAGGGCCTTGAGCTGGGGGTAGAAATCCTGGCCGCCGTAGATGGGCAGGACATGAAAGTTGGAAAAACGGCTGGCGTAGGTGCTGAAGGCCTCGGCCACCTGGATGGCCAGCTCCCGTGTCGGGGTCAGCACCAGGATCTGGGGGGCATTGAGGCTGGCATCGATGCGGCTGAGCAGCGGCAAGGCAAAGGCCGCGGTCTTACCGGTGCCGGTCTGGGCGATACCCAGCAGGTTTTCTCCTCGCATCAGGATGGGAATGGCCTTGGCCTGGATGGGGGAGGGGGTTTCATAACCTACTGCGGTGACGGCCTCCAGTACGGACGCGTCAAGGCCGAGATCGGCAAAAGCTTGTGTAGACATCGGGTTACTCGGAATTCGGGGAGGAAGGCGTCGTGCAACGACGCGTGATGGCGCTCATTATAGAGCCTTTGGCCGTGCTTTGATACGTGGGCGGCCAACGAACGCATAGGTAGTTGCCGGGGCGGGGGTTGCCGAAGGCCTGACGCTCGGGCACTCTTGAGCTTTTTAATAGGGAGCTACCTATGCAATTCGACGAACTACTGGCGGGGCTGGAGCAGGAGTCGCTGGTGCTTCCGTCAAGCTGGGGCCAGGGCCGGGCCACCTTTGGCGGACTGGTTGCCGCCCTGGTGACCCGGCGCATGCAACAGGTTGTGGCCGAGGGGCGACCCCTTCGCTCACTGCAGGTCTCGTTCGTGGGGCCGGTGGCTGTGGAGCAGCCGGTGCGGATCGAGGTTGAGTTACTGCGCGAAGGCAGGGCCGTGAGCCAGGTCCAGGGGCGGGTGGTCCAGGACGGCGAGGTAAAAGTTGTCGTGTTGGCCAGTTTTGGAGGCGATCGGGCCTCTCAGGTGAGCGTGGCTCCGGACCGGGCGCCGGAGGTTGCTGCGCCGGACCAGCTGCAGTCCCTGCCTTACATGCCCAATCTGTCACCCGAATTCGTCCAGCACATCGAGATGCGTTGGGGCTTTGGTGGACTGCCCTTCAGCGGCCAAACCTCGCGGGAAATGGGGGGCTGGATGAAATTCCGCAAGCAGCCGGAGGCGATGAGCGACGCCCACCTGGTGGCCCTGATCGATGCCTGGCCACCGGCGGTGTTGCCCCACCTGACGCAGCCAGCCCCCGCCAGCTCCCTGAGCTGGACGCTGGAGTTTGTCTACCCCAGGCCGGCGCTGGCCGCCGACGACTGGTTACTGTACCGGGCCAGCATCGACCAGGCCGGTGCCGGTTATGGCCACACCCAGGCCCGGATCTGGAGCCCAGGCGGTGAGCTGGTGGCGATCAGCCGGCAGACCGTGACGGTATTCGGCTAAGCTGTCGTTGCTCAGGCCGCCAGTTCCGGCTTGCAGGCGTCGGTGATCACCCGGGAGAAGGCCTCCGGGGAGTCCTCCTGCAGAAAGTGGCCACCCCGCAGCGTGATGTGGGGCTGGCCGTGGGCTCCGGGGATCCGACGCTGCAGGTAGCGGTCTCCGCCCCGGGTGATGGGGTCGCCGTTACTGAAGCAGGTAATGAACGGCTTGCGCCATTTTTCCAGAACCTTCCAGGCGGCCCGGTTGGCCTCACCCAGCGGATCCTCCGGCGACACTGGCACCAGCCTGGGAAAGGCCCGGACGCCGGCCTTGTATTGGGGCGAGGGGAAGGGGGCCTCGTAGGCGGCCAGTTCCTGGCGGCTCAGGGAGCGTCCGGTGCCCAATTGGACAATGCGGCTGACGGGAAACCACGGGCTGTAGCGGGCAAAGGTTTTCCAGAGGCCGAACATTGCCGGTGCCCGCTCCTCACCGGTGGGCAGGGAACCATTGCCAATGATGATGCGCTGGAAGCGTTCCGGCTGTTCGGCCACCAGCCTCAATCCCAGCAATGACCCCCAGTTCTGGCATACCAGGGTAATGTTGTTCAGATCCAGGTGGTCCAGCCATTGACCCAGCCAGGCCATATGACGGTCATGGCTGTAGTCCTCTACGTTGGCGGGTTTGTCGGATTTGCCAAAGCCGATCAGGTCGGGGGCCAGCACCCGGTGGCCCGCTTGGCTGACTGGGGGAATCATGTGGCGGTAGAGATAGGACCAGGAAGGCTCGCCATGCAGCATAACCACCGGGTCGGCATCGATGGGGCCCTCATCCACGTAATGCATCCTCAGCCCCGGTGCAACGTCCAGGTAGTGGGGATCGAAGGGGTAGTCCGGGAGGTCCGCGAAGCGGGCCGCATCGGTTCTCAAGATACGCATGCCATCGACTGTCCTGACTGATTGGGTGCGCGGCCGACACAGGCGGCCCAAGTCCTGTCAGGATAAAACAGATTGCGGCGAGTAGTGTTTGGTTTGCGTAACAGTGCGTTGACCGTTTGATTCAGGATGCGATCTGGCGAATGATTTCCGGATTTTCCAGTTGAGATAGGGCCAAATCGCAACAGTTGAGTGCGCCACAGTCGTCTGCCGAACAGACCGCCAGCGTTTGGCAGGTCGCGTTGACGCGGGCATCGCCCTGGTTAGAGAAGATGCGGGACCGGGATAGGGTGGAATGGCAGTGTCCGCAAAGCAGGGTGGGGACGGCGTGGCCCTCGGCCAGAATCGCCCGGTAATGGTCTTGTTTGTCCATGGTGATCCTCCTTGGTAACGGTCAGCCTACTGGCAGAATGTGACATTTCGAGGATCGTGACAGCTATACCTAGGTATCAATCCTCAACCCCGGGCACCGGGCGACGATTGGAGCGCTTGTCGTCCCAGTCGAGTTCTTTGGGGTCATACCAGCCCAGCGTATCCAGCACCTTGTCCCGCGTAGGGTCGGAAAGGGTTGGCCACAGGCTCTGAAATTCCTCCAGCCCCTGCTCGCGCAAGCGTTGCTGCTTGCTTTGCAGGCGGCGGATGATCCGGGGCAGATGCAGCGCTTCCCCCAATTGCCCCGGGACCAGCACCTCCTGACCCAAGACTTTTCGGCGGTGGCGGCGCGCGGACAGTACCTCGCTTAGGGAAATGGCTGCCTCGAGTGCAGTTTCGGTGCTGAAATCTGCGGTTTCCACGTCAACGACCCGTATTCTTCAGAGGCTTCCAACCAACAACCTACCACTATACCTCCAATGAGGTCCTGGTGGCCATGGTGCCGTGCTACCCTATAGCGGCACCGATGGCCGGACGCCACCGAGGCTCTAGGGAGCCTCTAAAAGCCCCAGGGCGCGCAGGGGCGATCCGGAGTTAAATCAGAGGCTCCCTCAAACAACCGGAGGAACTGTGGGAATGTACGAAAAACTGGAGCGGCGGACGTTTCTGGCCATGTTGGTGGGGGTTTCCCTGGCCTTTATCCTGCTGATGAAGCCATTCTTTGGCCCCATCTTCTGGGCCGTGGCCATTGCCCTCATCTTTCATCCGGTGCAGGAATGGATGCGGGCCCGCTTGGGAGAGCGTCCCAACACCGTGGCCATGCTTACCCTGTTGTTGTGCCTGGTCATCGTGGTGATTCCGGTGATAGTGCTGGTGTCGTCGCTGGTTGCCGAAGGCGTATCGCTATACCAGCAGATCCAGAGCGGCGAAATCCGTCCCGGTGACTACATCGACAAGGTGACTCAGTCATTCCCCGCCATTCAGTCGGTGCTGGACCAGTTTGACATTGACCTGTCCGGACTGCGGGAGCGGGTGGTCAACGCATTCGTCGGTGGCAGCCAGTTTCTGGCGAAGCAGGCCTTGGGGGTGGGGCAAAACACCTTCCAGTTCTTCCTCAGCCTCGCGTTGATGGTGTATCTGGCCTTTTTCCTGCTGCGGGACGGCAGTCGGCTGGTGGAATTGCTGATCAAGGCGCTCCCGCTGGGGGACGAGCGGGAAAGGCTGTTGTTTGCCAAGTTTGCCGAAGTCACCCGGGCCACCGTCAAGGGCAACCTGCTGATTGCGATCATCCAGGGGGCGTTGGGGGGCTTTATCTTCTGGGCGCTGGACATTCGTGGTGCCCTGCTCTGGGGGGTGGTCATGGCCATCGTCTCGTTGCTGCCGGCGGTGGGGGCCGCCATCGTCTGGGTGCCGGTGGCGGTCTATCTGGCGGCGGTGGGGGAATTTATCCAGGCCGCCATCCTGACTGGATTCGGGGTGGTGGTGATCGGTCTGGCGGACAACATCCTGCGCCCGATCTTTGTCGGTCGCGACACCAAGTTGCCGGATTACATCGTGCTGCTGTCCACCCTGGGGGGCATTGTGATGTTTGGCATCAACGGCTTTGTGATGGGGCCGCTGGTGGCGGCCCTGTTCATGGCGTTCTGGGGCATATTCATTCGTGAGTTCGGGGCTCAGGGTATGGAACTGGTGGCGGACCCGGCGGTTGATGAGGTCCGGACTCCCGAGCCGGACCGCGAGGCGCCCTGATGTCGACGGCGGTGGTCAGTGTGTTAGGCTGTCCGTGCTCGCCGGTCACGGGAACAGGCCGGCAGCCTCGATAACAAGAAAAGCTTGCAGGAGAAGTTCATGACAAAACAGTCCAGTTTCAGGACCCGTCTTACCTCCGTCACCGTCACCGTCGCCGGCCTGTTGCTGACCGGTGGCGCTTCCGCCGCCGCGTCCAATGACGTCGTCGCCCTCAAGAACGCACTGTATGGTGCGGGATATGACATCACCAATGTCAGCGGCACCATGGATCAGTCAACCCGCGACGCCTTGCGTGCCTTCCAGCGGGATCAGGCCGACTTGCCGGTCACCGGCGAGTTGGATCAGGCCACCAAGGAAGCCCTGGGCATGGTGGCCGTGACGGTGGCGGCCAGTCCGGAGCCTGCGGCCCCGGCCCCCTCAGCGGCCGAGTCCGAAGCCGTGAGCGAGGAGCCGGCAGACGAGGAAGGGGTGATTGAAGAGGATGAAGACGGCGGCTGGTCGTTCTTCTGATTCGCCACCGCCCGCTGGCACTCGGTCACCGGCGCCAGCGGGCGTGCACGGTTCAGTCCAGTTTCGCCAGGTCGCGCACGGCGCCCTTGTCGGCACTGGTCGCCAGCAGGGCGTAGGCTTTCAGGGCTGCCGAAACCTTGCGCTCGCGCGGCTGTGCCGGTTTCCAGCCCTTCTGGTCCTGCTGCTCACGGCGGCGATCCAGCTCGCTCTGGTCAAGCTGCACGTTGATCGCGCGGTTGGGGATGTCAATGACGATGACGTCGCCGTTCTCAATGAGGCCAATGGCGCCGCCAGCGGCCGCTTCCGGAGACGCGTGGCCAATGGACAGGCCTGAGGTGCCACCGGAGAAGCGGCCGTCGGTCAGCAGGGCGCAGGACTTGCCCAGCCCTTTCGATTTCAGATAGCTGGTGGGGTACAGCATCTCCTGCATGCCAGGCCCTCCCTTGGGGCCCTCGTAGCGAATGATCACCACCTCACCCGGCTGCACTTCGTCGTTCAGGATGCCGTGCACCGCAGAGTCCTGGCTCTCGAACACCCGGGCTCGACCCTCGAAGACGTAAATGCTTTCATCCACACCGGCGGTCTTCACCACGCAGCCGTCGCGGGCGATGTTGCCGTACAGCACTGCCAGCCCGCCCTCGGAAGAAAAGGCGTGATCGGCGGAATGGATGCAGCCGTTGGCGCGGTCGCCGTCGAGGGACGGCCAGCGCGTGCTCTGGCTGAAGGCTTCCTGGGTGGGGATGCCGGCCGGTCCGGCCTTGTACATTTCCACCACTTCGGGGGCGGGCTGTCGCATGATGTCCCATTTGTCCAGTGCCTCGGCCAGGGTCTTGCTGTGCACCGTGGGGACGTCGGTGTTGAGCAGGCCGGCCCGATCGAGCTCACCGAGGATGCCCATGATGCCGCCGGCCCGGTGGACGTCTTCCATGTGGTACTTGGGAGAGTTCGGCGCCACCTTGCACAGCTGGGGGACCTTCCGGGACAGCTGGTCGATCTCATTCAGGGTGAACGGTACGCCGCCTTCCTGGGCCGCGGCCAGCAGGTGCAGGATGGTGTTGGTGGAGCCGCCCATGGCAATGTCCAGGACCATGGCGTTCTCGAATGTGGACATGGACGCAATGCTCAGCGGCAGCACGCTGGCGTCGTTCTCTTCGTAATAACGCTTGGCGTTTTCCACAATACGGCGGCCGGCCTCCAGGAACAGCTCCTTGCGGTCCGCGTGGGTTGCCAGCAGGGAACCGTTGCCGGGCAGGGACAGCCCGATGGCCTCGGTGAGACAGTTCATCGAGTTGGCGGTGAACATGCCCGAGCAGGAACCGCAAGTGGGGCAGGCGCTGCGCTCGTACTCGGCAACCTCCTCGTCGCTGGCGTTGGGGTCCGCGGCAATGACCATCGCATCCACCAGATCCAGCTTGTGCTCGGACAGCTTGGTCTTGCCGGCTTCCATCGGGCCACCCGAGACAAAGATGGTGGGAATGTTCAGCCGCAATGCCGCCATCAGCATCCCCGGGGTGATCTTGTCGCAGTTGGAAATGCACACCAGGGCGTCGGCGCAGTGGGCATTGACCATGTATTCCACGGAATCGGCGATGATCTCCCGGGACGGCAGGGAGTAGAGCATACCGTCATGCCCCATGGCGATCCCGTCATCCACGGCAATGGTATTGAATTCCTTGGCGACGCCGCCTGCGGCTTCGATTTCCCGACAGACCAGCTGCCCCAGGTCCTTCAGGTGAACGTGACCCGGTACGAACTGCGTGAAGGAGTTGGCGACCGCGATGATGGGCTTGCCAAAATCATCGTTCTTCATGCCGGTGGCGCGCCAGAGTGCGCGGGCGCCGGCCATGTTGCGGCCAGCGGTAGAAGTCTTGGAGCGATACTGTGGCATTGCTATCTGTCTCTCATCACGTCATCAAGGTTCAAAACACAGAGCATACCAGATTCCGGCTGGGGTGTAGTCAATTCGGGGAGAGCCGCGGAGTGGATCAGGATCGACCAATGGACGTGGCCGGTGTGGCGGTCCCCCGATAGAATAACTAACATCATGATGTTCAGGGTGCCGTCTTTAAGGAGCTTTATCTATGATTGGCCGGGAAAGCCTACCCGTGCAACGCCTCAGACAGTTCAAGCCCCTGAACCGTCTGACCGAGGATCAGCTGGTGCTGTTGGCCAGCCGGGCAGAGCGGAGAACCCATACCCCCGGTCAGCGGGTGGCTGAACGCGGTGCCCGCGACGGCCTCGACTATTACCTGCTGTCCGGCGCCGTTGAGTTGGAGTCGGTGGATGGACGCAAATCCGAAATCGTCGCCGAAAGCGAACAGGCGGCCAATGCCGTCGCCCGCCTGCAGCCCCGCATGTACGATGTGATCGCGACTCAGCCCTGCGAATTCCTGGTGATCGAGCAGGACGTGCTCAACCAGTTGTTGCGGGTTGCGCCGGTGGAGCAGGTGGAGTCGCTGTCCGAGGAGGATTCGGACGCGGACGAAGAGTACCAACTGCTGATGGAGTTCTATGCCGAGCTGCGCTCCAACCAGCTGAGTTTGCCCAGTGTGCCGGACGTTGCCTGGAAGGTCCGGCGCCTGACCGATCGGGAGGATACCACCGCAGAGCAGATCGCCGGGGCCATTACCGCCGATCCGTCGATGGCGGCCAAGCTGGTGAGGGCCTGTAACAGTCCCCTGTATCGGGGCTTCAATGACGTTCGCAATGTGCGCGAGTCGGTGGTTCGGCTGGGGACCAACACCACCCGCCAGCTGGTGACCGTTTTTGCCCTGCGGGAGGTGTTCCAGACCCGCCAACCGCTTCTGCAGAAGGCCATGGAGACCCTGTGGCAGCATTCCCGGGAAGTGGCCGCGTTATGCTGGGTGTTGGCGGGCAGCGTCACCCGTATCAATCCGGAGGAAGCGCTGCTGGCCGGGCTGCTGCACGATATTGGTGTGGTGCCGGTGGTGGTGCAGGCCGAGCACCACGTCAACCTGTTTGCCGACCAGGTCAACCTGGACCGGGCCATCGCAGAGCTGCGTGGGGATGTGGGGGCGGCGGTCCTCGAAAACTGGGGGTTCCCCGATAGCTTTTCCGAGGCGGCCCGGCATGCAGAGGCGTGGGACTACGACTGTCGCAAGCCGGAGCCCCAACTCGTGGATGTCGTGCTTGTTGCCCAGATGCATGCCATGATTGGCAGCCACCAGAATCAGGGGCTGCCGGCGTTTGCGGCGGTGCCGGCTTATCATCGTCTGGGCGAGTTGGAGCTGAACGTATCCCGCAGCCTCAAGCTGCTCACCGAGGCTCGGGCCCGGGTGGATGAAGTTCAGCAATTGCTTTCCATTCACTGACCTTTGGGTACGATTGCAAAGGAGTCCAACAACAGGTGACCGTTTCCAGCATGCATGTGCCGCTGTTCCCATTGAATTCCATCGTCCTGCCCCGGGGCCGAATCCCGCTCCAGTTGTTCGAGCCCCGTTACATCGACATGCTGACTCGCTGTCTCAAGGAAGATCGCGGATTTGTGATCGTGCTCCTGCGCGAAGGCATGGAAACCAGTATCTCCGCTGCTTTCTACGATATCGGCACCTATGTGCGCATCATCGACTTCCAGCAACTCGACAACGGGTTGCTGGGGATCACGGTGGAAGGCGAGGCCAAGGTGGCGGTGACCCGCTCCTGGCAGGCGCCGGATGGCCTCAATATGGGCGATGTCGAGCCGTTGATGGATGAGGAGCAGTGGACGGTACCGGAGTCTTTTGTCGAGCTTGCCACGGTACTGCGGGCGCTGTTCCGTCATCCGGTGGTGAACGACCTGAAGATGCACGTGGACTTTGACGATGCCCGCCATGTCGGGTGGCGACTCACCGAACTGCTGCCGATTGATAAGCAGGAAAAGCAGCGGCTGGTGGAGCTGCAGGATCCCATCGAACGGCTGGGGCGGCTGAAGGAATTGCTGGAGGAGCTGGACTGACGGCGACGCCGGGTCGGTCGTCACCAGGGGGCGCCGAACACCGTTTCGCCCGGGCCCGACATCATGCCGCCTGCCGCCAGGCCAAGCCACACCAGCGCTGCCGCCGCCAGGGTGATGTCGGGCCAGATTGGAATCTGGTCATAGCGGCTGTAACTGGCCCGAACCAGGCCGCAGACCGACAGGCCCAGCAGGATGCCCCCGATCACATCGCTGAACCAGTGCACCTCCAGATAGAGACGACTGAGGCCGACCAGCACCATCGGTGCGCTGAGGGTCAGGTAGGTGCGCCAGCGCAGGTGGCGGGGCTGTTCCCGGGCAATGAAGCTGGCCAGCAGGCCCAGGAACACGGTGATCCCGGTGGTATGGCCGCTGGGGTAGGCCCAGGAAGGCGATGCCGCGTCGACGAGCGGTGGGCGGGGGACAGCCAGTCCGACCTTGAGCAACCAGACGCCCGCCACCGTGAGGCCCAGGGCCAGCAGGGCGTGGACCGCGGCCGCATAGTAGCCGCGAAACCACAGTGCCAGCGCGGCCAGGACGGCTCCGGTGGCCAGGAAAACCGGGTTGCCCAGGGCGGTGATCATGGTCATCGCCGGGTCCAGCAAGGGGTGCCGGAGACCGGCAAAGAAGGTCTGGGCGGCCTCGTCCATCGCCGCCGGCCAGTCCAGGTAGCGGATCAGCAGTGTCCACAGGAGGAGCAGGGCGCCGCTGCCCACCGTCAGCATTATCGAAGGCAGGGGAAACTCGCCGGCGCTGTCGGGGCGCTCGCTGGTGAGCAGCCGCCAGAACTGGTGGGTACTGTTGTAGCGGCTCATCCAGTCGGCCAGGCGGGCATACAGCCGACTGTCACGGCTCAGGCCGAGCTGGACCCGGAACAGGGTCAGGTAAATCAGCGACAGGGCCACCAGGCTGATGCCCAGCACCGGGTAGAAGTGCGGAGGCAGCGCCAGCTCGCTGCCCAGGGCGCTGCCCACCAGGTAGCCGGGCAGGATGTACACCGGCGCCCAGCCGATGGCGGAGATCACATTGAAGGCGAGAAACCGCCGCCAGGGCATCATCAGTGCGCCGGCCACCAGCGGGATAACCGGCCGGATCGGCCCCACAAACCGGCCAATGACCACGCTCTTGCCGCCATGCTGGTGGAAGAACCGTTCGCCCTTGTGGATCACCACCGGGTATCGGCTGAAGGGCCAGACGCCATCCAGTCGGTCATGGAATAGCCGGCCCAGCCAGAAACTGACGCCATCACCGGCCACCGCCCCCAGTCCGGCCCAGAGCAGGGCTTCGCTCAGCGGAAGGCCAGCCTGGCCGGACAACGCGGCAAAGGCAAACAGGATCGCCACCCCGGGCACCAGGATTCCGGCGATGGCCAGGGACTCGAGGAACGAGACCAGGAACAGCGCCAGCACCAGCCAGGTGGGATGACCCGCAAACCAGTCGGTAAAGGGTTGCAGCCAGTCCGGGATCATGCCTGCTGGGGAGCCCCGTTACTGAACCAGATGGTGTCGTGCCCCCGTTTCTGGGCGTCGGCCAGGGCCCTGGCGGCCCGTTTGCGCAGGGTGTCAGCCAGGTTGTCACCCTCGACACGGGTGGTGCAGCCGACGCTGACGGTGATGCGGCCGACGATGGGCCACTCTTTCTCTTCGAACGAGCGCCGCACCCGCTCGGCAATCACCCGCACCCCTTCTTCCGGCGTGTAAGGAAAGATCAGGAAGAACTCGCCGTTACCCAGGGTGTACAGCGTGTCCCCGGCCCGGATCACGCCGAACAGGTGCTGGGTGGCGTCCCGGTAGAAGGTGGTCAGGCCGTCCTCGCCATGCAGGTCCCGGGTCTGCTCCAGGTAGTCGAGGGCCACCGAGGCCACCGACAGTGGGTGGCCGGTGGCGATGCTGCGGCTGATTTCCTTCTGCAGGGTTTCGTCGAGAAAGCGGGCATTGTGGGCGCCGGTGTTCGGATCGGTAATCGCCAGGTCTTCGGCGGACTGGGTCATGTGATCGTAATGCCAGATGTACAGGGCGCCACAACTCAGCAATATCATCGCCGCAAAGCCCACCAGGACGGCTTCCGGCATTGGCCCGCGGCTGAGCAGGAAACCGATCAGCAGCGCGGCGGTCAGCAGTGACAGCACGATGCCCTGGCGTAAGGGCAGAATCAGCAGGTTCAGCAGGATGGCGGGCAGGCACCAGTGGCTGAGGTCGGTTTCCTTCAGCGAGAACAGGGCCGCCAGGATCACCGCATTCGCCGCGGCCAGAATGAACAGGTGCCCGGGCGCACGCAGCTGGTGTCGGCGGGCCAGGGTGGTGTAGATCAGGCCGGCAACCGTCAGCAGCGCCAGACCGGAGGCCAGGTAGAACAGCTGGTAGAAACCGTAGCGCAGATTCTGGATCGCCAGGGAGACGATAAACAGCGTGGCAATGCCGTAGCCGGCCAGGTGGGTGTAGGTTCGCAGTCTCGTCTCTGTCACTGTGACGACCCCTTGGCTGCTGTGGTCTGGGCTTCCGACCAGGTGCTGTAGGACTGGACCCGGTTGCCGCCCTGCTGTTGGGCCCGTCGCAGGGCATTGGCGGCCGATTGCTGCAGGCTGTCGGCGTCATCGCCAATGTTGAGGCCCGCGATACCCGCGCTGACGGTCAGGTTCAGTCCGTAGGACGTCAACAGGGTGCCCAGGCCCTTGCGAATCTGCTCGGCGCGGCTGGCGGCCTCGGCGGTGGCAATGCCAGGCAGGATCACCAGGAACTGCAGGTCGGCCACCCGGTAGTAGGTATCGAAGTCGCGCAGCTGGGAGTGCAGGAAGCGCCCGATCCGGGGCAGGATGGCCCGGATATCCTCGTCCGGGTCCTGGTCGCTGAGGTGCAGGTCCAGCCCAATCAGGATCACCGCCATGTCGGTACCCTCGCGCTCGCTACGCTGGATCTCCTTGTGCAGGTCGGCGGACAGGTACTCCCGGCTGGCGGCCTGGGTCAGCTCATCGGTGCGTCGTAGTGGTGCCAGTTGCCGGCTCTTGTACTCGCGCAGGAATACCAGGATGCCGGACAGGCTGAGGGTCAGTAAGAGCGAGCTGATGAACTGGTGCCGCTCCGCCAGGCCCACCGCGCTCTGGTTGGCGGCAATGATCGCCACCAGGGCAAACAGGGTGAGCAGGGCGGCCCAGCCCAGGGGCAGCAGGGCAAAGGCGATCAGCGGCAGGGCGTAGAGCCAGTGGCCAATCACCCAGGGCGGCAGCCACAGGCTGGCGCAGAGGACCAGTGTCAGAGCCGCCAACAGTGCCCAGGTCATCGCCTGCCATGGCTGTTTGAGGCGGTCGGGGCGAAACGCCGGGGTCGCCCAGATCAGGGCGGCGCCGGTAATCGAGGCGACGGCGGCCACCTCGAGGCCGCGCCAGGCGGTGAAGAGCGCAAGCGCCAGCAGGGCGACGAAACTGAACCGGGCGAATCGGCTCAACAGGAATAACTCAGCCATCTGGCTCATGGTGTTCGTCCTTTCCTCAGCGTCCATCTGCTAACAGCATACTGCAGGAACCGTGAATTGGCCCGCCGAGGTGCTGTAAGTTCTTGCATTTTAACGCTTTGACTTGGTTTCAGGGCGGTGAGGCCGCCAGGGTGGGCCAGGGTGAAGGGCCCGGTTCAGCACCAGCTTAGCAGCGGTATAATAAAGCAACGCTGGCGGAAGTCGAACCGTCTGTTGCGCCGGCGTGGATTTCCGGCGCGGCTGTCGGGTGCGACAACGTGCGTTAAGCGGGCCGGCAAGGTAAAGTGGGCCCCTGTTTCAGGTCGATATTTTGATGAAGGGTGTACCGATGGATATTGCAGCATACATGGCAGAAGTGGGTGAACGGGCGCGCGCGGCAGCTACCGTGGTGGCCCGCTCGACCACGGCCATGCGTAACCGGGCGCTGCTGGCGACGGCGGAAGCGTTGGACGCTGCCCGCAGCGAACTGGCGATGGCCAATGCCAAAGATCTCGAGAAGGGGCGTGAGAATGGTCTTGAGCCAGCCATGCTCGATCGCCTGGAGCTGACACCTGCCCGCATCGATACCATGATCGAAGGGTTGCGTCAGGTCGCCGGCCTGCCGGACCCGATTGGCGAAATTACCGACATGACCTACCGGCCCTCCGGAATTCAGGTGGGGCGGATGCGCGTACCGCTGGGGGTCATCGGCATCATCTACGAATCCCGCCCGAACGTGACCGTGGAGGCCGCCAGCCTGTGCCTCAAATCCGGCAATGCCACCATCCTGCGCGGCGGCTCCGAGGCGATCCACTCCAACCAGGCGATCGCCGCCTGCATCACCCGGGGGCTGTCGGACGCCGGGCTGCCGGAGGAGGCGGTTCAGGTGATCAAGACCACCGACCGGGCGGCCGTGGGGGAGCTGATCACCATGCCTCGCTACGTCGATGTGATCGTGCCGAGGGGCGGCAAGGGGCTGATCGAGCGGATCAGCCAGGACGCCCGGGTGCCGGTGATCAAGCACCTGGACGGGGTGTGTCACGTGTATATCGACAGTCACGCGGATCCTGAAAAGGCGCTGATGGTGGCGGTCAACGCCAAGACCCAGCGCTATGGCACCTGCAACACCATGGAAACCCTGCTGGTGGACCAGGACGTGGCGGCGGACCTGCTGCCCCTGCTGGCCGATGCCTTTGCCGACAAAGGCGTGGAGCTGCGTGGCTGCGAGCTGACCCGGCAGGTGCTGGCGGATGTCGTGCCGGCCACCGAGGCCGACTGGGAGGCGGAGTACCTGGCCCCGATATTGGCGGTCAAGGTCGTGGACGGCCTGGATAGCGCGATCGCCCACATCAACCGCTACAGCTCCCAGCACACCGACAGCATTATTACCGAAAACTACACCCGGGCCCGCCGGTTCCTGACCGAGGTGGATTCCAGCTCAGTGATGGTCAATGCCTCCACCCGTTTTGCCGACGGTTTCGAGTATGGCCTGGGTGCGGAAATCGGCATCTCCACCGACAAGATCCACGCCCGCGGACCGGTGGGACTGGAGGGGCTGACCTCCCAGAAGTATGTGGTGTTCGGCGACGGCCACATCCGGACCTGAGCCATGCACGTGATCTATGGCGGCACCTTTGACCCGGTCCACCACGGCCACCTGCGCCTGGCGGTGGAGCTGAAAGAGCGTCTCGGGGTGGCGGCGCTGTCGCTGGTGCCCTGCCACATTCCGCCCCACCGGGACGATCCCGGCGCCACCAGCGATGACCGGCTGGCGCTGCTGCGGCTGGCGATCGACGGCGAGGACGGACTGGCCGTGGACGAGCGTGAACTCCGGCGGGGCGGTGCCTCCTACACCGCCGAGACCCTGCGTCAATTGCGCGCCACGCTGGGGGACGAGGAACCGCTGGTGATGGTGGTGGGCACTGACGCGTTTGCCGGTTTCGACCGCTGGCGGGATTGGCAGGCCATTCCCGAATTGGCCCATATCGTGGTGATTGCCCGTCCTGGGGTCGAACTGCCCCCGGAGGGGGTGCCCGCCGGGTTGATCCGTGCCCGCGGTTGTCGGTCCGTGGCGGAGCTCCACCAGGCGCCCTGCGGGCGTATCCTGCCACTGGAGCTGCCGCTGCTGGACATCTCGGCCACCGGGATCCGTGAACGGATCGCCGCTGGCCGTTCCCCCCGTTACCTGCTGCCGGACCGGGTCTGGCAGGAGATCCGTGCCCGCCGGCTGTATCGCGCATCGCAGGGGGGAGAGGGAGGCAAAGCGGTCAAGCAGCCGCTGATTAACTCCTGAATCGTCTGCACTCCCGGTATTCTTTAATGCTACAATCCTGACTGACAAGACGATTGGGTTGTCCCATTCCCGGGGGAACCGTTAAACAGGGTGACTATGCAGGCAGAGCAGCTGAAAAACTTGGTGGTACAAGCGCTGGAAGATGTGAAGGCTCAGGATGTCAGTATCATTGATGTGCGAGACCGTACCAGCGTCACCGACTACATGGTGCTGGCATCCGGCACCTCCAACCGACATGTCAAATCACTGGCCGATTCGGTCATCGAAGAAGCAAAGGACCAGGGCGTTCGCGCCGCCAACGTCGAGGGAGCCAACGCCAGCGACTGGATTCTGGTGGACCTGGGCGACGTTGTGGTGCATGTGATGATGCCCGCAACCCGCGAATTCTACGACTTGGAACGGCTATGGCGTGACGCCCCCGACCTGGGCGCGGCAGGCAGCGAGTAGCCGGGGTGCGGCTGCGCATGATCTGCGTCGGGCAGAAGATGCCCGACTGGGTGACTCAGGGGTATAGCGATTACGCGCGGAGGATGCCTCCGGAACTGGCCCTGGAGCTGACCGAAGTCCCCCTGGCTCATCGTGGCAAGAATCCGGACATCCCCCGTTTGATGCAGAAGGAAGGGGAGGCGGTACTGGCCGCAGCCGGCTCCGGGGACCGCGTGGTGGCGATGGAAGTGGGCGGTCGGGCCTGGTCCACCGAACAGCTGGCGGATCAGCTGGAGAAGTGGCAATTGGACGGCCGCGATGTCAGCTTCCTGGTGGGTGGCCCCGATGGCCTGCCAAAGGCCTGCCGGGACCGGGCGGATCAGCTCTGGTCTCTGTCGCCGCTGACCCTGCCGCACCCGCTGGTGCGGGTCCTGCTGGCCGAGCAGCTCTATCGCGCCTGGACCATTACCCGTAACCACCCGTATCACCGTGCGTAGGTAATCACCATGCCTTGGGGCGACTTCAAAGACACCGCAGCGGAGCGGCGCCTGTTCCAACGGCGAGCCCTGGTGGTGTTCGGCTTCGTGGTCCTGATGCTGGGCGCTCTGATAGCGCGGATGTACCAGCTCCAGGTGTTGGAGCACGAGACCTACACCACGCTGTCGGACAAGAACCGGGTCCAGGTCCAGTCGGTGGCCCCAACCCGGGGGCTGATCTACGATCGTAACGGGACGCTGCTGGCGGAGAACCGGCCGGTGTTCAGTGTCACCATCGTTCCCGAGCGGGTGTCCGACCTGGACCAGACGCTCGCCCAGCTCACCGAACTGCTCAGCATTTCCGAGGAAGACCTCGAGCGTTTCCAGCGCCGTTTGAGCGAACCCCGCCGTCCCTATCAGGAACTGCCCCTGCGCTACGACCTCAATGAACAGGAAATTGCCGCGCTGGCGGTGCATCGCCACGAATTGCCTGGGGTCGAGGTGTCCGCAGAGCTGGTGCGTTTCTATCCATACGGCGAGACCACCTCCCACGCCCTGGGGTATGTCGGGCGCATCAACCGTGAGGAGTTGCAGCGGATTGATCCGGTGAATTACGCCGGCACCAATTACATCGGCAAGTCCGGCATCGAGTACTTCTACGAGGAAAAGCTCCATGGTCGGGTGGGTTACCAGCACGTCGAGACCAATGCCCGCGGTCGAACCCTGAGGGTGTTGGAGCGGGAGAACCCCATTCCGGGTGAGGACCTGCGTCTGCATCTGGATCTCCAGCTCCAGAAGCTGGCCTACCAGTTGCTGGATGGACGGCGCGGCGCTGTGGTTGCCCTGGAACCGAAGACCGGCGGCCTGCTGGCGCTGGCCAGCGTGCCGGGATTCGATGCCAACCTTTTTGTCACCGGTATCAGTGTGGCGGCCTATCGGGAACTGAGCACGTCCCACGACAAGCCGCTGTTCAACCGGGCTCTGCGGGGGCAGTACCCACCTGGCTCCACGGTCAAACCGATGATGGCCATTGCTGCCCTGGACAGTGGCGTCACTACCCGCGAGCGGGTGGTATGGGACCCGGGCTATTTTCAGCTTCAGTCCGGGGGCCGTCGATACCGGGACTGGAAGCGTGGCGGCCACGGCTGGGTCGACCTGACGGACGCGATTGCCGAGTCCTGCGACATCTATTTCTATGACGCCGCGGTGCGTATGGGCATCGATACCATGCATCAGTACATGGACATGTTCGGCTTCGGGCAGGACACTTCACTGGACGTCAGCGGGGCCCTGTCCGGTCTGCTGCCGTCACGGGACTGGAAACGGGCGGTCCGGAACGAACCCTGGTATCCCGGTGACTCGGTCAATATGGGCATCGGCCAGGGCTTTATGCTGGCCACCCCTTTGCAGCTTGCAACGGCCACCGCGGTGGTGGCCAATCGAGGCCGTTGGGCGCAGCCCCGACTGTTGATGGATGTGGTGGGCGATGATCCGCTGGTGGAGGTGTTGCCCCCGCCGAGCCGGGAGAATGTAATGCTGAACAACCAGGACGACTGGGAGTTTGTGGCCGACGCCATGGCGGAGGTGATGCATGGCCGGCGCGGCACGGCCCGCCGGGCGGCCCAGGGAGCCCCTTACCGGATGGCGGGCAAAACCGGTACCGCCCAGGTGTTCAGCCTCGCCCAGGACGAGGAGTACGAGGAGGAGGAAATCCGGGAACGGTTGCGGGACCATGCCTTGTTCGTCGGCTTCGCGCCCCTGGACGATCCGAAGATTGCCGTGGCGGTGATTGTGGAGAACGGCGGCAGCGGCAGCGGTACTGCGGCGCCGGTGGCACGGGCGATGTTCGATGCCTGGCTGTTGGGCTTCCCGGAAGATAAAGAGCCAGTGGTGATTGGCGCCCATCAGGAGGGCGGTGAGTGATGCTGAACAAGGGGCTGCTGGGGCAGACACCCCATCGGGGCTTCGGGTCCTCCCGGAGCATCTGGTCGGTACTGCATCTGGATCCACTGCTGCTGTTGCTGTTGCTGGTGTTGATTGCCGGCGGTCTGGTGGTGCTTTACAGCGGCGCGGATCGCAACATCGAGGTGGTCAAGGCCCAGGGCGTGCGCATGGCGGTGGCCTTCGTGGTGATGCTGGTGTTCGCCCAGCTGGACCCGTCGGTGTATCGACGCTGGGCACCGTGGCTGTACCTGGTTGGCCTGGGGGCGTTGCTGGCGGTGCTGCTGGTTGGCGTGGGCGCCAAGGGCGCGCAGCGCTGGCTGGCCCTGCCCGGTTTGCCCCGGTTTCAGCCCTCGGAGCTGATGAAGCTGGTTGTGCCGATGATGGCGGCCTGGTTCCTGTCGCGTCATTTCCTGCCGCCACGGCTGACCCATGTGGCCATTTCGCTGGCTATAGTCCTGATCCCGATGGTCATGATCATTCAGCAGCCCGACCTGGGCACCGCCCTGCTGGTAGGTGCTGCCGGACTGTTCGTGGTGTTCTTTGCCGGCATCAGCTGGAAGCTGATCGGTGCGTTCGTGGGGCTGGCCTCAGTGGCGGCGCCGCTGATGTGGTTCTTCGTCATGCGCGATTACCAGAAGCAGCGGGTGCTGACGTTGCTGGACCCGCAGAGCGATCCCCTGGGCGCCGGCTGGAACATCATCCAGTCCAAGACCGCAATCGGCTCCGGCGGCTGGAGCGGGAAAGGCTGGCTGCAGGGGACCCAGTCCCATCTTGAGTTCCTGCCGGAGAGCCACACCGATTTCATCGTGGCCGTGCTGGCGGAGGAGTTCGGCTTTGTCGGCATGTTGGTGCTGCTGTTTACTTACCTGTTGATCCTGATGCGTTGCCTCTACATCGCCGTCAACGCCCAGGATTCCTTTGGCCGACTTCTGGCCGGCGCGCTCACCATGACGTTCTTCATCTATATTTTTGTCAAGATCGGCATGGTCAGTGGCCTGCTGCCCGTGGTGGGCGTGCCGTTACCGTTGATCAGTTACGGTGGCACTTCCATCGTGACGCTGATGGCCGCCTTTGGTGTCCTCATGTCCGTGCATACCCACCGGCGCATGATTTCCGCCTGACCGGCGCGTGCAGCGGAAGTGACCGGCGGGTAATGGTGGTGGTTCGGGGGGCGTGATATGGTATCGCTGCCCCGGATGCTGCAGCCAGAGCGCCTGACCGGGCCCAGCAGCAGGGCAGAAGGGGACAAGCGGTGGCGCCAGGGGGGCGCCGCCTAACTTTCGCGGCGTAAGCCGTTACAATCACCGTCGTCGACGTCAACTTGCGGCGTGAGGCAGTCCAGCGCCCTGGTGGCGCCGGCATCAGCACAGGAACCGGCAGTAAGTGAAGACATCCGCAGTTCGCCTGACCCCCTTGATGGGAGTGTGCGCCCTCGCTGTGACAGTGGTGATGGCCGGGTGTGCGTCTTCGCCAGGCTCCTCGTCCCGCTATGCCCTGAGCCAGGACCGGGCCCCGGCCGGCCACTTTGATGCCTCGGGGTTGGCGGATGCGGTGCCTCGTTATGAGCCGCGACGGGCAGCGGGTAACAAATCCCCGTACACGGTCTGGGGCAAGCAATACCGGGTGATGGACAGTGCCGAGGGTTACCTCGAGGAAGGCACGGCAAGCTGGTACGGCGAGAAGTTTCACGGTCACAAGACCTCCAATGGCGAAGTCTTTGACATGTATGCCATGTCGGCGGCCCACAAGAGCCTGCCGATCCCCAGTTATGCCCGGGTGACCAACCTGGAGAATGGCCGCAGTGTGATTGTCCGGGTCAATGATCGGGGCCCTTTCCACGGCGACCGGTTGATCGACCTGTCCTACGCCGCCGCAATCAAGCTGGGATACCAGGGGCAGGGCACCGCCCGGGTGGAGGTGGCGGCCATCACCGTTACGCCCGACGGCGTTGTGACGGTGGCCGGGGAACCGCTGAACCAGGCTGTACCGGTGGCCAGCGGCCCGACGTCCCGGGGGGGCGTTGGCGCCCAGGCACTGTTCCTGCAGTTGGGATCGTTCAGTCATCGTGCACCGGCCCAGTTGCTGGCGGAACAGGTGGAGGAAATCGTGGCCTCCGCCGTACGGGTGAGGGCCGTTGAGACGGCCGACGGACGGTTCCATCGCGTCCAGGTCGGTCCGTTTGTCGACGATGGCGAGGCGCTGCAGGCCCGGCAGCAGCTGGAGGCCCGCGGGTTTGTGGAATCGATCCTGCTGACCGACACCCGTTAATGCGTGTACGACCCCTGCTGGAACCGGGGTCGGCTTGAACTCGAAACAGTCAACCAACTATGAATGGACCCATGGCACACATCACCGTAATTCGTTCTTTCCTCTCTGTTCTCCTGCTCGCCCTGCTGCCTGCGTGGGTCAGTGCGGCGCAAGCGATGCTGATTCCTTCGCCGCCGCAAATTGGCGCCAGCTCCTACGTCTTGATGGACCCCCACAGCGGGCGGATCATCATGGAGAACAACAGCAACGAACGCCTGCCGCCGGCGAGCCTGACCAAGATGATGACCGCCTACATCGTGGAGCGGGAGCTGGATGAGGGGCGGATTTCCATGGACGACATGGTGCCGATCAGCGTCAATGCCTGGAAAACGGAGGGGTCCCGAACCTTTGTCCGGGAGGGCACCCAGGTCAAGGTGGAAGATCTCCTGAAGGGGGTGATTATCCAGTCGGGGAACGACGCCACTGTGGCCCTGGCGGAGTTTGTCGCCGGCAGTGAGGGGGCGTTTACCGATATCATGAATCAGCAGGCGCAACTGTTGGGCATGCGCAATACCCACTTCGCCAACGCGACTGGCCTGCCCGCCAGCGACCATTTCTCCACCGCCTATGACCTGGCGATCCTGGCGCGGGCCATCATCAACGATTATCCCGAAAATTACGGCATCTACGCGGAAAAGCACTTTACCTACAACAACATCCGTCAGCCTAACCGTAACTCCCTGCTCTGGCGTGATCCCAGCGTGGACGGGCTGAAGACCGGTCATACCGAAGAGGCCGGCTATTGCCTGGTGGCCTCCGCCAAGCGGAACGATACCCGGCTGATTGGTGTGGTCATGGGTACCTCCAGCAACGCCGCCCGTTCCCAGGAAATGCAGAAGATGCTCAACTACGGCTTCCGCTACTATGAGTCGGAGAAGCTGTTCTCTGCCGGCCAGCAGCTGCTTGAGAGCCGGGTATGGGGTGGCCAGATCAATGAGTTGGCGATTGGCGTGAAAGACGAAGTGTTTGTCACCATTCCCCGCGGCTCCAAGGGTTCGCTGGAATCCGTGGTCGATGTGGATACGGTAATCAAGGCCCCGGTCTCCATTGGCGATGAAGTGGGGCGGGTCCGGGTGACCCTGAACGGCGAGGTCTACGTCGACGAGCCGGTGCTGGCGCTGCAGGATGTCCCCGAGGGCGGGTTCTTCAAGCGATTGTGGGACGCCATCAAGTTGTTTGTGATCCAGCTGTTCTCGTAACAGCGCGGGAGGTGGGAGTTTATGACTGAGCCGAAAGCACCGAAGATCGAGTTTCCCTGTGACTATGTCATCAAGGTGATCGGCACGGCTGCGCCGGATTTCCAGGAGTTTGTTGTCTCCGTCGTGGAGCGTCATGCCCCGGGCATCACCGAAGAGCGTATTTCGGTCAACAACAGCCGTAACGGGCGATTCTGCTCGGTACAGCTGACCATTGTGGCCACCGGCGAGGCGCAATTGCAGGCGCTGTTCGAAGAGCTCAAGGCCAGTGGCCGGGTCCACATGGTGCTCTGAACCATGAGAGAACTGGTCGTTCGGTCGCTGGGGCTGCAGCCCTACCTCGAAACCTGGGAGGCCATGAAGGCCTTCACTGCCAACCGGGATGCGCACACGCCGGACGAACTCTGGTGCCTGGAACACCCACGGGTCTATACCCAGGGCCAGGCGGGCAAGGCCGAGCACCTCCTGGCACCGGGCGACATTCCGGTGATTCAGGTGGACCGTGGCGGGCAGGTAACCTACCACGGCCCGGGCCAGCTGGTGATCTACCTGATGCTGGATCTCAGTCGCGCCAAACTGGGGGTGCGGGCACTGGTGGATCAGATCGAACAGGCCATTGTCGAGGTGCTCGGAGCGCTTGGCATTGCGGCGGCGCCCCGCGCGGACGCGCCCGGCGTCTATGTGGGCGAGGCCAAGATCGCGTCACTGGGGTTGCGGGTTCGTCGGGGCTGTTCGTTCCACGGCCTGGCCCTGAACATTGACATGGACATGACGCCGTTTGCCCGCATCAACCCCTGTGGCTATGCTGGCATGCCGATGTGTCAGGTCTCGGATTTTGTGCCCGGCACGACGGTGGATCAGCTGGCCCAGGCGCTGACCCAGGCCCTGGCGCGCCGCTTGGCCGCCACCGAGGTCAGGCCCGTGGAGGGCTGGCAGGGCCTGCCGACGGCGGGTTGATCTCGTTCGCCTGGCCTCTGTCTGAACCTCCTCAGGCCGCCGTGTGGTGGTTGGCGCCGCTGCACACCTGGTTACGCCCCTGTGTCTTGGCCTGGTAGAGGGCTTCGTCCGCCCGTTGCAGCAGCCGATCGATGGATTCGCTGCCCTGGATGGTGGCCACCCCCACGCTGATGGTGGCCGCGATGTTCTGGCCTTCGAACTCGATGGACTGGGAGGCGATGGACTCACGCACGCGGTTGGCAATCTTGAGCGCCACGGCATGGTCGGTCTCCGGCAACAGCACCAGGAACTCCTCTCCCCCCCAGCGCGCCAGGGTATCAACCCGACGGCATTCCGCCTTGAGCGTGTTTGCCACCAGCATGATCATCTGGTCCCCCGCCTGGTGCCCATAGTTGTCGTTGACAGTCTTGAACAGGTCGATGTCCATCAACAGCGCCGAGAAGGCCCGGTTGTTGCGCAGGTAGCGTTCGTACTCGGCATCCAGCCGGGCGTGACCCTCGCGCCGGTTGGCCAGGCCGGTGAGGGCGTCGTGCTTGGCGGCATACTCGAACTGGTTGGCCAGTTTGATCAGGCCCAGCTTGCTGCGACGGCGGCTCTGGTCCAGCACATAGCAGGTGGCCATCTCGAACCCCAGGGCGGTGATCATGATCAGGCTGAAGCTCGCGCTGTAGGGGGTTTCAAAGATGGCCTTGCCCAGCGGAGAGAACAGCAGCGCCAGGCCCGCCCAGCCGCCGAGACAGGCGATGATGCCCACCCGGGCATCGCTGATGTAGAACACGATCGGTGGATAGGCGAACAGCCACATCACCCCGGCGCCGTCTTCGATGGCAAACAGCGCCAGATAGCTGAACAGTCCGGTGATCAGCACAATAAAGCCGCGCCGGAGCAGGGTGTCATTATGACTGACGTAATACACCAGAGAGTTGATGGCCAACAACGAGGCGAACGCGATCAGCGCCAGCACCGTTTGCAGATCCGCGCGCAGGTTGGCGCGGTAGGCAAAGAAACACAGGGCAGGAACGGCGGCAAACGTCAGCCAGGTAATCAGGATGGGAACCGGGATCTCGCCCTTGACCCGGAACTCGGCGAGTTCGCGGTCGGGGGGCTGGGTATTCAGCTCGGGCATACTACGATTTCGCTATTATTGTTGGATGGTGCCTTGGTGTGTCGGCCAGTTTTTGTTGGTCTTATGGAATTCAAGCTTAACGCCAATTGGCCGGGGCGAATGTAGAATATCGTAAACTTTCTAGTGCTGACGTTATTTTAATCACTTGCCTGGTTAAATAATATACATTGGTGGCCGGAGGCCGTAGCCGACCCGCGACCCCGGCTGTGACGGTCAGACCCTCGTGGGTGAAGGAATGGGCGTTTCCGCCAGTTCATTGGCTCGGGCGTCGGAGTGGGCCGGGCACCGCTGTGACCAGATGTCCGGATGTAACCCGTATAATGCAGTAGCGAGTGTTTCCATGGGCGGTATCCGTCGCTCGGACACCCACGATGTAACCGACCGGAAAGGATTTCATGACTTCCAAGCGACAAGGCAGCACAGTTTCCCGCATCAAGACCGGCAGCTTTGAGCGTCGTCTCTCCCTGACCCGGGCTGGCCTGTTCGCCGGTACCCGTATGGCGTCCCATATGGCCACCAACTGGTTCACCAGCAAGGCGACCCGGGAGCAGCGTCACCGCGCCATGCTCTCCAGCCAGGCGGAGTTTCTGGTGGAGGAACTGGGCAAGCTCAAGGGCAGCGTGGTGAAAATTGGCCAGGTCATGGCGCTCTATGGCGAGCATTTCCTGCCGGAGGAAGTCACCGAAGCCCTGCACACCCTCGAAGACCAGACCACTTCGCTGGCCTGGCCATCGATCCGGGCGGTGCTGGAGTCCGAGCTGGGCGCCGACCGGCTGGCGGAGCTGGAGGTGGATCCGGAGCCCATCGGTGCGGCGTCCCTGGGCCAGGTGCATCGGGCCCGTCGCCGGAGCGACGGCCTGGAACTGGTCTTGAAAGTGCAGTACCCGGGGGTGGCCGCTGCCGTCGACAGCGACCTCAACGCCGTGGCGCAGTTGCTGCGCGTGGCCAGGCTGGTGTCCATCGGGCCGGAGTTCAACGACTGGCTGGAGGAAGTCCGGGAGATGATGCACCGGGAAGTGGACTATCGCCTCGAAGCGCGAACCACGGAACACTTCCGCAAGATGCTGGTGGACGACGACCGCTTTGTGGTGCCCCGGGTACTGATGGAGTACTCCACCGCCCACGTCATCGCGTCCACCTACGAGGCCGGCCACTCGGTCAGTTCCGTGGCGGTGCGCGAGCTGCCTCAGGAACGCCGCAACCGACTGGGGCAGGCGGCCCTGGAGCTGTTCTTCAAGGAGCTGTTCGTGTGGGGTGAGATCCAGACCGACCCGAACTTTGGCAACTACCGGATCCGGATCGCCGGGGAACCGGGCTCGGAATCGGAGCACGACCAGATCGTGCTGCTGGATTTCGGTGCCGTGCAGAAATACCCGGCCAGCTTCCTGCAGCCGGTGATTCGCATGATCCGGGCGTCCTACGAGGGCGACCGGGAAGAAGTGATCGATGGCGGTGTGGAACTGCGGTTCATGAGCCGGGATTGGCCGGCGGATGTCCTGTCCACCTTCGCCGATGTCTGCATGTCGGTACTCGAGCCGTTGAACTCCGACCGCAGCCGCTGGCCCGAAAACGCCGTCAACGAACAGGGGCAGTACCGCTGGAAACAGAGTGACCTGCCCTCCCGGGTGGCCCGCCAGGCGGCGCGGTCGGCCATCAGCCGCTATTTCCGAATCCCGCCCAAGGAGTTTGTCTTCCTCAACCGGAAGCTGATTGGGGTCTACACCTTCATCGCCGTGCTGTATTCCGAGTTCAACGGCGAGGACCTGCTAAAAGCCTACCTGTACCGGGATTTGTCCAGCTAAGCGTTCCACCGCGCTTTACGGAGCCGACGTCGTGGTCTGCAGCACCAGCCACAGCACCACGGCGTAACGAATGCCCTTGCCTGTGGCCACCAGCAGCACAAAATTGAACCAGGGCACCCGCATGATGCCACCGATCAGGGTGAGCGCATCGCCACCGATGGGCAGCCAGCCAAACAGCAGCGACCATTGCCCGTAGCGATTGAACCGGTCCCGGGCCTTGTCCAGCTGGGCGCTGGAGAAGGGGAACCAGCGCTTGTCCTTGAACCGGTCCACCTGTCGACCGATGATGCCGTTCACCACCGAGCCCAGGGTATTGCCCAGGGTGGCCCAGAACCACAGCCACCACAGCGAATGGCCCTGGATCACCAGGCCGCCCAGCAAGACCTCGGAGTAGGCCGGCAGTAGCGTGGCGGCCAGAAACGCTGTGGTAAACAGGCTAAGATAAGCCAACGACCGCTCCTTTGCCGGGAGGAAAGTGGAAGATGGGGAGTTCCACCGCTAACCTGATGAGTTATTGGCGGTATTGTAAAGGGTAAACGATTCATGAAGACACTGTCCCTGAAACTGAAGTTGTACGCGTTGGTCATCGGATTGCTTGCGGTCTTGGGGGGCAGCATGATCATCACCGCGCAGATCTCCCTCAACCGTCTGGAAGGGGAAATGACGGCGGAGTCCCGCGAGGTGGTACAGCGGATTGTCATGGACCGGTTGGTTGCCACGGCCGGTGAGCGCGGCGAGGCTGTCAGTGGGTTGTTCGATAAGGCGTTCAAGACACCGGACGTGCTCCGGGATCTGATTGTCCACAATATCAGCGCGGATTTTTCCACCCAGCTCAGCCGGCCGGCACTGCAACAGATTCTGGGAGCGGTGTTAAGGTCGGAGCCGTCGCTCAGCTCGGTCTATGCTCAGTTTGAGCCGGACGGCTATGACGGTCAGGACCGCTATTTCTCCGACGGGGTGGAAGAACACAGCAGCGATACCGGCACGCTGGAGATCTACTACTACCGTGACCCGGACGGCAAAGTGGTCTTCAGCCGGACGGCCGATGCCTCGGCCAAGTACACCGATGAGCGCAACGAGTTCGGCATCCGCGAATCGGAGTGGTACCTGTGTCCCATGGACACCCACGCGGCCTGCATCATGGATCCCTATGATTACGAAATCAAAGAGGGTTACAGCGAATTGATGACCAGCCTCGTGGTCCCGATCATGAGTGCTGGCGAATTTGCCGGTGTGGTAGGCGTGGATATCAACCTGTCGACCCTACAGGAGACCATCGCCAGTGTCAGCGAGTCGCTGTATGAAGGCAAGGCCCGGGTGACCCTGCTCAGTCCGATGGGGTTGATCGCCGCGAGCAGTCACTACACCGATGCGCTGGGGAGGCCTCTCAAGGAGGCGGTTCCCGAACGGGCCGGAGCCCTGGTCGGTCTCCACCGCCAGGACAGGACGCTCGACGATGGTGAGACTCTGGCGGTGTCTTCCCCGATTCGCATCGATCAGGTCGATGAGCAGTGGTCGCTGGTGATTGAACTGCCCCGCTCGGTTGCCCTGGCGGAAGTGGACCAGATGACCGGCAAGCTGTCGGATGCGGTAACCGCCACTGCCGGCCGGCAATTGCTGGTGGGCATCGTGGTGTCGGTGCTGGCCGTCCTGGCGCTGATCCTGCTGGTACGGTCGGTGACCCGCCCCCTCGATGAAATCCGCGACCGGATGCAGGGGTTGGCTGGCGCCGAAGGCGACCTGACCCGTGAACTCGAAATCGACACCCACGCCGAGCTGATTGCCCTGGCGGACGGGTTCAACCGGTTCCTGGCCCGGCTGCGGACCATGGTTGGTGACCTCAAGGCGGTCAATCGCCAGGTCCACGAGCAGGCGACGGACGTGCGCAGCATCGCCGAAGATACCAACGACAGCACCGAGCGTCAGCACCAGGAGGTTGCCTCGGTGGTCACCGCGATGAACGAGATGTCCGCCGCGGCCTCGGAGGTGGCCGGGTTCGCCGGCGAGGCCGCCGAGAATGCCCGTAAGGCCCAGGACGGCATCCAGTTCACCCAGGCGACGCTGGGCACTGCGGTCAGCGGGGTGAGCGCCCTGGCGGGCGACATGGACCAGGCCAGTAACGCCATCAGCCAGGTGGCCAGCCGCAGCGACGACATCAACCGGATTCTGGATGTGATCCGGGGTATCGCCGAGCAGACCAACCTGCTGGCGCTGAACGCCGCCATCGAGGCGGCCCGGGCGGGCGAACAGGGTCGCGGCTTTGCGGTGGTGGCGGACGAGGTCCGCACCTTGGCGTCCCGTACCCGGGAATCGACGGATGAAATCAGCCAGCTGATCGAGGGGCTGCAGCAGGAAGTGGGGCAGACCGTGGACGTGATCCGCGCCGGGGTGGATCGCGCCACCATGGCGGTGGACGGCACCCAGGAGGCCGACCATTCCCTGGCGACGGTGGTCGAGCGCATCGGGACCATTGTCGAGCACGTCACCCAGGTGGCGACGGCGGCGGAGGAGCAGAGTTCCGTCAGTGAGGAAATCAATCGTAACCTGACCGCCATCGGCGACGCCGCCAATGATCTGCGGCAGTTGGCGCAGCGGGTTCGGCGCAGTGGCCAGTTGCTGGACGACCAGGTGGAGACGCTGGATTCGGAGCTGGGCCGACTCAAGACGTGAGGGAATACCTGGCCGGCAGGGGGTAATTGCTTCCGGCTATGGAGACCATGCAGATCATCAAGTTTCGTTTTTGCTGGCGGACTGGCATGATAACGGCCATATCCGATCCAGCGGTTGGCGCACCAGGTGGGCGTGTGTCCCGTTGTCCACTGCTTCTGGAGGTGTGTGAATGGAGCACGTTTCGATTTTTGGTCGTCCTTCCTGCGGCTTCTGCGTCCGGGCCCAGCGGCTGTGTGAGCTCAAGGAGCTGCCGTTCCGCTTTATCGATATGATGGCAGAAGGCATCACCAAGGCCGACCTGGAGAAGACCATCGGCAAACCGGTGTTGACCGTGCCGCAGATCTTCGTCGGCGACCAGCACGTGGGGGGGTATACCGAATTCGCCGCCTTCCTGCGTCAGGCGGCCGCTACCGCGGATTAGTCGGGAACGGCCGGCATAAAAAAAAAAGCGCTCGTGTGAGCGCTTTTTCTGTATCTGCCGAGCCGGCGGCTAGACCTCGAAACCGGCTTTCAGTTTTTTCTCCACCAGCTCGTTGCGCAGCTTGGCCACCTTGGGCAGGCCGTTCTCGAACGGTGGGAAGCTCTCGCCTTCGATCAGCGGCTGCAGGTATTCGCGGCAGTCCTGGGTGATGCCGAAACCATCGTCGGTGATGTAGTGGATCGGCATCTTCTTTTCCTGGTTGGCCACGTCGCTCAGCGGGGCTTCACCGACGTGCCACTGGTAGGGCGACGACTGATCCCGCACGATGGTGGGCATCAGGGCCTGCTTGCCGGCCAGGGCCATTTCCACCGCAACCTTGCCCACGGTGTAGGCCTGCTCCACGTCGGTGGCGGAGGCAATGTGACGGGCGGACCGCTGCAGGTAGTCGGCCACCGCCCAGTGGTACTTGTGACCCAGGGCCTGTTTTACCATGTTGGCCAGCGCCGGCGCCACACCGCCGAGCTGGGTGTGGCCGAAGGCGTCCTTGGAACCGGCTTCGGCGACAAAGCGGCCGTCTTCGTACTGGGCGCCCTCGGAGGCCACCACCACGCAATAGCCGTAGTGCTCCACGCAGTAGTCCACCCGCTTGAGGAAGGCCTCCCGGTCGAACGGCACTTCCGGGAACAGGATGATGTGGGGCGGCTCGCCTTCACCGCTGCCGGCCAGGCCGCCGGACGCGGCAATCCAGCCGGCGTGACGGCCCATCACTTCCAGGATGAACACCTTGGTGGAGGACTCGCTCATGGAGCGGATGTCCAGGCTGGCTTCCAGGGTAGAGGTGGCAATGTACTTGGCCACGGAGCCGAAGCCGGGGCAGCAGTCGGTGAACGGCAGGTCGTTGTCCACCGTCTTGGGGACGCCGATGCAGGTAATCGGGTAGCCCATCTTCTCGGCCAGCTGGGACACCTTGAAGGCGGTGTCCTGGGAATCGCCGCCGCCGTTGTAGAAGAAATAGCCGATGTCGTGGGCGCGGAAGACCTCGATCAGCCGTTCGTACTCGCGGCGGTTTTCGGTCAGGTTCTTCAGCTTGTAGCGGCAGGAGCCGAAAGCCCCGCCGGGGGTATGCAGCAGGGCCTGGATGGCATCGTCGGATTCCAGGCTGGTGTCGATCAGCTCTTCCCGCAGGGCGCCAATGATGCCGTTGCGTCCTGCATAGACCTTGCCGATCTTCTCCGGGTGCTGGCGTGCGGTCTGGATGACCCCGCAGGCGCTGGCATTGATGACGGCGGTCACCCCGCCGGATTGGGCATAAAATGCATTCTTGATGGCCATGTGGGCTGGCGCCTCCTGCTGGTTTAACGGTTGCCGCGCATGATACGCCAAACCGCCGTTTTTTTCATGGCCGGCGGGGGAAATTCACGGTTCAAATAGCCCTTGACGGGATGCGGCCGATACGGGAGTCTTGGCACCAATTACAGATGAGGGCAAGTTCGGCATGCATATTCATATCCTGGGCATTTGTGGCACGTTCATGGGCAGTCTGGCGGTGCTCGCCCGGGAACTCGGACACACGGTCACCGGTGCCGACCAGGGTGTCTACCCGCCCATGAGTACCCAGCTGGAGGCCCAGGGTATCGAGTTGATGGAAGACTACGATCCGGCCCACCTGGAGCCGGTGCCCGACCTGGTGCTGATCGGCAATGCCATGTCCCGGGGCAACCCCGAGGTGGAGGCGGTGCTCAACCGCAACATCGACTACATGTCCGGTCCGGAATGGCTGGCCCGGGAGATCTTGCGCAAGCGCTGGGTCCTGGCGGTGGCCGGCACCCATGGTAAGACCACCACCACCTCCATGTTGCTGTGGATCCTGGAGCAGGCGGGATTCGAGCCCGGTTACCTGGTGGGCGGCGTGCCCAAGGATTTCCCGGTGTCCGCCCGCCTGGGCCGCAGCGATTTCTTCGTCATTGAAGCCGACGAGTACGACAGCGCCTTCTTCGACAAACGCTCCAAGTTTGTCCACTACCGGCCGCGTACCGTCATCCTCAACAACCTGGAGTTCGATCACGCCGACATCTTCGACAACATCGAGGCCATTCAGCGCCAGTTCCATCACATGATTCGCACGGTGCCGTCCCAGGGGCTGCTGGTGCGACCGTCGCTGGACCGCAACCTGGATCAGACCCTGGCCATGGGCTGCTGGAGCGGCCAGCAAACCACCGCCATCGGCAGCGAGGCGGCGCAGCCGGACTGGCGGGCGGAGCCGCTGGCGGACGACGGCAGCGAGTTCATGGTGATTCACCACGAACAGCCGGTGGCCACGGTACGCTGGTCGATGACCGGCCAGCACAATGTACGCAACGCGCTGGCGGCCATTGCTGCCGCCCGCCATGTCGGCATCACCCCGGATCACGCCATTGCCGCCCTGAACCGCTTCTCCGGGGTCAAGCGCCGGATGGAGCTGTTGGCGGACATCGAAGGCGTGCGGGTCTACGACGACTTCGCCCACCATCCCACCGCCATCGCCTCCACACTGGAAGGGCTGCGTAACCAGGTGGGCGATGACACCATCCTCGCGCTGATCGAGCCCCGCTCCAACACCATGCAGCAGGGGGTTCACCGGGAGCGGTTGCTGGCCAGTGCCGCGCCGGCGGACCGGGTTCTGTGGGCCAACCTCAACCAGCTCGACTGGCTGGAGGAACTGGTGGCCGAGGCCCGACAAGCTGGGGAGCAACCCGAGCGGCACCGAGTGGAGGGCAGTGTCGACGCGCTGATTGCGCGGACGTTGGAAGAGGTCACCCAGCCCTGCCATATTGTGATCATGAGCAACGGCGGCTTCGGCGGCATCCACGGCAAGTTGGTGGCGGAGCTTGGGCGCCAGCTGCAGGCCTGAGCAGGTCGGGCCGGATCAGTAAGGCAAGGGAGTTATGACGCAAACCTCACGCAAGGTCATCAATCTGGCATTCACCGGCGCCTCCGGTGCCCAGTACGGGTTACGGCTGTTGCAGTGCCTGCTGGCGGCGGGCTGCCGGGTGCACCTGATGGTCAGCCGGGCGGCCCAGGTGGTGATCGCCACGGAAACCGAACTGAACCTGCCGGGCTCGCCCCAGGCCATGCAGGACTATCTTGCCAGCCACTTCCAGGCCGAGCCGGACCAGTTGCTGGTGTTTGGCCGCGAGGACTGGTTTGCGCCGCCGGCGTCCGGCTCCGGTGCGCCGGCGCCCCTGGTGATCTGCCCCTGCAGCACCGGCACCCTGTCGGCGTTGGCGACGGGGGCCAGCAACAACCTGATCGAACGGGCCGGGGATGTCGCCCTCAAGGAACGCCGGCCCTTGATCCTGGTGCCCCGCGAGGCGCCATACTCCGAACTGCACCTGGACAACATGCTGCGCCTGACCCGGATGGGCGCGGTGATCGTGCCCGCCAGTCCGGGCTTCTACCACCAGCCGGAAACCATTGCCGACCTGATCGATTTCATCGTCGCCCGCCTGCTCGACCACCTGGGGCTGGACCAGGCCCTGATGCCCCGCTGGGGGGACAACCGGGTGGCCCGCAAGCTGGACAGGCCGGAGTAGTCCCCGACCCCTCCGCCCGGCAGCGGCGGTTTTGGCCAACCGGATTGATGTTTTTCACCATTGAGCAAAAACCGCCGCCACCACAGACTCTGTGCAATAACGTACAAAACGACATTCACAGAGGTTCAAGATGATTCCACGCACACTCTTTGACGCCGATCTGGAAGGCTTCCGCGATTCGGTCCGCAAATTCCTCGAACAGGAAGCGGTTCCCTACCACGAGCAGTGGGAGAAGGACGGCCAGGTCAGCCGGGAGCTCTGGACCAAGGCCGGTGAGCTGGGGTTCCTGTGCCCGACCACCCCGGAGGAGTACGGCGGTGTCGGTGTGGACTTCCGTTACAGTGCGGTGGTCATGGAAGAGGTGTCCCGGGCCGGGCTATCCGGCATTGGCTGGGGCCTGCATTCGGACATCGTGGCGCCCTACATCCTCCATCACGGATCTGAGGAACAGAAGCAGTACTACCTGCCCAAGCTGGTGAGCGGGGAAATGATCGGCGCCATCGCGATGACCGAACCGGGGGCCGGCTCCGACCTCCAGGGCGTGAAAACCACCGCCATCAAGAACGGCGATCACTACGTGCTGAATGGCTCCAAGACCTTCATCACCAACGGCCAACTGGCGGACGTGGTGATTGTGGTGGCCAAGACCGATCCCAAGGAGGGCGCCAAGGGCACCAGCCTGTTCATCGTGGAAACCGCCTGGGAAGGGTTCGAGAAGGGCCAGAACCTGAACAAGGTGGGCATGAAGGCCCAGGACACCTCCGAGCTGTTCTTCCAGGACGTGAAAATCCCGGAAGGCAACCTGCTGGGCACCATGGAAGGGCAGGGCTTCTTCCAGCTGATGCAGGAGCTGCCGGCGGAGCGCCTGCAGGTGGCCATTGCGGCGGTGGCCGCGGCAGAAGCGGCCTGGGAGTGGACTCTGGACTACGTCAAGGAGCGTAAGGCGTTCAGCAAGCCGGTGATCGCGTTCCAGAACACCCGCTTCAAGATGGCGGAAATGAAAGCCGACATCACCGCGGCGCGGGTCTTTACCGATCGCTGTCTGGAATTGCACCTGGAGAAGAAGCTGGATATCCCCACCGCGGCCATGCTCAAGCAGTGGACCACCGACCTGCAGTGCAAGGTGATGGACGAGTGCGTCCAGCTCCACGGCGGCTATGGTTACATGTGGGAATACCCGATTGCCCGCGCCTGGGCCGATTCCCGGGTACAACGCATCTACGCCGGCACCAACGAAATCATGAAGGAAATTGTCGCCCGCTCCTTCTGAGGCGGTTGTTTCCCAATCCCGACGGGCATTCCCAGGAATGCCCGGTTACCTTTCTTTACAAATTGCCAAGCCAATCAAGGTTCCCCCCGGCGACTTCCCCTAGAGTGTCGTGACAGTCTCCATTAACGACACCGGTTGCCATCATGACACGCGCAATTGCCCCGATCCTCTTGCTGAGTTCCCTGATCCTGAACGGGTGTGGCGAAGAGTCCCCTGAGTCCCCCGCGGATGGCCGCGACTTTGACGCCGAAACCTACGCCGAGCCCGGCAGTTATAGCGGCGTGGTGATTGACGGCTACCTGCGGGAAGCCCGAGTGTGGTTGGACCTGGACGGTGACTGGCAATACACCCCCGGCCCGCTGACAATCACCTTGCCCTCCGGCGCCGAAGTGACGCTGGCAGAAGGGGAGCCCACCGCCCTCTCGGGCGCCGGAGGCCAGTTCACCCTGGACACCTCATCCCTGGTGATGGACCCGAAGGTGGCGCCGGACCTGGATCCCCGGGATTATCCGCTGATGGCCCTGGCGCTGCCCGGACGGACCGTGGATGAAACCTTCGATGGCGGCACCGTGGTGGACAAGGCGTTCCTGCTAACGGCCTTGCCCGGCACCCGGAACGTCACGCCGCTGACGACCCTGTTGCGATTCCGGGGGCTGACCGGCGGCAATCGGTCGCTGGCGGGGGAAGCGGCGCTGTCGACCCTGTTCAGTGACATCAACCTACGCAGTGACTACATCCAGGCCGGGGACGCCCGGGCTCACGCCTACGCCCGGGCCTTCGTCCGTTACCTGGCGGCCCAGTTCCCTGAGGAGGCCAGCCAGACCCTGGCCGGCGGTGACGGTACCGAGCGGGTGCTTACCGCCGAAGCGGCGGAACTGTTGGCGGTGTCCTTCGCCCGCAATGCCGGCGCGATTGTGGAATTGGTGGATGCGGCCGCGCCCTCCGGTCATTACGACAATGTCGACGTGGATGCCCTGGCGTTGCCCCTGGAGCCCCTGGATCTGGAAAATCCGGTGGTGCTGTCCCGGCAGTTGGTGTATGCCCACGACAGTGGCGGCAGTCTGCCCAGCCAGCGCTCCCAGCTGGAGAAGTCCGCGGAGATTCGTTTCGAGTACGCCGCCGATGGCCAGCTCCAGGCGGTGGTCGCCGAGGGGTGCATGGCCCCCTCAATGAAGGAGATCGTCCGGCTGGCCAACGCCGGTGGCTATATGGTCGATACCGATATCCAGTGGCTACCCGGTGTTTCCCTGTCCCAGGACAGTCAGTCGTTCCTGGAATCGCCGGGCGATGATGAACGGCTGGTGTTCGACTGGCAGAACCGGCAGGCTCACTTCGAAACCACCACCACCTGCCACGAGGGGTTGGTGGCCACGGCAGAACTGGGTGACCAGCCGGCCCGGAGTTTCCAGTGGACCTTCTCTGGGGGGCGGGTCGATTCCATCACCGATGGCGAGCGTACCCTGGTTCCGGACTACACCCGAGCCAGTGCCGCCTACTGGGGGTATACCCTGGGCGGCCAGACCGGCGAGCTGGAGTCCGTGGTGATGACCGGTGAGCGGATTTCCTGTGAAGGCAGCATCACCGAGGAGAACAGGGCCTTGGACCGGGTGGTGTCGGCCGAGCAGGCCTATGTGTTCTCGGGCTATGACCCCCAGCCGACGGCGTTCACCGGCCTGGTCCTGCAGTTTGACGACCGGGGCGACACCGATCGCCTGATCAGTCACAGTTTCCTGGATCCCCGGATCGCCTCGGTGCTTGGGCAGGAGAGCGCCTATGGCTATCGCTGGCAGCATTTCTACCAGCCGGAGAGTCGCCGAATCACCGACAGTCAACCCAACCTGATCGAAGAGTCCTACCTGGAATGGTATTCCGGCAAGCTGGCGTGCGGCAGTGCCGCGGACGAGGCGCCCAATAACGGCCTGTTTGCCCGGGTCTCCAGTACCTACATGCGTTTGTCGGAGGTGTTGGCCGGCGACGTGCCCTAGTGGTCCGTCGTTGCTGGGTGTGCCAGGGCAGGGGGGCTTGTCCTGGTGCAGGCTCGAACGCAAGGATGCGAAGCGCCGGAGAGTCGCACGGCTTGAGATCAAGTAGCTTGTTTGGTCTGGGAATTTGGTCTGGGAATTTTGCTGGCCATTTCCTGGGGGAAGGAAATGGTGCCGAGGAGAGGACTTGAACCTCCACGGGGTTGCCCCCACTAGCACCTGAAGCTAGCGCGTCTACCAATTTCGCCACCTCGGCAGATGACTTGCAGAGTGGTGTCTGCTTTTCCTGAGTCCGTATTCTACGGATACTCCGTTGAAAATCAAACGTTTTCTGCTGTCCGTTGAGGTGTGTCCCTCAACCGATGGCGCGTACTTTAATCATTCGTTCTGGGGCTGTCAAACATTTTTTTCAAATTTCTTGCATGACGCGTTAGGCAGGTTAGGAGGAGAACGTTATACTCCAAGCACATAGATTCCGGTCGCTCAAGAACTTTCATGGCTAAAGCCGCTCCGGGCGACCCCAACACAAGGTTCCTAATGGTTTCCAGAAAGAAGATGGACAACGACCCTCACGCCAAACGTGAGGCGCAAAAATACGACAGCCCTATCCAGAGTCGGGAATTTATCCTGGATCACCTGCGCCAGCGTGGCGCTCCCGCCACTCATGAAACCCTTTGCCAGGAACTGGCGCTGAACACCCCGGATTCCATCGAGGCCCTGCGCCGGCGTCTGATCGCCATGTGCCGGGATGGCCAGTTGATCTGCAATCGCCGCAATGCCTATCTGCCCATCGATGAGGCGGACCTGGTTAGCGGTCGGGTCATCGGTCATCGGGATGGCTTTGGCTTTTTATCCCCCGACGATGGTGGCTCCGATCTCTTTCTCAGTGCCCGTCAGATGCGTAAGGTTTTCCATGGCGACCGGGTAGCGGCGCGGGTCGACAGCGTAGACGACCGCGGGCGTCGGGAAGGGGTGATCGTCGAGGTGCTGGAATCGCGCACCAGTCAGGTGGTGGGGCGGCTGTTCCGCGAGAGCGGCGTGGCCTTCGTGGTGCCGGAGAATGCCCGCATCAGCCACGAAGTGCTGATTCCCGAGGAGCAGCTTGCGGACGCTTACCACGGCCAGTACGTGGTGGCGGAGATCCTCAAACAGCCGACGCCGCGCTCCAAGCCGACCGGGCGCATCGTCGAGGTGCTGGGCGACCACATGGCGCCGGGCATGGAGATTGCCGTTGCCATTCGTTCCTACGATATCCCCCACAGCTGGCCGCCGGCGGCTGGCGAGCAGGCGGCGGCGATTCCGGAGCAGGTCACCGAGCAAGACAAGGCGCACCGGGTGGATTTGCGGCACTTGCCGCTGGTGACCATCGACGGCGAGGATGCCCGGGATTTTGACGACGCCATTTACTGTGAACGCCGGCCTCGGGGGGGATTCCGCCTGGTGGTGGCCATCGCCGATGTGTCCCATTATGTGCGCCCGGACAGTCCGCTGGATGAGGAGGCGCAGAATCGGGGCAACTCGGTGTATTTCCCCGACCACGTGGTCCCCATGCTGCCGGAGAAGCTCTCCAACGGCCTGTGCTCGCTGAATCCCCAGGTGGACCGGTTGTGCATGGTGGCGGATATGACCATCAGCTCCGCCGGTAATATCAGCGGCTACACCTTCTACCAGGGGGTGATGCACAGTCACGCCCGGCTGACCTACAACAAGGTCAGTGACATGCTGGAGCGGCCGGACTCCGAACCCGGTTACCGCCTGTGCGAGCAGTACGCCGAGGTGTTGCCGCACCTTCACGATCTGTACGATCTCTACAAGCTGCTGCGTCAGGCCCGCACCGAGCGTGGCGCCATCGATTTCGAGACCACCGAGACGCGGGTGATTTTCGACCCGTCCCGCAAGATTGAAGAAATCGTTCCGGTGCACCGCCGCGATGCCCACAAGATTGTCGAGGAATGCATGCTGTGCGCCAACGTGGCGGCGGCCCGTTTCCTCAAGTACCACAAGCTGCCGGCCCTGTACCGGGTGCACGATGGCCCCTCGGAGGAGCGGCTCAGTGGTCTGCGGCTGTTCCTCGGGGAGCTGGGCCTGCAACTGGGCGGTGGTGACCAGCCCACCTCGGCGGATTACCAGGCGCTGCTGTCCACCATCGTTGACCGGCCGGACGCCCAGGTTATTCAGACAGTGATGTTGCGCTCCCTGAGCCAGGCGGTGTACAGCCCGGAGGAGTCGGGACATTTTGGCCTGGGCTTTGCCAGCTACACCCATTTCACCTCGCCCATTCGGCGTTACCCGGACCTGATTGTGCACCGGGCGATCAAATCCGTCATTCACAGCGCCGAGCGCCGCAAGATGGTGGTGCAGCCGGACCAGCGGGATGCCGCACTGGCCGATTACCCCTACGACCTGGAGCGGATGGCCCAGCTGGGTGAGCTGACCTCGATGACCGAGCGACGGGCCGACGACGCCACCCGCGATGTCATGGCCTGGCTCAAGTGCGAATACCTCAGCGACCGCGTGGGGGAAGAGTACGAGGGCGTGATTGCCGCCGTGGTGCCGTTCGGCTTTTTTGTCGAGCTCAACGACATCTACATCGAGGGCCTGGTGCATATCTCCACCCTCAGTGGCGACTACTACCATCACGATGCCGCCAAGCACCGGTTGGTGGGGGAGCGCACGGCGGTCAGCTTCCGGCTTGGCGATGAGGTCCGGGTGCAGGTGGTCCGGGTGGACCTGGACGAGCGCAAGATCGACCTGGAGTTGTTGAGCCGGCCCCGCCGGCGCCGTGCCGACCGGGATGCGCTCGAGGTGAAGGAGCGTCGCGGCGGTAAAGGCGGCCGGGGCGGCAAGGAATCCCGGAGCAGCAACGGTAAGGGGCGCGGTGCCGGCAAGAGCCGGCAGAAGGCGCAGGCCCGCGGCGGCAAGCCAAAGAGCGCGAAGGAGCAGCTGGTGGCGGATGCCGCGCGGGAAGCGGCCCAGAAAAACGCTGGTAAGAAGGCCGGTGGAATCAAGCCGCCCAGAAAGCGAAAAGCGAAAAAATGACTGTAAGCGGGAAGATCGTCCGTGGCTGAGGAATACATATTTGGTTGGCACGCCGTGGAGGCCGTGCTGAAGCGCGAACCGGAGCGGCTGCAACGGGTCTGGATTCAGACCGGGCGTCAGGACCGCCGGGTCAAGGGCGTCACCCGGGCCCTCGATGATCTGGGGGTTCGCTGGCAGGAAGTTCATCGCCGTGAGCTGGACGAGCGGGTGGGCGGCGTGCACCAGGGGGTGGTGGCCCAGGTGGGCAAGAGCCGGGAGTGGTCGGAGGCCGATCTGCTCAATTTGTTGGGTAATGGCAACAAGCCGCCATTTTTGTTGGTGTTGGACGGTGTGACCGATCCCCACAACCTGGGGGCCTGCCTGCGCACCGCCGATGCTGCTGGCGTGCAGGCGGTGATCGTGCCCAAGGACAAGTCGGCGTCGCTGACGCCCACGGCCCGCAAGGTCGCCTGTGGCGCCGCCGAAACCGTACCCCTGGTGCGGGTGACCAATCTGGCGCGCACCCTGAGAACCCTTCAGGATGAAGGGGTGTGGCTGATCGGCACCGCCGGGGAGGCTGACAGCACGCTGTATCAGGCCGATTTCAAGGGGGCGGTGGCGCTGGTGATGGGGGCCGAAGGCAAGGGCATGCGTCGTCTTACCCGTGAGCATTGCGATCTGCTGATCAATATTCCGATGCTGGGCCACGTCGACAGCCTGAACGTGTCGGTGGCCACCGGGGTGTGTCTCTACGAGGTCCTGCGACAAAGACTTGCATAGCAACTCCCGCGCGCCTAAAATGCGTCACCCCTTTTATTAGGGGTGGTGTTTTATTGTCTGGATAATTGCGCCAGACATTGCGCCGCGGCTTTGAAAAAAGCCAATGAAACCGGCAGCCTGGCTGCCACCTCCTTGCTTCTTGCCGGGTGGGTCCGTCACTGGACGGCACCTTGCCGGAAGCTGTTTAAACCGTAGGGAGAACTCATGCGTCACTACGAAATCGTATTCATGGTACATCCGGATCAGAGCGAGCAGGTGCCCGCAATGATCGAGCGTTATACCAACGTCATCACCGAAGATGGCGGTCAGGTACATCGCCTGGAAGATTGGGGCCGCCGTCACCTGGCGTACCCGATCAACAAGATCCACAAGGCTCACTACGTGCTGATGAACATCGAGTGTTCTCAGAACGCCATGGACGAGCTGACTCACAACTTCCGCTTCAACGACGCCATCATCCGCGACCTGATCACCCGTCGCGATGAAGCCGTTACCGACCTGTCTCCGATGAAAGCCGCCGAGTCCCGCGAGGACCGTCGTTCCGGCGGAGACGATCGTCCGCGTCGTTCAGCTGAGTCTGGCGAGCGTCGTCAGTCCGAAGCCAAGAGCGAAGAAGAGTAAAACCACCAGCGGAGTTGAGGAGTAAGTTATGGCTCGTTTTTTCAGACGTCGTAAGTTCTGCCGGTTCACGGCAGAAGGTGTTAAAGAGATCGATTACAAGGATCTGGACACCCTGAAAGGTTACATCACTGAAACCGGCAAAATCGTGCCCAGCCGTATCACTGGCACCAAAGCACGTTATCAGCGTCAGCTGGCCACCGCTATCAAGCGTGCACGCTACCTGGCACTGCTGCCGTATTCCGACAGCCACGATAACTAAGTTTCAGAAATAACCGACAGGACTCGGGACCATGCGTGCATTAGCACAGTTCGTTATGCGAGGTCCCCTGCAGGCAGGGTTGGTGGCGGCCACTGCGACCGCGGTCCCCCTGCTGTTTTGGGTAGGTGCAGCGGTTGTCGGCCTGGTGATTCTCAGGCTCGGCATTACCCAGGGGCTGAATATCGGGCTCTGGGCTCTGCTTCCGGCCATTGGCTGGGGCTGGGTGGGGCAGGATCCCACGGCGCTGGCGGTGTTGCTTCACACCGCACTGATTGCCGCGGTACTGCGCTTCACGCTGTCCTGGGAGCGGGCGCTGCTGAGCGGCAGCCTGCTGGCCGTCGTGAGCGGTTTGCTGTTGCCCGTCCTGTATCCGGAGCTGCTGGACCAACTGGTCGGCGCCGGACTGCAACTGTATGACCAGTACGATGTAAACGGCCCCGCCGACGCGGGCGCGCAGCTGGAGCCGGCGATCCGGCAAACCATGATTGCCAGCATGGCTGGCATGTTCCTGGCCACCGGCGTCTTCATGACCATGTTGGCCAGGTCCTGGCAGGCCGGGTTGTATAACCCGGGCGGCTTCCGGAAGGAGTTCCATGCCTTCCGGCTGTCGGTACCCACCGCCATCGGTTGTGTGGTGGTGATGCTGGCGGGGCCGTATCTGGGGTTCAACCCGCTCCTGCTGGCGTGGGCGGCAGGCCTGCCAATGTTCCTGGCGGCCGTGGCCTTGGTTCATGGGGTGGTGGGCCTGCGGAACATGGGGTCCCACTGGCTGGTGATGTTTTACGTTGCATTGGTGCTGCTGGGTCCGAGTCTGGTGTTTCTGTTATTGATTCTGGCGTTTGTGGATAGCTGGCTGGATATCCGGGGGCGGATCAAGCCCTCTGGGTCGGCTGAATAAAGCACGAAGAGGTTAACGAGATGGAAGTTATTCTGCTCGAGAAAGTTGCAAACCTTGGTTCACTGGGTGACAAGGTCAAGGTAAAGGCCGGTTACGGTCGTAATTTCCTGCTGCCTTACGGCAAGGCAGTAGCTGCCACGGAAGACAATCTGAAGGCGTTTGAAGAGCGTCGCGCAGAACTGGAAAAGGCTGCGGCCGAGAAGCTGTCTGCCGCCCAGGCCCGCGCCGAGGCTCTGGAAGGTGCGTCCTTCACTATCACTTCCAAGGCAGGTGAAGAAGGCAAGCTGTTTGGCTCTATCGGTGTGCGTGACATCGCCGATGCCATCACCACCGGCGGCACCGAAGTCGAGAAGAGCGAAGTGCGTCTGCCGGAAGGCCCCATCCGCGTGGTGGGAGAGTACGATATCGAGCTGCAACTGCACAGTGACGTCACTGTGGAAGTCAAGCTGACGGTAGTGGCTGAGTAAGTCCCTGCTGGCGCAGTGAGCTGGCCCGTCAGGGTCGGTGATATCCGTAACAGGCCCGGGTCGCGAAAGCGGCTTCCGGGCCTGTTGCTTTCTGGTATGCTTGTACGTCGCAATGCAGTCCCTGGTGGGGCTGTTATGGCGTTCCATTCTGTGTTGATCTAACCGAAGACCTGTTATCCATGGCCAACCCCAATCTGAAACCGGCATCCACCGATCTGGAAACTTCCCGGGTCAAGGTTCCTCCCCACTCGCTGGAGGCTGAACAGGCCGTCCTCGGTGGCCTGATGCTGGACAATCGCCGGTTCGATGAAGTGGCTGAGGTGATCTCCTCGGAGGATTTCTACCGCCAGGATCACCGTCTGATCTTTGCCGCCGCCGAGCGGCTCTTCGGCGACAGCGAGCCTCTGGACGTGGTGACCCTGGCCGAGTTCCTGGAACGTGCCGGGGATATCGAAGACGCCGGCGGACTGGGTTACCTGGCGGAGCTGGCGGAGAAAACCCCGGGAGCGGCCAACATCAGGGCCTATGCCGAGATCGTTCGTGAGCGGGCGGTGCTGCGCAAGCTGATCGAAGTCTCCGGTGAGATCGTCGATTCCGCCTTCAATCCCCAGGGGCAGACCAGTGACGAGCTGCTGGACCAGGCGGAACGCAAGGTGTTCCAGATTGCGGAGTCGCGCAACAAGGAGGGCTCTGGGCCTGAGAGCATCAACCCCATCCTGACCAAGGCGCTGGGGCGTATTGAAGAGCTGTTTGAGTCGGATGGCTCCATCACCGGCCTGACCACGGGCTTTCGGGACCTGGACGACCGCACCTCCGGGATGCAGCCGGCGGACCTGATCATCGTGGCTGGTCGACCCTCCATGGGTAAGACCACCTTCGCCATGAACCTGGTGGAAAACGCCTTGCTGAAAACCGGCGAGCCGATCCTGGTGTTCAGTATGGAGATGCCCTCCGACTCCATCGTCATGCGTATGCTGTCCTCCCTCGGCCGCATTGACCAGACGAAGGTGCGCAGCGGCAAGCTGGAGGAGGACGACTGGCCCCGACTGACCTCGGCGGTGTCCCTGCTCAAGGACAAGCCGTTGTACATTGACGACACCGCGGGGCTCAGCCCCACGGAAATGCGATCCCGTGCCCGTCGGGTCGCCCGGGAAAATGGCGGCAAGCTGGGCATGATCATGGTGGATTACCTTCAGCTGATGCGAGTGCCCGGCAACACCGAGGGCCGGACCGCGGAAATCTCCGAGATTTCCCGTTCCCTGAAGGGGATCGCCAAGGAACTCAACTGTCCAGTGGTGGCCCTGTCCCAGCTCAACCGCTCCCTCGAGCAGCGACCCAACAAACGGCCGGTGAACTCGGATCTGCGGGAATCCGGCGCGATCGAGCAGGACGCCGACGTCATCATGTTCGTGTACCGGGACGAAGTCTACAACGAGGACACCCCGGACAAGGGGGTGGCCGAGATCATCATCGGTAAACAGCGGAACGGGCCCATCGGAACGGTACGGCTGGCCTTCGTAGGCAAGTACACCAAGTTCGAGGACCTGGCCCACGGCGATTACGGTGATGAATATTAATCGTCACTAGCTGGGGCAAACCGATGGCGGCCAACAATGAAGGGCGGCCGAAGGTTGAGGGCTTCTGATTGAAGGTTTAGGACTTTTGATTGAGGGTTAAGGACTGCTGATGCCACGCCACACCGTCGCCAAGATCGATCTCGATGCCCTGCGCCACAACTACCGGCTGGCGCGGGACCGGGCCGGTGACGCCATCGCCATGGCAGTAATCAAGGCCGATGGCTACGGCCACGGCATCCGCACCGTGGCCCGCGCGCTGGCCGCCGATACCGACTGTTTTGCCGTCGCCTGCCTGGAGGAGGCCCAGGCCATCCGCGAGGAGGGATTGCCGCACACGGTGGTGCTGCTGGAAGGTATGCACGCCGCCGAGGATGTGGCGACCTGCTGCCAGCTGGGGCTGGAACCGGTCATACACAGCCACCACCAGCTCGACTGGCTGGCGGCCGGGCCAGCCGCGCCCCAATGCTGGGTCAAGGTCAACAGCGGCATGAACCGCCTTGGCTTCGCCCCGGAGGACCTGAAGGAGGCGATGGCCCGGCTGGCTTCGGCCGGTTGCCCGGTCCGGGGCTTCATGACCCACTTTGCCGCGGCGGACGAGCCGGACAGTCCCGCCACTGCGGAGCAGACCCGGTGCTTCCAGGCGGCCGTGGCACCCTGGCCGGAGGCGCAGCTCAGTGTCGGCAATTCGGCCGCCCATTTTCGCCCCGGGCAACCCCTGTTCGACTGGAGCCGGCCAGGCATCATGCTGTACGGCGCCTCGCCGTTACCGGACAGGAACGGCCCGGAGCTCGGTTTGCAGCCGGTGATGAGCCTGGAGTCGGAGCTGATTGCCGTGCGTACCCTCAGGCCCGGTGATGCGGTGGGCTATGGCCAGACCTGGGTGGCCGAGCGCCCCACCCCCATGGGGATCGTGGCCATCGGTTATGGCGATGGCTATCCGCGACACGCTGGTACCGGTACGCCGGCGTGGGTGAACGGTCGGCGGGTGTCGCTGATTGGCCGGGTATCGATGGACATGCTGGCGGTGGATCTGTCCGAAGCGCCAGACGCACGGCCGGGGGACCGGGTGGAGTTGTGGGGGGCACACGTGTCCGTGGACGAAGTGGCCCGTCAGGCGGGCACTATCGGTTACGAATTGCTGACCGGGGTGACCGCCCGGGTGCCCCGGCTGTACCACCAGTCGGGCCGGAACGCTTAGGCGGCGGCCGTTTCCGGCTCATGGATGATTTCCTCGATAAAGTCGAGGATGCTCACCAGGCTCTGGTCATCCAGCTTTTTCAGTACCTTGTGGACCACCATCTTGCTGCCCTTGAGCATGCTGCTGATCCCCACCTTGGCCATGCCCATCATCATGTTGCTGGCGCGCAGGCGGCGCAGGGGCTCCAGGAAGAAGAAATCCAGGCCGTCTTCGGTCATCTCGACGATCAGGCCGTAGAGCTGTTCCACCGCGTCCTTGTCGGCCTTGCCGCGACTGCGCAGTTCGTTGACCGTGTACAGGGCTTTGGTGCGGAGTTCGTCGGAAATCGGGGCAACGATGTGGCTCTGACTTTTCAACATAACGGGTTCCGTTCTTATCGCTGTATTTAAGGATTGGCTGGTATTCTAGGTCACTGCCAGCCGCCGCCATTGGCTGGATCGGTTTCCGAAAGGTGTCAGATTTGTGATACCGGTGACGGCGCCGTCGAAGAGGTAGTACAGTTAGGGAGTCAATCAGAGGCGCCTTAGCTTTTGATTCACAATATCAACCCGTTGCGGAGTTTGTCTTTACCTGTGAATGTACTTGTCGTTCATGACTATGGTCCCCTCGGGCGGGTGTTGCTCGAACAGCTGAAACGCACCTCCCTGCACATCAGTCCGCTGCTGATCAGCGAACCCGGTAATGCCAACCTGGAAGCGTTGGCGGACTGGGTGCCGGCAGACACCGACCTGATCGTCAATGCGCTCTGGCAGACCGATCCTGAGGTGGCCGAGCAGGATCCGGAGGCGGCGCGCCAGATGGCGTTCTCGGTACCGATGGCGCTGGCGGAGCATGCTCGTTCGTCTGGCATGGCCTTGCTGCAGCTTTCGTCCAGCTACGTCTTCGACGGGCGCAAGCAGAGTGCCTACCTGGCCTCCAACCCGGGGCATCCGTTCAGTCAGCTCGGTACCTGGCAGTGGGAATGCGAGCAGGCCCTGCGAACCCTCTTGCCAAGGCACCTGATTCTGCGTACCGGGTGGAACCTGGGGCGCTTCATTCGCAAGGTACAGGCGTGTATTGAGGGTCAGCGGGTGGTCCAGTTGTCGAGCCGCTTTGTCGGCCAGCCGGTTGCCTTCCGGGACCTGGCGCGGGTGATTGTGGCGGTTCTGCAGCAGCTCGATTGTGGCGCCGAAGTGTGGGGTACCTACCAGTACACCGGGGCCGAAGAAATATCCCAGTACGAACTGGGCCTGGCCATTGCCGAGCTGATGGAGCTGCCGGAGGGCACCCGGGTGGTGGACGAGACCGCGGAGTGGACCGCGCTGGAGCCGGTCAACGCGACGCTGGGCTGTACCAAAATCCGCAATACCTTCGGCATCAAACAGTTACCCTGGCGTACCTGTCTTGAAGACGAGCTGGAACTGGTCAACAGTCACCGCGGGCTGAAACTGGCGGGCGAGAACGCCGAGTAGGGCGTTGGTCCGCCGTCCCGGGCGATGATTCAGAAACAGGGTTTGTCGTCGCTGGCTTCCTGAGCAATTTGCCTGAGCGCATTCACGTCCAACAGTTCCACCTCGCGGCCCCGCGCCGTGAGCAGCCGCTGCTGCTGGAAACGGGTGAATACCCGGCTGACGGTTTCCACCGCCAGGCCCAGGAAGTTGGCGATGTCGTTCCGGGCCATCGGCAACTGGAAGTGGGTGGGGGAGAGCCGGCGGCGCTGGAAGCGACTGGAGAGGGACAGCAGCAGGCTGGCAATGCGTTCTTCGGCGGTCCGCTTGCTCAGCATCAGCGCCAACTGGTGGCTGTTCTGGATCTCCTGACTCATCAGGTGAAAGAAGTGGTGTTGCAGGCCGGGCAGCTTGTGGCTCAGTTCCTCCAACTGGTCCGCCGGCAGTTCGCAGACGCTGGTCCGGTCCAGCGCCTTGGCGGAACAGGCGTATTTGCTGCTGCTCAGGCTGTCCAGCCCCACCAGTTCGCCGGGCAGGTAGAAACCGGTGACCTGTTCATCCCCGTTTTCGGTGACCATCGTGGTCTTGATGGCGCCGCTGCGTACGGCGATGCAGGAACGGAAGGGGCTGTTCTGCTCGAACACATACTCGCCACGGCTGTAAATGCGGCCCTGCTCGATGACATTCTCCAGGCGATCCAGATCCTGCTCGTCCACCGCCAGTGGCAAGCACAGGTTGCTCAAGCTGCATTGTTGGCAGGAAACTTTTAAAGGGGCCGCTTTCTGAAGCTTGATCGTCGGTGCCATAGCTGGGGGTGTCGCCCTGGGTTGATGAACATCAACCTCAAACAATAATACGAACCGGCCGCGATGCCAACGATCATCGCCGTCCGTGAATACACGGACGGCGATGATCGTTGCGGCGACGAGTCAATCGAGGGCCTGGAAGACCAGCGATGCGTTGGTGCCGCCAAAGCCGAAGCTGTTGGACATCACCGTGGTCAGGCTCGCGTCCCGGGCATCCGGCCCGGCGATGGGCAGGTCCTGAATCTCCGGGGCGATGTCAGCCAGGTTCGCGGTGCCGGCAATAAAGCCGTGCTGCAGCATCAGCAGGGAGTAAATGGCCTCGTGTACCCCGGCCGCGCCCAGGGAGTGGCCGGACAGCGACTTGGTGGAGGAGATGGCCGGGATCTCATCCTGGAAGGTGGCCTTCACCGCCTTCATCTCGGCGACATCCCCCACGGGGGTGCTGGTGCCGTGGGCATTGATGTAATCGATGGGGCGGTTGACGGTGGCCATCGCCTGCTTCATGCATCGCTGTGCGCCTTCACCGGACGGGGCGACCATGTCGTAACCGTCGGAAGTGGCGCCATAGCCGGTCAGCTCGGCGATGATTGGAGCGCCGCGCTTGCGGGCGTGTTCCAGTTCCTCCAGTACCAGCATGCCGCCGCCACCGGCGATCACGAAGCCGTCACGGCCGCTGTCGAAGGGACGGGAGGCGGTGTGGGGGGCGTCGTTGTACTTGGTGGAGAGCGCGCCCATGGCGTCGAACAGCATGGTCAGGCTCCAGTCCTCTTCTTCGCCACCGCCGGCGAACACGATGTCCTGCTTGCCGGCCTGGATCTGCTCCATGGCGTGACCGATACAGTGGGCACTGGTGGCGCAGGCGGACGACATGGAATAGTTCACCCCGCGGATCTTGAACGCGGTGGCCAGGCAGGCGGAAACGGTGCTGGTCATGATCCGCGGCACCATGTACGGCCCGATGCGCTTCACTCCCTTCTCCCGCATCAGGTCGACGGCTTCCACCTGGGTGGAGCAGGACGCCCCGCCAGAGCCGGCAATCAAGCCGGTGCGGTCGCTGGAGACCAGTTCGTCGGGCAGTTGCGCGGCCTCGATGGCCTGTTGCATGGCCAGGTAACTGAACATCGCCGACTGCCCCATGAAGCGGCGCAGCTTGCGGTCGATGACCGAGGTGTCCACATCCACCGAGCCGGACACCTGGCTGCGGAAGCCCTGGTCCCGGTAGGTCTCGTTGAACCGGATACCGGATTGGCCGGTCTTCAGGCTGTTCAGTACGTCCCCAACTGAGTTGCCGAGGCACGATACGATGCCCATACCCGTTACCACAACCCGTCTCATAGTTTCCTCCTGTCCTGGCTGCCGTTGGGTGACCGAGCGGCGGCCTTGGTGATGGTGCTTGGAATTGGGGCCAGTGTAAGCATTTTATGGCCGGGATGATATTTGACCTTGGTACGGTGGGGGTGTTCCTGGTGAGCTTCGGGTCGGGTTAGCCGTTTCGTACAAGGCGCGGGGGCCGGTGCCTGATAAGCTGACCGTTCACAATGAAGAACAAGAAAACCCGTCTGGATCAAAAAAGGAGAAGCCCGTGCGTTCGTTGTCCCAATTCCTCTCGGACTATGGTGAGAGTCATCGCGACCCCCTGAACCAATGGATTCACATCGTCTGTGTGCCGGCCATCCTGATGTCGACCCTGGGTCTGCTGTGGCTGATTCCCGTTGGTGCCTGGTTGCCGCTGTCGGCAGACGTCGCTTACTGGATCAACGGGGCCACCATCCTGGCGCTACTGTCGGGACTCCTCTACCTGCGACTCGCCGTCTGGGTGTTTGTGCTGATGGCGGGCTGGTTCGCGCTGTCGGCCTGGGCCATCGTGGCCATCGAGCAGGCGGGCTGGTCGCTGTTCTGGATCAGCCTGGTGGTGTGGGTCGCGGCCTGGATCGTGCAGGTCTACGGCCATAAGGTGGAGGGCAAGAAGCCGTCCTTCGTGGAAGACCTGGTGTTCCTGCTGATCGGCCCAATCTTCGTCAGCGTCGAGTTTGCCGCCAAGCTGGGCCTGCCGGTGCCTCACGCCCAGGGCCACTCCCGGATCCGGCAGGGTCACTGAACCGCCGCCAAATCGGGTATGCTGTGGGTTTGAAACCGCAGGATCCAGGTGGAACAACCCATGCAGCAGCCCGCGCGGAACCAGGCTCCGTCACCCCAGGCGCGTCTCTACATCTGGCCGGACCACTGGCAGCTGTGGGGGCACCTGCTCGCCAACCGTACCCATCGCCACAGCAGCGCCTCGCTGCTGGTGGGCCTTGAGGGACCGTTCGAGCTGGAATGTGAGGGCCAATGGCGGACCACCCGGGCCGCCCTGGTGGCGCCGGACGTGCCGCAGGCGTTGAACCCGGGGCAGACCGACATGTGGGTGGTCCAGTTGGACCCGGACAGCCGTCCCTGGTTACAGCTGAAAGGGCTGCTGGAAGGACAGCCTTCGCGGGATCTCGATCCGGCCATCGCCTCGCTGGCGGAACAGCCTCCCGCGGATTGTGGGGCCATGCAGCAAGCGCTGGCGGCGTTGTTGGCGCGGTATGGCCGGCCCCTGCAACCCCTGGATGAGCGTGTCGTTGCCTGTTGCCGGATCTTGCGACGGGACATGCCGGAGCGACTCAACCTCGCCGATCTCGCCGCCCGTGTTGGGCTGTCGCCGTCCCGGCTGACCCATCTGTTCCGCAGTGAAACCGGCGTGTCGCTGCGGCGTTTCCTGCTCCAGCTCAAGATGCACCGGGCCATGAACTGCTGGGCGCCGGGCAAGACGGTCTCCGAGCTGGCCGTCGAGGCCGGTTTCTACGACCAGCCGCACCTGGTGCGGACCGCCCGCGAGCTGTTCGATGCGCTGCCGTCGGCCTACGCCGGCACTGGCTGGCTTCAGGTGTGCCGCTGCGACTTGGCACCCTGAGCACGCTTGGCTTTGGCCTTCTGGCGCGCCGCCTCCTGCGCCGCCAGTTCGCGGGCTTCGGCTTCCACCATGGCCGGGGTCTCCAGGCTGATGGGCCCCAGCTTGCCGGTCCGAAACTCGTTCAGCAACACCTCCGCCACCTTGTGCAGGTCGGGGATGCCGCCCCGGGCAAAGAACCGTCGCCGCTCGGCAATCGCATCCATCAGGGCCACCCCGTCTCCGGGCAGGGATTCGAGGCCGTAGCGTTCCGTCACCACCTGGGGGTAGGCCTGCAACAGGTAATCGGCGGCAAACAGGGCCACGTCCTCGAAATCGATCACCGCGCTGCGAATGGCACCGGAGACGGCCAGGCGGTAACCGCAGGCCTCCGGTGACAGCTTGGGCCAGAGAAAGCCCGGGGTGTCATACAGCAACACGTTGTCCGGCAGCTTGATCACCTGCTGCGCCTTGGTCACCGCCGGCTCGTTGCCGGTCCTGGCCACCGGACGCCCGGCCAGGGTGTTGATCAGCGTCGACTTGCCGACATTGGGTATGCCCAGGATCATCACCCGCAGGGCGCTCTTCTGACGGTCATGATCGGCGGTCATCTCGCCGGCCAGGCGCAAGATGTCCAGGGCCTCCTGGCGCTGGTTGTGAGTCAGGGTAATGGCCCGCACGCCTCGCTCCTGCTCCAGGTAGGCCTGCCACTGTGTGGTGATTGCGGGGTCTGCCAGGTCCCGCTTGTTGAGCACCTTGATCACCGGCGTGTCGCCCCTGAGGCTTGGCACCAGGGGATTCTCGCTGCTGAAGGGCAGGCGCGCGTCGAGAACCTCGATGATCAGGTCCATCTGCGGCATGCTCTTTTTGATCTCCTTGCGGGCCTTGTGCATGTGCCCGGGAAACCAGTTAATCGCCATGTTGCTACTCCGGTGGTCGCTGAATCGCGCCATTATGGACGGGAATGACGAATTTTTCACATTCTCCGCAGGGCGCCCATGGCGGGGGATCGCCCGCCAGCGAGTGTGAAGTATGTATAAAAAACATGGGGGTGGGGATGCACGCCCCCCATCCGATGCTTTAGGGTGTGAATCTAAGTAACGAAACCACAGATGCACACTGGCAATGGAGATCACTATGAAGTTGGTAAAAACCCTGGGCGCACTGTTGATTGCACTGAGCCTGACAAGCACGGCCTGGGCCCAGCAGGGGCAGCCGGATCAGGTGGACCGCCTGGCCGAGATGGTGGGGCTGAGTGACAACCAGCAGGCCGAGATTCGCGCCATCATCGAGGATCTCCAGAGCGAGATTCAGGCCCTGCGGATGCAGGCCCAGCAGCTGCAGCAGAAACTGCAGACCCATGTGAAGCCGGACTACGACGAAGACGCCATCCGGGCCGACGCCTCCAAGCTGGGCGAGCTGACCGGTGAGATCTCCGCCCTGTCCACTCTGTTGCAGGCGAAGGTGGATGCGGTGTTCACTCAGGACCAGCGGGACGAGCTGGACCGTAAGATGCGGGAAATGCAGCAGCGCATGCAGCAAGGTGGCATGCCGCAGGGTCAGCAGTAACCGCCACGCCAAACCCCGGCTGGAAAAAGACAAAGCCCCGGTACCGCAGTGCGGACCGGGGCTTTTGGGTTTGGCCGCGGGTCACCGGTGCCAGGAACTCAGGCTTCCGGCCCGAAAGGCTTGAACACCAGGATCAGCTTGGGCAGCAGGGTGAGGGCGCCGAGCAGCGCCATCAGCATGGCGAAGCCGGTAAACAGGCCGAAGTAGATGGTGGGAATGAAGTTCGACAGCACCAGGATCGAGAAGCCGACAATGATGGTGAGCGAGGTATAGAACATGGCCCGGCCGATGCTCCGGTGGCAGCGGTGCATGGTGGCCAGGTAGTTGTGGTCCTTGCGGAACTCCACCCGGAACCGGTGGAGGTAGTGGATGGTGTTATCCACCGCAATGCCCATGGTAATGGCGGCCACGGTGATGGTCATCATGTCCAGGGCAATGCCCAGCCACCCCATCAGGCCAAGCACGGAGGCGGAGGCCAGCAGGTTGGGCGCCAAACCGATCAGCGCCAGCCACAGGGAGCGGAACAGGAGCAGGAACATGGCGCCGATGGCCAGGAACACCGCGCCCAGGGTCTTGATCTGGGAGTCGAACAGGCTTTGCAGCATGTTGTTGTACATCACGGTCATCCCGGTGAACATCACCCGGTCGTCGTCAAAGCCCAGGTGACCGGTGAGGTGGTCACGTATCCGCTCCAGCAATTCCTGGCGACGCAGCTCCGGCGAGGTTTCCAGCAATCGGACGCTGAACCGGGCCTGGTCGTGCTCCTCGGAGATGTAGGGGGTCAGCAGCACGTCGGTCAGGTCGTCCGGCACCGCCGCGGGCACGAACGCCAGCTGCAGGGCATCCAGCGGTTCGCCCCCATTGATCTGTGCCAGCACGCCCAGGGTGGTGTTGATCGACAGCACCTTGCCGGTTTCCGGCAGGCTGTCGAGGTAGCGGTGCACCTCGGCCAGTTGCTCCATCTTCTGGTAGGTATACCAGGTGTCCCGGTATGTCTCATCGGTGCCGCAGTCCTCGACGAACGGGTCGCAGTCACTGGCAAAGGGGTCGTCGAAGGCGCTGCCTTCCGGTGCCGGCTCGTCGGTGATGATCACATCCAGCGGCGTGGTGCCCCCCAGCCGGTCATCGATGGTGATCATGCCCTGGTGAATCTCGGTGGTGGACTTGAAATAGTCAATGAAGCTGTTCTCCACGGTCAGCCGGGTTACCCCAACGACGCACAGCACTGCCAGCACAATCGCCACACCCAGCACCCAGTTGCCCCTGCGCTCCGTCAGGTTGGCAAAGTGGTCGGTGAAGGGCACCTGGTCGGAACGTACCCGCTGGTCAACCCGTGGCGGCGTCAGCGACAGCAGCGCGGGGAAGATGAAGAAGGCCACCAGGAAGGCCACGGTGATGCCGATGCTCATCATCCAGCCGAAGTCGATGACCGGGCGGATGCCACTGAAGGTCAGTGAGCCGAAGGCCACCATGGTGGTGAGCGCCATGTACAGGCAGGGTTTGAACATGGCCCGCAAGGTTTCGCGTAGGGTGTCGCGGGGTGGCGCATCGGAGGCGTTGTGCTGGAATTCCCGGTAGCGCACGATGAGGTGCACGGTGAGCGACAGGGTCATGATCAGTAGCAGGGCGATGAAGTTGGAGGAAATCACCGTCACCGGCCAGTCCACCCAGCCCAGATACCCAATGACCAGCCACACCGTGAAGCTGCAGCATAGCAGCGGCACCAGCACCCACCGCCACTGCCGGAAGATGGTGGCCAGGGTAGCCAACAGGAACAGCAACACGCCGATACCGAAGGTGGACAGGTCGCTCTTGATGAAACGGATCATGTCCGCCACGATCATCGGCACCCCACCCAGGTGGATCTCGGCCACGTCGTCGTAGCGTTCGAGAATGGCGCGCACCTGTTCGATGGTGGCGTCGCGGCGCTGGTCCAGTTGCTCTGTCATCGTCAGGAAGGCGTCTTCCACCTCTGCCAGCCGGCGCAGGTCGTCTTCGGAGCCGGTGCCGTCCGCCGTGCTTTCCCGCAGCTGCTTCCGCGCCTCCAGCAGCTCGTAGTAGCGCGAAGGTGCGGGCATGTTGACCTGGATGGCCGTGGTCTGACCGTCCTCGCTGATCAGCAGGTTGGGGTAGAGCGGACTGTCCAACAACGCCTGGCGGGCCACTTCCGGCGGCACCTGGTCATCGTCGAGGGTCTTGATTTCCTGGTCGACGGTCTCCAGGCTGAGGTCCGGGCTGTGCAGCAACGGCACGCTGAGAATGCTGTTGGTGGACCCCACGGCTGCCACGGTTTCCAGCTCATCCCGTAATGCCGTCAGGTCGGCCAGCCCCTGGGCGGTAAAGAGCGCCTGGTGAGGGGTGTAAGTCACAATGAGGAAGTCGTCGGAGGTGGTGAACCGCTGGTTGATGGTGCGGTACTGTTCCAGGGACCGGTCGTTTTCCAGCACCAGCGACTCTGCCGACGCGTCCAGCCGGAACTGGTGCAGGCGCAGGCTGGCGGCCACCAGGATGACCGCGAACACGGCCAGCACAACGAATGGATGGGCGAGAATCAGGCGATCATAGAGAGAGCGCAGTTTGGTCATTGAGCACACGGGTCCATGGATTCAGGAGGAGGGCGCAGTGTGCCATATTCAGCGGTGGAAGCCAGTGGTTGGCTGGAAATTGCCCGATTTTACCCATGCCTGGGGCAAGGTTGCGGCGGTTTAATGCACCGTCACCCGGTTGGCCGCGTCCTCCAGGGAGTCGATCAGCGCCTTGAGTCGCTGGCTCATGCTGGCGCTGTCGGCCAGCTGGCCCACCATGGCTTGGGTGGCCTCGCGAATGCTCTGGACGTTGGCAATGACGTCGTCGGTGGAGGCGGTCTGGTCCGCCGAGACGGCGGCGATCTCCTCGTTGGTGGTGTCGATGCGCCCCACCACCTCGTTGATCGCTTCCAGGGCCTTCTGACCTTCCTGGGCTTCCCCCACACAGCGGCTGGCGTCCTCCGAGCTGCCGGTCATCTGGCTCAGCGCGGTGTCCATGGCCTGCAACAGCCGGTCGATGGTGCCCTGGATCTGTTCGGTGGAGTCCTGTACCCGCTGGGCCAGTTGGCGCACTTCGTCCGCCACCACCGCAAACCCTCGTCCCTGCTCGCCGGCGCGGGCGGCTTCAATGGCGGCGTTCAGCGCCAACAGGTTGGTCTGCTCGGCAATGCCCCGGATCTCGGCAACGGCCTCGCTGATGGCCTGGGAGTTGGTTGCCAGCTCCTGCACGCTGTCGGCGGAACGCTGAATTGCGCCAGCCAGGCCCTGGATTGAATCGGTGCTCTGACGCACCCGCTCGCCACCGTGGCTGGCGGCATTGCGGGCCTCGTTGGACAGGGTCTTGGCGATCTCCGCCTGCTCGGCGATGCCGCTGAAACTCTGCAGCATGGCCTGGATGACGTCGGCGGAACGGTCAGTGCCGGCCTGCTGGCGGCTCAGTTCGTCCCGACGCTGCTCGGCGGCGGTGGCCAGCTCCCGGGCTTCGTGATTGAGGTGCTCGATGGCCTGTTTCATGCTCCGGACCACCTCCATGGTGCGGTCCTGCATGGCATTAAAGGCACTGGCCATGGCACCGATCTCATCCCGGGAGTCCACCACCGCCCGCTGGCTCAGGTTGCCCGAGCGTTGGACCGCCACCATGGTGTCCCGCAGCCGTCGGACGTGCCGCTCGATGAAGGTAATCAGCAACTGGGAGCCCGCCATCTCCAGCATCATCAGTACCGCCACCACGCCGGCAAACTCGCTGGCATAGTTTGCGAATACCTCCGGGAAGGGGCGCCCGGACACGGTCGCGATCAGATCCATGGCGTAGAGCACCAGCAGGCACAGCACCGCCAGGACCAGGATGTTGAGTAACCAGAATTTGTACTTGAGCCGAGCGTTCTTGAGCAGTTGCAACATGGTGATTGAGCGCTATTCCGTCCATTGAAGCCGTGGTGGCCACTCCCGGCTGACCCCGGGAATGGCGATAAAATGCTAAAGGTAGCAGGGGCTTGTGGTCTTGTCCTTGCTGCAGGTCAGTTGTTGGGGGAGTTTAACAATTGGTGACAGTTGCCGCCGTTAGTCCACTTGCTTGACCGGAATCTGCAGTGCCTGGCTGTCCGGCACCTCCGGGGTGATCAGCCCCAGGTTGTTCTTCTCGAACACCCGGTCGGCCCGGTAGCTGGAGCGCACCATGGGGCCGGAGGGCACCTCCATGAAGCCCTTCTCCAGGCCGAGGTCGCGGTAGCGGTTGAACTCGTCCGGGGTGACGTAGCGCTCCACCGGCAAGTGGTTGGGGGTGGGGCGCAGGTACTGGCCCAGGGTGAGGATGTCCACGCCGATGGCCCGCAGGTCATCCATGGTGGCCAGGATCTCTTCATCGGTCTCACCCAGCCCCAGCATCAGGCTGGTCTTGGTCAACACATCCGGGCGGTATTGCTTGGCGTGGGCCAGCACGCTCAGGGTCTTCTGGTAGCCGGCGCGGGGGTCCCGTACCCGGTGGGTCAGTCGTTCCACGGTTTCCACATTCTGGGCGAACACATCCAGGCCGGAGTCCACCACCTTCTCCACGTGAGGCATGACGGCGTCGAAGTCCGGGGTCAGGGCCTCCACCGCCACTTCTGGCGTGCGGGCTTTGATCGCCGCCACGCAGGCGGCGTAATGGGCGGCGCCGCCGTCGTCCAGGTCGTCCCGGTCCACCGAAGTGAGCACGATGTAGCGCAGACCCATCAGCTCCACCGATTTGGCGGTGTTTTCCGGTTCCTCGGCATCGAGCCAGCCCTTGGGGTTGCCGGTGTCCACCGCGCAGAACTTGCACGCCCGCGTGCACACCGACCCCATCACCATGATGGTGGCGGTGCCGTTACTCCAGCATTCGCCAATGTTGGGGCAGTGGGATTCCTGGCACACGGTGCTCAGGCGATGTTCGCTGACATTGCGACGGACCGCATCGTAGCGCTCGCCACCGGGCATCTTGGCCCGTAACCACTTGGGCTTGCGGGCAATCGGGGTCGCTGCCTGGTTCGATTTCTTGATGCCGTCCTTGATGGCGGAGATTCCGTGTTCGCTCTGGAACTTGGTACCACTGGTGACGCGGGGCTTCGCGCTGTCGCTCATGACAACCGGACTCTTCTGACATTGCTGGGAGGGTAGCTTTCAAGGGTAATGCGGGGGCGGGGCGGATACAAGCTCCATAAGGACTATCACGGGCCATCGGCGGTGCAACTTTCGTCGCACGCGACGGCCATAATTGCAGGCAGAAGCGGGTGGTTGGATGGTGGGTTCGACGTTCGCGCCCATCGGTAAGGCAATCCTGACTCGGGAGGACAGCAAACGATGGTTGGGTTGGGGCAAACCTGGCTGACAGGCGGCCTCGGGTGCCTGTTGACGGTGTTGGCGTTGCAGGCGCCCATGGCGGGGGAACCGTTTCGTAATCGCGACGAGAGCCCCATGGAGCGCGTTCGCGAGCAGATCCATGAGCAGTACTGGCAGCGCAAGGAACAGCGTCGTCGGCTGGAACGCCGGTGCCAGCGAGAGCGGGCCGAGTTGCGGGCTGGTCAGCGGGACCGCCCTTCCGGGGTCTGTCGGCAGGGGGTGGCACCGTCAGGGGGCGAGGCCCGAACGCCTTCCCAATAAGTCCGAACGTGCCAATTCGTGGCACCCTACTGAAATTTCATGAACGGACCGGGGGAAGCGCCCCGTCTTTATGTATGGTGACACCATCAAGTCAATCTCTGATGAGGATGAGCAATGAGCGTTAAGAACAGTATGGGACGTGGTTTGATGTTGGCGGGAGCCGTCTTGCTGGCGGGCCAGGTAATTGCCGCCCCGGGTGGCAAGAACGCCGAGGGTCATCCGGGCCAGGGCCAGCGTGAGGCGGCCGGCCAACAGCGCTACCAGATGGAAGAGCACGCCGAACAGCAGCGTCAGCGCATGGCCGACGAGGCGGAAGACCTGCGGGATCGCGCCGAAGACGAGGCCGAGCGTCGTCGGGAGCAGGCGGAAGACGAAGCAGAACGCCGTCGTGAAGAGGCCGAAGAGGCGCGCGAACGGGCCGAGGAAGAAGCCGAAGACGCCCGCGAGCGCGCCGAAGATGAGGCCGAGCGTCGCCGTGAAGAAGCGGAAGACATGCCTGAGCGTGATAGCCGTCCCGAAAACGCCAACGGTCCCAAGGTCAACCCGGGCGAGCGGGGCAGCGAGCAGGGTCAGGCGGCCAAGCGTGAAAACGCCAAGGCCTGGTGGAATTTCTGGGGCGATTAAGTTGCCGGGAGTCTGCCCGACCAGAAAACCCGCCGTTACCCGGCGGGTTTTTTTATGGCCGGAAGCCGGGGCAGGCAAGGGGATCTCCGGCGTTCACGATGAACGGATATCGCCATGACCGGTCCTAACTGAACACTTCAACGCAGGCCGTGATCATGGCTCTGAACCTCCGGAAATCCGGTGCGATATTAACCGGCACCTTACTGGTACTGGTGCTCACCGGTGCTGACCCCATTCCAGACGATACCCCGCCAAGTGAGCCGGAAATGACGGCTACCAACCCGGCCCCCAGTGCCATCGAAGAACGAGCCGAACAACGCCAACGGCGCGAGCAAAGGTGGAGGCAAATGCGTCAATGTGGGCGGGAACAGGCTGCCGTGCAGCTGGGGCGGCGCCCGGGCCTGTCCGGAGGCTGCATGATCCAGCGGCGTCAACAGTTCCGTCATCCGCCCTGATCGGCAGACGTCACTAATCGCGCCATTCGACCAGAAACCAGAACAGGGTATAGAAACAGGTGAGGAAGAAGGCGCAGGAGAGCGCTTCCAGGTATGTGATTGGGAGCAGGGTGAGGGCCGCCACCGCGAAGGCAAGGGTTAACGGCGCCTCGAATCCCACATAGTCCAGCACCACCCGGTAGAACGGGCGCGGATGATCGGGAGGCTGCGGGGTGGTCCGGAGAGCTTCCACAAACAGCACGTCAAACACCAGGCTCCAGGCCCGGGCGACCAGGATGGCGGTGACGCTGAACATTAGCAGCTCCCGCGTCGGTCGGGAGCTTGTCACGTAGCCGGCTGCACACACCAGCACAACCAGGCCGACATCTCCACACAGTGTTCTGACCTTGTGACTGGGAACTTCTTGCATGCACCGAACCATGTCAAGCAAGAAAGATAAAGCCAGTTTACCCCGGTTGATCAATGGCATTTGGTGGACTGGCGCACATTTCCGGGAGCGCCGGGTCCCCGGCTCAGTCGGTTAACGACCCAGCCAGACGGGAAAGCAGCGGCTTGCCTGGGCAGGGGGGAGGAGTGAACTAGACTGAAGGGAGGAACCAACCTGATGCCGGTATCCCTGAACTGTGCGGTCGGATGCGTATTCGGCAGGCAGCAGCGCGCCCCCGTTCGGACGGATGGCGCACAAACTGGGACCATACCGGGGGAAGCCCGATGGGCATAGCAAATATTGTACAACGCGGTTGGGAGGCCGTTGGGGCGGGGGACTTCGACGCCCTGGTGGCGGATTACCAGGATGACATGACCTTCATCATGCCCGGACAAACCGATGTAATAAAAGGGCGCCAGGCCTTCCGGAGAGCGCTGGATGGAATTGGGGAAAGGCTCCCTCCCGGGTTCGAGATCACCGGGCTACGCCAGATTGAAGGGGGCAATGAGGTGGTCTCCATCGTGGAGTGGAAGTCCCGGAGCATTCCCGCCTCCCAACTGGCGGTGCTGTTCAGGTTCAACGGCGACAAGATCTACGAGGAGCGGTGGTTTGTGGACACGGAGCAGTGGAAAGGCGCGTTCTGATGGCGACCGTGACAGGGTGCGCGGTTCCCCTGCTGAGCGCATCGCGGAGCGATACCCGCGGGTTGGAAAACTTAGCCGTTTGCCTGGGAACATCCTGTAAAAACGAGTGTCGGGCACCCTCGGTCCCTTTCGGGTCGGCAGGGCAATGGTGACACCGGGAGGAAGTCATGGCCGAAGTGATTTTGGAGTCCACCATCACCTGTCCCCACTGCGGGCATCAAAAACGGGAAGTGATGCCGACCAACGCCTGTCGGTATTTTTACGAGTGCGAGTCCTGCCATGCCCTGTTAAAACCGAAAGCCGGCGACTGTTGTGTGTTCTGTTCCTTTGGCTCGGTCGCCTGCCCGCCCGTTCAGCAAGGCTTGGGGGGCTGTACTCCAGACCAATAACCCGTTGCACCGGCGCTCCGTTTGGCTTGCTCATTTGGATAGTGCCACGGTTCGTTTTCCCCGGGCGTGACTGTCCACAGAAACTGTGGGTAACTGTGTGAGCAATCTCAGGAGAATCTGTGAGAAGCGTTGGGGCACAAGGGCTGAATAAGGCTGGTTCAATATTGGCCAGGGGATTGCTGGGCTGTAGATAAATTGCTCAGGTTGGTGTATTTATCGCCTGCTTGACTGTTTTCTGGTGCAGATCGAGTGGGCGGTATAGAGACGCCTGAAGGTGGTCGGAGGGGGCATAAAGCAATAACCGCGACTCCGTTCGCGGTTATTGGTCGGCCCTGGCGGTTGCTCTGCACCGCCTTTGCTGCCTTCTTGCGGGTCAGTCCTGGCTGACCACGTCGCCGTTCACGACGGCCGCGGGTGAGGGCACTGGGGAGGGCACCGGGTCGGTGTTCAGCGGGGCGTCACTGTCGATGCTGGTCGGCAGCGGTGTGCTGGGTTCGGTCAGCGACAGGCTGCCGCAGGCACTGGCGTCCTGCTCCACCAGACTGAGCTCCGTGTGCAGGGCCTTCACCACAAACTGCTCGCCACCGTTGGCGGCCGTCAGCAACGTTCCGTCCCGGAGGTTGATTGCGGGGGCGTAACGCATGTGTTCGTCTGCCTCGAAGGGCAGGCCGTGCAGTTCTCCCAGGCCACTGTATTCAAGCAGGAAGGGCTCGTTATAGTAATCCGTTCCAAAGCCGTCCCGGTCGTCCTCCGCGGTGAAGGTAAGGCTCAGGAACACCGGGGGCTCGATGGAGATCACCTGGCCATTGCCGGTGGCCCAGAAACTGCGGTTCCAGGACTGGGGACCGGTTTCCCATTCGTACCAGGTACTCAGCTCACCGCCAGTGTTGAAGGTTTCCTGTGCCGCTTCGGTGGTGGTCAGTACGCCGGAGTGGATGCCATAGGCCCACTGTGGCGAGACACTGTCGGCGGACAGGGCGTCTGGCCAGGTGACCGGATTGCCATTATGGGTGAGTGCCATGGTTTGAGCGTCAAACGTGTATTGGGCATTCCCCCCGGAGGTATCTAGCATGGGGTCCCCATTCGGCCCCAGGGTGGTCTCGTTCAACGTACTGCCGGGACAGCCCCAGCTGCAGTAGAGCGTGAGATCGTCAGTCAGGTCTGAAGAGCTGACCACCTGGCGCTTGCGCAGTACCACCTCGTTCTTCAAACCGCCGCCACTGTCGATCCGTACGGTGACGCTGCCGCCGAGCTGATCGGAGTACAGGTCGAGCCGGTTGAGCCCGGTGGTGTCAATCAGCTGTGGCGGTTCCAGCTCGGTGACCTGGGGCGGGCCATCCTCCGAGAACGCCTCTTCGGCGACCTTGTAGAAGCCCTCGCCATCACCACCGTTGGCGAGGTACTCGGCCCGATAGTTGGTGCCTCCTTCCCAATAGCCAAAACGCACCCCCGAAATCTCGGCCAGGGTCCGGGTATCGGTGGTGATCTTGTTCAGGCGCCCACCTGAGCTGTGCAGGATGACTGGGGTGCTGCTGGGAGCTCCGCCGGAGAAATCCATTTTGTTGACGGTCATGCCATCCTGGAACAGGCTCTGGTCCTCCATCCATAGCCCCCAATAGCCCAGGTAGCCGTGGACCCGCTGGTTGCCGGATTCAAACTCAAAGGGGAAGCCGCCCTGGATTTCCAACTCGGAGCCATCGCTGTGGTGGTAAACCCCGTAGCCGTATACCCGCTCTTCCAGGACGTCCTTGGCCAGACAGGCCTGCGCCGTACCACTGCCGTCCGAGTTCGGCTGCTCCACCAGGGCCCGGCTGTCGTTCCAGCTCAACTGGTAGCGCCGCAGCCCATCAAAGGAACTGTCGGACTGGGTAATGGCGGCGCCCGCCGCCCCGTTCTTCTCAATGGTGGCCGCACGGCTGTCGCTGAAACCGTCCATCCCGAACGACTCGTAGAAGGTCAGCGAGGTGTTGCCATTATCGGTGGGCACCGATTGCAGCTGGCCCTGCCCCAGGGGGCCCAGGCCGATGTTGTCGGCATCGTACATCTGGAACGTCAGGGTAAAATCGCCGGCCGGGTTTGCTGCGCTGGGGGACTGCCTGATCACCGCCATGGCGCGAATCTGCGTGGTCATGAAGCCCTCGTTCATCCTGGGAATCCAGACCTTGACGAGCTGCGGATCGCTGTTGCTGGCCCGGGTGCTCTCCACGATGGCGGTGATGTTGTCGGGACCACGGTTGTTGTTCTGATCCTGCTGGCCACTGGTGCAGTCGGCCATGTTGACCAGGGCGGTATAGGGCCCCTGGTTGACCATCTCACCGGCCTTCAGGTTCTGCATGAAGCAGAGGATTTCGTTGGGGGTCTCCATGGGCTCCAGGCCCGGAGTCCAGGTCCAGCTGTCGGTGTGCTGCTTGCTGTAGTCGGTCCCCGCGTCGTCAAAGGCCGCTGACGCTGGACCAGTACCGGCGACAGTGGCGATGAGCAGGGGTAACAGGGCATGTTTCATGGTGTGTTCTCCCGCTTAGCTCTCGGCGTCAACGATGGAAACGCGGCTGGGTGTATTGAGTCCTTCCACTTCACCGCTGCTGGAGGTGCTGGAAGAACCGCCTCCGCCGCACCCCACAACGAAGAGGGCGGTCAATAGGACTAGGAATATCAGTCGAAGCTGCGACATAAGTGTTTCCCCTGCTGGGTCGTGTCTGAGGGGGTAGGCCGGTTATCTTGTCCGGCCTACCAAAGTGCCTGCGGAGCAGTAACACCAGAAGTTAGTTGAGTAGTGCATCTGTTTCAGTGGCTAAATTGTTTCGGTGGGTAAGGGGTGTTACACGTGAATTAATGTGAAACGGTCTGACTGTTTTGATGGGGGCGTCACAGCTCTTGAGGGGAACCGTGCGCCGGCGTGATCCTCCCATTTCCTCGGCAAAGACGTTCCCAAGGCTCCCGGCTCTGGGGTAGAGTCGAGGGCGAATCGACAACGACGGAGACTGCCTTGCCCGACGCGATGACGCCCCTGACCGACTTCTTACTGCAACTCGATCAGCTCAAGCTGATCAACCGGCGTACCTACAGCCGCGGTGGCGAGCGGCTGCGCCAGGAGTGGCAGTCCGTTGGTTGCTGCCCGCACTCCAGGGAAATCATGCGATGACAGGAATGACCCATGAGCATTTCATGACGTTGGCACTGGCCGAATCGAAGAAGGCCTTGCCGACCTGCCGGCCCAACCCACCGGTGGGTTGCGTGTTGGTGAGAGAGGGGGAGGTCGTGGCCAAGGGGTATACCCAGGCCCCGGGCCGTCACCACGCCGAAGCGGAAGCATTGGCGCAGTGGGATGGTCCGGCATCCGGATTGACGGCTTATGTGACCCTGGAGCCCTGTTCGTTTCACGGCAGAACGCCCTCCTGTGCGGAGACCCTGATCCACCGAAACATCGGAACGGTGGTGGTCGCTATAACCGATCCGGACCCCAGGAATTCCGGGAAGGGGCTGGTGAAACTTCGTGAGGCGGGCATAGAAGTGGTTGAGGGCGTGTGCGCTGAGGAAGTGCAGGCCTTCCTGGGCGAGTATCTTCTCGGCTAGTGATTGCTCCTGCCTGCCCTGAGGTGAGCGCTTATCGAGGTCTTTGTGGGGGGCGTGTAGGTCCTCTTTGCGTTCAATCAGGCCATTTCGGTCGTTTGACCACTTCGCAGCGATCAAAGGCTTCTGCCTTGAAGCTGCCGTTGGTGTTTTGATACTGCGCCAGGCATCTCATGCTGGCTCGGTACCGCACCATTTCCTGTTGGTATCGCTCCTCTCTCTGTTGCCTCGTGGCCCGCTGGGGCAAGGGCGGTAACTCAGGAAAGTGCTGCCTGGGCGGGGCATAGGCGCGGCGAGCTGGCTCCACCTCCGTGTCGGACTCATCCTGTTCTGCCCTCCTTTGCTGGTTCGATTCCGCCGTCGCTTCAGCGGCACTTTGAATGCGTCGCGCCCTGTTCTGCGCTGCCTGGACCTCATCCTGGTTCGGAATCCGGCCGGATAGCCCCACGGTATCCGCTTCCTCACGATGCTGGGCAGGAACCCGATCCCCAAAATGCACATTCCCGTTGTCATCGGTCCATTGGTATATCTCTGCCTGGGCGGAGGGAAGCGTGAAGGCAAGAGCGGCGACGAGTACTCCGATCCCTGGAAGCCTGGTGCGTAAATCCATTTCAGATCCTTTTCAGCCTGTTTTACCGGTTGATACCGACAACGCTAGTTTGCGTGTGTTCTGTAAGAGTATGACAAGTGTAGATAGTTTTATCGCACGTTGAAGCGGATGTACAAACAGGAGGGGGGGAGTGTGGGAAACAGCGTATTCGGGCCGTCTGTAGCGCGGCGGCCGGCGTGCCTCCGGAGACACGCTCGGAATTGCTGGGCCATGCGAACGGGTCGATTACCACGCACTACTCGGCGGCCGAGGTTCGGGAGCTGGTGGACGCTGTGGAGAAAATTGCCCAGAAACGCGGGGCGGAGTCGGACGGCGTGTGTGAACTAGTGATTCTATTGGCACCAGGAAGGGAAGTGGGAAGAGATGGGATTTGAAGGGAGAAAATGGGACGGAAGCCACTAGAGATGGGGACTGACGACCGTCCGGCTCAACGACTTGCGGGGAGTCACGCAGAATCGAAGTTAGCGCAAGGAAATGGCACCGCGGCAAAAAATAGCGATACTATTGGCACCAGCTTCGCCGAATCGCTTAGGTTCCAATTAACGCATTTCCTGAGATGCAGGCCCACCGTTAGGCAGCCCTCAACGATTTTCGTAATGCCAGTATGATTACAGCTCGGCAGCTTCACGGCGCAGCAAGCATTTGGCCATGGCGCGACGATCATCCGAGGAACATTCTACCCAGATGATTCCGGCTTGTTCTCCCCGAGCTGCCGCCTCTTTCGCCTCATCAACGTGCCCGTAGTTGTGCCGCCCTAAGTATTCGGTAGATACGCCAATAGCAGCAATTTCACCAGAAATTCCGGCCTCGAACTCAACTGAGTTTTCTGGAGCACCTCCAATCTTCCCAAGTCGGATGGCCGCAGCCTCTTCTTTTTCGAGGCAGTAAGCGATCATCTTCAGATCGGGATGCCATTCTTCGTTGCAGCCTTTTAGGATTAATGCAGGTACCTCTCCTCGCACGCTGCGGGAGACCCAGTTGTCAGTTGTCATCCCATATCGAGCCAAGTATTCCTGTATGGCCTGAGCTCCGCGGGCTGCCTGGCTTATGCAATATTCCTGCATCTGGTAATTGCCAGGCCACTCCCTCTCGCATTCTTCCGAAATGGTATCCGCGGATAGTGGAAGGCTCATTGTGAGAAATAGAGGCGCCAAAAGCGTCGCGTACCGCATTGTCAATCTCCTTTTTAAGTCTTAACGTTAGGTATCCTTCCCAATCCAAACCACCCGACCAATCACTTCCAAATCGCTTACCTCGTCCATTTTCACCTCAATAGGCTGGTACGCTTTGTTATCGCTGATCAGCAGTATAGTCTTGCCCAGGAGAGTTTGAACGCGCTTCACGATAAGGTGGTCGTTCGTGCGGATCACGTAGATTGAGCCGTCCCTCAACTCTTTCTGGCTAGTGTCGATCATCACAGTGTTGTTGTCGTCAATGGTGGGCTCCATGCTGTCGCCTTTGGCGAAGACCAGGGCTAGATCCTTCTCGTTCAAACCCCGGAAACGCAGCCACTTGCGCCGGAAGGCGAGTTTACGGGTGGCCTGCTCCGCCCCTGGCAGAGTGCCGTCCCCGGCCGCTACCTGGATGCTGTACCCAGGAACCAAGGCAAATTCGTCCTCAAGCGAGTCTTCCTTAGCGGGGCTTTGCTCAGAACGCTGAGGCCCCTCTCCCGAAATAAGCCAATCCAGGCTGACGCCAGTCACCCTGGCCATAACTAATGCTTTATCAATACCAGGAAGTGAACCGTTCAAATATTTCCTAACCAGGCTTTCGCTAAATCCGCACTTTTTTGCGAACTTGTTTGTTGAGTCGCTCCCCATGGCGAGTTTTAAGCGTTCTGAGAACTGTTCAGAGTTGTAAGGGGTGAACTCTGAACTGAGTTCAGAGTTCGCTTTTGAGTTCGACATATATGGTAACCGCTTGTTTATTAACGGATTATTAAAAAATTGCGCTCTCTGCTGTTTGAACTCGAACTCTGAAGCGAGAAAGTTCGCATAAAAGTGTTGTTTTATCTCGCTCCATGGTGCTAACCTGTTTACGTAAAGCCGTGACCCACACGCTTTAGCGAAACTGGTTAGAACGAGGACAAAAAAATGAGCAAGTCAAAGACCCGCTCAAACTTGGAGGATTGGCACCGCCAGGATATTGCAGCCGAAATCCGCAAACGCGGTATTAGCGTTGCGGAGTTGGCTCGCCGTAACGGTTACAGCAATCCCACCACTTTCTACAACGTGTTCAAGGCGCCTTACCCAAAGGTTGAGCGCATTGTTGCTGATTTTTTGGGGGTGCCGCCTCAGAAAATCTGGCCTACGCGGTACGTACGCCATACGCGTACAGAGTGTAGCACCACGCCCTCTAGTGCGCAGCAGTCTGCAGTTGCTTAGCTCCATGGTTCGTTCCTGTTTGCAAGTTGCGTTCAGCTTAGGCCTCGGGCAGAGGCTCGAACAGACGCAAATCACCTTTTTGTTTGGCGCATGAGTTTGGAGCAGTAACACAAATGGCACGCAGAAACTGGAAACACGAACGGGCGATTAGCCTGCGGCGAGGCATGGAGCTTAACGTGCTACATGCTCGCGAGAAGCTGAACCGTAGCGTTGAGCGCATTGCAGATCTGATGGGCATCCCCAGCCACTTCACGCTTTACAAGTACCTCGATTCCGGTCGTATGCCCGCCATGTTGATTCCGGCCTTCGAGAACGCCTGTGGCGCGAACTTTGTCACCCAGTACCTAGCCCACAGCGCCAACCGCATGCTGGTTGAGATCCCTACTGGCCGTCGAACCAGCCACAAAGAGTTGAACGAGGTCAGCGCCTATACCCACCAGGTTATGGGGATGTTGATCGACTTCTATGAGGGCAGATGTGAGCAGGAAGAAGTGGAGGGAGCGCTGACCACCCTGATCGAAGATCTGGCCCATCAGCGTGGAAACGTCGCAAAGCACCAGCAGCCGGAACTGCTGTTAGGAGGTGACCAATGATCGCAATGAATCGAGCCCAGGACGAGCTGGCATTGGTTCGCGAATACCTGGCAGAGCGGCGGTATTCGAGTGGCCACGTCATTTTCTACCAAGGAGTGATCTGTGGCTGGCGTAAGGACTTGAGTGAGGCCGGTGGTTGGCGTCCGGGCTGTATCGCCGTGGATGAACAGGGCAATCGCTGGGGGGCTATGGGTGGTAATGATTACGACGGGGCGGAGCGCTGGGAGCGGATCGGATGAAACAGTGGCTTACCGCAAAGGAGCTAGCTGCGGCCAAGCTCCAAGGCTTACCCCATAGTGAAAAAGGCATGATCGAAAAGGCCAAGCGCGAATCCTGGGAAGCCCAGCAACGCATGGGTCGGGGCGGCGGCTTTGAGTACCACATCAACAACCTGCCATTGGAGGCCCGCAAGGCGTTAGAGGCCCAGCAGGCGGCAGAACTTCTAACGCGGGTGGCTGAGGCTCCGAAGCAACTGGCACCAGCGACTAAGGCCCTGGCGAGTCAGCCGCTGACGGAGAAACAGCGGGCCACGGCAGACGCAAGGGTGACGATCATCAACGCCATCGAGCTGCTGCGCAACCAGGGGGTCACCCAGCAGGCCGCCATGGTCACCATGCTGACTCACGCCGAAGTGGGTGAATTGGCTGTGACCAACCCGGTGCTGGACAAGGCCCTGCGGATGGCCAAGGACTCGCGGGGCCGGGGTAACGGTTCGCCGTATCCTAGCGTCCGGAGCCTCAAACGCTACCTGGCCAAAGACGTGAAGGCGCTGGCTCCGCAGAAGCGGCAGCCGGAACCGCCACCCGCCTGGGTGAACGCCTTCCTGGTTTGCTGGCAGCGCCCGGAAAAACCCTCCATCGCCCATGCCTATCGGGACATGGTCGAGCGCTGGGCCAGCCCCGAGCAGCCGCCCAGCATCTATGCCGTCAGGAGATTCCTGGACAAGATTGGCAACGTGTCCAAACAGCACGGCCGCATGGGGCCCCGTGAACTGAAGAACCTGATGCCGTTTGTACGGCGGGACTTCAGCGACATGATGCCAGCGGAAGTGTACAGCGCCGATGGTCACACCTTTGATGGCGAGGTACAGCACCCGCTGCACGGGCGACCGTTCCGCCCGGAGATCACCAGCTGGATCGACATTGCGACCCGGCGCGTGGTCGGTGTGTCGGTGGCCCTGGCCGAGAGCAGCATTGCGGTACTGGATGCGCTGATTGACTCCTGTACCAAGGCCATACCGGCCATTGCCTACGTGGATAACGGCTCCGGTTACTGCAACGCCCTGCTGAAGGACGAGGCCACCGGCGTACTGGCGCGGCTCGGTACAACCATGAGCCACTCGCTGCCCTACAACTCCCAGGCACGGGGTGTGATTGAGCGGGTACACCAGACGCTCTGGGTGGATGGCGCCAAGCAGCTGCCGGGATATGTCGGCATGGACATGGACCGCGAGGCCCGCCACCAGCAGTTCAAGATCAGCCGCAAGGCCCTTAAAGGCGGGGCACAGACGCTGATGGCGTGGGATACGTTCATGGATTGGGTTCACCAACGAGTGGCCTGGTACAACGAGCGCCCCCACAGCTCTCTGCCGAAGGTGACGGACGTGACCGGCACCCGCCGCCACGCCACCCCCAACGAGCAGTGGCAAACGGCGGAAGCCCAAGGCTGGCAAGCCCTGACTCTGACCGGTGATGAAGCCGCCCAGGTATTCCGCCCACGGGTTACCCGTACGGTGAACCGCTGCGAGATCAACCTGTTCAAGAACCTGTACTTCAGCAAAGACCTGGAGGAGTTCCACGGCGAGCAGGTGCAAGTGGCGTATGACCTCAACGACGCGAACACCATCTGGGTGTTTGACCAGGAGCACGACCGCCTGATCTGCCGGGCCGAGTGGAACGCCAACCGGGTGGACTACTTCCCAAAATCGGTCCGGGAACAGGCCATCGAAACCCGCGCCAAGGCTCGCCTGAAACGAAACGACGCCCAAAGGGAGGAGATCGAGGCCGAGCTGCGTGGCCAGCCCCTGCTGGAACATGACAACAGTATGAGCCTGGGCGCCCTGGGCACCGTTAACGGCGAACTGATCCGCCGTCAGGCCCAGCAGCGCGTTGAGGTTGAACCCGACATCACCCCCCTGAGCCGGTTTGAACAGATGACCCGCGACGAACGGTACCGCCTGTTCTGCCAGTACGAATCTGGCCAGCTGGCACTACCCGAGGCCGACCGGGGCTGGTTCAAGAGTTATCCGATGAGCGCGGAATATCGCTCGATGAAAAGAAGAGAAGAAGAAAGCGAGGAGTGGGGCTCAACGGCCGCAATCCGTTGAACCCCAAGTATCACCAAAAGGAGATTCAGACATGTTGAATGAGCAAACCCCGAACGTCAACGGCGTTGCGGACACCGCTAACCTGGGCCTGTGCGATGTCGCTCTGGAACGGGCCATTGATCGCACTGGAAGCCTGCCCGGCATGGTGTGCCTGTACGGCCCCAGCGGTTTTGGCAAATCCGTTGCCGCCACCCACGTGGCCTGCCGTCGCCGCGCCTACTACGTCCAGGCCAAATCGGTGTGGACCAAGAAGCACACCCTGCTGGCCATCCTGCACGAAATGGGCATGCAGCCGGGCCGCACCATCCCGGAAATGCTCGATCAGGCCGCCGAAGAGCTGGCCGTCAGCGCCCGGCCGCTGATTATCGACGAGATGGACCACCTGGTGGACAAGAAGGCGGTGGAGCTGATCCGCGATCTATACGAGTCCAGCCAGGCACCGATCCTGCTGATCGGTGAGGAGCAGATCCCCAACAAGCTGAAGAAGTGGGAACGCTTTCATGGCCGGGTGCTGTCCTGGGTGCCCGCTCAGCCGGTCACGCTGGAGGATGCCGCCAAGCTGGCCCCGCTGTATGCCCCGGCGGTCGAGATTGCGGAGGATCTGCTGGCCCACCTGGTCGACATTTCCGGGGGCAGCGTGCGCCGGGTGGCGGTAAACCTGGAGCTGATCAATGACACGTCAGCCGCGTCCGGTGCCAGCCGGGTCGATAAGGCCTCCTGGGGACGCCGCCAACTGTACACCGGGGAAGCACCGAAAAGGAGACTTGCATGACCTCCGCTGTGGCAGAACAGAAGCGTTATCCAAAGCAGAAAAGCTACCGAAAGCCAGCGCAATTGGAACTGATAGGGGGTAAGCCTCCGCGCCAGCGGGTGTGGGAGCAGGTCCGCAAGTTCCGTCTGAAGTTCCGTGTGTATGACATAGCCCGGCTGGCCGCCGTGGACGATGAAACGGTGAAAACCTACGTCCAGAGCCTGGTGGCCGGTGGCTACGTAGTGCGCCTGACCGATGCGCTTTTTGAGGAGGCTGACTACCAACTCATCAAGGACGACGGCATCGAGGCTCCGCGACTGACGCGGGATGGCCAGCCGGTTACTCAAGGCATGGGGCAGGAGGCCATGTGGCGCTGCTTGAGGATGCTGGGGCCAATGGATGCCCGCCAATTGGCTATTCATGCCAGCAGCTCCGGCGTGGAAGTTAAGCCCGCCTCCGCCCGGCGTTATGTGCAGATGCTGAAGAAAGCTGGCTACCTGGAGGTTGTAGAGCCCTGCAACAGGCGCCTGAAGAAGATGGAAACCCTGCGGCTGATTCCCCGGATGAACACTGGGCCACGTCCGCCGCAGATCCAGAACGTCAAGACGGTTTACGACCCGAACCTAGACAAGGTCATGTACGCCGATGAGCCGGAGGAACTGATGTGAAACAGGTAGACCTCAGCGCCTGGGGTGATAACCCACCCGAGTTTATCCGCGTGCTGGCTGGCGTGGTTGCCCAAGAGGGCAGCAACGCCGCCGCAGCGGCCCGGCTCAAGATCAACCGGGCATCCGTCAGCACCCTGCTGGCCAACAAGTACCCGGCCAACACCGACCGGATGGAGAAAGCCATCATGGCCTGGGCCGCGCTGGTGGAGTGCCCAGTGCTGGGTGCCATTACCGGGGACCAGTGCCAAACAGAGCGCCAAAAACCGTTTGTAGGCAGTAACCCGACGCGGATCCGCCTTTACCGTGCGTGCCGCAGCTGCCCGCGTAACCCGGAGTCACAAGGGGGTGACCGATGACCATATACGCAACCGCCTACCTGGAGCACTACGCCGACCTGTATGCGGACAACATGCTGCACCGCCACGGCGTCAGCCTGGACCAGTACCTGGCGGATCCGGCCCGGTATGAGCACCTGCTGCACGCGCCATTTCCACTGCTGAGAACCCAGACCCGCACACGGGTGCGGCTGATCCGGGAGGAGACCGTAGCAGAGACTGAGGCGGAGCTGCAGGACCTACCTCGTCAGAACGGCGCCTACATCGAACCCTTGCGCCACAACCGTTACCCCAAGAAACGCGGCTTGCTGTGCCGGTTCCGCCCGGCCCGCAGCCCCAAACCACAACCGATTTGAGGGAATCGCCATGAACCAAGCAATGCAACTGCCGGAGGGCTTCCGGCGCAACGGCCAGGGCCACCTGGTACCGGAAGATCAAATCAAGGCCGTGGACCGGCTCCGTGACGACCTGGTGCAAGGCGTGATCGCCAGGGTGATCGACCTGCAGGAAGACATGCGCCGCATCAAGGCGGAGATCGCCAGCGAGGTGGAGGCCTTCCTGGAGCTGAGCGCCAACGAGTACGACACCAACTACGGCGGCCAGAAGGGCAACGTCACCCTGACCAGCTTTGATGGCGAGTACCGGGTGATGCGAGCGGTCTCCGATCACCTGGCGTTTGACGAGCGCCTGCAGGTGGCCAAGGAGTTGATCGACCAGTGCATCCATGAATGGACCGCTGGCAGCCGGTCCGAGGTCCAGGCCCTGGTTGAGCACGCTTTCCAGACCGACAAGGAAGGCAAGATCAGCACCGCCCGTGTACTAAGCCTGCGCAGCCTGAACATCACTGACGAGAAGTGGCAAAAGGCCATGCAGGCCATCGTGGATTCCATCCAGGTGACCGGCTCCAAGAGCTACCTGCGCTTTTACCAGCGACAAGGCGTGGATGGTCCATACAAACAAATTCCGCTCGATGTAGCGGCCCTTTAACCCAACACCAACCCAAGAAAACCCAGCAAGGAGCAGTAACCGTGAACAAGACTCAACTGATTGACACCCTGATCACCAAGCACCAGCAGAAGCGCGAATCCAATCAGATCAGCAAGGCCGACATGACGGCGGTGGTCGATGCCCTGGGCGAGGTTGTCCAGGCCGAGCTGGCCAGCGGCGGCGACGTCACGCTACCAGGCATTGGCCGCCTGAGCGCTGCAGAGCGGGCCGGTCGTACCGGCCGCAACCCCCAAACCGGTGAGGCTATCGAAATCCCCGCCCGTACTGTGCCCAAATTCACCGCCGGCAAGGCGCTCAAGGAGGCCGTTCAACCGTGAGCCAGGAAGACAAAACCACGCTGGTCATCGAAGCCACAGATGACGGTGTCCAGATCGGGCTGCAGTGCAGTGAGAAACTCGATATGGACAACCTTTCCGTCACACAGCAGTTGGGACTGCTCGCGGTTTACGAAGTGCGTGATGCCATCCGCAAGCACTACCCGGTGAAGGACGAGCAAGTGCTCAAAGTCCCGTCTGTAACGCATTAAGCGAAACGCCCCAGCCGGGGCGTCTGCCAGGCGTGGTGGCCTGGTACTGACGAGCAGCCAAGGATCAGAGATAGAGCATGAGTCAAAAGAAACACGAAGAACGACAGACTGCCGATGCCGCGAGAGCGGAGTTTCAGCATTGGCTAAATGAACATCAAGGAGAGTTTGGTCACATTGGGGAAGTCGTGTTCGGCCTGATGGAACGGGCTGCGGTAGAAGTTGCTACCAGATTACAGCAGCAGGCGAAGGGGGTGAGTGATGGCCGCTAGATCCAACCGCAAAGGCCCCACCGCCCAGATCCACATCGCCCGCAAGCAGCTGGGCATGGACGAGGACACCTACCGGGCAATGCTGGCCAACGTCACCGGCAAACAGTCCAGCAAGGACTGCACCGTGGCCGAGCTGCACAAGGTGGTCACTCACCTAAAGCAGTTGGGCTTCAAGGCCAAACCCCGCAAGCGGGTGGCTGAGCATCCCGGCACGCCTCACAACCTGGACAGCAGGCCCATGCTGCAGAAAGTTGAGGCGCTGCTGGCCGAACTGACGGCGCCCTGGAGCTACGCCGATGCCATTGCCAAACGCCAATTTGGCATCCAGCGCGTGGCCTGGTTGAAGACCACCGAGCAATACACCGCATTGATTGCAGCGCTGGATGTGGAACTGGAGAAACGCAGCCTGCTGGCAGCGTTAGAGCGTTACCTGGAAGAGAAAGGTCTAACGCTTGAAGACGTAGAAAAGAAGGTGGCCAGTTTACCGAAGAACTGGCGTCGTAACCGGGCAGCCTTGCAGCGACTGGTCGCTGCGTATTCGGAGGCTGAAGCATGAAGCTAGGCCGTTGCCCCGTATGCCACAGCCATATCCAGCTGGAAGCCCTGATCCAGGACGACGCCGGCAGCGAGCTGCTGGGCCTGTTGTCCGGTCTGGGTCGCCCGCTGGCCAGGCCCCTGGTGCAGTACCTGGGGCTGTTCCGTCCGGCCAAGTCCGACCTCAACAACGCCCGCGCCCTCAAGCTTGCCCAGGAGACCCTGGACATCGCGGATCGTGACAGCCTGGTGGCCGCACTGAACGACACCGTGCGCAGCATCCACGAGAAGCGCCAGCGCGGCCAGGTGCAGCCACTGAAGAACCACAACTACCTCAAGCAGGTACTGGCCTCTGTGGCTCCCGAGGCCAAACGGCCAGCTGTAGAGCCTGAGTCAGACCGGCGCCCCACATCCTGGGAGAAAAAACAAGGCCGTGACGAATCACCGGAGGAAGCCCGCCGCAAGTGGGAGGAAGACATGCGACGCCTGGGTGTAGATCCCGCCAAATTCACCAAGGCAAAGGGGTAAATCATGGCGCTGTTACTGGATACCAAGTACCTACCGCCCACCGTGAGCGAACTGGTGGACGTGATCGGCCTGGTGGCGGCGCTGCAGCTGGTGGAGTGCGTGGGCGGCACCCGCATCTGGGTACCACAAACCGTCACCCAGGATCACCCGCTGGTGAAATGGATCGGCCAGGACGCCGCCGAGGCCCTGGCCGATCACGTCTGCGGAGGCGAGCTGGGTGTGCCGCGTTGTGCGGACGCGTTGCGGGCGGCCCGGAATACCGCCATCTGTGAATCCCGGAGCAAAGGCGTTACCGTTGGCCGGCTGGCTTTGGAGTGCGGCCTGACGGAGCGTCAAGTGTTCAGTATTCTGGCTTCAGCAAGAGAAGCCGACGAGCGGCAGCAGGACATGTTCGCATAGGCTTTTATTGCGTTGATTTGACTGGCTAAGTATCTTCTTGAAACAGCAGTTATTAACACGGACAAGGAGAAAGGCATGGCTGCGCTAGTTGTACTCTGGATCATCTGCGGCGGGGTTTCCGCCATGATCGCCAACCACAAAGGTCGTGATGCCTTTCCCTGGTTTCTGATAGGAGTCATTTTTGGGCCCTTGGGTATTCTTGCCTCCATAGTGGTCAGCTCTACGGATGCCAAGAAAGAGAAGCAGGCCATTATCCAGGGTTCGATGAAGCAATGCCCCAGGTGTGCAGAAGCCGTTAAAAGCGCGGCCGTTGTGTGTAAGCACTGCGGTGCCAACCTGGAGGCTGAGGCCTCCCAGAACCAACTATCTTCTGATGCCAAGTCCCGTCACCAGGCCCTTCAGGACGCAATAGCCAAAAATGACTTGGAAACAGCGAGAGCCATTTTGAATTCCGGGCTGGATTTGGGCGATAACCCGTTACCTCTTTCTCACCTGGATTATGCCGAAATGCACGGCAACGCTGAGATGCGAGACCTACTTGCTTCCAAGCTGGAAAACGCCTGACGTATGCGCACCACTAATCAAGTGGTATCATCCCTGCTCAACTGGTGACCAATACCGGTTGAGCAACCCCTGAAGCCCTTCACCTTATTCCATCCCGCACCGGCCCCTAATCTGGGGCCATGAAAACACAGACCTTACTCGACAAATTCCGCGCCGGCCCCTGGCTGATAGCAACCCTATTAATGGCCACCGTCGTGGGCATCCTGTACCCACACCAGCTGGGCGTCCTCCTGTGGAGCCTGACCAAGTTGTCAGCGGGTGCCTACCTCGGTTACTGGATCGACCGTTCTATTTTCTACTATGCCCGGCCGGGTGAGTTTTTCCCTGAGCAACGTGCAGGAAAAACGCCTGAATTCTGGAGCGTTGTCTGTCAGTGCATGATCCGCAGAGCGATCATCATGGCTGCCACCATCCTCGCCCTGGGTGTGGGGGTGTAACGTGCCGCTGTTCTCGCCAATCGTTCGCCAACTGGAGATTGAAGGCCGGCTGCCGGCAGGCAGCTACCGCAAGACTCTGCTCGATGAGATCCTGGGCGCGGTTCTGGGTCCGCTGTTGATGATTCTGGTCATGATTATTGGCTCCGCCCTGGGTGGATGCAGCCCAGTCTATGCTGGGCCAATTCCCGAGGCTGCCATGCAACACCAGCGGGAGCTGACCCGCCTGGCCCAGCAGGAGTTCGGCCTGGACGCCCCGGTGGCCATGTTCGCCGCCCAGATCCATCAGGAATCCAGCTGGCGAACCACCGCCCGCAGCCCGTATGCGGATGGCCTGGCCCAGTTCACCCCGGCCACCGCTGCCTGGATCAGCGAGATCTACCCAGATCTTGGCGAGGCCGCACCGTTCAGTCCGGCCTGGGCACTGCGGGCTATGCTCCGCTTCGACAAACACCTGGTGTCCCGCGTAAAGCCCTGGAATGCGCGTGATGTTCCGATCTGTGACCGCTGGGCCTTTGCGCTTTCAGCCTACAACGGCGGCCCCGGCTGGCTTTCGCGGGACAGACGGTTGGCACGAGCTGCAGGCGCAAACCCAGACCTGTGGTTTGACCATGTAGAACACTACACCCGGCGGGCCGAATGGGCGCGCCGGGAAAACCGCCACTACCCCCAGCGCATCCTCTTTGAGCTTGAACCCAGATACCGCCTGGCCGGATGGCCTGGGAGGGCACCATGCCGCTAACCCTTGCAACCGGCGCCACCAAAGCGTTGCTGACGGTCACCCTGCTGTCAGTCCTGGCTGCCCTGGGCAGTGGCCTGTACGGCTGGTATCGCACCAACCAGGCGGAGTTAACGGTTAAGCGTTTGCAGCTGCAGATCCAGCAACTGTCCACCAACCGGGACAGTTGGCGTGCAAGTGCCGAACGATGGAAGACCGATGCCGCACGTATGGCAGAGGAACAGATGGCCGCTAAAGCGGCTGTTGATGCCCTGGAGCAAGACCAGGCGGCGAACGATGCCCGCTATGAGCCTGCCCAGCAGCTGATCGACAGGGCCGAGCCTACCGATGACGGCCCCGTGGCCCCGGTGCTCCGCAACGTGATCGAGGCACTGCCATGACTCGCTGGGTGCCAATGATTGCGCTACTGGCCGGCTGCAGCACCACGCCGGAGCCAATGCCGGTACCGCCCATTTTGCCCGCTCCGGTTCTCTGCACCGTGCCGGGCAAGATGACCAAACCCGAAGAACAGCCCGCCCGCCCAACTGGCGACTACAGCCAGAAGGACGTGGCGGGTTACATCAAACGTCTGCACCACTGGGGCTCCCAGGGCTGGCTGCAGTTACAGAGCATTGACCGCTGGAGTAGTGACTGTGTTCACCGAGAAAGACTACGAACGGGCCAGCCGGCTGGCTGAGCAACAAGTGGCTTACGCCCTGGCCACTCACCGGGAGCAAGCCAAGGCGCCACGCAACACCACAGGGTTGTGCAGCGACTGCGATGGGAACATTCGAGAGCGGCTAGAGGCCATGCCCACGGCCATGCGCTGCACGGAGTGCCGGCAGATTCACGACAAGCTGGAGCGCCGGTGATGGATGACGGTCTCGACTACAGCAAGCTGAAGTTCTGGTTGGATTTGCTGCAGTGGGTTTTCACCCTCGGGTTGATGGTGTTTGTGTGGATCGACCGGGGACGTGAAAAGAACAAGGGGGAGATCGAAGCCTTGGCAGTGCGAACGGAGTCTTTAGAGCGCCGGCTGATAACGGCTGAGGAAAGCCTGCGTCACAGCCCAACCCATGAGGACATCGCCAAGTTACAAAGCCAGTACGCGGGACTGGAGAGCAAGCTGGACCGGGTGACGACCACCCTGGACCGAATTCACGATTACCTGATGAACGCCAAGTGAGGGTTCCGATGTCGTACCAGGAGAACATGCGAGAGCACCAACGCATTTGCATCCTGCGCATGCTGGATCAAGTGCCTGACTACAGCATGAACGAATCCATGATTGCCGACGAGCTGGGGCGCTGGGCGCTGGCCTGTTCGCGGGATCAACTCAAATCCCTTTTGGCCTGGCTGGCGGAGCAGGGATTGATTACCTGTGAGCCTATTGGCCACTCCCAGATTGCCCGCATCACCCAGCGTGGCCAGGACGTGGCCAACGGTCTGGCCCTCGTGCCGGGCGTTAAACGCCCTTCGGCGGTGCGCTGATGAGCGGCAAGGTGACGCGTGGGCGTCGCTCCAAGATCGATCTGTTACCGCAGCCGATCCGAAAATCGCTCGACGAGATGTTGCGGGACGGCAAATGGACCCAGGCGGACATCCTGGATGCGATTAACGAGGTCATCGAGGAGAACGGGCTGCCGGACGAGCAGAAGCTCAGCCGCTCCGGCCTGAACCGCTACGCCACTGAGATGGCCGAAATTGGCCGTGACCTCCGGGAGTTGCGGGAGCAGACCAGCGCCCTGGTCGCGGACCTTGGCGACGCACCCCAAGGCGAAACCACCAAGCTGATCCTGGAGATCGGTCGTTCCCAGCTTTTCAAAGCCATGCGCAACCAGATGCTCAACCCGGAAGAAGAGGTCGATATCGGGATGATCAAGGATGCCATGTTGGCCGCCCAGCGCCTGGAGCAGACTGCCATGAATGCCCATAAGCGGGAGAAGGACATACGCCAGGCATTCGCCGAAGAAGCGGCCGCGGCTGTGGAGGCGTCTGCGAATCAGCAGGGCCTGACCGCTGACAGCGTGGCGCAAATCAAGGCCCAGATACTGGGGATCGCCTGATGAGTATGCAGCAAAACGCCATTACCGCCGCTGTCCGGGCGGGCCTGGAGGATCTGCTGCAGTTTGATGCGGACGAGGTGCTGCTGGGCTACCAGAAACGCTGGATTGCCGATGACTCGCCCCTGAAGATCGCGGAGAAGTCCCGGCGAACGGGCCTCACCTGGGCAGAGGCAGCCGATGCTGCTCTGTGCGCGGGCACGGCCAAGTCTGAAGGCGGTACCAACCACTTCTATGTCGGCTCCAACAAGGAGATGGCCCGGGAGTTCATCGAGGCCGTGGCCATGTGGGCGAAAGCCTTTGATCGGGCCGCCGGCGAGATCCAGGAGGAAGTCCTGGAGGATGACGACAAGGACATCCTGACCTTTGTGGTCTACTTCGCGTCCGGTTTCAAGGTGCAGGCCCTCAGCTCCAATCCCAGCAACCTGCGGGGCATGCAGGGCAATGTCACCATTGATGAGGCCGCCTTCCATGAACGGCTGGCCGAAGTGCTCAAGGCCGCCCTGGCACTGACCATGTGGGGTGCCAAGGTCCGCTTGATCAGCACCCATAACGGCGTCGAGAACCTGTTTAACGAGCTGATCCAGGACAGTCGGGCCGGTAAGAAGCGCTACAGCGTCCACCGCATCACCCTGGACAACGCCTGTGACGAAGGCCTGTACCAGCGGATCTGCCAGATCAAGGGCGATGACTGGAGCCAAGCAGCCGAAGACCAGTGGAAAGAGAACCTGCTGAAAGATACCGCCACCCGCGAGGACGCGCTGGAAGAGTACTACTGTGTGCCCAAGTCCGGTGGCGGTGCCTACATCTCCCGAGCCCTGATTGAGGCCCGGATGGTGGATGCACCGGTGGCGCGGTTTGAAGGCAGTGCGGAGTTCAACGCCTGGCCGGAGCACTTGCGAGCCGCTGAAATCCAGGATTGGTGCGAGCAGGAACTGCTGCCCTTGCTGCAGAGCCTCAATCCAGAGGAGTCCCATGTCTTTGGTGAGGACTTCGGCCGCAGTGGAGACCTGACGGTCATCGCGCCGATGGCCATCACCCAGCAACTCAAGCGCACCGTGCCATTCATCGCCGAGCTGCGCAATGTGCCCTTCAAGCAGCAGGAACAGGTGCTGTACTACATCGCCGACCGCCTGCCGCGCCTGCAGGGCGGCGCCCTCGATGGCCGGGGCAATGGCCAGTACCTGGCGGAGCAAGCCGTCTACCGATACGGCTCCGGGCGTGTTGAGGCGGTGATGCTGTCGCAGTCCTGGTACCTGGAGGCCATGCCTAAATTCAAGGCCGCCTTTGAAGACGATGGCATCGAGATCCCCCGCGACAGCGATGTGCTGGACGACCTGCGAGCCATCCAGGTGATCAAGGGCATCCCAAAACTGCCGGATGCAAAGACCGGCAGCGACAAGAAACGCCACGGGGATGCAGCCATTGCGCTGGCGTTGGCCTACTACGCCAGCCAGAGCGAGGTGGCCCCCATCGAATTCACAGCGGCCCCCACGCGCCAGTCGCGCTGGGACGCCATCGAGCATGACCTGGCGGATTCCATCGCGGATCTGCCCTCAATGGAGAGTGGCGCATGGTAGACATACTGGATTCGCGCGGCCAGCCCATCCCCAAGGCCCCCAAGCTGGAGCAGCAGACCGCCCGCGTGGGCCACCTGCACCGGGAATTTGCAGAGCACCCCAGCCGGGGGCTTACGCCCGCCAAGCTCGCCCGCATCCTGGAGGATGCCGAGCAGGGCAACCTGGTGGCCCAGGCCCAGCTGGGTGAAGACATGGAAGAGAAGGATGCCCACCTGTTTGCCGAGCTGAGCAAGCGCCGCCGGGCCATCCTGGGCCTGAACTGGGACCTGCGCCCGCCCGAAGACGCCACCGACCAGGAGCGGGAATGGACCCGCCGGGTGGAGAACATGATCCGCGTCCTGGACTGGGAAACCATCGTTTACGACGCCTCTGCCGCCATCCTGCACGGCTACGCCTGCCAGGAGTACAACTGGGACCGCAGCGAGGGCCAGTGGCACCTGGCTGCAGTGGACTACCGGCAGCCGGACTGGTTCATGTGCCCGCTGGAAGACCGCAACCAGCTGCGCCTGCGCTCCACGGACGGCCAGGGCGAACCGCTGCGCCCCTTGGGCTGGCTGGTCCATACCCACAAGGCCAAGTCCGGCTACCTGGCCCGAGGCGGGCTGGCACGCATCCTGGCCTGGCCGTACCTGTTCCGCAACTTCTCAGCGCGAGACTTTGCCGAGTTCCTGGAGATCTACGGCTTACCGCTGCGCCTGGGCAAGTACCAGCCCGGTGCCAGCGACGCCGAGAAAGCGACCCTCATGCGGGCCGTGGTCAACATCGGCCACGCGGCGGCCGGTATTGTGCCCCATGGCATGGAAATGGAGTTCAAGGAGGCCGCCAAGGGCGCCTCCGATCCGTTCATGGCCATGGTGCACTGGGCAGAATCCAGCGTCTCCAAGGCGATCTTGGGCGGCACGCTGACCAGCCAGACCTCCGCTTCGGGCGGCGGTGCCTACGCCCTGGGCCAGGTGCACAACGAGGTGCGCCACGACATCCTGATTAGCGACGCCAAGCAATTGGCCCGGTCGCTCAGCCAATACCTGGTGGCGCCGCTGGCCCGGCTCAACACGCCCTTGCGGCGCATGCCCCAGTGGATGTTCGAGACCGAGCAACCGGAAGACATCAGCCAGTACGCAGAATCCCTGCCCAAACTGGCCGAGGCCGGCCTGCGCATCCCGCTGAAATGGGCACACCAAAAACTGGGTATACCGGAGCCGGAAGACGGCGAGGCGGTGCTGGGCAGCCAGGCGGAGCAGACACCAGCCGCCGTTAGAACCGCCGCCCTGCGGACCGCGCCTAACGCAGGGCCGGCCAGCTTCGAGGACCAGGACGCTCTGGACGACGCCCTCACCGCACTGTCCGAGGGCGACCTGGACAGCCAGATGATCGGCCTGCTGCAACCCATCATGGCGGCCGCCGCCGAAGGGCCGGAAGCCCTGCGGGACCGGCTGGACGAGCTGTGGCCGGAGATGGACGACGAGCAGCTGCAGGAGCGCCTGCACCGGGCGGCGTTTGTGGCGGAGCTGTGGGGCCAGATTCATGGCGGATAAGGTGGAACTGCGGGCGGCCATGAAGATGGAGCCCAAGGACGCGGTGGCGTTTCTGCGCTCCAAGGGGTACCAGATCAGCGACCAGTGGCACGAGCTGGACGCAGCCGCCCATGCCCGCGCCTTCACCGTGGCCAAGGCCATGCGCCTGGACATCCTGGAAGACATCCGCGACGCCGTGGACCAGGCCCTGGCCGAGGGCCAAACCAGCCGCCAGTTTGTGGAGCAGCTGGCCCCCAAGCTCAAAGCCAAGGGCTGGTGGGGCAAGCAGGTGTGGGGCGATGATCGGGGCAACAACCGGAGCGTGCAACTGGGCAGCCCCTGGCGGCTGAAGACCATCTACCGCACCAACCTGCAGACGGCGTACATGGCCGGCCGGTACCGCCGGCAGCTGGCCACCACCAGCACCCACCCGTATTGGCAATACGTGGCGGTGATGGACGACCGCACCCGGCCGTCGCACGGTGCGATGAATGGCCGCGTGTTCCGCTGGGACGACCCGATCTGGCAGTACCTGTACCCGCCCAACGGCTGGGGCTGCCGGTGCCGCGTGCGGGCCCTGACCAAACGCCAGGTGGAGCGCGAGGAACTGGTGGTGGAGAACGGCGCCGATTACATCGAACAGGTGCAAGGCGAGGCCGGTACCGACATCCGCACCGGTGAGGTGGTCACCCTGGATCATGCGGTTATCCACCTGCCGGATGGCCAAACCATGAGCCCGGATGTGGGCTGGGCAGCCAATACCGGGGCCGCTGCCTTCGGGGTGGATGCCAGCATTGCCGCCAAGCTGGGCCAGGTGCGCAGCACCGAGCTGCGAAGCCAGGTGGTCCAGAGCCTGAATAACTCCGAGTTGAGGCACGAGGCATTCGCCCAGTGGGCCGAGCGCATATTGACGGGGCGGCGTGCGGGTCACGGCCTGGCGTCCGTGGGGATCCTCACCGAGAGCTTGGCTCGTGCGGTGCTGGAACGGACCGGCAAGGCGCCAAGCCGGCTGCTGGTCATCGGCGAGAAGCAGCTGCTGCACGCAGACAGCCGCAAGCACCAGGCCGATGGCGTGTCCCTTCCCATGGAGGTCTACCAGGCACTGCCACGGTTGCTGGCCGAACCCGAGGCGGTGCTTTGGGACCGGAGAAAGCAGAACCTGGTGTATGTGGTGAAGGCAGAGACCGAGGCCGCCTACCGGGTGATCGTGAATGCCCCCTACCGCCTGCCGAAAAGCGAGAAGGTACCGCTGGATGCGGTGATCAACGCCTACCAGGTCAAGGTTGGGGATCTGAAAGCGGGGCAGTACGAGCTGCTGGAGGGGACGCTTTGAGGAAATGCCGGATGGATGACGGGAGTCGAACCCGCAACACGCCGGCACCGAAGTGCCCGCCGCTCTACCAGTTGAGACTTACACCCATCCGAGAGTTTCAGTATATCCAATAGGTTAAAGAATCGCCAATGAGCACCATCCACCTGGAAGTCACCCGCGACGACGTCTCCGACGCCCTGCAGAAGCTGCTGCACGCTGCCGAGAATCCCCGCGATGCCATGGCCGGTATTGCGGCCGTCATGGAGAGCGCCACCGAACGGGCCTTTGCCACCGAGTCGGACCCGGCCACCGGGGTGGCCTGGGATCCGCTCTCGGAGGTCACCCTGGCGCAGCGGCCACACCGGGCCGGCGGGCAGATTCTGCAGGACGAGGGGCTGCTGGCCGGCTCCATCGTGTCAGACTTCGGCCTGGCCTATGCCGAGATCGGCACCAACAAGGTCCAGGCACCCACCCACCAGTTCGGGGCGGAGCAAGGCGAGTTCGGCCGCACCCAACGGGGCGGCCCCATCCCCTGGGGCGACATCCCGGCCCGGCCATTCCTGGGCATCGGCCCGGACGATGAACAGGACATTCTGGACATTGTCCGGCAACACTTGGTGGGCGGTTTTCTTTGACCGCCTCAGATGGCTTGTAAGGGCTTTGATGGGGTTGGGGCATCCGACGATAGCTGAAAAACTGGTTTGCGGCCGCCCTGATCGCTCTAACGCCTTTCTAACGTTGGTTGCTTGAGCTGGCCGTGGGGCAAAGTGTATTCTCTGCCTCACAACCCCCCTCTGATGGCCGCCCTTGGTCATTCCCTGATCTACCCCTGAAGTCCTTCACCTTATCCCACGCCGACCGCCTCCGTAATCTGGCGGCATGGCTACCAAACACCACATCCAAATCGCTGCATGCACCACCTCACTGGGCCGAAAGGCCGCCCGTGAGATCCAGCTGTTCCCGGCAGGTACCTTCCGTGCCCGTGACGGCCGACCGGCTGGCATCGACGGCTGGGTGATGACTGCGGACACCGCTCGCCAGGTCATTGCCCTGGCATCCCGGCGGGCCACCCCCTTCGTGATCGACTACGAACACCAGACCCTCCATGCCGAAACCTCTGGCAACCCGGCGCCCGCTGCCGCCTGGTTCGAGCGCCTGGAATGGCGCGAGGGCGATGGCCTCTATGCCGTGGATGTGGAATGGACCACCAAGGCGTCCGCCATGATCGAGGCCGACGAGTACCGCTACCTGTCCCCCGTTTTCAAGTTCAACAAAACCGGCGAGGTCACCGAGCTGCTGATGGCCGCCGTGACCAATTACCCGGCCATTGACGGCATTGCCGACGTGGCAGCCGCCCGCTACCTGACCAACCACCCCGAGGAGGAACACCCCGTGGATGAAGAACTGTTGAAGCTGCTCGGCCTGGAGGCTGACGCCACCCCCGAGCAGGTCCGCGCCGCCATCCAGGCGCTGATCGATAAAGCCACCCAGGCTGAGGCCGACGTGGCCGCTGCCCGCGCCGAAGCCGGTAAGCCGGACCCGGCCAAGTACGTGCCGGTTGCGGCCCTGACCGCTGTGAAGGACCAGGTGGCCGCCCTGACCGCGAAGCTGAACGGCAGCGAAGTGGACAACCTGGTCAAGCAGGGCCTGGACGACGGCCGCCTGCTGCCTGCCATGGAGAACTGGGCACGCGAACTGGGCGAGGGAGACGTGGCCGCGCTGCGCAGCTACCTGGACAACGCCCAACCAGTGGCCGCCCTGACCGGCCAGCAGACCGGTGGAAAGAAGCCTGAAGGCGACGACAAGGACGGTCTGTCCGAGGAAGAACTGGCCGTCTGCCGGGGCACTGGCATCGATCCCGACGATTACGCAAAGCAGAAGGAGGCGTAAATGACCGCCCTGACCCGAGACCGCAATACCCCCTGGCGTCGTGGCGAAGACTACGGCTATGACGTCGCCGGTGGGGCTCAGATCTTCGCTGGCGCCCTGGTTGTGCTGAATGCCACTGGCTACGCCGAGCCGGGCTCCACGGCAACTGGCCTCAAGCCGGCAGGCGTCGCCAAGGAACAGATCGACAACAGCGGTGGAGCCGATGGCGATGCCGACGTGGTCGTTCGCCGTGGCGTTTTCCAGCTGGAGAACGACGGCAGCATCGACCGCACTCACATCGGCAGCAGCGCCTACATCGTGGACGACCAGACCGTAGCCGCTACAGACGGAGGGGCCACCCGCTCTGCCGCCGGCACCATCGAAGACGTCGACGTGGACGGCGTCTGGGTACGCATCTAAGGAGCGCAACATGATCATCAATCAGAGCAATCTGAAAACACTGTTTACCGCCTATAAGGCGGCGTTTAACCGGGGCTTCCGCGATGTCGATGCCTACTGGAGCAAGGTGGCCACATTGGTTCCTTCCAGCACTGGCACCGAAGAGTACGGCTGGCTGGGGCAGTTCCCCAAGCTGCGGGAATGGATCGGCGACCGGCACATCAAAAACATGGCCGCACACGGTTACTCCATCAGGAACAAGCCGTTTGAGTCCACCGTTGGGGTTCCGCGCGACAACATCGAAGACGATGCCTATGGCGTGTTCACCCCGCTGATGGAAGAGATGGGCTATGCCGCAAAGACGCATCCGGATGAGCTGATCTTTGCCCTGCTGGCGGCGGGCTTCACGACCCCCTGCTATGACGGCCAGTACTTCTTTGACACCGATCATCCAGTGGGTGATGGCACGGTTAGCAACATGCAGGCCGGTGCTGAAAGCCCCTGGTTCCTGCTGGACGTTCGCCGCCCCCTGAAACCGCTGATTTTCCAGCGCCGGCGTGACTACAACTTCGAGTCCATGACCGACGGCAAGGACGAGCAGGTGTTCATGCGTAACGAATATCGCTACGGCGTGGATGCTCGCGTGAATGTCGGTTTCGGTTTCTGGCAGCAGGCCTTCGGCTCCAAGGCCACGCTCGATGCCGCCAACTATAAGGCGGCACGCCAGGCAGTGCTGGGCTTCCGTGGCGACGAGGGGCGCCCGCTGGGCACCAACCCGAACCTGCTGGTTTGTGGTCCGAGCAATGAGGGCGCAGCCAAGGAGCTGCTGCAGGCGGAGCGCAATGCCTCCGGAGCGACCAACATCTACCGCAATACGGCCGAGCTGCTGGTAGTGCCCTGGCTGGACTAACGGTCCGGCCAGGCCTGCGGTGACACCCGACTGAACAGGAGATTGTTCTCATGGCACAACGCAAAACCAATAGCACGGCGAAAACAGCCGACGAGGCCCAGCAACAGGCTGAGGACGTCGCCAAGCAGGCGGCCGAGTCAGCCCAGGCGGCTGAAGCCGAGACCGCCAAGGCCGCTGAGGAGGCCAATGGCGCAGAGGAGCAAGCGCCGGAAGGCGATGCTGAAAAGGCGGTCCAGGAGTCAGAGGCACCTGAAGTCGCTGCTACCGGAGTGCTGCGCGTGCGCACTGCCGCGCCCACCAAGAGCTTCTGGCGCTGCGGGTATGAGTTTGGCCCGAAGGTGCGGGAGATTCCCCGGTCTGAGTTGACCGAGGAGCAGGTTACCCGGCTCAAGGATGAGCCCATGCTGCTGGTGGAGAGTGACCCGGCATGACCTACGCCACCCAGGCAGACATGGTGGAACGGTTCGGCGAGGGCGAGTTGATCGACCTCACCGACCGCAACCACACCGGTGCCATCGACGCCACCGTGCTGGGCCGTGCTCTTGCGGACGCCACGGCGGAGATCGACGGCTACCTGGCCTCGCGCTACGACCTGCCGCTGGCCAGCACCCCGGTGGTGCTGGTTCGCGTCTGCGCCGACCTGGCCCGGTACTACCTGCACGACGACCACGCCCCGGAGCAGGTCACTGAGCGCCACAAGGCGGCGGTGGCCCTGCTGCGGCGCATCAGTGACGGCCAGGTGTCCCTGGGGGCCTCTGAAAGCGGCGGCACCCCAACCACCAACAACGGCGCAGAGATGGCCGGTGGTGGTCGGATCTGGGGCCGGGATAACAGTAAGGGGTTTATGTAGTGCTGGATTTGACCCCCTGGGCCGAACGGATCTCGACCAGCGAAATCACCGCCGTGCTGGCAGCGGACCTGGACGCCGCCCAGAACAGCCGGAGATTCCCCGTGTTGGCCCTGGTGCCGGGCCGGGACAAGATCACCACCGCGCCCCTGAGTCAGGGAACCCGGCACCGGGTGACCGCCCAGGTGCTGGTGGTCAGCGGCGTGGGTCGTGGTAACCAGGCCCTGGGCGAGCAAATGGTGGACCGCCTGGCCGGCTTGCGCCGGATGGTGGTGCACCGGCTGGTGGGATGGACGCCGCCGCCGGTGGGCATCAGCGTGCCGGACCGCACCTGGTACGACTATTCCGAGCTGCCGGTCATGGAGCACGACACGGAAGTGTCCTGGGCCGGTGGCCAACTGCTGAGCATGAGCCAGAACGCCGTGTACTGGGTGGACGCATTCACAACTGATTATTGGTGGAGCCCATGAGCAAACCCAAAGCCAAGCCAAAGCTGCCGCAAACCGGCGGCCAGTACCAACGCAACGAACGGGGCGACCTGCAGCCGGTGAAAGCCCAGGCTGGCAAGCCGCCGAAACAGACCGCCGACAAAGCAGCGGAGGAGTAACCCATGGCAGGATTCAAAACCCGCCGGCGCGTTGTGCTGGCCAAGACCGAAGCCACCTATGGCACCGACGCGGCGCCGGATGCCGCCGCTAACGCCATCCTGACACGCACGGTGAGCGTCACCCCGCTGGCCGGGGACGACATTCGCCGCGACCTGCTGCGGCCGTATTACGGCAACAGCCAGTCCATTGCCGGCGAAAAGCACGTGGAAATGACCATCGAGGTTGAGCTGGCCGGCTCCGGCACGGCCGGAACCGCCCCAGCCTGGGGGCCGCTGCTGCGTGCCTGTGGCTTCGCCGAGACCATCAGTGCCGGTGTCGATGTCACCTATAACCCGATCACCGGCAACGAGGAGTCCCTGACCTGCTACGTGCACCGGGACGGCATGCTGCACAAGTTCCACGGTGGCCGTGGTTCGGTCCAGTTCAACACGGATGTGAACCAGCTGCCGTACATGACCTTTCGGTTCCTGGGCCTGTACGCCCCGGTGTCCAGCGATGCCTTGCCGACGCCGGACTACAGCGGCTTTGTGGAGCCGCTGCCGGTCTCTAACACCAACAGCTCGGCGCTGACCCTGCACGGCGCGGCCGTCAGCTTCAGCCAGTTCCGCCTGGACATGGCCGTGGACACGGTAAAACACCAGGTGGTGGGGGATGCCACCAGCATCCAGGTGGTGGATCGCCAGCCTTCCGGTACCGCCGTCATCGAGGAGCCCGCGCTGGCCACCCTGGACCTGTACGCCAAGGCCCGCGACGCCAGCTTGGGTGCTGTGAGCCTCACCCACGGCACCGTGGCCGGCAACATTGTCCAGTTCGACGCCCCGAAAGTCGGCACTGGCAGTCCCACGGAACAAGACCTCAACGGCGTGCAGATGCTGTCTGTACCGCTGACCATCAATCCAGACGCCGGCAACGACGAGCTGGTTGTCACCGTTAAGTAAGGAGTGCCCATGTTCAAGCTAAATCCCCAGCGCACCTACAGCTACCCCGTCAACATCACCGTGTTTGACGGTGACCAGGAACACCAGGGTCAGTTCACCGCCAAGTTCAAGGTGCTGCCCACCTCTGCTACCAAGGAGCAGTTGGCACCGGACACCCGGTTGCTGGACCTGGTGCTGGTAGGCGCCAAGGACGTTGAAGTGCCGGGCCCGGATGGCAAGCCACTGGAAGGCGACGCGCTACTGGACGCGCTCAAGGATGACCCGGCGGCGTCGTTGGCCCTGATCACCGCCTACCAGGAAAGCATCTCAAAAAAGAACCGTCCGCGAACCTAACGGAGGCTGGCCGCTTCTGGGTCGATGGCCCCCAGGCCGACCCAGGCGGCATGGCCTCGGACCTGGCGGCCTTCGGTATCGCGGATCCGGCCGCCCACCGCCTCGCCAGCCAGAGCACGGATTACCCCGTGCTTCCGGAGAATTGGGAGGCACTGAACCTCTTTCTGGAATGCACCACCCAGTGGCGCCGGGCCGGCCTGGAGGCGGTCATCACCGGCCTGGACTACGGCGCCCTGGAAACCGTCATGCGGATGAAGGGGGCCAAGAACCGCAAACGCCTCTTCGAGCAGGTGCGCCTGATAGAGGGCGGTGCACTGCAAGCCTTACGGGAACAACGGGATTAACCAGGCATGAACAACCTTGAGCTACGGCTGAAACTGACGGCAGACAACCAGGGCGTGTCCGGCGTTGTGCGCAAGACCGAGGCCGACGTGGACCGGTTGAACCGCACCATGGACAACACCAGCGCCACCAGCAGCGCGGGTGCTCAAAGCCTGAAAAAGCTCACCTCCGTTGGTCACGAGACCACCCGCATGTTCCAACTGCAGAAAGGCGCCCTGCAGCAGGCCGGCTACCAGTTCCAGGATTTCTTTGTGCAGGTAGGTTCCGGTACCAGCGCGTTCACCGCACTCGGGCAGCAGGGCTCTCAACTGCTGGGAATTCTTGGCCCCGGTGGTGCCTTGTTGGGTGCTGGCCTGGCCATCGCCTCCGTGTTTGGAGGCGTGGTCTATAGCGCGTTTGGCGATGCGGCGGAAGGGGCCGGCCATCTGGAAGACATCCTGGAAGACCTGGACACCATCATCACCCGCACCCAGGGCGGTGCCCTGGTGCTGGCGGATGAGATCCTGCAGCTGGCAGAAGCCTCGCAGACTGCTGCCAAGCTGGAGATTGCCGGCGGAATCCTGAAGGCTGAAGACGCCGTAAATGCTTCCGTCGCTCGCACCAGGGAGACATTGGAAGGGGCATTCGGGAATTTCACCATCGACTTTTCCGACGCGTTGGCTCAGGTCCAGACACTGGAAAGCCAGGGTAAAAGTCTGCAAGAGCAACTGGAAATTGGTGAACGGTTTGGCACGCCAGGCATTGTGCTTGGCATCAACTTGATCAAGGACGAACTGGATGAGTTGCGAGAGCAGTTCGGGATCTCACGCCAGGATGGTGTTCGTCTATTTGAGGCGCTTTCCCGTGCTCAGGCCAACCCGACCATTGAGAACCTGGAAGGGATGGAGCAGGTGGTCACTGAAATCGGCCTGGCGCTCAAGGATACATCGCCCGCTTTCGTCCGCCTGGCAAAGACTTTGGGCCAGGAATCCCGCCAAACCCGCCAGACCGTCGAAGCCAAGAACGAGTTGGAGGCAGCGTATCAGCGCGTAAACGAGGCCGTCACCGAAAGCCGCGAAACCCTGGACGGCGAGTCCAGTCAGCGTCAGCGCCTGATCGAGTCCGCCCTGCAGCACATCGAGTTCCTGGAGCTGCAGAATGCCCTGATTGCCGAAGGCATCACCGTGCGTGAAGCCGCCCGGCTGGCCGAGCGGGAAGGCCAGCGCCAGGAGCTGGAGGCCGCCGGCGTCACCCAGGAGCGCATCGAGCAGCTGTTCCAGCTGGAGGACGCGGTCATTGCCGCCGCCGATGCGGAACAGGAAGCCAAAGAACGCCAGGTGCAGGCCCGCCGAGAGGCCGCAGCGGCTGCCCGTGAGGAAGCCAAGGCCCAGGCGGAAGCCGCCCGTGCCCAGGAGCAGTGGCGCAACCAGGCCAAGGCCCTGGTCAATGAGCTGGATCCGCTGGGGGCTCAGTTCGAGTCGGTTTACGAGAAGCAGCAGATGCTGATTCGGCTGGCTGCTGAGGGCAAGATTTCAGAGGGTTACCGAGACCAGCTGATCACCACCCTGGTGGAGGGCATGGCCGACGCCGGTGAAATCGGTGCCGGTGAGTGGGAGGAGTCCTTCCGCAGTGCCGCCGACACCATCTCCCGCGACCTGCAGGACGCGATCATCTCCGGCGACTTCGAGGGTATCGGCGACGCCATCGGCAACGTGCTGGCGGGCGGGATCTCCTACGCCGTCAGTTCGGCCATCACCAACAACATCGGCAACCTGGGCAACAACCTGAGTAGCCAGTTGATTGGCACCTTTGCCGGCCCCATTGGCGGCGCCGTCGCCGGCGGCCTGGTGGGCCTGGCCATCAACGAGCTGGGCGACTACCTCAACGACTACACCGACCCCACCGAGCAACGCCAGGCGTCCCAGGGCACCGGCACCGTGTTGGGGTCCATCAACGACAAGACCCAGTCCATTGTCCGCTCCACCGATCTGTCTGCCACTGCTACCGAGCAGCTGGTGGGCATCAACCGGTCCATGCTCGATGCGCTGTTGACGGTGCAAACTGGCATCGACGGCGCGTCTACCCGTATCGCCCGCGGGGCGGATGGGGTGTCAATTAATGCGCCATCGGTGGATACCAACTTCTTCGACTCCACCGTGGGCCAGCTGATTGGCGGCTCTTTTGATGCCATTGGCTCCATCGTCACCCTGGGCCTGGCCAACAACCTGGGCGAGATCATCGGCAAGGCCCTGGGTGGGCGCTCCAAGCAGGTGGATGAGGGGGTGCGCATCGTGGGCGGCTACATTGCCGACCTGGCCGAGCAGACGGTGGTGCAGGCCTACAGCACTTTCAAGGTCAAAAAGAACTTCCTCGATGACTACGACACCAAGGAGAAGTTCGCCAGCCTCGATGGCGACGTTTCCCGCCAGTTCGCGGCCGTGTTTGGCGACATCCTGGACTCCGTGGCCGCCGGTGCTGACGCCCTGGGCGTGTTGCCTGGCCAGATCGAGAGCCGGCTGGAGCAGTTTGTGGTCGACACCCAGCGCATCAGCCTGGAAGACCTCAACGCGGAGGAGCAGAAGGCGGAGCTGCAGGCGGTGTTTGGTGCCATCTTCGATGACCTGGCCGTGGCCGTCATTCCGTACCTGGACGACTTTCAACGGGCGGGCGAGGGCCTGGGGGAAACCCTGGCCCGCGTCGCCACCCAGGTTCAGGTGACCGACGAGGCGGTGGACCGCCTGGGCTTCCGGTTCGCCGATCTGCAGGGGCGTGACCTGGTACTGGCGTCCGAGCGGCTAACCGAAGCGGCCGGCGGCATCGAGCGCTTTGTGACGGACATGGAGTCGTTCATCGGCAACTTTGCCAGCGAGTCCCAGCAGTTCGAGATCGCCAGCTCCGACATCACCCGCGCCCTGGAGCAGCAGGGCCTGGCGCTGCCGGCAACCCGCGACGCCTACTTTGCTCTGCTGCAGGCTCAGGATGGATCCACCGCCGCCGGCGCGGAGAACATCGCCACCCTGCTGCGCCTGCAGAACTCGGCCGACAAATATTACACCTCGCTGGAGCGACACCAGGACGAAGCCCTGGAAGCCCAGCAAGCGTTGGTGGCTGAGCAGCGGCACGCGGTTTCCGCGCGTCTGCGCGAGGCAGAGCAGGCGGCCCGGTCTATAGGCAATGCTTTGGATGCGCTGACCGTCCAAACAGAGCAATTCAGCCAGGCCCAGCGCACGTCCGCCTTCAACGCCCTGCGAGGTTTTGCCAACGCCGGTGCCGTGCCGGCCGGCGCAGAGCTGGACAACGCCCTGTCGGCTGCCACCCAGCTCAATATCAGCGAGTTTGCCAGCCTGGGCGAGTACATCCGCGAGGTGGCAGCCACCGGTGAAGTGTTGGGAGATCTCGATGCCATCGCCCAGGAACAAGTCACCGTTGAGCAACGGATGCTGGATTCCCTGGATCACCAGACCAGCGTTATCGAATCCGGTCAGCAGGCCCAGTTGGAAGCGCTGACCAGCCTGCAGCGCTCTGTCAGCCAGCCGGGTACCGTGGTGGCCCCGGTTGTCTCTGCTGCCCAGTCCCTGGGGCCGCTGTCCAGTTCCGGAAGTCTGGCCTCCAATGCAGAACTGCTGGTAGAGGTGCGCAACCTCAAAGCCCAGCTTGAGGCGTCTCAACGGGCCATTGCCAAGCACACCCAGCGCACTGCCAAGCTCCTGGAACGGTTTGATATCGACGGCATCGAGGTGCGTGACGTATGAAAATAATTGCGCCAAAAACCATCACCAGTGAAAACCTGGTGTCAACGACGGCTGAGTCAGAGAACCACGTTACCTGGGAGTACCAGGGCATCAGTTACCCCACCGAAGACCAGGCGATTGACATCATTGCGTACGGCGGTGATTACATTGCCTGGCAGTATGGTGGCGCGGACACGGCCGGCAGCTACATCTACCTGCAAAGCCGTTCCCTGGGCACCATCGACCAGGTGGCCCAGCTCCAGGAGAGCAACGCTATCCGGGATGTGATCCTGTTTGATCCGGTTGGCGACGTGAAGCTGTTCGAGAGCTGCCAGAACTTGGTGGTCCGGGCGATTTCACCGGATGGCGCGTTCTTTGTCCTGTGCAACGACAAGGGGATAGCGGCCATTGATACCGGCGATCTCACGGTGCATCACAAGCACCTGTACGCCGATCCCGCGTACACGATGCCTGAGATCATGCACAAGTCGTATTCGCCTGCGCTATCTCCATCCGCCACTTACCTGACCTACGCACCGACAAAAACCACCGTGTCGGTCGTCGATGTGGCCACCTGGACGATCTCCAAAACGGCAGATCTGACATCGCTGGCGAGCGGGTATGACGAGGGGTACATCACGCAAACCCGAGTGTCGGACGATGACCTGTACCTGTTCGTGTGGCTGCGGTTGTATACCGAGGCCACGAACAGTTGGGAGGTCGAGATCCATCGCTATACGCTCTCGGACGATACGATAACGCTGGTTGAGGCGACCGGGTCACAGATGCTCTACGCGTTCGTGGAGTCGGGGTTCTGCCAAGGCAGTGAGCTGATCTACATCTCCAGCGCTAGCGAGCCGCACACCATTACGCGCCGTGATACTGGCTCTCTCGCCGTTAACTCATCGTTTTCAGTAGTCGGCGAGAGTTTTCGGACGTTTCGGGTTAGCGACAGTTACATTGTCTGCCTTTTTGGGTTGTCTCCCAGGGTTCGCCAGTTTTCATTAACTGATAACTCTGAGATCTCCGTTCCCCAGTTAGCGGCCCCATACCTGCCCAGGCAGCATGTGTTTTCACTGGCAACGGAGGCCAACGAGGCGGTGGTGGGCACCGACTCGGATTACCGGGCCTATGACCTGACGGTGCCGGAGGTGCTGGAGCCCCAGACCCTGACCTTCAGTCGGTACGACCGCGTAATTTTCGGCAATGACATTTACGAAGTGATCGTGACCACCACGAGCACCCGGCCTGACCTTGGTGCGGCCCTAGAGCCGCCCGAATGGCTCAGGATTGGCCGAATCAACCCGCTGAGGATGTTTGACGGTTCCATCGAATCGGTCACAACCGTCGACGGTGACCTGGATTGCTCCATTGAATACCAGGATCTGGTGGACGGGCTGGCGCTGTTCGGTGTCTCCGCCAAGAGCGTGCAGATTCAGCTGATTGACCCGGTGGACGGCGTGGTTTTCGACACCGGGGCACTCTCGCTGCTCGACAATACCGCCGTCACCGATTGGTACAGCTACGTTTACAACCCCATCGACGTCAGGGCGGATTTTGTCTATACGGCACTGCCCCCCTATCGCAGTGCCACCATCCGGGTGGTGCTCACCAGCCATAACGGCATAGCCCAGGTCGGCGAGATGGTGCTGGGCGCCGTTAGAAAACTCGGTGGCACCGCCTACGGCACCGGTGTAGGCATCCTGGATTTTAGCCGCAAGGAGCGGGACACCTTTGGCAACTTTGTCATCACCGAACGCAGCTACTCCAAACGCGCCAACTACGACCTGAGCGTGCGCACCAACCAGATCGCGTTCATCCAGCAACTGCTGGCCAAGCTACGCGCAACACCCACCGTGTTCATCGGCGCAGAGTCGCAGCCCGAGACCGTCGTGTACGGCTTCTATCGTGGGTTCGACATTGTGTTGGAGGGCCCGGTTTATTCCGACTGCACCATAGAAGTGGAGGGCCTTACATAATGGCAGCCCCAGAAATTACCCAATTACCACCCGCACCCAGTCGCGCCGATGACGGCGAGACCTTCAGCAGCAAAGCGGACGCCTTCGTGGCCGCCCTGGAGCCGTTCCGGCAGGAGGCCAATACTTCGGCCGACTTTATGGACACCAAGGCAGCAGAGGCTGACACCTCTGCTGCCAATGCCGCAACCAGCGAAGCGAACGCAGCTACTTCTGAAGCCAATGCCGCAACCAGCGAAGCGAACGCAGCGGCTAGTGAAGACGGTGTCGCCGCCTCTGCCGCTGCTGCGGCCACCTCTGAGGCCAATGCCACCGCCCAAGCGAACACGGCCACGACCAAAGCCAGCGAAGCCGCCACCTCGGCCTCAGACGCAGCCACCTCCGCCGCCGAGGCGCTGCAGCACAAGAACGACGCCGCAGCGGTGGTCACCGGCGGCACGGCCACCTTTGACCCCGAGCCCGGAAAAATCCCCCTGGCCGATTCCACAGGGCAGATCAGCGAGGGCTGGCTGGGTGACACCCTGCCCAACCTCAACCGCGAGCAGGACCGCCAGGGCTCCATGCTGCTGGCCATGGATGACCATGTAAAGAGCGCCCAGGAGCTTCAGGCGTTGGCCCTTTTCGAAGGGGGGACTGACGAGGTATTCGTTAGCGGTGACTACGCAGAGGATATTCAGAGCGCTGCCGATGTAACAGCGAACTATGGCGAGACGGTTGCAATGGTCGCTGATAAGTCCGGCGCCGGCAATGACGGCGCTCAGGCCAGCAGCTCCCTCAAGCCGGTCAGGGGACGGATGCCAGTGGGTGGGGTGCGGAATTTGGTCAGCTACAGCGAGCAGCTTGATCAGAATTATTGGAGTAAAACCGGCTCCCCGACCGTTACACCGAATGCAGCGCTGGCGCCGAACGGTGAGGTAGTTGCCGATCACTGGCAGCGCACGACAACAAGCGCGAGCTACAGCGGCGGATTGGTTAATAAGCCCGCCGTGGTAGATACCTACACCTACAGCGTCCACCTCAAAAAAGATGTGGGGGACTACGCGGCCCTACGCATTCAAGGGCAGTATCCAGCCCGCGTGGACGCAACTATCGATTTAGATTCAGTCACGATATTTGCCAGTGCTGCATTTTCCGGTTTCACCTTGTTGGATGCAGGAGTGTTCCCCATGGGGGACGGATGGTACCGCTGTTACCTGACGTTTACGACGGATTCCTATAGCACTTTGACCGGGCACATTTCTTTCAACAGTAATGGTGAGGATGTTGATGGACCGGACTCAGCGGCGGATTCCGCTGGATACTGGTTCGGGGCTCAGATCGAGAAAGGGGGCCTAACTCCCTATCAGCGTGTAGGGACCTTTCTCGACACCACAGAGGCTGGCGTCCCCTCTATCGAATACCTGCGCTTTGACCACGTAGACGACAAATTAACCCACGCCCTACCTAACGGAGTCGTGGATGGCACCCTACTAGTAGCTGGCACCAACGGGAGCTGGATCAGCGAGGGGGTCACGGTGGGTGCAGGAGGTGACTTGGAGATCGGCCCCAGAGACATGCCGGGTCAGTACGGCGCGTTTGGGGCCGTGGGCGATGTCGTGGGCTGGATGTATCTCGATCGGATGCTGACCCGCAGTGAACGCCGCTTTGCCTTGGATTATTACAAACAGCGTGGGGCCCAGGGGCATCTGATCCGGAATGGGGTTGAGCACGTCACTAACGGTACTTTTGAGGATCTAACCGGTTGGACCGCTCAAGATTGTGACATTGTCGTTGAAAATGGGCGCCTCAAAATCTCTATGCATTCCACCACCACTGCGTTTGTTCGCATCCCAATATCGGGCCTGGTTAAGGGGGACTGGGTCAACATTCGAAGTGTATCGTCCATCACGAACGGAGTCGGTATTCGGACTGGTCTCAATAACGGTGCTCGCAATACCGGGGCTGATAACGTGTCCTCGTCATCCGATACCACTCGGGACCGGTTTGTCGAACTAGGGGGAACGCCGAACTCCCTGGAAGTCATCGTGAACGGCGACGCGGCAACCGTTGCTTATATCGATGATATTTCCATCCAGAAATTGACCACTGAGGAGGAGCTGGCATGAGCGTATCCCTGGTAATGATCGTCCCAGCCAGCCTGCTGGATGACGCCAACGCAACCGGCCTGGCCCTGGGAGTAGGGCCGGAGAACTTCACTGTGGCCCTGTCCTCTGACGGCTCCACAGTCACCCACTACGGCGCCCTGCATCAGCTTGCCCAACCGGAGTTTGTCCAGATGCTGGCCGACGCCGAGGGTGGCACCCTGCCGCCCATCACCTGGGAGGACCATGGACTGACTGAGGCCCGCGTGCAGGCGGTGGTGGATGCCCTGATTGCGGATGTGTCCAGCGAGTACAGCCGTCCGGGTGACCATTTCACCGCCGTCCTGGCCTCCAACAACCTGGAGGTGCTGCATGGTTAAACTCTGGTTTTGTCGCAGCAATGACATCGGCGGGTGGCTGATCCGGCTGCTGACCTGGTCCCAGTGGAACCACGTCGCCATCGAGGTCAACGGCTACATCTACGAAGCGGTGACCGATGGCGGGGTGCGCCGGATCCATGCCCGTGGCTACGGGGACTCCTGGGATGACGCTCAGTCGGTACGGGTGCCGGTGGACGATCTGGGGGCCGTGCTGCTGTTCCTTCAGAACCAGGTGGGCAAACCCTACGACTGGCGGGCACTGCCCGCCATCCCGTTCAGATGGACGTGGCAGCATCCTCATAAGTGGTTTTGCTCGGAGCTGGCCGCCAAAGCGCTGATGGTCGGGGGCAGGGATGTCACGAGCGAAAAAGCCTACCGGGTCACACCGCAGGATCTGAGTCGGGTACTGATGGAAGGGGCTGCTGAAGCCGAGGTGGCCCAGTCCTCTCCCTGGTAGTCACACCACTCTGCAGGTGTCGCGTTTGCCAGGCATCCGTGCCGGCGCTGAGCTCTGGTCATCCTGACCGGATGGCTCGGGGGCGTATTCTACGCAAGGTGAAACAGCGGAATAGCCGCTTTTGTCTAAATCGGGCGTGAGATATCGCCTACATTCCGAAGGTCGGCGAATTTTGAATCAAAGCTTCAGGTATCTCGAAGCTGCAAAGAAGAGAGAAAGCGACCCTCTAACGCTGCCACGTTAGAGGGCCGCCAGAACACAGCGAGCAAGGCGCTGTGAACCAGCCAAGGCTTTCTCACCGCGACGTCACGGCGCGAGGAAGCCTACCAGAATCAAGGTAGGTTCACATGCAAAAAATCCGTTGTGGAAACTGCAATAAGCTGTTGGCCAAGGCAATTTATCAGCAGCTTGAGATCAAGTGCCCACGCTGTGGGCGCATCAACGAGAGGACCGGGAGTCCCATGGAAAAGGATGTGAAGTATCACCATGGCCAAACCTCTCGTACCCTGGATCGGCGGTAAGCGCAAACTGGCTGATCACATCATGCCGCTGTTCCCAGAGCATTCCTGTTATGTGGAGCCATTCTGCGGAGCGGCGGCGCTGTTCTTTCTCAAGGATCCTTCCAAGGTCGAAATACTCAACGATGTGAACGGCGACCTGGTAAACCTGTATCGGGTGGTAAAGCACCATTTGGAAGAGCTTTACAAACAGTTCAAGTGGTTGTTATCGAGTCGGCAGCATTGGGAGTGGATGAGTCAAACGCCGCCGGAGACGCTAACTGACATTCAGCGTGCAGCACGCTTTCTGTATCTGCAGAAGCAAGCCTTTGGCGGTAAGGTCGAAGGTCAATGTTTCGGTACAAGCGCCACCAGCCGTCCACGCTGGAATATCTATACCCTGGAACAAGACTTGGCCGATGCCCACTTCCGGCTTGCCAGTACCACCATTGAGCACCTGGACTGGAAGCGGATCATAAAGAAGTACGACAGGCCGGGTACGCTCTTTTATCTCGATCCGCCGTATTGGGAAACCGAAGGCTATGGCGTCCCGTTCGACTTCCAGGAATACCTGGAAATGGCCGAGCTGGCCAAGTCCATACAAGGTCACATGATCATAAGCATCAATGACCACCCGGAGATCCGTGAAGCCTTCGCCGGACTACATGTGGTCGAAGTGGATTACCAGTACACGGTAGGGGGCATCGATAAGGCGTCAGACTGCGTGGAATTGATCTTTGGGAACTGGGTGAAACCGCCTGTACCGCGAGGCCAGCAGGGGCTGTTCTGACAGAGGTCGTTAGGCGGGTGTAGATCCTGCGTTAGAGGTGAGAATATTGGCAGCCGGTTCGGCAGTTTCTAACGCTTTTCCGGTGTGCCAAATCCCGCGCAAATCCGTGCCAAAAGTCGCGCCGCGCTACAGCGTGGCGGTGGTGTCGCTTCAAAGTGTCCGCAAAATGCCCGCACCAGAAAAAAAGAAGGCCGCAGAATAGCGGCCTAACTTATTGATAATACTTGGTAGCAAGGGGCGGAGTCGAACCGCCGACCCCAGCATTATGAGTGCTGTGCTCTAACCAACTGAGCTACCTTGCCAAATCATTCGGGATGCGTCCCAAACGAGGCGCGTATTTTCAGTATTCGGGCGCTTTCTGTCAAGGGGAAAGGCCGAATTTCTCCGAAAAATTAGACGTTGAAGCGGAAGTGGATGACGTCGCCATCCTTAACGATGTAATCCTTGCCTTCCAGGCGCCACTTGCCGGCATCTTTGGCGCCGGATTCGCCGTTGCAGGCGACGAAGTCGTCGTAGCTGACCACCTCGGCGCGGATGAAGCCGCGCTCGAAGTCGGTGTGGATCACCCCGGCGGCCTGGGGGGCGGTGGCGCCGATGCGTACGGTCCAGGCGCGGACTTCCTTTACCCCGGCGGTGAAGTAGGTCTGCAGGCCCAGGAGGTTGTAGCCGGCGCGGATCACCCGGTCCAGGCCGGGTTCTTCCATGCCCATCTCCTCCAGAAACATGAGCTTCTCGTCGTCTTCCAGTTCGGAGATCTCGGCCTCGATCTTGTTGCAGATGGGGACGACCACGGCCTTTTCAGACTCGGCAATCTCCCGCACCTGGTCCAGGTAGGGGTTGTTCTCGAAGCCGTCTTCGCTGACGTTGGCGATGTACATGGTGGGCTTGACGGTGAGCAGGCACAGTTCACGGATCAGCGCCTGTTCGTCGTCGCTCAGATCCATGCCGCGTACCGGCTTACCTTCGTTCAACACCGGCAGCAGCTTCTCGAACACGTCCAGCTGGGCCTTGGCGGTCTTGTCGCCGCTCTTGGCGACCCGCTGAACCCGCTTGATGGCCTTCTCCACGGTGTCCATGTCGGCCAGCGCCAGCTCGGTGTTGATTACCTCAATGTCCGCCGCCGGGTGCACCTGGTTGGCCACGTGGATGACGTTGTCGTCTTCAAAGCAGCGCACCACGTGGGCGATGGCGTCGGTCTGGCGGATGTTGGCGAGGAACTGGTTGCCCAGGCCCTCGCCCTTGGAGGCACCCGCCACCAGGCCGGCAATGTCGACGAATTCCATGGAGGTGGGGATGACCCGCTCCGGCTTGACGATCTCGGCCAGCTTGTTGAGACGGGGGTCTGGCATGGGCACGACACCGGCGTTGGGCTCGATGGTACAGAACGGGAAGTTTTCCGCGCCGATACCGGCCTTCGTCAGTGCGTTGAACAGGGTGGATTTGCCGACGTTGGGAAGGCCGACGATGCCGCAGTTAAAGCCCATGGATTGCCTCTGCTGATACTGAAAAATGTGGCCGGATTATACCGGGCAAGGGGGCAGGGCGCGAGTGTGGCGAATACGGAGTCGGCGGGCCCCAGCCGGAGCCGTCGGAGGTTAGCTGGAGGGCTTGAAGCTGTGGAGCCGGTTCATGGCGGCGGCCAGTTTGCCGGTGGCGGCGTCTGGCAGCACCCGCATGACCTCGTCGAAGACGGCGTTCAGTTCCTCGTTCTCCCGCTTGCCGAGGCGTCCCAGCACAAAGCCGGTGACCTGGCGGCTGTCGCCGGGATGGCCGATGCCCAGGCGCAGACGATGGAAATCTTTGCTGCCCAGGTGGGCGATGGTGTCCCGCAGGCCGTTGTGACCACCGTGGCCGCCGCCTTTTTTCAGCTTGGCGGTGCCGGGGGGGAGGTCCAGCTCGTCGTGGGCAACCAGAATCTGCTCGGGAGTGATCTTGAAGAAATCCGCCAGTGCCTTGATGGACAGGCCGCTGCGGTTCATGAACGTGGTGGGGTTGAGCAGGTGGAGGTCCAGGCCCTGCCAGCGGATGCGTGCATACAGGCCGTGGTATTTCTTTTCCGGGCGGAGCGTCTGGCCCGCGTGGCGGGCCAGAGCCTCAACGAAGAGGGCGCCGGCGTTGTGGCGGGTGTTCTCATAATCGGAACCGGGATTGCCCAGTCCCACCACCATGACAATATCCTGTGTCATCTGCCGTCACCCCGGGGGAGGAATTACTCCTCGCCGCCTTCGCTGCCTTCGCCTTCAGCTTCTTCGTCAGCCTTGGCGCCTTTCGGCTTGTGGATCGCCAGTACCGGCAGGTCGTGATCTTCGCCCTGCTGCAGGGCTGCAACGCGAACGCCTTCCGGCAGTTTCAGGTCGCTCAGGTGAACCACCTGGTCCATGGCCACGTCGTTGATGTCCACTTCGATGAACTCAGGCAGGTTGCCCGGCAGACAGATCACTTCCACTTCGGTCAGCTGGTGAGACACCTTGCCGCCTTCCAGCTTAACGGCCGGAGCAGACTCTTCGTTGATGAAGTGCAGCGGTACGTTCACGTGGATTTCGCGGTTCTTGTCCACACGCTGGAAGTCGGCGTGGGTCAGGATCGGCTTGTACGGGTGACGCTGCAGATCCTTCAGGATCACGCTTTCTTCCTTGCCGTCCAGCTGGATGGTCAGGACGTGGGAGAAGAACGCTTCATTTTCCAGGGCCTTCTTCAGCTCGTTGTGCCAGATGGCGACCGGAGTGGCTTCTTTGTCACCCCCGTAGATGATGGCGGGGATTTTACGTTCTTCGCGACGCAGGCGGCGGCTCGCACCCTTCCCCTGGTCGTCACGAAGGAATGCTTCGATCACAAATTCCTGAGACATGGTTGTTACCTCAATTTGCACCTGAGGGGCCCGCGACCAGGCCGGATGTCAGGTGGGTCGGTTATAAAGCCGGAGTACAATTTTTCCGGCCAGTTAAACAAGCCGGGAGCCCATAGGGGCTCCCGGCTCGGATTCGTATGCCTGGCAGGGACTTACTCGAACATCTGGCTGATCGATTCTTCGTTGCTGACGCGACGGATCGATTCTGCCAGGAGCCCGGCCATGCTGAGGGGGCGGATTCTATCACATTTGTGGGCTTTGTCATCCAGCGGGATGGTATCGCACACCACCAGCTCGTCCAGGGTGGAGTTGCTGATGTTCTCGATCGCCGGACCGGACAACACCGGGTGGGTGATATAGGCCACCACCTTGGCGGCGCCGTGTTCTTTCAGGGCGTCGGCGGCCTTGCACAGGGTACCGGCGGTATCGACGATGTCGTCCACCAGGATGCAGGTCTTATCCTTGACGTCACCGATGATGTGCATCACCTGGGATACGTTGGCCTTCGGGCGACGCTTGTCGATGATGGCCAGGTCGGCATCGTCAAGGCGCTTGGCCACGGCGCGGGCGCGTACCACGCCACCCACGTCCGGGGACACCACCACAAAATTCTCGAAGTTCTGTTTCTCGATGTCTTCCATCATCACCGGGGTGGCGTAGATGTTGTCCACCGGGATGTCGAAGAAGCCCTGAATCTGGTCCGCGTGCAGGTCCACGGTCAGTACCCGGTCAACGCCGATGCTGGAGATCATGTCGGCCACCACTTTTGCGCTGATGGCCACCCGGGTGGAACGTACCCGGCGATCCTGGCGGGCGTAGCCGTAGTAGGGGATTACCGCGGTGATTCGGGTGGCTGAGGCCCGGCGCAGTGCATCCGCCATCACGATCAGTTCCATCAGGTTGTCGTTGGTGGGGTTGCAGGTGGGCTGAATAATGAAGACATCGTGCCCGCGCACGTTCTCATTGATCTCAACGGTGGTCTCACCGTCGCTGAATTTACCCACGGTGGCCTGGCCCATGGGAATAGCCAGTTTCTTGGCGATGCTCTTTGCGAGTTCCGGGTGAGCATTGCCAGCAAAAATCATCAGTTTGGACACGACGGTATCCTTCGAAGTCTCAGCGTTGGATTCAGAGTCGAGCGTTGAGGGAGAAAGGTGGCTGGGGTGGCAGGACTCGAACCTGCGAATGACGGGATCAAAACCCGTTGCCTTACCACTTGGCGACACCCCAGTATCGTACTTCGTTGGCATCATTTCAGCTCTGCTAGCTTTTGGTGTAGAGGTGACTGGTTCACCCCTTTAGCTACGAACCCCGTGATGCCGGAGGGTCTGCTTTCCCAGATATTCCGGGCTGCGGATTCTGTCGGGAAACGTCCAAAAATGCAAGCCCCGGTTCCGGTTAATCTTGCAGGTCCGAATTGTGAAAGCCAGTCCAGGCTCTTTTTAACCTCAGGATACAGTCTGCAAACTACATCCTCACAGTCGTTTCGGTACCTCGAGGCGTCTCCCTCAAAAGCGGGCGCTATTTTGATTCTCGGGGTGTCCCTTGTCAACCCTTGTGCCGAAAAAATCTTTCCTGTGTGGATGTTGCACTCGGGTTTGAGCACCACAAACCAGTCTTCCGGCGGCGAGACCGGCGTCAGGATTTCCCCCACGCCCTCGGCGAAGGCGGCAAAACCCCGGACAAACACCGGCACGTCGGCGCCCAGGGCAAGCCCCAATTCCGCCAGTTTGTCCTCGGGCAGCCGGAGTTGCCAGAGGTGATTCAGCGCCAGCAGGGTAGTGGCGGCGTTGGAGCTGCCGCCACCCAGACCGCCGCCCATGGGCAGCACCTTGTGCACGTCGATCTGCACGCCGGGCAGTGGGGAGGGGCTGCAGCCGGCCAGCAGCCGCGCCGCCCGGACGATCAGGTTGTCCTCGTCGGGCACCTCGGGGATGGAGGGCGACAGGGTAATGCGGTCGTCCTCGCGCAGACTGAACGTCAGCCGGTCGCCATAATCGAGGAACTGGAACAGGGTCTGCAGCTCATGGTAGCCATCGCGGCGGCGACCGTTGATGTGCAGGAACAGGTTCAGTTTGGCCGGGGAGGGCAGGGTCAGGGTCACAGGCTGCTATCCGGGGCGGTGGGTTGCCATTGGGTGACGGCGAGGCGGACCCGCTTCTCGCCCTTGACGGCGGTGATGCGGGCCGGCAGTTCCGGTTTGTCCTCCATGAACCGCTCCCAGCGGTCATACCGGATCTCCCAGCCGCCCTGCCGCAGCAGGGCCAGTTTGGCGCCAAAGTTGAAATACAGGCGGTAATCGCTGCCAGGGCTGGGCAGGCCGCGGATCCACCAGATCAGGTTGTCGATCGGCAGTTGCCACCCGGTTGCGGCCGCCACCAGCTCCTCCGGCTCGGTAGAGCGGTAGGTGGCGCCGTCCGGCAACCGCAGCTCGATGTACCCGGGCACGCCTTTGATCTCGGTGCGGCCAAGGCCCAGGAAGGCTGATGACAGGGAGATCTCGTACGCCTCGTTGTGCTGGTTCCAGTGGTTGATGATGGCGCTGCCGCTGTCGGACGGCTGCTGCACGGCCAGCTTGCCCTGCAGTTGCCAGTGTTGCAGCGCCTGGATCTGCTGCTGCCGCTGATGCCAGCCGGCGGGGGGCTGGTTGGTCAGCCCCTCCGGCAGTGGTTCAATGGGCACGGTGGTGCAGGCCGACAGAGCCAGGCTCAGGGCCAGGGCTGGCCAGAAACGTCCCTGTGCGATCATAGCTCTTGCTCTCCGGTCAATCGCAGTACTGTTTCCCGCAGGATGGGGTGGTTCGGGTTGTCGTCCAGGGCGCTCCGCCACACGATCCTGGCCTGTTCCTGTTCGCCGATGCGCCACAGCAGTTCGCCGAAGTGGGCGGCCACTTCCGGGTCCGGGAAGGCCTCATAGGCCTGCTTGAGGTACGTCAATGCCGGTTCGAAGCGTTCCTGGCGAAACAGCACCCAGCCCATGCTGTCGAGAATGGCGGGATTGCTGGGGTCGATCTCCAGCGCCCGGCTGATCAGGGCTTCGGCCTCTTCCAGGCGGTCAGTGCGGGTGGCCAGGATGTAGCCCAGAGCGTTGAGGGCCACGGAATTGTTGGGCTCGGCATCCAGTACCCGGCGCAGGTCCGCCTCGGCTTCTTCGGTACGTGCCATGCCATCCAGGAGCATGGCGCGGGCGTAGCGGATGCGCACGCTGTCCGGGATTTCTGTCAGGGCCTGGTTGGCGGAGTCAAATGCCTTGTCGGTTCGCCCCTGCTCCAGCAGCAAGTTGATCTCCAGGAGCCAGAAGTTCTCCGACTGCTGCGGGTTGGTGGCGCGCAGCTGGCGGATATTGGCCAGGGCGCCATCGACGTCCCCGGCCTCGGCCCTCAGCACACTGGCCCGGGACAGGGCGGGAAAGTATTGGGGGCCTTCCTCCACCTGCTCGTAATAGCCGATAGCCTGTTGTGGGTGGTTCTCCATGTCGGCGATCTTGCCGAGGTAGAAGTGGGCTTCGTTCTCGTGGTCACCCTGTTCTATCAGACCGATCAGATCCTGGCGGGCGGTATCCAGTTCACCGTTTTCCACCGCCACCAGGGCGTGGGACAGCCTCAGGCCCGGTACGTCGGGAAACTGCTGGACCAGGCGGGCAAATTCGTCCTGGGCCGCCCGCATCTCGCCCTCGCCCACCAGCATACGGCCATAGAGGGTGCCCATTTGCCGATTGCCGGGGAATTTGCGGGTGTGCTGGAGCAGGTAATCCAGGGCGGCGGTTTTCAGGCCGGTCTGGTACAGCAGGTCGCCTTTCAGGATGATCGCCGGCTGGAAGTTGGGGTGCGCCTCCAGCAAGGGGGTCAGCCGCTCCAGGGCGGTGGCCGGCTGGTCGTTGATCTTCAGCAGCAGGGCAATGCTGTACTCAATCTCGATGTTGTCGGGGTGGCGCTCGGCCAGTTGGCGATACAGTCCGAGCAGTTCCTGCTGCTTGTCCGGGGACAGCTGGGAGGCCATGGCGGCAAGGCTGTCGAAATCGGCATCCCCGCCCAGCCCCATGATCTGCTCCATATGATTGAGGGCCCGGTCCAGTTGGCTGCGTTTGACCGCCTGGATGGCCAGCACCCGGTGCGCCTCGAGGCTGTCCGGCTCGACTTCCAGCCACAATGAGGCCATCTGTTGCTGGGCGTTGTCGCCATTGAGGGACTGGGCAATGCGCAGGGCCCGGCGGATGACGCCCTTGTCTCGCGAGCGTTGAGCGGCTTTGATGTAGTGCAGAAGGGTGATGTCATAACGGCCGCGCTGGCCGGCGACTTCCGCGCTCAACAGCAGGTAGAGCACCTCCGGGTCGAATTCGGCGTAGTGGATTTCCTCGACCTTGGCGGTGTCCGCCGGTGCTTGCGGTTTGACAGGTTTGGCAGGCTCCGTGGTGTCCATCAGGTTTGCACAGCCGGCAAGGCTTACGCCGATGAGGCTGGCAAGGAACAACAAGACAGGTTTTTGCATGCGGTATCCCGTACTGGTTTGGTCGACGCCCAGGGGGCTGGTTAGCCGCCCCGTGAAGGGTGCCGATGTCGAGACCCTATGATGGCATAAGCGTCTGATCTTGCCCAACCTGCCAGTCGTTATCCGGCCTGGGTGGTGTTATGGGTGGCAGGGGACAAAGTCCCTCTGTAAAATGAGGCCATTATTCGTTCGCCCGCGTGTTGGTTATTCTGCCCGGTACCTGTTTCGTACAGTGGGTACAGGCGGTTGCGGGCGCCATTCTGGGCGCAGAGGTAGTCTCACTCCGATATGGCATTACTAACGCTGGGCATCAACCATCGTACCGCGCCGCTGGAGCTTCGGGAGCGCATTGCGTTTACCCCGGAGCGCATGGCGGAAGCTTTCGCCGAGCTGCGGGCGGCCTCCGGCGCCAGCGAGGCGGCGATCCTGTCCACCTGCAACCGGACGGAGCTGTACCTGGCTGGCGATGACGACTGCGCCGCCCTGGTGCTGCGCTGGCTGGCGGGCTTCCATGGCCTGGCGCCGGGGGAGTTGGAAGACGCCGTGTACCTGCATCGGGATACCGAGGCAGTGCGGCACATGATGCGGGTGGCGTCCGGGCTGGATTCGATGGTGCTGGGCGAACCCCAGATTCTCGGCCAACTCAAGGACGCCTACGCGCTGGCCCGGGAGCACGAGGCCAGCGGCTCGTTCCTGTCGCGCCTGTTCGAGCAGACTTTCGCGGTGGCCAAGCGGGTCCGTACCCAGACCGCCATTGGCGAGAACCCGGTGTCGGTGGCGTACGCCGCCGTCAGCATGGCGAACCATATCTTTGCGGATATGTCCCGCAACAAGGCGCTGTTGATCGGGGCGGGCAAGACCATCGAACTGGTGGCCCGTCACCTGTCCGAGGCCGGGGTGAAGGATTTCCTGGTGGCCAACCGGACCCTGGACCGGGCCCAGAACCTGGCGGAGGAACACGGTGGCTGCGGAATTGTGCTGTCCGACATTCCCGACCACCTGCCGGAAGTGGACATCGTGATCGCCTCTACCGCCAGTCCGCTGCCGATCCTCGGTAAGGGGGCGGTGGAACGGGCGCTGAAGCGACGCAAGCACCGCCCCTATTTCATGGTCGATATTGCCGTGCCCCGGGATATCGAGCCGGAAGTGGCGTCGTTAGATGACGTCTTCCTCTATACCGTGGATGACCTGCGCCAGGTAATCGAAGAGAACGTGCGCTCGCGGGAGGGCGCCGCCCGGGAAGCGGAGAACCTGATCCTTGCCGGAGCCCAGGAATTCCTCGGCCAGCTGCGGGCGCTGGACGCGGTGGCCACCCTCAAGCAGTTCCGCACCCAGGCCGAGCGCCAGCGGGACCAGGAAGTCGAAAAAGCCCTGCGGGCGCTGCGCAATGGTGGCGACCCCGAGACGGTCATCCGCAGTCTGGGCCGGGGCCTCACCAACAAATTGCTGCACGAGCCCTCGGTCCAGGTCCGCAAGGCCACCTCGGAGGGGCGCGTGGAAGTCACCCATTGGCTAAGAGAGCTGCACCAGCTGGAAACCCAGGATAACGAGGTTTCCGTCACATCGGAAAAACTATGAAACCATCCATTCAATCCCGGCTCGAGCGGTTGGTCGACCGCTACGAGGAAGTCAGTGCGTTGCTCAGTGAGCAGAGCGTCATCAGCGATCAGGACAAATTTCGCACCCTGTCCCAGGAGTTCGCCGAGATTGAACCGGTGGTGCAGTGCTTCCGGGCCTATCAGCAGGCGCTTGACGACATAGAAGAGGCCGCCGAACTGGCCCGGGACGGCGATGCCGACATGCGCGCCATGGCCGAAGAGGAGCAGACCCTGGCCCAGCAGAAGAGTGAAGAGCTGGACGAGGAACTGCAGCGGCTGATGCTGCCGAAAGACCCCAATGACAGCAAGAGTGTGTTCCTGGAGATCCGTGCCGGTACCGGGGGCGATGAGGCGGCGATTTTCGCCGGCGACCTGTTCCGCATGTATTCCCGTTACGCCGAGGGCCAGCGCTGGCGAGTGGAAGTGATCAGCGAAAGTCCCGGTGAGCATGGCGGCTACAAGGAAGTGATCAGCCGGGTGGTGGGCGATGGTGTTTATGGCGCGCTGAAGTTCGAATCCGGTGCCCACCGGGTCCAGCGGGTGCCGGAAACCGAGTCCCAGGGCCGGATTCACACCTCCGCCTGCACCGTGGCGGTGATGCCGGAAGCGGACGAGGCCCAGGCCGTCGAGATCAACAAGGCGGACCTGCGGGTGGATACCTTCCGGGCCTCCGGCGCCGGTGGCCAGCACGTCAACAAGACCGATTCCGCCATCCGCCTGACCCACCTGCCCACCGGCATTGTGGTGGAGTGTCAGGACGAACGTTCGCAGCACAAGAACCGGGCCAAGGCCATGAGTCTGCTGGCCACCCGCCTGCAGAACGCCGAGCGGGAACGGCAGCAGCAGTCCCAGGCGGAAACCCGCAAGAGCCTGGTGGGCAGTGGCGACCGTTCCGAGCGCATCCGCACCTACAACTTTCCCCAGGGCCGGGTCACCGACCACCGCATCAACCTGACCCTGTACAAGCTGGACGAAGTGATTGCCGGGGACCTGTCGCCGGTGGTGGGGCCCTTGCAGCAGGAACACCAGGCCGAACTGCTGGCCAGCATGTCGGATGAGTGAGCCATCACTGACCAGCGAGGCTGTGCTCCGGGAGGCGGCCGCCCGCATTGACAGCGAGACGTCGCGACTCGACGCCGAGCTGCTGCTGAGCCATGTGACCGGCTGGTCCCGTACCAGCTTTCGCACCTGGCCAGAGCGGGAGGTTCCGGCCGACCCGCTGGCACGATTCCAGGCGTTGTTGGTGCGCCGGGTGGCCGGGGAGCCCATTGCTCATCTGCTGGGGGAACAGGACTTCTGGTCCCTGACCCTGGCGGTGACTCCCGACACGCTGATTCCCCGCCCCGACACCGAATGCCTGGTGGAAGTGGCCCTGGAGTTGCCGTTGCCGGCCGAGGCCCGGGTCATGGACCTGGGTACCGGTACCGGAGCCATTGCCCTGGCGCTGGCCAAGGAGCGTCCTCAATGGCGGGTGAGTGCCTGTGATGCCGTCCCCGACGCGGTGGCGCTGGCCCGGCACAATGCGCAACGGCTGGGGCTGCCGGTCCAGGTTGAGGCAAGTCACTGGTTCGACGATCTGCCAGCCCAGCGGTTTGATTTGATTGTCTCCAATCCACCTTACATCGCCGCCGATGACCGTCATCTGGCCGAGGGCGACGTGCGCTTCGAGCCGGCCACCGCGCTGGTGTCGGGGGCCGATGGTCTGGACGACCTGCGTCAGATCGTGACCCAGGCGCCAGACTGGCTGGACGAGGGCGGCTGGCTGCTGGTGGAGCACGGTTATGACCAGGCGACGGCGGTGCAGGCGCTGTTCCGCCAGGCCGGTTTTTGGGCGGTACAATCCCGCCAAGACTATGGGGGGCAGGACCGGCTGACCCTGGGGCAATTTCATCGCCGAGAACGGAGAGATGCGTCATGCTGACCGACGACGAGTTGATGCGCTACAGCCGGCAACTGCTACTGCCGGCGTTTGACGTGGCGGGGCAGGTGCGGCTCAAGCAGGCCCGGGCACTGGTGGTTGGCGCCGGTGGGTTGGGCTGTCCGGTGGCGTTGTACCTCGGCGCCGCCGGAGTGGGGCAGATCACGGTGGTGGATGACGACGCCGTGGAGGTGGCCAACCTCCAGCGCCAGATTGCCTTCGACCAGTCCCAGTTGGGCCAGAGCAAGGCCGAGGCGCTCGCCGAGCGGGTCCGCGGGATCAACCCGTCGGTCACCGTCACCGCGCTGGCCCGCCGCCTCGACGGCGAGGCGTTGGCGCAGGCAGTGCAGGCCGCCACGGTGGTGGTGGACTGCACCGACAACTTCACCACCCGTTTCGCGCTCAACCGGGCCTGTGTCCAGGCCCGGGTGCCTCTGGTATCCGGTGCCGCCATCCGGGGAGAGGGGCAGCTCTCGGTGTTCGACGTCATGCAGCCGAACAGCCCGTGCTACCACTGCCTGTATGGGGAAGACGGCAACGAGGACCTGACCTGCTCCGAGGCGGGGGTGATCGGTCCCCTGGTGGGGATGATCGGCAGCAGCCAGGCGATGGAAGCCATCAAGGTGATCAGCGGTGTGGGTACCCCATTGATAGGCCGCTTGCTGATCCTGGATGCCTGGCGGATGGAATGGCGCCAGATGACGCTGGCGCGAGATCCGGAGTGTCCGGTGTGCGGCTCGGGGGCTGAGCACTGAGTACCACCCCGGGTCCGAAGTTTATTCGGGAGCTCTATCCGGGCTTAGCCGGGGACGGATTTCAACTCCGTCTCCTCCAGCGAGCGGTCTTTACATTCCTTCCTTTAACGCCTGAAACCGGGCAATGGCCTCTTTCCGGCTGTCCTTGAGATCCACCAGCGGCGCGGGATAGCCGTTGGGGAGCGATCCCGATCGCCAGGGCTGGTGAATGGCTTTGTTGTCCAGCCCTGACAATTCCGGCACGAATCGGCGAATAAACCGCCCCTCCGGGTCGAAGCGCTCGCTCTGGCTCACCGGGTTGAACACCCGGAAGTAGGGCGCGGCATCGGTGCCAGTGGAGGCGCTCCACTGCCAGCCGCCGTTATTGGAGGCCAGGAAACCGTCCGCCAGCTGCTCCATGAAGTAAGACTCTCCCAGTCGCCAATCGATGAACAGGTTCTTGGTCAGGTACATGGCCGCGACCATCCGCAGGCGGTTGTGCATCCAGCCGGTCTGGTTCAGCTGGCGCATGGCGGCATCGACAATGGGCAAGCCGGTCTGGCCGGCTTTCCAGGCCTCGAAGGCCTGTCCGGGGCGGTTCCACACCAGCGCTTCGGTCTCAGGCTTGAACGCCCGGTTCATGCTGACCCGGGGAAAGTGGTAGAGGACGTGGATGTAGAAGTCCCGCCAGGCCAGTTCGTTGACCCAGCAGGCACCGCCGTCCCCGGCGTTGTGGGCCAGCTGTAGTGCGGCAACCAGGCACTGCCGGCCCGACAGTACGCCATTGGCCAGGTAGGGGGAGATCCGGCTGGTGGCCTCGAGGGCGGGCAGGTCCCGGTCCCGCTTGTAGTCCATCACCCGCTCATCCAGGAACCGCTCCAGTTGCTGGTGGGCGGCGGTTTCACCGGTGGCCACCAACGCCGGCGGCGCCGGCGCCCAGTCCTCCAGGCTGGAGATGGGCGGCGGCGCCGGCAGCGGCTTGGCGACCGGCTTGGGGACCGGATGGATCTGGGGTGGGTGCTGCTGCAGCCATTCCCGCCAGCGCCGGGCGAATGGGGTGAATACCGAGTAGGGCCGCCCCTGGCCGGTGAGGATCTCGCCCACCGGGGCAGCGCACTGGTCGCGGTACTTATGAACCTCGACGCCAGTCTTGCCGAGATCGGTCGCCAACTGCTTGTCCCGCCGGCGCTCGTTGACGCCGTATTCCTCATTGAAATGCACGCGCCGGATGGCCCGTTGGGCACAAAATTTCTTTAGTGAGGCGATGGAATCGTCAAACCGGTCTGCGCGAATAATGTGCAATTCGATGCCCAGGTCGGCCAGCGCCCGCCCCAGGGCGTTGAGGTGGTCCACCACTAATTGCACCCGAGCCGGCGACCAGTGGTGCTCGCGCCACTGGCCGGGTGTCAGCAGATAACAGGCCCTGACGGCCGCGCCTGACCGGGTGGCGGCTGTCAGGGCCGGGTTGTCGGCGGTGCGAAGGTCGTTGCGAAACCAGACCAGGTCAGTCATCGGGTGCCCCGTTACAGTTCAAAAGGAATCAATAAAATCACGTAGTTGGGTATTCGCTGACGGCGCGGGATTGGATTATAGTTGAAGAAACCCATTGCATGGTTGTACCACAGGACTCAATGACTGATAGCAAGGACGAGACGCCGGATCTCCAGCCCGGTGCCCCGCAGACCGGCGCCTGGAACCGTGACTATACGCTGGAGTCCGGCCAGACCCAGTTGCATGAGCTGGGGCATCTGCGGCTATGGTTGACCCTGCTCGACAAGGAATGGCAGGTCCGTGCCGATTACCACTACGAGCAGACGGATCCGGCGGGCTGGCAGACCTCCACCAGCCATGTATTGCCCGGCGGCGACGTACCGTTGCAGCGATTTGTCAGGCCGGATGCCAGCACGCAGGTTCGGTTCCTGCCCGCCTTGGCAAAACTGCCCACCGTGATTCGCCCGTACCAGCCACTGACCCTGCCCGCCGACAGCGAGTGCATTATCTATGTTGGCACTCAGGTGTGGATGCAGGTTCGGGTGGGGGAGCGGGACACCCTGCTCACGGAGCTGGCGCTCACCGAGCCCTCCCTGACCTGGGTGGGGCCTTCCACCATGGAGGGCGATCTTTGTTACACCGCGCCCAGTTTTGGGCGAATGGCGCTGGACGCGGTGCCCAAGCGGCCCTGGCGGGCGATTACCCCGGTACGTATCCGCAATCGTCGTCCCGAGCCGCTGTTGCTGGAGCGCTTCAGCCTGCCAACCCAGCTGCTGCCACTGTTTCAGAATGAAGAGGGGCAATTGTGGGCGCCCAAGGTGACGGTGGTGTGTGAAACGGACATGAACGCGGCCCAGCTGAAAATCGCCCCGGATCCGATTCCGGAGGCGGGACATTGCCAGCGCTTGAGTCCCGCGCGGGAATCCAGCGAACGGGGTGGTTTTATCCGGGCTTTCGATCGAATGTTTGGTTAAGGGGAGTCTGAGTCGTGCTCGAGGGTATTGAGCAGAGCCTGCTGGCGGTGATCGGTCATGTTGCCTGGGGCCAGTGGCTGGCTGCGCTGGTCCTGCTGGCCATGGGCGTGGTGCTGGCCTCGCTGGGTGGGCGTGGGATTGCCCGGGTGGTGCAGGCTCGGAGTTCCCGTCACCACGCGGTCATGCTGCGCCGGCTGGTGTTCTATGTGGTACTGGCCATCTTCATCATGGCCGCCATGCGGGAGGTGGGGTTTTCCCTGGAGGTACTGCTGGGGGCGGCGGGCATCCTGACCGTGGCCGTCGGTTTCGCCTCCCAGACCTCCGCGTCCAACATGATCAGTGGCCTGTTCCTGCTGGTGGAGCGCCCCTTCGAACTGGGCAACTATATTGAAGTGGAGGGCACCGTCGGCGAAGTGGTGGGCATCGACATGCTCAGCGTGAAGTTACGCACCCCGGATAACCTGTATGTGCGAATTCCCAACGAAACGCTGATCAAGACCCGGGTGGTCAACCGGTCCCGTTTTCCCATTCGTCGAATCGACCTGACGGTGGGCATTGCCTACGCTGAGGATGTGGAGCGGGTTGAGGCGCTGCTGCTGGACCTTGCCAAGCGGGAGCCCCGTTGCCTGGAAGAACCCAAGGCTTTTGTGCTGGTGACCGCCTTTGCGGCGTCTTCAGTGGATTTGCAGTTTTCCTTCTGGGTACCCAAGGATCAGGTACTGGAAGGCCGCAGCAATATGATGGTGGCCATCAAGCGGGAGCTGGACCGGGCGGGAATCGAGATTCCCTTCCCCCATACCAGCGTATACGCCGGCAGTCATTCCGAACCCTTCCGGGTCGAGTTGACCCGGGCTCCGAGTCACAAGCAGCAGGACCGAATCGATGCCAGTGAAACAGACTGATAAGGCCAGAACCACGGCCGAGCCCGAACACGACCAACGCACCTGCCTGGGCTGGCGGGAGTGGGTGGCGCTGCCCGAGCTGGATATTCCCCGGATCAAGGCCAAGGTGGACACCGGGGCCCGCACCTCCTGCCTGCATACCTACCGCACCGAGCCTTACACCGTGGACGGCGAGCGGCGGGTGCGCTTCTGGGTGCATCCGGAGCAGCATAACCTGCACGCCAGTGTGGAGTGTGATGCTGCCGTCATCGACGAGCGCACGGTCACCGATTCCGGCGGCCACCAGGAGCTGCGGCTGGTGATAGCGACTACGCTATTAATAGGCCAGCACACCTGGCCGGTGGAAATGACGCTGACAAACCGGGACTCCATGCGATTTCGCATGCTGATCGGTCGAACCGCCATGGCCGGGCGCTGCGTGGTGTCCCCCGAATCCTCCTATTTGGCCGGAGAGCCGGTGTTAAGGAACGAGTCATGAAAATTGCGATCCTGTCGCGCAACCGCAATCTGTACTCCACCCGTCGCCTGGTGGAGGAGGGGATCAACCGGGGCCATGAGGTGCGGGTGATCGACTGTCTGCACTGTTTCATGAACATCACCTCGGCCAACCCGAAGATTCACTACCACGGGCAGACGCTGGACGATTTCGATGTGGTGATTCCCCGCATCGGGGCGTCGGTCACCTTCTACGGCACCGCCGTGTTGCGGCAGTTCGAGATGATGGGGGTGTTCCCGGTGAACGAATCGGTGGCCATTACCCGCGCCCGGGACAAGTTGCGCTCGCTGCAGTTGCTGGCCCGCAAGGGCGTCGGCATGCCGGTGACCGGCTTCGCCAACAAGCCGGACAACGTGCCGGAGCTGATCAAGATGGTCGGCGGAGCCCCGGTGGTGATCAAGTTGCTGCAGGGAACCCAGGGCATTGGGGTGGTGCTGGCGGAGACCCGCAAGGCGGCGGAGAGTGTGATCGAGGCCTTCATGGGGCTGAAGGCGGACATCCTGGTGCAGGAGTTCATTAAGGAGGCCGGCGGGGCGGACATTCGCTGTTTCGTGATCGGCGACAAGGTGATTGCAGCGATGAAACGCCAGGCCGGGGAAGGGGAGTTTCGCTCCAACCTGCACCGGGGTGGCACCGCCTCGCTGGTGCGGATCACCCCGGAAGAGCGTAAGACGGCGGTGCTGGCGGCCAAGGCCATGGGGCTGAATGTGGCCGGTGTCGATCTGCTGCGGTCCAGCCGGGGCCCGCTGGTGATGGAGGTGAACTCCTCACCCGGGCTGGAGGGTATCGAGAATGCCACCGGCAAGAACGTCGCCGGCATGATCATCAACTGGACCGAGAAGAACCAGAAACTGGGCAAGACCCGTACAAAAGGTAGAGGCTAGGCCGTGGCCAGAGCTCCGTTTGTCATTGCCGGTACCGAGATCCGGCCGGGCGGGCGGGCCACAGTGGAGATTCCCGTGGCCAAGCTCTACACCCACACCCCGCTGCACCTGCCGGTGGAAGTGATCCACGGGCGCCGGGACGGACCGGTGTTGATGGTCTGCGCCGCCATCCACGGTGACGAGATCAACGGCGTCGAGATCATCCGCCGGGTGCTGCGCAACTCGGCCCTGCGCCACCTGCGCGGGACCCTGGTGGCGGTGCCCATCGTCAATATCTTCGGCTTTATCCAGCGCACCCGCTACCTGCCGGACCGGCGCGACCTCAATCGCTGTTTCCCGGGCACCGAAACCGGCTCGCTGGGCGGGCGCATTGCCTACCTGCTGCGTTCCCAGGTGATGGAACACGTCACTCACATCATCGACCTGCATACCGGCGCCATTCATCGCTTCAACCTGCCCCAGATCCGGGCCGAGCTCACCAACCCCGAGACCGTCAAGATGGCGGAGGCCTTCGGCGCTCCCATCATCATCAACGCCAGCCTGCGGGACGGAAGCCTGCGTGCCTACGCGGACTCCCTGGACATTCCGGTGATCACCTTCGAAGGCGGCGAGGCCCTGAGGTTCGACCCGGTGGTCATCGGCAGCGGCATCAAGGGCGTGCTCAGGGTCATGCGGACGCTGGGAATGGTGCCGGTGAAGAAGAGCCCCAAGGCGCCCAAGAAGCGCTCGGAAACCGCCGCCACTTCCTCTTGGGTACGGGCGGATATGGATGGCATCATGCGCCCGGTTGCCCGCCTGGGGCAGCGGGTCAGCAAGGGCCAGAAACTGGCCATGGTGGCCGATCCCTTCGGTGAGAGTGAAGTGGCGGTGCTGGCACCCTTCTCGGGCATCGTGATTTGCGTGAACAACCTGCCGCTGGTAAACGAAGGGGAGGCCATCTATCACGTGGCCCGCTTCGACGAGCTGGGTGAGGCCGAGAAGGTGATGGACTACTTCCGCAGCAGTTACGAATCCGATGTGAATGAGGACGTGTTGCCGGCCCATCCCTGGGATGAAACGCAGCGATAAAGCAACGAATCAGGAGGCTGGTGCCCATGATTTGGGATCAAACGACCATCCAGTTGCCCGCCTTATCCCGCGGGTTCCACATCATCACCAACGAGGTGGTGTCCCAGGGGCCGGATCTCAGAAACTGTCAGGTGGGTCTGCTCCACCTGTTCCTCCAGCACACCTCGGCCTCCCTGGCGATTAACGAAAACGCCGACCCGGACGTTCGCGGCGACCTGGAGCGACACTTCAACGTAATGGTGCCGGAGAACGCGCCCCACTACCGCCATACCGTGGAAGGCCCGGACGACATGCCCGCGCACATCAAGAGCATCCTGATTGGCCCTTCGCTGACGGTACCGGTGTCCGACGGCCACCTGGCCCTGGGCACCTGGCAGGGCATCTACCTGTGCGAGCACCGGGACCATGCCGGTGGGCGGAATATCGTGGCGACTTTGCAGGGGCGGTGGTAGTCGTGCGGCATCGGCAATAACAACGACGGGGTAGTACACTGGATCCTAACTACTTGTAAGGGCGACACAAATTTGCCGGTCCCAGAAAAGCAGGCTAGCCTCTTCAACAGAGTAAAAAGGACAACGGCCAAAAGGAACTGGGGTGAGCCGCTTCAACCGCATTTATCGTATTCACGACATCCTGCGAAGTGCCCGCACCCCGGTGCCCATGCGCCGTTTTACCGAGGAGCTGGAAACATCCCGTAATACCATCACCCGCGATTTCGAGTTTTTGCGAGACAGCCTGGGAGCGCCGCTGGAGTATTGTCGTGAGCGGAACGGCCATCGCTATAATCCCGATGCCCCGGTCTTCGAATTGCCGGGTTTTTGGTTGGACCCTGGCGAGCTGTATGCGCTGTTGGCTTGCGAACAACTGCTTGAGAACGTTCAGCCGGGATTGATCTCCCATCGGGTCGCTCCCCTCAAGGATCGAATCCGGCGTTTGCTGGGCGAGTCGGGCCATGCCGCCGAACAAATCAGTCAGCGGGTGCAGATACAGCCCATCCAGGTGCGCACAGCGTTGCACCAGATTTTCGACCCCATTGCCGAGGCCACGCTGGCGGGTAAGCAGGTCCAGTTCGATTACGCCTCCCGCAGCAGCAACGAGCTCAGAACCCGTACCGTCCATCCCCAGAAACTGCTTCACTACCGCTCTAACTGGTTCCTGCTGGCCCATTGTCAAAGCGCCAACGGCCTACGCCTCTTCTCCCTGGACCGCATCGCCCGACCTGAGCTTTTGGGCGCACCGGCCCAGCGGCTAGCCACCGAGGGCCTCGAAGCCTTTACCTCCTCCAGTTTCGGAATCTTCGGCGGCCAACCCAAGGCCACCGCCCACCTGCGATTCAGCAAGCACGCCGCCCAGTGGGTGGCGGACGAACAGTGGCATCGGGACCAGCGTGGGGAGTGGCTGGACGATGGTTATCACCTGTATGTGCCGTATTCGGATGAACGTGAGTTGGTGATGGAGGTGTTGCGGTATGGGGCCGAGGTGGAGGTGCTTGGGCCGGAGGAGTTGAGGCGGGAGGTGATTGAACGAGTGCGGAAACTGGTGGGGGTTTACTGTTGATTTTTACAGTAGTGCACGAATTGGTGCAGTGAGGATGTTAGCGTCCCTCATATCGATCTTACGGCTCTTAGTGTTCAAGGAAAGCGTATGCAGGATTATCTTCGCTATTGGGGCAAGGCCAAGCCGGCTAAGGATGCAGGCGGTGTTCCCTGCCATTTGTTGGCCTACCACTCATTGGACGTCGCGGCCGTCGCATTTTATTTAACTGATCCGAGTTCAGCCAAGGGGCAAGTGATTTCCAGCGTTCTGGGCATTGAGGGATCGCAGTTCCAGAGCCTCTTTACATTTCTCCTTTCCATTCACGATCTGGGCAAGTTTTCCCAGTCTTTTCAGGCTCTGGCTCAGCCGCAATCCGAACAGCTCAAGGTCCCGGATTTGACCTACAGCTACGATATTCCGGGCGGGCATGCGGCTCTGGGCATGTTGTTGTGGAAGCGTAGTACTGTGTTCCGGGAGCGCCGGCTGGATGCGTGTGGTTGGCCCAAGTCTGAAGACCTCCGCAGAACTACACGTCGTTCTCTGGAAGCGATGCTCGAAACGACCTTTGGCCATCATGGCCTGCCGGTGAACCCGAGCAATACCTTGGTAGCGAGCCACTTCCTGGTCAGCGATGAGAAAGCGGCCTGTGCTTTTGCCTTAGAAGCTGCACGACTTATCCGGCCTGAGTGGCCGGTCACCTTAATGGCAGATCCATCCTGGCATCAGTTGCTCAAACAAGTGAGTTGGCAGCTTGCAGGGTTGGCAGTTCTGGCGGATTGGTTGGGCTCTGACCAGTCGGTGTTTACCTATGTGACTGACCTGATGCCGTTGCAGGACTATTGGCGAGAGTTGGCGCTTCCCCGAGCCCGAAGGCAAGTTGAGCGATTGGGGTTTGACAGGCCAGCACAGGCTACGGCTTTTCCTGGGGTGGAGCGCTTCTTCGGATTTGAACCGACGCCACTGCAAAGCTGGGCCGAACAGGTGCCGATCTCAGAAACTGCTCAGCTCTTTGTCCTGGAGGATGTGACCGGCGCTGGGAAAACCGAAGCGGCGATCACCATTTCCCATCGCCTGCTGGGCCGAGGGCTGGCGGAGGGGGTGTATTTCGGGCTGCCTACCATGGCCACCTCTAATGCCATGTACGGCCGGATTGCGGAGTATTACCAGCGCTGGTTCCGGGAGGGGGAAAGGCCAAACCTGGTGCTGGCTCATGGGGCCCAGCGATTGCACGGCGCTTTCCAGACTTCAGTGATCGCCGGCCAGCCGAAGGACCTGGATTACCGCCCGGAAGAGCGCAGCGCCTCTGCCGTATGCAACCAGTGGTTCGCCGATTCCCGGAAACGGGCCCTGCTGGCAGATGTGGGAGTGGGCACGGTCGATCAGGTGTTGATGGGGGTATTGCCGTTCCGGCATCAATCGCTACGCCTCGTTGGTATGGCCAAAAAAGTGCTGCTCGTCGATGAAATACACGCCTGCGATGATTACATGCTGACGCTGCTTTGTGCAGTGCTGGAACTTCATGCCCGCCAGGGAGGGTATGCGGTTCTTCTAACCGCCACCCTGCCGATGGAGATGAGGAAAAAACTGACGGAATCCTGGCGGCGCGGTTTGGGGGGAGAGGGCTCCCTCAATCCCTATTCTGAGCACTTCCCATTGGCGACAATAGTTAACGCCAATGGCCTCGATCAGACAGCGCTGAATACCCGTGACAGCGCTACCCGGGATCTCGCCATTGAGCAGTTGTGCGAGCCATCGCAGGCGATCGATGCCTTATTGGCCGCTGCAAAGCATGGCCAGTGTGGTTGCTGGATTCGCAACACCGTCGATGACGCCATCGAAGCCTATGAGCGGCTCAGAGGGCAAGTCGATGACCCCGACAAGGTCTTGCTGTTCCACAGCCGCTTTACCATGGCCGACCGTCAGCGCATCGAGAACCAGGCGTTGCACTGGTTTGGTAAGAGTTCCGGCGCTTCTGATAGGGCTGGCCGGATACTCATAGGAACCCAGGTGTTGGAGCAGTCACTGGATATCTGCATGGATGTCATGGTGTCGGACTTGGCGCCTATTGACCTGTTGATCCAGCGAGCCGGGCGGCTGCACCGGCATCGGCGAGATGCTGAGGGCAACCTGCTTACTGACCAAGAAAGCCCGGATCAACGGCCAGACCCCGTACTGCGAGTTCTGGCGCCAGCCTTCACTACAGAGCCTGACAAGGACTGGATTCGGCGTTTTTTGCCCGGAACAGCAGCGGTGTACCGAAATCACGGCCAGCTCTGGTTGACGCTTTGGGCACTGTTGGAGGAGCAGGCGATTCGGATGCCGAGCCAGGCGCGATGGCTGATCGAGTCAGTCTATGGGCCGGGTGCCGACGTTCGTCTCCCCGACGCCCTAACAGGCAGCTTTTTCGAAGATGAAGGCGAGCGACAGAGTCAGGCGGCCATGGGGCAGTTCAATCGCTTGGACCTGGATAAGGGCTATGTGGCTGCCAGTGCCAGAAGCGGCTGGCAGGGCGAAGTTGATATTGGCACCCGCCTGACCGACGAGCCGAGTGTCACGGTGACTCTGGTGTGTCTCGATGAGTCGCAGCAGCGCCTCATCCCTCTGGAGGATGGCCCCCATCCCTGGGAAATGAGCCAGATCAAGATCCGTCAGTCCCTCGCCGACAAGTTGCCTGAGTTCCCGGAAGCCTTGGAGCACCTCCAGAGTACGCTGTTCGAGTGCCAGCCAGGTTTGCGCTTCTCCAGATTGTGGCTTGGGCCCTTTGATCAAGGAGGTTATATATATGACGCGCAGACAGGGTTGTGTCGTGACAAAAACAAATAAGGATCGGAGGAAATCTAGCGCATGAATTTGCTAACGGACTCGTGGTTACCTTTTCAGAAGGCGGATGGAAGGGTTGAGTATCTACCCGTCACCAGTACGGTATCGCCAGACATTGTTGACCTCGCTCTGCCCCGTGCGGACTTCCAGGGTGGAGCCTACCAGTTCCTGATTGGTTTGCTTCAAACGGTCTTTGCTCCGTCCGACATCGATCAGTGGATGGAATATTATGAAAACCCACCATCGGAGCAGCAGTTAGCAGAAGCCTTTGTGTCGTCTCGGTCATGTTTTGAACTTGATGGTTCCGGGCCGCGCTTTATGCAGGACTTTGATGAGCTGGAGGGCGATGCGCCCGCGTCCGTTGCCGGGCTTCTAATTGATTCGCCGGGGGCATCCACAGTCAAGAACAACACCGACCACTTTGTCAAAGACGGCCGGGTGGAGACGGTGTGCCCCCATTGTGCCGCCATAGCGCTGTTCACCATGCAGATCAACGCGCCTTCTGGCGGCAAAGGTTACCGTACCGGCCTTCGAGGCGGTGGTCCGTTGACTACGCTCCTGTTGCCCTCTGAACCATCCAGCACCTTGTGGCAGAAGCTGTGGGTTAACGTACTGGAGAGCGGTCAGGTCGTTGGTGCTGGCTCGACCGACGCGGAACTCAGTATCTACCCCTGGATGGCGCCTACCCGAACCAGTGAGAAGGGCGAGACAACCTTGCCAACCCAAGTTCACCCCTTGCATGTGTTCTGGGCCATGCCGCGACGGTTCCGTTTGGACATTGAAGCGCAAGAAGCCCGATGTGATCTGTGTGGGCAAAAGAGTGAGCGAAGTGTGCGTCATATCCGGGCGAGGAACTACGGCAATAACTATGACGGGCCGTGGGTTCACCCGCTCACCCCTTACCGGCGTGACCCAAAGCAACCCCAGCAACCTCCGCTTTCTATTAAGGGGCAACCTAGTGGAATCGGTTATCGACACTGGGAAAGCCTAGTGTTTGAGGAGACTGAACAAGAGGGTAACCTCCCGGCGTTGAATGTGACCGCTTACACCTCGAAAGTGGATGAGTGCGAAGCGGAGGGTATCGCCTTGCCCAGGGTGGCCAGGCTGTGGGCCTTTGGCTTTGATTTAGACAAGGCAAAAGCACGGGGTTGGGTTGGCACCCAACTGCCGTTTCTGGCCTTGCCCGAAAGACAGCAGGAGCGCCTGCAGAGCTGGCTCAGAAGCCTGGTTGGCTACGCCAAGGAAGTGTGCTGGCAGCTTCGTCGCAGCACCAAAGAGGCGTGGTTCAAGAGACCCTCGGAAGCCAAGGGCGACCTGGAATACATCGATGCCCGCTTTTGGGAGCGCACCGAACCTCGATTCTATGAATTGTTATCGGAATTGGGGCGCCGGCTATTGGGCGACGATGTTAAGCGTCTTCCCTCCGATATCGCGGAAGTCTGGTACTTGGAGGTCCGCCGCCAGGCCTTCGCCATCTTCGACGACCTCACCCTAAGCGGGCCCCCCGAAGCGCTCAATATGAAACGTATTACTAAGGCCCGCAATTCCTTCCTCATGTGGTTCAACAAAAACAAAACAGCCAAGAATTTCCGCAAGCAAGCTGGATTGGACGAAACACCATCTAAGGGCACAGAGCCCCAACAGACGGCCAGTTAATCACGATCAAGGAGCGACCATGACCTCAAACAAGGTGTACTACCAGGTATTACGAGACGAGTCGCAACAGCGACGTGTGCTGACGTGGTGGGCAAGGTTACATAACCAGAGCTCGCTGCTGCAACAGATGTTCGGTGACGGGGCGCCGCCACTGCCACCGGCCCAGCGAGCGCAACTCAGACGCTGCCATACCGTTGACGACGTACTGATGACCGAAGGCTTCCGGAATCTCTGGTTTGCGGTAGGGGAAGATCTTCATGTCACGGAGGCCGACATGCTGGCCTGGGGCATGGTTGCTGGAGCCCTGGCCGAGGTTCGCCAGCACGACGCCTCCGCGTCGTTTGCTGCGGCGATGGGAGAGCAGAAGGATAAGACCGGCAAGCCCTATATCAGTGAGCTGCGTTTTGCCCAGCTGCAGAAAAGTGATGGTGTGGATACCTTCCTGCGCCGGTGCCGTCGATCCATCGCGTTACTGGGCAAGCGTGCCCACGTCACCTCGCTGGCCGATGGCATTCTCCATTGGGCCACAGAACACCAGGGCAGCGCCAGCAGTTCCGCCAACCAGCGGCTGGCGGTGCGCTGGGCCACGGACTATTTCACCGCACTCACTCAGTACCAAAAATAATCAAGAATTCAGTCAGGAGAAATTACGATGACCACTTTCATTCAATTGCACCTTTTGACGTCTTACCCGCCTGCCAACCTGAACCGTGATGACCTGGGGCGGCCAAAGACCGCAAGGATGGGCGGCGCGGAACGGCTGCGGGTTTCCTCCCAGAGCCTGAAGCGTCATTGGCGCACTTCGGACTTGTTCCAGGAAGCAGCGGCGGGCCATGTCGGTGTGCGAACCAAGCGCCTGGGGGTAGAAGTTCGCGAGACTTTGGAAGCTGCTGGTATCAAGGAAAAAGACGCAAAGAAATGGGCCCGTGAGATTGCGGATGTTTTTGGTGCCTTGAAGAAAGACAGCGAGGAGATTGAGCAGCTGGCTCACATTGGGCCGGAAGAGAAAGCCGCCGTGGACGATCTGGCTACCACATTGACTGAACAGAACCGTGGTCCGGAAAAAGACGAACTGGCGTTGCTGAGAAAGAGCCCGACTGCAGTGGATGTGGCGCTATTCGGCCGGATGCTGGCAGCCGATCCCGCTTTCAATGTGGAAGCGGCCTGCCAGGTGGCTCACTCGATTACGGTACACCCCGTGGTGATCGAGGATGACTACTTCACGGCGGTGGATGATCTCAACAATGGTGAGGAAGACCGCGGCGCGGCCCATATTGGTGAAACCGGCTTCGCTGCAGGCTTGTTCTACAGCTACATCTGCCTCAACCGGGATCAACTGGTGGCGAACCTGTCAGGTAATGAAGAGCTGGCGGACCGAGCCATAGCCGCGCTCACCGAAGCGGCAGTCAAGGTCGCGCCCAGCGGCAAACAGAACAGTTTCGGCTCTCGCGCCTATGCCAGTTTTGTGCTCGCCGAAATCGGAGCCCAGCAACCGCGTTCCCTGTCCGTTGCTTTCTTGAAGCCTGTGCAGGGCAGTGATCAGGAGAGCGAGGCCATCAGTGCGCTCCAGAAGCAGGCTGAGCAATTTGACAAGGCCTACGGAGCCTGTGCCGATCGCCGCTATTCCCTGAATGTTCCGGCGGGAGTGGGCTCCTTTGACGAATTGCTGGCCTTCCTTAAAGCCAAATAGAAGGGGCTGACTATGGAGATTCTGGTATTTCAGCTTTACGGGCCACTGGCCAGTTGGGGCTCGCCTGCTGTCGGTGAGTCCCGCCCAAGTTCAGACCATCCCGGGCGTTCTGCGTTATTGGGGCTGTTGGCCGCCGCGTTGGGTATTCGGCGGGAGGACGCTGCGAATCAGCAGGCGCTGGCCAGTTCAGTTCAGTTTGCGGTCAAGCAGCTAGCTCCAGGCCAGGTAATACGAGATTTTCATACAGTCCAGGTTCCCAAACGGGACAGAAAGGCTCGGTATACGAGCCGTAAGGAAGAGATGGCGTTTTCAAGCGAGCGCTTGAATACCATCATTTCCCGCCGGGAATACCGCTGTGATGGTTTGTGGCGAATCGCGGTGACCGTCACGGGTAACAGCGACTGGACGCTGCAGGATCTGGAGGCGGCTTTGCGTCGGCCAAAGTTCATGCTGTATCTCGGGCGAAAGTCGTGTCCTCTTGCAGCGCCACTGTTTCCCACGATTGTTCAGGCTGAAGGGCTTCAACAGGCGCTGAGTGGTGAGATGCCGCCAGTTCATGAACAGCAAAAGCGCTGGCTTGGGCTGAGTGATAGCGTGGATTACTACTGGGAAGGGGAGGCGGGCGACTTGCAGGCTCAGGATACCCGGTACCCTGAGGATAACGTGGTTAGCCGTGAGCGATGGCAATTCAAGGGGCGCAGGGAACACCACGCCCGTGTGAAGGAGGCTGGATAATGTACATGTCTCGGGTGCGGGTTGCGTCGGAAGGACTGGACCGGCGCAGACTGCTGGCATTGCTCAGCGGCGATGCCTATGCCAATCACCAACTGCTGTGGCGTTTGTTCAAGGACGCTCCTCACCGTTCGTTCCTGTTTCGTCAGGAAATCGAAGCAGACCAGCTCAGGCTAGGGAATCAGCCTCGAGGATTGCCGTTGTTTTACGTCTTGTCCGAAGAACGGCCGGTTGCGGTCCCTGGTTTGTTAGAGGCTGAATCCAAGCCGTTTTCACCAGTATTGGTGGCGGGTGATCAGCTCACGTTCCGTTTACGGGCCAACCCCACGGTTTCCAGAAAAACAGAAACCGGGCGGTCGGTGCGTCACGATGTGCTGATGGATGCCAGAATCCAGTGCCGGCAGCAGGGGGTGGACATTCCGGAAGCCATTCAGGAGAGGATGGAAGAAGCGGCCATTCGCTGGCTGGACCGCCGTTCGGAGAAAGCGGGTTTTACCTTGGAAAGTGCTCCCCAGGTGACGGCATACAGGCAGCATGTGAACCGGCGAAAGGGTGCGGACATCCGGTTTTCCTCCATCGACTATGAGGGCGTCTTGACGGTGATGGACCCCGACCTATTCAACAAAACGCTGTGCCAGGGCTTAGGGAAAAGCAAGGCGTTCGGGTGCGGCCTAATGATGGTTCGCCGAGCTTAGGGAGGTGGTATGACCTTCGTTCCGCTAAAGCCCATTCCGATGAAAGACCGCGTGTCCATGATCTTCGTGGGACGTGGTCAAATTGATGTTCGGGATGGGGCTTTCGTGGTGGTGGATGAGGTGAACGGGGAGCGGATGCACATCCCCGTCGGGTCCGTAGCATGCCTGTTGCTCGAGCCTGGTACCCGGGTTTCCCATGCTGCGGTCAAGCTCGCCTCCACGGTAGGGACGTTGCTGATCTGGGTGGGCGAAGCCGGAGTACGTTTGTACTCGGCCGGGCAGCCTGGAGGCGCCAGGTCTGACAAACTGCTTTATCAGGCCCAACTGGCTTTGGACGATGCGTTACGACTCAAAGTCGTTCGCCGTATGTTTGAAATTCGCTTCGGTGAAGAAGCGCCGTCGCGGCGGTCGGTTGATCAACTGCGGGGCATCGAAGGTGCCAGGGTTAGAAAACTGTACCAGGCACTTGCGAGCCAGTATGGGGTTCAGTGGAATGGGCGCCGGTATGATCCCAATAACTGGAACAGCTCTGACCCGGTCAACAAATGCCTGTCGGCTGCGACGGCTTGCCTCTACGGTGTTACTGAAGCGGCGATCCTCGCCGCGGGTTACGCGCCAGCCATTGGCTTCCTCCATTCCGGAAAGCCCAAGAGCTTTGTCTACGACATTGCCGATCTGGTTAAATTTGAAACGGTCGTTCCGGCAGCGTTTAAAGTAGCGTCAAGCTCCCCAACCAAGCCGGATCAACAAGTCCGTATAGCCTGCCGGGATGCGTTTCGTGAGACCCGTTTGCTGAAACGTTTGATTCCACTCATTGAAGACGTCCTTCAGGCTGGTGGCATAGAGCCACCTGAGCCTCCCACGGATAGCCAGCCACCTGCCATACCGGAACCCGAGTCCATCGGTGATTCTGGTCACCGGAGCCAATAGCATGGCGATGCTGGTGGTCGTCACAGAAAACGTGCCGCCGAGACTGAGAGGTCGACTCGCCGTCTGGCTTCTGGAGATTCGCGCAGGTGTATATGTAGGCGATGTGAGCAAACGCATTCGGGAGGTCATTTGGGAACAAGTGGGGCTGTTGGCCGAGGATGGCAATGTAGCGATGGCCTGGGCCAGTAACCATGAATCCGGTTTTGAATTCCAAACCTATGGGAAAAACCGCCGCGTGCCGGTTGACCACGATGGCCTTCGCTTGGTGCGTTTTTTGCCGTCTATCGGTAACTAATTGATTTCAATTAGATCTTTAAAAATTTAGCGTAGGGCTTTAGGGGAAATAATGCTGGTAGAAATTATCGGCATTATTTTTCTCTTTATAAACAATTGTGTACGATTAGTCTGTTCCCCGCGTTCGCGGGGATGAACCGGCCGCGGCAGACATGCGGAACGTCTTGGATCCCTGTTCCCCGCGTTCGCGGGGATGAACCGTCACCGCGGAGGAATGGGAAGCCATGGAACGCCTGTTCCCCGCGTTCGCGGGGATGAACCGTCATCCATCAGACTGGCTTCGGTCGCGAGTGGCTGTTCCCCGCGTTCGCGGGGATGAACCGTGATCGGTATTGGGCGACCAGTCGTTGCCCGGCTGTTCCCCGCGTTCGCGGGGATGAACCGCTCAGGGAGGCGCTAGGCGGCGCTGTAGTGGACTGTTCCCCGCGTTCGCGGGGATGAACCGTTGAGTTTGCCGCCATGCACTTGGCTAAAGCGCTGTTCCCCGCGTTC
>NZ_JAWVYN010000008.1:0-145697 GCF_033722735.1 Marinobacter sp.
CCGTTCTTGGCCATCAGCCCCAGCAGCATGATGATGCCGATCTGGCTGTAGATGTTGAGGCTGATCCCCGACCACAGCAGCGCCACCAACGCGCCGGTCACCGCCAGGGGCACCGACAGCATGATGATCAGCGGGTGGATCCAGCTCTCGAACTGGGCCGCCAGCACCAGGAACACGATCACAAAGGCCAGGCCGAAGGTGATGTATACCGCCGCCGAGGATTCCTCGAACTCCCGGCTCAGGCCCTGGTAGCTGACCCGCGCCTCCGGCGGCAGGTGATCCACCGCCAGGCCATTGAGGTAGTCCAGGGCGCTGCCCAGGTCGTAGCCGTCGGCCAGCGAGCCACTGATGATCACCGCCGGCAGCCGGTCGATGCGGCGCAGGTCCGGGTTGGCGCCGATTTCGTCCACCGTCACCAGCGCCTGCAGCGGGATCAGCTCGCCGCCACTGCGGGCCCGCAGGAACACCCGGCCCAGGTCCTCCGGGGTGGCCCGGTCGGCGTCGTCCGCCTGCACGATGACGTCATACTCCCGGCCCCGGTCCAGGTAGGTGGTCACCGCCCGTGAGGCCAGCAGGGTCTGCAGGGTCCGGCCCACGTCTTCGATGGTGATGTCCAGGTCCGCCGCCCGTTCCCGGTCGATGGTCACCTTCAGTTCCGGCCGGGTGAGCTCGAAGTCGGTGTCCAGGTTAAGCAGATTGGGATTCTCTTTTGCCTGCGCGAGAATCTCCTCGCTCCAGGCCTGCACCGTCCGGTAATCGGGACCGCCGATGACCACCTCGATGGGCTGGCTGAAACCGCGCTGACCCAGCCCCGGCGGATTGATGGCCGCCGCCCGCACCCCGGGTACCGTCGCCAGCTTGGGCCACAGTTCGGTGGTGATCGCCTGCTGCTGAGTGTCCCGCTCGTCCCAGGGGTTCAGCCCCAGGATCAGGAAGGCGTTGTCCTGTTCGTTGCGGAAGCCGACGATCGCCAGCAGCCGGTTGGCGGTGCCGTCCTCCAGGTAGGGCAGCAGCTGCTGCTCGATCTTCTTCACGTGGTGGTCGGTGTATTCCACGGTGGCCCCCCGCGGCGCGCTGGCCGGCAGGATGATCACCCCGCGGTCCTCGGTGGGCGCCAGTTCCTGGGGCAGCTTGGGGAACACCAGCGCCGCCAGCACCAGCCCCGCCAGGCCCAGGCCCAGCAGGACGCCCGGCTGGCGCAGGGAGAACCGCAGCAGCCGTTCGTAGCCCCGATTGAGGCCGCCCAGAACCCGTTCGCTGGCCATCCACAGGCGGTGGCCCTCGGCGGTTTCCGGGCTGTGTTTGAGCCACTTGGAACACAGCATTGGCGTCAGGGTCAGCGCCACCAGGCTGGACACCACCACCGCGGCGGCCAGGGTAAAGCCGAACTCGGCGAACAGCCGGCCCACGTTACCCCCCATGAACGAGATCGGCACGAACACCGCCACCAGCACCAGGGTGGTGGCAATGACCGCAAACGCCACCTGGCGGGCGCCGCGATAGGCCGCCAGCAGCGGCGGCTCGCCGTCGTCGATGCGACGCTGGATGTTCTCCAGCATCACGATGGCGTCATCCACCACCAGGCCAATGGCCAGGATCACCGCCAGCAGGGTCAGCACGTTGATCGAGAAGCCCAGGGCCCCCAAGCCGATGAAGGCACCGATCACCGCCACCGGAATGGTCACCGCCGGAATCAGCGTGGCCCGCCAGGAGCGCAGAAACACGAAGATCACCAGGATCACCAACGACACCGCGATGGCCAGGGTGATCATCACCTCCCGGATGGAGGCGCGGATGAAGATGGATTCGTCGTAGCTCTCGGCAATGGTCACTTCCGGCGGCAGGGTCTCGCGGATCCTGTCCAGCTCCGCCTGCACCCGGTCCGACACCGCCACCGTGTTGGCCTTGGACTGGCGGATGATGCCCATGCCGATGGCGGTCTGGCCGTTGGCCCGCAGCCGGCTGACGTCGGATTCCACCCCCATTTGCACGTCGGCCACCTCCCCCAGGCGCAGCAGGTCGTTGCCGTCCCGGCGGATCACCAGGTTGCGGAACTCCGCCACTGACGACAGCCGGCCCTGGGCGCGCACAGTGAAGTCGCGGGTGGCGGATTCCACCGAGCCGGCGGGAAACTCCACGTTGTTGGCCCGCAGCGCCTGTTCCACCTCGGCCACGGTGATGTCGCGGGCCGCCAGCCGCTCCCGGTCGAGCCAGACCCGGATGGCGTAGCGACGTTCGCCGCCGATGCGTACGTCCGCCACCCCGTCGAGCACCGACAACCGGTCTGCCAATACCCGCTCGGCGTAATCGCTGAGCTCGGCGCTGTCCCAGACGTCGCTGCGCAGGGTGATCCACATCATCGGCCGGGCGTCGGAGTTGGCCTTGCGCACCACCGGGGCGTCGGCCTCCTCCGGCAGCTGGTTGGCCACCCGCGACACCGCATCGCGGACGTCGTTGGCGGCGATGTCCACATCCCGGCTGGTGTTGAATTCGATGGAGGTGCGGGATTCGCCCTGTTCGGTACTGGATTCGATGGCGCGGATGCCTTCGATGCCGCTGATGGCCCCCTCGATGACCTGGGTGATCTGGGTGTCCACCACCTCCGCCGCCGCGCCGGTGTAATCGGTGGAGATCGACACCACCGGTGGGTCGATGTCCGGGTATTCCCGCACCGGCAGTCCCAGCAGGGCGGCAAGGCCGAACACGATGATCAACAGGCTGATGACCGTGGCGAACACCGGGCGCTTGATGGCGAGGTCGGACAGAATCATGGCTGCCCCCCCGCCTCTGCCGCGGGCCGCCGGGCCAGGTGATTGTCCGGCACCGCGCTGTCATCGGCCACCACCTGCACCGGATCGCCGCTGCTGAGCCGGTCCTGGCCGGTGACGATCACCGCATCGTCCGGGGTCACACCGGAGCGGATTTCCACCCGACCCGGCTGGCGGCTGCCCAGCTGGACCGGCACCCGGCGGGCCACCCCGTCCTCGGCGACAAAGACAAAACTGTTGGCGCCGCGGATCAGGATGGCCTGCTCGGGAATTACCAGCGCCTGACGCTCCTGCAGGGTCAGCCGCACCGACATGAACTGGCCCGGCCGCAACCGGCGATCCGGGTTATCCACAAGGGCGCGCACCGGCAGGGTGCGGCTCAGTTCACTGACCCGGGAGCCCAGCTCCACCAGGGTGCCGCGGAAGGATTCGCCGGGGTAAGCCGGGGTCTGGCCGGTGACTTCCTGGCCCAGGTGGAGTTGGCCGATGAACCGCTCCGGCACCGAGAAGTTGAGCTCCATGCGGTCGGTGGCGTCGAGGGTGGTGATGGTGTCCCCTTCGCTCAGGTAGCTGCCGACGGTGACATCGGTCAGGCCGACGGTCCCGGCAAACGGCGCCTCGATGCGGTGGTTGTCGAGCCGGGTCTGGGCGGCAAGGCGCTGGGCCAGGGCCACATCCCGGGCGGTGCTCAGTTCGTCGAGCCGGGACTGGGCAATGGAACGGTTGCTGACCAGGCGACGGGCCCGGTCGTATTGGCGCTGGGCATCGGCCAACCGGGCCTCAGCCACCTGCAGGTCCGCCCGGGCCTGGCGGTCATCCAGCCGCACCAGCAACTGGCCCTGGCGCACGGTGCCGCCGGGTTCCAGGTTGAGCGCCACCACCCGGCCGCTAACCTCGGCGGTCAGGGCCACGGCCTCCCGGGATTGCAGGGTGCCGACCGCCGCCAGGGCATCCCGCACCGTCTGTTGAGCCGGCGCCACGGTATTGACCACACTAGGCGTCCGCGTCCGTTCGGGGCCCTCGGCGGTTCGCGCCCCCAACCACTGATAGCCGGCGGCGGCCACCACGGCCACGGCCAGAATCGCCACGCCAATCAACCAGTGTCTTACCATGAATCGGTCTCTGTCCTTGTCACGTTTTCCCCCAGGGTTGGTACGACGGGACCGTCGCCACACGGTTAGGCGCCACCAGGTTGGCCCGATATGACAGGCACCCGCAGACAGCCTCAGGCTCCGGGCACCAACACGCAGACCCGTGCCGGATCGGAAAGTTCAATGCCCACCCGGCCATCCTGCCAACTTTCTCCGCCGGTATCCCCTGTATTTGCATAACTTTTACAGTATCACCGGCACCGAGCCGGGGCATCCTGGACCTTCAACGAGAGGTCTGGACAGGGCACGAATCCGCCGGGCCCCCCAGCGTCATTTCAGCCAATTGGACTTTTTGACATACCCGCCAGCGGTTTTTGTCAATGGAACGCCCGTTTGAATGCCGTAAAACATCGGCCAATGGATGGCGGCAACGCCATTTCTCCCCTGATTAGCACGACGGAGTGATTACTATGCCGGTCTACAAGGCGCCCCTGCGCGACATGAAGTTCCTGCTCAACGAAGTGTTCAACTACCCGAAGCACTACGAATCGCTGGCCAGTGGCGAGAATGCCACCCCGGACATCGTCGACGCCATCCTCTCCGAGTGCGGCAAGTTCTGTGAAGAGGTACTGAGCCCGCTGAACCAGAGCGGCGACGAGGAAGGCTGCAAGCTGGAAAACGGCGAGGTCACCACCCCGAAAGGCTTCAAGGAAGCCTACGACCAGTACGTGATGGGCGGCTGGCAGGGGCTGTCGGCGCCGGAAGAGTTCGGCGGCCAGGGCCTGCCGGCTTCCCTCGGCCTGTTCAAGCAGGAAATGATGGGCACCGCCAACTGGTCCTTCGGCATGTACCCGGGCCTGTCCATGGGCGCCATGAACACCATCTTCCTGCACGGCGACGACGAGCAGAAGCAGACCTACCTGGTGCCGCTGACCGAGGGCCGCTGGGGCGGCACCATGTGTCTGACCGAGCCCCAGTGCGGCACCGACCTGGGCCAGGTGAAGACCAAGGCCGAGCCCCAGGCGGACGGCACCTACAAGATCACCGGCACCAAGATCTTCATCTCCTCCGGTGACCACGACCTGACCGAGAACATCGTCCACATCGTACTGGCGCGCCTGCCGGATGCCCCCAAGGGCACCCGCGGGATCTCCCTGTTCATCGTGCCCAAGTTCCTGCCGGACGGTAACGGCGGCGTCGGTGAGCGCAACGGCGTCACCTGTGGCAGCCTCGAGAAGAAGATGGGCATCAAGGCCTCCGCCACCTGCGTGATGAACTTCGACGACGCCACCGGCGTGATGATCGGCCCGGAGAACCAGGGCCTGGAGTGCATGTTCACCTTCATGAACACCGCCCGTATCGGCACCTCCATCCAGGGCGTCGGCGCCGCCGAACTGTCCTACCAGTGGGCCCTGGACTACGCCAGGGAGCGCCGTTCCATGCGCGCCCTGTCCGGCAAGAAGGAACCGGAGCAGGTCGCCGACGCGCTGATCCACCACGCCGACGTGCGCCGGATGCTGCTGACCCAGAAGGCCATCGCCGAGGGCGGCCGTGCCATGCTGTATTACGCCGCGCGGCTGGCGGACCACATGGTGGAAGGTCACGAGAAGGGGGACGAGAAAAAAGCCGAAGCCTACGACGACAAGCTGGGCTTCTTGACCCCAATCCTCAAGGGCTTCCTCACCGAGCTGGGCTTCGAGGCCGCCAACCACGGGGTTCAGGTGTTCGGGGGCCACGGCTACATTCGCGAACACGGCATGGAACAAATCATCCGCGACACCAAGATTGCCACCCTGTACGAAGGCACCACCGGCATCCAGGCCCTCGACTTGCTGGGCCGCAAGGTGCTGCTGATGACCCAGGGCGGCGCGGTGCGTGATTTCACCTTGAAAATCGCCAACTTCGCCCGCAAGCACCTGGCGGACAAGCGCACCCGGCCGTTCGCCGTGGAACTGCTCAAGCTGACCGCCCAGTGGAACGTGCTGACCGTGCGCGTGATGCTGGCCGCCCGCAAGGACCGGGATGTGGTGAGCGCCGCCGCCCACGACTTCCTGATGTACAGTGGTTACGTCACCATGGCCTACATGTGGGCCCGCCAGGCGGTTGTCGCAGTGAACAAGCTGGACAATGGTGGTGAGGACGCCACCGAGTTCTACCAGACCAAGCTGGCCACCGCCGAGTTCTACTACGAGCGTCTGCTGCCGCGCGCCCAGACCCACGCCACCAGCATGCTCAGCCCCACCCGGAGCCTGATGCAAATCGACCCCGAGCACATGGCCTTTACTGACTGACCCGGCCGCTCAACGCCGAAAAAGCCCGCAACCGAATGGTTTCGGGCTTTTTTTTTGTCCCGACCTCCCCCACCTTCCGGCCCCTTTGATTGGTTCGCACGTTGACATAAATCAAATAATAACGATAATTGTTCTCATTAGTTTTAGCATTATTTAACAAGTGGTGCCCGGGCTGCGCCCCCGCTTCAGGGATTGAACAACAGGTCTTGCTCCCGTTCCCGCAACACCCGGTGCCAGCCAAGCAACGATAGCTGACGAACCATCATCGTGCCGCTCACTCCGATCGGGAGCCGAGCGATCATTAATCCAGAGGAAGTGACCATGAGCGACGAAGCAGCCAACCTGACTGCCGCGTGTTCCTTTGCCCCCGCCACGGCAACGTCTCACCCGGATCTTTCCCGGGCCCTGTTCAATGACCGTAACCTGACCCAGTACCGGGAGAGCCTCAGCCAGGCCATCGACCGTGTGGAACAGCGCCTGGCCTCGGTCGAAGGGCCGTTCACCGGCGTCAGCCCCGGCGAGCTCAGCGACCGGTTTGCCGGTCTCGATCTGGAGCAACCGTGCCAGGACCTGGACCAGGCGTTGACCGAGCTGGAAGCCCTCTACCTGCAGGACGCGGTCTATTTCCATCACCCCCGCTACGTGGCCCACCTCAACTGCCCGGTGGCCATTCCCGCCATCGCCGCCGAGGTGATTCAAGCCTCGATCAACACCTCGGTGGACACCTGGGACCAGAGCGCCGGCGCCACCCTGATCGAACAGAGCCTGATCGACTGGACCGCCGGGCGCATCGGCCTGGGCCCGGACGCCGACGGCGTGTTCACCAGCGGCGGCACCCAGTCCAACCTGATGGCCATGCTGCTGGCCCGGGACAACGTCTGCCAGCGGCTGTGGCAACACTGCACCCGGGAACGGGGGCTGCATCCCGAGGCCCACAAGCTGCGCATCTTCTGCTCCGAGGTCAGCCACTTCAGCGTGCAGAAGGCCGCCGCCCTGCTCGGCCTGGGCTACGACGCGGTGGTACCGGTGCCCTGCGACCGCTACTTCCGCATGGATGTGAACGCCCTCGAACAGGCGCTGCAACACTGCCGCGACCAGGGCCGGATTGCCATGGCGGTGGTGGCCACCGCCGGCACCACCGACTTCGGCAGCATCGACCCGCTGCCGGCCATCGCCGACCTGTGTGAGGCCCAGGGGCTGTGGCTGCACGCCGACGCCGCTTACGGCTGCGGCCTGCTCACCTCCACCCGCCACCGCCACCTGCTGCGGGGCATCGAGCGGGCCGACTCGGTGACCGTGGACTACCACAAGTCGTTCCTCCAGCCGGTGGCCTGCAGCGCCCTGCTAGCCCGGGACAAGCGCTCGCTGGCCTGCGTCACCTGGCATGCCGAGTACCTCAATCCGTTGAGCGCCCGCGAGCAGGGCACCCCCAACCTGGTGGACAAGAGCCTGCAGACCACCCGCCGCTTCGACGCCCTGAAACTGTGGCTGACCCTGCGCACCCTGGGCGCCGAGGGGCTCGGCGAGGCCTTCGACACGGTGATCCACCTGGCCCGCAAGGCCTACCTGCTGTTGCTGTCGGACGACGCCATCGAGGTGATCCACCAGCCCCAGCTCAGCACCCTGGTGTTCCGCTTCCGTCCGGACACGGGGCTCAGCGACGCACAGCTGGACGCCGCCAACCGCCATATCCGCCAGACCATCATGGCCTCGGGCGAGGCGATGATCGCCGCCACCAAGGTCGATGACCGCCAGTACCTGAAGTTCACCCTGCTCAACCCGCAGACCCGGATCCAGGACCTGCAGGCCGTGCTGCGGCTGATCAAACGCCATGGTGCCGACTACCTGGCCGCCCGGGCCCCATCGACCCGTTCTGTCCAGACCCGTGCGGAGGAACTGAGCTGTGACTGATTGCTACGATTTCATCGCCATTGGCCTGGGCCCGTTCAACCTGGGCCTGGCCTGCCTGGCCGAACCGCTGGACGACCTCGACGGCCTGGTGCTGGACGAAAACCCCGGCTTTGACTGGCACCCGGGCATGATGCTCGAGGGCACCCACCTGCAGACGCCGTTCCTGTCGGACCTGGTGACCCTGGCGGACCCCACCAGCCGGTACAGTTTCCTGAACTACATCAAGGAGCAGGGCCGGATCTACTCGTTCTACATCCGCGAGAACTTCTTCCTGCAGCGGCGGGAATACAACCAGTACTGCCAGTGGGCCGCCAACCGCCTCGGCAATGTGCGGTTCAAAACCCGGGTGGAGCGGATCGAATACCTTGAGGCGCGCGGTTGCTACCAGCTCACCGCCCGCTGCACGGACACCGACGAGCCCCGCACCTTCCACACCCGCAAGCTGGTGCTGGGTACCGGTCCCCGACCGTACCTGCCGGCCTGCTGCGAGGGTCTGGACGGTTCGGTGCTGCATTCCTCCGAGTACCTGAGACGCAAGGCCGAGCTGCAGGCGCAGCCGTCCATCACCGTGCTGGGCAGCGGCCAGAGCGCGGCGGAGATCTTCCACGACCTGCTGCAGGACATCGACCGGTTCGGCTACAGCCTGAACTGGATCACCCGTTCGCCCCGCTTCTTCCCGCTGGAGTATTCCAAGCTGACCCTGGAGATGACCTCGCCGGAGTATGTGGACTACTTCCACGAGCTGCCGGCGGCAACCCGGGACCGGCTGGTGAGCCAGCAGAAGCACCTGTACAAGGGCATCAATACCGATCTGATCAACGACATTCACGACCTGCTCTACGTCAAGCGCCTGCAGGCCGACTTCGACGCTCGCCTGATGACCAACTGCCGGCTCACCGATGCCCATCAGGATGCCGCTAACGGCGGCTTCCAACTGGCCTTCCACCACAGCGAACAGCACCGCTCGTTCAGCCACCGCTGCCATGGCCTGGTACTGGCCACCGGCTACCAGTACCAGCCGCCGGCGTTCCTGGACGGCATCCGCGAGCGGATCCGGTGGGACAACCAGGGCCGTTTCGACGTCAAACGCAACTACAGCATCGACGGCAACGGCGGCGAGATCTTCGTGCAGAACGCCGAGCTGCACACCCACGGTTTCGTCACCCCGGACCTGGGCATGGCCTGCTACCGCAACGCCTGGATCCTGCGGGAGCTGACCGGTCGCGAGCCCTATCCCATCGAGCGCACCATCGCCTTCCAGGACTTCGGCGTGCCCGAGGCCAGCGCCGAACCGCAAGCGGAGCCGTGCTGACATGACCCATCGAAGCCTGAAGTTCTGGCTGATCGGCATGACCATCTCTGCGGTGGTCGCCGATTCCATGCTGCTGCCGTTCTATCCCCACTTCTTTGCCACCGTGTTTGGCGTCACCGACGCCAACCACATTGGCCTCTACCTCAGCGCCTGCTGCTTTGCGGTGATCCTGGCGCTGCCGATGTGGGCCCGGCTGGTGCAACGCACCGGCGTGCTGCGACTGCTGGTCTATACCCAGATCGCCGCCGGCCTGCTCAGCATCCTGTGCTACTGGACCGACACCCTGGTGCTGTTCTGGCTGGTGTCGCTGACCATGCTGGTGTTCAAGGCCAGCTACCTGCTGATCTACCCGATGATCATGGCGGAGGAACGCCGGGACAGCCATGGCAACACCATCGGCCTGCTGTCGGTGGTGGTCCACCTCGGCGGCATCGTCGGCGCGGTGCTGGGCGGCGCGGTGCTGCAGTGGTTCGAGCCACGCCAGGTGTTCCTGGTGATGGCGGTGAGCGATTTCCTGCAGACCGCCACCTGCCTGTTCCTGTTGCGCCACCCGGTTAGCGAGGACTCCGAACCGGCCCCAGCGGCGACCCCGTCCTCGGCGGAGCCCACCTCGGGTGCGGCTGGCCGCTTCCTGCTGCCCTTGGGCCTGGTGATGTTCGCCTTCTATTTCAGCGCCTACCTGATCCGGCCCTTCTTCGTGCGGCACTGGGAGGCGGTGTCGGCGCTGCAGGACGAGGTGGTCTCCGGCCTGGTGTTCGCCATTCCCGCCGCCATCGCGGTGCTGGCGCTGTGGCTCAATGCCCGGCGCAACGCTACCGCGACCGCCGGCGCCGGCATCGTGTTGGCGATGGTGCTGGCCGCGGTCGGCCTGCTGATCCAGGGCACCGACCAGCCGCTCTACGTGCTGTTGGGTCGTTGCCTGTTCGGTTGGGGCCTGTTCCAGGCCACGGTGCGTCTCGACCAGCTGCTGTTCGCCCTCAGCACACCGGCCCGCTACGCCGCCGACTTCAGCAAGATCAACTTCAGCCAACAGTTCGGGGTGCTGGTGGCCTCCCTGGTCGCCGGCTCCCTGGTGGCCCGTTTCGACCTGGCCAGCCCGTTCCTGGCCGGCGCCGGCGGGCTGCTGCTGACCGCCGGCGCCTACCTGGCGCTGGTACGGCCGCTGTTGCAGCCCCATGCCAACACCCCCGACCCCGTGAGGAGCCCGTCATGACCACGACCTATCGACACCAGCACCCGACGCTGGGGGACTTTACCCTGCGCCCGCTGGCGCTGCCCGACGACCTGCCCCAGATCCACACCTGGCTGAGTGCCGACCACGCCCGCTTCTGGGGCATGCAGGACATGAGCCAGGACGACCTGAGCCGGTTCTACACCCGCCTGCGGGCCACCGGCGAGGGCGACGCCTTCATCGGCTACCACCAGGGCCGTCCGGCGTTTTTGATGGAGACCTACCACCCCGAGCACTCGCCGCTGGCCGAGCACTACCCGGTGCAGCCCGGCGACCTGGGCATGCACATCCTGGTGGCGCCGTCGGAACGGCGGATCGCCGGTTTCACCCGGGGGGTGTTTACGGTGATCATGGCCTTCCTGTTCGAGGGCCTGAACGCCCGCCGGGTGGTGGTGGAACCGGACACCCGCAACGACCGTATCCACACCCTCAACCGCTTCGCCGGCTTTGTCTACGACAAGGTCATCGAACTGCCGGACAAGACCGCCCACCTGGCGTTCTGTACCCGTGAGCAGTTCGAGCAAGCCCGACACCAACACCAAGCCGAGAGCCAAGTCATGAGTCACGCCCCCGAATTCCGGCCCGAGCAGGCCACCGACCACCTCCACCCGGCCCTGTGGCAGCACGTCAATGCCCTGCTGGTACGCAAGGCGCTGAGCGAGTTTGCCCATGAACTGCTGCTCAAACCCGAGTGCCTGACCACCGACGACGGCTGGGACCGCTACCGGGTGTTTGCCGACGAACGTAACATCGAGTACCACTTCCAGGCCCGCAAGCTGGCGCTGGACCACTGGCAGATCGACCCCGCTTCCATCAGCAAGCAGGTGGACGGCCAGCCGGCGCCGGTGGATGCGGTGGATTTCATCATTGAATTCCGCCAGACCCTGGGCATCGGCGACGCCATGCTGCCCACCTACCTGGAGGAGATCAGCAGCACCCTGTACGGCAGCGCCTACAAGCACCACCGCCCGGGCCAGACCGTTGCCGAACTGGTGGACGCCGGCTTCCAGCAGATCGAGGCGGCCATGTCCGAGGGGCACCCCTGCTTTGTTGCCAACAACGGCCGCATCGGCTTCGGCGCCGACGATTACCGCCGTTTCACCCCCGAGGCCGGTGCCCCGATCCGGCTGATCTGGCTGGCCGGCCACCGGGACCATACCCGCTTTGCGGTCAGCGATGGCCTCAGCCACCGCGACCTGATCGCCGAGCAGCTGGGGGCCGGCCAGCTGGCGGCGTTCGACGCCCGGCTCCGGGAGCTGGACCTGGACCCGGCGGACTACCTGTTCATCCCGGTCCACCCCTGGCAGTGGACCAACAAGCTGGCCCACATCTTCGCCCCGGACCTGGCCAACCGCCAGCTGGTCTGCCTGGGCTACGGCGACGATCGTTACCAGGCCCAGCAGTCGATCCGCACCTTCTTCAATCTGGACCAGCCCCACAAGCACTACGTCAAGACCGCCCTGTCGATCCTCAACATGGGCTTCATGCGCGGCCTGTCGCCCTACTACATGAGCACCACCCCGGCGATCAACGACTTCCTGCATAACCTGGTCAAACAGGACCCCTACCTGGCCAGCACCGGCTTCAGCATCCTGCGGGAAGTGGCGGGCATCGGCTACACCAACCGCTATTTCGAGCACTCGGTGGACAAGCACAGCCCCTACCGCAAGATGCTGTCGGCGCTGTGGCGGGAGAGCCCGCTGCCCACCCTGGGTGACAACCAGCAGCTGATGACCATGGCCGCCCTGCTGCATGTGGATAACGAAGGCAACGCCCTGCTGCCGGCGCTGGTAGCCAGGTCCGGTCTCAGTACCAAGTCCTGGCTCGTGCGCTACCTCAGGTGCTACCTGAGCCCGCTGCTGCACTGCTTCTACGCCCACGACCTGGTGTTCATGCCCCACGGCGAGAACCTGATCCTGGTGATGGAGAACGGCGCGCCGGTGCGGGCCATCATGAAGGACATCGCCGAGGAGGCGGCGATCATGAACACCGAGGTGGAGCTGTCAGAGAATGTGCGCCGGCTGCAGGTGGAGGTACCGGAGCATCTCAAGGTGCTGTCGATCTTCACCGACCTGTTCGACTGCATCTTCCGCTTCATGGCCGCCATCCTCGACGACCAGGGGGATTTTCCGGAGACGGAATTCTGGCGCCTGGTGGCGGAGTGTGTGCACGAGTACCAGGGCGCCCACCCGGAGCTGGCGGACAAGTTCCGGCGCCACGACCTGTTCGCCCCGGAATTCACCCGCTCGTGCCTGAACCGGCTGCAGCTGGCCAACAACCAGCAGATGATCGACCTGGCCGATCCCGCCGGCGCCCTGCAGTTTGTCGGCACCCTCTGCAACCCCATCGCCGCCTTCGCCGACAGCACCGCAGCCGCCCCGGTCAGCGCCGGCTGACCGGGGCCCCTGCGCGCGGGTCCGCTACCCCCTGTCGCAAACCAAAACGGGGAAGCCACCGGCTTCCCCGTTTTGGTGCCCCTGCGCTCAGCGATTACAGGCCCCACTTGGTCTCGATCGCCTCAAACATCCCGGAACGGTGCACCCGCTCCAGTGCCTGCTGCAACGTCGCCACCATCGCATCCGGCGTCTCCGGATTCAACGCCAGGTACAATTCGGTCTCGTTGAATGCATAAAGCTCCTGAAGGTCGTCGATGTCTTGCGCGGCCGCCAGGTAATAACCCGTGAGACGGTCCACCAGCCACAGATCGATCTGGCCCAGCGCGAGGCGTTTCGGGTTGAGGTCATTGCTGTCCAGCTCCGACACCTCGAACCCCCTCTCCTTGAGGAAAACGCTCATCACGTCGTTACGATAGCCCCCGAAGGTGTGGCCGCGAGCGTCTTCCAGGCTGCGGATCTGTAGATCGCTGTTGGCCGGACCAAACACCGTCCATGCGATGGTGGTCAGTGGCCCCACCCACTTGAACAGCTCCGCCCGTTCGTCATTGAGCGCGGTACAGAAAATCCCGTGGTTGGGTTTGTTGAGGGCCCGTTGGTAGCCGTATTCCCAGTTTCGCAGCTTGATCGAGAAGTCCAGATCGGTATTGGCCAGGATCGCCTCCACCAGCTCGGTGCAAAGGCCATCGATCTGTTCGGCCTTGTGCTCGAAAGCCCGGCCCGTAGCGCTCATGTTGTAGGGGGGGTAGTTCTCGGTGTACAGGTACAGCTTGTCGCTGGCGTGGCCGACGGCGCTCAGGCCGAGCGCCGACACGGTAAGCAGCATCACTGCAATCAAACGCATGGGGACCTCCGGGTATAGTCTGCTTATTCTTGTGTACTGTGTTGTTTGTATTCGGAATACCGGACACACCGGAGTGTACTGCAGACGCGTGCAACACTTTTGTGGACAGCTGTAACAATTTGTAGCGGCTGCGGTTGGCCGGCAATCGGCGGTCGATGAGCCCGATCCGACCGGGTAGGTTGAAATTCCGACCGCCAGCCCCACTATCCCATCGCCATTCCCATTCAGGAGAGTTGAATACAAACACTTGGTGAGCAAAAGCAGGAGGTTCGATGATGGACATTCGTTCTGACGACTTTTACCCCACCCGCCTTGAACGCCCGCAATCCAGCTTCGAGCGGCTGGACCCGGTGATCCACAGCCCACAGGGGATCCACACCCCGGGGCCTTTGAGCGAAACCGAGCTGGCCCGCTATGACCGGGACGGCTTCCTGGTGATTCCCAACTTTCTTGACGAAGCCACCGTCCGGCGCTTCCGCGACGACCTGCGCGGCTACGAGAGCGACGACAGCGTGCTGTCCGCCGAGGGCACCATCTGCGAGCCCGGCAAGCAGGAAATCCGCTCCATTTTTGGCATCCACGAGCTCTCAACCCGCTTTGACCGGCTCACCCGCGACCCGCGGCTGCTGGACATGGTGCACCAGCTATTGGGCAGCGACGCCTACATTCACCAGTCCCGCATCAACTACAAGCCCGGCTTCCACGGCAAGGGCTTCGACTGGCATTCGGATTTCGAGACCTGGCACGCCGAGGACGGCATGCCGCGGATGCGCGCGGTCAGTTTCTCCATCACCCTGACCGACAATACCCCCTTCAACGGGCCGCTGATGCTGGTGCCCGGTTCCCACCGCACCTTCATCCCCTGCGTGGGTCGGACTCCCGAGGACCATTACCATTCGTCGCTGAAGAAGCAGCAACTGGGGGTGCCCAGCGATCAGCAACTGCAACAGATGATCAACCGTCATGGCATCCAGGCCCCCACCGGCGGCCCCGGCTCGCTGATCATCTTCGAGTGCAACACGCTCCATGGCTCCAACGCCAACATGTCGCCCTGGGCACGCAGCAACCTGTTTTTTGTCTATAACAGTGTGGAGAACCCGTTGGTTCAGCCGTTCTGCGGCAACCGGCCGCGGCCGGAGTTCCTCGGTAACCGGAGCCAGTGTGAGGCACTGGTGCCCATTCACGACGACACCTTATCCAAGGTGAGCTAGGGCCATGACATGATGGACAGCTGGCGCCGGCATCGATGGCGCAACCGGCTACAGACGCTGGTGCTGATAAGCACCCTGATGGGGATCACCATGCTGGCGGGCTGGTTGTTGCTGGGGGTGAACGGTGCACTCGTGGCGGTGCTGACCTGCATCCTGGCGCTGCTGGTACAACCGACCGCCGCCTCGCGACTGACGCTGTCGCTGTACCGGGCCCGCCCCATCGGCTACGGCGACGATCCGGCACTGATTCAGCTGGTGCGCCAACTGGCCCGACGGGCCGGGCTCGAGGCCACGCCGGCGCTCTATTACGTACCCAGCACCGCGGTTAACGCCTTTGCCGTCGGCCATCGCGACAACGCCGCCATTGCGCTGACCGACGGCCTGCTGCGCTCGCTGTCCGGGCGGGAGGTGGCGGCGGTGCTGGGCCATGAATTGGCCCACATTGCCCATGACGATCTGCGGGTGATGGGCATGGCAGACGTGCTCAGCCGCCTCACCAGCATGGCCGCCCTGCTGGGCCAGATCCTGCTGGTGTTGCTGTTGCCCTGGTGGTTGGCCGGGCTGGTGGATCTGCCGGTGCTTGGCCTGGCGCTGCTGATCCTGTCGCCCCATCTGGCCCTGCTGGCGCAACTGGCGCTGTCACGGGTGCGGGAATTCGACGCCGACCTGGACGCGGTACGGCTGACCGGGGACCCCCGGGGCCTGGCCTCGGCGCTGGTGAAGATCGAGCACACCACCCGCTCCTGGCGGTCCTGGTTGCTGCCAGGCTGGGGCAATCCCCAGCCGTCCTGGCTGCGCACCCATCCCGCCACGGAGGATCGGGTCCGCAGGCTGCAGGCCCTCAGCCAGGAACAGGCCTACCGGTCCGATCTGTCCGGTCAGTGGCTTCGGCGTCCGGGACCGCCGCCGCCACGCTGGTTCCCCGGCGGCGGTCACTGGCGGTAACGCCGCCCCTCGTCCGCCATCGTCTGGCTGTCCTCGTAGGCATCGCGAGCCGGTTAACTGGCCGTAGGGCCAAGCTTACACTACTGCCCAGGCCCGTTCGCCTTGAGAGCCCATTGGACGGCCGCGCACGCCAGACGGCACAGGACAGGGTGCCGCCTCGCCATCCTTAACACACGGTCATCTCCTTCGTGGCTTGAAACTTCGCCAAGTGACCCTATCAGAAAATTCGGCGGTTTCTTAATCGCCTGATCGGTATGAACAAGTGATAGAACGATTTGCTGAAGAGCCACCACAAACAAGACAGCGGCGCTTTGGCTGCCTGCCGGCTGTCGTCAAGATCCGGATTGTTGTGGCTCGTGCTGCAAAAGCGGAGTATTCCAATGATCCAAGTGGAGAACCTGACTCGCCGGTACGGCGATTTCACTGCGGTGGACAAGGTCTCGTTTTCCGTGGCCCCGGGTGAGGTTGTGGGGCTGCTCGGGCACAACGGGGCCGGCAAGACCACCATCATGAAGATGCTCACCGGCTACCTCGAGCCCACCGAGGGACGGATAACCGTGGACGGCCTGGACATCGGCCAGGACCCGTCGGCAATCCAGTCAAGGATCGGCTACCTGCCCGAAAACTGTCCGGTCTGGCCGGAAATGACGGTCATCGACTTCCTCAACTACCAGGCCGCCTTGCACCACATCCCCACGGCTGATCGCCACCGCGCCATTGCCAGGGCGATCCGGCGCACCGACCTCACGGATAAGGCAACCAGCCCCATCCAGACCCTGTCCCGGGGTTACCGGCAACGGGTGGGGGTGGCCCAGGCCATCCTGCATGACCCGAACATCGTGATTCTGGATGAGCCCACCAACGGCCTGGACCCCAGCCAGATTCACCAGATGCGCTCGCTGATCCGGGAACTGGCGACAACCGCCACCGTCATTGTCTCCACCCATATCCTGCAGGAGGTTCAGGCCGTCTGCGAGCGGGTGATGATCATGCGCTCCGGGCAACTGGTGGTGGACAAACACCTGGACGAACTGCGGGAAACCGATCGCATCCGCCTGGTGACCGGCGCCGATGCCCGCCCCGTGCTCGAATCGATCATTCTGCCGGAGTCGGTGCAAGCCGCCCCCTCCACCGGCGACCAGCGGTTCGAATACCACTTCCACGCCGAAGAAACCCGGTTGCCCAGGATCACCGACGAGCTGGTTGCAGCCAATATCCCGGTCTATGCGCTGGCACCGGAACGTCGCGACCTGGAACGGGTGTTCGCCGAAGTGAACGGGGAGGTGGTTCATGACTGATTGGTTGAACGTTGCCCGCAAGGAATTCCGGGCCTACTTCGCATCACCGGCCGCCTACCTGTTCCTGGGTCTGTTTGCGGCCGCCTGCCTGTTTGTCGTGTTCTGGGGCGAGGCCTTTTTCGCCCGCAATGTCGCCGACCTGCAGCCCCTGTTTGACTGGCTGCCGTTGTTGCTGATTTTCCTGATTGCCGCGCTCACCATGCGCAGCTGGTCGGAGGAGCGACGGGCCGGCACCCTGGAGAACCTGCTCACCGCCCCGGTGTCCCTGTGGCAACTGGTGTTCGGCAAATTCCTGGCGGCATTCGGGCTGCTCTGCGTGGCGCTGCTGCTGACCCTGCCGCTGCCGATCACCGTTGCACTGCTTGGGCCGCTCGATGCCGGGCCGGTGATCGGGGGCTATGTGGCCACCCTGGTCCTCGGCTCCGCCTACATTGCCATCGGCCTGTTCACCAGCAGCCGCACCGACAACCCCATTGTCGCCCTGATGGTCACGGCGGTGATCTGCGGCCTGCTCTACCTGATCGGCTCCCCCCTGCTCACCAGCCTGGCCGGTTACCAGCTGGGGCATTTCCTGCAGCTGCTCGGTACCGGCAGCCGGTTTGACGCCATCACCCGGGGTGTGCTGGATTTGCGGGATATTTACTATTACCTGTCGCTGACGGCGGTCTTCCTGGCCGTCAACGTGTATACCCTGGAAAAGCTTCGCTGGACCGGCAATCCGGCCTCCTCGGCCCACCGACGGTGGAAGGGCATCACCGTCCTGCTGGTGGTCAACCTGCTGGCCGCCAATCTGTGGCTGCATCCGCTGGATGCGGTGCGCCTGGACCTGACCGACAATCGCCTGTACACCTTGTCGGAGGTAACGGAACAGCAGTTGGCCCGACTGAACGAACCGCTGCGAATCACCGGCTACTTCTCCGAGAAGACCCACCCGCTGCTGGCGCCGCTGGTTCCTCGCCTGCAAAGTCTGCTGGAGGAGTATGCCGTCCGGGGCGGGGCCAATGTCCGCGTGGAGTTTGTCGACCCCACCAAAAACCGGGAAGCCGAGGAAAACGCCGCCCGTCGCTTTGGCGTGCAACCGGTCCCCTTCCAGACGGCAAGCCGGTATGAGTCGGCCATCGTCAACTCCTATTTCGATGTGGTCATCGCCTACGGCGATGACCACGAACGCCTGGGCTTTCGCGACCTGATCGAGGTCAAGGCCAGTCAGGAGAGCGACCTCGCCGTGGCCCTGAACAACCCGGAGTACGAGATTACCCGAGCCATCGACCGTCTCGCCCGCCACTACCGATCCGGCGGCGATACCTTCGCGATGGTGGAGGAGCCGGTTACCCTCAAGGCCTGGGTGTCACCGGCGAGCCAACTGCCGGGCGACCTGAAGGCCTTTCGGGGCCACCTGGAGTCGGTCATCGCGACGCTGGAAGCGCGAGGGGGCAAGCAGTTCTCGGCCACCATCGAGAACCCGGACGCGGCAAACGGCCAATTGGCCGATCGGTTGGTGGAGGAGTACGGCTTCAGTCCCCTGGTGGCCAGTCTGCTGGATCCACAGCCCTTCTGGTTCCACCTGGTACTGGCAAGTGGCGACAACCGGGTGCAGATTCCACTGCCGGCGACGCTGGACGAAAGCAGCCTGCAAGCGGCCATGGATGACGGCCTGAAACAGCTGGTGCCCGGCGCACTGAAAACCGTGGCCTTGGCAACCCCACCCGGCACCCGTTTCCGCGGGGGCGATTACCGGTCGTTGCGTTCCACGCTGGAGGAGAACCTGCGCGTGGTCGAGGCCAATCTGGCGGAGGGCCAGGTGCCCGCCGGGACCGATCTGCTGTTGGTGATGCGCCCCAGCGACCTTTCCGAGAAGGCCCTGTTTGCCATCGACCAGTTCCTGATGCGTGGCGGTCGGGTGGCGATTGCCGCCTCGCCCTACGCGGTCACCCTCGGACAGGGGCTCTCGGCCCGCACCCAGAAGACCGGGCTTGCCGACTGGCTGGCCCACCACGGGGTCGGCCTCAGCGAATCGCTGGTGCTGGATCCGCGCAATGCCGCCCTGCCCGTGCCCCGAACCCGCAACGTGGGCGGCCTGACCTTCCGTGAGATCCAGATGATGCCCTACCCGTTCTTCGCGGACTTGCGCGGGGAGCAACTGAACCGGGCACACCCGGTGACCGCGGGCCTGCCGGAGCTGATTGTCAGCTGGCCATCGCCGCTGACGGTGGACCGTGAAGAGACCCGCGAGCTGGAGGTGACCCGCCTGCTGACCACCTCCGACGGTAGCTGGACCCAGGACCATGGGGACATCCTGCCGGATTTCCAACGCTTCCCCGAAAGTGGGTTCGCCTCACCGAGCGAGCGGCAGGCGGAGCTGGTAGCCGTCGCCCTGTCCGGCCGGTTCGACTCCTGGTTTGCCGACCAGGACTCGCCCCTGCTGGACGCACCCCAGGCCGGCGAGGACGCAGACTCCGCTGATGGGGCTGCCCAAGGTGGCGAAGCGCCCGCGACTCGGACCGCCGCCGACACCACGGTGGCAACGTCGGTGATCCGCAGATCCCCCGAATCGGCCAAGCTGCTGGTGGTCGGCAGCGGTTCGTTCGCCTCCGATACCATGCTGGACCTGGTCTCCCAGAGCCTGGGCACGGTTTACAGCGCGCCGCTGACCTTTATCCAGAATGCCGTGGACTGGTCGCTGGAAGACCCCGCCCTGCTGGCCCTGCGCGGGCAGTCCCGCTATGCGCGCACCCTGGCACCGCTGACCCGACAGCAGCAGCTGGCCTGGGAGTACGCCAATTACGGCCTGACTCTGGCCGGTCTGGCGATGATCGCCCTCTGGCGAAAGCGGGTCAGGGCCAGTGACCGTCGTCGCTACCAGAAGATCCTTGCGGAGGTATCGTGATGAAAAAGCTGATGAAACAGCCCATCAAGCTGCTGTCTGCTGTCCTGATGGTTCAGTTGGCGCTAACCGGTATTGTCTGGAGCTCGGCCGCCGATACCGACGGGGGTACAACCGGCCCGCTGGTGGCGGAGCTGGAGGGGGTGACCGCCATCACCCTGGCGGATCCGGAGGAAGGGACACTGACCCTGACAGGGACCGGCGAAGACTGGCTGCTCTCTGGCGACGACGTTGAGGCAACCCGGGCCGACAACGCCAAGGTCACACAGCTCATCGATCGCATCTCGACACTCAGCCCGGACTTTCCGGTTGCCCGCTCCGACCAAGCGCAAGAGCGGTTCAAGGTGGCCGAAGACGCCTTTCGTCGCCGGCTGACCCTGGATAAGGCCAATGGCGATGTGGTCACGCTGCTGGTGGGTACCTCGCCGGCCATGGGCGAAAGTCACGTCCGGCTGGTGGGAGAAGCGGCCATCTACCGGGTGGCGTTGCCGGTGTATGACTTGCCGGTGGATGAGAATCACTGGAAAGCTCCGGCAAAGGACCTGGACGAGGAAAACGGCGCGGAGGCTGAGTCCGGGTCCGATTACGCTGACCCGTCAAGGGACGACACTCCGCCCACCGGCGAGTAGCAGAACCAGCAACTCCCATGGCCCGGACTGGACGGTCCGGGCCTGCCACCTTCCAGCCTTCGAACCTGCCGGCATGCCATACCCTGCTGGGATAGCAGGTCCTCCGGCGACGCCAGCGATCGTTTACCTTGTCCACGGCCAGCGCCTGCGCACCAGGGCGTTACCGTACGACGTCACTTGCCGATGCAGAAGCTCGAGAAGATCTTGCCCAGCAGGTCGTCCGGCGTCATGGTGCCGGTGATCTCGCCCAGCGCATCCTGGGCCGCGCGCAGGTCCTCGGCCAGCAGTTCGCCGGCGCCGTAACCCGACAGTTGGCTTTCGCCCTGCACCAGTGAAGCCCGGGCCCGCTCCAGCGCGTCCAGGTGACGGCGGCGGGCGAGGAAACCGCCTTCGGTGGTGCTGGCGAAGCCCATGCACTGTTTGAGGTGATCCCGCAGGAGCTCCAGCCCGTCGGCCGACTTGGCCGCCAGCCGGATCACCGGGGCGGCCGGGTTGTCCACCAGGCCCACGGTCTCGCCGGACAGGTCGACCTTGTTGCGGATCACCGTCACCGGGGCAGAGGCGGGCAGGTGATCGATGAAATCCGGCCAGATGGCGTGGGGTTGGGTTTCGCCGGTGGTGGTGGCATCCACCATCAACAGGATGCGGTCGGCCTGGCGTATCTCCTCCCAGGCGCGGGCGATGCCGATCTGCTCCACCTCGTCGGGGCTGTCCCGCAGCCCGGCGGTGTCGATGATGTGCAGCGGCATGCCGTCGATGTGGATGTGCTCCCGCAGGACGTCCCGGGTGGTGCCCTCAATGGCGGTGACGATGGCCGCCTCGCGCCCGGCCAGGGCATTGAGCAGGCTGGACTTGCCCGCATTGGGCCGGCCGGCGATCACCACCTTCATGCCGTCCCGCAGGATGGTGCCCTGCTGGGCCTCCGCCAGGATGGTGTCCAGGTCCGCCATGATCCCGTTGAGATCGTCCGCCACCTTGCCATCGGCGAGGAAATCGATCTCCTCCTCGGGAAAGTCGATGGCGGCCTCGACGTAGATCCGCAGCTGGGTCAGCGCTTCCACCAGCACATCGATACGGCGGGAGAACTCCCCCTGCAGGGAACGCACCGCGCAGCGGGCGGCCTGCTCGGAGCTGCTCTCGATCAGGTCGGCGATGGCCTCGGCCTGGGTCAAGTCGAGCTTGTCGTTGAGGAAGGCGCGCTCGGAAAACTCCCCCGGCCGGGCCAGCCGTGCGCCCCGACCACACACTTCCCGCAGCAGCAGGTCGAGGATCACGGTCCCGCCGTGGCCCTGCAATTCGAAGACGTCTTCGCCGGTGAAGGAATGGGGATTGGGGAAAAACAGCCCGATGCCTTCGTCGATCACCGTGCCGTCGGCCTGCAGGAAGGGGCCGTAATGGGCATAGCGTGGCCTGGGTTCGTAGCCCAGCAACTGGCGGGCAATGCGACGGGCATCCGGGCCGGACACCCGTACGATGCCCACCCCGGCCTGGCCGGGGGCGGTGGCAATGGCGGCAATGGTGTCGGTGTGGTGGTTCATGGGCATTCCTCAACCGGGCTCAACGCACAGAGGCTCCGCAATGGGAGCCTCTGTGGATAAGTCGACGGGGCCACGTCCGTCGTCAGGATTTCCTGGCAGCGGCCTGTGCCTCGATGTTGCGGGTAATGTACCACTGCTGGGCGATCGACAGAATGTTGTTGACCAGCCAGTACAGCACCAGACCCGCCGGGAACCACAGGAAGAACACGGTGAAGACCAGCGGCATCATCTTCATGATCTTGGCCTGCATGGGATCCGGCGGCGAGGGGTTCAGGCTCATCTGCACGAACATGCTGGCGCCCATCAGAATCGGCAGGATGAAGTACGGGTCCATCACCGACAGGTCGTGGATCCACAGCATGAACGGCGCGTGACGCAGCTGGACGCTCTCGAAAAGCACCCAGTACAGGGCGATAAATACCGGCATCTGCACCAGGATCGGCAGACAACCACCGAGGGGATTGATTTTCTCCCGCTTGTACAGCGCCATCATCTCCTGGGACATGCGCTGACGGTCATCGCCATAGAGTTCCTTGAGGCGGGTCAGCTGCGGCGCCACCGCCCGCATCCGGGCCATGGAACGGTAGCTGGTGGCGGAAAGGTGGAAGAACACCCCCTTGACCAGCACGGTGAGCAGGATGATGGCCACCCCCCAGTTGCCGACGATACCGTGGAACCACTCCAGGATCAGGAACAATGGCAGCGCAATGAAGAACAGGAAACCGAAGTCGACGGTGCGGTCCATGTTGGGCGCCACCTGTTCCAGGCGATCGATGATCTTGGGGCCCACGTAAGCGGTGGCGCCGACTTCGCCGGTTTCACCGGGGGCCACCACGGTCGCCGGGCTGACAAATCCCATCACCGCCAGATTATTGCGGGTTGTGGTCTGGAACTGGGCCGGCTTGTCGCCCTCCGGTACCCAGGCGGTCAGGAAATAGTGCTGCAGAAACGCCAACCAGCCATTGGTGACGGACTGGTTGATGGGGCTTTCCCGCAGATCCTCAAAGTCATACTTCTCGTAAGGGTCTTCCGGGGTGCTGACCACCATGCCGAGGAAGGCCTGAATGCCCAGGCTGTTCTGGGCGGTGGGATCCGGCGCCCGGTCGCGGACGATCTTCCCGGAGAAATTCCCTTCCCAGACGCTGTCGGACCGGTTGTCGATCAGGTAACGAACGTCAATCTGGTAGCTGTCCCGGAGCAGACGGTACTGCTTGGTGACCTTGACGCCGCTGTCGGCGGTGAACGTCAGGTTAACGACCAGTTCGTCCTCGCCTTCGGCCAGCTGGTAGGACTCGGCGCTGGCTCGGTAAACCGGGGTTGCGCCATTGCGACGGCTGTCGAAGCCATGCTTGCCGATCAGGCCACTTTCCAGGACATAGGTACGGTTGCCGGAACTGCGCAGAAGCTTGAGCGGTTGACCACTGTTCAGGGATTCGTCGTAGTCGAGCAAAGCCGCTTCCACCAGATTGCCACCGGCCAGGTCGATCTTTAGCGACATGACGTCGGTGGTCACCGTAACGAGCTGGTCACTGACGGTGCTGTCTGCGCCGTCGCTGGTGCCCAGATCGGTGGTCCGGCTCTCCGGGGTGGTGAACTCCTCGGTGGAGGCTGAGGACGGTGTCCCGGTCATGGCGGGCTGGCCCTGACCAGATTCGACACTCTGTTCGGTCGCCGGTTGGGTTGACGGCTGGTGATAGTCCTCGTTCCAGGCCAGTACCATCAGGTAGCTGACAATCGCCAGGCCGGCAAAGAGTACAAAGCGTTTGATATCCATAAACCTACTGTGTCGTCTGGTTTGCGTTTACAGGGTGGGGGTGTACCCGTTGAGATTGCTGGTCCGGGGACGAAGCACATGGGCACTGGGCTGCCGGCACCGGATCATAGCCGCCTTCAGCCCAGGGGTGACAACGCAGCAATCGTCGGATGGCCAGCAGCATACCAGACAATGCGCCATGTTGTTCGATGGCCTCGAGGGCGTATTGGGAACAGGTTGGGTAGTGACGGCAATGATTCGCCATCAGGGGACTGATCGCGTACTGGTAAAAGCGAATGGGCAGAAGCAGCAGTTTCCGCATTAACCCGTTCCTTTTTCGACACCAGTCGGGTGATCGGTGACAGTCGAGGACGTACGGCCGTCGGGTGCCTGGCTTTCGGGGATGACCTTTGGTGCTTTGCGCTTCAGGCGTTGCCAGAGGTCATTGAGGATACCGTGAAGCCTGGGGTTCTCGACCTGGGCAAGACCCTGCCGGCCTAGGACAACGATGTCCATGGCCGGCAGTCCGTGCTGTTGCCGGAAGGTTTCCCGCACCAGCCGCTTGACCCGATTACGTTGTACGGCCAGCTTGAGGTGCTTCTTGGCGAATATCAGTCCGACCCTGGCGTGCCCCAGGTCGTTGGGGGTTGCCAGCAGTAAAAAGTGCCGGTGCGATACTCGAACCCGAACGTTCTCGAAGACCTTGCTGTAATCCGCGGGACGCAATAATCGCGCTGTCTTGGGAAACGCCAAGGCCTTCATGGCAACAGCTTAACAGGGCTTATGCGGACAGACGCGCACGACCCTTGGCACGGCGACGAGCCAGAATCTTACGGCCGTTGGCAGTGGCCATGCGGGCACGGAAACCGTGGGTGCGCTTACGCTTCAGTACGCTCGGTTGAAACGTTCTTTTCATGGTGATGCTCTCACGTTACGAAAATTGGAAATCAGTTGCTGGCTGCAAAATGAACAGTCAAAACAGGAGCGGCATTCTATGCAAACTGGCGGGCTAATTCAATGGGGGAATGGAAAGTCTTGGTGGGGTTGTGCCAGTTTTTGGCCCGGGCCTGCTCGTTAATAACATCATTAGGTCTTTTGGAATTCTTTTAAAAGATTATTTATTACTGTTATTAGGCACCAGGGTTTCTGTGGATAAGCCATTTTTTGGTAATATAAACAAAAATTTAAGCCCGTGATAAGGTCGTTGACCAAGCCCGCTCAGGCCTGTGGGTAACTGCCGGGCGAAATGGGGACAAATCGCCTCGCCGGGAAAAGTCCGAGTTTTCCACTGATTCTTACCCCCTCCCGTCACAGGGTTGTGGGCAGTGTGTTCACACCCTTCTGTGTATAACTCCCTAAACATATTTTTCTGTACACAACCCTGTAGGTAAGTCTGCATGTTGTTGAAAAGTAAAAGGATATATTTCCACAGGGTGTTAATGGATAGGCGGTTGGGCTTTTATTGACAGGCCCTGGCGAGGTAGAATCCGGCATTACTTTTCATGGGTTCCTCGAGTCCGGCACATCGGATAGAAGGACGGTATCTGGCATCGGAGGCAGGCGTCGTGCCGCAGACTATTTGGCATCAATGTCTTGAAGTACTCCGGGACGAGTTTCCGGCGCAACAGTTCAACACCTGGCTAAGACCCTTGCAGTCTGACCACCGCGAAGGTCAGCTGATGCTGTTCGCACCCAACCGGTTTGTGATGGATTGGGTGAATGAAAAGTATCTGCGCCGTATCGAGGAGGTGATCAAGGACCTGCAGGGCGGCCAGGCCCCCCGTATCCATATGAAGGTGGGGTCGGCGCCAAAGGTCGATGACGAGCCGGTTGCCCGGTCACCGGTGGAGAATGTCCGAGGGCGTCGGGTGGCCGAAGCCAATGACGTGGACTCGGTGACCGAGGAGGAGAAAGGCGTCGCCGCGACCCTGGCGGAACCCAAGGTCACGCCGAAAAGCGAATCCGATCGCCGCTCCGTGCAGGTGGAAGGGGACATCAAGCACCAGAGCTTCCTCAATGAGGGCTTTACCTTCGAGACCTTCGTGGAGGGGAAGTCGAACCAGCTCGCGCGGGCGGCGTCGATGCAGGTGGCGGAAAATCCCGGCGGCGCCTATAACCCGCTGTTCCTCTATGGCGGTGTGGGTCTGGGCAAGACCCACCTGATGCACGCCATCGGCAACGAGATCGTCCGTCGCAACGCCGGTGCCAAGGTGGCCTACCTGAGGTCGGAGCGGTTTGTGGCGGACATGGTCAAGGCCCTGCAGCTCAACGCCATCAACGAATTCAAGCGCTACTACCGGTCGGTGGATGCACTGCTGATCGACGATATACAGTTCTTTGCCCGCAAGGAGCGGTCCCAGGAGGAGTTTTTCCACACCTTCAACGCGTTGCTCGAAGGCGGCCAGCAGGTGATCGTGACCTGTGATCGTTTTCCGAAGGAAATCGTGGACATGGAAGAGCGGCTCAAGTCCCGGTTCGGCTGGGGCCTGACGGTGATGGTGGAGCCGCCGGAACTGGAGACCCGGGTAGCGATCCTGATGAAGAAGGCGGAGCAGGCGAACGTTCGGCTTAGCAGCGAGGCCGCGTTTTTTATTGCCCAGAAAATCCGGTCCAACGTGCGAGAGCTCGAGGGGGCGCTTCGACTGGTGATAGCGAATGCTCACTTCACCGGCTCGGAGATCACCCCACCGTTCATTCGCGAGAGCCTCAAGGACCTGTTGGCGCTGCATGAGAAACAGGTCAGCATCGACAACATCCAGCGCACGGTGGCGGAGTATTACAAGATCAAGGTGGCGGATTTGCTGTCCAAGCGTCGGACCCGCACCGTCACCCGGCCACGGCAGGTGGCCATGGCCCTGTCGAAGGAACTCACCAACCACAGCCTGCCGGAGATCGGTGAGGCCTTCGGGGGGCGGGATCACACCACGGTGTTGCATGCCTGCAAGAAAATCGTGGAATTGCAGGAATCGGATCCCAACATTCGCGAAGACTATCAGAACTTCATGCGGCTGCTGACCACCTAGGCCGAAGCCGTCAACGAACCGTTATCCACAGATTGTCATTAACCGATAAGAAGCCGAGTGCGAGCCATGAGACTGACCATTAGCCGCGAGTCCCTGCTGACGCCACTGCAATCCATTGCCGGTGTTGTCGAAAGGAAACAGACCATGCCGGTGCTTTCCAACGTGCTGTTGGAGGCAGAGGACAATACCCTCACCCTGACCGGTACCAATATGGAAGTGGAGCTGGTTGGTCGCGTGACACCGGTCCATGTCGACCAGCCCGGCAAGATTACCGTACCCGCCCGCAAGCTGGCGGACATCGCCCGGGCGCTGGGTGACGAAGCACCGATCGAACTGGCCCTGGAGGGCGACCGCCTGCACCTGCGCTGTGGCGCCAGTCACTTCACCCTCTCCACCCTGCCGGCGGAGCACTTCCCCAATGTGGAGGACGAGGCGGAAAGTTTCCGGCTGGAACTGCCGCAGAAGGAGCTCGGGCGCATGCTCGACGCCACCGCCTTCGCCATGGCCCAGCAGGATGTCCGTTACTATCTAAACGGGCTGCTGCTGGAAGTGGACAGTGATCATGTGCGTACCGTCGCCACCGACGGTCATCGCCTGGCGATGGCCCACATGGAACTGGCCACCGGCTGCCCGGAATTGCGTCAGGTGATCGTTCCGCGCAAAGGGGTGCTGGAACTGGCGCGCCTGCTGGATGACGTCGAGACGCCCGTGACCCTGGTGATCGGCGACAACCACCTGAGGGCCACCGTCGGCGCGTACACCTTCACCTCCAAGCTGATCGAGGGCAAGTTCCCCGATTACAACCGGGTGATTCCCCGCGGCGGCGACAAGGTGGTGCTGGCGGACCGGGCCACCCTCAAGAACACGCTGCAGCGCGCCGGCATCCTGTCCCACGAAAACATCCGCGGGGTTCGGCTGAACCTGGCGCCCAACCAGCTCCAGGTATTTGCCAACAACCCGGACCAGGAACAGGCTGAAGACGCGCTGCCAGTGGAGTACCAGGGCGAATCACTGCAGATCGGCTTTAATGTAGGCTATCTGGTGGATGTGCTGAACGCGCTGGACGACGACCAGGTCAAGATTACCCTGGCCAATCCCAACAGCAGTGCGTTGCTGGAGGCACAGAACGATAATCGCTGCCTGTACGTGGTCATGCCCATGCGTCTGTAATGGGTGACCCAGTCACGGCAGCCGGAGCGAACCGGGGTATCGGAAGGTGGTGCCGGTCGGCCCACCGATTGAGAGTCGCAGAGGACACATGTTTAAAAGGAAGGCACTCATGGCAGCAGTGACAAATTCCATCAAGGGCGCGTTTCGCATTGGCCAGACCCTGTCCGTGCTGGGCCGGACCGGTCTCAACTGGGTTCGGGGCGACCGCCCGCCGACCCCAAGGCTGCTGCGACAGACGTTCGAATCCCTGGGCGCGACCTACATCAAGCTGGGCCAGTTCATTGCCAGCTCACCCACGTTCTTCCCCAAGGCCTACGTCGAGGAGTTCCAGTACTGTCTCGACAAAACCCCCAGCTTGCCGTTCAGCGTGATCCGCAAGATCATCGCCGAAGAACTGGACCGGCCGATTGACCAGGTGTTTGCGGAGATCGATCCGGTCGCCCTCGCGTCCGCCTCCATCGCCCAGGTCCACGCCGCCAGACTGGTGACCGGAGAGGATGTGGTGATCAAGGTGCAGAAGCCGGGGGTGGAGAACATCCTGCTCACCGACCTCAACTTCCTCTACCTGTCCGCCCGGATCCTCGAGACGCTGGCGCCGAAACTGTCCTGGACCTCCCTGTCCGGCATTGTCGAGGAAATCCAGCGCACCATGATGGAGGAATGCGACTTCATCAAGGAGGCCAACAACCTCAAGGTGTTCCGAGAGTTCCTGCACAACACCCACAACGAAGACGCCACCGTGCCGAGGGTCTACGAGCACTGCAGCACCCGCCATATCCTCACCATGGAACGCTTCTACGGCGTGCCATTGACGGACCTGGAGAGCATCCGCGGCTATGCTCGGGACCCGGAACGCACCCTGATCACTGCCATGAATACCTGGTTTGCCAGCCTGACCCAGTGCGAGTTCTTCCACGCCGATGTTCACGCCGGCAACCTGATGGTCCTCAAGGACGGTCGCATTGGCTTCATCGACTTCGGCATCGTCGGCCGGATCAAGCCCGATACCTGGCAGGCGGTGTCCGATTTCATTTCGGCAGTGATGGTCGGCAACTTCGACGGCGTGGCCGATGCCATGATCCGCATCGGCATCACCCGCGAGACCGTGGTGGTGGCGGACCTGGCCGACGATCTGCGTCGCCTGTACCAGCAGATGGACCGCATGGTCCCGGATCAGGTGCCCTACCAGGCGGACCAGGCCGAGGATGACGTCAACAACATCCTGATGGATATGGTCAAGATCGGTGAGAGTCACGGGCTCCATTTCCCCCGGGAGTTTGCCCTGCTGCTCAAACAGTTCCTCTACTTCGACCGCTACGTTCACATCCTCGCCCCGGAAATGGATGTGTTCATGGACGAACGGCTGAACATGCTCCACTGAGCCTGGATCGACTCCCGCGAACGCCCGGCGCTATGTCGGGCGTTTTGGTTTGTGGGCACCTGGATCAGGCCGAGGTTTGTTGTCGGCCTGGGGAACTCAGAATCGGGCCGGTTCCATCCAGCCGTTGTTTGGTCTAGGTAGAGCGGAGCTTTGAACCCGGCGGCCGGTCACCTCACCCGGGACGTCCACCTCCCCCTCTCTTCCGGCCTCACCGACTCCGGAGCGAGTGCCGGGTCATCGGACCGTACCGCACGGTTTCTCGTCCGCCGCCGTGTTGGTGCTTTGGCCAGCATCGGGGGAGTCTGCCTCGACCACCGTTGCCCGAGCTTGAAGACGCGTCCCGGGCCCCAATCTGTGACCCGTCCGGTCCCTATCGGTCGTGGGCCCAGGGCCGGCGACAGGCACGCCGCACTGGCGCCCCACCCGAGAGAACCCCGTATTTAGCCGTCGCCATTCAGCCACTGCTTTTGTACACTGGAGCGGCGCCCGCGCTGCCCGGCAGGTGCACCCGATACACTACTGTCTCCCCGTTTCATTCCCGGACCCCTATGGCGCTGGTCAAGCTGCAAACCGAACACTTCCGAAATCTCTCTGGCGAGGCTGTAGCCTTCTCTCCTTCCTTCAATCTGATCTACGGGGAGAATGGCAGCGGCAAGAGCAGCCTGTTGGAAGCCATTGGTTACCTGGGGCTTGGCCGGTCGTTCCGGATCAGTCGTCATCAGGCGGTGTGCCGCCACGGCGCGAGTCACTTCACGGTCTTTGGCGGATTGAAAGAGGGTAATCCGGGCGAATCGACACACGAGCAGGAGGGGCGGCTGGATCACCGGGTCGGGTTCTCCCGCCAAGTTGCGGATAAGGAGACGCTGCTCAAAGTCGACGGCGAGGCGGTGCGTAGCCTGTCTGCCCTGGCCCGGTTGCTGCCGGTGTCGGTCATCGACCCAGGGGTGTTCGATATCGTCGCCGGCGGACCGGGCAAAAGGCGCCAGTTTGTCGACTGGTCTGTGTTCCACGTGGAACCTTCCTTTGCGCAACTGTGGCAACAGTGCCAAAGAGTCACTTCACAGCGCAACCAGGCGCTGAGAAATGGTAGAATAGATCAATCCCTGCTCCGGGTGTGGGACACCCAGTACGTTGCGCTGGCAGGCCGGGTAACCGAGGCGCGTCGATCCGCGATGGGATTGTTTCAGCAAGCCTTCGAGGACCTGCTGGTTGAAGTGGACACGCCTTGGGTGGATGGCCTGAAGCTCGACTTCTACCCGGGCTGGGATATCAGGCGGCCCCTCGACGAGGTACTGGCAGCCCAAAGGGAGCAGGAACTGCGGATGGGGCACACGCTTTACGGCCCCAATCGGGCCGACCTGAAGCTCAGGTTTCAGGGCCGCCCCGTTGCCGAGACTTTTTCCCGCGGTCAGCAAAAGACCCTGGTGATTCTGATGAAGATCGCCCAGGGAATGGTGTTGTCTCGCCTCGGCAAGCAGGTCACGTTTCTGCTCGACGATATCAACGCAGAACTGGATGCGGACCATCGGGCCATGCTTGCCCAGAAGCTGTACGACTTGCGGTGTCAGGTCTTCATGACCTCCATCGAGCAGCCCCGTCCGCAACAACTTTGGCGGGAATCCATGCCGGAATTCCGAGTGTTCCACGTGGAACATGGCAGGTTGACGGAAGAATAAGATCAGCGCTTTAGGAGCGTCCGAATGAGCGAATCGAGTTACAACTCCTCCAGTATTAAAGTCCTCAAGGGCCTGGATGCGGTCCGTAAGCGGCCCGGGATGTACATTGGTGATACCGACGACGGCACCGGTCTACACCACATGGTCTTCGAGTTGGTGGATAACTCCATTGACGAAGCGCTGGCGGGTTACTGTTCTGAGATTGGGATCGTGATCCACCCGGACGAGTCCATCACCGTTCGCGACAATGGCCGGGGCATTCCGGTGGACATGCATGAGGAAGAAGGCGTGTCCGCGGCTGAAGTCATCATGACGGTGTTGCACGCCGGTGGTAAGTTCGACGACAACACCTACAAGGTGTCCGGGGGCCTCCACGGGGTGGGGGTATCGGTGGTCAACGCCCTCTCCTCCACCCTCAAATTGACGGTGCGTCGGGCCAACAAGGTTCACGAGCAGACTTACACCCACGGTGTGCCCAATGCGCCGCTGGCGGTGGTCGGGGATACCGATCGCAGCGGCACCGAAGTGCACTTCATTCCTTCCGCCGAGACCTTCTCTAACATCAAGTTCCACTACGACATCCTGGCCAAACGGCTGCGGGAACTGGCTTTTCTCAACAGCGGGGTGCGAATCCGCCTGCAGGACGAGCGTTCCGGCAAGGAGGAGATCTTTGAATACGAGGGCGGCCTGAGGGCGTTCGTGGAGCATCTGAACACCAACAAGACACCGATCAACCAGGTGTTCCATTTCAATCGCGAGCGGGAGGATGGCATTGCCGTCGAGGTGGCGATGCAGTGGAACGATGCGTTCCAGGAAAACATCTTCTGCTTTACCAATAACATTCCCCAGCGGGACGGTGGCACCCATCTGGCCGGCTTCCGTACGGCGCTCACCCGTTCCCTGAACAATTACATCGAGCAGGAGGGGTTGGGTAAGAAAGCCAAGGTTTCCACATCCGGTGACGACGCCCGGGAAGGCCTGACGGCCATCATCAGTGTCAAGGTGCCGGATCCGAAGTTCTCCTCCCAGACCAAGGACAAGCTGGTGTCCTCGGAGGTGAAGTCGGCGGTGGAACAGGAGATGTATCAGACCTTCAGCGACTTCCTGCAGGAGCGTCCGAACGAAGCCAAACAGATCGTGAACAAGATGATCGAAGCGGCCCGGGCGCGTGAGGCGGCCCGTAAGGCGCGGGACATGACCCGTCGCAAGGGCGCCTTGGACATTGCCGGTCTGCCCGGCAAACTGGCGGACTGTCAGGAGAAAGACCCGGCCCTCTCCGAACTGTTCATTGTGGAGGGTGATTCCGCGGGGGGCAGCGCCAAGCAGGGCCGGGAGCGTCGCACCCAGGCGATTCTTCCCCTCAAGGGTAAGATCCTCAACGTGGAGAAGGCCCGCTTCGATAAGATGCTGTCCTCCGCCGAGGTGGGCACCCTGATCACCGCCCTGGGTTGTGGCATCGGCCGCGAAGAGTTCGACCCGGACAAGCTGCGCTACCATTCCATCATCATCATGACCGATGCGGACGTGGATGGCTCCCACATCCGTACCCTGCTGCTGACCTTCCTGTTCCGCCAGATGCGGGAAATCATCGAGCGTGGCCATGTCTTCATCGCCATGCCGCCGCTGTACAAGGTGAAGCGGGGCAAGCAGGAGCAGTACCTGAAGGACGAGAAAGCCAAGGAGGCCTACCTCACCCAGACCGCCCTCGAGGGTGCTCAGCTGTACGTCAACCCGGAGGCCCCGGCAATCAAGGATTCCGCCCTGGAGTCCATGGTCAAGGAATACCAGGCGGTGATGGCAATGATCGACCGCCTGTCCCGGGCCTACCCGGCCAAGGTGCTGGCGCAGATGCTGCTGGCCCCTACCCTGCGCAGTGAGGACCTGAAGGACGAAGCTGCGGTCACCCGTTGGGTGGGTGGCCTGGGGGATAACCTGGACCTGGACACCAAAACCGGAACCAAGTATGTGTTCTCGGTGGAAAAGGACGAGGAGCGCAAGCTCTATCTGCCCAAGGTGGTGATCTACATCCACGGCATTCCCCACAGCCACGTGTTCAACCACGAGTTCTTCGAGTCGTCGTCCTACGCCGCCATTGCCCGCATGGGCGAGACCCTCAGCGGCCTGATCGAGGACGGCGCCTACGTCCAGCGGGGCGAACGCAAACAAGCGGTGCTGTCCTTCGAGGGCGCCCTGGCCTGGCTGATGAAGGAGGCCCAGCGGGGGCTCAACATCCAGCGCTATAAGGGACTGGGCGAGATGAACCCGGAGCAGCTGTGGGAAACCACCATGGACCCGGAAACCCGCCGGATGATGAAGGTGACCATCGAGGACGCCATCGCCGCCGACCAGATCTTCACCACCCTGATGGGGGACGACGTGGAGCCGCGCCGGGACTTCATCCAGACCAATGCGCTGGAGGTGACCAACCTCGACGTTTAACCGAGTTCCAGGGCCGGCTGCCACCGACAGCCAGGTAACCAGGCGGAATGACCCCGACGGGCATTCCGCTTTTTTTTTTGCCCGAACCGCAGGCTGCAAAACCGGGCATCCTCAGGCCCCGGCAGAGGGCGGTTTGGGGCCGGATAGGCCGATGGGGGGCGTTCGCAATAGGCCGGTCAGAGGGGGCGAGAGAGGGGGTGCCGGGGCCCTTGCCAGCGCCGTTGACAACGAACAAGTGGGTCTGTGGTTGGCCTTCGTGTCTAACCGGCCGGAACCAAAAAAGGCAACCCGGTGGGTTGCCTTCAGAGCTATTTGGTGGAGGACCGGTCGCTGGCCGGATCTTGGTGCTGATGCAGGTGCGGCGACATCACCTCTTCCAGGGTGTAGCCGGTGAGTCGCCGGATGCTGCGCCAGAGGTAGTAGAAGATGGCGATCATCATGATCATCGAGGGGATGGCAATCATCGGGTAGCTGACCAGGGTCATCCGCCCGAGCTCCTCGTTGAAGGCCTGGGTGCCGGAGGGGCTGGTGACGATCCATTTGGCCAGGATGTAGTTCATCGCGGAGGAAAAGAAGAAGGTTCCGCTGAACAGGTAACTGGCCTTGAGCAGCCGGGCCTCGAACTCCGCTTCGTTATTCTGGCGGACCAGCGATGCCTGGATCTTGTCCACATCGAGGACCGACGGATTGTACAGCAGCGTGCGCACCAGGGGATACTGGGTACGGGTGGAGACCAGCACCGCCAGGCCAATCACCAGCGGTACTGCCGCCTCCTTGATGGCCAGCCACTGGGCATCCAGCTCCATCAGGCCGATACCGCCGGTCAGTCCCACACTGATGATCCCCAGCACCGCAATGAAGTTGTACTTGCGGTACCGGACCAGTTCAAACAGGCCCCACCCCAGCGGAAACGCCAGCCCAATGATCAAGGCCCAGGTGCTGCCCAGGTAGGCGTCACCACTGAACTTCATCAGGATGATCGAGGGAATGACAATGCTGACCAGCAGGTCAATCCAGGGCCGGGGCTTGTGGGTCGGAACAGTCGACTGCGGGTTGCTCATAGTGGGGCCTGTTGGATTACGGTACATGACGAACAGAATGAAAGCATCGATACGAGTGCTGATCAGTATACGATGCCAACCGGGGCGACCGAAGCGGCAAATTGTGTCGGTAATGTAAGCACGCGGGGAATCGGATCAGCGCCCGCCGGGCTCTGCTCGATCGGCACTGCCGATGTACAGGAAGTTGGTGAAGTGACGACCGGGTCCTCCCAGTTGCACGGTGGTCTCGATGGACACCATGGCGTCGGAGTCGGTGGCATAGAACCGCGAGGCATATCCGTCGGTGTCGCCGCCGCGCTCACGCCAATCGCCCTGTGCCTGCCAATTATTCCCCAGGCAGGCCTTCACGGAGTTCAGGGCGGATTCATGCCGTTGTCTGGCGATCTGGAGATCGGGATTGGTCACCGAGCACAAGTAGGCGGAATCGCCGACGCCCCAGTTCCAGATCTGGCAGTGGCCGGTGATAAGCTCAGTCGTCGCCCGGTACACCGTGCCGGTGGCAAAGTTGTCCCCCTTGCCCCGGTGGTTCGCGAAGCCATTGGGGTAGTCGGCGATCAACCCCTGCAGGGTGGCACAAGGATCCTCGGTGCCCACTGTTACCTCCGACGTGGTGGTACAGCCAAGCAATCCCAGGGGAAGCACTGCGAGTAGGGAAAATCGGGTGGTAGCTGGCATAACGGGTGGTGTCCCTTTCCTAGTGGCTCCTGACGATCACGACATCACTGGCGTTTGTGCAAGTGTAACGCGGAATACCGGCCTTGTGACGGCACAAGGGTCACAATGTGATGTTGACTGGAAAAGGGAACTGACGGGAAGGGAAATGGTCGGCGTGAGAGGATTCGAACCTCCGACCCCTTCGTCCCGAACGAAGTGCGCTACCAAGCTGCGCCACACGCCGAATCACGGCCGGTATTATACGTATCTGAGTCGGTTTTGCCAGTCCCCTGAGCAGGAAATTACTCAGCCGCCGGATTGCAGCAGACTGTCGGTGAAGGCGGCCAGGTCGTCGTAGACCCGTACGCCGGGTAAGGGACGCTCCTTCAGGTGTTCCTCGGTCTCCCGGCCGTTGCCGGTGCACACCAGACAGGGCTGGCAACCGGCCGCCAGCGCCGCTTCCAGGTCCTTGCGACTGTCCCCCACCATGACGCTGCCGGCCAGGGACTCCAGTTCGAAATGAGCGCGGATCTGCTCCAACAGGCCGGTGTGGGGCTTGCGGCAAAGGCAGCCTTCGTCGGGGTGGTGGGGACAATAGGCGATCCAGTCGATACGCCCGCCAAAGGGCTTGAGCAGGGCACACAGCTTGTCGTGCATGGCCTCGAGGGTGGCGCTGGAGTAATAGCCCCGGGCGATGCCGGACTGGTTGGTGGCGATGGCGATACGGTAGCCGGCGACGGAGAGCCGGCCGATGGCCTCCAGACTGCCGGGAAGGGGCAACCACGCTTCCGGCGAACAGATGTAACTGCCGTCGTAGTGGTTGATGACCCCATCCCGGTCCAGGATGACCAGCATCGCGGTGTTAACTGGCCGTCGGCAACAGCGAAATGTCGGCCACCCGCAGGAACAGGTTGCGCAGACGGTTGAGCAGCGCCAGCCGGTTGTTGCGGATGGCCTTGTCGTCGGCCATCACCATGACCTCGTCGAAGAAGCTGTCCACCGGCGCCCGCAGGCTGGCCAGCGAACTCAGCGCCGCGGCGTAGTCGCCCTGTTCGAACAGCGGCAGCACCCGGTCGGCCTGGGCGGCGACCTGCTCCGCCAGCGCCTTCTCGGCGGCATCCTGCAGCAGGCTGCTGTCGACGGCTTCGCCCACACCATCGCCGCCCTGCTTGGTGAGAATGTTGGAGACCCGCTTGTTGGCCGCGGCCAGCGCCTGGGCTTCCGGAAGCTGACGGAAGGCCTCCACCGCCTTGACCCGGCGGTCGAAGTCCAGCGGGCGGGTAGGCCGACGGGCGTGCACCGCCAGGTACACCTCGGCACCGATACCCTGTTCGTCATAATGGGCCCGGAAGCGCTCGAGCATGTAGTCCACCACCGTGGTCGGGGTGTCCTGCTCGGTGAGCACGGTGAAGTTCTCCGCCGCCCATTGGCAGCAGGTCTGCAGGTCCAGCGGCAGCTCCCGTTCGATGATGATGCGCAGTACCCCCAGGGAGGCGCGACGCAGGGCAAACGGGTCCCGGGTGCCGGACGGCGGCTGGTTGATGCCGAACAGCCCCACCAGGGAATCCAGCCGGTCGGCGATGGCCACCGCACAGCCGGTCAGGGTGGTGGGCAGGTCGTCGCCGGCGAAGCGCGGCATGTACTGTTCGTTGAGGGCCTGGGCGACGTCTTCCGGCTCACCGTCGTTCTGGGCATAGTACTGGCCCATGATGCCCTGCAGGTCGGTGAACTCGAGCACCATCTCGGTGACCAGGTCGGTCTTGGCCAGCATGGCGGCGCGTTCGGCCAGGGCCGGGTCACTGCCGATGGCGTCGGCGATCCGGCGGGCCAGCGCGGCCACCCGCACCGACTTGTCGTAGATGCTGCCCAGTTTTTCCTGGAACACGATCGGCTTGAGCCGGTCGATGCGGTCTTCGAGCCGGGTCTTGCGATCGGTGTCGTAGAAGAAGGCGGCGTCCGCCAGGCGGGGCCGGATCACCTTCTCGTTACCGGAGATTACCTGGGCCGGGTCCTTGCTTTCGAGGTTGGCCACGGTGACGAACAGGGGCAGCATGCGGTCGTTGCTGTCCACCACGTGGAAGTACTTCTGGTGCTCCTCCATGGAGGAGATCAGGGCCTCCGCCGGCACCTCCAGGAACCGCTCCTCGAATCGGCCCAGCAGCGGTACCGGCCACTCGTTGAGGGCGGTGACCTCGTCCAGCAGGTCGTCATTGATGACTGCCCTGCCCTGGGCCTCCTGCTCGGCGATGGCGGTGACGCCTTTGCGAATCACCTCCCGGCGTTCGGCGAAATTGGCAATCACCCGCCCTTCTTCACGCAGCACCACCTCGTAGTCGCCCGGGGTGGGAATGATCAGCGCCTTGGGGCAATGGAAGCGGTGACCCCGGGTCTGGTTGCCGGGCGTCAGGCCCATGATGGGGGTGTCGATCACCTTGTTGCCGTACAGCAGCACCAGCCAGTGCACCGGACGGACGAACTCGGTGCGGTGGGCGCCCCAGCGCATGCGTTTGGGAATCGGCAACGCCGCCAGCGACTGTTCGATCAATTGCGGCAGCAACTCGACGGTGGGCTTGCCCTGCTCGACGGTGCGGTACACCACCCAGGCGCCCTTGTCGGTCTCCAGGGTGTCGAGCTGGTCGGGAGTCACCCCCAGGGAACTGGCGAAGCCGTTCAGGGCCCGGGTGGGGTTGCCGGCTTCGTCGAACGCCGCCTTGACCGCCGGCCCTCGCTTTTCCAGTGGCTTGTCCGGCTGGGCGTCGGCCAGGTCGCGGACCCGCACCGCCAGACGACGGGGTGCGGCGAAGGCTTCCACCGAACCATGGTCAATACCGGCCTCGTCGAGGCCCTTGGCAATGCCCTGGGTAAACGCATCGGAGAGGGTTTTCAGCGCCTTGGGTGGCAGCTCTTCGGTACCCAGTTCGACCAGAAAATCCTGTGTTGCCATGGTTATGCGTTCCCCTTAGCAGAGTCTTTCGCTTGTTCGTCATTGCCGTTGGCCAGCAGTTCCTGGCGCAGGGCCTCGGGGGCCAGCGGGAAGCCGAGTTGCTGGCGGCTGTCGAAGTAGGCCTGGGCCACGGCGCGGGCCAGGGTGCGGACCCGCAGGATGAAGCGCTGGCGCTCGGTGACCGAGATGGCGTGACGGGCGTCCAGCAGGTTGAAGGTGTGGGAAGCCTTCAGCACCTGTTCGTAGGCGGGCAACGCCAGACCGGCTTCGATCAGGCGCTTGCTCTCGCGCTCATGGACGTCAAAGCAGTGGAACAGGAACTCGGTGTCGGCCTGCTCGAAGTTGTAGGTGGACATCTCCACCTCGTTCTGGTGGAACACGTCACCGTAAGTGACCACCCCATCGGGACCTTCGGTCCACACCAGGTCGTAGACACTGTCCACGCCCTGCAGGTACATGGCGATCCGTTCCAGGCCGTAGGTGAGCTCGCCGGTGACCGGGTAACACTCCAGGCCACCCACCTGCTGGAAGTAGGTGAACTGGGTCACCTCCATGCCGTTGAGCCAGATTTCCCAACCCAGACCCCAGGCGCCCAGGGTGGGGGATTCCCAGTTGTCTTCCACAAAGCGGATGTCGTGCACCAGCGGGTCCAGGCCCAGGGCCTTGAGGGAGTCCAGGTAGAGTTCCTGGATGTTGTCCGGCGAGGGCTTGAGCACCACCTGGAACTGGTAGTAGTGCTGCAGGCGGTTGGGGTTCTCGCCGTAACGGCCGTCGGTGGGCCGGCGGCTGGGCTGCACGTAGGCGGCGTTCCAGGTTTCCGGTCCGATGGCCCGCAGGAAGGTGGCCGGGTGGAAGGTGCCGGCCCCCACTTCCATATCCAGTGGCTGGAGAACCACGCAGCCGTGCTGCGCCCAGAAATTCTGCAGAGCCAGGATCAGCCCCTGGAAGGTTTTGACGTCCGGGCTCTTAGTGTTTGTTGCCTTGTCAGTCACGACGATTGCCTGCTAGTCGGTCTGTATGTCGCGCACCGGCCGGGGCCGGGGCGCATTGAATGAAAAGAGCAGCATTATACGCTGCCGCCGTCCGGTTTTCTAAGTCGGGGTTGTAACCGGCTGGCCGGCCGGTCGCAAAACTGGGAACGCCGTCAGAAAAAGGTCAGGCCCACCTGGAACAACCGTTCTACATCACGGATTCTCGACTTGTCCACCAGGAACAGGATGACGTGGTCATCGGGCTGCACCCGCAGGTGATCGTGGGCGATGAGCACCTCGTTATGGCGGACAATGGCGCCGATGGTGGTGCCCTCCGGCAGGGCGATCTCGTCCAGCCGCTTACCCACCACCTTGGAGGACCGGTGATCCCCGTGGGCGATGGCCTCGATGGCCTCGGCCGCCCCCCGGCGCAGGGAGTGAACGTTCACCACATCACCCCGGCGCACGTGGGTCAGCAGGCTGCCAATGGTGGTCTGCTGCGGCGAGATGGCGACGTCGATGTCGCCACCCTGGATCAAGTCGACGTAGTCCGGGTTGTTGATCAGGGTCAGTACCTTGCGGGCGCCGAGCCGTTTGGCCAGCAGCGAGGCCATGATGTTGGCCTCGTCATCGTTGGTGACCGCGCAGAACACGTCGGTGTTCTCGATGTTCTCTTCCAGCAGGATGTCCTTGTTGGCGGCGTTGCCCTCCAGCACCACGGTCTTGCGCAGGCTTTCGGAGAGCATCACGCAACGCTCGCGGTCCCTCTCCAGCAGCTTGACCTGGTAACGGCTCTCCAGGGTATGGGCCAGGCGCTGACCGATGTTCCCGCCGCCGCAGACGAAGATGCGCTTGTAGGGTTTCTCCAGGGGCTGGAGTTCGCTCATCACCGAGCGGATGTGGTCGGTGCCGGCGATGAAGAACACCTCGTCGCCGTCTTCGATCACCGTATCGCCCTGGGGAATGATTGGTCGGTCCTTGCGGAAGATGGCCGCCACCCGGGTTTCGATACGGGGCATGTGGGTGCGCAGGTAGGACAGTTCGTGCCCCACCAGGGGGCCGCCCTTGGTGGCCCGGATCGCCACCAGCCGCACCAGGCCCTTGGAGAATTCCAGCACCTGCAGGGCCCCGGGGTACTCGATCAGGCGGGTGATGTGACGGGTGACCAGGTGCTCGGGACTGATCAGCACATCGACCGGAAAGCCCTGCTCGCCGAACAGCTCCTTGCGGGCCAGGTAGGCGTTGGCCCGCACCCGGCTGATCTTGGTGGGGGTCTTGAACAGCACGCTGGCCACCTGGCAGGCGACCATGTTGACCTCGTCGCTGTTGGTGACCGCGATCAGCATATCGGCGTCGTCGGCCCCGGCCTGACGCAGGATTGTCGGGTAGGAGCCCCGGCCCTGCACCGTGCGGATATCGAGCCGGTCCTGCAGCTCCCGCAGCCGGGTGCTGTCGGCGTCGATCACCGTGATGTCGTTGGCCTCGTTGGCCAGGTTCTCGGCCAGGGTACCGCCCACCTGGCCGGCGCCGAGTATGATGATCTTCATAAGTCCCTTACCTGTACCGGCCCGGGGCCGGACTGCTGGTTACTCATCGTGCTTGATCAACACCGCGTAGAAGAAGCCGTCGTGGCCATCGGGCTGGGGCAGCAGCTGGCGGCCCTGGCCCATGTCCCGGCCCCAGGCGACGTCTGGCTGCAGCAGCCGTGCCTCGGGTTGAAGCTTGAGAAACCGCTGAATTATACGGTGATTCTCTTGGGGGAATACAGAACAGGTGGCGTACACCAGCCGGCCGCCAGGGGCCAGGGTGGGCCACAGGGCCTCCAGCAGCCTCAGCTGGATGGCGGCCAGCGGCGTAATGTCGTCTTCCCGCCGCAGCAGCTTGATGTCCGGATGGCGGCGGATGACCCCGCTGGCACTGCAAGGGACGTCCAGCAGGATCCGGTCGAACCGTTGGCCATCCCACCACTGGGCGGTATCGGCGGCATCGGCGGCCAACACCCGGGCATCGAGGCCGAGGCGGTCCAGGTTCTCGTCAATGCGGGCCAGCCGCTCCGGGGACTGGTCGAGGGCCACCACTTCGGCCAGGCCTTCACAACTTTCGAGGATGGCGCAGGTCTTGCCACCGGGCGCGGCGCAGGCATCCAGCACCCGTTGGCCGGCGGCCAGATCCAGCAGGCTGGTGCACAGCTGGGCGGCCTCGTCCTGGACACTGGCGGTGCCATCGACAAAGCCGGGTAGGCGATCCACCGGGACCGGATGCGCCAGCTGGATGCCGTGCGGCGCATGGGGGGTGGCCGCGGCGTCGATGCCCGTCGCACGGAGACGGTCCAGATAGTCGTCCCGGGCGATCTGCCGGCGATTCACCCTGAGGGTCATCGGGGCCTGGACATTGTTGGCGGTGAGGATGTCCTGCCAGTCGTCGGGCCAGTTGTGTTGCAGCTTGGCCACCATCCAGTCCGGGTGACTGAGCTCGATCTCCGGGCGGATTGGCGCCGGCTCCCCTTCCCGCTCGGCCTTTCTCAGCACGCCATTGACCAGGCCGGTGAGGTGGGGCTTACCGAGGGCCCGGCAGGCTTCCACAGTTTCGTTGAGCACCGCGTAGGTGGCCTGCTGGCTGAAGCGCAACTGGAACAGCGCCACCAGCATCAGCTGGTGGACAATGCGATCCTGTTTGCGCAGTGGCCGCTTGAGCCGACCCTGCAACTCGGCATCGAGCCGGTGGAACCAGCGGCAGCTGCCGTAACACAGCGCCTGCAGCTCGCCCCGTTCCTGGTCGGCCACCCGGGCCTGGGCCGGAGGCAGGCACTGGGACAGGGACTGGCCCTGCTCCACCGCCAACAGGACCTGGGCGGCGAGCGCCCGTAATGGCAGGGGGCCGTGGCTCATCTAGTGCAACTCCTGGCCGACCAGCAGCAGTTCCTTACCGCCGTTGATCAGGTCGTTCACCGTCTGCGCCCGGGTACCGGGCAACTGGACCCGGAGGATGCGCAGCACTCCCTGGCCGCACTGGACGTCAATGCCGTCCCGCTCCCGGCGAACGATGGTCCCCGGGGGACCGCCGCCGTCGCCATCCATTGGCCGGGTCTGGTGAATGCGAAGGCGCTGTTCACCAAGATCGGTGTAGTTGCCGGGCCAGGGGGTGAAGGCCCGAACCTGGCGATCGATCTCGGTGGCAGAGCGTTGCCAGTCGATATGGCCTTCCTGTTTGCTGAGCTTGTGGGCGTAACAGGCCTGGCTGTCGTCCTGGGATTCGCCCTCGAGGGCGCCGGCCTGCAATCGCGCCAGGGCGTCGACGATGGCCTCGCCGCCGAGCTCTGCCAGACGGTCGTGCAGGCTACCGCCGGTGTCGTCCTCGGTGATCGGCGTAGGGCGTTTGAGCAGCATGTCGCCGGTATCCAGGCCCGCATCCATCTGCATGATGGTAATGCCGGTTTCCCGGTCACCGGCGGCGATCGCCCGCTGGATGGGGGCGGCGCCGCGCCAGCGTGGCAGCAGCGAGGCATGGATGTTGAGGCAACCCTGGCGGGGGATGGTCAGCACCGGCTCGGGCAGGATCAGGCCGTAGGCGGCGACCACCATCACGTCCGGTCGCAACCGGGCCAGTTCCTGGCGGCTCTGCTCGGACTTGAAGTCGACCGGCTGGAACACCGGCACCCCGGCGTCCAGGGCCACCTGCTTGACCGGGCTGGGCATCAGCTTGCGCCCGCGTCCGGCCGGCCGGTCGGGTTGTGAGTAAACGCCCACTACCTGGTGATCGGTGTTCAGCAGGGCCTTGAGGGCGACAGCGGCAAAATCGGGCGTACCAGCAAAAACGATTCGCACGGGTTGGTAGTCTCTGCGTCGGTGGATACGAAAAGACCGGGTTGGCACCCGGTCTCAGGACGGTCATTGGGGTTCATCCGCTCCCGGACATGGGGCCTCAGGCGCGGATCTTGTGCTGTTTCTCCAGCTTCTTGCGGATCCGGTTGCGTTTCAGGGCACTCAGGTAATCCACAAACAGCTTGCCATTGAGGTGATCCATCTCGTGCTGGATACACACCGCGAGCAGGCCGGTGGCTTCCAGCTCGAAGGGCTCGCCATTACGGTCCAGGGCCTTGATCCGGACGTGTTCGATGCGTTCGACGTCCTCGTAGAAGCCGGGCACGGACAGGCAGCCTTCCTGCATCTTCTCGTACTCGCCGTCGAGGACCTCCACCTGGGGATTGATGAACACCCGGGGTTCGCTGCGGTCTTCCGACAGATCCATCACGATCAGTTGCTTGTGGACATTGACCTGGGTGGCCGCGAGACCGATGCCGGGGGCATCGTACATGGTCTCGAACATGTCGTCGATCAGCTGGCGAATCTCGTCCGTGACCTCGGTCACCGGCTTGGCGACGGTGCGCAAGCGGGGGTCCGGATATTCCAGGATGTCTAGGATCATAATGGGTCGAATCTTTCGTAAAGTGCGTTACAGTCGGTGTCGGCGTGCTCGCCAGGTTCGGATTCGATGTCCGAAATGCGACGGTGTACTGCGCATCGCCCGCGCCCTATCCATTATGATCGGGACAAAAGGGCGCGATTCAAGTGAACACCGGCTTGGACAGCGGTATTATCCCCCAAGTTCACGCCTGAGTACAAACTGACCAGGACCGCGGTCTGGTCCAGGTAGAATCTACTGGAAGAACAAAAGATAACATCACAATTTGCGAGACTTCTTCTATAGTAGTGGGATACGCACCGTGGACCGGTCTGGCGACCCGCCACCACAACCAACGATTAAGGCACGCGATCAAGGACTTACACAATGAGGAAACTGCTGTACGCTCTGGCGGCGACAATGCTGCTGCTAACTTCCTGGGCACAGGCCGCCGAGCCTGAGTTTCGGTCCGACCATCCCGAGCGTTACACCGTCGTCAAAGGGGACACCCTGTGGGACATTTCGTCCCGTTTCCTGGACAACCCGTGGTACTGGCCCGAGATCTGGCACGTCAATCCACAGGTACAGAATCCCCACCTGATCTACCCAGGCGATGTCCTGGCCCTGGTCTACATCGACGGTCAGCGCCGTGTGACCAAGGTGACCTCCAGCGACGTGGTGCGGCTGTCGCCACAAATCCGCTCCGAGCCCATCGACACCCCCATTCCGGCCATTCCGCTGGATGCCATCAGCAGTTTCCTGTCCGATACCCGGATTGTCAGTGCCGAGGAGCTGGAAGGCGCTCCCTACGTGCTGGAGGGTGAAGATGGCCGCATCATCACCGGAGCTGGGGACCGCATCTACGCCCGCGGGGATAAACCGGCGGACAAAATTGGCGTGTTCCGTCGCAGCAAGCGGTTTGTGGACCCGGACACCGGCGAATTCCTGGGCCTGGAAGCCCGGGCCATTGCCCGCGGTGAGGTGGCCGCTGAGAATGGCGATGTCCTCACCGTGGACCTGAACAGCTCCACCGAGGAAGTCCGCATTGCCGACCGCCTGCTGGTCAGCGAGGACCGTAGTATCAGCACCCGCTTCGTACCCAGCGCACCGGACAGCGACATCCGTGGTGAAATGATTTCGGTGGAAGGCGGGGTGACCCAGATTGGTCAGTACGACGTGGTGGCCATCAACCGCGGTGAACGGGAAGGTCTGGCGCCGGGCAATGTGCTGGCGGTGTTCAAGACCGGCAACCTGGTGCGCGACCCGGTCACCAACGAAACCGTCAAGCTTCCGGATGAGCGTGCGGGCCTGGTGATGGTGTTCCAGGCCTATGAAAAGATGAGCTACGGCCTGGTGCTGCAGGCGCTGCGCCCGCTGTCCCTGGGGGATCGGGTCCAGAACCCCTGATCCCGGGCCGGACGGTTCCAGATCAACCACAGAGCCGGGTATGCCCCGGCTCTTTTTTTGTAGCCACTGTGTTCTTGACCCGCCAGGATGGCGAACCGCGACAAGGAAGCCCAGCAATGACCGAGAACGCCTGCCCCCTGCAGACCCCCCTTGATCTGTTCACCGCCGACGCCGGCGCCTGGCTGCTGCTGGCGCACCTGCCCGGCCACGCCCGCAAGCGCCGCCTGGCGCTGCTGGACCAGATCGACTCACCCGGGCAGCTGTTGGCCGCCAATGTCGCCACCCTCAAGAGCCTGGGGCTGGCCGCCACCGCCATGGAAACGATCCAGGCCTGGCAGCGCCGGGACCTGGAGCACCCGGAACTGGCCAGGCTGCAGGGCTACCTGGCAGCCTGTCAGCGTGGGGGCATCGACCTGATGACCTGGGCGGACCCGGATTACCCGGAGCCGCTGCGCCATATACACGATGCGCCGCTGGTGCTGTACCTCCGGGGCGACCGGGCGTTGCTGACGCGGGAGCAGATTGCCGTGGTGGGCAGCCGCAACGCCTCCCATGCCGGCCTCGATCACGCCCGCCGTTTTGCCGCGGCCCTGAGCGAACGGGGCTACCTGATCACCAGTGGCCTGGCGCTGGGGGTGGACGGGGCCGCCCATGCCGGTGCCCTCGATGCCGGCTATCCCACCGTGGCGGTGATCGGCACCGGCGTCGATATTCACTACCCGCGCGCCCATCAACGGTTGGCGGAGCGGATTGCCGGCCATGGCCTGATCGTCTCCGACCTGCCGCCGGGAACGCCTCCCAAGGCGGCGCACTTTCCCCAACGCAACCGGATCATCAGCGGCCTGAGCCGTGGCATCCTGGTGGTGGAGGCGGGGCTGCGCAGTGGTTCGCTGATCACCGCACGGCTGGCGCTGGAACAGGGCCGGGAGGTGTTCGCCATCCCGGGCTCGGTGCACAACCCCCAGGCCCGGGGCTGTCACCAGCTGATTCGCCAGGGTGCCAGCCTGGTGGAAGCGGTGGCGGACATCGAGGCGGAACTGGGGGCCTGGTGGTCGACGCCGGTGCCCTCCGCGACCGGGCCTGAGCGGCGGGGACCTGCCCCCGGCCTGGCCGATGACCAGCCGCTGCCGGCGAGCCTGGAGCAGCGGGAAATCGCGGTCTGGCAGGCATTAGGGTATGATCCGCAGTCAACCGATGTGCTGTGCGATGCCACCGGCCTGGCGGCCGATCAGTTGATGCAGGCGTTGTTGCTACTGGAAATGCAGGGCCTGGCCGCATCGGCCCCGGGGGGCTACGTACGGCTGGCCTGAAATCTGTCACCGGAAATGAAGCGTCAATGAGTAACCGTCCGAGTCCTCTGAACGACTGGCAGCGTCACTGTGTCCGCCGCACCCTGGAGCGGGGGGGCGTGATTGCCTACCCCACCGAGGCGGTGTGGGGGCTGGGTTGCGATCCCTGGAACGAAGATGCGGTGATGCGCGTGTTGGCGCTCAAGCAGCGCCCGCTGCACAAGGGGCTGATCCTGGTGGCCGCCTCGGTGGCGCAGGTCGAGTTCCTGCTGACGCCCCTGGCCCCGGAGCTGCGCCAGCGGGCCCTGGCGCACTGGCCCGGCCCGGTGACCTGCCTGATCCCCGACCTGCAGCAACAGATCCCCACCTGGGTGCGGGGCCGTCACGCCTCGATCGCCGTGCGGGTGAGTGAGCACCCGGTGGTACGGGATCTGTGCAACACCGCGGGCATGCCGCTGGTCTCCACCTCCTGCAATCCCGCCGGCCGACAGCCCGCCCGCTCGGGCTGGCAGGTACGCAGGTATTTCAACGACCGTCTCGACTGGCTGGTGCCGGGGGAGCTGGGGCACGAGCGCAAGCCCAGCCGGATCCTCGACATCCGTACCGGTCGACGGCTGCGTTAGGAGTCAATTATGTCTTCCACCTCCCGACCCGATACCGAGGCCGTTCGGCAATACCTCCTCGGCCTGCAACAACGTATCTGCGATGGCCTGAGCGAACTCGATGGCCAGGCCGAGTTCATCACCGACAGCTGGACCCGTCCGGAAGGGGGCGGCGGCATCAGCCGGGTGATCAGCGAGGGTGCGGTGATTGAGAAGGGCGGCGTCAATTTCTCCCAGGTGATGGGGGAGACCATGCCCCCGTCGGCCACCGCCCACCGCCCTCACCTGGCCGGTGCCCCCTGGCAGGCCATGGGTGTATCACTGGTGATACACCCGAACAATCCCTACGTGCCAACCTCCCACGCCAACGTCCGTTTCTTCATTGCCACGCCAGCGGAGGGGGAGCCGGTGTACTGGTTCGGCGGGGGTTACGACCTGACCCCCTACTACGGCTTCGACGACGACTGCGTCCACTGGCACCGGGTGGCCAAGGCCGCCTGCGATCCCTTCGGCGACACCGTCTACCGGGACTACAAGCGCTGGTGTGACGAGTATTTCTACCTCAAGCACCGCAATGAACCGCGGGGCGTCGGTGGCCTGTTCTTCGATGACCACAACAGCGGCGACTTCCGGCGCGATTTCGAGCTGATGCAGGCGGTGGGGGACAGCTACCTGGAGGCCTACCTGCCCATCGTCGAACGTCGCAAGGACACCCCTTACGGGGAACGGGAGCGGGATTTTCAGCTCTACCGCCGTGGCCGCTACGTGGAGTTCAACCTGGTCTACGACCGGGGTACCCTGTTCGGCCTGCAGTCCGGTGGCCGTACCGAGTCGATTCTGATGTCGATGCCGCCGCTGGTGCGCTGGGACTATGGCCGCAGCCCGGAGCCCGGCACCGAGGAAGCGCGGCTGACCGACTACTTCCTGACCGCCCGCGACTGGTTGGAGCTGAACGATGACCAATGACCTCTATGCGGTGGTGGGCAACCCCATCAGCCACAGCAAATCGCCCCGTATCCACAGCCTGTTTGCCAGCCAGACCGGCGAGCCGGTGGAGTACACCGCCATCCAGGCCCCGCTGAACGGTTTTGCCGGCACCGTGCGCCAGTTCTTCGCGCGCGGCGGCAAGGGCCTGAACGTGACGGTCCCCTTCAAGGAGCAGGCCTGGCAACTGGCGGAGCACCGAACCGAACGGGCGCAGAAGGCCGGTGCCGCCAACACCCTGTATGCCAACAGTGAAGGCTTACTGACCGCCGACAACACCGATGGCCAGGGCCTGGTCACCGACCTCGACGTTAACCACGGTGTCGACCTGGCCGGACGGAACATCCTGGTGCTGGGCGCCGGTGGGGCGGTGCGGGGGGTCCTGGGGCCCCTGCTGGCGGCCAGACCCGGTGCACTCACCATCGCCAACCGCACCGTCGCCAAGGCCGAGGCGCTGGTGACCCTGTTTGCGCCGGAGGCTGGCGAGACCCGCCTGAGCGCCTGCGGTTTCGAGGCGCCGACCACGCCGTTTGACCTGATCATCAACGGCACCAGCGCCAGTCTGCAGGGCGACCTGCCGCCATTGTCACCAACTGTGATCGATCCCCGGACGGTGGTGTACGACATGATGTACGCTCTGACCACCACCACTTTCAATCAGTGGGCCCTGGATCACGGCGCGCAGCGGGTATATGACGGTCTGGGGATGCTGGTGGAACAGGCGGCCGAGTCCTTTCGGGTGTGGCGGGGCGTGGCCCCGGATACCGCCCCGGTGATCGCGGCCCTGCGCGACGACTGATCGGCCACCCGGTCCAACTTGGGCTATGCTAGGCTGATCGGAATCCCTCGGGGCACCGGTTACCGGCATCCTCACCGTTGTTGTCTCCGGATCCACCGGTCTGGTGAATGGTAAAGGCGTAAGGCAATCCATGGACATACTCACTCTCGTTGGCCTGATTGCGGGCGTACTGATCGTCGTCCTGGCGATGCTGGCCAACGCCACCCTGCTCACCTTCCTCAACCTGCCGGGATTGGCCATCGTGGTGGGCGGCACCTTCGCCGTCACCCTGGTCAAGTTCCGTCTGTCGTCGGTGATGGGCGCCTTCAAACTGGCCCTGTCCGCCACCTTCACCGAGCGCGTGGACCCCCCCACCGCGCTAATCCGTGAGGTGAGCGAACTGGCACGGGTGGTGCGTAAGGAGGGCATCCTGGGGCTGGAAAACCACAGCACCCAGAACCCGTTCCTGCGCAAGGCCATCAACCTGTGCGTCGACGGCCATGCCCCGGAACTGGTGGAGGAGGCGCTGGCCCAGGAGATCCAGCAGACCGCCGAGCGCTATGAGGTGTCGGAGCGGGTGTTCCGCGGCATTGGCGAGTCGGCCCCGGCCATCGGCATGCTGGGGACCCTGGTGGGCCTGGTGCAGATGCTCAACACCCTGGACGACCCCTCCTCCATCGGCCCGGCCATGGCCATCGCCCTGTTGACCACCCTCTACGGTGCCTTCATTGCCCAGCTGATTGCCCTGCCGCTGGCCGACAAGCTGTTGTTGAAGGCCGAGGACGAGCAACGCAATCAGATGCTGATCGCCACCAGCATCCGCAACATCATGCGGGGTGAGAATCCACGGGTGATGACGGAGTTGCTGTCGTCCTTCGTCAACCCGGAACATCGCAGTGGACTGACCCCCGAACGGGAGAGCTGACGGTGCAGCTCAAACGCGTACCGGTACGGAAGAAACGCGGCAGCGGCTCGCCGGCGTGGATCGTCACCTTCGCCGATCTCGCCACCCTGCTGCTGACCTTCTTCATCCTGCTGTTATCGTTTGCCGAACTGGATGCCCAGAAGTACCGGATGATGGCCCAGTCCATGGCGGTGGCGTTCGGTTCCAGCAACGTCGCGGCCGATGCGGTGGGCGGCTCGCCGCTGACCCTGATCGAGAGCGACACCGTCTCCCTGCCCGAGCCGATGGAGGCCGCAGCGGAGAAGCCGGAACTCATTGATGAACGGGTCGCCGACGAGGCCCCCACCCCGGTCGCGGCCGGGATTGTCGAGCTGGCCAGCCGGCTGATCGAGACACTGGAACCCCAGGTGGCCTCCGAGGCGCTGACGGTCAGCTACGACACCGAGCGGGTGGTGATCCGGTTTTCCGAAGAGGCGACCTTTCGCTCCGGGGAAGCAACGCTCAAGCCGGACATGACCCCCATCCTCGAACGGGTGGTTCAGGTGCTGTCGAAGTGCACGGGGGACGTGCTGGTGGCAGGCTATACCGATGACCGGCCGATCGTCAGCAGTCGTTATCGCTCCAACTGGGACCTGTCGGCAGCCCGGGCGGTGTCAGTGGTTCACCAACTGGTACTCAACCGCCAGGTACCCGCGGACCGGGTCACCGCCGCCGGTCGCGCCGAGACCAACCCGTTGGTGCCCAACGACACCCCGGCCAACCGGGCCCGCAACCGGCGGGTGGAGATCACCATCCGAGACCCGGAATGCCAGCCGGATGTGCCCACCGCCGAGCTGCCGCTGGAAATCCTGCCATAACCGGAAGCGGCGCTCCTTATTCATCCAGGTCAATGGCTCATTCCCAAATCCTATAAACATGACGGCCCCGGATCGTTATACTGTCGGCCTTTCAATGCCCGAGGCCACATCCCGGGGTGTGGGCCCAACCGAGAAGAGAGAGATCATGAGCGGACCAGAAAAACCGAAGGTGATTGGCGAGGAGCTGAGCGACGAGCGTATCAAGAGCTTCCTGGCGGTCACGCCCTACGATACCGAGGAAAACGAAGACTATTTCGTGTTGATCCGCGCCTACCAGTCACTGCGGGAAGGCGACTTCGAGCGGTTTGTGGGGTTCTTCACCGAAGCCGGCCGTGACCTCAACGCCATCAACGGCGAAGGCCAGACCATCCTGGACCACGTTTGCGAGCATCGGCGCAGCGCGGCCTATGCGGAAACCCTGAAAAAGGCCGGCGCCCTGCCCGCCGCGGAGGTCGGCCGCTAACGCGACCGACTCCACGCGGAAACGCCCCCATCGGGGCGGGGGTCAGTTGACCTCCACCTCGATGGCCTTGGGCTCCTGCGGCTCCACCTTGTTGAGGGTCAGGGTCAGGATGCCATCCTTGAAGTTGGCGGCGATGCTGGACTGGTCCACGTTGTCCGGCAGGGTAAATCGCCGGGTAAAGCTGCCGTACACCCGCTCGATCCGGTGCAGCTTCTTGTCCTGGGTTTCTTCCTCCTGTTTGCGTTCCCCCTGGATGGCGAGCACGCCGTCGTTCACGGTGACTTTCACGTCCTCCCGTTTCATGCCGGGCAGTTCAGCCTCGATGGTGAACGCCGATTCGGTTTCCTTGATGTCCACCACCGGCGCCCAATCGCTGCGACTGAACATGCCTTCCCGTTCACCATTGGTGCGGGGCAGGTTAAAAAACCGGTTGTAACGATCGAAGAGATCCTCGAACTCACTCATTGGGTTCCAGCGTGTAATGTTGCTCATAATGAAACTCCTCCCACGAACCTGAAATCACAGGATGCTTGGGCGCATCCCCCTGTTTTGTCAGACATCAGCTCCGTTCTTGGAACAGCTCCATCACAGTGGCGCCTACTGGACGGGTATCCTCGAACTGCCTCTATTTTGCTTTATAGGAACAGGGGGCGGGAATTTCAATGGCTGATTTTTGATCAGCATTAAGAGGGTATGGGTTGATCCCAGCCTGGTGTGTTCGGGGGTGATGCCCAGGAGAGCGGAAGAAGACCCACCACCGTCCACAGGTACCCAACTCTAGGGCTACGAAGAGGAATCCCCAGTCAAATATTCGTCCTTCAACTTCACATAATTCGCCGCAGTATACTTGAAGAACGATCGCTCCTTGTCAGTCAGCGCCCGCGCCTGCTTGCAGGGCGAGCCCACGTACAGGTAGCCGGATTCCAGCTTCTTGCCCGGTGGCACCAGACAACCGGCGGCAATGATCACCTCGTCGCCCACCTCGGCGCCGTCCATGATGATCGAGCCCATGCCCACCAGCACCCGGCTGCCGATGGTGCAGCCGTGCAGCAGGGCCTTGTGGCCCACGGTGACGTCGTCGCCCAGGATCAGCGGCCAGCCCCCCGGGTTGTAGTCGCTGGCGTGGGTGATGTGCAGCACCGAGCCGTCCTGGAGGCTGCAGCGGTCGCCGATGCGAATTTTGTGCATGTCGCCGCGGATCACCGTCATTGGCCACACCGAACAGTCGTCACCCAGCTGCACGTCACCAATCACCGTGGCGGTGGGGTCAATCCAGACCCGTTCGCCGAATTGTGGTCTGGTCCCCTTGTGTGAACGGACATTCGTCATTACATATACCTCTATACGCGGTTGAGCCGGTGGCGTTCGCCACACTTCGGATTGCCGCTCAAATTACCTGACCTGCCACGCACTGAGAAGGGGACTTATGACAAACCCACTGCTGACCGATGACCTGTTACCGGCCTTTGGACGGATCCGCACCGAACACATGGAGCCGGCGATCGACCAGATCCTCAGTGACAACCGGGTCCAGATCCAGGAACTTGCCCAGCAGGCGGACCCCACCTGGGACACCCTGGCCCAGCCCATGCAGGCCCTGGACGACCGGCTCAACAACGCCTGGTCGGTGATCTCCCACCTCAACGGGGTGATGAACAACGACGAACTGCGCGACGTCTACAAGCGGGTGCTGGAGAAACTGACCGAGTACAGCACCGAGGTCAGCCAGAACGCCGAGCTGTGCGCCGCCTACAAGAAACTGGCGGAGCGGGACGACTTTGCCGGGCTCAGCGAAGCCCAGCGCAAGGCCATCAGCAATATCCTGCGGGATTTCCATCTGGGCGGCGTCGACCTGCCGCCGGCACAGAAGCAGCAGTACGCCAACCTGTCCCGGGAGTTGGCGGAGCTGTCCAACAAGTTTAGCGACAATGTCCTCGACGCCACCCAGCATTGGTTCCGTCACATCACCGAGGCCGAGGAGCTGTCGGGCCTGCCGGAAACCGCGCTGGAAGGCGCCCGGGCCGCCGCCCAGCAGCGGGACCTGGACGGCTTCGTGATCACCCTGGATTTCCCCAGCTTCTTCCCGGTGATGACCTACTGCGACAACCGGGACCTGCGCCGCGAGGTGTACGAGGCCTTTGTCACCCGCGCCTCGGACATGGGCCCGGACGCCGGCAGGTGGGACAACTCCCAGGTGATGGCGGAAATCCTCAAGCGCCGGCACGCGCTGGCCCAACTGCTGGGCTTCAGCAATTACGCCGAGCGCTCCCTGGCCACCAAGATGGCCCGCAGCGTGGACGAGGTGATGGCGTTCCTCAACGAGCTGGCAGCCAAGTCGAAGCCGGTGGCGGAGCAGGAAGTGGCGGAACTGGAGGCCTTTGTCAGGGAGCACTACGGCGTGGACGAGCTGGAGGCCTGGGACATCGGCTACTACAGCGAGAAGCTGCGCCAGCAGCAGTACGACATCTCGCCGGAAACCCTGCGGCCCTGGTTCCCGGTCGACAGGGTGGTGCCGGGCCTGTTCGCGGTGGCCGAGAAGCTGTTCGACGTGCAGATTGAGGCCCAGCCGGAGGTGGCGACCTGGCACCCGGATGCCACCGCCTACCGCATCAGCCGCCACGGCCAGCCCATCGCCTGGTTCTACCTCGACCTCTATGCTCGTCAGGGCAAGCGCGGCGGTGCCTGGATGGCGGATTGCCGGGTGCGCTGGCGCAACCAGCAGGGGCACCTGCAGCTGCCGGTGGCTTTCCTGACCTGCAACTTCACCCCGCCGGTGAACGGCAAGCCGTCGCTGCTGACCCACGACGAGGTGACCACCCTGTTCCACGAGTTCGGCCACGGCCTGCACCATATGCTGACCCAGGTGGAGGTGGCGGAGGTGTCCGGCATCAACGGCGTGGCCTGGGACGCGGTGGAGCTGCCCAGCCAGTTCCTGGAGAACTGGTGCTGGAACCGCGAGTCCCTGGCGTTGATCGCCTCCCACCACGAGACCGGCGAGCCGCTGCCGGAAGACCTGCTCGACAAGCTGCTGGCGGCGAAAAACTTCCAGTCCGGCATGCAGATGGTGCGGCAGCTGGAGTTTTCGCTGTTCGACTTCCGCCTGCACGCCGAGTTCGATCCAAAGGCACCGGTCAATCCGCTGGAAGTGCATCGCCAGGTGCGCAGCGAGATCGCGGTGATCCGGGCGCCGGAATTCAACCGCTTTCCCAACAGCTTCTCCCACATCTTTGCCGGCGGCTATGCGGCGGGCTACTACAGCTACAAGTGGGCCGAAGTGCTGGCGGCGGATGCCTTCTCGCTGTTCGAGGAACACGGCATCTTCGATCCGCAGACCGGCAAGGCGTTTTTGACCAACATCCTGGAAAAAGGCGGGTCCCAGGAGCCGATGGAGCTGTTCAAGGCCTTCCGGGGCCGTGAACCGGAGGTGGATGCCCTGCTGCGGCAGTCGGGCATTACCGACCACGCCGCCTGAAGGCGGTCCCGGTAGGTTACAATAGCCACAGAGCCGGGCCGGTCGACACTGGTGTCGTCCCGGTCCTGGACCCTGTGTGAACAACGACTGATGAGAGAAGCAACATGGCGAGTCCCAAACGTTTTATCGCCGGCGCCGTCTGCCCCCGTTGCGCGGAGATGGACAAGATCGTGATGTACCGTAACGACGAGGGCCAGTTCCGCGAGTGCGTGGCCTGCGGATACACCGACAAGCAGGGCGAGGTCCAGGCCGCCGAGCTGGAAACCCGGGTTAACAAAAAGCAGAACGAGGACGACCACACCGTCAAGCAGGTGGTGTTCTTCAAGGCCAGGCAGGAGGACTGAATTCCCCCCAGCTGTTGAACTTTGTGCAGCGGCCAGCGCGTGGACCTGCTCCGCTGTCCATCAGGGCACGTCCTGTGTTTGGCCAGATACCGCCGCATCCTTGCCGCGGTATCGGACTCCCCCTGACCGTCGTGGTCTGCTGAGATGTTGCCAACCCGCCCGGGGCGTGTTTTGAACCGAACCTGCGATTACAGCACCATTGCCGCCAACCAGCCGAAGGCCAGCAGCGGCAGGTTGTAGTGCAGGAAGGTGGGCACCACGGTGTCCCAGATGTGATTGTGCTGGCCGTCGACGTTGAGCCCGGCGGTCGGCCCCAGGGTGGAATCCGAGGCGGGTGAGCCGGCATCACCGAGGGCGCCGGCGGTGCCCACCAGGGCCACGATGGCCAGCGGACTGAACCCCATCTCCAGGGCCAGGGGCACGTACAGGGCGGCGATGATCGGGATGGTCGAGAAGGACGAGCCGATGCCCATGGTGATCAGCAGGCCCACCACCAGCATCAGCAAGGCGGCCAAGGCCCGGTTGTCGCCGATGGCGCCCACCGAACTTTCCACCAGGGACTGGATCTCGCCGGTCTCCCGCATCACCTCGGCAAAGCCTGAGGCGGCAATCATGATGAAGCCGATCATCGCCAGCATCTTCATGCCTTCGGTGAACAGGTCATCGGCTTCTTTCCATTTCACCACGCCCGACAGGTTGAACAGCACGAAGCCGGTCAGCGCGCCGAGGATCATCGAACCCAGCCACAGTTGCACCACGAAGGCGGCGGCAATGGCGACCAGGGCCATCACCAGGGTGCGGCCGCTGTAGGCGACGTTGACCCTTTCGGTGCGGGTAATCGCGTCCAGGTCGTAGTGGCGGTCGCCGCGGTAACTGACGAACACCGCCACCCCCAGCCCCAACAGCATGCCCAGCGCCGGTAGTGCCATGGCGGACATCACGTTGAGTCCTTCGGTGCCGACGCCGTTGTCGTTGACGTTGGCCAGCAGGATCTCGTTGAGGTAGATGCCGCCGAAGCCCACCGGCAGGAACATGTAGGGGGTGATCAGGCCGAAGGTGAGCACACAGGCCACCAGCCGCCGGTCCATGCTCAGCCGGGCCATCACGTACAGCAAGGGGGGAACCACCAGCGGGATAAAGGCAATGTGGATGGGCAGGATGTTCTGGGACGACATGGCGATGGCGATCAGCAGACCGATGATCAGCAGGCGGATACCGCCGGCGGCCTTGCCGTCATCCTGCTTGCCGACGAGCGCCAGGGCCCGGTCCGCCAGGGCGTGGGCCAGTCCCGACTTGCCAATGGCCACGGCGAAGGCCCCCAGGGTGGCGTAGGACAGGGCGACAGTGGCGCCACCACCCAGTCCGCTGTTGAACGCTTCGATGGTGGCGTCCAGCGACAGGCCACTGATCAGGCCTCCGGCAATGGCACCGATAATCAGGGCAACGACAACGTGAATGCGGCACAGGCTCAGCACGAGCATGATCCCGACCGCAGCGACGACGGCATTCATGGCAGTCTCCGGTTGGACAAATGGGCGAGAAAAAGCCGCTAATGTGCCGGATGCCCATGGTCGCCGTCAAAGCGGGATTGTACCTAGTTGGGTTCGTACCAGGTTGCTGTCGTGCCTGGTTGGAACAGAAAGCAGCTAGCCGCTGGTGGGCCCGACATAGGCGAAGCGTGGGACTTGCTCACCGGCCACCTCCACGGTTTCCCGGAACATGCCCAGGGGGCGGACCCACAGACTGTGGTCGCCATAAAGGCAGCGATAGACCACCAGGGGTTCCTCGGTTTCGCTGTGCCGGGCCACACCCAGCACCTCGTAGTCCTGACCTTTGTAGTGGCGGTACCGACCGGGGGGGAGTTCGCGTGTCATGGTTGCGGTCTCGTGAGAAGCCGGGACCGGAGCCCCGGCTCGGGTGTCAGCTCTTCAGCTTGTATTTGCCCGGCCCCAGGAAGATCAGGGCCAAGGCGGTGAACAGGAAGAAACCCTGCAGTTCCAGTGCCCAACCGCCGGAGCCGCTGAGTGCCAGCAGCTCGTGACTGTGCACCAGGGCAATGGCCACCAGCATGTTGAACACGATAATCACCGCGCCGATGCGGGTCTGGTAGCCCAGTATCACCATCAGCGGCGCAATCACTTCACCAATATAGACACCATAGGCGAAGAAGGCGGGAATACCATGACTGGTCAGCTGACCTTCGATAAAGTCGATGCCGTGGATCAGCTTGGCAATGCCGTGGAACAGCAGCAGGCCGCCCAGGGTCAGGCGAACGATAAGCTTGCCGATATCTGCGTTATCGAGCACGTTTTTCTCCTACGAACAGGGATCTACCAGAAGGAACGCTAGCCTAGCGTAATTGTCGGGTGGCGCAAAGCGTGGGGATGATCGGACGGAAGACTAGAAACCGTTGCCCAGGGTCAGGCGGATGTGGTTGCGCACCAGCAGGTTTTCCCAGTACTCCCGCATCCAGTCCCAGGCGGCGTGTTGGGCCTGGTCGACAAACGGGTCCAGGTCCAGTTCGTAGTAGTCGGGGGTGCCGGCAATCTGCAACATGGTGACGGTGATGGACTCGTCCAGCTCGTTGGAGAAGGGTTCGCCGATCAGTTGATGGGCCAGCAGGTTGGCGCGGGTGGCTTCCACATCCACCAACCGGCTGCTGCGGATGGACCGGTTGTTCTCGTACATCTCCTCCATCAGCCGGTGACACAGGTAGGCCCGGATCAACAGGCCGTCCAGGCCCTCGTGACGGGCCAGCAGTTCCGATGGCTGGGTGAAATAACGGGTGGCGGCCTCGACAAACGGCGCGAACAGCTCCAGGCAGCCGGCTTCGCGGGCACAGGCCTCAACACACTCAATCAGCCGGGGGGCCATCTCGATGTATTCCACGGCAAACTGGAACAGGCTGATGGCCGGTTGGTAGCCGTCAACGGTAATACTGGCCGGGAGCGCTGACGCACGCGCCCGCATCTGCCGGAGGAACTCTCCGGAGTGGGCTTCCTGCCGGCGCGCCTGGTCGATGATGTTGAGTAATACCGCTGGTGTCATATCAGGAGAAGCCGGTGATTCAACGGAGTAGGGTCGCAAGGCGCCTCCCGCCATTCTGGTCCCGTCCCAAGAGCCAGGTTCCGGGTCTTCGCCCTCCCTGGTCGCCGTCAGCCCCTTGCCGATGGGCAATGCGGGGCCTCTTGAAAGAAGTGTAGTTGAGTTTTAACAGAGTGCCTGTACAAGCCCGATTACGTGAACCAGCGGTCGTTTTGAAGATCTTTGACAATTCGCCAGGCCATGCTGGCGGCCCTGGCCACCATCAGACAGATCAGCGAAAACCACAAGCCATGATTGCCCCAGCCGGTGGTCAGCCACCACACCGGCAGGAACACCACCACCGCCGAGAACAGCATGCTGTTCTGCATCTCCCGGGTGCGGGTGGCGCCGATGAAAATGCCGTCCAGCAGGAAGCCGCCCACCGACGCCAGCGGCAGCAGCCACAGCCAGGGCAGGTATTGCCAGGCGGCGTGCTGGACCGCCTCGATGCTCGTCAACAGACCAATCAGCCCGGGCCCGGCCAGCACGAACACGGCGGTGAACAGCACCGCCCCCCAGACGGACCAGCGCAGGGTGGCGGCACAGGTCCGGCGGAAGTAACGACGGTCCTGCTGGCCGATGGCCTCCCCCACCATGGCTTCGGCCGCGTTGGCGAAGCCGTCCAGGCCATTGGAGATCACCATCAGGAAGGTGATCAGCACCGCGTTGGCGGCCAGGATGACGTCCCCCTGGCGGGCGCCCTGGGCGGTGAAGAAGGCCAGCACCAGCAACAGGGTGACTGTGCGCACCAGGATGTAGCGGTTGACCCGCAGGAGGGCGGCGTAGTCGGTCAGGGTTCCCAGCAGGTGCCGCAGGCGGAACCGGGTGGCGGGGAGTCGGCCCAGCACCAGCCAGGCGCCAAGGCCGGCGGCGGCGTATTCGGCGATCACGGTGGCCAGCGCCACTCCCCGGCTGTTCCAGCCCAGGCCGGTGACGAACAGCACATCCAGCAGGATGTTCAGGCCGTTGGCGGCAATCAGCATCAACATCGGGCCGCGGGGAAACTGGGTACCGATCATCCAGCCCACCAGGGTGTATTGGCAGAGCACCGCCGGGGCACTCCAGATCCGGATGGCGGCGTACTCGGCGGCCAGCGCTGCCACCGCAGGGCTTGGATTCATCAGCGCCAGACCCAGCTCGATTACCGGTCGGTGGCCCAGGATCAGCAGCCCGCCAATCGCCATGGCAAGCAACAGCGAGCGCAATAACAGGGCGGTCTGGCCGAAGCCGTCCCGGCGTCCGTAGGCCTGGGCCGCCAGGCCGGTGGTGCCCATGCGCATGAAGCCGAAGGTCCAGTACAGCAGGGTGAACAGGTTGGCCCCGATCGCCACCGCGCCCAGGTATTCCGGGCTCGCCAGGTGGCCCAGTACGGCGGTGTCCACCAACCCCAGCAGGGGGACCGTCAGGTTGGTGAGCATCATCGGCCAGGCCAGGGCCCAGAGGCGTCGATCCAGGGTAGGCAGGGTCAGCCCGGAAAGTTTGGGTAACGGCATAGGGACATTGGGGGAGTGAATGGCTGTTTAGAAATTTTAATTATAAAAAAACCTTGTTAATAGTCGTTTATTGTTTAGTCGATTTTTAGCATTTCCCAAACCCCTGTCTATACTCATCAATGATTAATCCGTGAGCAGACTTCCACTTCGGTTCTAACGGTGCGTGCGAACACCGTCGGTTTCCGGAGCGGTGCGTTAGAAAATCCGACAAGAATAATCCTCTGCGGAGACACACTATGGGCGTGCACGCAATGCGGGCAGGTGTCCTCGCGGGTGGGCTGTTGCTGCCAGCCTGGTCCATGGCGGACTGGACTCTCAACATGACACCCGGCGTTACCGGCACCAGTAACGAGATTTTCAGCCTCCACATGACCATCCTCTGGATCTGCGTCGCCATTGGCGTGGTGGTGTTCGGGGTCATGTTCTGGTCGATCCTGGCCCACCGCAAATCCGAGGGCCACAAACCCGCTCACTTCCATGAGCACACCGCGGTGGAGGTGGCCTGGACCATTGTCCCCTTCGTCATCCTGGTGATCATGGCCATTCCGGCCACCGCCACCCTGGTGGATATGTACGACACCGGGGAGTCGGACATCGACATCAAGGTCACCGGTTACCAGTGGAAGTGGCGTTACGACTACATCAATGACGACTTCGGCTACTTCTCCAACCTGGCCACCAGCCAGGACGAAATCTACAACCGGGCGGAAAAGTCGGAGAACTACCTGCTGGACGTGGACAACCCCCTGGTGATTCCGGTGGGCAAGAAGATCCGTTTCCTGGTTACCGCCAACGACGTCATCCATTCCTGGTGGGTGCCGGCCTTCGGGGTGAAGAAGGACGCCATCCCCGGCTTCATCAATGAAACCTGGACCCGGGTGGATGAACCCGGCATCTACCGCGGCCAGTGCACCGAGCTGTGCGGCAAGGACCATGGCTTCATGCCGGTGGTGGTGAAGGCCGTGCCCCAGGAGGAATACGACGCCTGGAAGCAGGAGCAGATTGCCGCGGCGGAACGGGAGCGCCAACTCACCGAGAAGGACTGGACCCTGGAGGAGCTCATCGAGCGGGGTGAAGGGGTCTACGCCACCAACTGCGCCGCCTGTCACCAGGCCAATGGTGCCGGTGTGCCGCCGACCTTCCCGGCCCTCAAGGGCAGCCCGATCGTGACCGAGGACCTGCAGGCCCACCTGGACGTGGTGGTCAATGGGGTGTCCGGCACCGCCATGCAGGCGTTCGGACCTCAGCTCTCCGAGGCGGACCTGGCGGCGGTCATTACCTACGAGCGCAATGCCTGGGGTCACAACACCGGCGAGATGGTCACGCCGAAACAGGTTTTCGATTACAAGAACCAGCAGTAACTGACTGACAATCGCCACCGGCTGGTCCGGTGGCCACAGGGGGTCTTTCATGAGTGCGGTTATCGATACCCACACCGGAGAGCATCATCACGGGCCCGCCAAGGGCTACACCCGTTGGCTGTTTACCACCAACCACAAAGACATCGGCACCATGTACCTGGTGTTCAGTTTCGCCATGTTCCTGTTTGGCGGCAGCATGGCGATGGTGATCCGGGCCGAACTGTTCCAGCCCGGCTTGCAGATCGTCAATCCGGAATTCTTCAACCAGATGACCACCATGCACGGGTTGATCATGGTGTTTGGGGCGGTGATGCCGGCCTTCGTCGGCCTGGCCAACTGGATGTTGCCGATGATGGTGGGGGCCCCGGACATGGCGCTGCCACGGATGAACAACTGGAGCTTCTGGCTGTTGCCCTGTGCCTTCCTGATCCTGGCCTCCACCCTGTTCATGGAAGGCGGCGCACCGAACTTCGGCTGGACCTTCTACGCACCGCTGTCCACCACCTACGGGCCACCGAGTACCACCTTCTTCATCTTCGCGGTCCACATCATGGGGATCTCCTCGATCATGGGGGCGATCAACGTCATCGCCACCATCCTCAACCTGCGGGCGCCGGGCATGACCCTGATGAAGATGCCGCTGTTCGTCTGGACCTGGCTGATCACCGCCTTCCTGCTGATTGCGGTAATGCCGGTGCTGGCGGGCGTGGTGACCATGATGCTGATGGACATCAACTTCGGCACCAGCTTCTTCGACGCCAGCGGTGGCGGTGACCCGGTGCTGTTCCAGCACGTGTTCTGGTTCTTCGGCCACCCCGAGGTCTACATCATGATCCTGCCGGCCTTCGGCGCGGTGTCCCACATTATTCCGGCCTTCTCCCGCAAGCGGCTGTTCGGCTATGCCTCGATGGTCTATGCGGTGGGGGCCATCGCCCTGCTCTCCTTCGTGGTCTGGGCCCATCACATGTTCACCGTGGGCGTGCCCATCGCCGGCCAGTTGTTCTTCATGTACGCCACCATGCTGATTGCGGTGCCCACCGGGGTGAAGGTATTCAACTGGGTGACCACCATGTTCCGCGGCTCGCTCACCTTCGAGGCGCCCATGCTGTTTGCGGTGGCCTTCGTCATCCTGTTCACCATCGGCGGTTTCTCCGGCCTGATGCTGGCCATTGCCCCCGCCGACTTCCAGTACCACGACACCTACTTCGTGGTCGCCCATTTCCACTACGTGCTGGTGCCCGGCGCCATCTTCGGCATCTTCGCCTCCGCCTACTTCTGGCTGCCCAAGTGGACCGGCCACATGTACGACGAGACCCTGGCCAAGACCCATTTCTGGCTGTCGTTCATCGGCATGAACCTGGCTTTCTTCCCGATGCACTTCCTGGGGCTGGCGGGCATGCCCCGGCGGATCCCGGACTACGCCCTGCAGTTTGCCGACTTCAACATGGTCTCCAGCATCGGCGCCTTCATGTTCGGCGCCACCCAACTGCTGTTCCTGGTGATCGTGGTCAAGTGCATCAAGGGCGGCGAGAAGGCTCCGGCCAAACCCTGGGAAGGCGCAGAGGGGCTGGAATGGACCTTGCCCTCGCCGCCGCCGTACCACAGTTTCCAGACACCGCCGGAAGTCAAATAACGGCAGGGAGGAGCCATGGCCGAGTCGCAGCAACCGTCGACACGATCCAACGCCCGGGTGATCGCCTGGTGCCTGGCGGGGGTGGTGGGCATGTTCGGCTTCGGCTTTGCCATGGTGCCGCTGTATGAGGTGTTCTGTGACATTACCGGCATCAACGGCAAGACCGGCGGTCGTTACGAGAGCGTCGGCCAACTGGAACGGGACGAGACCCGGACCGTGGAGGTGCAGTTCATTGCCCAGAACGGGCCGGGCATGCCGTGGGTGTTCAAACCGGTGACCCGGAGTGTCGAGGTTCATCCGGGCGAGGCCACCACGGTGACCTTCTATGCCGAGAATCCCACCACCGATGAGATGGTGGGCCAGGCGGTACCGAGTCTGGCGCCGGCGGAAGGCACCCTGTATTTCCACAAGACCGAGTGCTTCTGCTTCAACCAGCAGACCCTGCAGGCCGGGGAAACCGTGCGGATGCCGTTGGTGTTTATCGTCGACCAGGCGCTGCCGGAGCATATCCACAAGCTCACCCTGTCCTACACCCTGTACGACCAGAGCAAGTTGCGGGAAGTGTCCCGCATTGAGCAGGCAATAACGACAACAAACGGTAACGGATAATTCGTCGGAGGCTGGCATGGCGACAGACCAGACGCACACCCACGAGGAGTACTCGTATCAGAAGTACTACGTGCCCGAGCAGAGCAAGTGGCCGATCATTGCCACTGTTGGTCTTGGGGTGACCCTGTTCGGCGTGGCGTCGATCATGGTGAACAGTTCCCAGGGCGAGTCCACCGGCGCCTCCTGGTTCCTGTTTCTGGTGGGCAGCCTGATCATGGCCTACATGCTGTTTGGCTGGTTTGGCAATGTGATCGAGGAGAGCCGCTCGGGCCTGTACAGCGACCAGATGGACCGCTCCTTCCGCTGGGGCATGAGCTGGTTCATCTTCTCGGAGGTGATGTTCTTCGCCGCCTTCTTCGGTGCCCTGTTCTACGCCCGGGTGTTTGCCGTACCCTGGCTGGGGGGCGAGGGTGACCGCGGCTCAAGCAACCTGCTCTGGGAAGGGTTCCAGGCCACCTGGCCGCTGATCAATACCCCGGATCCGGAGCTCTATCCGCCGGCCAAGGAAGTGATTGGCCCCTGGGGGCTGCCGCTTTTGAACACCATCCTGCTGGTGACCTCGTCACTGACGGTGACCATCGCCCACCATGGCCTCAAGCAGAACAAGCGCGGCAAGCTGAAGCTCTGGCTGGCGGCCACCATCGCCTTGGCCCTGGGGTTTGTCTTTGTGCAGGGGTACGAGTACATCCACGCCTACCAGGACCTCAACCTCACCCTGGAATCCGGCATCTACGGCACCACCTTCTTTATGCTCACCGGCTTCCATGGGGCCCACGTGATTCTGGGGACCCTGATGCTGACTATCATGCTGGTCCGCGTTTTCAAGGGGCATTTTACGCCGGATCAGCACTTCGGGTTTGAGGCGGCCAGCTGGTACTGGCACTTCGTGGACGTGGTCTGGCTGATGCTGTTTACCTTCGTCTACATCCTGTAGCGGGGCCAGCTGTTCAGGGCGTGGGGTTGAGGGTGAGGTCGCCGTGCCACAGGGCCACCACGATCAGTGCAATCAGGGCCAGGCTGAGGCCCACCCGGACCGCCAGGGAGTTAACCACCCGGTTGGTCCGGCCGCCGTCCTTGATCAGGAATACCAGGCCGGTGAACAGGCTGACCAGTACCGCAATCATCATCAACACTATGACTGCTTTTAGCATGGGGGGGCTCCGGTTGGTTTATGGGCAGACAAAGCAAAACCAGGGATCACTATAGCAAAGCATGACCCGGCACGACGTAACTCCGCCCAGGCAATGGCAGTTCAACCTCAAGCTGTTGGTGTTCAGCGGGCTGTTTTTGCCACTGTTGCTGGGGTTGGGGATCTGGCAGCTGGAGCGGGCCGGGGAAAAGGAGAGGCAATTGCAGCAATGGCAGCAGCAGGCCACGGAACTCAGTTGGCAGCAGCTGTGGCAACAAGTCCCGGAGCCGGGTCAGCCAGTGGTGCTCAAAGGGCAATTCACTGGATTCAGCTGGCTGCTCGACAACCGAACCCGGGATGGGGTTGCCGGCTACGAGGTGATGACCCTGTTTGAGGCAGTGGACGGCCCATCGGTGGTGGTCAATCGCGGCTGGTTGCGTGCGCCGGCCCGGCGGGAGACGTTACCGGCGTTCCCAACACCCCCCGGGATCGTACAGATTCGCGGCCGACTCGTGATGTTTCCTCAACCTCCGGTATTGGATACCCAGCCGCCTGCCGGGAACTGGCCACGACGGGTTCAGGCGCTCACCGCGGAACAGGCCGGTGAAGCGTCCCCCTCATTGGCTCCCCTGGTACTCCGACTGGCCGGTGGTGACCAGCCGGGTGCCTTCCGTGCCGACTGGCAGCCTGACCGGATGGGCCCCCAGACTCACTACGGCTATGCCCTGCAATGGTTTTCCCTGGCCCTGGTCTTGGTGATCCTCACCGTCGTGGCCAGCTATCGGCGGGTCGCCGGTTCCCCTACACCCTCATGCTCCAGCATGCCCCTTAGCTCAAGTTCGCTCTACAGCCCCAGTACCACAGGAGCCGATAATGACAACGACGACGGCCAACGCCATGACTGATCGCAACTCATCTCAATCCTCTCCCGAACAGATTCGCCGCGGCCGGCGCATGGCGTTGTTACTGTTCGCCGTGGGCTTCGGTCCGATGCTGGTGGCCACCGCGATGTTTTACACCGGCTGGTTCAACCCGGGCGGGCACACCAACCGGGGCGAGTTGTTACAGCCACCGCTTGCGGTTCAGGAACTGGCATTGCTGGGGGCGGATGGACAGCCGCTGGCAGAACGCTTCGTGCCGCAAGCCACGGACTCGAAATGGCTGATGCTGGTGGTGGCGGATGCCTGTGACGAGCAGTGCGAAGAACTGCTGTACCTGGCCCGTCAGGTCAACGTCGCCCTCGGCAAGAATGCCAACCGGGTAGGCCGGGCCGCCTGGCTGGGACAAGTGCCGGTGTCCCTGAGCGAGCGTTGGCCGGAGGAGTACAACGCCATGGAACGGTTGTCGGTGATGCCCGACAACCAGCCCGCATGGCCGGACCAGCTGTCTCCGCCCAGCGTTCCGAGCCTGTTCTTGGTGGATCCCCTGGGCAACGTCATGATGCGTTATGGCAACACCCATACCGGCGAGGACATGCTCAAGGACCTCAAGCACCTCCTCAAACTGTCGCAGATCGGGTAACGGCCCATGGTGAGTTCAGAATCGCAGGCAATGTTGCGTCGACGCATGGGCCGATGGTCCCTGGTGGCTACCCTGCTGGCCGTGGTGGTCGTGATGCTGGGGGCCTGGACCCGGTTGGTGGATGCCGGTCTGGGATGTCCGGATTGGCCCGGTTGTTATGGGTTTCTGACGGTGCCCCAGAGCGAGGCGCAGGTGGCGGTGGCCGAGGCCCGGTTTCCCGATGCACCGGTGGACGCCAGCAAGGGCTGGCCGGAAATGATCCACCGCTATGCCGCGGGCACGCTGGGCTTGGTGGTCTTTGGTCTGGCGGCCTTTGCAGTTTGCCACCGTCGTGAGGGCCTGCCCCTCAAGCTGCCCCTGTGCCTGGCCGGTTTGATCGTGTTACAGGCCGCCTTCGGCATGTGGACGGTGACCCTGAAACTGTGGCCTCAAGTGGTGGCCCTACATCTCCTGGGCGGTTTCACCACCCTGAGTCTGCTGGCGCTGATGAGCTTCCGCCTGCTGGTCCCTCCAGCCCGGGTAAGGCCGGAAGCTGTCGCGGGATTGTCGCGCTTGCGGCCCTGGCTGTACGGGGGAATGGTGCTGGTGGTTATCCAGATTGCCCTGGGCGCCTGGACCGCCGCCAATTACGCGGCGGTGGCCTGTACCGAACTGCCCACTTGTCAGGGGCAGTGGTGGCCACCCATGGATTTTCGTCATGGCTTTGATATCACCCAGCACGTGGGCCCCAACTATCTGGGAGGACAGCTGACCGCGGAGGGCCGGGTGGCCATTCATGTCACCCATCGCCTGGGGGCCCTGGTGGTACTCGCCTACTGGTCACTGTTATTGGCCCTGGTGTGGCGTCGCAGTGAACCGGGGCCAGTGAGAGGGGCGGCGTTACTCAGTGGTGCGGCACTGCTCAGCCAGATAGCCCTGGGGCTGGCCAACGTTGCGTTGCATCTGCCGCTGGCCATCGCGGTGGCTCACAATGCCCTGGGGGCGGGACTGCTGCTGACCATCATCCATTTGTTGTGGCGCGTGCATCACTGCCGCCACGTTGAAGGCCAATCCACAGAACAAGCCACGTTGATTAACCGGGAGGCGACCGTATGAGCGAACAAGGCAAGGCGCTGGCAATCCAGGCCCCCTCGTCCCAGGGGGTGGACAAGCTGTCTTGGCGGGACTTCCTCGAGCTGACCAAGCCCCGGGTGGTGGCGCTGATGATCCTGACCTCGGTGATCGGTATGCTGCTGGCGACACCGGGGGTGCCGGGCTGGTCGGTGTTGCTGTTCGGCAACCTGGGCATAGCCCTGCTGGCCGGCGCCGCGGCCGTGGTCAACCACGTGGTGGACCAGAAAATCGACACGGTGATGGCCCGCACCCGCAAGCGCCCAGTGGCCACCGGGCGCATCGCCGCCACCGACGCCCTGCTGTTCGCCACCTCTCTGGCGCTGGCCGGGATGCTGGTGCTGGTGTGGCAGGTGAACCTGCTCACTGCCTGGCTGACGCTGGCCTCCCTGGTGGGTTATGCCGGTGTCTACACCCTGTTCCTCAAGCGGGCCACGCCCCAGAACATCGTGATCGGCGGCCTGGCCGGCGCCATGCCGCCGCTGCTGGGTTGGACCTCGGTGACCGGTCAGGTGGACGGTCACGCGCTGCTGCTGGTGCTGATCATCTTTGCCTGGACGCCGCCCCATTTCTGGGCCCTGGCCATCCACCGCAAGGAAGAGTATGCCCAGGCCGGCATCCCCATGCTGCCGGTCACCCATGGCAATCGCTACACCGAGCTGCACATCCTGCTCTATACCCTGATGCTGCTGGCGGTCAGCCTGCTGCCCTTTGTCACCGGCATGTCCGGACCGATCTACCTGGTGGGGGCCACAGCACTGGGGGCGCGTTTCCTGTACTTTGCCGTCCGGCTGTGGCGGGGGGACGATCGCCGGGTGGCGCTCGCCACCTTCAAGTACTCCATCACTTACCTGATGGCGCTGTTTGTGGTATTGCTGGTGGATCATTTTGTCCGTTACTGAGTTCCGACCCCGAGTGACCCTGGAGACGCCATGGCCCTGACGATCCGTAGCACCGTTTTTCTCCTGCTGCTGGTGGTAGTGCTGATTTTTGGCCTGGTGATTGGCCGCCAGGTGTATCAGTCCGGCGAAAGCGCCAGAGCGGTGCCGGCGCCGGAACTGAGTGAGCTGAACACCTTTGTCTACGATCAGGGGCGTGCGCTGGCCCAGTTCCAGCTGCTGGATGAGCGTGGCCGGCCCCGGACCCCGGCGGATCTCAAGGGACGCTGGACCTTTGCCTTCATCGGCTACACCTTCTGCCCGGACGTCTGCCCGGCCACCCTGTCCACCCTGCGCCAGGCGGCTGCCCTGCTCCCGCCCGAGGTGCCCCAGCCGGACTACCTGTTGATCTCTGCCGACCCGGAGCGGGATACGCCGCAACGGCTGGCCGAGTACCTCCGGTTCTTCGGCGAGGACTTTCACGGTCTCACCGGTGACATCGAGGAACTGCGGCGTTTGGCCACCAGCCTGAACGCGGTGTTCGTGCATCGGGAGGACGACGGGACCCGGCTGGTGGATCACAGTGCGCACCTGGCACTGATCAACCCCCAGGGCGAAATGACCGCGGTGATCCAGCCGCCCCACACCCCCCGGGACCTGGCCGAGGCGTACCAGCAGATCTACCAGTGGGCCCGGGCCAACCGGCCGGGCGCGGGGTAACGGGCGCCGGATTGTTCCACTGCGCATAACGTCGACTTTCCCCGCCCCATTCCAATCCGTAAACTGTGCCGCCAACCCCCTGTTGCGGAACCGTTTATGCCAGCCATCCAACAAAGCTGTACCACCCCGCGGGAGCTGTTCTCGGTACTGGCGGCGGGTGCCACCCTGTTGCTGGTGGTGCATTCCCTGGGCCGCTTCATCTACACACCCCTGTTGCCCTACCTGATTGGCGATGGCCAGATCGATCCCCAGCAGGGCGCGAGCATTGCCACCTGGAACTACCTGGGCTACCTGATGGGGGCGATGCTGGCCATTCGCTGGCACCGCATCGACCACATCCGCTGGCTGTTGCCGCTGTCTCTGACTGTCCATGTGCTGACCACCCTGCTGCAGACCCAGCTCGATGATGCCACCGCCCTGGCCGCTGCCCGCTGGATCAACGGCGTCGCCAACGGTGTGGTGTTCGTGCAGGCACCGGCACTGATCCTGGAATGGCTGGTGTGGCGCAACCGGGCCAGCCTGAGCGGCCTGGTGTACCTGGGGGTGGGGCTGGGTCTGCTGGTCTCCAGTGCCCTGGTGTCCCTCACGGTAGACTGGCTGGCTGGTGCCGATCGGTGGTGGCCGGCGGCCCTGCTGTCCGTCCCACTGGCCTGGTGGGGCACCGCCCGCCTGCTGCGACTGGAGGTCCCGGTTCGTGCCGAGCACGAGACCGGCCAGCATCCCCGGCCAACCGCCTTGTTGGACCGGGCCAGTGTGCCCCTGTTCCTGTCCTACGCCGGCGCGGGGCTCGGCTATATCCTGCCGATGACCTTCCTGCCCCTGCTGGCCACGATCCAGCTGCCACCGGGGCACTGGCTGGTGGACGGCGCCTGGCTGCTGGTGGCACTGGCAACCCTGCCGGCGCCGTTTATCTGGAACCATTTGGGCGCGAAATTCGGCGATCTGCCGGCAATACGAGCGAATTTCGGGATTCAGCTACTGGGTGTTCTGGCCGCGGTGGTCTGGCCGGGGCCGCTGGGTCTCGTGCTGTGCGCGGTGCTGGTGGGCGTTACCTTCGTGGGGACCGTGCTGCTTACCCAACGCATCGGACGAGCCCTGCACCCCCACCAGGGTCCGCGATTGTCGGCCGCCCTGGTGGCTCTCTATGGCTTCACCCAGATGGCCGGCCCCTGGCTCACCAAGCAGTGGCTGGATTTCGGCGGCACCCTCGACAGTGCCTTTTGGATCGGTGTGGTGGCGTTGCTGTGGGGGCTGGTGTTTAGCGGGCTGGTGCCCAGGCCGGAGCAGTGGCATGCGCGGAGGACTGCGGGGGCTGAGGAATGAGTGCGGCTGGGGTCGCACGAACTTGTTGAATCCCGCGTTTTATCGTTCGCTATTCCAACCGACATCATTAAAATCCGATGAGGCCACTTCGAGATCCAACAAGGTGTGGGTAGGCAGTCTTTCTCATAACGGAGATGGTGTCTGAGCCTAGCGCGTTTAAAGCTCCGCTTTGAGAAAGACTGCCCGCCCGCGCCATGCACCAACACGACCAGTCCTACCAAACATGCTGCCAATCGACCCCCTCATCCCAGACCTCCATCAGGCTCTGACCAACCACACTACCGTCCTGCTGCAGGCCCCACCCGGCGCCGGCAAGACCACCCGGGTGCCGTTGAGCCTCCTGGACACCGACTGGCGCGATGATCGCAAGATCCTGATGCTCGAACCCAGGCGCCTGGCGGCCCGCTCCGCTGCCCGCTACATGGCCCGCCAACTGGGTGAGATGCCCGGCCAGACCGTGGGCTATCGCACCCGCCTGGACACCCAGGTGTCAGCGCGGACCCGCATCGAGGTGGTGACCGAAGGCATCCTCACCCGCCTGATCCAGAACGACCCGGCGCTGGAGGACTACGCCGCGGTGCTGTTCGACGAATTCCATGAGCGCTCGTTGCAGGCAGACCTGGGCCTGGCGTTGGTGCGGGAAGCCCAGCAGGCCCTGCGGGAGGACCTGCGGGTGGTGGTGATGTCCGCCACCCTGGACACCGCCCCCATCGCCCGCCTGTTGGGGGACGTGCCCATCCTTACCAGCGAGGGGCGCTCCCACCCCGTGGACACGCTGTACCGGCCGCCGGCCCGCAATGCCCGACTGGCGGACCAGGTGGTGACCGTGATCCGTGAGGCCCTGGCGGACCAGTCCGGCTCGCTGCTGGCGTTCCTGCCGGGTGCCGGGGAGATCCGTCGGGTGGCACAGGCCCTGGCCGGGTCCCTGCCAACCGGGGTCACGGTGGCGCCACTGTACGGCAGCCTGGGAAACGAGGAACAGGACCGGGCCATCGCCCCCGTACCAGAGGGCCAGCGCAAGGTGGTGCTGGCCACCGCCATCGCCGAGACCAGCCTGACCATCGAGGGCATCCGGGTGGTGGTGGACGCCGGCCTGCAACGCCGGGCGCTGTTCGACCCCAACAGCGGCATGACCCGGCTGGTGACCACCCGGGTCTCCAAGGCCTCGGCGGAGCAGCGTCGGGGGCGGGCCGGCCGGGTGGAGCCGGGGGTGTGTTACCGGTTGTGGAGCGAATCGGACCAGTTCAGCCTGGCGGACTATACCCCGCCGGAAATCCAGGAAGCGGACCTGGCCCCGCTGGTGCTGGAACTGGCCCAGTGGGGCGCCCGTGAGCCCAGTGACCTGGAGTGGATCGATCTTCCGCCCAGGGCCCATTGGCAGCAGGCAGTGGAGCTGTTGCGCTGGCTGGATTTGCTCAACGACGACGGCAGCATCAGCGACCAGGGCAAGGCCGCGCGGAGTTTGGGGATCCACCCGCGACTGGCCCATATGGTGTTAACCGGCCGTGAATGGGGGCTGGGTCAGGCCGCCGCCGAGCTGGCGGCGCTGCTGGAGGAACGGGATCTGCTGGGGCCAGGGGCCGGCGCGGATCTCCACCAGCGCTGGCTGCTGTTGCGCGGTGAGGCCCGGGACGGTCGGGTGGATGGGGCCCGCCTGCAGGCCCTGCGACGTTCGGTGCGGCGGCTGGTGGATCGGGACTCGTCGGCGGCGGCCGGCGCCAGTGACCTGGGGCGATTGTTGGCTCAGGCTTACCCGGATCGTATCGCCCGTCGCCGCAAGGGCGATGCTCCCCGCTACCAGCTGAGCAACGGGCGGGGAGCCCGGTTACGGGAGGATGATCAGCTGGCGCGGGAGCCCTGGCTGGTGGCGGCGGAGCTGGACGGCCAGGCGCGGGAGGCGCAGATCTACCTGGCCGCTCCGCTGGATCCGGCGGTACTGGCGTCGGACCTCGCCGCCCACATCGAAACCCGCGACGAATCGCTGTGGGACGACGCCCGTGGCCGGGTCGTTGCCCGCCGCCAGAGCCGCTTGGGCCAGCTGGTGTTGAGGGAGCAGGCCCTGCCCGATCCGGGACCGGAGCAGATCGCCGCCGGTCTGCTGAACGCGGTGCGCCAAAAGGGCCTGGACAGCCTGCCCTGGGACGCAGAAGCCCGCCAGTTCGTGGCCCGGGTGCAATGCCTGCACCGGCTGTGGCCCGAGGACTGGCCTGAGCTGGACGACCAGGCGTTACTGGACGGTCTGGAGACTTGGCTGGGGCCCTTCCTGATTGGTGTGGATCGCTGGTCCCGGCTGCAACAGGTGAAGCTGACACCGGCCTTGACCAGCCTGCTGGACTACCCCCAACAGCAGGCACTGCCGCAACTGGCCCCGGCCAGGCTGACCATTCCCACCGGCCAGTCGGTATTACTGGATTACACCGCCGACCAGGGCCCGGTGCTGGCGGCCAAGCTGCAGGCTCTGTTTGGCTGGACCGAGACACCCACCATCGCCCGGGGCCGGGTGCCGGTGGTGATCCACCTGCTGTCGCCGGCCCAGCGTCCACTGGCGGTGACCAGCGACCTGGCCAGTTTCTGGCGCAATGGCTATGTGGAGGTTCGCAAGGACATGCGGGGCCGCTACCCCAAGCATCCCTGGCCGGAGGACCCGTTCACCGCCGAGGCCAAACAGGGAACCAAGAAGCAGGGACGCTAACGGAGCAGCGATCCCGAGGGGATTACACCCGGATATCGATCTGGCTGCCCAGGTTGGGGTTGGCGCTGGTCGCGGTCGCCGGGGTGCTGGCCGTCACGCTGTCGAGCAGCTGCAGGACCCCATTGGCCGCCATGTCCTGGGCCGTCTTGAGGGTGCTGATCTGCACCTGCTGCTGCAGTTGCGCCTGACTGAGCTGGGTGCTGAAGCTGGCGAGAGAGGCTACGTCCACTGAGGATTCCCGGTTGAGGTGACTGGGCACTCCCCGGGAGGGGGAGCTGGTGTGGTTAAATTATCACCAGTTGGCCGGCTTTGGGAAGCGCCGGCTGCCAATGCTTGCACTCGGTAACATTTGCTTACAGTCACCGGCGTTGCCCGTCCGGCGGGCGTCGCAGGTCGAGGGTCAGGATCAGTGGCAGCACCAGCACACCGTAGGCCAGCATGACCGCCAGTGCATGGCGGACATCGCCGGTCACATCGGCCAGCACGCCGCCCAGCATGGGAATGCCGAACGCCAGGGTGTAACCCACCAGGAAGTTGCCGGCGGACAGCCGGCCGGTTTCCGAGGCCGCCGCCAGCAGTGGCGGCAGCGCCACCAACAGGATCAGCAGGATGCCGGCGGTAAAACTCATCAGGGTGGCGCAGGCGATGGCCTGCCAACCCTCGAGCACCAGGGCCCCGCCAGTGGCGGCCAGGGACACCACCGCCATGACCAGGATCAGGCTGCGTCGCCCCACCCAACTGCGGGCCAGCTTCAGCATCACCAGTGAAGCCACCACCTGGGCCAGGTTGTAGCAGAACAGGGCGTCGGCCAGCATGTCCAGTTCACCCCGCTGGTCCAGCAGGGTGGCCAGATAGGCGTTGAAGCCGAAAAACAGGGAACCGGACAACCCCAGTAACAGGCCGAGCTTCAGGGTTAGCGGATTGCGCCAGTCCGGTAGCCAGGCAGGGCGACGGTCGGGCCGACCGTGGTCAACCCGGGGCAGGTACAGCGCCGCGGCCACCGCCAGGGCGGGCAGTGACCAGACCAGCAGCGTCAGCCGCCAGCTCTGGTCCACCAACGGCATGACCACCGGCAGGGTGATGCCGGCGCCTATGAACTCGCCGGTCAGCATGCCGTTCATGTAGAGGGCGCTGCCCAGGGCCAGGTGCTTCGGTTCCAGCCACCTTGGCAACAGGGCCGGCAGCGCCGGTTGCATCATCGCCACGCCCAGGCCCATGACCGCACTGGCCAGCAGCAGGCTGGCGGCATCCGGCACCAGGCCGCGGGCGGCGGAACCAATGGTCATGATCAACAGGGCCAGAGCCAGGGTGTGGCGGGGCCCGAGGCGGGAAATGGCCAGCGAGCCGGGCATGGCGCCAACGGCCAGCATCAGGATGGGCAGGGTGGTCAGGGTGCCGGTCAGGGCCTGGCTCAGGGCGAGCTCGTCGGCAATGAACGGCGCCAGTGCGGGGGCCACCAGTATAGGGACCCGCAGGTAGGCCCCCGCGAGCCATAACAGGCCGGCGATGACGGCCAGCTGCAGTCGGGAGGGCTGACCGTCACCGGGTGGCTGCGGGGGCACGGAGCGGAATCTCAGCCCTCGGGATCGGGCATGTAGGCGCCGTCCTCATCATGCACTTCGCGACCGGTGACCGGCGGGTTGAAGGCGCAGATCAGGCGCATGTCCTCGGTACCACCCCGCAGGATGTGGCGGTCGTGGTTGTCGAGGGCGTACAGGGTGCCGTCGCTGATCTCATGGGTTTCGTCGGTGGCGAGGTCCGTAATGGTGCCGTTGCCGGCCACGCAGTACACCGCTTCCAGGTGGTGCTTGTACCACAGCTTCAGTTCGGCCCCGGCAGGGATGATGGTTTCATGGAACGAGAAGCCCATGCCGTCTTTCTTCAGCAGCAGTCGACGGCTGGTCCAGCCCGGACCCTCCACTTCACGCTCGGTGCCGATGATGTCCTGTACCCGTACGATTTTCATAACATCCCTCAATTGGCTGTGACAGAGCCCTACAGTATAAACATCCTAGACCACCCCGGTTCAAATCGGCGACAGCCGAAAAAAGGGCGTCGCCGATGGAGTACCCGATCGGCTCTGGCAGTCGGTCCCGTTAATCGGAGGCTCCTTAGCCACCCCATGGTCGGGCGTGAGCGTTTCCAGCCAGCGTCCTACCCCCGCGCCTGCCGCCACTGGCCATAGGTGTCGAGGGCCGCCTCCACGGCCATGGTCAGCCGGTGTCGCTGGTCGCTGCTCAGCGAGCACTGTTTGCGGCAGCGGGTAAACGCCCGCTGGATCTCGTGGCGATACTCCGGTTCCAGATCCTCCAGCCAGTGGCGGTCGGTGGGCTCGAGATCGAGCAGGTCCCGGCCGGCGTGATTGCGGTGGCTGACCTGCCACCAGTGGTCCACCGCTCGCCCCAGTACCACATAGCCGAACTGGCTGTCCTGCACCGGCCCGAAACTGGCGGTCTGCAGGCCGTGGCTGAGGGGGCCGATGCGCAAGACCGGCAGGGACAGTCGATCACCGTAGAAATAACTGCCGGCGGCGCCCAGCAGGCCACCGATCAGCGCCCCGGTGCCGAGGGAGGAGCCCAGGGCGATGGCATCGATCCCGGCGCCGCCAATGGCCCCTGCACCGAACCCGGCGGTGGCCAGGTAGGCCTTGCTGACCCCCCAGGTCTGGCGACTGGTCTCGCTGAACAGGTCGTGTTCGCTGTGCCAGGCCAGCTCCGCCTCCTGACGCTGGATGCGATGGTGCTGGTACAGCTGCTCGATGGCCAGGCGCAGGGACTGCTCCCGTTGACGCTGGTGCTGATACCAGCGCTGTCTCAGGTCCTCCGCCAGGGTTTCCCGGGAGGTGCCGGTCAGCTGGCCGGTGGTGAGGGTGCGTTTTTCCTGCCACCCCATCATGTCCTCCAGGGCGGTGGCGATAAGACGGGCGGCCTGCTCCTTGCGCTGCGCGCGCTGGTCGGACAGATGCATCACCGCCTGGTCGAGCACCGTCTCCCAGGCTGGCTCCAGCTGGCCAAACGCCTTGAGCAGGCTCAGGTGCTGGTTGAAGGGCGCGGTCACCGCGTTGAATTTGCGCACCACCTGGAAGAACTGGCCCAGGGCCTTGTGCCAGTCGTCGCTGTAGTCGTCGCAGCCAATGCTGTTGATCAGCGCCAGGCTGGGTTGCCCGGTCCAGCGCAGGATGGTCATTTCGCTTTCGTTTTCCGTGCTGTAGGGCACCGAACCGTCCACCACGTAGATGATGCCCGCCCCCTCGACCAGTGGGGTGAGCAGTTCGCACTCGTCGTGGAAGCGCGGCTCGTCCCGGTGCTGGCGGACAAAGGCCGCCACTGTCTCGGCCCGGTCCGAGGCCGACAGGCTGTGAGCCTGCAGCCATTCGAGCACCTGTCGCGGCCGCTGGAAGCCAGGTGTGTCCACCAGGGTGTAGAGCACCTCGCCATCCACCCGCAGGGGGTACGCCTGGCTGTGGCGGGTGGTGCCGGGTTCCAGGGCAATGGCGATGGCGTCGTTCTGGGACAACGTGGCGACCACACTGGACTTGCCCTTGTTGGGGTGGCCGACCACCGCAAACACCGGCGCCTCCGTCATGACTGGCCCTCCACCGCCCGGTTGGCAAGGTCCGGGGTCTGATGAACGCTGACCTGCAGGCGGGGATCGGCCTGACGCTCGGCAAAGCGCAGCCACTGCGCCAGTTGCGTCTCACTGGGCCGGCGGAGGCAGTCGGTGGCCAGCGGCACCAGGCAGATCAGGGTGCCTTCCGGCCACTGGTCCCGGGCCAGGGTCAGGAAATCCTCCAGTTCGGCGGTGGGGGGTTCCCAGGCCCGGGTGAGCAGGGTGGCAGACGGTTCGGCCCGGCTTGCCAGTACCAGCCGGGCCTGCTGGATGGCGTGGCGATCGTCTTCCAGCGTGGCGGCGCCGCCGGCGCTCAGCACCTGGCGGTGGGCGTTGGCGGTGAAGTCGTCGGGCAGCACCGGTTCGCCGGCACCGGCCCAGCGAATGACGACGGGGCTGTCGGGACAGGGCTGGAGATCGGCGTGGGCCGATAGCGCCGGGGCCTGGTGGATGGCCTCCTCCGTGCTGCCGGTGTCGAGGATGGGCGTTTCCATGCGATAGCGCAAGGCGGTGAAGCCGGGGTGACCCACCAGCAGGCGTCTCGCGCGCAGCCGTAGGTGCACCTGGGCCAAACCCAGCAACAGCATCCGGGGCAGCACCAGGTAACAGCTCCAGGCCATGGCCACGAACGGCCACCAGTCCCCCCAGCGGGCGGCATCGATTGGTGGCGGGGTACCGGCGCGAAAGAAGCGGGTGCTGGCCACCAGGTCGGCATCCGGCACGGCCGCCGGCCACAGGGATTGCCAGGGCCAGGCCAGGGTCTGTACCCAGTGATGATAGGCGGGGGCGCCGGTATCGAGCGTGGTGCTCCAGCCGAACGCCAGGTCCTGAACCACCACCAGCAGCAACAGGGTGGCCAGGCCGGTGAGGCCGAACAGCAGGCCGCCGCCATGGGCGGCGCGGGCCAACAACTGCGGGTGCAGTCGGGTGAGGACCGAGGCGATTTCCCCGGAGCGGCGGGTATAGCGGTCCACCAGCCAGCCCCAGGGGCGCCAGCCGGCAAAGGCCTGGACCGTGGTGGCTGTGGCCAGCAGCAGTTGCAACAGGATAAAGCCCAGGATCACGGTGAGGTTGATGCGGCCGCTGCCGTCGTAGAACAGCAACCCCAGCATGGCGAGGATACCCAGCAAGGCACCGGCGACGGCAAAACCCAGGGTGATCCGGCGCCATCGGGCCAGGCGTTTGTCCGTTTGTCCGGGCGGACGACCGCTCAGGCGATGCAGATGGGCCAGCCACTGGCGGGGAGCCAGGCCGTCGTCCGCTTCCAGGGCGTATTTCCGGTCCCGCCGGTGCAGAAAGGCTGGGGCCTGGTGTTGGTCGCGCCGCACCTGGTCGTCAAATTCCAGCAAAAGCGTCAACGGATGCTCAGACATCGGGGATCCTTTCGGCCGGGGAGTGATACTTCCCTGAAACTGCTAGGATAATAGTACCTCTTATCTGGGCGCCATACGTACCATGCCACACCACCTGATGAACCTGCGACACGTGCCGGATGACGAAGCGGATGAAATCCGTGCGCTGTTCGAGCAACACGACGTGCCCTATTACGAGACCCCGCCCAGCCGCTGGGGCATCAGCATGGGCGGGTTCTGGGTGCATGACGATGCCGAGGCGACCCGGGCCCGGGCGTTGCTGGACGAGTATCAGCGGCAGCGTCAGGAACACCAGCGGGCGCAGTACCAGCAGGCGCTGCGGCGTGGGATGACTGGTGGTGTCTGGCATCGCCTGCGGCAACGGCCGGTGACCACCCTGGCCGCCTGTCTGGCCATCCTGGTGATGGTGCTGCTGAGTCTGGTGCCGTTTCTCCGGCTGTGATCGCGGGGCATCGCCTTCCTCCAGCGCTTTATTCCCCCAGGCCGGATCTCCCTCCGTGGCCTTCAGCATTGCTATGTGATTGATTTCACAGAATCAAAAAAGGCTTGTTCTCCGCAAAAAATAACGGTTCACGCAGATTTCCTTTTGAAACAGTTTGTTACCATATGTAGCGTCCGTCGTATGCCGGCGTGCCCCGAGTCGTTGTCGTTATTGCCAATCTGTGCCGGTGTTTGCCTCACTAAGGTGCTGCTCTTTGATAGTGCAGGCACTGGATCATGACGGCCTGCGCCCCAGTAACGCCGGAAATAAAGGGAGTTAACCGATGGTTTCCGCACTTGGCGCCCCCCCCCCACGCTTCTCGCGTGTTTCTGCCCTGTCTGTGTTGGTGACCGCCCTGGCGGCGCCCACCGCCATGGCCAGCATGGGCAATCTTGGTTCCACTTACGGCGTGTTGCCGTCGGATCTGGCCTCGGCCCAGGCCCTGTCCATGTTCAACACCCAGGTATCCGCCAACTTCTACAATCCGGCCTACCTGGCCACCGATCCCCGCGGCGAGCTGACCACCGGCATTCTGCACGCCCAGCCGGACCTGGAGGCCCGAGGCGCCAGCGGCACCCTGTCGTTCGACAAGGAGAGCCAGCACGTGCTGATCGGGATGAAAACTGACCTGTCGTCCATGCTGCGGTCCGGACCGCCCATCTACCTGGGGTTCATCGCCGGCCTGGAGAAGTACGGCAAGGAGATGCTGGCGTTCAATGCCCGCACCTCCGAAACCGGTCAGTTCCTGCAGTATGGTCGCCAGCCCCTGTTCCTCAACCTCGGTGGCGCCTCCAACGTCTGGCGTGGCATCAATGTGGGCGCCTCGGCGCGTATCACCCTGCACGCCAGTGCCGAGCTGCGCACCGTCAGCGACCTGGCCGGCAACACCGAACAGGAAAAGCTGACCGTTAACGCCGAACCGTCCATCCGCCTGATCTACTCCGCCAGCGCCAACCTGGGCGACACCCTGTGCCCGGACAGCGACTGTTTGCTGGACGGCTGGGAAGTGGCGGCGGCCTATCGCACCAGCTCCGACACCAACACCACCGTCGATGCCGGCGTGGTGATTCCGGGCCTGATCCCGGCCAGCGACCCGCTGGAATTCACCGTCAAGACCTACGACTCCTACCAGCCGGAGACCCTGTCCCTGGGCCTGCAGTACCTCGGCGATGGCTGGCGGGTTGGCGGCAGCGTGGAGCAGCAGAACTGGTCCGACCTGACTGACAAGTTCGAAGGGGACAACATCCGCGATCAGGCCGGTGTGCAGTTTGATGACACCCTGGTGCCGCGGCTGGGCGCGGAATACCAGCTCAGCCAGCACTTTGCGGTGACCGCCGGTGTCGCCTACCAGGAATCACCGCTGGAGGACGGCCTGACCCCCGACGTGAACTACTACGACAACGACCGGGTGATCGTTGGCCTGGGCCTGACTGCCGAGTACGACCGTACCCGCATCCTGGCCTATCCGCTACGCCTGGACCTTGGCTACCAGTATCACCGCATGGACGACCGCGACTTCACCCTGAGCGCCGTTGGCCCCGGCGAGACCGTGACCACCGGGGACACGGTGACCGCCGGCGGTGAGGTTCACGTGGTGGCCGGCTCCCTCACCCTGAAGTTCTGATGTTGGAGGCTGATCGTATGTGTATTCGCAAGTTGCTAGTGGTCGCCGCCCCGTGGCTGCTGCTGGCGGGGTGTGGTGGTGATGAGTCCAGCATGAAGGCAAGCGACGCGGCGCCGAGCCTGATCTACAGCTACCCGGCCGACGGCCAGGCCGAGGTGGCCACCCGCGCCGACCTGGTGTTGCGTTTTTCCGACCCGGTGGATGAGCCGCAACTGGCCCTGACCGAGACGGATTCCGACAGTGCCATCGCCCATACCCTCAAGGCGGTGGACGGTGGCCGCAGTTGGGTGATCTCGCCGAAGCAACCCCTGGCGCCGGTGCAGGGCTACCGCCTCCGCCTGGCGGAGCCGCTGACGGTGGGTGATCAGGTGATCGGGCGACTGGACGGCGACGGTGAGCTGGTGTTCACCACCCGGGCCAGTGCCGGGTCCATGCGCAGCCAGACCAGCACCGATACCGATTTTGCCCTGGCACGGATGATCCCGGATGGGGAGACCTACCCGATGATGGATTTCTCCACCCTGCGCCTGACCCTGACCCAGCCCATTCATCCGGACGGCGTGGTGTACGGGGAGTCGGTGCGTCTGGAAGACCGCGAGGGTAACCTGGTGCCGGCCTACACCCTGGCCCGGGGGCGCCAGCTGGTGATTGACCCGCTGGCCGCCGAAGGCAGCGACAGCGACGAGCTCACTTCCGGTGAGACCTATACCCTGATCATTGACGACCTGCCGAACCTCTATGGCGACGCGCTGCTCAATGTCAGCCAGACCCTGACCCCGCGGGAATCGGGACCCACCGAAATCCTGTACCAGACCGCCACGGCCAACAGCAGCGAGCGGGACCTGCGCTCCGTGCTCAATGGCGATCCCATCAACGGCATCGCCCTCAGTTCGGTGCTGCTGGGGGATACCCCCTATGCCTGGCAGACCGGCGAGATGTGGGCGGAGCTGGCCTACAGCCCCAACTACCCGGACATGACGCCGCTGCGTATTCCCCGGGGCACCGTGCTCAGCAGTACCTCGCTGGACGTCAACGTGGGTGGCGTGGTGCCGCTGATGACCGAGCGCGGGGTCCAGCAGACCGGCGAGATCCGGGTCACCATGACCACTGACGCCATCGGCTACCTGTACCGCAACCCGTTCAGCAACGCCGATGACGCCCCCCGTCATGTCCGCCTGTTCATGGACGTGTCGATGAACACCGAGAACGGCCAGCCCAACGCCGCCCTGTCCCAGGACCTCACCGGCCTGGAGCTGGTGGGCGTGGCGATGATCAAGGACGGTACCCTGGAAATCGATGCCCTGAGCATGGTCCAGCCCCGGCTGCTGGGGCTGGAGGACGCGGTGGCGTCGCTGGCCTTCAACATCCGCGCCGAAACCCAGGGCCGGGCCCAGCAGAACGCCCCGGCACCGGAAGTGGACGTGACCGGGCCCAGGCTGCTGAGCTGGATGCCGGACGAGTCCGAGCCCGGCATGGCCGGCAGCCACCGGCCGGGGGACCCGGTGTCCCTGTTCTTCGACGAGGCCCTGGACCGGACCACGGCCCGGGCCGGCCTGAGCCTGTTCGCCGATGGCAACGAGGTGACGGCGCTGGAGGTGATCGTCGATGGCACTTCGGTGACCGTCAACCCGGTGGGTGGCCTGAAACACGGCACCGACTACGAGCTGCAGATCGACGCCGCGCTGACCGACCTGGCCGGCAACGGCGCCGAGCCCCGCACCCTTCGCTTCTCGCTGCCCGAACTGAAGGATCAGTCCGCCTCTTCGCCCCTGCCGGTGGCGACCTACCCCGGCTTCCCCTGCGTCACCACCGGGCTGGATCTGGCGAACGGTTTTCACGGTCGTTGCGACGGCGCCCTGGATGGCTACGGTGAGCCCTACAACAAGGCTGACGAGGTGATGCCGGTGCACGACCTGCCGGCCAACCGGCCGGTGATGGTGACCTTTTCCCAGTCCATGGACCTGACCTCGATCCGGCTCAACGAGACCTTCCGGGTGGAGAAGGTGACCGACCTGGGCAGCGGCGACGGTGCCGATGTGACGGTGGCGCCGGAACCGGTCGCCGGCCGGCTGGCGTTGAACCACCAACGTCTGCACTTCTATCCGGACCAGCCCTGGGAGCCCGGTGCCTACTACCGCTACACCCTGGCCTCCCAGGCCAGCGACAGCCCGGACTGTGCCAGCGCGATCTGCTCGGTTGCCGGCCAGGCACTGGAAACCAATGCCCTCTGGGGGCTCAGTCAGCCCGGCGGTCCGGACCTGACCATCTATTTCCGCGGCGCCCAGGCCAGCGACACCGTGTTCCTGCCCCTGCGTAACCTGCCGGTCAGGGACGTCAATGCCGACAACGTCATCCAGTGTGGCGTGGTGGACGAGACCAACAGCGACGGGGTGGTGATCCGGAAGAGCTACGCCCGGGACTGCGCCGAGGCGCCGGACGTGGCCTTTGACAGCGAGGGCAACCCGCTGACGCCGCCCCAGGCCACCCGGGTGGTGAGCACCAGCCGCTCCGACGCCCGGGTGGGCTGCAACCGGGACCGCGACCACATCTTCGCGCCCTGGATCGAGACCGAATGCCCGGAGCTGAAGTTCATCTACCAGACCGGTGCGCTGTACACCGAGGTGGTGGGACCGGTGGACCCGGATAACCCGGAGGCCGGGGTGCGGGTACTGCTGCACCCGACCCTGCTGACCACCAACTCGCTGACGGTGCACGCCAAGGTGTTGTCGGACCTGACCTGGGCCGAGACCCCCACCGGCAAGCAGATCATCCGCATGCGCTACGCCGAGGATGCCGAGGGCAACCGCACGGCGCTGATCCCGGGCGTCATCCGCACCGGGGAGGATGGTTTTCCGGTGTTCGAGACCGACGTCAACCTGTATCTGGATGCGCCGGATCTGGAAACGCCGCTGAGCCTGCCCCACAACCAGCACAGCATCGAGCTGGACCTCAACCTGCTCGGTGAGGTGAAGTTCCTGGAGGATGGCCGTCAGGTGATCGAGCAGTACAACCAGCAGCCCCAGATTATCCCGGTCGACGTTGCCGGCCTGGTGCAGTTCGATTTGGAGATCCCGGTCAACGGCCTGCGGTTGAGCTACCTGTCGGCCCCGGTGAAGGAGCTGTCGGTGTTCCAGGACGCCGACTGATCGACGTCTCCGCCAGCCCGGCGTGGCCGGGCTAGCGGCCCTTCTTCAGCCGGGAAAAGGTCGCCGGCACCACCCCAAGCCAGGACGCCAGCTGATTGTCCGGCACCCGCGGCACCAGATCAGGGTACTCCTGCAACAGAAGGTGGTAGCGCTGCCGCGCCGACAGGGTCTGTTTCTGGAACTCCCGCACGGTGGCCGACTCGGCCAGCTCCTCGGTCAGGGCCAGGGCAAAGCGGGCCCAATGCCCTTCGCCACTCTGGCGGATGCTGTCGCGAAAGACCTGGAACTCCGCCTGCCAGAGGGTACAGGCGGTCACCGCCGACAGGCACAGGGTGTTGCGGACGGTGCGGCTGCGGCCGAACACCGGCCAGATCAGCGCGCCCTCGGTGAAGAAATGGTGGATGGCGTGCTTGCCGGACGGTGCCTCCCGGAACAGCCGCATCACGCCATGCTGGAGCAGGTAGACATTGGCCCAGGGCCGGCGGTGCTGTTCCAGGGCGCAGTCCGCCGCTACCCGCCGTTGGTGGAACAGGCGACCGAGGTCGCGGAGCCGTTGCGCGCTGTCCTCCGCGTGCGGGCTCAGTCCAAAGCTCCTGGCCAGTCCGTTGATCAATACCTGGTCGGGCCGGACTGTCACCGGGTCCTGGCTGTCCAGCAGGCAGGGCGCGGAGGCGCAGCGAGCGGGCTCATTGGCGGAAGACTCTGACATGGTACGTAAACCCTTCTGCGGTGGCCGACGTTGGCCCGTTCAGTATGCGACAGCCCATTTATCCGCAAAAATGGTTTAATCTGGATAGCCTTATCCGTCAGATCGATAACGAGTCGTGGTATCTCAAGGCCGACCGGTGAGCGTCCACACGCCCTTGCCCCGATCTCCAGCGGTCGCTTCCGGTGAATCATCCGGACTGCCGGACACCGTCCGGAAAACCTGACACCTTTTCCCGTTTGCTGCCCCGGTGGCGCCCTTCTCGATTTTCCTGCGGTTTCGCGGGCTTCCACCGTGGGTACCTGAGTGTCCGGATGCCCGGACAGCTTCGCATTAGCGTCCTATGGATAGATGTTAACCATCTGTTTTAATTGGGAAAATTAAATTGGCATGGGATCCGCATTGGCCCGGTTGCGATCGCCCGGGTTTGCGTCTTCCCGGGGTCTGGTTGCAGGGGCCCCGCTGGGGCTCCGAAAACAACAACAATGCCAGGAAGGAAAAGACCCATGACCATTCGAACGCGGTTTGCTGTTCCTGCGGGCTTCGCCCTTGCCTTGACATTGGCCGTCGGCCAGCTCCAGGCCCATCCGGGCCGTGCCTTCAACGAACGCCCTGATGTTCTGGCCGGTGGCTGAGCCCCCCCCTTGAGGTCGGCCTGTTTGGGATCCCGGACTGAGTCAATGATTGCCAGTGCCGCCGCACTGGACCGCCGCATTCGGCGGCAGACGGCGGGCGAGCGGCGGCGGACCTCGCCCGGGACGTACCGGTGCTCCGGTACCGGATTTACTGACAACAAAGGAAAACCACGAATGCAGAACAAAAAACTCTTGTGCGGTTCCGTATCCCTGCTCGCCCTGGCCATTGCCGGCCAGGCCAGCGCTTTCGAACTGAGCGCCGGTGACTACCGGGCCGAGCTGTACGGTTACGCCCGCTTCAACGCCAGTTACGACATCGAAGAGGAAATCGCCATCTCCACCCGCTCCGGGGCTTTCTCATCGATCAACACCGGCGCCGCCGAGGACGACGAGGTGACCGGTCACTTCGGTGCCGACGCGGTACAGACGCGTATCGGTGTGCGCTCCACCACTCCCGAAGGGGTCAAGGTGGTGGTGGAAGGGGACTTCCGGGGCGGAACCCTGCGGCTGCGTCACGGCTACGGTGAGTACAACGGCGTGCTGCTGGGCCAGACCTGGTCCAATTTCAACAGCTTCGTCGGCAACACCAGGGTGCTGGACTTTGACGGCCTGGCGGGCAATGCCGGCTTGCAGGGACGGGTTGCCCAGGCCCGTTACAGCTCGGGACCGCTGTCGTTCTCCCTCGAAGAGCCACGCACCAACTTCACCTTCAATCAGTTGGATGACGACGGCGACCTAGTCAATGCCAGCGCCGGCGGCAAGCAGTCGCTGCCGACCCTGACCGCCCGCCTGGAGGATGCCGCCGGGGGCCTGTCCTACTCGGCGGCGGTGCTGGCCCAGCAGGTCGAGTACGACACCGGCAGCGAGGATGACAGCGTGATCGGCTTTGCCGCCTTCGCCGCCGCCAGGCTGGCCCTCACCGACGCGCTGACCCTCCAGGGGGCGGTCTCCTACACCGACGGCGCCAACGCCTACCTGTATCGCTCCGGTGACAACTTTGCCGCCGAAGACGCCTATGTCGACGCCAGCGGCAGCCTGGAGACCCTGGCCGGTTATGGCGGCACCCTGGGGCTGGGTCTCGATCTGGGTGGCGGCCGCAGCCTCAACCTCGGCTACGGTTGGGTGACCGTGGACTGGGATGACGCCGAGGATGACGGCCTCCTGGTCGGTGGCAAGAGCGAGACCAACCAGAACCTGATGGCCAACTACCTGTGGTCGCCGGTGAAGCACGTCACCCTGGGCGTGGAGTACGGCTACTTCAAGCGGGAGAACGTGAGCGGCGACGACGGCGATGCCAGCCGCATCCTGTTTGCCGGCCAGTACAACTTCTGATCCCCCGGGATCGGTGCCGGCGGCCCGCCCTGCTACTTAGGTCGGTGCGGGCCGCCAATTGCCAATCCCGCTTCCCCCAGATACTCTCTGGAACAGCCCATCGCCAAGCGGTGGTGGGCAGGCAGGTAAGCCTTCATGACCGATTTTTTTTCAGGCAGTAGCCAGTCCATGACCGAGCCGTACCCGAACAAACCCAACAGCGGCCTGACCCGTGAACTCATCGAGGTGTTGTTCCCGATGTTCGAACAGGCCAGTGCCGGCGCCATTGCCGTGGACCGGGAGGCTCGCATCACCTGGATCAACGACAGCTACGCCAGCCTGCTGGGCTTTGCCGACCCCCAGGCCATGATCGGCAAAGACGTGCGCACGTTGATTCCCCACACCCGGATGGACGAGGTGGTGAAAACCGGTCAGCCCCTGTTGCTGGACATCATGGAGCACGACACCCAGCAGCTGGTGGTCACCCGGTTACCCTTCTTCGACAAAGAGGGGCAGATTCAGGGGGCGGTGGCCTTCGTGCTATACGACGATCTGCAGCCGCTGACGCCGCTGGTGAGCAAGTATCGCCGCCTCCACCAGGACCTGGTGGCCGCCCGCAAGGCCCTGGCCAGGAAGGCGGCGCGGGGCACCCGCTACAGTCTGGGGGATTTTGTCGGCGCCAGTCCCGCCGCGCTGGAAGTGAAGCGGCGCGCCCGCCTCGCCGCCGGACGCGATGTACCGGTATTGCTGTTGGGGGAGACCGGTACTGGCAAGGAGGTTCTCGCCCAGGCCATTCATTCGGTCTCCAGCCGGGCGGAGCGGCCGTTTGTCGGTGTCAATGTGGCCGCCATCCCGGAAAACCTGCTGGAGGCGGAGTTCTTCGGGGTGGCGCCCGGTGCTTACACCGGGGCCGACCGCCGCCACCGGGAGGGCAAGTTCCAGCTCGCCAACGGCGGCACCCTGTTCCTCGACGAAGTGGGCGATATGCCGCTGGCGTTGCAGGCGAAGCTGCTGCGGGCCCTGCAGGAGGGCGAGATCGAGCCATTGGGCTCCAACAAGGTGGTGTCGGTCAACGTCCGGGTCATCGCCGCCACCAGTCGCAACCTGGAAGCGATGATGGCCGAGGGCACCTTCCGCTCGGACCTCTATTACCGGCTCAATGTGCTGGAAATTCCCATCCCGCCGCTGCGGGAACGGCTGCCGGATCTCGGCGTATTGTGCGAGGCGATCCTGGAAGACCTGTGTGAAGGGCTGGACATCCGGGGCGAAATCACCGATTCCGCGGTCTCGGCCCTGGCCAGTTACCACTGGCCCGGCAACATCCGCGAGTTGCGTAATGTGCTGGAACGGGCCTTGACCATGGGGGAGGACAACGGTCTGCTGGATGCCGATGCCATCTTCCGGGTCCTGCCCCGCAACGGCAAGCGGCCGCCGGTGGCCCAGTCCCCCCGCCCCATCCGTCCCTTGGCCCAGACCCTGGCCGACGCCGAGGCCCACGCCATCGAGGAGGCGCTGGTGGCGAGTCGTGGCAATCGCACCCGGGCCGCCAAGCTGCTGGGCATCTCCCGCTCGGTGCTCTACGAGAAGCTGGCCAAGCTGTCCTGAGCACCGGACAGGTGTCCGTGAAAGCGGACACCTGTCTGCGACCAATGTCTGATGTTGTTCGGAATACCAGACACTCCTCTCCGTCACCGCTCCCTGAATTTGTTGATAACACATTGTATTTTAAATGAAATGTTGATGTGGCACGGTCTCTGCTCATGTCGGATAGCTGGACGTCGGTACAACGCAGACAACAAAAATGACGCCTCCGCTTCCGACCGTCTTTTTGTTTCCTGCGCTGGCTGACTACACTCAAGCCAGGCCTGCCGCATTGTTACTGACGGGCAAGCTACAAAAACAACACAAGGAGACCATCGATGAAACTTGCCAAGGCCATTACAGGCGTTGCCGCTGCGATCGCCCTGTCCACCGGTTCCGCCTATGCAGACAACCTGCGCTGGAAGATGCCGGTGGCCTTTGCCACCAACCTGCCGGGTCTGGGGTCACCCGCCGCCTGGGTTGCCGACAACCTGACCACCGCCTCTGACGGCAGCATCCAGGTCCGCGTCTATGAGCCGGGCGAGCTGGTGCCGCCGTTCGACATCCTGCAGTCCGTCTCCGACGGCAAGGTGTCCACCGGCTACACCTGGATCGGTTACGACCAGGGCAAGGTGCCGGCAGTGCCCCTGTTCGCCGCGGTGCCCTTCGGCATGAAGCCCTGGGCCTACATCGGCTGGTACTACTACGGCGGCGGCCATGACATGCTGCAGGAGGTCTATGCCAACAAGGGCTTCAACGTGCATGCCCAGCTGTGCGGCATCATCGGGCCGGAAACCGCCGGCTGGTACGCTGACAAGATCGAGTCCCTGGAAGACTACGACGGCATGAAGATCCGTTTCGCCGGGTTGGGTGGCAAGGTGTTGGAGCGTCTGGGGGCGTCCGTCACCATGATGCCTGGCGGCGAGCTCTACCAGGCCCTGGAGAAAGGCACCATCGATGCCACCGAGTTCTCCATGCCCGCCATCGACCAGATCCTCGGTTTCCAACAGGTGGTCAAGTACAACCTGTTCCCGGGCTGGCACCAGCAGTTCACCGCCCAGTACCTGCTGATCAACGGCGACGAGTGGGAGGAGGCAACCGATGCCCAGAAGGCGCTGGTGGAAGCCTCCTGCACCGCCGCCACCACCCGCGGCCTGGCCGAGGGGGAATACAAGAACGGCGCCGTGCTGGCCGGCTTCCAGGAGGAAGGGGTCCAGGCCGATCAGATCCCGCGGGAAGTTCTGGAGGAGCTGAAGTCCGTGACCCAGGAGGTGCTGGAAGAGGAGGCCTCCAAGGATGACGACTTCAAGCGCGTCTACGAGAGCCAGCAGGCCTTCATGGAAACCTACCGGGTCTGGGACAGCCGGGCCTATCTGCCCAGCGACCTGTAAACCTGCCGGAGAGTCGGGGGCACCGGGTCCGGTGCTGTCGACCCGAGCGGATGGCCCCCAGCTGGCGGGCCATTCGGCGTTTGTAGTCTGAACGAGGAAATTTTCAATGACGGTGTCTGACCAAGGCTCGCCCTTGCCCGGGCATGCCTCCGTAACCGATACGGACGACTTGATCCACCACCACACCGAACTTCCGGACACCCGAATCAGCCTATGGATCGATAGTGCGCTGTCGGCCGTTGGCAAGTTCGCGTCCTGGTTCTGGGTGGTGGTGACCGGGATCATTATCTGGGCGGTGGTGAGCCGTTATGTCTTTGGCCAGGGCTCGGTGTTGCTGGAGGAGCTGCAGTGGCACATCGCCGGCGCGGGCTGGTTGCTGGGCCTGGCCTATACCCTGGTGTGTGACGATCACGTGCGGGTCGACGTACTGCATGAACGCTTCAGCCTCAGGACCCAGGGCTGGATCGAACTGCTCGGCCTGCTGGTGCTGCTGTTGCCGTTTCTGGTGATTGCCATCTACGAGATGGTGCCCTACGCCCTCAGTTCCTACGAGGTGGGTGAAAGCAGTCCGGCGCCGGCGGGGCTGGCCAATCGCTGGATCCTCAAGGCCGTGGTGGCCTTTTCATTCATCCTGATCGCCCTGGCGGCGGTTTCCCGCCTGTTCAAGGTGACTGCCTTGCTGTTCGGGTTCCCGCGGCCGATCAAGCGAAATACCGAGAAGAACGACCAAGGGGACGCTGCCTGATGGAGTTGGAAACCCTATACGTAATCGGCATGTTCCTGACCTTCGGCGCGCTGCTGCTGACCGGTTTCCCGGTGGCCTGGGTGCTGGGCGGTACCGCCGTGATCTGGACCGTCATCGGGGTGGTGTCGGTGGAGAACTTCGGCGCCAACCTGTGGTTCGACTACCCCTCCTCCATGGGCCTGGTGCCGGAGCGGATCTGGGGCATCGTCGAGAGCGAAACCCTGGTGGCGCTGCCGATGTTCATCTTCATGGGCATCATGCTGGACCAGTCCGGCATTGCCGAAAAACTGATGAAGAGCATGGTGAAGCTGTTCGGCGCAGTGCGCGGCGGGTTTGCCGTCACCGTGATCGTGATCGGCGTGCTGCTGGCGGCCACCACCGGCATCATCGGCGCCTCCGTGGTGCTGCTGGGCATGCTGTCGCTGCCGGTGATGATGGACAACAAGTACGACAAGGGCTTTGCCGTGGGCACCGCCTGTGCCACCGGCACCCTGGGCATCCTGATTCCGCCGTCCATCATGCTGGTGCTGATGGCCGACCGGCTGGCGGTGCCGGACGCCTCGGTGGGGGACCTGTTCATGGGGGCCTTCCTGCCCGGCCTGCTGCTGGGGGCCATGTACGTGGGCTACGCCATCCTGCGGCCGCTGTTCCAGCCGCACATGGCGCCGGTGCCGGAGGGCATGGGCAAGGTCAGTCCCGGCGTGGTCTGGGAGGTGTTCAAGGCGGTGATCCCCACTGCGGCGTTGATCCTCGGGGTGCTCGGGTCGATCTTCGCCGGCGTGGCCACCCCCACCGAAGCCTCCGGCGTCGGGGCGATGGGGGCGTTGCTGTTGGCCCTGCTGTCCGGTCGGCTGACGCTGCCGGTGCTCAGTGCGTCGCTGTTCCAGACCACTCGCACCGCGGCATTTATCTTTGCCATCTTCCTGGGCGCCACGGCGTTTTCGGTGGTGCTGCGGGGCCTGGGCGGCGACGAGGTGATCGAGGAGGCCTTGCTGGGGCTGCCCTTCGGCCCCTACGGCGTGGTGCTGACCATCCTGTTCGGGGTGTTCCTGCTGGGCTTCTTCCTGGACTGGGTGGAGATCACCCTGATCATCCTGCCGCTGGTGGCGCCGGTGGTTCAGCAACTGGGCTTCGACCTGGTGTGGTTCACCATCCTGTTCGCCATGTGTCTGCAGACCTCCTTCCTGACGCCGCCGGTGGGCTTTGCCCTGTTCTACATCAAGGGCGTGGCGCCGCCGGAGATCAAGGTCACCGACATCTACCGTGGCGTGGTGCCCTACATCATTATCCAACTGGTGGCCCTGGCGGTGGTCTTCCTGGTACCGGAAATTGCGACCTGGCTGCCCAGTGTGGCGTACGATTGAGGAGACTGACAACATGCGTTTACAGAACCGGACTGCCCTGATCACCGGGGGCGCCCGCGGCATTGGCCGCGCCATTGCCGAATACTATGCCCGTGAGGGTGCCTGGGTGGCGGTGGCGGACCTGGATGGCCGGGCCGCCGAAGAAACGGCCCGCGCCATTGAAAGCAACGGCGGCACCGCCCTGGCCTTGGCCATGGACGTGACCGACGAGGACGCGGTGGAGCAGGGCGTGGCGGCCATCGTCAAGGAATGGGGCCGGCTGGACATCGCCCTGGCCAACGCCGGCATCCAGCACATCGACCCGGTGCACAAGCTGGCATACGCTGACTGGCAGAAGGTCCTCGACGTCCACCTGAGCGGCGCCTTCCTGGTGACCCGGGCGGCGCTGCAACGGATGTACGACAATGGCGGTGGCACCATGCTGTACATGGGCTCGGTGCACTCGCTGGAAGCCTCGCCGCTGAAGTCCCCCTACGTGGCGGCCAAGCATGGCATGCTGGGGCTGTGTCGGGCGGTGGCAAAGGAAGGGGCCGAACATGGCGTGCGCAGCAACATCATCTGCCCCGGCTTCGTGCGCACCCCGCTGGTGGACAAGCAGATTCCGGAGCAGGCCAAGGAACTGGGCATTTCCGAGGAAGAAGTGATCAGCAAGGTGATGCTGAAGAACACCGTGGATGGCGAGTTCACCACCGTCGACGACGTGGCGGAACTGGCCGTTCACCTGGCCGCCTTTCCCTCCGCCGCGCTGACCGGGCAGTCGGTGGTGGTCAGTCATGGCTGGCATATGCAGTAAGGCGGCGGATCAGACAGGAGAGACGAATGAGCAATACCGAACAGTCATCGGTGGTGTGGAGCCCCGGTGATGAGCAACTGAACAACAGCCAGATGGCCCGCTTCAAGGCGTGGCTGGAAGACCAGGGCAAGGGCCCGTTTGCCGATTACCACGCCCTGCACCGGTGGTCCATCGAGGACCTGGAAGGCTTCTGGCAGGCGGTGTGGGATTTCTGTGGCCTGCAGTGCGACACCCCGGCCGAGCGGGTGCTGGGCAAGCGCGAGATGCCGGGGGCGGAATGGTTCCCGGGCATGCGCCTGAACTTCGCCGCCAACCTGCTGCGCCACGCCGACGGTGAGCACGCCAATCGGGAGGCGGTGGTCGCCTACTGTGAAACCCGCCCGGTGCTGCGCCGCAGCTACGCCGCACTGAAACGGGACGTCGGGGCCCTGGAAGCCTTCCTGCGCAGCAAGGGCATCGAAGCCGGCGACCGGGTGGCCGGGGTGGTGACCAACGGCTACGAAGCCATGGTGGGCATGCTGGCGGCCACCAGCCTGGGGGCGATCTGGAGTTCCGCCTCGCCGGATTTCGGCACCGGCGCCATTCAGGACCGGTTCGGCCAGATCGAGCCGGCGGCGCTGATCGTGGTCAACGGCTATGGCTACGGCGGCAAGGTGTTCCCCCGCCAGAGCGAGTTCGCCGAGCTGGTGAGTGCCCTGCCCAGCCTGCGCTGCGTGATCAGCGTGCAACAACTGCCGGATCAGCCCCACCTGGCGGGGACGCGGGTGACCGCCTGGGAGGACGCCCTGGCGTTCGGCGAGGGCCAGGCTCCCTCCTTCACCCTGATGCCGCCGGATCACCCGGTGTACATCCTCTATTCCTCCGGCACCACCGGCAAGCCCAAGTGCATCGTGCACGGCAACGCCGGGCTGCTGGTCAACCACGCCAAGGAACTGATGCTCCACGGCGACGTGGGGCCGGACGACCGTTTCCTCTACTTCACCACCTGTGGCTGGATGATGTGGAACTGGCAGGCCTCGGCGCTGCTCACCGGTGCCGCGGTGATCACCGTGGACGGCTCACCGGGCTACCCGGACCTGAACTTCCTGTGGCAGACGGTGGCGGACGAGAAGGTCACCCACTTCGGCACCAGCGCCCGTTTCATCGCCGGTTGCCGCAAGGCCGAGCTGGCGCCGGCCCGGGACTTGGACCAGTCCGCATTGCGGGTGGTGTTCTCCACCGGCTCGCCGCTGTTGCCGGAGGACTACGACTGGATCTACTCGGTGGGTGCCCCCCGGGCGCTGCTCGGCTCCATCGCCGGCGGCACCGACATCTGCGGCTGCTTCGTGGGCTCGACGCCGCTGTTGCCGGTGCGTCGGGGCGAGATCCAGTGCCGATTCCTCGGCGTCGATGCGGTGGCCTACGGCGACGACGGCCAGCCGGTGAGTGCAGGCCGTGGCGAGTTGGTGTGCCGCCAGCCGTTGCCGTCCATGCCGGTCAGCTTCTGGAACGATGCCGACGGCCAGCGCTACCACGACGCCTATTTCGACACCTACCCCGGCGTCTGGGCCCACGGTGACTTCATCGAGTTCACCGAGCACGGCGGCGCCATCATCCATGGCCGTTCCGACGCCACCCTCAACCCCGGTGGCGTGCGCATCGGTACCGCGGAGATCTACCGCCAGGTGGAAACCGAAGAGGCGGTCAAGGACAGCCTGGTGGTGGGCCGGCAGATCGAGGGCGATGTGGAGGTGGTGCTGCTGGTGGTGCCGGCGCAGGGTTACAGTCTGGACGACGACCTGATGGCGCGGCTGCGCAAGCGCATCCGGGCAGGGGCCAGTCCCCGCCATGTGCCGAAACACATCGTCTCGGTACCGGACATTCCCTACACCCGCAGCGGCAAGAAGGTGGAGCTGGCGGTGGCCCGGCTGATCAACGGGTCCGCCCGCAGCGACAACCGGGATGCCCTGGCCAATCCCCAGGCCCTGGACCAGATCCGTGAGGTTCTGATCGACGCCCGGCTTCTGCCCTCTTCTTGAGCATGGCAATGCCCCGCACTGGTGCCTATGCTTGGTATTGGTGCGGGGATCGCCCCCGCCTTTTCGTAAGTTTTCCGAATGTTCCGTAAAAATCGGTGATTTAACCGAATTGTCACCGCACTTTGGGACAATAAGTAGGTTGTTATACTAATTTCTTAGTCATTTTGATGAAAAAACTGGTATCTTTATACGCCCATCGAAAGTTCGCATTCAGTCTTTGCCCTGACCGTTCGTTCACAAGACGTCCGGTCTGGCCATGACCGTCCTGAACTCCAACATTAGACAGAGGACGAAAATGACCGCATCACATTCCAAGATCGTTTACACCCTGACGGACGAAGCACCGGCGCTTGCAACCCGTTCCCTGCTACCCATTCTGGAAACCTTCTCCAAACCGGCTGGCATTGAATTCGAAACCAGCGACATCTCGCTGGCGGCCCGTATCCTGGCCCAGTTCCCGGACTACCTGCGGGAAGACCAGCGGGTTCCCGATGCCTTGGCGGAGCTGGGTGAGTACACCAAGAACCCGCACGCCAACATCATCAAGCTGCCCAACATCAGTGCTTCCATCCCTCAGCTGCGTGCGGCGATCAAGGAGCTCCAGGCACAGGGCTACGAACTGCCGGAATACCTGGAGAACCCCCAGACCGACGAGGAAAAAGAGGCCAAGGCCCGTTACGCCAAGGTACTGGGTAGTGCGGTTAACCCGGTGCTGCGGGAAGGCAACTCCGACCGCCGCGCCCCGGCAGCGGTCAAGGCCTTCGCCCGCAAGTTCCCCCACACCATGGGTGAGTGGAGCCCGGCCTCCCGCACCCACGTCGCCCACATGCGTGGCGGCGACTTCTACTCCAGTGAACAGTCGCTGACTCTGGACAAGGCCACCACCGCCCGCATCGTGTTCGAGAACGCCAAGGGTGAGCAGACCGTCTTCAAGGACGACCTGGCCCTGCAGGAAGGCGAAGTGCTGGATGGCATGTTCATGAGCAAGAAGGCCCTGTGCAAGTTCTTCGAGGACGCCATCGCCGATTGCGAGAACTCCGGGGTGATGTTCTCCCTGCACGTCAAGGCCACCATGATGAAGATCTCCCACCCGATCGTGTTCGGTCACGCGGTGAAGATCTTCTACAAGGAGCTGTTCGACAAGTACGGTGAGCTGTTCGAAGAGATCGGCGTGAACCCGAACAACGGCCTGTCCAGCGTGCTGGAAAAGATCAAGCAGCTGCCGGAGTCCAAGCAGGAGCAGATCCAGGAAGACCTGCACGCCTGCTACGAGCACCGTCCGGAAATCGCCATGGTGGATTCCGTCAAGGGCATCACCAACCTGCACGTCCCCAGCGACGTGATCGTCGATGCCTCCATGCCCGCGATGATCCGTAACTCCGGCAAGATGTGGGCCCGGGACGGCAAGCTCAAGGACACCAAGGCGGTCATGCCCGAGTCCACCTACGCCACCATCTACCAGGAAGTGATCAACTTCTGTAAGACCCACGGCGCCTTCGACCCGACCACCATGGGTACCGTGCCCAACGTCGGCCTGATGGCCCAGAAGGCGGAGGAGTACGGCTCCCACGACAAGACCTTCGAAATCCCGGAAGACGGCACCATCCGGGTGGTGGACGCCGACGGCCGCGTGCTGACCGAGCACAAGGTGGAAGAGGGCGACATCTGGCGTGCCTGCCAGACCAAGGACGAGCCGATCCGTGACTGGGTCAAGCTGGCAGTGAACCGTTCCCGTGCCAGTGGCATGCCGGCGCTGTTCTGGCTGGACGACGAGCGGGCCCACGACGCCCAACTGATCAAGAAAGTCGAGAAGTACCTGGCGGAACTGGACACCGAGGGCCTGAACATCCAGATCAAGAGCCCGGTTCGCGCCATCCGCTGGACCATGGAGCGGCTGATCCGCGGCCTGGACACCATTTCCGTGACCGGCAACGTACTGCGTGACTACCTCACCGACCTGTTCCCGATCCTGGAGCTGGGCACCAGCGCCAAGATGCTGTCCATCGTCCCGCTGCTGGCCGGTGGTGGCCTGTACGAGACCGGTGCCGGCGGTTCCGCGCCCAAACACGTGCAGCAGCTGCTGGAAGAGAACCACCTGCGCTGGGATTCGCTGGGTGAGTTCCTCGCCATTGCCGTCTCCCTGGACGAGCTGGGTGAGAAGGAAGGCAACCCCCGCGCCCGTATCCTGGGCCAGGCCCTGGACAAGGCCACCGAGCGCCTGCTGGAGAACAACCAGTCTCCGTCCCGGGTCACCGGCGAGCTGGACAACCGTGGCAGCCACTTCCACCTGTCCCGCTACTGGGCCGAAGCCCTGGCCAACCAGGACGACGATCCCGAACTGAAGGCCTTCTTCGCCAAGATCTCCGAGCAGCTGGAAGCCAACAAGGACCAGATCCTCGAAGAGATGAGCGTGATCCAGGGCCACCCGGCCGACATTGGTGGCTATTACCATCCCCCGGCGGACAAGGTGTGCGAGGTGATGCAGCCGAGCAAGACCCTCAACAAGATCCTCGAGGAAGCCCGCGCTTCTGTCGCCTGATGGATCTGATGGTCGGTTGACGACCTGAGGCACCCCAAGAACCCGGACCGCCGTGAGGTGGTTCGGGTTTTTTTATGGGGATCCGGCGAGGTGGGGAACGTTGTCGCCTGATCAGGACCGGAGCCCCAAGTCAGCCGTTGTCCTTGGTAGCCGCTTGGATCTGCTCCAGTTTCTCGCGCAACAGCTTCTCCAACTTGATCAGCTTCTCGCGGTTCTTCTCGTTGGGCCGGTTGGTGTAGAGGTCAACGTAGGTTCGGGTGACTTCGCTGAGTATGGGATGTAACTGCTTGTACTCGTCGTCGCTCATGACGGTTCTCCTTGTCCTTCACATTTTACCGTTGGATGCCCCCACTATGGCCCAGATTCTGAACCCTGGGAAATGGTGCGGTCGAAACAACTTATGTCCTGCTAGAGTTGGATATGAACCGGGTGCGAATCGCCGGGGACCGGGGACGGCGTTATCAGCTCCCGGCCAGCATGCAGTGGTCAGGGGCGGAGTGATCGACCAGGGAGCGGTGCGACATCATGCCGCCAGTGGGCGTTGCTGAGGCGCCGCGGACATCCAATGGACAATGGAGGAAAGGGTGATCACCAATGTGATTGTTGGAACCAACGACCTCGAGAGAGCCGAACATTTTTACGACGCCTTGCTGGCCCGATTCGACGCCCGCCAGGTGATGAAGACTGCGCGCTCGATTCTCTGGAAATCGGAGGGGGACGGAGTGGGGCTTGCGGTTTGCGTTCCGTTTGACGAACAACCGGCAGGTCCTGGCAACGGCAGTATGATCGGTCTGCGGGCCAGGTCCCAGGTACACCTGATCAGCGTCTATGAGACGGCGCTGGCGTTGGGCGGCTCCAGTGAGGGGGAGCCCGGCGAGCGCAGACCCGGCGTAATGGCGGCCTATTTCAGGGATCTTGACCAAAACAAATTCGGTGTTTTTTACCTCGAGTGACCGTGCCAACGTCTGGCGGACTCCTGCGCAGCGCTGCTTTTCCCGGCGTTCCGGATGATCTCCATCAGTGTGCCTGTCACCGGATTGTGCGATCTTAAACATACCGAACACCGGCAGGCCGTCGCAGGGTCCGTCGCGGGATGTTAGTCGCAGTGTGGTTGGCACCCTGTCTCGTCTTTGCCCGCGCAAAGGAGCAGCACCGCTATGGTCTGGAATGTCTTTGTATTGGGATTGGATGAGCTGGGTCGGCGGTTGCTGGCCGATCTGCGTTACGTCGAGGACTACCGGTTTCACGGTTTGCTGACGTTGGATCAGGCCGTCCACGCCGACGAGTATGATTTTGACTGGCTGCTCTCCCACGCCACCCGGGGGTTGAAGGCGCACGCCGGGTCTGTCGATGCGGTGGTGAGCTACTGGGACTTCCCAAGCAGTGTCCTCGCACCGTTGATTTGTCGACGCCTTGGCTTGAGCGGGCCATCGCTGGAGTCCGTGTTGAAGTGCGAACACAAATACTGGAGCCGCCGGGAGCAGCGGGCGGTGGTGCCCGATTGCGTACCGGCGTTTCAGGCGGTGGATCCCTTTTCGAAAGCGCCGCTGGCGGAGCGTCAACTGCCCTATCCGTTCTGGCTCAAGCCCGTGAAAGCGCACTCCTCGCAGCTGGGCTTTCGGATCGACAACGACGAGGACTATCTGGCGGCCCTGGCGGCGCTCAAGCAAGGGGTTGGCCGGCTGACCCGACCCTTTTCGAAAGCTCTGGACCACGCCGAGGTGCCGGAAGCCATCACCGCCACGCTGCATCAAACCTGTTTGGCGGAGGGCATCATCTCGGCTGGCCGTCAGTGCACCCTGGAGGGCTTTGTCTTCCAGGGCGAAGTGAGGCTGACCGGCATCGTTGACACCATCCGGGACGCCCGGTTCCGTTCGGTACTGTGCCGCTACGTTTATCCATCGGGTCTGCCCACGGGGGTTCAGAACTGCATGTTTGACATCACCCGCCGGGTGATGGCCCGCATCGGCTACGACAACGCAGCCTTCAACATCGAGTTTTTCTACGACGAGCAGAACGACCGGATCTGGCTGCTGGAAATCAATGCCCGGCTGTCTCGCTCCCACGCCGCCCTGTTTCAGCTGGTCGACGGTGCGCCCCATTTCCAGGTGATGGTCGACCTGGGGGTGGGGACCGAGCCCCGCATGCCCCACCGTGAAGGCCCTTATCCGATCGCCGCAAAACAGATGATCCGTGTGTTCGAGGACGGCGTCGTGGTCAAGGTGCCGGATTCGGCTACCATTAAGGCATTGGAGCGTGAATTTCCCGGTACTGTGATCGAACTGAATGTCGAAACGGGAACGCGATTGTCCGATCTGCTGCACCAGGATGAGCTGTCCTATGAGTTGGGGGTTATCTTCACCGGCGCCCAGGACGAGGACCAGCTCAGCGAACGCATCAAGTACCTGGAGTCGGCGTTGGGCATTCAGGTTCAGGCCGGTACTGCTTGAGATTGAGCTGCGGGCTCCTATGCGGACAGGAGGCTTGCCCATGAAGGTTGTGCACGATTTCCCGAACCCGGTGGATTGTCTGGATCCGGCCTGGATCCCGATGCGGGACGGCTGCCGACTGGGCGCCCGGATCTGGCTGCCTGCCGGGGCTGCTGACACCCCGGTTCCCGCCATTCTCGAATACATCCCCTACCGCTTGCGGGACGGCTCCGTGCTGCGGGATGCGGTCCACCACCGATATTTTGCCGGCCACGGCTACGCCTCGGTGCGGGTGGATCTGCGGGGCAGTGGCGATTCGGATGGAGTGCTGCGAGACGAGTATCTGGAGCAGGAGCTGGCCGATGGCGAGGACATCCTGCGCTGGCTGGCGGACCAACCCTGGTGCGACGGCAAGGTGGGGATGATCGGTATCTCCTGGGGCGGCTTCAATGGCCTGCAACTGGCCGGTCGAAGCCCGCCTGAATTGAAGGCGGTGGTCAGCGTCTGTTCCACCGACGATCGCTACGCCGACGACGTTCACTACATGGGGGGCTGCCTGTTGGGGGATAACCTGTCGTGGGCCTCGACCATGTTCGCCTACAACTCCCTGCCGCCGGACCCCAGTGTGGTCGGCGAGCGCTGGCGGGAGCTGTGGCGGCAACGGCTGGAGGGCAGTGGGCTGTGGTTGGTCAATTGGCTGGAGCACCCCCATCGCGACGATTTCTGGAAGCATGGGTCGATATGCGAGGACTTCAGCACGGTCAAGGCTCCGGTTCTGGCCGCCAGTGGCTGGGCGGATGGCTACTCCAACGCGGTTGTGCGGTTGGTGGACAACCTGCCGGGCCGCTGTAAGGGGCTGATCGGTCCCTGGAGCCACAAGTACCCCCATCTGGGCGAACCCGGGCCGGCGATCGGCTTCCTGCAAGAGTGCCTGCGCTGGTGGGACCACTGGCTCAAGGGGGTGGATCGTGGTGTCGACAAGGATCCGGCGCTGCGGGTCTGGATGCAGGACAGCGTGCCGCCAACCACCAGTTACGGCCACCGGCCCGGACGCTGGGTGTCCGAACCCCGCTGGCCCTCCCCCAATATCCGGCCCTGGCGCCTGGGCCTGGCGCCGAACCGGCTGGCCAGGAATGGGCAGCGGCGCCGGGAGGAGACGGCGATGACGGTGGAGTCGCCGCTGAGTTGCGGTCTCTTTGCGGGCAAGTGGTGTTCCTACGCCGCCGGTCCGGACCTGGCCCACGACCAGCGTGAAGAGGATGGCGGCGCGCTTACCTTCGAGTGCGAGCCGCTGGAGGGAGACCTGGAGATCCTCGGGGCCCCGGAGGTGGAGCTGGAAGTGGCGGCCAATCGGCCGGTCGCCATGGTCGCGGTTCGCCTGTCCGATGTGGCGCCGGACGACAAGGCCACGCGGGTGACTTACGGCCTGCTCAACCTCACCCATCGCGACAGCCACGAGCACCCGGAACCCTTGCAACCCGGTAAGCGCTACCGGGTCAAGGTGCAGATGAACGAGGTGGCGCAGGTGTTCCCGAGCGGGCATCGGCTGCGATTGTCATTGTCCACCTCCTACTGGCCCCTGTCCTGGCCGCCGCCGGAACCGGTTCGGCTGACCGTCTTCGACCGCAACAGCGCCCTGGTGCTGCCCGAGCGGCCGAGGCGCGACGACGCCGACGACCAACCGAGGTTTGAGCCGTCCGAAGGCGCGGTGTCGGTGCCCTACACCGTGATCGAGCCCCCCCATCACAACTGGTATGTCCATCGTGATCTGGCTCGGGACCGTTCCACCCTGGAAGTGATCAACGACTCCGGCACCGTGCGTCTGGAGGATTCCGGCCTGGAGGAGCAGAGCCGGGCGGTGGAGTGGTACAGCGCCGAGGGAGACGACTTCGACTCGATTCGTGGCGAAACCCTCTGGGAGCGTTCACTGCGGCGTGGCGACTGGCACATCAACACCGTCACCCGGACCATCCTGACCTGCAATAAAGAGCACTTCCACGTCCACGCTACACTGGACGCTTACGAAGGGGAGCGGCGGGTGTTTTCCGAGACCTGGAACCGGGATGTGCCGCGTCGATTGGTGTAGGCCGAGGCTACGCGCTGACCGCAGTCGCGGTTAACAACCGCCCCCGCCGTCGCCTCCACCGCCACCGTCGCCAAACCCGCCGGAGCCGAAACCGCCACCCGAACCGCCACCCGAACCGAACCGGTTGGACAGCCACACAATGCCCGAAATCACGGTAACGGCGAAGACGCCAGGCCACAGGAAACCGGCCAGGAAACCATCGGATTGAGCGTCCATCCAGGTCCAGGACAGATAACCGGTAGCGAGGATAATCAGTAAGGTTTTCATAGAAATGGCAAATGCAGTGGCTGGGGTCATGGAGGCCGGGGCCGAGGGCGTTCCGCTCCCGTAAGGGTAGCAAGCCCTTGCGCCGACGTCCCGTTGGCATTCCCCAATGCTGACCGAATCCTCGCGACACCCATATTTGAGATGACCTGGCCCGCAGCTTTGGCTAAAGTAGCCCAGCGCGGAACCGGTATGGGGCAAGGAGTCAGGTGACATGAACAAGTCGTTTGGGAGCGTCGGGGCAGCCGGTATCGTCCTGCTGCTGTTGGTTGCCTGCCTGCCTCGGGCGTTGGCGGATGCGGCGAAGCCGGCAGCGGCGTCCTATCGCGCGCTCAGTGCCGCGGAATGTCGGCAGTTGCGAACCGGTGGAGTCATCACGGCCAGCAATCCGGTGCCCTGCCACCGCCTGAGCAAGGTGAGTTTCAGCTACGCCAGCGACCACGGTGAGATCAAAGGGGACGGCGAGCTGGTGGTGCTGGATGTGCTTGCTCCCAACGTTGCCGCGATCACCGATGAGCTGCTGGCCCGCAAGTTCTACATCGCCAGGGCCCGTCCGATCGAAGCCTACGGCGGCGATGACCAGGCCTCCATGGCCGATAACAACACCTCGGCGTTCAACGGGCGGCGCATCACCGGTGGTCGCGGCTGGTCCACCCATGCCTATGGCGTTGCCATCGACCTGAATCCGGTGCAGAACCCCTACATCCAGATCCGCCCGGACGGCACAGCCAGGATACTTCCCCCGAGCAGTGCCCGCTACGCGGTGAACCGGTCCGACAGCCGGCCCAACAAGGCCCCCCGGCCGGGCATGGCGGAGCACGTCACCGACCTGTTCGCCCGCAATGGCTTTTTTGTCTGGGGCGGTGACTGGAACTACCCGATTGACTATCAGCACTTCCAGGTGGGGCCCCGCTCGTTTGTGCAATCCCTGGCCTCTCTCTCGGTGGAGGACGGGCGGGCGTTGCTGAATCGCTACATTGCCCTGTACACCGCTTGCATGGCCGAAGGGGTGAACCAGGATCCGTTCAGGCGCCAGCGGGCCGGGTGCATTGAGCAGGTGTTCGAGGCCATGCGCTGAGTACCCAGAGGATTCGTATCGACGATGCAGGAAGGTCCCGCTTCATGAACAGAATACTGAAGGCCCTCGGCTACCTGATGCTCACCCTGGCGGTCGTGGTGCTGATGGTGGTGGTGTGGTTCGGCATTAATGCCTCGAAGAACATCGACCGGGCCCGGCCCTACTTCGAGGAGAACCTGGCCGTCCTTGTCGGTTGGGAGCCGGAACGGCTGACGCCGATGCTGACCCCGGTGCTGCAGGCCCAGCTGCGGTCCCAGGAGGGGCGGCGGTATTTACTGGCAGCTTCGGAGTTGGGCGCGTTGCAGTCGTTCGAGCAGCTGCAGTACCTGGGGACCGATACCGGGGTGACCATCGACGGGCAAGACTACGATCTGCTGGGCTATTCCCTGCTTGCCCACTTCGCCGGCGGAGATGCCCGGTTGCACATTACCCTGGCCCAGTCTGACGATACCACGCTGGTTCATGACGTCCGTATCCGCGCATCGGCACTGCCGACGGGCACCGACCAGTAACCTCGGACCTCAGATCCTGCGAACCCCGCTGTAGACGGACATGACCGACCCTGGCCCCGGGAGCGGCTGTTGGTAGGTCATTTCTGTCGGGGCTGCTAGGCTTAGGGTAGTGGCAGTATGCAGTTAGTTTCGTTCTCACCACCGAACCGACGCACTGCGGAGGCCCTATGGCGATGACGCTTCACTCTCCCGAGTTTTCCGACGGCGGCTCGATTCCCGCGAAGTATACCTGTGAGGGGCGGGACGTCTCGCCCCCTCTGACCTGGGAGGGGGTGCCAGAGACGGCCCACAGCCTGGTGTTGATTGTCGATGATCCTGACGCACCGGACCCCAAGGCCCCCAAAACCACCTGGGTGCACTGGCTGCTCTACAATCTGCCCCCGAGCACGACCGGGCTGCCGGAAGATGCGACCACTGTCCACCTTCCGGCCGGCACGGAGGAAGGCCTGAACGACTGGCACAAGACCGAGTATGGGGGGCCCTGCCCGCCCATCGGCCGGCATCGTTACATTCACAAGCTCTACGCCCTGGATATCAAGCTTGAGATCGACTATCCACCCACCAAGGCCGCGCTGGAGGCGGCCATGCAGGGCCATGTCATTGAACAGGCGACACTGACGGGGACCTACGAGAAGTCCGGGTAGGCAGCGCCCCATCGCATCGTGTTTCGCTTGGCCCGTGGTCTCGGTAAACCCACGGGCCTTGGCCGGGGGTTACTTGCTGACCAGCAGGACGTTGAACATCTTGCTGTTGTCCCCGGGGGACTGGCCGACACAGCTGGCGATGGTGCTGTCGGTGTCATTGGCGTTCAAGTCCACCATACAGGCCAGATTGCCGCTATTGCTGTCCGAATCCTGGATCACGCCGGTAACGAAGTTGTCGGACAGCGAGCCACTAAAGGTGATGGTCACGCCTTCCTCGCTGGCGGCACCGGTCTCGATGTCTTCCACCAGATAGCCTTCACACACCGAACCGGAACAGGAGAAGGCGACCGGGTTGATCTGCGTACCGTCGGACATGTTGTCGTCGAACAGCATGCCGGCGAAGTCCCCATCCAGGTCGCTGCCGTCGACGGCATCGGCGGTGAGGCCGAAGATGAATGAAGAATCGGTTTCACTATTGATATTGGTCTGCACGATGGCCCCGCCGTTTTCCGTCAGGTACATCGCAGCAATATCCGGCTCCTCGCCCACCAGCATCAAACCATCCTCACAGGTCCCGCTGCCGTCAATGCCGCCGTCGGTCACCAGGGGGAAGCCGCTGGTGAGCGCATGCTTGGTCGGCAGCGAGGGGGTGCCTGTGCTGCTGTCGAATTCGAAGGTGCCAAAGTAGTCGCGGGAGTCCGACGATGCGTCGCTGTCACTGTGCCCCTTGACCATGACCCAGTTGGCGGCGAGATCTCCGTCCGGGCAACTGCCCGCGGTCACCATGGCGATGACCTGGTCGCCGTCCATGGGTTTGAGCAAAAAGGCGTATCCTGGCACTTCCAGCGCCCAGGCCTGGTCACCCGCCACCGGCGCATCAGTGCCGGTGGCCTCTTCCACCACCAGCTGCAGATACCCGGAGTCCAGGCGCTGGTAACTGCCGGAGACCGTCAGATCAATCGGGGTGAGCGGGGTTTCCCGGCGGGTGATGTCGAAACTGCCATCTTCGTGGAGCGCAACATCCCATTTGGACCCCGGGCCGTTGTAGTTGACGGAAGCCTCCCCGGTGTTGCTGTCCCCGGAACCGGAATCCGAGCCGGAACCACCGCCGCCACAGCCAGCGGCGGCAAGCGTTCCCGCCAGTACCAGGGAACCCCACATTAACCTGTTGGTTATCGCCATCCTGCAGTCCTCTTGATCATCTCGTGCGTTGTTGTTGAAGGCGTTCCCGACACCGGTCGGGCCATACGCCGGCAATAGGATCGATTGTAGGGATCTGCACGCTGGCTTCCGTCGCAAAAGCGCAGGGATTTGTGTGTCGCCGTCAAAAAGCTCAAAGCTGGGTAAGCTTCTGTAAGGTGGTTTACATTACTAATGATTCAAACGGCGTCCCATCTGCGGCGGGGGTCGACTAATCTGATGGAAACCGGTGAGCTGATGGAGACTCGCATGCCCGTTACTGAATCTAAAGATTGTGATCTGGTGCTCTACACCAACCCCCAGTCCCGGGGGCGCATTGTGCGCTGGATGCTCGAGGAAATCGGCGCGCCCTATCACCAGGTACTCCTGGACTATGGTTCGTCGATGAAGGCGGACGACTTCCTGGCCATCAACCCCATGGGCAAGGTGCCGGCGATTACCCACCAAGGCGAGGTCGTGACCGAATGCGCGGCGATCTGCGCCTACCTCGCCGATGCCTTCCCGGCGGCGGAGCTGGCGCCGCCGACGGGAAAGCGGGCGGCCTATTACCGCTGGCTGTTCTTCGCCGCCGGCCCACTGGAAGCAGCGGTGACCGACCAAGCGCGACAGGTGACAGTCAGTCCGGAGCAGCAACGGATGGTAGGCTATGGCAGCTTCGAGCGAACCCTGGAGGTGCTGGCCCAGGCGGTGAGTGCGGGCGACTACATTGCCGGCGACCGGTTCACCGCGGCGGATGTCTATGTGGGGGCCCATGTCCTCTGGGGCATGCAGTTCGGCTCCTTGCCCAGGCGACCGGAATTCGAGGCTTACGCTGCCCGCCTGTCTAACCGGCCGGCACTGCAGAAGGCTCGTTCGATCGATGACCAGCTCGCCGCGTCATCGTGATGACGCTACGCCATACGCAAGGATGGCCAGTTTGACTCGAAACGACTTGCGCGACACCATCCCCGATGTCCGGGACGGCCTGACCCGCACCGAACGGATTGTGCTGTACGTGCTTCATGAAACCCAGCGGGAACTTAACGGCCGTAACGTGCCCACCGCCATGCTCTATGGTCGGGTGTTGGAATACGTGAATATCAGCGAAGCCGAGTTGCATGACTACCTGGAACGCCTGGGCGTGAGATAGGCCCGCGACTGGCCGGCACTGAAAGCTTGTCATTTTTCGTCACAATCTTCCCCCGAGTTGGCCACCTGATGCTGGACGGCCTGTTGACCCTGCTGCTGAACCTGTCGCTGGAACTGCGCACCCTGAGCCTGGGCTTGCTGCGCCTGTATTTCGGCACCTTCGCCGTTGCCCTGTTGGCCCTGGTTGAGGAACTGAGCCAGGCCTGGCTGCCCTATCGCACCCTGGATGCCCAGGACTTGCTGGCCGATGCCTTTGGGATTGCGGCGTTCAGCCTGGTGAGAAATGGCCACCCAGCCTGGCATCTTTTTGGAACGTCTCTTTATGGAAATGTTGACACTCTGTAATATTCGTCGGCTGCGGCGACGGCTTGATCGCTCACCGCACAACTTGCTAACTGACAATATAATGGATTAACGGAAGTAACATAATGAAAAACCAAGGATTAATGGCTTTACTTTTGGCGTCGTGCTTCGTCTTGAGCGGGTGTAACGGCAGCAGCAGTTCGGATAAGGACGACAGTTCCCCGGCGCCAACCCCCAGTCCCCAACCGGAACCGGAACCGGAACCGGAAACGGTTTCCGCCACCTTTGTGGACAGCAGCGTCTCCGGGCTTCGGTACCTGTGCTCCAGCTCTGACGAGGTGCAACTGACCGATGCCAACGGTGTCCTGACCTGTGAGATAGGCGACACCGTGACCTTCTTCGTGGGCAGCATCGAGCTGGGCAGTACCGTGATGGAGGAGAACACCGTCTTCATCACGCCGGCGACCCTGGTGGGCGACAACACCAATGAAGCCACCGATGCGGTCCTGAACATGGCCCGTCTGCTGATCAGCCTGGACACGGACCAGGATCCGTCCAACGGCATCTCCCTGGATGAGTCATCTCATCAGGACATCGGGGCGGTACTGGAGTTTGATCAGACGGTGGAGAATTTCGAAGTGTCTGTGGCGAGCATCCTCACCCAGCTTACCGATGACCTGCCGGATGGTCCCTACACCCTGGTGGATGCAGACGAGGCGAAGGGGCACCTGATACTGGGACTCTTTATCCAGTACGCCGGCCTTTACGATGGCACAGTGGATTTCGGCGAGGCGACTACCCGGTTAACCTTCGTGGTGTCCCGTCAGGGCATGGCTTATGGCGTCAATGAAACTGCTGACGGCATTTATGCCCAAGCGGCCAGTGAGGTAGATCCAAGCAATTTCGATACCCTGGGTGTTTTTGAGGAATTCAAAATCGATGGCTCTACCGGGGCGACTTATTACGTTCCGGCCGAGATCAGAGATGGGGTTCTCTCCGGCAGCGATGGCGATGGCCGGATATCCTTTACGGCCACACGCGAACTGCACTTCGATCCGGTTATTGATGAGGCCCTGGTCCAGCAGTTCTCGGTGTTGCTTCCGTTTGCCATCCACCTCGATGACAGCCGAACGTTCGTCTTCTCCGATGATGCCCTAGCCGGCTTTCCCTTCGGGATGTTCGAGGGCGGCACCCCGCCTTCCGATAACGCCGCCAATGATCCGGAATACTGGGATATCAACGTGGTCGAGGTTGTGAGTACCCGCGAGGATACCGTCCGGCTCATTGCCATCGCGATGAACGGCCTGCTGCTGGACATCTCCGTCGACCTTTCCGGGGAGACGCCGGCCGTGCTGGCGAACTGGACCCATGTCCATGAGGGCACGGAAGGGACCACAACGGACTTCGAAGCAAACTACGCTTTGCCTAAATAACCGGCACCGCCACCCATGCCCCGGTTGGGTCATGGGTGGTCCGCCTGCCATGTACCCGTTTAGTGGTTAGGACTCCCCAGCCACTTCCGCTTCGCCTTCGCCACCAGCTCCCGCGCGTCGTGGTTCCAGGGGTGGAAGCTTGGGCTGTAGTACCTGAAGTAGGACGGCAGCAACTTGCGCAACACCCCCGGCTTGCCCCACAGGTAGTTCACCATGTCGGCCCAGGATTTCAGGTTGCCGAGCTGGCCGTCTTCTTTCATCAACTGTACCAGGTGCATGGTGGTGAACACCGGGAACATCACACTGACCACCAGCATTTCCGACAGCCGAACAAACTCGCTGCCGCCAATGGCCTTGTAGACGTCGAAGGCCACTGCCTTGTGCTCGGATTCCTCAATGGCGTGCCAGGCCCAGATGGGGGCCATGCGGGGGTCCATCTCCTCCAGGGCGTCGTACTTGAGCAGGAAGTCCTCCGCCATCAACGCGGTGAAATGCTCCACCGCTACGGTGTGGGCGAGCTGGCGCTCGGGGGTGAACGCCTTGCGCATCCAGTCCATGAAGTCCTGGATTTCCCGCTCCAGGCGCGCCAGGCCAATGCCCCGATCCGCCAGGTAGCCATTCAGCGCCTTGTGCTCCCGGGAATGATGGGCCTCCTGGCCGATAAAGCCGCGGATGGCCTGCTGCAGTTCCGGGTCGGTGATGCGGTCCTGGTAGTGGCGCACCGAGTCGATGAAGAAGCGCTCGCCCGGGGGAAAGCTGGAGGACAGCGCGGCCAGCAGCAGGGTTCGGGCAGGGTCATTGGCCCACCAGTACTTCGGCACATTGGCGGACAAATCGAACTCCGGCCGACGCACCTGGGGAATCAGTCCGGCCGGGGTAACGGCCCTGGCCGGGCGGGACCTGGCGGCTCGGGTGATGGCTGCGATCGCGTTCATACCGGTACTCCTTCAAGACGGGCATGGGTTGGTGTCTGGCCTCTACGGTACTGGTGGAAGCGGAAGGGGCGTGAGATGCTGCGCGGACAAAGCACTTGTCATTGGTGGCCAACGTGTCTGAATCCCAATCCCGGAACCCCATGCCGGCCTGGACCCGCCAGGCCAACCAAGCGGTGACCTACCCGCGGATGTTCGTGGACGTGGCCGGGGACCAGGGGGTGTCCCGAGTTCAGATCCTCCGGCACGCCGGTCTGCCCCTCGATGCGCTGGACGATCCGGCCGGCCGCCTGTCACCGCAGCACAGCTGGCGTATCCTCGACGCCTGCCTCACCCTGACCGGCGATCCAACCCTGGGTTTCCAGAACGGTCTGCGCCTGCCCCTCACCGCCCATGGCAGCCTGGGGTATGCCCTGATGTGTGCAGCTACCCCCGCCGAGGCACTGGCCATTCTGGAGCGTTTCTGGCATCTGCGGGGGCGGGGGGTGCTGCTGATGGTGACCCGGTCCGACACCGGGATGTTCTTTGAGTTGATGCCGGAAGTGCCGATGTCGCCGGCGTTACGGGATTTGAGCCTCAGCTCCATGCTCACCAGTATCTACCGGGGCATGCAGTTTGTCCTGCCGATGCTGCCCGGCGACACCGCCCTCTGGCTGCCGGGGGAGCGGCCCGAGGGTTTCGAGTACTGGCAGGCGCAACTGCCGGTGGTCCGCTTTGACATGCCCCGCGCGGGAATTGCGGTGCCGGGCTCCCAAGGCTGGCTCGATCAGCCGCTGCCCACCGCCAACCCGGAAGCGCTGGCCCAGGCCGTGGCCCAGTGTGAACGGGAGAGCGCGCTGATCAGCGCCGTGGATGATGTTCTGCGCCAGAGCCGGGCGGCCTTTGTCCTGGGGACCGACGGCTACCCCTCGCCGGAGCAGTTGGCGGAGCGCCTGTGCCTGACGCCACGCACCCTCCGTCGACGGCTCCACGACCAGGGGCTCAGCTACCGTCAGCTGTTGGAGGAGGCTCGCCGCCGCGACAGCCGTCAGCTGCTGGCCAAGCCCGACCTGGAGATTCAGCGGATCAGCGAACTGCTGGGCTATACCGATCCTGCCAATTTCACCCGAGCGTTCAAAGCCTGGACGGGGCTGACGCCGAGTGTCTGGCGACGAAGGCATTGGATGGGGTGATCACAGGGTTATTCCATGACAGGTTGACACTTTTTGACGTTCTGGCCATTGGTTATCTGGTATGTTGCTTCCGTGGATACATAAGGAGTGTGTAAATGCGCAACGTTCTGATCGCCCTATGGGTGCTGTTCAGTCCCCCCCTGCTTGCCTTCACCTTTGACGCCGGCCAGATCGAGATTCCGGACGGGTTTGACGGGCCCACCTCAAAAGGCATGGGCAACAACACGATTGTTCACGCCTTCACCCACCCCCATTCCGGCGAAGACTCCTCGGCCCTGTTGCAGATCTCCATCTGGAATCCCGGCGGTACCTTCCCATCAATGACTGGCCAGCAGCGGGAAGAGGCCGCCAAGAGTTACCTGATGCAGTTCCTGTCTGGCGTCGCCCGGGCCCGTCGCGGCTTCAGGCACGGCGACGTTGAGATCCTCTCGATATCCGGTCAACCGGTGGCCAGGGTGGCATGGCAAGGGGAAGTGGATAAGGGGAGTGCCGAAGGCGTAATGTATTGCTATCTTGGTCGTTCCCAACTGGTCGTATTACACACTCAGGACCTGACCCGCTTCGACCGGCGTTACATCGACCAGGCGGTGCAGGCCTTTGAAGCCATGAAGCTTCGCTAGTGTTCCCATCATTCCAGGACCGAGCACAGAGCCATGAAAAAACAGATTCGCCGCTTTTCTCCCCACCAGACCGCCAAGGTTATCGCCGTGCTGATGGCGGTAACCTCTGCCCTGTTCCTGTGGCCCATGATGTTGTTTATGGGGCTGATAGTGCCGGGGTCGGGCATGCACGGGGGCCCCAATGCCTTTCCGATGACGGCCTTCTGGCTGATGCCATTGCTCTACCTGATCTTCACCTACCTTTCCGTTGCCATTGGCTGCCTGCTTTACAACCTGCTGTATAGGGTCGTGGGCGGCATCGAAGTCACCGTGGACGAATAGGAGCCCGCAATGCCTGCCCATTCGAGACTGCTTTCCATCAACGTGGGCGCCCGCGATACCCTCACCGTTGGCCAGCGGGACCAGGAAAGCGGCATTCTCAAGCGGCCGGTGGCTGGCCGGGTTCGGGTCGGCAGAGGCGGGTTGGCGGAAGATATCATCGTCAACCGCAAGCACCATGGCGGCCCGGACCAGGCCTTGTACCTGTACAGTGGCGAGGACTACGCCTGGTGGTCTGCCGAGCTGGATGGCGAGCCGGCACCGGGCACTTTCGGGGAAAACCTCACGCTCTCCAGTTTCGTGGCGACCGAGCCACGGCTCGGTGATCGTTATCAACTCGGCGAGGTGCTGCTGGAGGTCACCGCACCCCGCATACCCTGCGCCACCTTTGCCGCCCGGATGAACGACCCGCAGTTCCCGGCTCGCTTCATCGAGGCCCGTCGCCCGGGGCTCTATGTTCGGGTTCTGCAAACGGGCGACATCCAGGCGGGGGAGACGGTGGCCTATCAGCCGACCACCGAGGAGCATCCTACGGTGAACGAGCTGTTCGACCTGTTCTACCGTCAGGAACGGGACCCGGACCTGGTTCGGCGGTGCCTGGCAGCGCCGGTGTCGGAACGGGTGCGAAAGAAGCTGGAGCTGTGGCAGCGGTCGGCCCGGTAAGACCGGAAGGATGCTGCCCATCGCACGCTTCGTGTGTTCACCCGAGATGGCAGGAGAAATCGTGCTCTGCTTCGCGTATGGCTCCAACATGTCCCGAGCCCGTCTCCAGGCCCGGCTGGCCTCTGTTCGGTTCGTCACGGTTGCCTCGCTGCCTGGCCACCGGCTGAATTTTCACAAGGTGGGCTGCGATGGCTCGGCGAAATGCGACGCCGAGGCAACCGGCCGCGCCGGGGATTGCGTCATCGGCGTTGTTTATGAGATCGACGAGGCCGACAAGTCGGTGCTGGACCGGATTGAGGGGCTGGGGGTGGGTTACCGGGACAAGACCGTTGAGGTGTTGACGGCGCAAGGCGACACCCTGACCGCCACCCTGTATGTCGCCACCCGGGTGGACCCCGCCCTGAAACCCTATTCCTGGTACCGGCACCACGTCCTGGTTGGCGCGCGGGAGCATGGCCTGCCGTCGGCGTACATTGCCCGAATCGAGGCGGTGGCGGTCTGTGAGGATCCCGATCGCGAACGCCACCACCGGGAGCTGGCCATCCATCGTTAACCCCGGGTCGCTGCCTCACCGTGAGCGGGCGGGCAACGGTGTGGTAGTTGGTGAACTGGTTCGCAATCGCATTGTCACCAGATAGACAAGTCCGGAAAAATGCGAGGAGGCCGTCTATGCAGGTGACAATCAGACCGGCTGAGCCGGGGGATTATGAAGCGGTCACGGACATCGCTGCCGCCGAAGATGCCGAACAGAGCCCGGTTGGCAACGGCCGAGCCGATTTCGAGGCCCTTCGGCAGTCGCCGGACCACCGGGTCTGGGTGGCGGACGCCGAGGGCGCGGTGGTGGGCTGGCTGCACGCCTTCCTGGTCCGCCGGGTGGGCCACCCGCCGCTGGTGGAAATTGAGGGGCTGACGGTGTCAGAGCGGTTCCGGCGGGTGGGCATCGGCTCTCGCCTGATCGCCGAGGCCAACGCCTGGGCCCGGGAGCAGAACCTGGATATCCAGATGCACTGCCGCCCCGGCAGCGACTACAGCCACGATTTCCTGCGCCATCATGGCTACCACTTCCTCAAGCAGCAGCAGGTGTTTGAGGGCAATCACATGTAGCGGTGTCCTGGCGCGGGGCCGTTCGACAATTGCAGCTCATCGGGCAGCCACAGGTCGACGGCCTGTCTCCCCAGCGGGCATCGAAACGCCAGTCGCACCGCCACCAGCTGGAGGGGCTGCTCCGCCGCCCGGCCATAGAGCCGATCCCCAACAATGGGGTGGCCGATGCCCGCCAGGTGGCGGCGGATCTGGTGTTTACGGCCGGTCTCGATGCTGACGGCGACCAGGGTAGCGTCGCCTTCCTGGCGCAGGGTGCTGACGTGGCTGACGGCCGGCTTGCCGTCGATCTCGGCATCCAGTCGTTGTTCCTCCGCCTGCAGGGAGCCGCTCACCCAGGCCTGGTAGAGCTTGCCAATGGCACGGCCCTGGAACAGCCGGGACAGGGCTGCGGCCGCCCGGGCGTCGTGGGCGACCACCATCAGCCCGGCGGCGTCGGCGTCCAGCCGGTGCACCAGGAAACAGTCCCGCCCGGTCTGTTGCTCTACCCAACGCAGCAGGCTGCAATGATCCCCCCACTGGGACCCCTGGGCCAGCAGGCCATGGGGTTTGTACCACACGCTGTAGCGGCCGTAATCCCGGATACTCCGGGCCGGTATGGGCTTGCGGGCGAGCACCCGCTCGTCGTAGCACAGGGTTAGCCGGGTGCCCGGTCGCAGGGACTTGCTGGCCCGGCGCAGTCGCAGCTGTTTGCCTTTGTGGGTCCACCAGCAGGCGCCCTTGGTCATGGCATCCTTGATCCGGCCCTTGGACAGGCCGGTATGCTGGGCCAGGGCGTCGGCGGCGGCCTGGGACTGGGTGAGGGTGAGTTCGAAGGTTTTGCGCATGTCAGTTCGTGCCTGGCTGGGTAGCCGTTTATTGTAAGCGCACTTTGCCATGCGGCAAGGACCGTCACTCCCGCCAGAAGGGCTTCCCCGCCTCCTCCGTCAGACTGCCGGCGGGCAGTCCGATGTCCTTTTCCTCCAGGCCCACATCCAGGTATCTCAGCTGGTGCCGCAGTCGGGTCCGGGCCCGGTAACGATCCCACCAGACCGCGAGCGTCGCCAGCACACGCTGGCTGAGGCCTTCCCGGGCGAACGCAGGTTCGGAAGTCTCCAGTGGCGGAATGAATACCGTCCGCTGTGTCGATTGATTGCCCTGTTCCATGTTCAGTGCCTCCAGGAAATGTGAATTGAGGCCGGCCGGTACCTGGCATTAAACTCTGGTATTACAGGGTGATCCATCAGTCTTTTCTGAATCAGGCGTTCGTAAAACATGAACATAAAGCTCGATAAACTGCGCTCTTTCGTACTGGTGGCCGAGGAAGGCAACCTGACCCGGGCGGCCAGTCGACGGCACACCACGCCATCGGCGGTCAGCGAACACCTGCGCCAGCTCGAAGCGCACTTTGGCCTGACCCTGTTCGAGCGCAGCGCCCGGGGCATGGCGCTCACCGCCGCCGGCGAGGCCCTGGTTGCCCATGCCCGACAGGCGCTGAAGCAGGTATCAGACATGGACGAGCTGGCCCGCAGTCTACGCGGCCAACAGCCCACCCGCCTGGCGGTGGGACTGAATGCGCCCCCGGAATACCTGAAGGTGGACCAGCTGCTGCGCCTGGCGGCCAGAGAGTTGCCCGAAGTGGCGCTGGAGTTGGTGACCAGCGCCTCCAGTCTGATGGTGGGACAGGTACTGCGTGGCGAACTGGACCTGGGCTTCGCCTATGGGGACTTTTCCGCTGAGCCGGTGCTCAGCGTTCCCCTGGCGGGGATACCGCTCAGCCTGATTGGCCCGGTGGACGGCGGGCGGGACGCCCTGCCGGAACAGGCACCGGAGCGCCTCCGGTTACCCTGGATCTGGCCCGCCCAGAGCTGTCCCTTCTACCGTCTGATGCCTCGGGTAGTGGGTGGTCAACGGGATCAGGCCAATACCGTGGCCACCTCCGAGGATGAACACACCACCCTGTCGATGATCCGGGCCGGCATGGGCTACGGCCTGGTGGAACACGAACTGTCCCGGCACTGGGCCGACCGGGGCAGCGTCCGCATGTACGACGCCAAGGCCATCAGCATCCCCCTGAATCTGCTGGTCCATCCCGATCAGCGCCAGCGCCCGGCGGTGGCCGAGACAATAGCGCTGATCGAGTCCCTGTGGCAGCCCGATCGGGATTCGGCGGCTATCCGGTCAACCGCCACGTGAAAAGCGCGGGCTTTTGAACTAAGAAAGGGGGAGGGCCCCTACTTTGTCTGCGCTACAGGTGCAACGATGGCGATACGCAATGCCCGTAAGGAGGACGCCCGGGACCTGGCGTTCCTGATCAACCTGGCCGGTGAAGGTCTGCCGGCTTACCTCTGGCAATCGCAGGCCGGCCCCGGCGAATCGGGGATGGAGGTGGGCGTCAAGCGGGCGGCCCGGGAGGAAGGCGGCTTCAGCTACCGCAACGCCCGGGTGTTTGAGCATGACGGCAAGCTCGCAGGCATGGCCGTCGCCTACCCGCTTGCCGATCCCTACGACGTGGGCGCGCTGACGGACCTGCCCGAGGTGGTGAAACCGCTGATCGAGCTGGAAGCCCGGGCTCCGGGGAGTTGGTACCTCAATGCCCTCGCCACCTTTGAGCCCTACCGGCGTCAGGGCGTTGCCCGCCAGTTGATGGCCGACTCGGCACTCCTCGCCCGCAGCCGGCGATGCCGGAGCATGAGCCTGATCGTCGCCTCCGATAACGTCGCAGCCGCTGCGTTGTATGAGCGGTTGGGCTTCCAGGAGAGGGCCCGCAAGCCGGCGATTCCTTATCCCGGCTGTGCCCGCGATGGCGACTGGGTGCTAATGGTGAAAGCCCTGGGGGTGGCTCCCAAGCGCTGAAGGCATGTCCGGCAAACAGTGCCTTACTTACGGTTGCAAACTGTTACCCGATCTTCCACTTTCGTCCCATTGTTACCCTGCTAACCGGTCCCGAAACTAATCAGTTGAACCAACAACAATAACCCACGCAGCGTCGCTCCCGCAGGCAACGCCTGTTGGTGGTGCGACCTTGTGCTGCCCATCGGAGGCCCAATTCATGCGTTTCAGGAGCCTGTTTTACTGTGCGTGTTTGTGGATGATCGCAACGGCCAGCGTTGCTGTCGAACCCCTCAAGATCGGTTTCAATTACCCCCAGACCGGTCGCTACAAGGATCAGGGCTTGCAGCAGAGACTGGGCGCCTTCCTGGCGGTAGAGGAGATCAACCAGGCCGGTGGTGTCCTGGGGCGTCCCCTGGAACTGGTCATTCGCAACACGCGGGGAGAGCCCGCTCAGGGGGCCGAGAACACCGCCGCGTTGATCGACCACCACGGCGTGGACATGGTCTTCGGCGGCGTCTCCAGCGCCGTCGCCATCGCCTCGGGCAAGGCCGCCCGCGATCGAGGCCGGCTGTATTTCGGTACCCTCACCTATTCCAATGCCACCACCGGCGGCGAAGGCCACCGGTACATGTTCCGGGAACCCTACAACGCCTGGATGACCGCGAAGGGCCTGAGCCAGTACTTGAACCAGCACCACGCCGATGACGGCTATTTCTACATCACCGCGGATTACACCTGGGGCTGGTCGGTGGAAGAATCCGTGCGGGCCTTCTCCGGGACCGAGGACAACCTCCGGCACCCGGGTGTTAAAACGCCGTTTCCGCGAGCCCGGATTACCGACTTCCGCGCCGCCCTGGAGCAGGCCAAAGCCAGCAACGCCAAGGTGCTGATGCTGGTGCTGTTCGGCGATGACATGGTGCGGGCCCTCAACCTCGCCTATGAGATGGGGCTGACGGAAAACATGCAGGTGGTGGTGCCCAACCTGACCCTGGGCATGGTGCGCCAGGTGGGGCCGACGATCATGGAAGGCGTCATCGGCGCGGCCCCCTGGGTCTGGAACCTGCCCTATGAGCGTAATTTCCAGCGCGGGATCGATTTCGTCGAGGCCTTCTCCCAACGCTACGAGATGCGCCCCTCGTCTGCGGCGGCCTCCGCCTACAGCATCATTCATCAATACAAGGACGCCGTGGAGCGGGCAGGCTCCACCAACACCCGCTCGGTGATCCGGGCACTCGAAGGCCATCGCTATGCACTGCTGAAGGATGAGCAGCAATGGCGGGCGTTTGATCACCAGAACGTGCAGACGGTTTACGTGGTCAGGATCAAGCCCAGGGATACCGTGGTGGCGGACCAATACAGCTCGGACTACTTCGAGATCATTGATTCGTTGGCCGGTGACGAGGCGGCGCAGACCCGGGAGCAGTGGGTTGCCCGGCGTCGGCAGGCGGACCGTCCGGCAAGCCTCTAGCAGGGCCTCGCCAGCTCCTTGCCAAGGCAGAGGGGGCATGCTGTCATGAGGCCTCGCACACCTGACTCCAGAGGATGAGGCGTTGCCCATGATTGAGTTGTACCAGTTTCCCCCCGCCTGGCAGGTCAACGCCAGCCCCTTCTGTCTGAAGGTTGAGACCTTCTGCCGCCTGGCGGGCCTCGACTACCGGGTCCGCCCCACGCCGCCGTTTCGGGCGCCGCGGGGCAAGCTGCCGTTCATCGTCGACCGGGGCGAAACCGTCGCCGACAGCCGGCAGATCGTCCAACACCTGCAGCGGCAACTGGCGCAGCCGGTGGGCGGCGCCCTGTCCGAGGCCCAGCAGGCCCGCGGCCACCTGCTGCGTCAGCTCTGCGAAGACAGCCTGTATTTTGCGCTGCTGTATGCCCGTTGGCAGGATCAGCGCTACTGGCCCCAAACCCGGGCGGCCTTCTTCGCCACCCTGCCGCCGGGGGTTCGCCAGCTGTTGCCGGTAATGGCGCGCCGGGGTGTGCTGGCGGCACTGCGCGGCCAGGGCCTGGGGCGCTGCCCGGAGGCCGAGGTGTACGACCGCGCAGCGGCGGACCTGGCGGCGCTGGCCTGGTCCCTTGGCCAACAACCCTTCGCTGTGGGGGAGCAGCCGACGGAGTACGACGCCACCGTGTATGCCTTCCTGTTCAATCTCCTTCGTGTCCCCCAGGACACGCCCATCCGCCAGCAGGCCATGATGCATTCCGTGTTTGCCGACTACCTGGCGCGGATGGATCGGGCACTGGACGGTCTCTGATCATCCCCTTGATGATTGACACCCTGGCCCGCAAGTCCTACTCCAGCACCCCGGGCCAGTGCCGGTCTGCCTGTTGGATGAAGCCCTCGGTGTCCTTGAGCCACCGGTCCTGGATGTCCTGACTGAAGTTCAGGTAGAGCCGGTCATCCACAATGGTCCAGTACTCCGGATCGCCTTTCGCCAGGTAGCCCTGGCTGACAGCCCAGGCGCAGTAGCCGCCATAGGCGGGTGCGAAATGCTCCGGATTGGCTGCGAATCGGGCCTGGTGCTCGGCGGAGCTGAAACGCCAGGTGGCGCCCTGGTATTCCACGGTAAAATCGCTGGAACCGGGCACGGCCTGCCGTTGCTCGAAGTAGGCGACCACGTCATAACCGCCGGCGCCGGTGTTGGACAACAGGCCGGTATAGACCGGCGACTTGTCGGCCCAGGCCACTGTTGCGGCCAGCAAGGTGGCGGCCAATAACAGGATCTTGCCCATGGTGTACTCTCCCTTGACGGTCTTGTGTAACCAGTGACACCCGAAACCGCAGACTGTTACCGATCGTCAGCCGAAAAAGGAAGGCTTACATGCTTGAAGGACGTTGCCTGTGTGGCGCCATCCACTACCAGTACACCGGGGAACTGGGGCCCATTGCCCTGTGCCACTGCTCCCAGTGCCGGCGGGCCCAGGGTACCGCGTTTGCCACCAACAGCCCGATTCAGGCGGCACGGTTTACCCTGGTCAGTGGTCAGGAGTCACTGAAGGAATACGAATCCCGGCCGGGGAAGAAGCGCGCCTTCTGCAGCAACTGCGGCAGTCCCATCTACAGTCGCCTGGATGCCCGGCCGGACCTGCTCCGGCTTCGCATCGGCACCCTCACCAGCACGATCACGGTGCGTCCGAGCCATCACATCTACGCGGCCTCCAGGGCTGAATGGTTTGAATTGGGTGATGAATTACCCAGGTACGCGGAACTGGAGGATGGGCCATTGCTTTGACCGGGGTGCGGTTTGGCAATGTCGGCGTTTCGGGTAGATAATTAGAAGACGCACACGCTCCATCCTAACTGATCCACGATCGACAGGAGTCTCGCCTACACGGAACCGGTAACCACCAGTCAGGATGTTGTCGGTAACCGAAGGGGGAATTCCGTGCCTTCCCAACAGACGCTTCTCGACATCATTGCGATCCAGACCGACATCGTTCGCCAGGGCGCGGATCTGGGCCAGGTGATGTCGCTGGTGGTGGAGCGTACTCTTGCGCTGGTGGGTGCCGACGGCGCGGTGATCGAACTGCTCGAGGGTGATGAGATGGTGTACCGGGCGGTCTCCGGCAAAGCCCAGCCCTTCCTGGGGCTTCGCCTGGAGGTGGCCACCAGTATGTCCGGCCTCAGCATCCGCACCGGTGAGACTCTGCACTGCCGGGATTCGGAGCAGGACCCGCGGGTCAACCTGGAAGCCTGTCGACGGGTGGGGTTGCGCTCGATGATCATCGTGCCGTTACGCCACCACGATACCGTGGTCGGTGCCCTGAAGGTGCTGTCCGCCGAACCGGACCACTTCTCCGAGTCAGACGTGGCCACCCTCGAACTGCTGTCCGACCTGGTGGCGGCTGCCATGTATTTTGCCAGCAGGTACGATCTTAACGATCTGTTCCACCGCGCCACCCATGACCACCTCACCGGGCTGGCCAATCGCGCCCTGTTCATGGATCGCCTGCGCACCAACCTGGCCTGCTGTACCCGCGACCAGCAACCGCTGGGCGTGTTGATCGCGGATCTGGATGACCTGAAGCCGATCAACGACCGCTATGGCCATCGCACCGGAGATGCCCTGCTGCGGGAGTTTGCCCGTCGAAGCGAGGGAGTCGCCCGCACAACCGATACCGTGGCCCGCCTGGGGGGCGACGAGTTTGGGATGATTCTCGTGCCCATCGATACCCCGGCCGGGCTAAACAGCGCGATGACGCGACTGACCCGGGCCCTGGCATCGCCCTTCCGGTTCGAGGGCCAGACCCTCGACCTGTGCGCCAGTATGGGCGCCGCCCTCTACCCGGACGACGGCGATGACCTGGAGGCGCTGTTGGAGGTGGCGGACCAGCGCATGTACCGGCAGAAGCGGTCGGCGAAGAGGCGGCGCGCAGCGGAACACTAACGACTGGTCTTTGTTAGAGCATGGGGGCCTCACCGGTGAATGGAGGGAGACACCGATGCCGCGACTGGTGCTGCGTTATGCCCAGCCACGGGACGAACCGGCAGCCCGGGAGCTGTTGCAGGACCCCGAAGTGATGTCGAAACAGCAGACTGGTTCCGGGAGGCGCTGGAACGTCCCTCGCGCTATGCGGTAGCGCTGGCCGACTCCGACGAGCTGGTGGGGTTTTGCGGGGTCAAACGCCTGAACGGCATGCTGGATTTCGGTTACTTCCTGCGCCGGCGCTTCTGGGGCCGAGGTCTGGCCAAGGAGGCGTGCCGGTTGGTCCTCGCTAAACTCGCTGAAGACTTGGCTCTGGGCGATCTCGAGGTGTTCATCGCAGAGGCCAACCAGGCCAGCCGGCGGGGGGCGGCCAAGCTGGGTTGGCAGGTCGTCGGGCCGACGCAGCGAGCGGGTGAGCCGGGTCACCGTTACCGGGTTACCGGAGCATCGCCCGTGGGGGGGGGAGCGTTAGAGGTTGGCGACCTTGCCGCTGGTTCGCAGGGGGCTTTATGGCGTCGGCGATCAGTCCCGTTGCAGGGGCGCTAGGGTGCCGTGGGTGAGCCGTGCCAGTTCCGCCGGTGCCAGTTCGATTTCCAGCCCACGTCGGCCGGCGCTGACGAAGACGGTGTCGAAGCGTTGGGCGGACGCATCGATAAAGGTCCTGAGCCGCTTCTTCTGGCCCAGGGGGCTGACGCCGCCGAGCACGTAGCCGGTGGCCCGCTGCACGTCGGTTGGGTCGGCCATCGCCGCCTTCTTCCCGCCGGCGGCCCGGGCGATGCGTTTCATACTCAGTTGGCCACTGACCGGCACCACCGCGACCGCCAGATCCTGGCCGTCCACCGCCACCACCAGGGTCTTGAAGACCCGGTCTGCCGCCACGCCCAGCTTCTCGGCCGCTTCGGTGCCGTAGGACTCGCTGGCGGGGTCATGCTGGTATTGGTGTACCCGATGGCTGACCTTGGCCTTGCGGGCGCTGTTGATAGCGGGCGTCATGGGGCTCTGCTCCGTCGATCCACGGTTGTGACGGGGGCAATGTAGCACGAAACCCGGGTCTTCCCCAGCCGGCCAATTTGAGCGCAAGAAACGGGGTGTCTCGCTGCGAGCCAGGCGGTACAGTGATGGCAGCATCCAAGGGATCGGGGGAATAACGACCATGACCAGCCAACCACCGGAAACGGCCCGGGATCCACGCTGGGCCCAGGTAGAGGCGCGCAATGGCGACGCCGATGGCCAGTTTGTCTATGCCGTGCGGACCACCGGGGTGTATTGCCGCCCCTCCTGCCCTTCCCGTCGGGCCAGGCCGGAAAACGTCGAGTTCTTCGACGACGGCCCGGCGGCGCAACGGGCCGGCTATCGTCCCTGCCGACGATGCCGTCCGGATTCGGCGGCCGGACCCGGTGAACGGGTGGCCCGGCTCTGTCGCTACATCGAATCGGCGGATACCCCGCCCACGCTGGCGGAACTCGCCGATCAGGCCGGGATGAGCCCGTCTCACCTGCAACGATGGTTCAAGGCCCACACCGGCCTCAGCCCCGCCGCCTATGGCCGTGGCCAGCGGGCCCGACGAGTGCAGCAGGCGCTGCGGCGAAGCGGTTCGGTGACGGCCGCGGCCTATGAGGCCGGCTATGAATCCAGCAGCCGCTTCTACGCCGACAGCCTGCAATGGCTGGGCATGACCCCCAGCCGCTTCCGCGAGGGGGGCCGTCAAACGACCATCCGCTTTGCGGTGGGCCAGTGTTCCCTGGGCGCCATCCTGGTGGCCTGCTCGGAACGTGGCGTGTGTGCCATTACCCTGGGGGATGAACCCGAGCCATTGGTGGCCCAGCTGCAGGATCGTTTTCCCAGGGCGGAGCTGGAGGGCGGCGACGCTGAATTCGAGCAACTGGTGGCCCGGGTTGTGGGGCTGGTGGAGTCGCCGGCCCGGGCCCTGGACCTGCCCCTGGACATCCGCGGCACCGCCTTTCAGCAGCGGGTCTGGCAGGCGCTGCAGGCCATTCCGGTGGGGGCAACCGCCAGCTACGCCGAGATTGCCGAGCGTATTGGCCAGCCTTCGGCCGTCCGGGCGGTGGCCGGTGCTTGTGCCGCCAATACCCTGGCGGTGGCGATCCCCTGTCACCGGGTAGTCCGCAGCGATGGCAGCCTGTCGGGCTATCGTTGGGGGATCGAGCGTAAACAGGCCCTGCTGGAACGGGAGCGGCAGGGCTGAGCCGCTACCACAGCAGCCCCATGGCCCGCCGCCCCATCACGGGGCCGTCGAACACCAGCTCTGCGTGAGATGAGCCGGCCGCCATCCCCCAGCACACATGCAGGGGCAGCAGGTGCTCCTCCCGGGGGTGACAGAGCCGGGCGCCCGGCGCCTGTGCCCAGTTCTCCAGTCGCAATGCCTGGGTGCCGCGGTCGATGGCGGGATCGGTCAGGCTGTCTCGCAGCCAGTCGTGGAAGGCGTCGATGTCCGGATCGTGGCTGTTGTCCCCGCCCATCAGCAGCTTCATGTTATGGAACGACAGGCCGGACCCCACCACCAGCAGGTTGCGTCCGCGCAGTGGCGCCAGGGCTTCGCCGATGGCCAGATGAGCCCGGGCATCGAGGTGGTGCAACAGCGACAGCTGGACGCACGGTACCCTGGCCTGCGGGTACATCATTTTCAGGGGCACGAACAGGCCGTGATCGAAGCCGCGCTGGTCATCGCCCCGGGCCGGGATGCCGGCGTTGGCCAGACACCGCAGGATGTCCGCCGCCAGCTCCGGCTGGCCGGGGGCGGGATAGCCAATCTGGTAGGATTCCTCGGGAAACCCGTAGTAGTCGTAGATCAGTTCCGGTTGGGCACCGGTGGTGACGGTGACGATCTCGGCCTCCCAGTGGGCGCTGATCACGATGATGGCCTCCGGCTGGCCGAGCCGGGTTGGGATCGCTTCGAGAAAGTCCCTCATGGCCCGGTGGCGCGGGTCCCCCAGCAGCGGCAGCGGGCCGCCACCGTGGGGCAGATACAGTATGGGGGCGTTGTGACCGCTCATCGCAACTCCTGAAACCTTGAAGGAAGTGAGAGCCTGCCCAAGTTCCGACTGCCGGTATAGCGAAATATCCTGTCAGAATGCTTCAGAAATTCTGATGGAACAGGGCCCGGACGGCGCTTCCGGCGCAGGAGACTGCGCCAGCCCGCTACAGCCAGTCGTGCAGCATGATCCCCACCCCCAGGCGGTGGATACGCTCATTGTAGTCCACCAGGCTCTCGCCGTAGCCGTTGTAATACTGCACATAGCCCTTGACCGTCGAGCCAATGGGGAAGCTGTAGCCCAGTTCCACCGAGGTCTTGTTGTCCGAGGTGCGGAAGTTGTTTCTCAGTTTCAGCGAGATGGACCGCTGCTCATCCACCTTGTAGATCGCCCAGTAGTCGCCGTGGCCGAGGTAGCGCTCGATATCGGGGTTGTTGTCGTCGCTGCGGCTCTCCGGAATCCGGTACCAGGGACTGGCCATGAACAGCCACCGATCGACCCCGTAGACGACATTACCGGTGATCCGGTTCCAGCTGCGGGACTGGGGTTCGGTGTGGCCGTTGGACTGGTGGGTGAAGCCCAGGGAGACCACGTCCAGCCGGCCCGGCCCCAGCTCGAGGCCGGCATCGTAGCGCAGGAACAGTTCCGGGGCATAGTTGGTCTCCCGGAACGGGGCGGAGTCTTCCCGGTTGTACAGCTGCCAGAAGGACAACTGGGTGTAGCCGAACCACAGGGTGGTGCGCTTGTCGAAGATGCCGCTGAGCAGCGGGATCTTGAAGCTGAGCTGGAACTTGGCCTCGTGATTCTTGACGTCGTAGTCGTAATCGGTGAACCCGAGGGTGGGACTGAACGGACGCTGGTTGGCCGACTGGGCGTAAGTGTACGGCAGCAGGTAACTCTGCTTGTAGGGCAGGAAATTGCCGGCGAAGGACATGAAGGCCCGCTCGGTGGCAATGTACCGACTGACCAGGGTCTTGGCGATGCCGTCTTCCTGCTGCACGCCGCCGTTGTCACTGTACTGGCGGGGGGACAGCAGCTCGGTGTCCTTTTCGGCCTGGGCCCGCTCCTCGGGGCTGGCGGCCTGGCTGACCGACTCGGTATCCACCGCCGCATCGAAACAGGCCAGGCGTTTGACGCCGTTTTCGATCAGCGCGCAGTGCTCGAGCTCGGTGGGCGGCAGGCTGTAGGGATCGGGCTCCCCCTGTGTCCAGCCCGGCGGACTCATCGCCCACAGCGGGATGAGGTAGCAAACTGCCCGAAGCATTCTGTCCATGCGTTTTGGCCTTGAGTCTGACGATCACCAAGAGAAGCTTACCACCGCTAGCGGTCTGGCCCCATGACGAGTCTGTAAAGGGCGGCAAGGAGCGGTCGGAGGCAGACGGCGCCGCTGGGGACACTCAGCCCAGAAGGCCCCAGTGGCCGGTGAGCCGTCGGTGTTCGGCCTCGTAGCAGGCCAGGTCTTCGAACTGCAGGAAGACCTGCTCGCTCTGGGTCGGCCGCAGGAACACCCAGTCATCCGGCTGCAGGGCCAGGTTGCGACTGCCGTTAAGCATTTCCTGGTTGCTGGAACGACCATACACCGGGTTCGGGCTCAGGCCCGGCGGGGACGCGGGTACCGCCTTCCAGTGACCACCGTAGATAAACACCGCCTTGGCCCGGTTGGGGTTCCACCAGGCCATCAGGTTGCCCAGGCCCGGGGCGCCAGGAATCTGCACCCGCTCACTGACCTTGAGCACCGGGGTGGCGATGAACGCGGCAGGCTGGTGGTCCGCCAGGGTCGGCAGGTCGAAATCCGCGGGCTTGACCAGGGCGGAGCCGGCCGCCAGCTCGTTGGGGGCGATCCGCCGGTGCTGATCCCGATAGAGGCGGTAGGTGGTGCTGCCGCCGGTATTGAGGGTGAGATCGCGGATCGACCGTCCCAGGATCTGTTCGGCCCGATCGACGAAGGCCTGGTAGCGGGCCATCGCCTGGTCCCGTAGCCACTCGGCGCTGCCCGGCGCCTTGGCAAGGTGGGGCTCATAGCCCATGAAGCCGGAAAAGGTCAGCAGGGGGGATTGCTCGATGCGCCTGAGCATCCGCGCCAGCACGTCCAGGTCCTGCACCCCGCCCCGGTGCAGGCCGATATCGATCTCCAGGTTGATCCGCAGGGGCTGGCGCAGTGCCTCTGCCAGTTGCTGGTACTGGGCCAGCCGTTGGGGACTGTCCACCAGCCATTGCAGTTGGCGGGCCGGGTCGAAACCCTGGCTGTTGCCGCTGGCCAGGGTTCGGTAGAACTGAGCGGCAGCCTGGACTGGCATCGGCTTGCCCAGCAGCACGTCCGCCTGGGGAAGCCGCCGGGCCACCGCGTTGAGGAAGGGCTGGTGGAACACCATCAGGCGGTTGGTCCCGGCCCGTTCCATGATGAGTTCAAGCAGCTCCACCGAGGGCAGCGACTTGGCCACGATGCGGTAATGATACTGGCCGGCCAGGCGTTGACTCAGGGTATCCAGGTTGGCCAGCAGGCGTTGCCGGTCGATCACCATCATGGGCCGATACCGGTGGTGCCGCTGCGCAGCCTCACTCAGTCCCCGGAAGTAGGCGTTATGGTGGCCGTCCAGTGGCGCGGGCTTCAGCCACGCGGTGGCGCCGGCCAGACCAAGGGCGGCCCCACCGATCAGCAAGCGGCGTCGGCTTCGGCGGAAGGATTCACTGTGGGGCATCAGGCGAACAGCTCCCGCAGGTAAGAGTTGAGGAAGCGGCCCTCCGGGTCCATGTCCCGCCGTACCGTTTTGAAGTCCTCCCAGTGGGGGTAGAGTTGCGCGAAGTCGCGGCCGCTCAGGCTGTTGAGTTTGCCCCAGTGGGGGCGGCCGCCGTACTTGCGGAAAATGGGCTCCACCGCCTGGAACAGGGGCCGATAGTCTTCCTCGAAATAGCGATGCACCGCGATGGAGAGGGTGTCGCGGCGGTGGAAGGGGCTCAGCCAGATGTCGTCGCCCTTGATGAAGCGCACCTCGAACGGGAAAAACACCTCCGGAAAATGGCGCTCCACCACCTCGCGCACCTCTTGCAGGGCCTTCAGGCCGTCCTCCCGGGGCAGGTGGTACTCCATCTCGTTGAAGCGGACATTGCGGTTGCTGGTGTAGTTCCGCCAGGACGACGCCACTTTCACTTCCCGGTCGATGGTCTTGAGGATGCCCTTGAGTACCTGGCGCCTCAGGGTGGAGGACCAGCTAATCAAATCGCGGATGGTCTGCAGGTCCCGGGCGCCGTCATTCTGATCAAAGCGGCCGGTACTGGAGAGCGGCTCCTCGGTGAGCTCGTGGGTGTCATGCAGCCCCATCCCGGAAAACGGGATGTAAAAGAACTCGAAATTGCGGTAGCGGTCGGCGGTATCCTGCGCGGTGGCGAGAATATCCTCGATGGGCATCCACTCGGAGACCCGCTTAAGCCGATAGGGGCGGGTGTTTTGCAGGGTGACGTCGGTGACGATCCCCAGGGCCCCGAGGCCCACGCGGGCGGCCTGGAACAGCTCGGGGTTGTGCGCCGGGCTGCAGTGCACCCGATCGCCAGCGGCGGTAACCAGGGACAGCGCCACGATGTTGGCGGACAGGCACTGCAGGCCGGCTCCAGTGCCGTGGGTGGCGGTGGCCAGGGAGCCGGCCAGGGTCTGCTGGTCGATGTCCGGCATGTTGATCAGCGCCTGGTTCACCGCCTCCAGCGGCTCACCCAGCTGGCCCAGCCGGGTGCCGGCGCCGATGGTGGCCTGTTGGCGGTCGTCGTCGTGGCTGAGCAGCCCGCTGAGGCGATTGAGGGAGATCAGGGTGTCGTCCGTCGGCACCAGGGGCGAGAACGAATGGCCGGAGCCCACCGCACGGATGGTGCCGTTGGCGGAACGCACCTGCTCCTGCAAGTCGGCGACGGTGGCCGGGGCCAGCCGCGCAGCGGGGTGGCTGAGCTGGGAGCCAGACCAGTTTTTCCAGGGCAGGCGGCTGGAGTCGGTGCTTCGGGCATCCGCGCCCGCCAGCGCCTGCTGGATCGGTAGCGATGTCGCTGCCGCAGCGGCGACCAGGGTCTGGAGGAATTCACGACGATTGGCCATGGCAGTCTCTTGTCCGTTGATTCACGGGCTGTCGGGGTGGCGGGACATAAAACGGATCAGACGTTCGAACTCGGCGGCGTTGCAGTCCATGCACAGGCCGTAGGGCGGCATGCCGCCGACGCCCTCCACCACGTGATTCAGCAGGGTGTCCATGCCCTGCTCCAGCCGGGGCTGCCAGGCGGCCTGGTCGCCAACCAGCGGGGCATCGGAGGTGCCCCGGCTGTGGCAGGCCTGGCAGGAGCGTTGGTAGATCTCCGCCAGTTCCGGGTCGGCCGGCAGCGCAGAGACGGCATAGCGGGCAATGGCTTCGGCATCCGGGCCCCGGTCGCAACCAGCCAGCAGCAGGACCGTGACCAGGGTCGCTGACAGTCGGCGGGAGCGGCCGGCAGGGGCTCCCCCGCGTATCGTGGTAACGGTGTGATTCACTGTGGGCCTTCCCTCCTTCGGTACAGGGAGTGTTTCAGGCGCGGCGCCGCCCTTCTGTCTGCAAAAGATGATTACCTATCACGTTAGTGCTGTCAATCCGTTGTCGCTGCTGTCTCGGGCCATTCCCCCGGGTTGAGTTGGTAGAAGCGAACCAGGCAGTCATACAGCCGGGGCTCCTGTTGGGCCAGGGGCCGGGGCTGGAGGAAGAAGGCCTCGGTGACCACCGCGAAGAACTCGGCCGGGGACGTGGCGCCGTAGTCGTCGATCACGCTGTCCCCGCCGGGGTGTCGCCGACGTCTTTGCCAGGCCTCGCTGAACACCTGCTGCCAATGCTTCGCCTGGTCGCCCGAAGCCAGCGGCGGCGCGCCATCGGAGGCGCCGTCGATCTGATCGAGCTGGTGGGAGAATTCGTGCAGACCCACATTACTGGGGGTATCGGGATTGGCCGCCTCCACGGACAGGGTGTCCCACGCCAGCACCAGCCGGCCCTCTTGCCAGGACTCTCCCAGTCGCTCCTGTTCGCTGTGGCTCAGGACATCGCCGTCCAGCACCTGTTCCCTGACCCGGTAAGCCCCAGGATAGACCAGGATGGAGCGAAGATTGCGGTAGTAGTCCGGCGACAGGCCGTTGATCAGCAGGGCGCCGTGGGCGGCGATCATCACCTTCATGGTGTCATTGGGGGCCAGACCGGCACAGCCGTAAAAATCGACCCGGTCCAGCAGTAGCTGTATGTGGCGATGGAGGCGAGGCCGGTTTTCCGGCGGCAGCCGCCGGTACAGCACCATGTGATCCGTCAGGTACCGTTGCCAATGCTCGGGAAACGGGCGGCGGGCGACCCGCCGGGCCCGTTGGTGGGGGTAGATGAACAGCCCGTAGAAGGCCAGGACAACGATGGCGATGAGGGCGATTCCATACCCGAGCATAGTGGTTTTCCTGCTGTGTGTAAGGGCTGACGCAGTGCGAGGTGGCGTTGCGGCCAATGTTCTCGGCGCTGGCAGCTAGAATGATAGGGGAATCTGACGACAACCACACAAACAATCAAGGTGTTACGAATGAAGCAACTTGCCCGGCGCGCCCTCCATACCTGCGCCGTACCCAGCGACCTGAGTACCGTCACCCATTGTGATCACGACGGGGAAAATCCGGCCGCCGTGGGCGTCAGCAAGGAATCGGTGGACACCATCTGGCGCAGCGTCGAGAGCCTGTACCGCACCGGTGTCCATCCCGGTATCCAGCTGTCCATTCGTCACCGCGGCGAACAGGTGCTGCACCGGGCGATCGGCCACGCCCATGGCAACGGCCCCGACGATGGCCCCGACAGCCCCAGGGTGCCGATGACCACGGACACCCCGATCTGCTATTTCTCTGCCTCCAAGGCGGTCACCGCCCTGCTGATGCACATGCTGGCGGAGCGGGGGCTGGTGAACCTGATGGATCCGGTCGCCTACTACTGCCCGGAGTTTGCCCAGAACGGCAAGCGCACCATCACCATTCACCAGATCCTGTCCCATCGCGGCGGCATTCCCGCCATTCCCACGGACACGCCCATCGACGTGCTCTGGGACAAGGAGGAAATCTGGCGCCTGCTGTGCGAGGCCAAGCCGGTGGAGGTGGACGGCGCCAAGCTGGCCTACCATGCCATTACCGGCGGCTATGTGCTGCAGCGGGTGCTGGAAAAGGTGACCGGTGACACCATCGACGCCTTCCTGGACCACTTCCTGCGCAAGCCCATGGGCATGCGGTGGTTTACCTATGGCATCGATGAAGCCAACCTGGACCAGCTGGCCCAGACCTACGCCACCGGCCCCCGGCCCACCTTCCCGGTATCCTGGGTGGTGAAGCGGGCACTGGGGGGGGACATCCTGACGGTAGAAGAGGTGGTCAACGACCCGCGGTTCCAGGCGGCAGTGATTCCAGCGGGCAACCTCTGCGGTACCGCCACGGAAATGAGCCGGTTCTTCCAGATGATGCTCAATGGCGGAGTCTGGGAAGGCAAGCGGATCTGTGCCGAAATCACCGTGCGTCGGGCCATCCAGCAGTTTGGCTCGCTGCAGCTGGACCGGACACTGATGGTACCGATGCGCTTCAGCGCCGGCATGATGCTGGGGGGCAACCCCGTCGGTATCTGGGGGCAGCAGAGCCGCTATGCCTTCGGACACCTGGGCCTGATCAACAAGCTGTGCTGGGCGGACGCCGGTCGCGACATCTCGGTCAGCCTGCTGAACACCGGCCTGCCGATCGTCGGCCATCACATTCCGGCGCTGGCGAAATTTGTCTACAGCGTGTGCAATGAGTTCCCGCTGATTCCGGAAGCGGAGCGTCCCCTGGCGCTGGCCTGAGCCTGCCCCCAGCCCCCCCTCCTTTGGGGGCTTAGACGGTCTCCAGCTGGGCCTCCAGGATTCCCTGCACCGACGACAGGATGTCACGGAAGTCGGTCAGGGTCTGGGTACGCTGGATGACGTCTTCCCGCTGATCGTCCAGCCGTTCCAGTTTGGGGATCACCCGGCGGATACCCTCGGTAATCACCTCGTAGGGGTAATGGTGATCCATGATGCTGAGCTTGTTCAGCTCCGCCACTTCCTGGCTGAAGATGCTGATGATGTCGTACAGCATGTCCTTGTGCGCGATGGTGCCGGCCTCCCAGTAGGCGTCATCCAGCAACTCCAGTAAAGACAGGTATTCACGCAAGGTGTCTGCGACCGAGGTCTGATTCATTTGGGGCACTCCATAGGGCATGAACCGGCCGGCCCGGGTGGTACCGGGCGGCGGAGGTTGTTCGTCGCGTTCTTCTGTTTCGCGCCATCCATTCACCGCACTATAGCAGGCAGGCCGGGTCCGGAATCGCTAAATTAATGAAGATGCGTTCACCCTTGTTGTCAGTGGCACCAGGATTGTGCAAAACTGCACCAGTAACTGCGGGTTCGTGGACAGATGCTATACTGTGCGCACCGCAGTAGGGTCACCAGGGATGGACAGAAGACCAGGGCCGTCTGGGACCCACCGGGATACGGCTATCCCGCATCAGGACAAGGAAAGGATGAAACTCAACGGATGAGCACCATGGCCAGCCAACCCTCAGACCCGCCGGAAAACGACCAGGACCGCCGGAGTGTCCGGCTTGATCAGCACGAAAGCGTCCGCTCCCACGTTCACCGTCGCCTCAATGACGAAGTGGCCCAACTGGAACGGCGCATCGAAACCTTGCGCCTGGCCAAGTCCCCCCATGCCGCCATCATGATCTCGGCCTATGAACGCATGATCGAACGCAAGAAGGGCTTTATCGAGCGCTGGCGGTTGGGTAATGCCCCGGGAGGCTCGGAATAACTTCCCAGAACTACTGACGCTCCGGAATGGCCACCGTACTGTAACTGGTGGCCTCATCCCCGGGCTGCTGGAAGGCGCAGTTGTCGGGGTTGTCCACGGTTTCCCCGTCTTCTTCAATCTGGGCCGGTTCATTGTGGGAGGTGTAGACCCTCAGTGTTGCCATCGGGTAGTCCAGTTCCGCCCGCAGGCAGTCCGGCGAGGCCCCCGTTTGGGAGCGGCTCACGAACAGCGTATCGGTTTTTGCCCCGATGAACTCCTGGCGGAATTCCAGGCTGCCCAGGGTTCGGGTGGCGAAGCTGACGTTGGCGTATTCCGGCCGGTTGTAGCCCTGCACCACGAAGTTGTTGGCATCGAACTGACTGCCGGCCAACAGGCTGACCAGCTCGGGCAGTGTGTCCGGGTTCGCGTCGCTGTCCTCGCGGGCAATGTACTGGATGGTGCGAAAGACCTTTTCGTAGCCGGGGGTGCCGTCCGGGTCATCCGGAGTGTAGGTCCAGGCCATGGTACGGTACTGCCATTCCCGCTCCGGTCTGGGGGCCCCAGCCTCGGTGGCGGCCTGGTCGATGAAGCGGATCAGCGCCCCGTTACTCCGGGAGTTGTAGGTGCCGGCGTCTCCCGCGGCGATGCGCTCGCCGATGTAGGTGCGGCCAGCGACGAAGTTGTCGACTTCTCCGGAAGCCAGAACCTGGTCCATCAGGTCAAGGGGGTTGCGTACCTTTTGGTAGCGGTCGCCGCTGTCTGCCCGCACTGCCCCCATCACCTGGTCCACCAGATCCCGCAGCTCGTTGGCGGTGTTCGTGGCGCCGGCGTCGCTGTCGTCCTGCGGTTCAACGCCGCGGTAGAAGTCATCGAAGCGGGTGTGCGCCAGGGTGGCCGGCTGGCCTTCCCGATCTTCCAGGTCGAAGGTGGAAAATACCAGATCCACATCGTCAGCCGGGTTGAAGGCGCTGTCCGAACTGTCTCCGCCACAGGCCGCCAGCAGCAGGCCGAGACATGGCAGGAGCACAAACCTTGGTGACGATCCCATTAACAACATCCCTGAGGTGTGAAAGTATGGATAACGCGCTAAAGTGAAGCCGGGGAAGGGCCCGGAATGACGGGCCAATCATAACAAGAGCCCTCCCCAAGGCGGTAACATTAGAGATTATTTCAGGCGCCTGCCCGCGCGGAGATCACATTTTGCAATATCGGGAGTTCACTGCTGGTGTTATGCGGCTGTTGCTTTGGCTGACGGTCCTGGCGGTCGTGTCGCCCGCCGTGGCCGACCAGAACTGTTCCGAGCAGGCGCTGCTGCTGCAGGCCAACCGTGACTCCTACGACCTGGGTCAATGCGTCTGGTACCTGGAAGACCCGGACAAGCAGCTGAATCTGCGACAGGTCCGCAGTCTCGACCAGCAGGCGTTTCGGCTGCATCAGAACGGCGTGCTCAATTTTGGCTACACCGAGTCGGCCTACTGGTTCCGCTACGACCTGAGAACCTCGGACAGCAGCCCGAATCAGGACTGGATCCTCGAGCTGGCCCTGCCGTTGGTGGATGATGTCACCCTGTACGTGGTCCGGAACGGCCTGCTGGTCAGCGAGCGCCACGGTGGCTATGACGTCCACTGGTCAGAGCGGGATCTGGCGGTGCCCAACCCCGCCTTCCGGTTGAGCCTGCCCCGGGACAGCGAGACCCAGGTCTATCTGCGAATCACCTCCGATAACACCCTGCGCCTGCCGATTACCCTCTGGCATCCAGGGCGCTACATCGAGAAGGTGTCCATCGACGAGGTCTTCCGCGGCATCCTGCTGGGCAGCATCCTCGGTATCCTCGCGTACAACCTGTTTGTGGCCGTGTCGGTGCGGGAGCGCAGCAACATCTACTACGTGCTTTACCTGGTTACCGCGGTCTGTTTCATCTTCACCGAGCAGGTGCATGGTATCCAGCTGTTCGGGGACCGGCCCTGGTTCTTCCACAAGCAGTATCTGCACCTGCAGATCATCGTGACCTGGTTCTTCGGCCTGTTGATGGCCCGGGAGCTGCTGGAGACCAAAGCGCGCTCGCCGGATCTGGACCAGGTGATCCGGGTCAGCCTGTACGGCGTTGCGACCACCTTCGTGCTGGCCCTGTTCATGCCCTATCACGTCGGCATGGAGTGGACTGTGCTGGTCACCATCCTGCTCAGCGTGATCATGATTGTGATCAGTTACCTGTCCTGGCGCCATTACAACCCCGCCGCCAAGGCCTACTTTTACGCCTGGACCGTCGCCGTGACCGGGTTCGTGGTGTACGCGCTGACGGTGATCGGGCTGCTGCCGCTCAACATCGTCACCGCCCACGCCAGTCAGATCGGTCTGGCGGGGCAGATCATCCTGTTCTCATTCGCCCTGGCGGACCGCATCAAGCTGGTCCAGGGGGAGGCGCTGAGCTGGAGTGAACGGGCCCTGGCCAACCTGCGCCAGTACCGCTCGCTGTTCGATAATGCGGTGGAAGGGGTGTTCCAGATGTCCCTCGACCGTCGTTTCCTCACCGCCAATCCGGCGATGGCGGAACTGATGGGTTATAGCAGCAGCCAGGAGATGATCCGGCGCAATCCCGATGTCCTGGCGTTGTGCTTCGGCGATGACCGTCTCCGCCGCTGGGTGGTGGATCAGTTGCAGGACAAGGGCATGATCAAGGGGGTGGAAGCCCGTTACGTGGATCACCGGGGTGACGAACGCTGGGCGACCATTTCCCTGCACACGGTCTACGACCGGGAGGGAACCCCCCTGCACCTGGAAGGCACCTGTATCGATGCCACCGAACGGCACCAGCGCCAACGGATTGAGAAAGAGCGGGAACAGGAGCGGCTGGACAAGGAGCTGGCCCGGAATTCCGCCGCCGCCAAGAGTCAGTTCCTGGCCAACATGAGTCACGAGATCCGCACGCCGCTGGCGGCGATCATTGGCTATGGCGAGACCCTGCTGGACCCGGACCTGGACGAAGCGGAAAAGCGCAGCAGCGCCGAAACCGTGGTACGCAGTGGTCGCCATTTGCTGGATCTGGTCAACGATATCCTCGATCACTCCAAGATTGACGCCAACAAGCTGGATGTGGACATTGTCACGGTGAACCTGCCGGAGATGCTCGATGAACTGCGGGCGTTCTTCGAACCCCGGGCGCGGGAGAAGGGGCTGGAGTTCAGCATTGCCTGCGAGTACCCGCTGCCGGAAACCATTCACACCGATCCCACCCGCTTCCGCCAGATCATCATCAACCTTTGCGGCAATGCGCTGAAATTCACCCAGCAGGGCGCCATCACCATGACGGTCAGGTGTGATCGCGAGGCCCATCAGTTGATTACCCGCGTGGTGGACACCGGGATTGGCATGCGGGAAGAGCAGCTCAAGCGGCTGTTCGACCCGTTTGCCCAGGGCAGTGCCGCCATTGCGCGGCAATATGGCGGTACCGGTCTGGGGCTGAGCATCTCCCGGCGCCTGGCGGAGCTGCTCGGCGGTACCATCGTGGTGAACAGCACCTACGGCGAGGGCAGCGATTTCGAGGTATCCGTGGCGACGGGGTCCCTGGAGGGGGTGCATTTCCTGCGCGATGCCTCCGAGTTTACCCAGCGCCGCCGGCAGCTGCCGATGGTGGTGGCGCCGCGACTGCGGGGGCGGATCCTGTGTGCCGAGGACAACGAGGTCAATCGCAAGCTGGTGTCGTTACTGGTGGCCCGGACTGGGGCCGAGTTGGTGCATGTGCCCAATGGTGCCGAGGCGCTGGAGATCGCCACCCAGGAACCCTTCGACCTGATCCTGATGGACATCCAGATGCCGGTGATGAACGGTCGGGACGCGGCGGTAGCGCTGCGGGAGGCCGGGATCAACGTGCCCATTGTGGCCCTCACGGCCAACGTCATGGCGGAGGATATCGAGGATTATCGGGAGGCGGGATTCACCGAACACCTGGCCAAGCCCATCGACAAGTTGCGGTTCTATGAGATGCTGGGCCGCTACCTGGGCTCGGCCAGCGAGGACTCCAGTTACGGCAACCGGCGCTATCGCGGCCTGGTGCTGGTGGCCGAGGATAACCAGGACAACCGCCGGCTGGTGGAACGAATGCTGGGGCGCCTGGAGCTGGAGGTGATCTCGGTCAGCAGCGGCGAAGAGGCGGTCAAGGCGGCCTTGAGCAAGTCGGTCCACCTGGTACTGATGGATCGCCACATGCCGGGAATGGACGGTGTCGCCGCCACGCGCCTGTTGCGCCAGGCCGGCTTCCGTCGCCCCATCATCGCCTTCACGGCGGGGGATCAGCGGGAAATCGACGCCCTGATCGACGCGGGCTGCGAGGGGGTGCTCACCAAGCCCATCGACCAGGAGCATCTGGTGGGCCTGCTGGACCGTTACCTGGAGACCGAGGGAGGCACCGAGGAGCACCGGGCGGAGAGCTTGGGCATCCAGCAGCTGGTAGACCAGTTCCTGGCCGGGCTGGGAGAACGCAAGGCAACCATGCTGTCGGCCCTGCAGGTACGGGATCAGGACGAACTGCGTCAGCAAGCTCACCAGATCAAGGGAACCGCCGGAGCCATGGGCTACCCGCTGATGACCGAGCAGGCCGGTGTGCTGGAACGCGGCCTGAAGCAGCCGACGGTGGACTGGGCGGAGGCCGAACACCAGCTGGAACAGCTCAACCTGCTGATTGATCGGGCCTTGACGACCGGCCGGGCCCGGGCGCAAGAGGAATAACCACAGGAAACCAAGACCATGACCGAAAAGACACCGCATCGCGAAGTCCAAACCCTCAGCATGATGTACGGCACCTACGCCGACGTGCTGTTTGTCCTGTTTCCGTTCCTGGTGATCGTGATGCAGCGGCTGTGGGATGGGAAGCTGGAGGACGTGCTGTTACGGCCGGATCTGAGCGTCGCCGCGGCAATCCTGGGGGGGCTGGCGATTGGCAAGTTCGTGCTGGGCCTGGTCACCGAACGGGACCTGGGGCGGTACAAGGAACGCATCGTGTTCTTCATTGCCATCACCCTGTTTGTGGTGTTGGGACCGGCCATCATTCTGATCCTGAGCATCGTCGGCAACCAGGAAATTCCCGGATTTGTGGCCTTCGTCCAGCCCGTGTTGCTCATCGTGTCGATCTCGCTGTACACCACGGCGATCAGTATCAGTAATATGCTAACTCATGAGAATGCACCGAATCAGGTGGGGGGCGAAGCCAACGGCACCGAGCCCGGCCAGGCGGATGTCGCCGAGGAAGCTGCCCCGGAACCCCTGACCATCCCGCGTCGCCACAACGGCGAATCCATGTAGGCGGACCGTCGGGCATTCGTTCAAGTCTGTAGAGGAAGGATTTATGGAAAGTTTGCGAGTGATGGTGGTCGAAGATGAACCCAACATGAGGGAGCTGCTGCGGGACATGCTTTACCAGGCCGGTGCCACCCGGGTGAAAGAGTGTGGTGATGCCGCCAGCGCCCGGGCGGCGTTTGACGCCGACAGTTATCAGATCGTCATGCTGGACCTGGGGCTACCGGATGGTAATGGTCACGACTTGATGGCGGAGTTCAAACAGGTGAATGCCAGTCAGCACATCGTCCTGGTGACGGCGGACGATTCCATCGAGAGTATTCAGAAGGCGATCAGCGCCGGTGCCAATGGCTACGTGGTCAAACCCTACTCCCAGGAGAAAATCCTGGACGTGATCAATAACTACGCCATGGTGCATGGCGGCGAGGGGGCGATGTTGAAGGGAGGGCTGAAACGGCGGCCCTGATGGCGGCCGCCGTTTGCGCGGTGGTCGAAGGAGATTGAGGATCAGGCGACTTGGCGGGCGATCCAGGAATTGTATTTGGTGGCCAGCGCCCGGACGTAACGGGCTTCGGCGCCGTCGAGGTTGGCCAGCACCCCATTGAAGATCCAGCCCCGCTCATACAGCCCCAGTACCCGCTGCTCATCATCCAGGTTTACCCGTTGATTCAGCTTCTTGCAGATGGCATCCAGCAGCGGCAGCTTGCCCGGGCGTTTGATGGCGCCCGAACGCTGGCTAGGCGACGGATTGGCTGGCCGGGAACTCGGTTGTCTTCTCATGGTGTTCTCCTTGTCGTTTTGCTGCTGCAAAAACAATAAACCCCGGACTCTGGAGACCGGGGCTTGCTGGGGAGAACCCGTCCCGGTCGCTCAGAGGCTCCCGGGAATAACCGAAAGCCGCTAGTTGATCATCACCAAAGCGCGCACCATCTGCCGGGTGTGGCAGGTCTCGCTGCGGGCTGTGAGTCGATGAATTGTGGGGTTCGGCATCTTGTTTGGCTCGGCGTGCTGTTGGGTTCGTTACTGCTGCTTCGTTACCACTGACTCGTGTGTTCGCGGTTCAACGGAACGGTTTCGGTATGAAACCCAGTGTATCGCCTGACCATGGCTTTTCAAGTGGGCATTTCTACGCACCGGCCCACCCCAGCCGGGCGCTGATGACCGGGCTTCGGCAAACCCCTACAGACGCCAGCTCTGGCAATGCGCATAATTCGTCCTGTCACGTGTTTTACGTTGTGCAATCCGCGACGTCTCCCCTGAACCGGTGGAGCCGTCCAATGGATCTCTCCTTTTATGACGCAGCCGCCCGGCTGCGTTTTTTTTGTCTCGGATTTTCCGTAGCGGCTAGTGCCTAGTGCCGCGATGCTGTGGGCGAGGGATAATTAGTGCCCTATGCAATTAGCCCATAACAGAGAGGTTGAAACCGAAGGCAATGTCTGACAATCCCAGTCTCTTCAGGAGGTTCCGCAGTCATCTGATAATCGAAACCGCGTTGATACTGGCTCTGCTGGTCTACGTGCTTTCCGGCAAGGATCATGGCGTGGGCGTGGGCGTGGGTGTGAGCGATACCGTCGTGGGCGTGGGTCTGATGGTACTGCTCTCGCAGTGGACCCTGTACACCGCTCAGGACGTCCTGCGACTGGTAGTGGCCCGTCGGCGCCGCATCAGCGGTTAGCCAGCGGCGCCGGGCGGGTCTGTCCTTCCACGTCGCCATTCAGCCGGCGCCAGGTCTCACGCAGGATCAGGGCGTCGTTGGCGGCGCGATGGACCGGAAGCGCCAACTGCTGGATCACCTCCTGGCGGGTGGCGGACCAGTGCTGCACCTGTTGGGGGGTGAGTAGCGTGGAGATGGATTCCAGCTGGAAGCTGGGCCGAAGGTTGACTGCCCGGTACAGCCGGTGGAGCCAGAAGCTGTCGAAGGACCAGGCATCGCAGAACACCGGGCCGCTGAGCAGCTGATTGAGCTGTTGCGCAACCTCCCGTACCGGTGTGCCGTCCTGCTCCAGGGCGGCGCGACTGATACCGTGAACCCGTTCGGCACTGTCGGACCAGTCTTTCCAGATAACGTGGGGGCGCACCAGCCAGGAATGGAGGGTGCCGTCGGAGAGGCAGACGCCAACCTCGATAGGGTAACTGGCAATCAGGTCCAGACTCGAGGCCTCAAAATCAATAAATGCCGGGCTTTGGTCGGTGTTCATTCCGTTTTGGTTTTGTTAGTGAGCCGTTTTCAGAGTGTAACCGCCCTGTCAAAGAGACGCGAACCCTATCCTGCCATTCCACTGTTACAATACGCTCACGGATTCCTAGTACTCTTCCGAGGTGATATTGGCGGGTACGGCGCCTCTGTGGTGTTTCGCCGCAAGGCGCAGGGCTACGGCCATTGCCGGCGAGACCCGCCTAACCCTGAACATGGACAGGCCAACTGCACCCGTCAATATCACCTCGAAGGAGTACTGGTGACGTTTATCACTGGCGGCGAGGTCTGCCGCCAGCATTGCGAGGCACTCATGACAGACACCGTTGTTGTTATCTATTCTGGGGGCATGGATTCCTTCACCCTGTTGCACAAGGCCATTGCCGAAGGGCACCGGGTACACGCCCTGTCGTTCAATTACGGTCAGCGCCATGTCCGGGAACTGGAATGCGCCAGCCTGGTGTGCCGGGAGCTGGATATCCCCCACAAGGTGATCGACATTCGTGCGCTCGGCGCGGTGATGGCCGGCTCGGCACTGACCAGCGACGTGCCGGTGCCGGAGGGGCATTACGAAGAAGAAAGCATGAAGTCCACGGTGGTGCCCAATCGCAACATGATCCTGCTGTCCCTGGCCACCGGATACGCGGTCACCGTGGACGCCCAGGCGGTGTGGTTCGGTGCCCATGGTGGTGATCACGCCATCTACCCGGATTGTCGCCCGGACTTCGTCGCCCGGATGGACGCGGTCTGCCGGGTCGCGAACTACCAGCCGGTGGCGATCGAGGCGCCTTTCATTCGTGCCAACAAGGCCGAGATACTTGCCGAGGGCCTGGCCCTGGGGCTGGACTACAGCCAGACCTGGACCTGCTACAACGGCCGCGACAAGGCCTGTGGCCGCTGCGGTTCCTGCGTGGAACGGCGGGAGGCCTTTGCCATTCACGGCCTGGACGATCCACTGCCGTACGAAGAGGGCGTCTGATGTATCGGGTCAAGGAGGCGTTCTACACCCTTCAGGGTGAAGGCGCTCAGGCAGGGCGGGCAGCGGTGTTCTGCCGCTTCAGCAAGTGTAACCTATGGACCGGTCGGGAGCGGGACCGGGCCCGGGCGGTGTGCAACTTCTGCGATACCGATTTTGTCGGTACCGACGGCCAGAATGGTGGCCGTTTCGAGACCGCCGAGGCGCTGGCGACCCACATCCGGGCCCTGTGGCCGGAGGCCGGGGGGTGGCCCTATGTGGTCTGTACCGGTGGCGAGCCGCTGTTGCAACTGGACGAGGCATTGATTGCGGCCTTTCACCAGGCCGGTTTCGAAGTGGGCGTGGAGACCAACGGCACCCTGCCGGCGCCGGCGGGTATCGACTGGCTCTGTGTCAGTCCCAAGGCGGATGCCAAGGTGGTCATCGAGCGCTGCGACGAGCTCAAGCTGGTGTATCCCCAGCCGCTGGCGCCGCCGGAGCGGTTTGCCGGCATGGTCGCCCGGCATTTCTTCCTGTCACCCATGGCTTCCCCCACCCTGCCGGAATCCGGGCCGGACCCGGTGAAGGACGCCAATACCCGCAAGGCGACGGAGTATTGTCTCGCCCATCCGCAGTGGCGCCTGACCCTGCAGATGCACAAGCTCCTCGGTATTGACTAGTGTCTTACAGTGACGCGGCCTGGTGGGGTTCCAGCTGCGGCGGGGATTCCCGGCTCCGATTGCGGTACTGACTGGGGCTGACCCCGGTCCAACGCTTGAACGCCCGGGTGAAGTTGGCAGCGTCGGCGTAACCCAGGGAGTCGGCAATCTGGCTCAGGTTCATGCCGGTGTTCTCCAGCAGGTCTCCGGCCCGCTCCAGCCGCACATCGTCCACCAGTTGCTGGAAACTGCGCTGTTCTTCCTGCAACCGGCGCTTGAGGGTGCGCTCGGACACAAACAGGGTATTGGCCACCTGGGCCAGCTTGGGGGGGAACGGATGGCTGGTTTCGATCACCCGCCGCACCCGGCAGGCAAAGCCCGCTTCCTCGGTGAGCTGCTGCAGGGCCTCTTCACACTCCGCACGGGACGAGGCGGCGAGCTGTTCATCGCTGAAGCGGATGGGGGTATCGAGCTCCGACAGCGGCAGCACGAACGCATCCTCGTCCTGGCCATAACGGACCGGGGCGGCAATCTGGTGGCGGAAACGCTGGAAGTAGCCCGGCTCGTTGCCCCGCCGTCGAATCTCGGCGTTCATCGGCGCGCGTCCCAGCAGTTGGTTGCCCATGGTCACGCAGCCGAACAGCATGGCATCGAGGATAAAGGCATGCAGCGGACCCAGGTCAATCTCGCACACCAGGCGAAACACCACCTGCTCACCCTCCTGGCGGCGCAGCACCCGCAGGTGGGGCGCGCGGAGCATCAGGAACCGGCTGACCAGTTCCAGCGCCTCGCCCAGAGTCTCGCTGCTCATCACGGCGATGCCCAGGGCACCGTGCAGCGGCAGCTTCATTTCGTTGGCCAGCATGATTCCCAGGCCCGGTTCGCCACTCTCGATAATGGCGCGGGTCACAAACTCGCTAGCCTGGGACTGGCTGACCCGCAGGTCTGTGGACTGCAGGCGCGCAGGATCCAGGCCGACCCTTAACAGCAGGGCACGCTCATCAACATTGAGATTGTGCAACAACTCCGCCAGCAGATGCAGGTAGATCGCTGGTAAGCCGAGGTCCTGGGCCTGGGATGCTGAGGCTCGCATGTGTGTTTCCTCGTTCGATTCTGTTCTTATTGTGTTAAGGAGCGGTGGTGGCGATGGTCGTCACCGATGCTCTGATAGGACCAACTGATTATGACGTGAACAGCCTTTTCACCCCATGACTCCACTGACGGGTCAATGGGATGCGGAGGCCAATTCGGTGAAAGCGCCACTTTGGCCCCCGAAGGGTCAGTCGGCTTGACGGTGAATAAAATCGGCCAGTGCCCGCGCCGATCGCCGGGGTGCTTCCACCATGGGCAAATGGCCGACACCGCGGAACAGCCGGATATCGGCGTCCGGGGTGACGCGGCGGAAATAGTCGACACAGCGGGTCGGCGTGATCACGTCTCGGTCGCCCCACTGCACCTGCAGCGGCACCGCCTGGCGGGGCAGGTAGCGGGCCGGCGCCAGTCCATCCGCCACCATGTCCGCAAAAATGTGTCGATGGGCGGCGGAACGCCTGATCAGGTCCGGCCCCAGCAGTCCGGCAATGGCCAAAGAGCGGGGGTTGGGCTTGCCATTGCCCACCGAATTGAACATCCGGTACACCGCCGTGAGGCTCTCCGGGATCAGGATGCCGTCCCGGTCGGACTCAAACGGCGCCTCGATGTCGACACTGGCGTGTTCGGGGATGCCGGCGCTGTTCAGCAGGGTCAGCGACCGCGGCGCCGGCTCCAGCTTGTGGGCCAGAATGGCGGCAATGGCGCCCCCCATGGAACTGCCCACCAAGTGCACCTGGTCGAGGTGCAGGTCACTGAGCCAGTTGCGCAGCCGCGCGGCCTGGATCTCGAAGCGGTAGCTGGCATCGGCGCGGTAATCGCTTTCGCCGAAGCCGGGCAGGTCCGGCACCAGAATGTGCCAGTGCCGAGGCAGATGCAGCAACCACAGTCCCCAGTTCTCCTTCATCGCGGCAAATCCGTGAATCAGCACCACGGTCGGACGTCCCGGCCCTGGTCTGCCTCGTTCCAGCCAGACCATGCGATGTTGGTCCACGAGTCCTTCGTGACGCTTGGTTTGTTGCAGCCAGCGATGACCGGTGCGGGCCAGGGGCCACAGGTTGGGAGTCGGTACAGTCACGTTCTTGCCTCATACTGCGAGTATGGTTTTAGTGTACAGCTGTACGACTTGCAGGCGTTGGCTGCTGAGACCTGGTTCCAGGGTGTTGTCGGCAACTTGAGTGACGGGTGGTTCACTTTGGGCCAGGGCCTTGCCCGAAGGGGCCACTACAGCGCCAGGTCGGTAATCACCGGATCGTGGTCGGAGCTGCGCCAGGGCACGGCGGGGACTGTTGCCGGCCCTGTGCCCTCAGAGGCGTACCCCAGTGCGCGGGGTTCATCGGCATTGATCGCCCAGATGCGGGCCTGACGTACCCGGGGCAACAAGGCTGCATCGGCCAGGGCGTAATCCAGGGTGCCGCTGCGGCCGTGAAAGCGGAAGCTGCTGGCGGGGGCGCCGTCGTCCCGGTTGATCAGATCGGTGTAGCCGGCTTGCATCAGTCGCTGTATCGGATGTTCCCGGGCGTAGCTGTTGAGATCGCCGGTAACCAGGGTGCCGGCAGAATCCGTCGGGGTTGGCAGTGCCGTCAGCCAGGCCGCCAATGCCTGGGCCGACGCCATCCGGCGGGCGGCATAGCAGCCCTGGCCATCGCCCTGGTCTTGCTGCCTGCCTTCGGCCCGATGGCAGCTCTTGGACTTGAAGTGGGCCACCGCGACCGCGACCGCCGCGCCGCCCCCAATCGGCTGGAATCGCTGCAATAGCGGCGGGCGGCCGCGGTTCAGTATCGACTGGGGCGGCGGCGATTGCGCGGGCCCGACCGCCACGACACGGCTGTGCCGGTACAGCAGGGCCACCCGAATGGCATCGTCGCCATCGTCCCCCTGGCGCCGGATGTAGTGCCAGTCCGGTCCCAGTGCCCGGGCCAGCTCGGCCAGGGCGCTGTCCCCGTGATAGCCATCGTTCTCCAGTTCCGTTACGGCGGCGATGTCAGCATCCGACCCGGTCAACGCCGCCACCAGCCGACGGGTCTGGCGCGCCAGCTGGTCTGGGTTGCGGGCCCCGCGGGAGCCGGCGAAGCGGCCGGCATCGCCATTGAAGTAGTTGCCCAGATTGAGGGTGACCACCCTCACCGTGGTGCCGTCGGCCCGCGGCGGGGCTGGTGGCCGGGGGGTGCTGGCCTGGAACCGGGGCGAAGCCTCAGGGTGCAGGCGCCAGGCGCCATAGCGGTAGTCCAGCACGCCGGTCAGCCCGCTCACGGTGCTGCCGGCGCGGAGCGAGCGCCCCAGCGACAAGCCGCCTTGGGGATAGGGCACTGGATCGGGAAACTGGCGGCTGAGGCCGTCATCCAGCAGTAGGCGCCGCTGTTGCTGGCGACGATGGAGGGCCCGGGCCGCCGGACCGGGTGGCAGTATCTGGGTGGGCACCGGCTGCGGCTGGGGTGCCAGGGTCAGAGTGCCGTATCGGTGAAGGTTGAAATGATCGATGACTACCAGCGGTGAAGCCAGCCTCACTCGCATCCCTTCCAGGTTTTCCGGGCGCCGTCCTGCGGGCCAGGGCAGGGAAACCGGCACGGGCTCCGGAACGTCGGCTTTGCCACAGGGAGTGATGGTGGTGACCGAGCTCAGCTCGGTCAGGCCATGGTATTCCTGCACCTTGCCGCTGACCCGCAGGCGCTGGCCGGGACGGGGCGACAGCCGATCGCTGTAGACAAACAGCGCCTCGGAAGTGGCCGGGTTGCCATCGGTCTCGGTATCCGCCTGTTGCAGGTAGAAGCCGCCAAAACCGCCGCGATGGCTGGCGTCGAACGTCACCACGGCTTCCACGGTCACCGCCTTGCCCGTCAGTGGCGACTGGGAGCCATCGCCCTGGATGCGGGCGATGGGAACGGCAGGCAGGCCGCAGTCGTCGGCCAGTGCGCAGGCGGTGAACAGCAGCATGAGCAGTCCGGTGACTATCGGCGGTCCGGCAAGTGTGGGCATGGTCATCAAGGGGCTTTGTGGTTAACGTGTACACCGTGGCCGCCTGGGCGGTTAGGGTGGATTCGATTCTGTGGGAGTTGCAGCAATGAGTAACACGCTCTGGGTTCTGTTGGTAGTGGTGATTATGGTGGCCGGCCTGGTCTGGTTCCAGAAGACTCGGATGGACCGCACGCTCCAGGCGCTCGTTGCCAGCGGCTTTGAAGTGTCGCGCCAGTGGCGGGCGAACCTGCTGGTGGTGGCGGATGACCACAGCGGTCGTCTGGCGCTGGTGTGGCCCAATCGCTACCAGGTGCTGTCGGCGGATCAGCTAATGGAGGTCGCGGTCCGTGATCAGGAGATGGAAGGCGCCCGTCACCGCTATTCGGTACAGCTGCGGTTCGATCACCCGGAGGTGCGGGAGGTGGGCCTGGCGCTGCACCAGCGCGGCGACCGTGCCCAGCAGTGGGCCCGGGAGCTGCTGGCCTGGCGCGACCGGCATCGTGCCCCCCGGTAGGGCACCAGGGCCGTGGCCCTCTCTCAGATGGCCAGCTGCCGTTTAGCAGGTGGCCGGCTGCCGTTCCCTGGCGGCGGGCTTCGGGTTGTCCGGCGTTGCTGCCTTGGTCTCCACCAGTTCCAGCGGCTGCTGCAGTGGATCTGTGGCCGGCCCCGCTTCCGGTACCCTCAGCTGCCGGAGCACATGGGGGCGTAACGCCGTCCGGGTGGCCAGTTCCAGCCGCTGGTCCACCATGCCATAGTCGCCGGCAACGATGGCCCGCTGGTGCGGGCTCAGTCGGCGATCGGGCCGGAACACCAGGGTAATGCGCTGGTTCCAGTCCTGGTCCTGCAGCGCCCCGTGGCCGGACCGTTCGCTCAGCATCCGTGGGGTCCCCCGGAAGCGGGTTAGCTGGAAGTCCCGGTAACGCTCCCGACGGTCACACCAGCCACGCACAAACCAGTGGCCGGCACCGCACACCAGGGTGTGGGGCGCCAACACGCAGCTTTCCAGTTGCACCTGGTACATGGACGCATAGTCGAGAACCAGCTTGCGGCCCTGGCGGGCGGCGGTGATGACCGCACGCACGATGTCCGGGGCGCCCTGGTGCCGTGGCACCCGGACCACGGTGCTGGCCGGCAGGCGGACATCCAGCGACTCGAAGGCCTGGCTCAGGCTGTCGTGGCGGTTCATCAGTTCAAGATACTCGTCCGCCTCGCCCCGGGTGATTTTGGGGCGAAAGCTGGGGGCCGGGACATACCCCTTGCGGTGACGGTCGTAAACCAGATTGCCCGGGGCGACGTCCCTCAGGTACATGTTGATGTCCTTGGAGGCCTGTTGCCGACCAATACCAAACCCGTGGCAGATGTGGTTGGTGGTGAGCCGCCCTTCCCAGAGGGCGATGATTTCAATCAGGCGGTAGCGCAACAACAGGTCCCATCGGATGGGCCATTCCGTTTTCTTCATGTCGCTCGGCTCTTTGATTCGGCGGATACAGGACTGGGGAACCCCTGGGTAGCCAGCGCCGATCCAGGCGTTGTTTCGAGGCCCCCTTACCCCAGCGAATCACTTCATGGTACCGCTTCGGGGTGCCGCCGTGGGTTACGTCGCCTTAATGTAAAACAATGTCAAACGCCGAGGGAGCTGGCCTCGGGGACCTGCGGCCTTTCGGTAATTGCGGATGCTGAATGAGCTCTCCATTCTGTTTTCGAGACAATGATTAGCTTACTATTAGTGAATCAATTATTTCGATTTCAAATCAGTTTTGGGTGTTGTGGAGTACCTGCCTATGAGAGACCAGTTTCCCTTTGCCGTGGCTCGGGTTACCCGCCGCTGGCGCAAGTTGCTGGATGAACGGCTGAAGGATCTGGGGGTCACCCAGGCGCGCTGGACCACCATGGTCTACCTGCAAAAGGGCGGCGAGGGCCTGACCCAGCGGGAACTGGCCAGCCTGATGGCCATTGAGAATCCCACCCTGGTTCGCCTGCTCGACAGTTTGGAAGAGCAGGGCCTGATCGAGCGCCGCCCCTGCCAGAACGACCGCCGGGCCCGCCGCCTGTTTCTCACCGAATCCGGAGAGCGATTCATGGATGACCTGACCTCCCGGGCTCAGGAGCTGCGGGAAGAAATGCTCGCAGGCATCAGCGATGAAGAAGTCGCATGTGCCCTGCGGGTCTTCCAGAAAATCATGGTGAACGCGGAAAACCAGAAGTAACGGCGGTGCCGTCAGGGAGAACGGGTTCTGAGTCGCAATACGGTTGACGCGTTAAAAGCCCGCTTCGGTGAACGCTGGCGGTGGCTGGCGGTTTTCACCGTGATGCTGGGCACCATGGCGACGGTACTCAGCGCCACCGTGGTGAACGTGGCGCTGCCGGACATCATGGCGGAGTTTGGTATTCGCCAGGGCACCGCCCACTGGCTGGCTACCGGCTTCATTGCGGCCATGACCACCACCATGCTGGCCTCAAGCTGGCTGCTCGACCACTTTGGCCTGCGTAAGACGCTGATGGTGGCAATGCTCTCCTTCAGCGTGGTGTCGGTGCTGGGGGGCTTCAGTCCCGATGCCACCAGCCTGATCGGGGCCCGCATTGCCCAGGGAGCCCTGGCCGGTCTGATGCAGCCCATGGCCATGTACCTGGTGTTCCGGGTGTTCCCACGGGAGCGTCGGGGCCAGGCCATGGGAATCTATGGCATGGGGGTGATCCTGGCGCCAGCGCTCGGGCCGGTGCTCGGGGGCTTCCTGGTCGACCAGCTGGACTGGCGCTACGTGATGTTCGCGCCTGCTCCGGTGACCCTGCTCGGAGTGTTCATGGCGTGGCGGTTCCTGCCGCTGCCGGTTTCCCGGCCGGCGC
>NZ_JAWVYN010000009.1:0-145299 GCF_033722735.1 Marinobacter sp.
ACCACCGCCCCCCAGATTTCTTACGCCGTTATTGTCACGCTTATCGGGCCCACCCCACCCGCCACCCCCCCCACCCGTTCCCCCCGCCCCCCCACACGTCCCATGCCCCCCCCCGGGGGGGGGGTCCCCCCCCCCCCCGACACCGGGGCTGCCTTGCCGGTGAGATCCGCCATACGCTCGGACAGGCCGAGCGCAAGCAGGCCAGAGCGGAGGAAACGCCGACATAAATACAGGTACACCAGGACCCCGCCACCAATGACGACGGTCATCGGGTTCACGTTATCCAGCTGTTGCCAAAGCCCCTGGCCCATCTCCAGCAGGTTATGACCGCCGCCAGGAATACCCAGGACCTGGCCCAACTGACTGCCGGCGATCAGGATGCCGGAGGCGGTGACAAACCCGGAAATCACCGGATGGCTGAGGAAGTTGGCCAAAAAACCCAGACGCAGCATTGCCATGGCCATCAGCACCAGCCCTGAGAGGATTGCCAGAATCAACGCCGCTCCCACGTACTCCGGACTGCCAACCTCGGCCATGCCAGCCAGGGCCGAGGCGGTCATCAGAGAAGCCACAGCGACCGGACCAATGGCCAGGGTGGCACTGCTGCCAAACAGCCCATAGAGCACCAGGGGAATCATGCTGGCGTACAGGCCCACCTCCGGCGGGAGCCCAGCGAGCATGGCATACGCCAGGGCCTGGGGAACCAGCATCAGGGTTACGATCACCGCGGCCAGGGCATCGCTGATGAAAGTCCCGCTCCGGTATCCCTTCAGCCATTGCAGGAGCGGCAGGTAGCGTTCAACTCGATTCATCATAATGGTTGCGACTTGCCCTCCCCGTTTCGGGAGTCGTTTGCCGGCAACAGGCGGCCGCAGACACACAACGGGAAGGATTTTTTACGCAGTCGACTCTCCAATCAGACGGTTAAATACCTGGCCACACTAAAACACACTTTTGGTTATATGCATAGACTATTTTGGAATATTAAAATCAATACCGCCAATAGCTTTCCCCAATCAAGGGTTCTCGCCCCACCCAATGACGCTCCTGACCTCCAACAGCCTTATCCCTACGCCGGTCCATTGCCATCAGCCATCTACCAGTATCTGCCGTCCGACCGCTCACGACACTGACCTATGTCTGACGGGATAGACACGCACGGGAACACGCCGGAATCCACGTCTGGCGCGCACTCGACAAACACTGGTTCCGGGATGATTGAAACCGGATTTGCCGGTATGGTTACTGGTGACCGCGACCAGTCCCATGGATGCCATGCCGAACCTGACTCTGAAGCCCGTCTCTACAATTCGTGACATCCCGGAGGCCTCCTGGGACCGGTTCAGTGGGTCCGGAATCCCGTTCCTCCGCCACCGCTTCCTGGACGCGCTGGAAGCCAGCGGCTGTACCAGCCCGGCCACCGGTTGGACGCCCTGCCACCTTCAGTTGCTGCTCGATGACGAGCTGGTCGGTGTGGCCCCGGCCTACCTGAAAACCCACTCCATGGGCGAGTATGTGTTCGATTGGGCCTGGGCGGACGCCTACCATCGCTATGGCCAGCGTTATTACCCCAAGCTGGTCATCGCCGTACCCTTCACGCCCTCCCAGGGACCGAGACTGTTACTGGACGCGAAAGCCCGCCAACGGATTGAACCCCACGCCCTGCATCGAGCCCTGGATAGCCTGATCGAGGACCTCGGGGCCCGGTCCTGGCACCTGCTGTTTCCCGATGCCAACGACCAGGCACTGCTCGATCACGCCGAGGCCATCCATCGGCTGGGTTGCCAGTTTCACTGGCACAATCGGGGATACCGGGAATTTACGGACTTCCTGGCCACACTCACCTCCCGCAAGCGAAAATCCATCAAACGGGAGCGCCGACAAGTGGTGGAACAGGGCATCCGTTTCCAACACCATCCCGGGGTTGAGCTGCCGGACGATGTTCTCGAGACCTTCTACGATTTCTATCAGGCGACCTATTTCAAGCGTGGCCAACGCCCCTATCTGTCCCTGGAATTTTTCCGGATACTGCGCGACCGACAGGGAGACCAGTTGCACCTGGTGATGGCGGAAAGGCACGGCAGGTTCATTGCCGGCGCCCTGTTCCTGACTGGGGACGACACACTGTTCGGCCGCTATTGGGGGTGTCTGGAGGAGTTTGATCACCTGCACTTCGAAACCTGTTACTACCAGGGCATAGAGCTGGCCATCGAGCGTGGCCTGGCCCGGTTTGATGCCGGCGCCCAGGGGGAGCACAAGCTGATCCGCGGCTTCGCCCCGGTGCTTACCCACTCCTGGCACGGTATCGCCCACCCGGGCTTTCACGATGCCATCCGGCGATTCTGCCAGGAAGAGGCCGAGCAGGTGATCCGCTATCGGGACGAGGCACTGACGGCGTTACCCTACCGGACCGAAGCACCTCCAGAGTAGTTCCCGGATTTCCTTACGAATTTCATCCCATGACATCAGTTGGACTACACTCTAGGAAGCCATCAGCGATGCCCTTGAGCCCAAAGGACGGTGACCTTTGAGCTGAATCCCCATTTCATGCGGAGCGGATTTCATGGACCCTGGCAGTTTCCTGGCCCTTTTCGCCGATGATCAATTGCCGCTCTACGTTGCCAGCGGCGCCCTTCTGGTGGCTCTGGTGCTGTTGATTTTGTTCAATCGCTTCCGTTCTCAGTCGGAGGCAAACCAGGAAGTTCAAAAGCAACGTCTGGATACGCTTTGGCAAGAGCTGGATGACATGAGAATCGGCCAGATGGAGAGACCGCATCACGCCGCTGGCCCAGCCTCCGACGGCCTGGGCCGGGAGCAGCTGGCCATTGAGAAGTCCGCTTACGATCGACTCTGGCCGCCCGTCTGCGACCTGCATGAAAAACTCGGGGCCTTCCTGAGGGCCCTGGAGAGCGAAGAGCCGGCGAACGACAGCCGCCTCTCCGCCAGGAATGCGGCGCTGGAGGCAAGGACCGTCCTCAATCAGGTTCGCCCTTTCTGCCACCAGCGGGTGGAGGAGTTGGCCACCCAGCTGATCGACGCCGAGATCAAGGCCCACCTGGCCGGCTGCCAATACCAGGAAATCCAGAGAGACACCCGTTCCGATGGTGGCGACCATGACCTGGAAGTACAGCACCAGAAGTATCGCCTGCTTTACGACGGCGAAGTTCCGGAGTTAATGAACGAGCTGATCGACGCCATCCGGCGTCGGGTGGTGCGCCGGGGGGAGGGAACGGGATACTCGTGAGACTGTTTATCGGGCTGACGTTGCCCGGAGCAATCAAGAGACAGATACGGGCAACCCAGCACGGCATCCGCCATGCCCGTTGGCAGAACAGCAACCAGTTACACCTGACCCTGAATTTTATCGGCCAGGTCCCGGAGGACCAGGCCCCCGCCCTCTGCGAACTGGTCTCGGCTTTTCAATTCGCACCATTCAGTCTGCAACTGACTGGTGCAGGCCGTTTCGGAACCCGCGCGTTGTGGCTGGGCGTATCACCTGATGAGCCGGTTATCCAGCTGCATGAGAGCTTCAAGGCGCTGTTGGCGGAGCAGGACTGGCCAACGGAAAACCGCCGCTTCCGGCCCCACGTTACTGTTGCCAGGCTGGGTCGGCGCAGCGACTGCACCGATTATTTACAGACTCACCAGGATTTCCGGTCACCGCCGTTTACCGTCCGGCAGGCCGTCCTGTTTTCCAGCGCCCAGGGACCGCAGGGGTCCCACTATGAGGTGATCGCCCGCACTGCGAAACCCCCGAGGTACTAGCTGCCCTCTATGCGGAAGCCAACCTTCATCACCACCTGGTGATGGCCGACCTTCCCATCCACCACATGGCCACGGATCTCCTGCACCTCGTACCATTCGATGTTACGGATGCTCTTACTGCATTCCTCCAGGGCGTTGTTGATGGCCTCTTCGATCCCTGACTTGGACGAACCGACTACTTCCACTTTCTTATAGGTATGATGGTTGGACATGGAAACCTCCGTTTACTCGGTCACGGTTGTTCCTTGAGCCTAGTCCATGGAGGGCGGAAATGTCAGGCCGGTCTCGACTGACTGGCCCGTGGGGCTGAAAACGTCGTTAAAAAAGGTAACGGGTGGCCGCGGCCGCGGCGATACCGGCGGCAATGGCCGGCAGGGGTTTTCGGGTGAGCAGCATCAGCACGGCAGTGATCAGCAGGGCCAGCCTTGCACCCAGGTCGCCCTCATAGGCCAGGGGCACGATGATGGCGATCAGGACCGAGCTGGCCATCGCGTTGATGAAGCTCTCGACCCGTGGACTGATCCGCACGAACGACATCAGTACCACGCCACCATAACGGGTGATGAGGGTGACGGCAGTCATAATGACAATGAGCGCCAGCGTACCGACAGTGGTGGTTTCGATGGTCATGCCGGCTTATGCTCCAACCAGAAGTATCCCACGACACCACCGGCCAGTGCGCCAACCACCACGTGGGTGTGTGGCGGCAGCCACCAATAGGCCGCCATGGCCGCAGTAGCGGATACCGCCCAGGCCACCAGCACCCGCGGTGACTTCTTGCCACCCAGCGCCATGGCCAGTAGGAAACAGCCAAGCACCATATCCAGGCCAAGGGCTTCGGGATTCTCCAGCAAGCCACCAAAGTGCACCCCGAGCAGGGTTCCCGCCAGCCAGGCCAGCCACAGCACCAGTCCACCGCCGAGGATCACTTCCAGGTTGCGTTGGCCGTTCTGGTAATCCTGGGCGGCCACCGCCCAGTTGGCGTCGGTGAGCACCAGCAGGATGCCATAACGCTGGCCCACCGGCAGGTCTTTCAGCATCGGGTACAGGGACGCTCCCATCAGCAGGTGCCGGGAGTTGATGGCGAAGACCACCGCCATCAGCGGCACCACCGCCACCGTCGCCCCCCACATATCCAGGGCGGCAAACTGGGAGGCGCCGGCAAACACCGAGGTGCTCATCAACAGCGCCTGCCACGGGGCGAGGCCGGCCTGTACCGCAGCCAGGCCAAAGGCGGCGCCAAACGCCACCACAAACAGGGAGATGGGGAGCAACCGAACAAATTCCGCCCGCACGCGGGCGGGCTGTAACTGGTAACTGGGGGCTAACGTGGCCATCTTGGCAAACCGGCGTCCTGGCAGAGTGGGTAGCAATCGGATCTGGGGCAATCAGATGTCAATCTGTTAGGACACTAGTCAGGTTGGCCTCGAGAGCGTATAGGTAGATTCCGAAGCGACTGCGTCAGGCTTCCTGGGCCACGGGCGCGGCATGGGCCAACATCATGATGTCCTCGTAGTGCCGGACCAGTACCCTGGGCGTCATGTCCCGGGGCAGTTCCAGCTCCCGGATCTCGTTCACCATGGCCTGGGCCACGTCGGCTGAGTCAACACCGCGGTATTTCGACAGGGGGCCCGGTAGCAACCGGTTGAGGGTGGGCATCACCAGTGCCATGGCCGACTCGCCGCGCCGGTGTTCGGCACGATCGCCCAGCAGCAGGCCGGGGTGGTAGATGGACAGGTAAGGATAATCAAGCGCCTTGATATCCCGTTCCAGCTCTCCTTTGACCCGGTTGTAGAACACCGGTGACCGGGGCGCAGCCCCCACCGCCGACATCAGGATAAAGGCCTTGGCGCCACGCGCCTTGCCCATGCGCGCCGCCTCCAGGCAGTAGCCATAATCCACCCGGCGAAACGCCTCGCGGGAGCCGGCCTGCTTGAGAGTGGTCCCGAGACAACAGAGGATGACGTCCACCTCGAAATGACGGGCCGACGCCTCAAGATGGTCGAAATCCGCCACGGCGGAGGTCAGCCGGGGGTGCTCCAGCGCCAGCGGCCGACGGGTGAGCGTCACCACCCGCTCGACTTCCGGGGTGGCCAGAAGGCCCTTGAGACATTGGTGACCGGTGAGCCCGGTGGCGCCGAGCAGCAATACCCTCATATCCATGCACCTCCCTGAACAAAAAAGGCCTTCCACTGTCGGTGGAAAGCCTTGCAAACATAACACACCCACCCTCTCCCCGAACCGGATCTTACACGGCAGGGAGCAGCGCCTCAGGCGAAGGACGCTCCGGTACCCTCGTCCAGGGCTCTCATGTCCTAGACGACATGGACGCGGCCATCATTGCCGGCAAAGGGATTGTTGATGCTACTGCCTTCGCCGCCCAGGGTGGCCTCCGGATGATTCTCCAGCATCTCCTGCTCAATCTCTTCTGCGTACTTGCGGGGCACATCCACCATCACCAGGTACTTGCCGGCCTCAATCGCGTTGTGGAACTTGCGGATACGGTAGTTCTCGGCGTTGATCCCGCCAAATCCTCCCAGCCAGCCGCCGGCCATGACGGCGAATGCACCCAGGGCAACCCACGCCAGGGTGGGCCATTCCATATTGCCGTAGTACGCGGCGGGCAGGATGAAACTAAGTCCGATCACCAGGCCGATCAACATGCCCCGTTCCACGTAACGCACCAAGTCGGTCCGATCAAGTACGCTGGCTCGATGCAGTCGATGGGTGTACAGCCCGGCTTCGTCCTTGCTGACGATATGGAATCGCCAATCACTGATACCCCGGGCATGCAAGTCGTCGGAGATGTCCTGGACATCCTCGATGTCGTCAACCAGATAGAATAAGCGTTTCATAAGCCACCTCCCCTCTCGGAGAGAACGTTACACCACCTCAAAGTCCATTATACGCTGGGCACGTGCCTGGAATCTCAAGGGGTTAAGATTGTCTGGCGATATGAAGCGCCAACTTAGCGCGGTGAGTACTAAGGTGGCGCAGTCTGGTCAGGACAGCATGGGGGACACCACGCCGTTCCACAGGCCGATGGCGCTGATCACCAGTAAAATGGTACCCAGCACGCGGAAGAAGATCGGCGTCTCCGCCTGCAGCATGCGATCGTGAAAACGTAGCCCGATGACATGGCCGATGGCGGCGCAGGGCAGCAGCCACAGGTGATGGATCAACTGCAAGTCCACACCGGCCCAGATGAAGGCGCCCATCTTGATGGTCACCAGGATAAACCAGAGCGCAAACAGGGTGTCCCGCAGTTTCTCTTTCGGTAACTGCTGGGCCACCACCGCGATGATCAGGGGCGCACCGATCAGGGAGGTACCACTGATGTACCCCCCCAGCATCAGGAATGCGGTGTCCACCGCCCGGCTGTTACTGCGAAACGGTCGGTTGAGGATGTAGGACAGCGAATACACCGACACGATGGCCAAGATGATCCCGCTCATCACGCTGGCCGGCAGGGTGATCAGACCAAACACGCCGATCAGCTTGGGTACAATCATGATCCCGAGAATTCGCCAGAGATAGCGCCAGTCCACCGTCCCCTCGCCTGTGTGGCCTGTGTGCGCGGACGCTGACGCGGACTTCTTGCGGTTGTTCATGACAATGGTCAACGACGAGAACACCAACAGGTGCACCGAGATGATCGGCAGGTACACCAGCGGCTCGTTGTACACCAGCAGCAGGAACGGCAGGGACAGTACCGCACCACCAAAGCCGAGGCCGGAGCGGACGAAGCCACTCCAGATGAAGATCAGGCCAATGAGGGCGTACTGCAGCATCGACAGGTCGGTCATGACAGTCCTGGTCGGGAACAAAGGGAATTGGGCAAAGGATGGGAGTGTACCGGACCTCACTGGCCGAAGCCTACGTAGAATCCACTACAAGGGCGCAGAGGCGCCCATAAATCAACGGACTGTCCGCTCGTCCGGAAATGGCACCAGGCCACCATCGACTTTTTGGTTAGAAAATAATCATTGACCTGTTTAGAAAAAGCATCTAGTTTGTGGCCTTGTTCGTGCCCCACAAGGGCAATGGACACTGAAATCGAGATGCCGGCCAAAAGCCGGAACACAACAACAAGACGACCACTCGTACCGTGATCCGGTCAGGTGGGAGAGGATTTCAACCATGCCACAGTCAGCATACCCCCATGCTGGTCGGAGCCCTGCATCCGGCCATCCGCACCTGCTTCAACGTTCACCGTTTTCCGTACAGACCATCGTTCTGGGTTCTGCCAGTCCGGCCCTCGGTCGCTTGCAGTTAACTCAGTCCTGAATGCGGTCCTGAATTCGCATTTCACAACGAATTGATGTCGTCGGTTGGCTCATTAGCGATTGCCAGCCACGGACAGCCTTAACCGGAAAAAGGTGAACAGTTATGCGTGATGTCAGCCTCAACGACGTGTGGGAACGCGATTCCGGCCCGGTCTACATGACCGGCAGCCAGGCCCTGGCCCGCCTTCCCCTGCTGCAGGCCCAGCTCGACCAGCAACACGGCCACAACACCGCCGGCTTCATTTCCGGCTACCGGGGCTCCCCCCTCGGCGGCTTCGACCAGGTACTCTGGAAAGCCAAGGACTACCTCAAGCAGCGCAACGTCCACTTCCTGCCAGGGGTGAACGAAGACCTGGGCGCCACCGCCGTGTGGGGGTCCCAGCAAGTGAATATTTTCGAGGGCGCCAAGTACGACGGCGTCTTTGCCCTCTGGTACGGCAAGGGCCCGGGTGTCGACCGTACCGGCGACGTGTTCAAGCACGCCAATGCCGCCGGCACCTCTCGCTTGGGCGGCGTACTCGCGGTGGCCGGCGACGACCACTCCTGTAAGTCTTCCACCTTGCCGCACCAGAGCGATTACGGCTTCATGGACGCCTCCATGCCGGTGCTCAACCCCAGCGGTGTTCAGGAGATTCTCGACCTCGGCCTCTATGGCTGGGCCATGTCCCGGTACAGCGGCTGCTGGATCGGCTTCAAGGCCCTGGCGGAGGTGATGGACTCCTCCCTCACCGCCAACCTCGACCTGAGCCGCATCAACATCCGGTTTCCCGAGCACTTCCAACTGCCCGAAGGCGGCCTCAACTCCCGTTGGCCGGACAAGCCGTTGGAGCAGGAAGAACGCCTGCACCGCTACAAGCTGGAGGCGGCCAAGGCCTTCTGCCGAGCCAACCGCCTGGACAAGACGGTGCTGGGTGCCAGCAAGCCCCGCTTTGGCATTGTCACCACCGGCAAGTCCTACCTGGACACCATTCAGGCGCTGTCGGACCTGGGTCTGGGTCAAGCCGAACGGGAGGCGCTGGGACTGACCGTGTACAAGGTCGCCATGCCCTGGCCGCTGGAACCGGAAGGCATCTTTGAGTTCGCCAGCGGTCTGGAAGAGATCCTGGTGGTGGAAGAAAAACGCGGCCTGATCGAAGACCAGATCAAGACCCAGCTGTACGGCTGGCAGGACCACAAGGCGCCCCGCATCATTGGTAAGCGCGACGAGACCGGTGCCGAACTGCTGCGTTCCAACGACGAGCTCACCCCGGCCATGGTGGCCCGGGCCATCGCCGCGCGCATCAAGGATCACTACTGCAACGACACCTTGCGTCAGCGCCTGGACTTCCTCACCGAGAAGGAAACCAGCCTGGCCCAGCCCAAGGAACGCCTGGAGCGCACCCCGCACTTCTGTTCCGGTTGCCCCCACAACACTTCCACCCAGGTGCCGGAAGGCAGCCGGGCCCTGGGCGGCATTGGCTGCCACTACATGGCCACCTGGATGGACCGCGGTACCGACACCTTCACCCAGATGGGCGGCGAAGGCGTCACCTGGTTGGGCCAGGCGCCGTTCACCAACCAGAAGCACGTGTTCCAGAATCTGGGCGACGGCACCTACTTCCACTCCGGGCTGCTGGCCATCCGTGCCGCCATCGCCTCCGGCGCCAACATCACCTACAAGATCCTGTACAACGACGCGGTGGCCATGACCGGCGGCCAGCCGGTGGACGGCACCCTCACCGTGCAGCAGATCAGTCACCAGCTCTACGGTGAAGGCGTACGCCGCATCGCCGTGGTCAGTGACGACATCGACAAGTACCCGTCCCGGGCCGACTTTGCCGACCGCACCACCTTCCATCACCGCGACGACCTGGATGCGGTGCAGCGGGAGATGCGCGAAATCGAAGGCTGTTCGGTGATCATCTACGACCAGACCTGCGCCGCCGAGAAGCGCCGCCGCCGCAAGCGCGGCACCATGGAGGACCCGGACCAGCGGGTGATGATCCATTCCGACGTCTGCGAAGGTTGTGGCGACTGCGGCATCCAGTCCAACTGCCTGTCAATCCTGCCCAAGGAGACCGAACAGGGCCGCAAGCGCACCATCGACCAGTCCGCCTGTAACAAGGACTTCAGCTGTGTCCGCGGCTTCTGCCCCAGCTTCGTTACCGTCAAGGGCGGCAAGCTGAAGAAGCCGGCCGGTGTCAGCCGGGACGTGGACTTCCCCACCCTGCCGGAACCGACCTTTGCCGGCGAGCACGATCCCTACGGCATCCTGCTGACCGGGGTTGGCGGCACCGGTGTGGTCACGGTCAGCGCCCTGCTGGGGATGGCGGCCCACCTGGAAGGCAAGGGCGTCTCGGTACTGGACCAGGCCGGCCTGGCGCAGAAGTTCGGCGCGGTGGTGAGTCACATCCGCATCGGCAAGAGCCAGGAAGACATTCACGCGGTGCGCATTCCCGCCGGCGAAGCCGACCTGATGATCGCCTTTGACCTGATGGTGGGTGCCAGCGACGACGCCCTGGCGAAACTGGACAACCGCTTCTCCCGCAGCGTGGTGAACACCGAAACCGCCATGCCGGCGGCCTTCACCCGCAACCCGGACCTGCAGTACCCGGGCGAAGCCATGGAGAACACCGTGCGCGAGGCGTCCAAGCCGGACGGCAGCTGGTTCCTCAATGCCGGCGACCTGGCCAAGAAGCTGATGGGCGACGCCATGGCGGTCAACCTGTTTACCGTGGGCTTCGCCTACCAGCAGGGTCTGCTGCCGCTGAACGCCGAGTCCATCGAACGCGCCATCGAGCTCAACAACGTGGCGGTGGACAAGAACAAGCAGGCCTTCCTCTGGGGCCGTCGGGCAGCCTACGACCTGGACAAGGTCATGGCCCTCGCCTACCCGAAACGCGCCGCCGAATCCGCGGGAAGCCCGGTACAGATCGTCGAGACCATCGATCAGTTGGTTGAGCGGAACAAGCGTCACCTCACCGACTACCAGAACGAGGCCCTGGCCAAGCGTTATGAGATGCTGGTCCGCAAGGTCCAGCGCAGCGTGGAAGCCAAGGTCGGCAACGACCCGCTGCTGGTCCGTGCGGTGGCGGAAAACTACGCCAAGGTGCTGGCCTACAAGGACGAGTACGAGGTGGCCCGGCTGTTCAGCAACGGCAGCCTGCGCAAGCAGCTGGAGGAACAGTTTGAAGGCGACGTGGAACTGGAGTTCAACCTGGCACCGCCCATGCTCAGCCGCGGCAAGAACGGCGAGCGGCCCCGCAAGCTGAAGTTCGGCCCCTGGATGGAGAAGGTGTTCCACATCCTGGCCCGCTTCAAGTCCCTGCGTGGCACACCGCTGGACGTGTTCGGCTACACCGCCGACCGTCGCCTGGAACGGGCACTGATTCGCGAGTACGAGGCCGACATCCAGTGGCTGCTCAAGCACCTGAGCCGCGACCATCTGGACGCCGCCCGTAACCTGGCATCGCTGCCCGGCAAGATCCGCGGCTTTGGCCCGGTGAAGGAAGCGGCCTACGAGGCAGCCCAGAAGGAACGCAAGCAACTGCGCACCCTGATCAATCCGGCGTCCACCGAGCACAACCGGATTGCCAGTGCAGCGGCTTGAACCGAATCATCGTATTACGAACTAAACTAACAAGAGAGGGCCCGACCGGCGATCCCGGGACGGCCCAAACAAAAACGCGCCATTGTCCTCACAAGGGTTCCAGTGGCCACGGAGTAAGGTGAAACGCCATGAACGTATTCAGCCATCCCGAGTTCGACAACCACGAGCATGTCTCGTTCTTCTGCGATCCCAAGACCGGCCTCAAGGCCATTGTAGCCGTACACAATACCTCGCGCGGCCCGGCCCTCGGTGGCTGCCGCATGTTTCCCTACGCCACGGACGAGGAAGCCCTGCGGGATGTCCTGCGGCTGTCCCGCGGCATGACCTACAAGTCCGCCCTGGCCAACCTGGACCTGGGTGGCGGCAAGTCGGTGATTATCGGCGATCCCCGCAAGCACAAGACCGACGACCTGCTGGAGGCCATGGGCCGCTTTGTCGAGCAGCTCAATGGCCTGTACATTGCCGCCGAAGACTCCGGCACCAGCGTTGAAGACCTGAAGGTGATGGGCCGGTGCACCAAGCACGTCGCCGGCATTTCGTCCCACATCGGTTTCGACGGCAAGCCCAGCAACGGCGATCCGTCACCGGCCACCGCCTACGGCACCTTTGTGGGCCTCCAGGCGGCGGTCAAGCACAAGCTCGGCCGCAGCGACCTGGAAGGGCTGAAAGTCGCCGTTCAGGGCATCGGTCATGTTGGCTATCGACTGGCCCGTCACCTGCACGAAGCCGGCGCCAAGCTGTGGGTGTATGACATCCACCAGGAACAGATGGACCGTGCCGTGGAAGAGTTTGGGGCAACCCCGGTCGGCGGTGACGAGATCCTCTCCCTGCCCGTGGATGTTGTGGCCCCCTGCGCCCTGGGCGCGGTACTGAACGACCAGAGCATCGCCAACCTGAAGGCCACCGTAGTGGCCGGTGCCGCCAACAACCAGCTGGAGCACCCGCACCACGACGAGGCGCTGATGAAGCGCGGCATCCTCTACACCCCGGATTTCGTGATCAACGCCGGCGGCATCATCGATGTGTTCCATGAGCGCACCGACCACGACGCCGACAAGGTCCGGGCCCACGTCGAATCCATCGGCGACACCCTGGAAGAGATCTTCACCCGCTCCGACCGCGACGGCCGCCCCACCGGCGCCATCGCCAACGAACTGGCGGAAGAGCGCTTCGAGCATATCCCCGCCTCAAAGGAGCAGCACGCCCACCGGTTCGCCAAGGCCGGCTAACTGGGCGCACTGATCCCGAGAGCTGACGGAATACACTGGGCTTGAGCGCTCCTGTTCAAGCCCTGTCCCCCGAAAACAAAAATTCGTAAGCAGGAGACAGCTATGTCCTATTCATCCTCTGCCACCGCCACTGGTGCCCTGGAGGGGGCCTCCGCCAAGCGCGGACTCTGGTCTTCCCGACTGGCCTTTATCCTCGCCGCCACCGGTTCCGCGGTCGGCCTGGGCAATATCTGGAAGTTCCCCTACATCACCGGTGAGAACGGTGGTGGCGCCTTCGTGCTGGTGTACCTGGTGTGCATCGCTGCGGTGGGTATTCCCATCATGATGGCGGAAGTGCTGATCGGTCGCCGCGGCGGTCGCAGCCCGGTCAACAGCATTCGGCTGATTGCCGAGCGGGACAAACTCAACCCGGCCTGGAAACTGGTGGGGATCATCGGCGTACTGGCCGCCTTCCTGATCCTGTCGTTCTACTCCGTGATCGGGGGTTGGGCGGTCTCCTACGTGGGCACCGCCGCCAGTGGAGAGCTAGCGGGACAAACCGCCGAGTCCATCGGCGCGATTTTCTCCGGCTTGCTCAGTGATCCGGGTACCCTGCTGCTGTGGCACACCGTGTTCATGGCCCTGGTGATGGTCGTGGTGGCACGCGGTGTGCGCGCCGGCCTGGAACGGGCGGTGAGTATCCTGATGCCGGGGCTGTTCCTGCTGCTGATTGCGGTGGTGGTGTACGCCATGACCACCGGCCACTTTGGCGAAGCCGTCAGCTTCCTGTTCCAGCCGGACTTCTCCAAGCTCACCACCGAGGGTGTGCTGGTGGCGCTGGGTCACGCGTTCTTCACCCTCAGCCTGGGTATGGCGATCATGATGGCTTACGGCTCTTACCTGCCCAAAGGCATCTCCATCGCCAAGACCTCGATCACGGTTTCCGTCATGGACACCGCCGTGGCCCTGCTGGCCGGTCTGGCAATCTTCCCGATCGTGTTCGCCAACGGCATGGAGCCGGGCGCCGGGCCGGGCCTGATCTTCCAGACCCTGCCACTGGCCTTTGGTCAGATGCCCATGGGCAGCCTGTTCGGCACCCTGTTCTTCGTGCTGCTGATCTTCGCCGCCTGGACCTCCGGCATCTCCCTGCTGGAGCCGCTGGTGGAGTGGTTGGAAGAGCAGAAGGGCATGAACCGCACCATCAGCACCCTGGCCGCCGGCCTGGCCTGTTGGGGCCTGGGCATCGCCTCCATCCTGTCGCTGAACCTGTGGTCGGACGTCACCCCGCTGGGCATGTTCGCTATGTTCGAGGGCAAGACCATCTTCGACTTGCTGGACTTCCTCACCGCCAACATCCTGTTGCCGCTGGGCGGCTTGCTGGTAGCGGTCTTCGCCGGCTGGTTCATGTCCAAACAGGCGCTGAAGAACGAGCTGTCCCTGTCCGAATCCAGCTTCAAGCTGTGGCACAACACCCTGCGGTACTTCACTCCGGTGGCGGTACTGGTGGTGTTCATCTACAACCTGAGCTGATCGGTTCCGGTCAGGGGACAGGTTTCAAACCTGTCCCCTTCTCCAGAAAACAAAAGGGCGTAGCGGCTCAAGCCGCTACGCCCTTTTTGATTTCTGGGTCCCGTCCTAAATAAGGTTTACCCCTCCTGAAGCGCCCCCCCTTTAGGACGAACCAATAGCGATATTACGGAAGCTCAGAAGCGGCTGTTGGGGTTACTTTCGGAGCAGCGGCAGGGATGCCGCGGGGCCCGACAGGTACAGGACGTACCTTAGAGGGCCGCGGAGCAAGTACCCCCGACAGCCGCATCCCCGAACAACTCAGGCTACAAAACATCAACCATCGGCAGACCCAAGTGGAGAATCAGCCTCCGCCAACCGGGCCTCCGACTTGCAGTTCAAAAAAGCCGAAGACGCCAGCCACTCCTGATCCGGATAGTAAGAAAACACCAACTGCCCACCCTTGAGGTTGTCCACCACCTCGCGAATAGTACCCTGGCTCACCGCCGGACACCCATGGCTGCGGCCGATGCGGCCGTATTCGGCAACCCAGGATTGGTCTACATAGTCGGCCCCGTGAATCACAATGGCCCGCTGCCGGGCCAGGTCGTTGACCCCCGGTTCCAGACCGTCCAGGCGGAGTGAATAGCCATGTTGGCCACGATAACTCTCGCTCCCCATGAACAGACCGAGACTGGACTGATGACTGCCTTCGATATTGGAAAAGGCCGTCGCGGACGCCAGGCCGGAGTTCTTGCCATGGGCCACCAGGTCACGCAGAACCAATTCCTGGGATTCCAGGTCAAAGATCCACAGCCGCTGTTCGCTGGACGGGAGGGAAAAATCGATCACCGCCAGTCGGCTTGAGGACTCTATGCCATGGACCCGCGCGCACTCATAGGCCGTAAGCGCCGATTGCAGGACTTCAGGATTGAGATTTGGGGCCGCATTGGCTAGTTTACTGTACAGGTGTACGTGAAAAGTGTTCGCCATGCTGACACCTGATAACAACGCCATACACACCCCCAGCGCGGGGTTCAGTTTTGAGATTCGGCGAAGTTCTGGCATTCGATCAACCCTACTGGATTCCTGCGGATAACGGTTTGGGCTGGGCAGCACGGCCGCCCGGTCACGGGGGAGCGCCGGGGGAACACCGCCTCGTTCCCTGAAAATTGCCGCATTCTAGCAGGGAAGTCTGGGACGGCCATCAACATGTACATATTTTATACAAATTGTCGCATTCCACGCGCCAATCTCGCCAGCGCCGCGCTATGCCTATTGCTGCTACTCCCATGGTCGACCACCGCCAGTTTCCGGTTTACACCTGAGGACTGCGTGGTGTTGCCGGAGCTGTCCGGTTCCCACCAACTGGCGCTTACGGAATTCCAGCGAGGCATACCCCACGACTTCTGGGAGAAGCCGGGTCGACTGCTGGCGCTGATTGAGCAGTTGCAGCAACTCAAGGCTGATGGCCTGGAACCGGGGGCCTATTACATCGAGACCCTGATGCAGGTGCAGGATTTCCTGACAACCTGGGGAGCGGTCTTGCCCTGTGACGCGGATCTGGCCAGCTTTGCCTTCCTGAGCGCCCTGTCCGATCTTCGCTATGGCCGTTTCAATACCCTGGAGCGGGAGACTATCTGGTACTCGCCCATACTGGGTGATCGGCAGCGCTCCAGCGAACTGGCCTCCCTGGCCCTCAACCATGCCGATCAGCCGGCGGCCGCCTTTGCGAAGGCACGGCCAACGCTGCCGCTGTATGTGAATTTGCGAGCCGCCTTCGACAGAGCGCTGAGCAACTTCCCCGCCCACTGGCCAAAAATTCCCGACGGCCCCTTACTCAAACCCGGAGATCGCTCACCCCGAATCCCCATCCTGCGGGCACGGCTCCAGGCAGAAGGCTACCTGACCGAGAACGCAGAGCCGCTGGATCAACCGGACCGCTATGACGATGCCCTGCAGGACGCGGTGAAGCTGTTTCAGCAACGGCATTTCCTGGAGGCGGACGGCAAGCTCGGCGAACGCACCCTGGCCGAACTCAACATCCCCCCCACCACACGCCTGCAGCAGATAAAAACCAACCTGGAACGGCTGCGTTGGCTGGCTGCGGATATGGAACCCCATCTGTTACTGGTGGACATTGCCGCCGCCCGCATCCGCTACTATCGCGAAGGGAGTATCGTCTGGTCAGGCCGGGCACAGGTCGGACGTCCATTGCGGGAGACGCCCAGGCTCAAATCGGTGATTACCCACGTCACGGTCAATCCGACCTGGACCATCCCCACATCCATTTTCCTGAAAGACCAGCTGCCGCAAATACAGCAGAATCCCAACTATCTGGACCAGCGTAATATCCGCATTTACAACCGACAAGGTCATGAAATCAGTGAGGCGGAGGTGGACTGGCGTAACCCAGAGGGAATCCTGCTACGCCAGGACTCGGGGCCCGGAAACGCACTGGGCAAGGTGGTGATCCGGTTTTCCAATCCCTACGCCGTGTACCTTCACGACACGCCGTCGTCCTGGCTGTTCGAGTCGTCCAGCCGTTTCTTCAGTTCCGGGTGTGTCCGGGTGGAGAACGCCCTGAGCCTGACCGCCAAGCTGTTTGAGCACCAAAACACAGCCCCCTGGCGGGAAGTTCAGAGCCTGCGGGCGTCCGGTGAAACACAGAACGTGCACCTGCCAAGGGGGGTGCCGGTCCTGCTGGCTTACTGGACCGCAGAAGCGGATGGCGAAGGCAATCTGTACTTTCGGCCCGATACCTACCAAACTGATAACCAACTGCTCATTGAGCTGAGTCAGCTGAATACCATCCCCATCCGTTCAATCTGACGACTCCGCATCGGCCTGCCCAGTTGCTAACATCGACCGCAGCGATGGTTGAGGTATTCCGGCATAAGCAACCTGATTGTGTATCGGTATAGGTAATGGCGAGAGATGTAAAAATTGAGTGCCGTCGCATTGTTGGCCTGATGGTACTGTGCGGGCTTGCTCTGTTCTGCGCCTCCCCCGCCCTGGCAGAGGATCCCCAGTCCGCGCCCTGCCGCGTGATGGTTGGCCCCACCAGCGACGACGACCTCACCGCCGCCAACCTGGAATGGACCCGGCACCTTACTCGCTACCTGGACGAACGAGGCACAAAGTGCGATGTCCTGTTCGTTGATGCCTGGGCACGGGCCAACCTGATGTTTCGCGAGCAACAGATTGACGTACTGTTCCCGGAAATCGTCGGAGACCCAACCCAACCTGGCTTCACCGGACAACCGGTGGCCCTGACCTATGGCTTTGTCATATTTTCAAGAATCGATACCCAGGTGTTCGATCGCCCCAGCGAGCTCCGGGGACGGCAGGTGGGTCTCATACGTGGCCGCTTCTACCCCGACGAGCTGGTCGACACCCCCTACGTCGATTTCCAGGAGGCCAATTCCCTGGAACAGAATTTCAAGAAACTGATTTACGGCAGGATCGATGCCACCGTCGAGTACCGGTCCGATGGCCTCCGCCAGCTTGAGGCCATGGGCCTGATGAACCGGGTTCACCACGGTGAAGAGTTTGGTGTCGAGCAACTGGCCTATCGATTCCAGGCGACACCGGAAGGCGAACGTCTGCAAGCCCGGTTCGACCAGGCAATCGACGCATTGATGGAGGACGGCACCTACGCGGCCACCTTTGGGGGCACCAGCCAACGCCTGCTCCCCTGAGGGTAAAGTTACCGGTACCATTGGCCCATGCGGCCAGCCCCCGGCGGCGAGCGCCGGGGGCCTGCTATAAATGAAGTTAGAGGACCCAGAGTCAGGTTCAACCCAGGAAGGAACGCCATGCCTCTCGACGACGATCAGTCTACCCTGCACATTCGCTGCGGATCCGATTTACGCCTGTCCCTGCAAACGGCCGGTTTTGCAGGCGATTTTCTGGAATACGCCGACCCGGTCTGCCAGGGCCCGGTGCCCCCGAGTGATGAAGAGCTGCTGACGGTACGGGCAGAGTTCATCAACCGTGCCTACGAGGCGGACACGCCCGAGGGGTTTGAGGAAACCCTGGAATTGCTCCAGACCTGGGAAACCACCCTGGCCGGGGCAGCCAGTCATTATGATCGCGTTGTGCTCTGGTTTGAACATGACAGCTTCGACCAGTTGATCCTGTGCCGGATTCTGAACCACTTCCATACCCATGACCTCCCCGGGTGTCTGGAGATGGTAACCACCGACCACTACCCCGGGTATGAACGCTTCATCGGCCTGGGGCAACTGAATAGCGCTGCCCTCAGGGATCTCTGGCAACGGCGCCTCTCAGTGACACCCGAACAGATCCGGCTCGGCGCCCGCTGTTGGCAGGCCTTGCGGGAGCCCTCCCCCGCTTCGCTGGCAGCCCTGATGACCGAGCCGACCACGGATGCACTGCCCTATCTGGCTGGCGCCCTGCACCGCCACTTGCAGGAGTTACCCTCGGCCAGCAATGGGCTGGGATTAACCGAACAACTGACCCTCGAGCAGTTGCGGGCCGGCTCGCACACCGTGGCGGAGCTTTTCCGGGCTCTCATCATGACCCTTGACCCCCGCCCCTGGCTGGGGGATCTGATGTTCTGGTTTGTCGTCGAATCACTGCTGTCCGCGGACAATCCGCCCATCGCAATCACTGCCAACACCGACCACGCCAGCTGGCCACACCATCAACTGCGACTGACCGAGACCGGCCTGGCCCTGCTGGACGGCGAGCTGGACTGGATGCAATGCGCCCCCCCGGACCGCTGGCTGGGGGGCACCAAGCTAGGGCATCAACAGCCTGACTGGCGCTGGGACGACGCTGGCCAATGCCTCAAGCTCAGCTAACGCGTCGGTATAGCCCCTGGCACAGGCGATTCGTGGCGCTGGCCCTCGTACTGCTGGCTCCACTGTTTTTCTTTGGCGGCCCGGACTGGAGCTCTGGTCCGCTGTATAAGGCTGCCTGGAATCTGGGACACCCGTTATTCTTCGCCCTCCTCACCCTCTGGGCCAATCCGTGGCGATGGTTGTCGGGCTGGTCGCTGTGGCTGTCGGTGACCGTTGCGACGACCCTGATCGGCATCGGGGTGGAGGTCATTCAAGACAGCATCGACCGCCAGGCGGACTGGCACGATCTACTGCGCAACCTCATGGGGGCCTGGCTCGTCCTGGCCTGGCAACCATCGAGGTCCTGCGGTACGCCACCCATCCAGCTCAGCCTCCAGCGCACGGCTCGCTTTGCCACCGCAGCGCTGGTGCTGCTGGAAATCTCGTCGGTCGCTCAGGTGGCCTACCAACAGTACGAGGTGTATCGACAATTGCCTCGCCTCTACGATCTTTCATTGGAACACCCCAGGCGTTACTGGTCCGGCGCCCTGAACCGAGTGAGCAACTTTCGCGGCTCCAACCGGCCAGCGCTTGAGATCGCCCTGGGTACGGAGCGGTATTCCGGCGTGTCCCTCCACAACCTGCCGAGTGACTGGCTGGGCTATGATGCGCTCCATCTCGAACTGCACAATCCATCCAACGCCCCGCTTACCATGACGCTGCGGGTCAACGATGTCAGGCACGACCGGGGCGACAACGCCTACGGCGACCGCTTCAATACCCGGCTCTTCCTGCAGCCGGGTATCAATGAATTCACCATCGACCTGGACGAAGTTCGCACCGCCCCGGCAACCCGCAGTATGGACATGAACGAGATACGGCGCATCGTTCTGTTTACCACCTATCTTCCCTCCCCGGAAACCGTGTATCTCACCGAGATCCGCCTGCTTCGCGATGCAACATCGACACAGCCACTACACTAAACGTAAGCGCTCGTTGATTCCTGATGACCGATAGCCACAGCGTTCGGCCGGAGGTACTGGCACCATGCATGAGCACTACGATGTCCTGATTCTCGGCGCCGGATTATCCGGCATCGGGATGGCCTGTCATCTCACCCGCCAGTGCCCGGACCTGAACTTTGCGTTACTGGAGCGTCGCCAGGCCATAGGGGGAACCTGGGACCTGTTCCGCTATCCGGGTATCCGTTCAGACTCCGACATGTTCAGTTTCGGCTACGAATTCCGGCCCTGGAACGAGCTGAAAGTGCTGGCAGACGGCCCCTCCATTAAGCACTACATCATCGACACCGCCAGGGCTTTCGGCATCGAAGAGAGAATCCGCTTCGGTGTTGAGGCCAGGACAACGAACTGGCGCAGCGAGCACCAGCACTGGGCTGTCACGGGTTATCACAGCCAATCCGGTGATGAGCGGACCTATACCTGCAACTACCTGGTCGTGTGTACCGGCTACTACCGCTACAGCGCAGGCTACCTACCGGACTTTCCGGGCATTGAACGATTCCAGGGACGCTGCATTCACCCGCAGCAGTGGCCGGAGGGCCTGGATTACCGGGGTAAGCAGGTGGTGGTGATCGGCAGCGGTGCAACCGCCATGACCCTGGTTCCGGCAATGGCAGCAGACACCGCTCGTATCACCCTGCTGCAACGATCGCCCTCCTATGTATTCGCCTTGCCATCCTATGATGCAGTCTCCGCGGCCTTACTCAAGGTGTTGCCGGAGAAATGGGTATATCAGCTGGCCCGGCAACGCAACATTCTGCTCCAGCTTGCCATCTACAAAGGAGCCCGACGGTTTCCGTCCGCGACTCGCAGGCTGCTGCTGAGGCACGCGCGAAAGCAGCTGGGCAAGGACTTTGAACCGAGGCACTTCACCCCGCGCTACAATCCCTGGGACCAACGTATCTGCCCGGTACCGGACGGCAACCTGTTCAAGGTATTGAGAGCCGGTCAGGCCTCCATTGAAACGGATGAGATCGATACCTTTACCGAGACAGGTGTCCGCCTGAAATCCGGCAAGGACCTACCGGCAGACATCGTGATCACTGCCACTGGCCTGCAGATCGAACTGATGGGCGGCATGGCCGTGAGCCTTGACGGACACCCCTGTGATTTGAGCGAGCGCCTGACCTATAAAGGCGTCCTGGTGGAGGGGCTCCCCAATCTAGGCTGGATCTTCGGCTACACCAACGCCTCCTGGACCCTTAAGGCAGACCTGGCCGCCAACTACTTGTGTCGACTGCTCAACCATATGCAGCTCAATAATCTGCAGGAGTTCGTGCCCCGGGACAGGGAAGGCTCGGCCACTGAGCGCAGTGTGATGGACAGCCTCAGCTCCGGCTATATCCGTCGGGCCAGCGGTATCCTGCCGCGCCAGGGCGCCAGGTTACCCTGGCGGGTACTCAACGACTATGGAAAAGACCGCAGCATGTTGCTCAACGACCCGATTGACGACGGTTATCTGGAGTTTTCACCCACTTCCGCTGGCTGAAAGACTTCCCGCCAAGCCCGACATTTGCCCGAATGCCCCTATCCCCGTTCATTTAAGGCCAGATGCAAAGCTTCTGTCCTTAAATGAACGACCATTCCTTTCTTGCTTTTCGTATCGTGGTTCCAAGGACAACAATTCAACCGAGGTCACTTATGTCTGCAGTAAAATCGTCTTTTCCGGTTCGTCGCCAGGATTTCGAGTTTGATGAAGTTCCTCGTCACTGGGTGGCTAACGATCCGTTCATGACCCACGTGTTCAACGCCCTGTCCGCGCTGTTCCCGGATGGCGAGCGGTTCTTCGTGGCCAGTGTGCGCGCCGTTCGTGAGAAAATTGAAGATCCGCAACTGCAGAAAGACATCGGTGCGTTTATTGGTCAGGAGGCCATGCACGCCAAGGAACATGGTAACTTCAACGCCGGTGCCATCAAGGAAGGCTTCGACATCCCGAAGCTGGAAGGCTGGACCCGCAAGTTCCTGTCGGTGGCCGACCTGCCGATCTTCAAGAACGACAAGACACATCTGGCAGTCACGGTGGCCCTGGAACACTTCACCGGTATCCTGTCCGCCCAGCTGTTGAAGCGGGAAGACATGGTGGAACTGATCGATCCGTCCATGCGTAACCTGTGGGCCTGGCACTGCGTCGAGGAAAACGAGCACAAGGCGGTTGCCTTCGACACCTTCGAGAAGATCTACGGCAAGGACATCGCAAGCTACGCCCTGCGGATGGGCATCATGGTCCTGGCAACTACCCTGATCATGGTCGCCATTCACGCCTTCATCGTCGAACTGATGCGCGAAGACAAGCAACTGGGCAATATCAAATCCTGGGTGAAGGGCCTGAACACGCTTTGGGGCCGCCACGGCATGTTCAGCGCGATCATTCCGGAATACCTGGACTACTTCAAGCCCAGCTTCCATCCCTGGGATCACGACACCAACTTCCTGCTCCAGCGCTGGCGCAAGAAGACCGGTCTCACAGCCTGATTCCGGATTTCACTGCCGATCTCAAAAAGCCAGGATATGCGTTTTGCTATCCTGGCTTTTGTTTGTTCTGCCGAAAAGTTATTTCCCAGCCCTCCGGGCCCGGCGTAGGATAAGTAGTTAGGGAGCCTAACGAATGCTTCCCAGGCCAATTGCTTCTATTCAGCAGTGGAGAAAGGTCATGAGAGATGAGCAGTTCAAACAAGAACATCCGGTGATGAACGAGGTCGCCCAGACCTATGTGGATCTGTACACCCATCGCCGGGACGAGAAGACCCTCCAACAACTCCTCAAACGAGGGGCCAAGCTGCACGAAAAACTGGAGAAGGTCCTGGCAGCCAAGCCCGCGGGCTAACCCGCTATTCCCCCATTTCAGACACGGTGAGCCCGTACTTGTCCAGCAACTGCCGGTAGGCGGGGGTCTGTTTGAATTCCACCAGGGTCGTGGTAAACCGGGCGGCGAGCTCCAGGGCCGCCGGATTACGGCGACTGAACGCCATGTAGATCGGGCTCCGATTCACGGGTGGGTCCATAAACTGGAGCGCAGCTGCACGTTGTTCCTCACCAGCGGCACGACGGATGGCAAACGGGTTGCCCACGGCCACATCGAACCGTCCGCCCATGACCATGCGTACCAGGGTAGGCTCATCCAGCACACTTTCCTTGAGCAGGTAATCCGCCGAATCAAAGGCCTCACCATAGGTATAGCCCCTGATCGCCCCGATGCGGTAGGCCGCCAGATCCTCCAGCTGGCCATGAAATGAGATATCGTCGCCTGCGCGGCTAAACAGGTGGTTATTCTCAACAGCATGGGGTACCCCCGCGTAAACCACCGACGGGGCCCGCTCTGCGGTGTTGGAAAAGGTGGTCACCATATCCACCTGACCGTCCTGCAAGGACTGCAGTACCCGCGGCCAGGACAAGCGACGATAGGAAACCTCCAGATTGAGACGTTCCGCTATCCGTTCCAGCACCTCAATGGAAATGCCCTGCAAGCGGCCATCATCGACAAAATAGAAGGGCGGATAATCGGCCTCCGCCAGGGCCGCGGTCAGCTTGGTCGGGATGGCATCATCTCCATCCGACTGGCTGTTCGGCATCGCGCCGGTCACCTGCCAGGTGAACAGGCTCAGTACGCCCGACAGCAGAAGCCAGTTCAATTTGGCCATTTTCTCGTTCTCCCGTTTGACAACACCGCGCCCGCCGACCCCGGCACACAGACCACACCGCCCCGTTGGCCATTTCCCCAACAGGCGTTCAGGCTCCAGCTTACACTCATTGTTGATATTCCCCCTGAAAACACCATGGGCGCAATTTAAACTCTTGCAAAATCCATCGGCCAATCCGCTCCGGCCTGCTGGTACTCGATCTCGGCCAAGATCTACCTCCCTGCACCCGCCTGCTAAAATGGGTGATAAGGTGGACGACGCTGCCGGGACCCCAGCATCAATGCTCGAACTTTCAGTCAGTTCAAAAAAACAGTGGAAGATCGTTTCCCTGGTCACCGGATTGATGGCGTTGGTTCTGGCCGCGGTCATCTTCACCGTCGCGGTCGTCCAGCTCCAAGCGGCGGTGGCGGCCTGCGTGGCGGGCAACGGCATTTGGTCCCGGGCACAACTGGCCTCGGTCAACTACCTGGACGACTACGCCGAGTCCGGCGATCCGGATGACCTCAGGCTGGCCAGAAAATGGCTCGACATTCCTCTTAGCATTCTCCGCGCCCGTCTCGAACTCGACGGGCCAGCCCCCGATCTCAGGACTACCCGCTCGGCGCTGATTCGCGCCAACATTCATCCAGACGACATTGGCCGGTTGATCTGGCTCTACCGCTACTTTTCCGAGTACCCGGATTTCAATCGGGCGATCGAGGAATGGGAACGGTCAGACCGGGACATCCTAACATTGTCAGAGGTCGCGAACCGACTTGAGCAGGCCTGGGTCAATCCGCCGCCGTCGCCGGCCGTGCTCCAACAGGCCCGACAGGACATTGCCCGGCTGGCCGCCAACCTGGAAGTGGTCGCGCTGGAGTTCCGCCTTGCGCTGGGGCGGGCGGCCCGTAACGCCACAGCCCTGTTGTCGGTGGTCAGTCTGATTTTTCTGGCACTCGTCGCGCTTGGTGCCTGGCTACTGTCAAACCGGCTGGTGGTAATCCTGCGTGGCACCGAACAGAAGTTCCGTACCATTTTCGAGCAGTCGGTGATGGGTATCCTTCAGTTGGATCATCGGGGTACCGTGCTGGATGCCAACGACGCGTGCTGTCATATCCTGGGCTACGACAAGTCGCAGTTCCGGGCCATCCGGTTCCAGAACCTGGTTCATCCGGAAGATTGGGAGCCGCCCGCCAACGTCCAGGAAAGCCTGGTTGCCGGGGGCATGGCGAGCCACACCCGAGAGCAGCGCCTGGTCAAGAGCAATGGCGATATCATGTGGGCGCGGCTTACGGTGTCGGTTATTCACGACGCCAGCGACCGCAACCCCTACTTCATTGTGATGCTGGAGGACATTTCGGAGTCCCACCGTCTTTCCAGGGAACTCAGCCATCAGGCCACCCACGACCCGCTGACCGACCTGCTGAACCGACGGGCGTTCGAGCACCGTCTGGCCAGCACCCTGGGCCGGGCGAGGAATGACGAAACCGCCCACGCCCTCTGTTTTGTCGATTTGGACGGTTTCAAACAGGTTAACGACACTTCCGGCCATGGCGCCGGTGATCAGTTGCTACGCCTGGTATCCCAGACTATCAGGGGCTGCATTCGGGAAGGGGATATTCTTGCCCGACTCGGCGGTGATGAATTCGGTATCATTCTGGAGAACTGCGACCTGCAGACTGCCGCCGCCATTGCCGAGAAACTTCGAACCACAGCGGAACAGCTGACCTTTGTCTGGGGGGACCGGCGCCACCACATCGGTTGCAGCATCGGTATCGTCCGGGTTGACAAGCATGCCCCGGATATCAGTGCCTTGTTGAAAGCCGCCGACATTGCCTGCTACACCGCCAAGGACCAGGGCCGCAACCGGGTGTGCCTGTCCAGCCAGGAGCTACCTGCTGAGTGGCATGAACGTCGTCACCACAGCTGGCTGAACAACATCGATGAACTGCTCGACGGCAACCGTCTGCTTCTCAACGCACAACAGCTGGCACCGACGACACCGGGCAGTGGCGAACTGCGTTATGAAATCCTGATTCGGATGGCAGACGATGACGGCCGAGTCGTCACGGCGGCCGACTTTCTACCGGCCGCGGAGCGCTTTGGCGTCATGCACGAACTGGATCGCTGGGTGATCAGGACAGTACTGGACCGATTAACGGCAGCCCCGCAGCACCTGGAGCAGCTAGCCGCCTGCCACATCAACCTGGCCAGCCGTTCCTTCGATCAGCCGGATTTTGCGGCCTATGTGGCCAGCCTGCTTCAGCAGCGCGAATTTCCCGGCAACAAACTGTGCTTTGAGATCACGGAGGAAACCACAGTCCATCACCTGGTGGACGTCCAAAGTTTCATGAACCAGCTCAGCGGCCTTGGGTGTCACTTCGTCCTCGACAATTTTGGCAGCAGCCTGACGTCGTTCAGCTACATGCGTGGGCTACCGGTGGACAAACTGAAGATTGACGGGGCCTACATGAAGGAATTGCTCCAGGACGACACCGAACTGGCCACGGTCCGGGCCATTCATGATATCTGTCATTCCATGGGCATCAAGACCATCTGCAGCTTCGTCGAATCGGAGCAAGTTGCCAGTGCGTTGCGGAAATTGGGGATAGATTACCTCCAGGGGCACGCCATTCACCCACCCTGCCCTCTGGACCAATTACTGAACGGGGAGGCCCGACGGGTCCAAGACAACCCGCCTTGCTGACAGCGCGCTTGTCACCTGGCGTCTCTACGGTTCACGCCTGAACGACACCGATTGCTCCGAACCGCTGACGGCCTGGGTCGGAGCGATCAGCTGCGTGCGGCCCAGAACCGTGAGCACGTCGGAGGGTTTGAGCCCCAGGGTGGATCGGAAGGTATGGGAAAAATGGGCCGAGTCCGTAAATCCGGCGTCTACGGCCGCCTGCGTCAACGATTTGCCCTGAGCGACGCCAAGGGTGGTTATAAAAAGCCGATGCCACTGCCGGTAACGTCGAATGGGCACACCTACCTGATGACGGAAGAGCTGGATCAACCTGGGCACGGACAGGTTGACCGCCTGCGCCAACTCTTCCACGGACCGGTTAACCTCAACAGACTCGCGGATCAGCGCCACTACTTTCGCCACCCTCGTATCCACCTCGGGGTAGGGACTCTGACGCGGGTTAATGATGCGTTCCAGGGCGGCATAGGCCGCGTCAGACGGTTGGGGGGCCTGGTGCAGAGCCCGGAACAATGAACGGAATTCAGTTTCCCGGGGAACGTCGATGGCGGCTCCCTCCCCCACATCCGTCATCTGCCCGTGCAACCAGGCGTAATCCTGTCCCAGGGCATCCAGGTAACAGATGCCGATCATGGCCTCACCGGTGTCCACGGTGACCGAATCACCCGGGGGAAGGAGCAGGCTCCGGCACCACCTTGGCGTCGCCATGCCCGAAGTTCGGAAACTGAACTCCCCTTCAAGGGTCACGGTCAGTGACGCTGCCGCCTGACTGAACTGAACCGGTTCGAGCAGTTGGCCAATATGCAGCGTCCGCCTTGGCCATAGATACAGAAGATTGGGAGAAGATTGATCTGGCACTGGTTATTCCCCGGCAGAACCAGACCGCCCCGGCAAGAAACAAACAGCATCAGGAAGACCGGGCGCCCATGGAAACTGCCGATTGTTATTGTTGGGTCTTTGAGCATTCTATGCCAATCCCTGATCAATTCCGCAACGGCTCGTTCAATTCGTGACCGGAACCGCGTTTTCCCCGAAGTCGGCAGAACTTCATCAGTTCTTACAAGCCCAACGTCATTTTGCACCGCTATGGTGCTCCTCATGATGGTATCGGGCTTCCCGCACCCGGCTGTATCCATCCTGCAGTAATCACTCATGCAGTAACAACAATAAACAGGAAGGGAAAACATGAAAAAACTGATCCTCGCCCTGGCCGTCATCCTCGGCCTGGGCACCACCGCTTCTGCGCACGCAGGTCTATTCAGCGCCTGGTTCAGCAACGACGACGCCAAAACCCGGCATCCCATCGTGCTGGTGCCGGGCATCTTTGCTTTCGACACCATCGCCGGTGTTGATTACTGGTATCGCATTCCCGCCGCCCTGGAGTCCGAAGGCGCTACCGTTTTTGTTCCCAAGATCAACGCCTTCGACAGCTCTGCCATGCGCGGAGAACGGCTGATCGAACAGCTGGACGAGATCCGCGCCGCCTCCAACGGCCAAATCAGCAAGTTCAACCTGGTTGGCCACAGCCAGGGTGGTGTGACGTCCCGCTATGTGATGAACGTGCGGCCGGACCTGGTCGCCTCCGTGACCACCATGCACACCCCCCACAAGGGTTCTCCACTGGCCGACATTGTCACCGGCGTGGCACCGGAAGGCACCCTGCAAGGCGTCGCGTTCGAAACCTTCGCCAACGCCGTTGGTGACCTGGTCAACCTGCTTTCAGGCAATCAGCATGATGACGCCGATATCTACGCCATGCTGTCAGAGTTCAACAAGCCTGGCGCTGCCGCCTTCAACCAGCAGTTTCCTGCCGGCGTTCCAACCTCTGCCTGTGGCGAGGGTGCCAGCCAGGTCACCATTGCCGGCCACGACATTGCGCTTTATTCCTGGAGTGGAACCGCTACAGTGACCACCGGCGTCGACCTGTCCGACCCGATGTTCGCCATCACCGGTCTGGCCTTTGACGAGCCGAACGACGGCGTTACCGGTCGTTGTTCCAGCCACTTCGGCCGGGTGATCAAGGACAACTACACCATGAACCACATCGACGTGAACAACCATCTTCTGGGCCTGGTATCGCTGTTCGAAATCAGCCCGGAAAGCCTGTTCCGTAACCACGCCAACCGCCTGAAGCGGGCAGGTCTCTGATCCGCTGATCACGCTGCCCGGCCGTTCGTGCCGGGCGAGCTAGGTGCTGACCATGCGAAAACAGACTCTCTTTATCCTGATTCTGACCATCACCGCGGCAGTAGCAACAGGCTACCTGTTGGTTCCGGGAACGCCACAAACGCCGGAGATTTCAGGCCCGGTGTCCGCACCAGCCACTGGCCCCACACCGGCGTTGGCCGTTACCGGCCCGATGCCGCTTCCCATTACCTCCAGCACTGCCGAGACTCTCCCGCCACTTCCGTCCCACCTGGCCAATGCGCACCCCGACCTCCAACTGCAGGTCAACGCCAAGGGGGCCTTGATACCAACGCCAGACCTTCGCCGGCTGTTCGATTTCTTCCTGTCCGGCCTGACCGATGAGCCCCTGGAACGGGTGCTGCATCGCATCGAACAGGCGTTGACCGGACAGCTGGCCGACAGCCCCAGGGCCCTGGCCGAGGCACGGAACCTGCTGACCCGTTACGTGGACTATCGCCTGGGGCTGGACGATCTGGAATCGGCATCGGCGGCGGTCAGGACGTCCGACGGGTTCAACCTGGAAGCACTGCGCAGTCGTCACCAACAGTTGCAGGCGTTGCGCGCCACCCATTTCAGCGCCGAGGAAACGGAGGTGTTCTTTGCTCTCGACCAGGTACAGGACCAGTACATGCTCGACTACCTCAGCGTGCAGCAAAACCCGGCCCTCAGCGAGCCGGAACGCGCCCAGGCGCTGACTGCGCTGGAACATTCGCTGCCGGACGAAGTCCGCCAGCTGCGCCAGCGGGTGACCCGGAACGCCGACCTGTACGAACAAACCCGGAAAATGCAGCAGCAGGGAGCCAGCGGTGCGGAACTCTATCAGGTCCGGGCCCAGGCGCTCGGCGACGAGGCGGCCGCCAACCTTGCCGAGTTGGATCAACAGCGCGCCCAATGGCAACAGCGACTGGATGCCTTCGCTGTGGAGCAGGAACGTATCCGTCAGTCAGAAATGAGCCCGGGAGCCCAGCGAGCGGCGATCGAGCAATTGATCAGCAGCGAGTTCAGTGGCACCGAAGCGCTGCGGGTACGGGCACTGGCGCCAGAACTCTGATGGCTGGCGTTCAGTCACTGGCCGCTGGGGCGTGCCAGTCGCCATCACCGGGATAGTCAGTTGCGACCATAGAGCCGAGGCCGTCGGTAGCGAAAGAAACCGTTCTGCTCTTCCCGGGCGATGGTCTCAGCCTCATGACCGAAGTAGTCCACCCTCAACGACTGTAGCGCAGGCTCCAACGGGTCGCGGGGCTGCTGCTCCACCAGTTTCTGGCGCTCGGTCATGTAGGCCAGCCCTCTTTGCCATCGTTCATTGCGGCGCTGGTCGCGATTGGCCAGCCGCTCGACCTGCGCTGGGGAATACCCGAGTTGGCGGCGGATTCGATTGATCTGTTGTTGGCGATCGTCTGCGGACAATTGCCTCAGCTTTTCCTGAACAGAGCCCAGACCAAAGTAGACCTGGGCAATCAAGCCATTGTTCACGACCAGAGCTTCCGGACCGGTTCCGTAGGTTTCTTTCAACTGGCTCTGCAATTGAAACAGGGTCTCATCCAGTGTGTACTCGCTCGCCTGATCGAGGGTTTCTATGGTTCGCCGAACGGTTTGCTGATTTTTCGCCCAAAGCTGACGCTCCTCGGCCCAGATACGCTCGGCATCGGCACCAAACAGAGCCAACCGCTTATTCCATTTGGCGCCCTCACGCTCCAGATAGGTCATCTCGTTTAGCACCAGGTAGTTGTCTTCCAGCCAATCCTGGTAAGCCGCCAGCTTCGCCAAGGTGGTAAATATGTCATTGGCATGGTCTGGAAACGCCAGCATGATCGCCTGTTCAAACAGGCCCCGCCCCATCATGGGGTGATCCGCCATTAGCCGCTCCCGAAACCCCAGCAAAAGCGCCTGCGCCGCCCTGTCGTGAATGTCTTCGCCATACGTTTCCAACAGCTCAACCGCCAGCTTGCGGACCAGGCGTTGTCGTTCCGCATCAACCTGTTCCAGTGGGTGTTGCGGCCCGACCAAAGCGCTGTTGAGGGCGATCTCTGCGTCAGCAGTCGCGTTACCCGTCGCAGGCACTGCATCCAACTCGCCAATGCCATAGACCGCAACCAGTGCGCACAGAAACAGTAGTACCGGCAGGAGTTTTCCAGTCATAACTCAGGCTCCGATCTGTTGGGAAAGGGCGGCCGGGCGCACTTTCCACCCGGCCGACGATCTTCACAGCAGCGGCTGTAGCCGGGGCCAGACGAGATCAGCGAGCTTTCTGGAGCCGTTGGTGTTGGGATGAATGCCATCGGCAATGATGTCACTGTCATTGATCGCACTGCGCGGGTCCACAAATTGACAGCTCACCGCAGAGTAATGGCAGGCATTGGCAAGCGCCATGTCCCCGTAGTCCACCGCCTCCTCCATGCTATCGAGCAGGAAAAGCCCGTTCTTGGTGTAGTAGTAACCAAGATAAATGACGTTATCCACACCATCGGCGTGCATGTCGTTCAGCAGATTGACCCCTTCCACATACAGGTCATCAATCAGCGCCTTACAGCGACTGCTCAGCTGGCCGAATTCGTACCATTGGGTCTTGCAATCGTAGGGATCAAACAGGATGGCCGGAATGAGGATGTCATTGCCGCCGCCATCCATCACCACCGTGTCGATGGCCGGGTTGTCGGCGCGGGCAATGGCATACTGATCCGCAATCGAGGTGGCCACAACGCCACCGGTCAGCTCTGCCCCGGACAGGGTGTAGCGCCGAAAGCTCTCGCCCGCTCGCTCCTCCAGAAAGTCCTGGAGCTCACCGGAGAGCGCAAAAATGGAGTCGCCGATGGTAATAACCTGGTCGTTATCGGCGTCCGATACCCTCGGGTTGCTGAGCAAACCGCCGGCGCCACCGCACCCGGTCAGCGCGATCGCCAGAATCGATGTCATTAGATACTGAGCGAAGGTCAATGCCTTGGGCAGGGCTTGCCCGTTTAGATTGGTTCTCTGTTTCATCGTCGTTCCCTTTTGTTGTATTTGTATAAGAACTGCAAAACAAATTTAAACAAAGACGCGAACCGAGAAACGACGACTGGTTAACATTTGCACAGACAAAACGACCTATCACCTATTTTGAGGGACGGCTAAAAGACCGAGCGATCGTCCAACACTTCCCCCATCGGTACGCCGTTGTTATTTGCCCTGACAGAACCTCAGCAAGGCTCTCATGTGTGCCGGCCCAAGCTGTCTCACCCGCTCCATGTTGCGCTCGGGGATGGCCTCCGGCTCCGGATAGTGATCAATGGCGCGGCTCAGGCTCGCCTCTCGGAGCAGATGAAGCATTGGGTAGGGGCTGCGGTTGGTGTAGTTCTCGACGTCGTCCGGGTCTGTGCCATCAAACTGATAGTGCGGGTGGAAACTGGCGAGCTGATAGGTTCCCTCATACCCGAAATGCTCCAGCATACCCTCTGCCAGCGCCAGGAACTCGATGTAATCCTGGAAATCGGTCAACACGTCCGGATGAATCAACAGGGTAGTCTCTGTTTCCGGGTGGCGGTCAAGATGGCGTATTTCCTCTTGCAGGCTCAGGGCCAGTGCCTCTTCGCAATCCGCATGGCAGACGGCAAATCGAATTCGCTCCTTGACCAATTCACGCTTGGCGAAGGGGCAGAGATTGAGGTCGATGACCACCCGTTCAACCCACTGGCGGGTCGTATCGATACAGGTCTGAGGATTCAAGTTGGGATTCCGGGTTCAAGATTCGGCAAAGAGACACAGGGGGCTGCCCGTCACCCGGTCGCGGCTTGAGTGAGCCTGTCACGACGACACCAGGAGGCAATTCCGGCAGATCCTGCTAACGTTGAAGGATTATACCAGTTCCCACCCCCGACAGAGAGGTAGAGACCATGGACGTTGTGCGCACCCCGGAACATCGCTTCAAAGGACTGCTGGACTATCCGTTTTCCCCCCACTACGCCGAGGTGGATGGCATGCGGATGCACTACGTGGATGAGGGGGCCAGGGGCGCGGCGCCTATCCTGATGCTCCATGGCGAACCGTCTTGGTCCTACCTGTACCGCCACATGATTCCCATTTGCGCGGCTGCCGGAAACCGGGTGATCGCCCCGGATCTGATCGGTTTCGGCAAATCCGACAAACCGACCGGGATTGAAGACTACAGCTACCAGTCCCATATGGACTGGCTGCAGGCATTACTGGATCAACTGGAGCTGACCGACATCACCCTGGTCTGTCAGGATTGGGGCTCACTGCTGGGTCTCAGGCTGGCAGCTGAAAATGAGGACCGGTTTCGAGCCATCGTGGTGGGTAACGGTATGCTCCCCACGGGGGATCAGAAGGTGCCGGCGGCATTCCAGCTCTGGAAGAATTTTGCCCTCTACAGTCCCTGGTTTCCGATTGGCCGAATCATTAACACCGGCACCTTTCGCAAGCTGGGGCCGGACGAACTGCGAGCCTACGACGCCCCGTTTCCCGGCAAGCGCTATAAGGCCGGCGCCCGCGCCTTCCCCCGCCTGGTTCCGGTCACCCCGGACGACCCGGGCCGGGACGCCAACCTCAAGGCATGGCAGGTGCTGGAAAACTGGCAGAAGCCCTTCCTGACCACGTTCAGCAATGGCGACCCCATTACCCGTGGCGGCGACCGCTACATGCAGGACAGGGTTCCCGGCGCCCAGGGGCAGCCCCACCAGACTCTGACCGGAGGTCATTTCCTGCAGGAGGATTCGCCGGTGCAGTTCGCGCGGGCGGTGAACGACCTGGTGGCCAGGATGGACAGGAAAAAGACCCCCAGTCAGGCGTCTGAGCTCGCCAGCGGCTGAGCACATCGTTGTAACTCAACTGTGCGGGGCGACCGGCACCGGTTATTCATCGAACCGACCGTGGCGCCCCGCCCCTTTGGCAAAGCGGGCGGCGCCCTGAATGGCCTCCTCGAAGACCACCGGGTAGCCCTCCGCCCCTTCATGACGCAAGGCATCCGGGAGCGGCATGTCCCATTGACCGTAAGCAGACAGGCGATCGGCACGTAGACATTGCTGAGGAAAGCCGGCAATTTCTTCGGCCAACGCCAGGGCAGACACCAGCCCCTCTCCGTCAGGTACCACCCGGTTGGCCAGTCCGATCTGCAATGCTTCGTCCGCGTACACCGGACGGCCGGTGAGGATCATATCCATCGCCCGCCCCTGGCCCACCAGGCGGGGCAGTCTCACCGTGCCACCGTCAATCAGCGGCACCCCCCAGCGCCGGCAGAACACGCCGAACACCACGGAGTGCTCCACCACCCGCAAGTCGCACCAAAGGGCCAGCTCGAGCCCGCCAGCCACGGCGTAACCGGACACGGCGGCAATCACCGGCTTGGACAGCAGCATCCGGGTCGGCCCCATGGGCCCCGGCCCAATGCCCTCCGGCTCCACGTCATTGCGCAACTCCGGATCCCCCATGGCGGACAGATCCGCCCCGGCACAGAAGTTCCCTCCCGCACCGGTCAGCACCGCCACTCTCAGGGCAGGGTCCTGTTCGAACGTCTCGAAGGCCTCGCGCAGGGCGGTGGCGGTGGGACGGTCCACCGCGTTGCGTTTATCCGGCCGGTTGATGGTAATGATGCATACGGCGCCCCGATGCGCTACCTGAACAGGGAGACTTCCCATATTCGACTCCTTTGGCTCTTCGCCAGGGCCTGGCGCTGCGAACTAATTTGGTAGATTACTGGATAACTATCCCTGCAACATGTATTGAAGACCTCAATACCTAATCGAACCACATAACGTAGCCTCTGCGTAGATCCATATGAAATGGATCCAGACCATGTCCTTGCCCGGGTAACAAATCTTTCAGTAGCCGAGTGCCAGATACAGACCCATCGGTGACCCAAGGTTCGAAACCTGACTCCTCCTGCGCCAGACCAAACAGCAGATTTCCGTGCATGGTATAAGGGCGTGACAAAGCAAAGCCGGTTGTCCCAAACACGCTGGGTGATAACCCCTCTGCCAAAAGCAGAGGACGTAGAGACACGCTATCAAGCCTATAGACTCTGGCCTGATGCACACTCTGGAAGGGTGCCATGTCGGTTCCCCCAGAAACGTCGTCCAAAGTTTGAACGTAAAGCAGGTTGCCGCCGGCAATGACGCGCGCTGGCTGTCCCTCCAATCGCCCTGCGGCCACGGACTCCACAGATCCGGGTTCCATTACATCCCGCACAACCGAAACCTGCAGACCGGTTTCCAACCGTTCGGAGATTCCGTACAGCATCCCCTCTTCCAGATGCACCGTTCGCCAATACATAGGGTCAGTGCCGCCACAGAAATCATGCAATTGTTCCCATCCTTGGTCCTGAAGCACGAAGAGCAGAACGCATCGACCAGCGACGCCTTCAACATAATAGCTCTGAGAAGCGACAAGGCGACCGTCTACAAGACCCAATGGTTCGAAATCAGCAGGCTCCATACTGGATGGACTGACCGGCGGCAAGCCCACACTCCTGGGGGAACCGACGGACTCATCAACAACAATCACGTTCCCGTCAAGATGCTGATCGTGTTCATCTGCTCCGTCATCACTCCAGGAGAGGTAGGCCCCGGCTTCCGTCTCCACCCGTTGAGCGTATACGGTTGTTCCCATCTCGAAAAGCGGGAAGGGACCTGCCAAGGATCCAGGCGAAGCGAAATCGGTCACGAAGAACCGGCCCGCTTGATTCGCCGGCCAGGGCCGTTCCTCAGCCGTGGACCCGACTTTAACCACCAGGCCGTGTCGGATTGCAACCAAATCGTTATAGACCTGCCCTTCGTCCAGTTCCGGTAGAGAAAGATACTGAGTAGGCGCAGCCTCCCCATCCACCAACCGCAGGATGCCACTACCTTGCGAGTCGCTAACCCGCAACAGGTACAATGTCTGAGACACGCTGGCCACGGCCCGAATTTCGTTAGTGGACCACGTCGCAGGGTAAGTCCCCTCGTTGCTACCATCCGTCACCCAAAAACGCTTGGTCAGAGGATCTTCAGTGTCACTCTTTTCAAGTACCCGCAGGCCATCGCTGAACACATCTCGCCCGTACGGCGCCAAGGATGGATCCTCCAACCTGCTGGTTCCAGCTCTGGTTCCGTCGGTGACATACCAGCCCAAATCCCCCTGGTAAGCCGCACGATTGCCACCACCAATAAACCAGAGGCTGTCCTGGCATACGATTTCAATCGTTAACGGACGCGGTGAAATATCGCTTGGAGCACATCCCTGAAGCCTGGACAGACTCCGGACCTGCCAATCCCAACTGGATGGGGCTTGATGGGAGGTGTATTCCATACTCTGGCCGACTTGCATCCTGTGGGGTTGCTCGCCGTTGATTGCCACCTGAACTGGTGCCCTGACACCGGATTCGGCGATGGCAATGGTATAGGTCTCAGGTTCAGGAGAGCTGGATGAGTCTCCCGAGCCACAAGCGCTCAACAACGCGACCAAAGGGAAAATCAGGCAAAACGGCTTCATACAACGTCCTTGTCACCAAACTGGGCGGGAAATGCCCACGATTTATTGCTATGTGTCACTCATGGCGCCCTATTAAAACAGTCTGGCGGTAAAGTGCCAGTTTTCCGCCCCCCAATTGTGACTCACATTAAGTTGTCACCAGCAGACAGCGTCACGCCCCTCCATCTCCCCCCGCTGAACGAATTTTGTTTTTCCGATCATCAGGCGCATAGTGATAGGAGGTGCGGTTTGATGAGGTTCTCCTGGATGGGTACTTCAGTTGCTGCAAATCCGGCGGAGCTGGTGGACCGGTTCTGCCCGGATGGCCAGCGCATCCTGTTGCTGGGCGATTCCGGCTCGGGCAAGTCCAGCCTGATTGCCGCGTTGATGACCGAATTGAATCGGCGCGGGCGGGACAGCCTTTGCCTGAACTGCGATCCCGGCCTGCCGGGGATTGGCGTTCCCGGAACGCTTTCCCTGGGACGCTTCGAAGGCACTCGCTGGAATGTCCTCGCCAGCCAGCCTCTGTGCACGCTGGACGCGGGACGCTTTCGCCTGCCGTTACTGATGGCGACCCGGTCGCTGCTGGAGAAAGTGCCACCCACGGGCACCCTGTTCGTCGACAGTCCCGGATTGACCCGCGGCACCGGCGCCGCGGAACTGATCCCCGCCCTCGCCGAGCTGGCCAACGTGGACCTGTTGCTGGCCCTGGTGCCGAACAATGAGCCACTGCCGGTGGCATCAACTCTGCGCAGCCTGCCGGTTCGCATCGAACGCCTGCCCCCGGCGGCCGAGGCCCGCCCGATTACCCGTTCCGATCGGCTCCAGCGGCGTAGCCAGATGTGGAACGGATACCTGGCGAACTCGATCACGGTGCCCCTCGACCCCAACACCCTCAACCTGACCGGCACGCCCCCGCCACTGAACCGGCCCGATGCCTGGAAAGGCCGACAGGTGGCGTTGTTGAAGAACAACGAGCTGCAGACCCTGGGGGAAGTGGTGAGCGCCGGGCCATCCGGCTTTCGCCTCCGACTGGCCCAGCCACCGGACCACCCCGATCAACTGCTGGTGCGGGATGCGGTGAACCGAGGCGGGCGGCTGCGCAGTCTGCCCAAGGGCAAACCCAGCAACGCACCGGAAGTGCCAGACAACAGCGGGGCAGTGGAAGTTCGGGTGGAACTGGGCGCACTCACCAGCGTGGCCCGGGAACCACAAGTGGCGGTTCGGGTTGGCAACGTGGTGGCCACCCTGGTCAATGGTGTGATGGGGGACCCCCTGCTGCAGGTCCGGATGGTGCACCACGCCCGCAGCCTGCTGTTCGATATCGGCGACACTGGACGCATGCCGTTGCGGGCGGCCCACCAGGTCTCGGACCTGTTCCTCACCCACGCCCACGCGGACCACATTGGTGGTTTCATCTGGCTGGTTCGCAGCCGCATTGGCCACTTCCCGCCCTGCCGGGTGTTTGGCCCGCCGGGGCTGCTTAATCAGGTGGCGGGTATGATGAACGGCATCCTGTGGGATCGGGTGGAGGATCGCGGCCCCTGTTTCGAGGTCCATGAATGGCACGGCGACCATTTAAAGCGCTGGCGGGTGACTGCCGGCAACCGGGATATCGACACCCTCGCTACGGTACCGGTGGCGGACGGTGTGGTGTTGCGGGAACCCGGCTTCCAGGTCCGTGCCACGGAACTGGATCACGGCATTCCGGTCCTTGCCTATGCCTACGAGCCCCGCTGCCAGATCAATGTCCGCAAGGACAAACTGCAGGAACTGGGGCTGGCCCCCGGCCCCTGGCTACAGGATCTGAAACAGGCCTATCTGGCCAGCGACTGGCAGCACCGCATTGCCCTGAACGATGGCAGCGCCCCCACGGTGGATGAGCTGTCCCAGGCGTTGTTGCTGACCGAACCGGGGGAAAAACTGACCTACGCCACCGACTTCGGCGACAGCCCCGATAACGTCGCCAGGCTCAGCCAGCTGGCCCAGGAGGCTCACACGCTGTTCTGCGAATCGTCGTTCCTGTGCGCCGACCGGGAGCAGGCCACCCGCACCCATCACCTGACCACCGAAGCCTGCGCCCGGATTGCCAATCAGGCCCAGGTCAACCAGCTGGTGGCGTTTCATTTCTCGCACCGGTATGAGAAGAAGCGCGACCAGGTCTACCGAGAACTCCAGCAATTCACCGACCGGCTGGTGGTGCCGCGCAAGGAGGAACTGTCCTGAAGGAACACCCGCTCTCCCTTGCTGGCAATGGTCGGCTTACCAGGCCACAGTGTCGTCCGGGCCACGTTTGATGATGGGCGTCTCGTTCTCCCAGATGGCCAACCCCTGGCGAAGGTCGGTGAGGCTCAACTGGAAGTAGTACTCCACCTGCTGCTCGTCCTCCACCTGGTGATTACGCTGGATGATCTTGCCGGACAGGCTCAGGTCGGGAGCCTGCAGGGTGCCTTTCTGTTGAACGGTGGACTGGTCAAACTCTTCCGAATCCCGCAGCTCCCGTGCGGCTTTATTCATCTCGTCTTCCCCGCCGTCAAGCCCCACGGCGGTGGTGGTCACCACTTTGCCGGAACGCAGCAGGGCCACCCGGATTTTCTTGACCAGTTGGTCGGTGTCGATGCGCTGCATGGTATCATTCACAATGCGGCTCACCACCATCACATAGCGCTCACCACCCGGGTGATCCACCGCTCCGCTGGCCAGCAGGTCCTGCACGGCGGCATCCGCCGCCCGTTCGAAATCCCGGTAGTCCATGGTCATGGTCACCGGTCCGGTGTCCGCTGCCGGGTCCACATAGCGGGTGGGTGCGGCGCAGGCCGCCACTAACACGGTGGTCAGGGTGACCACAGCCAGTTTTTTCATCATGCTTTTCCTCAGCGATCTTCCCGCAGATGTAATTGAAAGCTGACAACGCGCTCATGGGGCGCGGTCGCCATGAAGAACCGAACCTGGTTGCGCAGAATTCGCACCTCCCGATAGCCTTCCCCCACGCCGGGAACCACCATCCCAGCCTCATCAAACCAGGTGACGGCCCATTCCATGTCGGTATCCTCGAACGCTTCCACCGAGAACTGGATCTGCAACAGGCTACCACCGCCGGGTTGTTCCAGGCGGCTTTGCAGAAGCTCCGTCACGGACAGGCTGTGGCGCACCTCCGGGTCCACCTTGAGGTCATCTCGCTGCACATACTCGCGCTCCGGTTGCAGCGGTGCACAAGCGATCACCAGGCATGCGAGCGCCACGGTTATCAGGGTATGAAAAAATCTGGACATTCCTCACTCCATTTGGGATGAACCTGGACCGGCCGTGCCGTCCTGAGCTTCCGCCAGCGCCGCCTGATCGTCCGCATTCGGCAACCGGTAGTTCACGGCCGCATGCCGACCTTGGAGGTCCAGCACAATGACCGTCGCCGGGGCCTGGGCCGTCGGCCGTTTCACATACACCAGGGTGAATGGCCAGTTCGGCAACGATATCTCACCCAACTGGCCCGTCAGGGTGTCACTCACCCGCAACTGGCCCGACTCTGGCCGTGCCAGGCGGGCCACCGCCCAATGGTCGGGCAGGGTTTGCCAGCTGCGCAGGTCCGCCTGGGTTGTGGAAACAGTATAGAGCATCGCCCCAAACTGGCCGAGTGCCCCCATTGAGTCCGCCGCCTGCCGTTGCATGACGCCCTTGACCACCGCCGAGGCCAGGGCCCGCATCAGGATACCCGGAAAGCGGGCCTGCATCTCGGTGCGGATGACCCGCCCCATTTCCGCCAGTGGCTCGGCGATGACCACGGCGTCCCCCTCCAGCTGCAGGGCTCCGGGCAGAGCCAGCCGATCGCGGTATCGCGGCAGGGCAATGGCGGTGATGATCAGCTGGCTGCCATGATCGCCGGACACAAACAGCGGGACTTCGAACCGGACTTCTTCCGGCACCGGGCCCAGCCCGTTCTCATAGACCACCCAGACCTGTGGCGGCAATGACCGACGACGTAACTGCCCGGAAGCCTGACGTTCCGCCAGCCGCACATCCGTTTTCAGTACCGGGTTGTCCGGCATCATCTGCGCCACCCGGGACAAGGAGTCGAGCGCCCGCTCGCGTTCCGTCGGCCCGGTCCCGTTGGCCAGGAAGTAGAGTCCATGGAGGTAGGTACTGACCGGCACCATGTAGTCCGGGTACACGCCCCATATGGACGGGTCACCGTAGTTCTGCGCAACCGCCGAGCGCAGGTCGTCGCTATTGAGTGAGCGCCGCACATCCCCGGCATCCGCAGCGCTCTCCCGGATGGAGTCCCGCTGCCGGCGAATATCGTCCGCAAAGAAATCCACGGCCCGCCGGGTGCGATCATCGGCCCGGTTGAACTCCACCCTGGCGTAGTCGGTGTTTGCCTGCGCCAGGAACGCCAGGGCCTTGAAGGTGTTGACCAGAATGGCCTCGGACATCAGCGCCCGGTAGTCCCGGGACGACTCGTTCACCAGCAGGGACATCAGGTCCTGCCCCAGGCCGGCCACCACACCCTCCGTGTCCAGATGCTTCATGCCGGCCTCGGCCTGGTCAAACACCGCAATGGCACCCTGGTAATCTCCCGTCAGCCAATAAGCGCCGCCCTGATGCAGCAGTTCCAGTACAGGCGTTCCGACATCCTGTCCAGACAGTGCCATGGCATTGGCGGCGGCCGCATAGTCACCGACAAGGTACGCAGCGTTGAACCTGGCTTGTTGGTTTCGTTGCTGAAGGGAAGCGCAGCCGTCTGTCATCAGCACCGCCCACAGCACGGTCCAGCGCAGCCAGCGAACCGGCAACCCGCGATAGGCCCGAAGACTCATGTCATAGTTTACCCAGAACCAAAACTGTCTTATATCAAGGTGATATCAAAATTCCCATATCAGTGGGGCAACCTCGAACTACACTGATCAGAAAGTGGACGTTCGTTTGCTCCATACCACCATACTAGTGAATGCGCGGGGCGTGGGCCTTAATTCAACTGACATCCCGCCCCCCAAACGACATCCGGACGTACCTTCAGCATTACGGACGCGTTGCTGCAAAGGCTATCCATATGCAAGGAGCGAACCCGAGGACGTTACCTTGCACCTTTACCGTCTCGCTTGCCTCTGTATCGTAACGGGCTCTCTTTATTACCTGGGGGCATGGGTAGGTGTCCACTTCGCGGCACTGTCCAGCGGTATCGTCATCCTGTGGCCTCCCAACGCTGTACTGCTTGCCGCGATGCTCAGTACCCACTCCCGTCACTGGCCGGCCCTGGCGGCCGCGGCGTTGATTGCGGAAGTGGCCGCGGATGTTCCGGCATTTACGGTGGTCGAGGCGCTGCTCTTCGGACTGGTCAACGTGGCGGAGTGCCTGCTTGCGGCCGGCCTGATTCGATACGCACTGAGCCGATACAACAAGGGGGAAATGGATTGGCGGGTGCCGCGAGATGTCACGGTGTTTCTGGTTGTCGTGTTCTTTGTGGTGTCTCCGATGGCCGCGGTCGGCGGCGCCTCCATCTACAGTTTCGTGCTGGAACGGGAATCCCCGTTTCTGACGTTTTGGCGTTTGTGGTGGGTGGGAGATGCCACCGGCCTGATCGTCCTCACCCCGTTGATCCACATGCTGCTCCATATACGGCGGCACTGGCGGGACATGGCACTGACGATCGCCAACCAGGCGGAAATAACAGCCGCCTGGCTCTGCACCCTGGCTATCTGCTTTGCCATCTTCTCAGTGGAAATCCAGTCGCAAAACTACCTGGCCGTCACACCGCTGCTGGCCATTGTACTGCCAGTCTGGATTGCCATCCGCTTCGGCTCCCTGCCAGGTAGCCTGTTGTCTGCCAGCGTCGCGCTGTATGCAGCGTTCGCCACAGCCGCTGACCTGGGCCCGTTTATCCGCCAACAACAGGATCAGAGCGCGCTACTGACCCAGGAGTTTACGGGTCTGTTCACGGTGCTGCTGATCTACGTTGCAGCTTTTGTTCAGCAAAATCGTCGCCACACCCGTGAACTGACCAGCGCCCTGTCGGAACTGCAATCCCTGGCCGAAGAACTCGAGGAACGGGTACGGCAACGGACCACCGAACTGCGTCAGGCCAACAGACAGCTACGGGATCTGGCCTTGACCGACGATCTTACCGGTATCGCCAACCGGCGCCAGCTCTACGCCGCAGGTACTCGCGAGCAGGAGCGCAGCCAGCGCACCGGGCATCCCTTCGCGATACTGCTGCTGGATATCGACCATTTCAAACAGGTCAACGACAACCATGGCCACGACGCCGGCGATACCTGTCTGAAACAGTTCGCCCAGATCCTGTCGTCACAGATCCGCTCCATGGATCAGGTAGGACGATGGGGAGGCGAGGAGTTCCTGATCATTGTGCCCGAGTCACACCACGTAAACCTGGCGGCACTGGGCGAAAAAATTCTCCGCAGCGTTGCCAACCATCGTTTTCGCATCAATCAGCACTCGTTACGCCTGACGGTTTCGATAGGTGCAGCGACCTGGAAAGGCGGCTATTTTGACCGGTTAGTGTCCCAGGCGGACCGCGCTTTGTATGAGGCAAAACGTGCCGGTCGTAACCGCATGCAAATCAACAACGCCAACGACCCCATTACCGATTCCTGACCCCTTTCCGGGCCCGGCCGGCCAAAACACTTGCCACTGGGGGCCGGGCAAGGCAGCATCACCCTCTGACTCCATTCAATCCGCCCACAACAGGAACAGGAATATGACTCAAGCAACCGCACGCCACATCCTGGTAGACAGCGAAGCCAAGTGTGAAGAACTCAAGAAAGCCATTGAAGGCGGCGAGGACTTTGCCGAAGTCGCCAAGCAGCATTCCAACTGCCCCTCCGGTCGCAATGGTGGCGACCTGGGCGCCTTTGGCCCGGGCCAGATGGTCCCGGAGTTCGACAAGGTGGTGTTCAGCGGTGAGCTGAACAAGGTGCTGGGACCGGTGAAAACCCAGTTCGGCTACCACCTGCTGGAAATTACCAGCCGCAGTTAAGGCACCACTCCGTATTGACCGGATCGACTCACCCGCCCGAAGGCTCGGGTGGGTCTTCCAGCCCCAGCCGCTGGTGCCACTGTGCCAGCGACTCCTCCGGGTATTCGTCAAACACCTTGTCCCCAGGCTGGGCATGAAGCGGCACCCAACTGGCCTTGGAGCCCACCATCAGGTGGGTATGTTCCGGCGGGATGGGCAATTCGGTATCAATGGCCGATGCATGGGGATGGACCAGATCCGGCCAGCGCGGGTCCCAGAGCCAGAGGGCACTGCCACAATGACGGCAGAAATGTCGTTCGCCGGGGCTGCGGCTCACTTCGCCCCTGTGCTCATCGACCAATCGGGCATGATAGACCGACAGGTGGTCCCACCCTTCCACCTTCAGCGAATCGTACCGCCCCCCGAGATTGATGGCGTAGCCCCCGCCACCGGCGGTTTTTCGGCAGATCGAGCAATAGCACAGGTTAAACGGATAGGGGTGCGGGCAGTCCACCGTGAATCGAACCGCGCCGCAGTGACAGGATCCTTGCAGTTTCATGGTGCTTCCAGCCTGGCAAGAAGTTGATATGGTTAGCCTAGTTCAGGTTGCTGAACCTGCACACTCGCCTATGCTTAGGGAGCCTCCAACCGGCAAAGGAGATATGCCATGCCACGATCGCTCGCTGCAGTCACCCTGTCCGCACTGCTTGCGGTCCCACTGTCCGGACAGGCGACGCCTGCCCCGGAAGACGCCGAAACCCGAATCCTCTCGCCGCAGGACGGCGCGACCGTATCCGCCCCGTTCACGGTCACCTTTGGGCTCTCCGGCATGGGCGTTGCACCCGCGGGTGTCGAGCGGGAAAAGACCGGCCACCACCACCTGCTCGTCGACGTTGACCACCTGCCCCCCGGCGACCAGCCCATCCCTTCCGATGACCATCACCGCCACTTTGGCGGCGGCCAGACCGAGGTGATGCTGGACCTGCCACCGGGCGAGCACACCCTGCAGCTCCTGCTGGGGGACCACATGCACGTCCCCCATACGCCGCCGGTGGTGTCGGACAAGATCACCGTCACTGTCTCGGAGTAGCCCCGGAACGCTGTCGCAACCGGTCCAGAACGGCCCGGGCATCCTTTTGCCCGGTCCGGATTCCGGCCTGCTGCAGCTTCTGCTCCAGGTCGCTTCCGCCGTCTTCCCAGTCCAGAGTATTCAGGGCTTCGTCCACATCCCGGAAACGGGTTTGACGGTGCTTGATCCGCTCCAGCGATTCCGCCAGGTCGCCCATGTGCGCGTTCAGCCCCGCAGTCTGCCGGCCCAGGTGGGCGATCACCTTCTCGGCATTCTGGTTGGCCCGGGCCAGGCTCATCTCCCGCTTGTAATGCTGCAGCTTGCGGGCGGCCTCCCGAAGCCGACGGCGTAAGAGCTGTTCCTGTTCAGACAGGTATTCGGCGTGTTTCCTCTGTTCCTGCAACAGGTTCTCGTCATCGGCGATCCGCTCTGCCAGTTCCAGCGCCAGGGCTTCCTCGCCCTTGCTCAAGGCCTCCCCGGCCTGGGCTTCCCGTTCCGCCACGGCCGCCCCCAGTTCGGTATTGCTCCGTGCCAGTTGCGTGCCTTCGGCCATCAACCCCGCCAGTTCCCGTTTCGCCAGGACCATCGCCTGCTCGGTTTCCCGGATTTCCTGGGCCATGATGCGCAGGGCATTGGCGTCCACCAGTTTCTCCGCCGGCTCGCAGGCGGAGGCCCGAAACAGCGTGCCAACCTTTCTCCAGATCATCATTGTGATTACTCCGTATATTCTTTCAGCAACTGTTGCGCCCGCGCTTCCGAGATCCGGTTATGGATACGACGACTCTCATGCTCGTCCCTCAGGGTCTTGGACAGGGTAATGGTGGTACTCACCAGGAACAGCGCACAGATGGCCATGTAGCCTTTCACCAGCATGTCGGTCGGCGCGAACACAATGCCCACGCCAGTGGCCAGCAGTGCCACCGCAAAGGACACCTTCACAAAAAACAGCCAGCTGTTTGAGTTACTGCTCAGTTCGTTATCCACGTTTGCCTCCCACTCTACCAATGGGGCCGTCACCGAGACCGCCCCGTGTCGTTGCTTCAGCGCCGACTATCTCGCGGTACCGACGGTATCACCAGTGAAAGCCAAATGGTCGCATTCCTCACTCCAGCGGGTGTTACATAATGAGACCTTCTGCCGTATGCTGGCGACTTGGCAAACCGATCTAAGAGAGTACTCATGGCCCAGACCCGTGCCATCGTCGACGCCCTGAAGCGGGCACTGAAAGAACACGGCCTGACCTACCAGCATGTGGCCGAGGAGCTTGCGCTGTCAGAAGCCAGCGTGAAGCGGCTGTTTGCCGAACGCCAGTTCTCGCTGAAACGGCTGGACCAGGTCTGCAACCTGCTGGGGTTGGAAATCAGCGACCTGGTCCGGCGACTGGAACCGGAAGCCCGGATCGACCGGCTGACGGTCGAACAGGAGCAGGAGCTGGTGTCGGAAACGGCGATGCTGCTGGTGGCCATTTGCGCGCTGAACCGGTGGCGGTTCCAGCAGATTCTCGACAACTACCGGTTGAGCGAGCACGAGGTAATTACCCGACTGGCCCGGCTGGACCGAATGGGGCTGATTGAGCTGTTGCCAGGCAACCGCATCAAGCCGCTGATCACCCACGACTTCCAGTGGCAGAAGAACGGCCCCATCCAGCGGTTCTTCGAATCCCAGGTACAGGCGGACTTCTTCCAGTGCCGGTTCAATCGCCCCGGCGAGCTGCGGCTGTTTCTCAACGGCATGCTGTCACCCCGCTCCAATGAGACGATGCAACAGAAGTTGCGCCGCCTGGCACTGGACTTCCGACACTGCCACCAGGAGGACCTGGGGCTGCCACTGGACCAGCGTTTTGGCATGAGCATGATGCTGGCCATCCGGCCCTGGGAGGTGGCGGTGTTCCAGCAGTACCGTCGCCCCGGCACCGACAAGCCGTACCCGGGCAGTCGCTAGCGCCCCCGACCGCCGTCAGCTCGCCAACCGGTGTTCGGCCTACGCCACGACGCTCAGCTCCCAGGGGTTATCGGTGATGGCAACGGCCCCCCGATCGGTGACCCGAACCGTGTCGCTGCAGCCGATCCCCCACTCGCCCGGAACCCGCAGGCAAATGGGCAGGTGAAACACCATGTTCGGCTGGAAGACGGCTTCCACGCCCCGGGCAATGTACCCGGACCCCTCTACCCAGGATGGCGGGAACTGGGCCCCCACGGCATAGCCAAACACTCCGGAGAAGAAGACCCGGTTCGACAGTGGGCGGAGGGCCTCCTCCCCTGCCCGCGCGGCCTCATCAAAGCTCTTTCCGCTTTTCATGGCCTGGCACAGGGCATCGTGAATCCGCCGGCAGCCATCGAACACGTCCACCATGTCCATCGTTGGCTGACCCGCCACCACGGTGCGCATCATCGGTGCCGTGTAGCGCTGATAGGCGGAACCGAATTCCAGAAACACCGGCTCTCCCCGATTAATGGTGTGGCGACGGTGACTGGCGTGAATCACGCTACTGCGCCAGCCTGCGGTGACAATCGGCTGCATGCTCATGAACTCACTGCCCTCCACCAACATGGTCCGGGCGCCGGCGGCGGCCACCTCGCCGTCGCTGACACCGGGCCGCACCGCTGCCACAGCCGCCTCAATCCCCCGGCCGGTGATGCGGGCGCTGGCTTCCAGGCAACTCAGTTCCGCGGCTGTCTTGACGATTCGAATGCCCTTCAACAGGCCACTGGCATCCTCAAACCGGTGCTGGGGCAGGCGTGCCCGGAGGCCGGTAACCACGCCATGTCGCAAGGAGCCGTGCCAGAAATCCACCCCGATCACGGTGCCCGCACCGGCCAGTACATCCACCAGCGGCTCCAGCACCAGCTCGACACGCTCCCAACGGTAGCCAACCACTTGTCGCACATGGGTGGCGGTCATCGCCGGCCCCATTTCAATGGACGGCACCTGCAGCAGCAGGTCCCCAGGCAGGACCACCAGCGCGGTATGGACCGACACTTCGAAGGTGCTGTAGCCCGTCAGGTAATAGATGTCCGCAGGATTGGTCAGCACCAGTGCATCCAGTTGATGGGACACCATCTGCTCCCTGACCAGCCGGAGTCGGCGCTCTAACTCCTGGGCCGGAAAGGGGCACTCCACCCCCCGGTACCGTTGGGCCAATGCTCGCTGATATGCCAGGAAATCCATCACTACGCCCCCTCTAGTGTCCCTCGACAACCGGGCCTCACCACTTCTCCAGAAGCGTGGTTCCGAATTCCACCGGAATCAAGTGGCTCAATATAGGCGGATCACTGAAAGAGTTCGGAATGACCACTGACCTGGGACGGTCATTTCTTGGTTTCCTGTGTTCCCGGGCCAGCTATAATAAAGGTGAATCCTTCAGATGGATGATCCGGTTCATTTGGGGAATTCCCAGGGAATGGTCGCTGTAACTCCACCAACCGGAGGGACAAGTCATGATCAGCGAAAGACTGCGAAACTTCCTGGAGCAGAACCTCGTCAAATACCATACGGAAATGCACCCTTCCACAGCGGACGCCATGCGCACGGCCCAGGCCGCCCATGTGCCCGGCCGCGAGTTTGCCAAGACCGTGATCTTCAAAGCCGATGGCCGCATTGGCATGGCGGTACTGCCGGCGACTGACCAGGTCCACCTGGCAGAACTGCGCAAGGCGCTCGGTTCCACCGAAGTGTCCCTGTGCAGCGAAGACGAACTAAAACAGGCATTCCCGGATTGCGACCTCGGCGCCATGCCGCCGTTCGGCAATCTCTACGATATGGAAGTCTTTGTCAGTGAACATTTACGGGCCGATGAGAACATCGCGTTCAATGCCGGTAGCCACGATGAAGTCATGAAAATGAGCTATCGGGATTATGAACGGCTGGTTCATCCTAACGTGGTTCACTTCTAAGGTCCTGCCCCAGGCGTCAGTACGGCCACATGCAACGCATTGTGGCCGTCTTTTGACCGCCCACCTATTCCGTCAGTCACTCCAACACCACCTCGAACCCCCCATAGATCAGCCGCTTGCCATCAAACGGCATGGGATTGCTTTCCGGCTGTAGCCTGGGGTCGGACATCACTTTCTCCATGGCCTGGTTGCGCACCTCCCTGGACGGCCAGACAATCCAGGAAAAGCACACGGTTTCATTGTCCTGGCATTTGACCGCCATGGGGAAAGAGGTCACCTTGCCCTCCGGCACATCGTCTCCCCACGCTTCCACCACCTGCAGGGCCCCATGGTCCCTGAACACCCTTGCCGCCTCGGCTGCATGCTTGATGTAGGCGTCCTTATTGGCGGTTGGTACCGCCGCCACGAAGCCGTCGATATAGCTCATCGTCCTACTCCTTTCCCGGATTAATCAAAGGTCGGCCCAGGCCGACTACCATGGTTGGTCGAACGGCGGGGCGGGAAATCGACAAACGTCGGGGGCCGGTCGATCAAAACCGACCATCAAGGCTCGGGCGGCCCGGAGGTCTCCGGTTGGAGCCGCTCCAGGACGCGGCGGAAAAAGTCGTCCATTTGGCTCAGCTCCTGATCCGCTGCCTGTTCGGATGCCGGCAGGGCGTTCCGGATATCCGACAGGATACGGGACATCAGACCGTCGAGGGCCGGCAGGTCCAGGCCATTGGCCTGGGCCTGCCGGCCAAGATCCTGGATCTCCCGGGCCAGCCCACCCAGGGGGCGAAGCTGACGGGCCGACGACTCAGGCTGCCCGGACACGGCTTCATAGGTGGCGGCCCGAACCGTGCGACTGGCGGTCAGGTTGAGGCTGAAGCTGGCCAGTTCGTCACCGGAGAGCCCCAGGGATTGCGCTGCCTCGAAGGCACCCCGAACATCCCCGTCAAAGAAGCGGCCGGCCACATTCTGCACCTCGCCAAACAGTGCGGTCAGCGCCTCCCGCTCACCGGCGTCGAGTTCACCCTCCACGGAGAAGCTGTATCGACCGGCAAACAGGGTGCCGGCGGTGGCCTCGGTCCGGGCCTGCTCCCCCTCACCACCGCTGGCCACACGAATGCCTCCATAGCGGCTTTCGTCCATGCGCAGCTGCACCACATCGCCGTCCCGGGTACGAACCTCAAAGGCCAGGGTATCCCGGGCCATGGCCTCCACCTGGCTCAGCGAGGTCGCCTCCACCGGCGTCGGCTGGCCCGGTGCCTGGCCCAGGAACCGCTCCTCCAGATCGCCCAGCCCGTCCTGTATGCGATTGAAGCTGTCATCGATGTCTGAGGACAGGGTATCGTTCATCATGCCCAAAGCCTCGATCTGTTCCCTGGCCTCCCGGAACCCCTGTTCCACCCCGGCCCGGGCCTGGGACAACAGCTCGGCCAGACGCCCCTGATCAGCACCGGACTGCGCCTCCTGCTGCAGCCGCCCCTGAATGAAGCCCAACACCCGGGCGGCGACATCCGCCGCGCTGGGCGGCTCAAACTGCGCAGACACCAAGCCACTCTCGTTGGCTTCCACGCTGCCAAGACTCTGCTGCAGGCGCTGGTCCAGACGGGTACGCAGAATGTTGATGGCGTCCTGAACAGTACGTACAGGCCGTTCGCCCCCGGCTGCCTGGTTCGTACCGGGTTGGGGAGACTGCCTGGTTCGGGAGTCAGGTAGGATGCGGCCAGCGGAATCAGATCCGGGGCCAGTAATCGGAGAAGCCATTGGTACTGCCCTCGCTATTCACACAATCAGGCACTAGAAGCACCTATTCCAGTATCCAATGGTTGCCAGCAGCGGGACAGAGGACTTTAGGAACGATTCGACATAGCAAAGCAACTTTTGAACACCCGGCCATCTAACCGCATTATTCCAGGTCGATCCGGCGAATGGCCTGGCGCAGGAACTGCACCCGGGCACTGAAGCGATGCTGCAACACCGGGTCGCTGGCAGCCGCCATCTGACTCTCCGCCGCCCGCAGCTCCTGCACCAGCCAACCGCGGATCATCACATAATGACGGCTGTCGGTGCCGTAGCGGGCAATGGTTTCCAGCGCATGTGGGGCTTCCGGGTGGGCCAGCGCCTGATCAATGGCCATTACCATCTCGCCAATGCGCTGGGATTGCGTGGGAGCGGTCTGGCAGCCAGTCACGAGGAGGGTTAGCCAGAGACAACCGACGAGGCGCCATGACCTCCTGCCAGGGATGCCCTGAAGCATTATTCAGCAAACCCTGCAGGCAGCGTGTCCAGCACCGCCTGACACACTTCATCCTGGTTACGGCCCTCGCCGGAGACCAGCACGTCGGCGTATTGGTGGTAGAGGCGACTGCGTTCGGCAAATAGCGACTCCAGGCTTTGATCCGGACGCTTGGAAATCCCCCGAAGACTGAAATCGCCCAGCCGTTCCTTGACCGTGTCCAGGGTAATGTCCAGGAACACCACCACGCCCAGCTCCCGGAGATGGGCCATGGCTCGTTCACTGTACACCGCGCTGCCACCGGTGGAAATGATCTGCCGGTCCCCACCCAATCGGCACAGCACCTGCTCTTCAATCCGTCGGAGGGCCAGATAGCCCTCCCGGTCGACAATCTCCTGCAGGGTTCGTCCCTGGTCAGACTGGATCAGCAGGTCGGTATCGATAAACCCGTAGGCCAGCGCCTTGGCCAGAAGCACGCCAACGGTACTCTTGCCACTGCTGGGCATGCCGATCAAGACAATGTTGCTCTTCTGCGCTGTCATGGAATGGTGTTACCTGTGCAGTAGGTGAAAACGGCGGTATTGATTTTGGCTCTCCCGCGTCCGATGCTGAACCCAAAGCGCACTGGAATGACTGGGCCCAAATGTCCGTGATGGGCGTAGCTGCGTCAATACGAACTATCCCAAGAGGTTAAACGACACCGCCGGCAAGCGCGAACGCACGGGAGTCATTGATGTCTCAACGTACCGGGGGTCAAATACTGAAAAATACCGTGTCCGAATGTAGCCATTTTTAGGAGAATCGAGAAAACGTTATGGCTTACAAATAGATAAGTCGCCGCATTTGGTTACACGCCTTCCCACGGAAAATTGCATAAACCAGTGAACTCTTCTCTAATGAACTTGAGTGCCACGGGCCTTGAGAGAGGTATTCGCCATGTCCCAGCCCCCGTCTCCGACCGATGCAGCCTCCTTGTCGAGGCAGACATTCCTGTTCCTGCGGGTGATCGAGGATCTGTTCGCCGACTTCGCTGCCGGCAAAGGATAGTGTTGCCTCTGAAACCGGTCTAAGGGGAGGCTGTAGAACGGGAACTTGGCCAGTGTTACTGACCGCCCTCAACACTCTGGCCGAGCAACGTCATCCCCCGGCTTCGAAGCGCTGTCTTTAGACGCCCAGCCGGCAATTGGCGGTACAGCCGCCAGAGCGACAAGGCTGCAACCACGGCACTGGCCGGATTCGGGGCATCCCGCCAGGTACACTGCAGGGCCTGTTTCACGTCCACCCACTCGGCAGAACAGCTCAGCCACACCCCCGATTGGGGCGGCTCAGCAAACATGGCGCCGATGTAATCCCCAAGGAGGTCATCGTTGGAGGAGGTGTTCCGGCCAGGCGTTAGCGGCCTGTCCGGTTTGCAATGATCAGACACGGTTACCCCGGCTCACGCGTTTGATGTGTTCCACTAACGCTGCGGGAATTGCGGGCAGCGGAAGGACTTCATCCACCGCCTCCAGTCTGACCGCTTCCCGGGGCATGCCATACACCACACAGCTGCGTTCGTCCTGGGCCAGGGTCCGGGCGCCCCGCTGGTGCATGGTGAGCAGTCCCTGGGCACCATCCTTGCCCATGCCGGTGAGCAGGACACCCGTGGCGGTAGCGCTACAAACCCTGGCCACCGAGTCAAACATGGCGTCGACGGCCGGACGGTGGCGGTTGACTGGTGGGGCATCGGACAGCTTACACACCAGGTCCGCCCCCGACCGATCGACCAACAGGTGCCGGTCCCCCGGTGCCAGGTAGGCGTGCCCGGGCAGGATGCGCTCGCCTCCCTGCGCTTCAAGTACACGAATTCGGCAGAGGCGATCGAGCCGCTCGGCGAAGGAGCGGGTAAACCCCGGCGGCATGTGCTGGGTCATCACGATACCCGGCATCCCCACCGGTAAGGCCGCCAGCACCGATTTGATGGCCTCGGTGCCGCCGGTGGAGGCTCCAATGGCCACCAGGTGCTCGGTACCCTGGACACTCAGGTGAGTAGTGAGCGGTTTACCTGGCACCGGTGGTTTGCGTGCGGAACGGCGGACGGCCTCTCCGGCAATAGCGGCCGCCCGTAACTTCTCGAGCAGTTCCTGACGATACTGTTCCAGGTTTCGTTTGATATCCAGCTTGGGTTTGGTCACGAAATCCACCGCCCCCAGCTCCAGCGCCTTCAGAGTGGCGTCGGCACCGCTCTCGGTAAGGGTGGACACCATGACCACCGGCGTTGGCCGGGCCTTCATCAGACGAGCCAGAAATGAGAGCCCATCCATCCGCGGCATCTCAATATCCAGGGTGATCACATCCGGCGCAAACTCATTCACCAGGTCCCGCGCGGCGTAGGCATCGTTGGCGGTGCCCACCAACTGAAACCCCGGCGCGGTTCGGATCATCTCTCCCAGCACCTGGCGGATCAACGCGGAGTCGTCCACCACTAGAACGGTTATCGCCATACGCTACTCCACAAAGAGGTCAATCTCACCACCAACGGCATCCTGGCTGGCCTGCTCCCGGAGGATGCGCTCCCGGATGAAGATGGTATCGTTCCTGATGTGACGAATCTTCTTCACCAGCACCTGGGCCGTATCCGGAAACTGGTAGACCTTGCGGGGATAATCCCCCAGCAGATCCGACGCAATAATGGGTATCTTCTCCGCCTGCAAATATCGCCGGACAAACTCGGCGTTGCGATCGCCGACCGGGTTGGCGCTGAAGCTCTCGATCACCCGCCCGCCGCCGAAGACCTTGGCCTGCAGCCGGTCGCGCCGGGCGCCCCGGGACAGCAGTTCGTTGATCAGCAACTCCATGGCAAAGCTGCCATAGCGGGCGGACTTGCAGTCATCGTCACTGGTGTTGTCCGGCAGCAGGAAATGGTTCATACCGCCCATCCGGGCCACCGGATCCTGCAGACAGGCCGCCACGCAGGAGCCCAGTACCGTCACAATCACCATGGGCTCGGCTGAGACATAGTACTCACCGGGCAGCAGCTTGGCCGCCTGACGTTCGAACCGCCGGTCGTAATAGACATTGGTGGCCCAGTGGCCCACGGAAAGGCTCATGCCGCCGACCCATCCGCCACCTGATAGGTCGTCTTGCCCACCAGCCGGATTCGCTTGGAGACGTGGGAAAAACTCTCCGAATGCCCGGCAATGTAGAGCCCACCGGGCGCCAGTAGCGGCACCATCCGGTCGAGCAACCGGGCCTGGGTGGGCTTATCAAAGTAAATCATGACGTTGCGGCAAAAGATCAGGTCGTAGGGAGGCTCCAGAGGCCACCCCGGTGCCAGCAGGTTCAACTGGCTGAACCGGACGAGTTGACGAACCTCGCGGCGAACCTTCACCCGGCCGGCGTTCTTGCCGGTGCCCTTGAGGAAAAACCGTTTGAGACGCTGGCTGCCGATCTCTTTGACCCGCTCTATTGGGTAGCTGGCCCCTGCAGCCTGTGCCAGCACCCGGCTGTCGATATCGGTAGCGTGAATGGAAACCGGTGGGTTATCCCCCAGCGCCTCCAGGGCGGCAATCGCCATCGAATAGGGCTCCTCGCCAGTACTCGCGGCAGCGCACCAGAGCTGGAAGCGGCGCCCCGGCGCGGCGTGCTGGCGGAGGTACTGGGCCAGGGTGTCAAAATGGTGGGCTTCCCGGAAGAAGGCGGTCAGGTTGGTAGTCAGGGCATTGATGAACTGTTCGAGCTCTTCATCGTGTTGCTGCAGGAAGTCCAGGTAGTCGGAAAATGACGCCAGCCCCAGAACTCGGAGCCGACGCGCAATGCGACTGTAGACAAGCTGTTGCTTGCTGTCGGCCATGCTGATCCCCGCACATTGGTAGAGTTTGCGGCGGATGGCTTCAAAATCCGTCCGGCGGTACTCAAATTCCCGCCGGGGCTCCTGGTGGGCGCTCATCGATCGGTTATGGCCTCGTCATCAGAACGATTCCCAATCGTCTTCATCGTCGTCCCTGGGCGGCTGGATTCTTTGCGCCTTTGCCGGCTTGGCCGTCTCAGGGGGCTGGGTCTTAACTGGCCGCAAGGTCGGCTTGCCCGATGGCGCCCTGGGCTCGCCCTCCCGCGGTGCTGTCGCCGCAGTCGCCTGCAGCGCCGAGTCATCCAGGCGGAACACGCTCACGTTGCGCTGCAACTGACCAGCCTGACCCAGGAGACTCTGGGCGGCCGCGGCAGCCTGCTCCACCAGGGCCGCAGTCTGCTGGGTCATTTCATCCATCTGCCCCACCGCGGTGTTAACCTCCTCGATGCCACTGGCCTGTTCGACGGAGGCCGCCGCAATCTCGGACATGATGTCGTTGACGCGCTTGATCGAGGTGACGATCTCGTCCATGGTTTCGCCAGACTTGTTCACCAGTGCGTTGCCGCCTTCGATCTTGGCCACGGAATCGGAGATCAACTGCTTGATGTCTTTGGCGGCATCGGCCGAACGCTGAGCCAGGGTCCGGACCTCGGAGGCCACCACCGCAAAGCCCCGGCCTTGCTCACCGGCACGGGCGGCTTCCACCGCAGCGTTGAGTGCCAGGATGTTGGTCTGGAAGGCAATGCCGTCGATGACTCCGATGATGTCACTGATCTTCTGGGCGGACTCGTTGATGGACTCCATGTTGGTCACCACCTGGCGAATCAGGTCGCCGCCGTCGGTGGCCACATTGGTCGCCTGCTCGGCCAGGACATTGGCCTGCTTGGCATTGTCGGTGTTGGTGCGAACAGTTGAGGTCAGTTCCTCAATGCTGGACGCGGTTTCCTCCAGGCTGGAGGCCTGCTGCTCAGTCCGGCTGGACAGGTCCGCGTTACCCTGGGAAATCTCACTGGAGGCAGTCTGGATGGTATCCGACGCCGCCCGGATCTCGCCGATCATCTGGGTCAGGTTCTCAGTGGTGCGGTTGCAGAAGTCCTTCATCTTGAGGAAGGTACCCTGATAGTCGGCGGTAACCCGCTCGGTCAGATCACCCTCAGCAATGGCTTCCAGCACCCGCGCGATGTCGCTGAGTGCATTGTCGGAGGTCTCCATGACCTGGTTGAGGCCATTGGTCAGCTCGAGGAAGAAGCCCTCCTTGCCCTCCTTGGGAATCCGCAGGCTGAAGTCCCCGGCGGAGGCGGCATCGACCAGGGTGGTAACGTCGTTGGCGGCTTTCAGCTCATCGGTGCGGTCCAACCACTCCACCACGGTACCCAGGCGCTCGTTGTTGGCCCCGAAGATCGGGTTGGCGATCAGCCCAAAGGTCTTCTCACCCAGGGTGATCTGGGCCCGATGGGTACCCTGCAGGCTGCTCAGCATGTTCATCTGGTGGGCGGGGTTCTTGTGGAAGCGGTCGATGCTGCCATTGAGCACCTTGTCCACATCAAACTGTGGCAGATCCCGGCGGATCTCGGCCTGGGAATTCCGCAGCATGCCCTCTACCGCTTTGTTCATGTAGACCACATTGCGGTCGGCATCGGCAATCATGATGTTGTTGCTGGAGTTGTCCACCGCCTGGCGGATCCGGGTGTTGTAGATGGCGGCGCTCTCGGCCTCGATCTCCTGGGTACGGTCCTTCCACTCCACCACGGTACCGAGACGATCGCCGTCCTCAGAGAAGATCGGGTTGGCAATCAACCCGAAGGTGGTATCCCCCAGTTTGATCTCGGTGTTGTAGGTGCCGGTCAGCTCGTTGAGCATCTTCATCTGGTGGGCCGGGTTCTTGTGGAAGCGGTCGATGCTGCCGTTGAGCACCTTATCCACGTCGAACTGCGGCAGGTCCCGACGGATCTCCGACTGGGAGTTGCGCAACATGTCGGTGACCGCCTCGTTCATGTAGACCACTTCCCGCTCGGTGTCGGCGATCATGATGTTGGTCTTGGCGCAGTTGATGGCCTGGCGGATTCGGGCATTCGCCACCGCCGCCTGCTCCGCCTCGATTTCCTTGGTGCGGTCCTTCCATTCCACCACGGTACCGAGGCGTTCTCCGTCCTCGGAGAAGATCGGGTTGGCAATCAATCCAAAGGTACTGTCGCCCAGTTTGATCTCGGTCTTGTGGGTGTCGTTGAGCTGGTCCAGCATCTTCATCTGGTGGGCCGGATTCTTGTGGAACCGGTCGATGCTGCCGTTGAGTACCCGATCCACGTCGAAGTCCGGCAGGTCGCGGCGGATCTCCGACTGGGACTCGCGCAGCATGTCCGTCACCGACTCGTTCATGTACACCACATTGCGATCGGTATCGGCGATCATGATGTTGGTTTCGGCACAATCGATGGCCTGACGGATGCGGGTGTTGAAGACCGCCAGATCCCGGGCCAGGTTCTCCGCGGTCAGATCCTTCCATTCCACCACGGTGCCCAGGCGTTTGCCGTCCTCGGCGAAGATGGGATTGGCAATCAGCCCAAAGGTGTTCTGGCCCAGGTTAATCTGGGTACGGTGGGTGTCGGTCAACTGATCCAGCATGTGCATCTGGTGGGCCGGATTCTTGTGGAAGCGGTCGATACTGCCATTGAGGACGGTCTGCACGGAGAACGACGGCAGGTCCTTGCGGATCTCCCCTTCCGCGTCCCGCAGCATCTGGGTGACCGAATCGTTCATGTACACCACATTACGGTCGGCGTCGGCAATCATGATGTTGGTGTCGGCACAGTCGATGGCCTGACGGATTCGGGTATTGAAGTCAGACTGCTCCTCGCTCTGCACCAGTCGGTCCCGCAAACCGAGCAGGAACGCCATGAGCGTGCCGGGCTCGGCACCGCTGGCTTCGATGCGATCGAGCTGGTCATTGGCCAGGGCCTCTGCGGTTCCCCGCAGTTCCACCGGTTCAGCGCCCAAGGTTGCGAAAACATTGCGAATCACCGTGGTGGCCAGGAACAGTCCAACTACCGCCACCAGGGCGTTCAGGCCCATCAGGGTTTGCGCCAGCTCCGTCGACGCCGCGCCGAACAGCGTCACCACACTGATAAGAAGAACCACGCCCAAGGGAACCAGCGCGGACAGGTAAAGTTGTTTCGACTGAGGCATGACATTTCCTCCTGGTGCCGCAACCGGGGCTGAAGAAGGCCGCCCCGGGTGCTCGGCCCGGTTTACTGTTGTTGTTTGAAATTGCATTGATTTGCTCGCACTGGAGACTTCATGAATCGACATCGGGAGACTCCTGGGCGCCGACCTCGACCAGCCCCAGTTCCTGGCTGGTGATCAACGCCTCGATGTTGACCAGGATCACCATGTGATCCTGCACCTTGGCCAGTCCCACCAGGAAACGGCTGTCGAAGGCGACACCAAACTCCGGCGGCGGCCGCCGCTCCTCCCGGGACAGGGAGATCACATCGGACACCCCATCCACCACGATGCCCACCATGCGGTCGTGGATCTGGATCACGATGACAATGGTGAACTCGTCGTAGGTGGCTTCGCCGACATTGAATTTCAAACGCAGATCGACAATGGGCACGATGTCACCACGCAGGTTGATCACGCCCTTGATGAAATCCGGGGCGTTGGCAATGCGGGTAACTGCCTCGTAGCCACGAATCTCCTTCACCGCCATGATGTCGAGGGCGTAATGCTCCTCCCCCAGGGAGAAGGTGAGGTACTCCCGCACATCGGTGCGGGCGACCTGGTTTTCTGCCGTCTCTATGGACGCTTGGTTGTCACTCATGCTGTCTCCTCGGCGGGTTCCTGAACGATGTCGGCGAGTGATTCCACATCCAGGATCAGTGCCACACTGCCATCCCCCATAATGGTGGCCCCGGCCGCCCCGGGAACCCGTCTGTAATGCTGTTCAAGACTCTTGATCACCACCTGCTGCTGGCCCACCAGCTCATCCACCACCAGTCCGTAGCGGCGCTTGCTGGTTTCAATCAGCACCACAATGGCTTCCGCCGGATCCCGGTGCCGGGGCTCGGTTTCCATCACCTGGTACAGCGGCAGCAATGGCCAGTATTCCTCGCGGACATGCAGCAGGTCCGAGCCGCCAAGCTGCTTCAAGTTGGCCCGCGACGGCTGCATGGATTCGATGATGCTGACCAGGGGAATGATGAAGGTCTGTCCGCCCACCGCCACGCCCATGCCATCGACGATGGCCAGGGTCAGCGGCAGCTGGATGGTGAAGGTTGACCCCACCGATGCGGTACTGGTGATTTCGATCCGCCCCCCCAGTTGCTGGATATTTCGGCGAACCACATCCATCCCCACGCCACGGCCGGATACATCCGTCACCTGCTCAGCAGTGGAGAAGCCCGGCTGAAAGATCAGGTCCCAGACTTCGGCGTCTGGCAGGTCATCCGCCACTGGCAGGCCATTTTGCCGGGCCTTGGCCAGTATCTTCTCCCTGTTCAGCCCGGCGCCGTCATCACTGATGGCAATGATGATGCTGCCGCCGCGCTGGGAGGCACTGATGGTGATGGCGCCCTTCTCCGGCTTTCCGGCCGCCAGGCGCTGTTCTGGGGATTCGATGCCGTGGTCGATGCTGTTGCGTACCAGGTGGGTCAGGGGATCGACCAGCTTCTCGATCAGGCCCTTGTCCAGTTCGGTCTGGCTACCTTCCAGTTGCAGCTCGACCTGTTTGTTCATTTTGCTGGCCAAGTCCCGGACCACCCGTGGAAAGCGATTGAACACGAATGACACCGGGATCATCCGAATCGACATCACCGACTCCTGGATCTCACGGGTGTTCCGTTCCAGCTCTCCCAACACGGTGGTCATCTTGAGGGTGTCAATGTTGTCCGGGTCCTCACCCAACACCTTCAGCATGGACTGGGTGATCACCAGCTCTCCCACCAGGTTGATCAACGAATCCACTTTGTCGATGCCCACCCGGATGGTGGAGGATTCGGAACTGGACGGCTTGGGCTTCGGCTTGGCTTTCTGCATCGATGCGGCGGGCGCAGGTGAAGCAGCGGGACGGTCCGGCTCCGCAGGCTCATCAAAGAAACCAAAGGCTTCGTTCTGGTCGGGGGAGTCACTGGTCGGCTCCGGCGAGGCGTGTTCGTCAAACAGCCCCCACGAGTTGTCCGCGGACGAATCGCCCTGGGTTGCTTCCGGTTCGAAGAAACCAAAGGCGTCGTCCTCGGCTACGCCACCTGATGCTTCGGCCCCCTTGCCCGCAATCACCGTGCCGTCGTTAAGAACCGCTTCCAGGCCCTGGGCCACAGACTCCACCTCAGCCCAATCCACCTCTTCTCCAGAGCGGTACTGATCCAGGATTCGCCGCAGACAATCGATGACCGACAGGAAGTGATCCACCAGTTGATTGCTGAGCTGGCGCTGGCCATTGCGCAGCTGATCCAGCAGGTTCTCCATCACATGGGTAATCTGGCCCAGGGCGGTGAATCCAAAAATACCGCTGCCCCCCTTGATCGAATGGGCGGCCCGGAACACGCTGTTGAGGTCTTCCGGGTCCGGTGCATCAAGGTCCATGGCCATCAACAGCTGTTCCATGGTATCGATGTGCTCCTGACTTTCCTCAAAGAACACCGTATGGAACTGGTTGAGGTCAATGCTCATTCCGGGGTCTCCCCAACGCTGGTTATGGCATGACCTTGGCAGCAACCTGCAGCAGGTTATCCGGATTGAACGGCTTGACCATCCAGCCAGTGGCCCCGGCGGACCGGCCTCTCGCCTTCATGTCATCGCTGGCTTCGGTGGTCAGCACCAGGATCGGCGTGCGTCCATAGGTCGGCATGGCGCGAAGGCTCTTGATCAGCGTGAGCCCGTCCATCCTCGGCATGTTCTGGTCCGTCAATACGCAGTCGTATTTCTGGCGCTGACACAGATTCAGAGCCTCCTGACCATCAACAGCGGTGGTCACCTGGTAACCCCCGGTCTTTAAGGTATGCTCTACCATCTGTCGGATGGACGCCGAATCATCGACGATTAGTACGTGTTTCCCCATGTTCCCCCCATGGCGTCATCGCCTTGTGTTGCGGAGTCAAACCACGACCCCCTAAAAAAGTTCAACTTCTCCCGATTCCATGGATTGTTGGCTGACAGGGCTGTTGCGGAACTGCCCCAGGGTGTCCCGGGTTGCCGCGATTGCCTGATGGATTTCGTCGTTGTTATTGAGTTCGGCGGAGGACAGGCGCACCGCCAGGTTTCGCAACAGCTCAAGCCGTTGCAGCAAGTAATCGGATGTCTGGGTGGAAATGTCTTCGAACTGCAGACCGCGGGTCGCCCGACCCGAGGCGTCGACCAGCTGCTCGGCGACGCGGTCAATCTGCTCGGTCAGTTCCCGGTCTCGCTCCGACAGGGCCTGCAACGACTGGATGGAGGCCTCAGCTTCGCGCTTGGATTCGGTCAGGGTATCCAGATCCTGAGCCGCTATGGCGCTGATGTGGGTACTGAGGTGCGCTACCGACCGGTTGATACCCTGAAGCTGGGTGCGGATTTCGCTGCTGAACTCCGCCGAGCGCTTGGACAGCGAGCGCACTTCGTCCGCCACAACGGCAAAGCCGCGACCGTGTTCGCCGGCCCTGGCAGCCTCGATGGCCGCGTTGAGCGCCAACAGATTGGTCTGGTCCGCCAGTTGATCAATCTCCTCCAGCGCCTTCATCACCGCGGGCATCTGCTGGTCCACCGAAGCCACCTTGTCTACCAGCCCCTTGAGGTCATCACTGATCTTGACGGTGTTGTTGATGAGAAAATCCAGTGTTCTGGACGTTTTGCTGGCAAAATTCTCGAAATTGACGCCGCTTTCCCCGCCGTCACTGCCGGAGAGAATTTTGGCAATGGCTTCCTTCTGTTCATTTAACAAGGTGTGAATGTCGTCGAAGGCCGTTCGAAGCAACTGAACCCCGTCCTGAAGCACGCCCTTCAGACTGCCAATCTGCTCGGCGTGAAGGTCAAGTTCGCTCGCCTCGAGGGCCCCCAGTTCCCGAAGCACAGAAAGGTCTGCCAGCTCGGCCTCGCTTTCAAGGGCGTCGTTCTCCTCCCGTGACGCCGCCTGATGCCGCTGCAACAACCAGACTACCGTGACACCCCAAAGTGCCGTAGTGGTCACCGCAACCCAGGCAGGAAGCAACCAGGAGACAAAAAGCCCCGGCAACACAGCTGCGGCAGATGCCCCAAGCCAGATCGCGCCACGGCGACTGTTAGGCATATCGTTATTCCCTCAACTAATTACGATTGATTTTCCGGCATTGTGACCCGCAAAGGTGTCATTTGACCGTTATAAATCGGTACTGTTCTGTGACTTTTTTATTTGAAATCATAAAATATTGAAAAAAGATTCAGAGCTTTGGCGTCGCCCCTAACGACGTATCCAGGCCCTTTTCCTTTTCATCCCTAGCTCAGGAATCCCGGCGCCGCCAGGGCCTGCGCCAAAGTTATCCCGCCAAACACACAAACCTTGACGCAGGTCACATTATTGGCGCGACGCAGTTAGCAGACTCCCGCTCCCATGACCGCGAAAAGAGAACCGTTACGCAAACCACCGCCAATGCTTCAGGCCAATACAGGCCGGGGAGTCCCCGACGTATCACCAACGGCGTGATCCATGGACCTTGCGAGTCCGTATGAGCCTCCCTGGCCAATGTTTATCCGCTCATTGACCTCTATCGTCCGTCATACCAAAACCATTCTGAGTAAGCGCCGTGTCCGACCTGATTCTGTATCACTACGCTCTTTCCCCTTTCTCCGAGAAAATCCGCACCATGCTGGGCTATGCCGGCCTGAGCTGGCAGTCTGTAACCGTCAAGGAAATGCCACCCCGACCGGAGCTTGAAGCGCTGGCTGGCGGGTACCGCAAGATTCCCGTCGCCCAGAATGGCGCCGACGTATTCTGCGACACCCGAACCATCGCCACCGAGATCGCACGCCTGGCGGGCAAGCCCGAGCTGGACTTGTCCCAACAGCCGAAGGAGGTTCAACAGTTTGTTGAGGAGGTGGATCTGGAGGTTTTCCTGGCCTGCGTGATCTTCGCCAGTGGCGGTGGGATGCTGGCCAAGCTGATCCGTAACACGTCGCTATGGGATGCCTTGCGCTTCCTCAAGGACCGAATCGACATGGGTCGCAAGGCCAAGGTGAAGGCCATAACGCCAGCATTGGCCAAGCAACGGGTGCAGGCACATCTGAAGCGGCTGGAATCGTTGCTGGTGCGGGACTTCCTGTTTGGGGATACCCCCTGTGTTGCGGATTTCTCGGCATACCCCAGCCTCTGGTTCGTCGCAGAGGTGGCAAACAAACCGGTCCTCACGCCGTTCCCGGCTGTGCAGGCCTGGATGAACAGGATGCGGTCGTTTGGTCATGGCAAGGTTACGGCGCTGCAAAGCGACGAGGCGCTCGAACTTGCCTACTGCTCGGAACCCCGTCCCCTGCCAGATGCGGACGCCATCCCCCGGCGAGTATCAGTTGCGCCAACCGACTACGGCCGTGATCCGGTCACGGGGTCCCTGTGCCACGCAGGCGAGAAGTGCCTGATCCTGGCTCACGATCACCGCCGGGTCGGGCGGGTACATCTGCACTTCCCCCGTAGCGGCTTTCAAGTCCAACCGACGCCGCCAACACAGAATAGCGGGGATTGAGCAGGCAGGACGGCGCAACTGGGCTAAACTGCAAGGGAGTCGCGCTCAATGGGAGGACTCGCCATGAGAATGATCTTTGCTCTGGGATTAACCCTGCTGCTGGCCGTGCCTGCCATGGCCAGCCAGTGCCCGACACTCGTCCGGCAGATCGACACTCAGCTTGAGACCGCACAACTGGATGCCAATACCAGGGAACAGGTAGTGATGCTGCGCAACCAGGGAGAAAGCCTTCATCAACAGGGCAAGCACGGGGAATCAGCAAAAACCCTGAACCAGGCCCTGGAAATGATAAAGCAGGCTGGTGCGGATTAGTGGGTACCGTTCACTGCGCCAGGCTGGTCACCCGGCCTGGCGACCCAGGCGGCCTGCGATAACGGACGATGCCCAACAACATCAGCCCGCTCCCAATCAATACCAGCGTCCCTGGCTCGGGAATCCGGACGATTCGGCCCAGCAAAGGCCTGTTGCGATGAGACACCGTTTTGTTAAACCGGTAGATCAGTGTTGACCCCGTGGAGAAGGCCACCTCCGTCGCGACGCCTTCAGGGTGCCATTCGGCCAGATCTTCAACGGCGCGGTGACTGTAAACAGACGTGACGGAATTTACCTGGATGGCCATATTGATCAAACGATCTTCGGCGGGAGAAAACGGTGCAGGTGCCCATGCGGCTCCACTGGAAACCGGAATCGCCTGCACGGCCGCTGCCAGGAAGAGCATGCCCCCCACCATTAGCCTGCTGATTCCCATCATAGACACAGACTCTCTGCACCGCTTTTAGTATGGTTGCCCACGTGTCCCCTTGCCCGTGGCCGGCGAAACGACCTGGTCGCGAGCCGGAGCCATCGTGGGCATGCCCAGGTTACTGCAATAACCAAACCAGGCCGAGAATCAAAAAAGTATCAACGCATTAAACCGACTGTAGATGCGCGAACAAACGAGGTGTAAAGATATTTGACAAGATCATTCGCCCTACTCCGGGAAATTTTCCCGCAACCAGTCGCGGAACAGCCGCTCTCTCAACGAGGTGGTGCGGGCGTACCAGTCATGATCACGTTGGATGGCACTGGCCATGTGCTCGTCGGTGGTAGGCAGGTGTGGGCGCATGGGAATGCGGGATAAAAGGTGTAAACCGACATGACGCTGTGCCGACTCCCGTGTCGGTCCGTAGCTGATTCGATTGGCCAGGGCCGCCATGGCTTCGGTGCGGGTGGCGAACGCAATAAACTGTTCGGCGAGCAATTTCTGATCCGTTCCCTTTAGAATCGCCCAGCCGTTGTAGTCCAGCAGTTGCCCGTCCCAGATAATGGAGATCGGCGCCTTGCCCTCCGTCTGCGCGTGGAAGAAACGCCCGTTGAAGCCGGAGGCCATGACCACCCGGCCTTCGGCCAGCCACTTCGCGGGCTGGTCCCCGGACTCCCACCAGATGATCTGGTCACCGATCTGATCGAGCCGCCGGAAGGCCAGATCAAAGCCACGCTGGGTGCTCAACAGGTTGTATAGCTGCTGACGGGGTACCCGATGGGACAGTAACGCCCATTCCAGCAGGCCCACAGGCACCTTGCGCAATGCCCGCTTGCCCGGAAACCGCTCGGTATCAAAGAAGTCAGCGACACTGCGGGGCTTGACGCCCGCAAATGCCCGGTCGTCATAGGCCAGCACCGTAGAGAACACCAGGTGGGTAATGGCGCAGGGCAGAATCGCCCCCTCGAAAAAATCCTCCCTCGCGGGGGTACCATCCGGTGCCGGCGCCAGAATGCCGGGATTGAACGGTTCCAGCAAGCCAACCTCACAGGCTGCCATGGCGTCCGCCTGCACCATGTCCACCACATCCCAACTGACCGCACCGCCGTTCAGGTGCTGCCGTAACGGGGCAAGGCCGCCATTATAGCGGACCGTTTCAATGGCAATACCAGTAGCTTGGGTGAAGGGGTCAAAATAGGCTCCACGCTGGCTGGCTTCATAGGCGCCTCCCCAGGTGAGCACGGTCAGTACCGGCCCGGCTTCGGTCGCCCCGGCCTGCATCCCCGTGACCAGGACCAGCACCAGGAGCCCTGCCTGAAGCAGGGGAACCCGACCTTCAGGCGGCTTCGTTTTCTTCCTGCCGTAAATCATGAATGATCTCCAGGTAGGCCCGTATCACCGCTTCCTCCGGCACCACACCAAGCAACCGGCCATCGGTTGCTACCATGGGCACCGCTTCGCCCAGAAATCCCTGTAACAATTCCATCGACTGCCAGACGGTGGTGTCTTCATGGAACAGTACCTCCGGGGAGCTGGCCAGGGTCCGAATGGCCTGGTCCACAGGCACGCTATCCAGGTCCTGCAAATGCAAGGTGCCCAAATAGAGTCCCCGGGCATCCAACAACATGGCCTCCGACCTCCGGTCCTTCACCAGCCTGTCCCTCACTGCCGCCACCTCCTCGCCTTCGGTGGCCGTGGTAAATCGCTCGCTGATGAAGTCCCGTACCGGATGGGTCCCCAGGATGGCCTTGTCCCGCCCCAGCGAAAGATCGAAGCCCCGCTCCCGCAACTGAATGTCGAAGATGGATCGCCCCATGACCCGATACGACACCAGGTTGGAGAACACCACCGCCACCATGGCCGCAATGGTCAGGTCGTAGCTGCGGGTGAGCTCAAACACAATCAGGATGGTGGTCAACGGCGCTCCGATAACCGCACTGGCCATGGCCATCATGCCGCATACCGCGTAAACCACCTGCCCCGAGAGTGGCACTGGCAGCACCAGCGGCAGGATAACCCCGTAGAGGGCTCCGAAGAGTATGCCGATCAGCAGGGCCGGGCTGAACACACCGCCAACAAAACCGAATCCGATGCACAAGGCGGTCAACGCCAACTTGGCCACCACGATCAGCGCGAGTTCATGAACCGCGAAGGCCGACTCGATGGTGGCAAAGCGCAGTGTTTCCTGACCGATGCCCAGTACCTCTGGAAGCCACAGCGCCACCAGGCCAAGCACCAGGCCGGCCGCCGCAGGCCGCCCCCAGTCTGGCAGCGGAAGGCACTGCGCCAGCCGGCCGCTGCTTTGCAGCAGCAGGATGAAAGCAACCGCCAGGCCGGCACACAGAACCCCCTCCACGGCAAAGAGCACAAACTCATAGCTGTGCTCTACGCCCAGGAAGTTCACTCGGAACAGGGGCGGCCGGTCAAAGAGCACGTTATCGACCACATAGCCAATCGCCGCGGCCACCGTCACCGGTGCAAAGGCCCTCAGGGAGTAATGCCGAAGAATCACCTCATGGGCAAACACCAGTCCGGCGATGGGAGCGTTGAAAGCGGTGGAGATGGCGGCCGCCACGCCACAGGCAATGGCGATGGCCTGCAGGTTCTTCAGGCGTAATCTCAGGCGGCCGGCGAGCCCTCCGAGGTGGGCTCCAAGAAAGGCCAACGGGCCATACTGGCCCACCGAGGCGCCACTACCCAGTGACAGCAAGGCCGCCAATGAGGAAACGAGCCCACTGCGCAGCCGGGGAGGTGGTCTACGGGTCTGTACCGCCAAAATCGCATCGGCGGGGGTCAGTCCACGGCGCTCATCCACACCCCAGCGTACGATGATCCCCACCAGCAGACCACCCAGGGTAGGCACCAGGACCGTCGCCGCCATGAGCCAAAGCGGCCGGTGATCCATCTGGATGCGGGCGTAGGGCGAGATCAGCAGACGATCGTTCAGAAAATGCAGCGCTTCAACAAAAGCTATGGCTGCCAGCGACGCCACGGTACCCACCACCACGGCAACCGCCGACACCACCAGAATCCTATAGGCCGCTTGCTGCACGTCCAGCCTTGCCATGAGATTCCCACCCTGCGTGACCTTGTCCCAGCTGCCACGGAATATGAGCCCGCGTCCCTGCTCTCAGCATAGCCCACAGGACGCAGGCAGCTGATAACCCATGACACTGTCTTGTGTTTTTTGTTATCGACGCAGGACAGGACGCCTGTGCCCTGCCTATAATCTGTAACCGCGCGCCCACGGATTCACCAATCGCGGGCAGGAAAGGAGTTCGCCCCCCAGCGGGCGAGAAGGAAAATGGGAGAGACGGTTAATGGGATACGACCAACAATCATCCGGAGTATGGACAAAATTCGGTTGCCTGCTGATGTTGGCAGGAAGCCTTGGATTGGCGGCCTGTGGCGGTGGCGGCGGCGGAAGTTCCGATGAGGGTGAGGCCACCTTTAAAACGAGCGCGGCCACCCTCACCACCGCCGCCGAAGCGGAAACTGCCGCCGAGGCAACCCGCCAGGCATCAAGCCAGGCGATCTATGCCAATACCGCCCTGGCCCTGCCACTAGCTGCGGATGTGGATAGCGACTCCCTCGCCATCCTGGTCACCGATCACGCCGCGGACCTGGCCTTGGCCAGCGCCACCGCTACGGGGTTCACTACTGAGACCGTTGAAGGCACCTGCGGCGGATCGGCCACGGGCAAAGCCACCAGTGAAACAGACTTCGTGGTTACCTACGACGACTTCTGCGAGCCCCTGGACAACGGCTCGGAGATGCTCATCAACGGCATCGTCGACCTGGAGCTGACCGTCGAGAATGAGACCGTGACCGCCTACGCCGCGGATTTCGACCTTAATATCCAGACCGACGGCGAGACCTACATCGAGAAGGGCTCACTGTCCTGCTCCGGCGACAACCTGGACAACTGCAGCTACACCTCGGAATTCACCGGAACCAACGGCAAGCTCTACCGGGTGACCAACGTTTCGGTTTCCGGCGACGAGTACTCCGGCTACCAGTTGAGTGCCCGGGTGTACGATCAGGAACTGGGGTATGTCGACTTCAACGGCAGCGGTCTGATGCTGTGCTCTGGCGGTGGCTTCTCCGCTGGCACCATTGATGTCAGCGACGCGTCGGGAACCGTCGCCACACTGACCTTTGGCGGCTGTGCCGAGTACACCGTGACCTTCAAGGGCAGCGCAACGGTACTGCCCCAGAACTGACCCCTGGCACGCCGGGGCCTTGGCCCCGGCGTCAGAACGTCATCCCGACACGAATACCCTGGCGAACACTCGTACTGGCCGGCTCCCGGATCCGTACGAGGAAACGCCCCAGCCGGGCCCGCTCCTCATCGCCTGCGCCAAAGTCCCACGCCTCCCGAAAGACAGACACCGTCACTTCCGGCCAGGGTGGCGGCGACCAGTGAATCCGCACTCGATAGCCTTCACCATCCCCCACCGACAATTCCGGCTCCCCTCCCGGCAGGGCCTGCGCAACCACCGTCACCGCCGCAGAATGGGTGCGGAACACCGCCAGATCCAGACACAGGTTTGAGGACCAGGCCCGGGCCGGCGCGCAGGTCCGAAGGCCAGCCCCCGTCTCCCACCAACGGTAGAATTCGTCCAATCCCAGGGACAATCCCGACGCCTGAATGGATCGGTCCCAACGCTGGTATCGGGCCATAAGGTAGGGTGACCAGGTCAGCGTTCCGCCCTCGACGCGCATACCAGCGCGGCCGTCGTAATGGACCAGGCGCTGGTGCGTGGTGGTCGCAAGCGGCACGCCAGCCTGGGTCTGGCCATCGTATTCCACCTTGCCCCGGTTATACCCGGCCTCCAGCCCCAGCCAGAACCGATGTCCGACCCCCTGCTGCCAGGCCAGGTAAACTCCGGGCAGGTCGCCCTGCTCCTGATTCAGGGTTTGTCCCGAGGGGCTTTCTTCCTGGAAATCGAAGTACAGCCAATTGGCGCCCAGCTCCAGCGAATCGGCAAATACCGCTGAGGGCCCGAGAGCCAGCAACCACAGCAAGCGGCAGGCACGAGTCAATAAAGCCATTATTTTCAGTCCGTTGGCACTATAGGCCCGTGTACGGTACCACGTCTGTTTGCCCGTGGCTCGCCGAATGTCGGTTCCCTGACTTTTATGCCCGTTGTGCCACAGGCTTGTCTGCCACGGTCATCAACGGCACGGCTCGCGCATCCCGTTGCGCCAGGTAACGGGTGCAACTCACCCGCAGGAAAGAGGCGAAGTTGTCCACCTCTCCACGCAGTTGGGTCACTTCGTCGTACAGTTTGCTGATCAACTGGCTGGTGGTCATGCAGTCCACCTCGGCAATTTCCTGAAGGATGTCCCAAAACTGGTTTTCCAGGCGCAGGGTGGTGACCACGCCCCGTATTCGCAGTGAACGCGAACGGGATTCGTACAGGATGGGGTCAGCCTTGACGTAGAGTTCGCACATGGTCCGTTCTCCCGAAACTGGCTCCGCCGGAACAGGCGGACCGGGGGGGTTAGCGTCCCGTCTGGTTGATCGAATCACCAGACAGGACCGGTCATACACTGATCTGAGCACCCAGCAGTTTAGCAAACGCCGCCAGCCAGGCCGGATGGGCGGGCCAGGCGGGTGCCGTGACCAGGTTCCCCTGAACATGAGCCTGGTCTATCGGGATCTCCATGTAGGTACCGCCTGCCATGCGCACATCCGGGCCACAGGCGGGGTAGGCACTGCACTCCCGACCATCCAGCACACCGGCGGCTGCCAGTAACTGGGCACCGTGACAGACCGCGGCAATGGGTTTGTCGGCCTGATTGAAGGCCTGGACAATCTCGATCACCCGCTGGTTCAGGCGCAAATACTCCGGCGCACGCCCCCCGGGAATGACCAGCCCGGCATAATCCGACACGGCTATGGCGTCGAAGTCGTGAGTCAGGGTGAAGTTGTGTCCCGGCTTTTCCGTGTAGGTCTGGTCACCCTCAAAATCATGGATGGCGGTCTTCACGGTATCGCCGGCTTTCTTGTCCGGGCAGACCGCATGCACCTCGTAGCCAAGCAGGGTCAGCGCCTGGAATGGCACCATGGTTTCATAGTCTTCGGCAAAGTCGCCGGCCAGTAAAAGCAGCTTCTTGGTTGTCATCGCGCCACCTCCTTTCGGACGCTGTTGGTGTCGACACCTATCATGCGCCTCAAACGGGGGTGGGTGGTAACAACCGGCTACTACAGTGGCGGATTTTACCCAGGCTTGGCAGTTAGCTCATGAATAGTACAGCGTGGTGTCGCACTCGCCACAAAAGTGGCCGTGATGGCCGGTCTGGATGTCCAGTTTGCGGGCCTGAATGCGGTCACTGCCGCATTCATAGCAGGCCACCTGACCACCCTGTATCGCTTGTGGGTAGGTGGCCTGGTACCAGTTCAGGGTCATCGACTGCAATTTCCAGAGTCTTGGCAGGCGGGTCACCATCACCGAGGCCGGAACCAGAATCAGCATGGCCCCCAGGGTCATGGCAAAGGAACCGGCCCCTGCACTCATGGATCGAACCAGGATCAGTGCGCCAAACAGCATGAATGCCAGACAGGCAGCGGTAATGGACAGTTTCAGGGTTGCGGGTTTCATGGCAGTGAATGTACAAGCTGGTGAAATTTTGAGCTGGCAAGGTTACTCAAGAGCACCCTCAATGTCCATTCGCCGAACCGACTAGGGGGAGGCTGAAAATTGACCATTGCCCGACCTGCGACTAATAAGTAGACGTCGACCATGGCATCAGTGACAGGAGGAACAAATGGCCGCGTCCCGCAAGCAGCTTAAAAAAGAAATCAAGACCAGAAAGGCGAAGATCGCCAAGCAGGAGGGCAAGCTGAAAAAATTGGAGAAGAAACTCAAGAAAGCCTGAAGGCCGGCGGCCTCTGCATCAGGAAGACACAGAGGCCGCTTTTGAGGTGCCAGTGTGGGTCATGGGCCGTTATCGCGGTGTGGCGAACACCTGGGTCCAGTAGTTGTCGTAATCGGCGCTGGAGGTGTCCACCCGGCTCACGGCCACTACGTCGAAACGGGGATCCATGATGTTTTCGCAGTGACCCGGGCTGTCCAGCCAGCCTTCCATCACCTCACCCACGCTGTCAAAACCGGCAGCAATGTTTTCGCCGACCACGCTCCACTCATAACCGGTATCATCCACCCGATGGGAGACCCGCCGACCGTCGGAGCCGGTGTGGCTGAAGAAGTTGTTGGTGGCCATGTCAATGCTATGGGAGCGGGCCGCCGGCAGGATCGCGCAGCTGTATGTCAGCGCAGGTGCCGGACCGAAAGACTCATCACCACAACTGCGCCCGGCTGCGCGTACCTTGTTCAGCTCGGCCAGCATCTGCTTTTCATAAGCCGTCAGCGTGCAGCCAGGCTCATTGCTGGCAGTGGACGCCTGATGGCTGGAGGAGGCCGGGGCTTCCTCGGTACTATCGGACACTGCGGACTTACTGGGCGAGTCGCTGCCGCCGCCCCCGCCTCCACAAGCGGTCAGTAGTGCAGTTACCGAAATCAGGAGAAAGCTCTTGAAGTGCATCTGGACCTCCAAACGTTGTTGACCAAAACTTGGCGCCAGTTTGCACAGATGTACGTCAAAAAATTGTGATGGATCTCCCAGCTTACATCTCACTACAATCCGCTACAGACTGAGAGCCAAAAGCCGTGCCCGGATACTTTCTTCAGCATCCCAGCCACTCAACGGCCAACTTTAAAAATCCCTTAATATCAATGCATTAAGCAATAAGATCCAACAAGCCTGGCGATCCAGGGGTAACGTTTGGTAAAACAGAAAAAACCCACACAGGCGGCCTTTTGTTGCGACCTGTTACCGGAAATTCAAACGCTGTAAAAGCCAGAGCGACGGACCACCAAAACAACAAAACCCCGACGAAACAGGAGGTCAGCATGACCGCATTTCAGTTTTCCACCACCCGGAGCCTACTCTGCGAACCTGGGGCCAGCCGCCAAATCGGTGAGCGGGCCCTCGCCCTGGGCATGGCCCGTCCCTTGCTGGTAACCGATGCAGGCGTCCTGGCCGCCGGCATCCTTGAAGCTGCGCTGGAAAGCCTGCGTTCTGCCGGACAGACCGTTGCGGTATACAGTGATGTGGTCGCTGACCCACCGGATCACATTATTGGGGATGCTCTCAGCGCGGCTCGGACCCACCAGTGCGACGGCGTGATTGGCCTTGGTGGTGGCAGTGCCATGGATACCGCCAAACTGGTGGCCCTGTTAATCCGTAGCCCGCAATCACTATCCAATGCCTACGGAGTCGGCAATGCCAAAGGGGATCGGCTACCGTTGATCCAGGTCCCGACCACCGCCGGCACCGGCTCCGAGGTCACGCCCATTGCCATTGTCACCACCGGGGAAACCACCAAGGCCGGTGTGGTTGCGCCCCAGCTGCTGCCGGATCTGGCGGTTTTGGACGCGGAACTGACCGTGGGGCTGCCACCGGCAGTGACCGCCGCGACGGGTATCGACGCCATGGTGCACGCCATTGAGGCCTACACCAGTCGCCACCGCAAGAACCCCTATTCGGACATGCTGGCCCGGGAAGCCCTGCGGCTGCTGTCCGGTGCTATCGAGACGGCGGTGAAGCAGGGCCAGAACATCGCCGCCCGTAACGACATGCTGCTCGGCGCGATGCTCGCTGGTCAGGCCTTTGCCAACGCTCCGGTGGCCGCCGTCCATGCCCTGGCCTACCCCCTGGGCGGCATCTATCACCTGCCCCACGGTCTCAGCAATGCACTGGTACTGCCCCACGTCATGCGATTCAACCAGCCGGAGGCGGACCATCTCTACCGGGAGCTGGCCCCCCTTGTGCTGCCCGACCAAAGCACTTCCACCGACGACCTGATCGAATTCCTGGCCGACCAGACCGCCGAACTCGGCCTGCCAGACCGGTTGCGGGATGCGGACATTCCCCGGGACGCCATCAGCCGGCTGGCCCAGGATGCCATGCAGCAACAGCGCCTGCTGGTCAACAATCCCCGGGAAGTCACCGAAGCGGACGCCCGCGCCATCTATGAGGCCGCCTGGTAATGAGCGACAGCCGAACGACGCCGGAATCACGGGACGAGTACCACTGGTTTACCCCCATCACTACCCGCTGGCACGACAACGACCTCTATGGTCACGTCAACAATGTCACTTACTACGCCTTCTTTGATACGGTGGCCAACCGTTATCTGATCGAGCGGGGCGGCCTGGACATTCATCAGGGCCCGTGCATCGGCTTGGTGGTAAATTCCGGGTGCAGCTATTTTGCGCCGCTCGCCTTTCCGGAGGAACTGGAGGGTGGTCTGCGGGTGAACCGCCTGGGGCGCAGCTCGGTGGAATACGGGCTCGCCATCTTCCGCAAGGGCGAAACGGTGGCGGTTGCCCAGGGGCATTTTGTGCACGTCTTCGTGGACCGGAACACCCGGCACTCCATGGCTATCCCGGAAAACCTCAGAGGCATGCTACAGGACATCTGCAAAGGCGCTGGCTCGGCTGACTAAAAAAGACCCGATGGAAGGAGCCACATGGACCAGGCTGTGGCCCGAAAAATCCAGTGGCTGACAGAACTGGAACGACAACCGTTCATCGGTCGCCAGTATCTGGGTATTGTTGAGACTGGTGATCGCCTGCGCGATTGTCAGGAAGGCATCGAGATTGTTGAGCGAGGAATCACCATCGCCGATGCCATTAAACAGGGACTCGCGGTCAATGCCCAAGCGCCCTCATGCTCGATGGCAAGTCCATCAGGACTACCAGAGCCATCCCGCCAACAGCCAAGCCACCACAACCATCAGCAAAACGGCGAGAAACCCGCGAGCATAGCGGTCCACTGCGTGATTCAAGGGCCCCTTGCCCACGGCGTCGTCGGGCTGGTTTTGCTCATAGTCGGTCACTATCGCTCGTGCCCGCGGGTAATCCTCATCCTCGACATGCACGTTGGTGAAGCCGGCTGCACCGATCTCCCCCAACGCGCCCTGGAGGAAGTGGCCGCCCACGTGCGACTCGATGCCCTGGGCGCGCAACAGACCGGCAACGATATGCGCTTCAGCAAGGTCTTTGGCTCGGTAGGCAATCAGCACTGTGGGCTCCCGCAATAATGACCGGCGACACTGCCAGTCTAGAGTATCGAGCTCTGCACAAGCGCCAGGTATTTATCAGAAATACTGTAGCTGGCGTTAGTTTCGAGGTTGGCCAGGGAATCGAGCAATCCCCCCACCTCAAAGTCTAGGTGGTTCGACGCCAGGCAGAACGCGAGCACCAGGAGGGTGAGTGAAACGGCATTGAGAATCAGAAGCGTGTTAGTTCGATACACCATGGGCTTTCCCGTTGCGACAGTGGTTGATGGTTCTTCCCGTTTTTCTGTTCGCAGCTCAATCGCGTTGAGGTGCTGCCCTGCCCTCTCCTGGACAAGCGGCTCTAATACCGGTGAATGACCGGACTCGAGTTAAAGCCTATCGAATCGCTCCCGGGCAAAATGTGCACTTCCTTCCAAAAAGAACGAGCACGTGTTTCGATTTGTAATTCCCGAAATCGTTCATATATTGACCCCCCCCACATTATCCCTTGTCGTAACAAGCAAAATTCATAATCGCACCACAGTTCCAATTACCCGTCTTTTGTAAACTTTTTTAGCCCTCACCGTCCGAACTCACGGGCTATTCGCTGTCTAATGTTTACGAATTCAGGAACGAAACTGTTTCTACCGTGGATTCGTAACCATGAAAGGGCAAACGCAAACGGAGGTTCAACCATGGTCATTCAGCGTATTCTGCTCTTTGTATCAGCCACTGCATTCGCTCTTGTCTCGGCCCTTGCCGTTGCCGAGGGCCAGGCAGACCGACGCAATGAAGTGCCCGTTACCCAACAGGCCGATCCAATCGAGCAGATCCACGAGACTTATGGCGCAACTGCAGCCGGCCCGTCTTCCATGGATGAGGATATGCGGGGAGAAAGGACCGCCCTGGAACAATCCTGGGGCATCGATTTTCCGGATCATGTGGAAACCGCCCACGAACGTAAGCGGTATCTGTTCGAAACCGGAGAATTCTGATTGATGAAGCACGGTCCCCAGCCCGCAACGGCTGGGGACCGTCTACTTAATGCAGTTTGGATTCCCGCAACTTGAGAATCAGGTCCGGTGGATTGAAGGTACTGCCATCCGCAATAGGCCAGTACTTGTCGAATACCGGATGGTCCGTTGGCCCATGCAGCAGTGCTCCGGGCTCCAGGAAGTGGTACATGTCGAGATAGGTCTGGACTTCGCTGCGGGATACCCGGCGAATGATGTGCTCCGGCCCCAATTCAGCGGTATTGCTAAGACCCGCCGCCCCCAGCAGGTTCGCCAGGGCGGTCACCGTATTGCGGTGAAAGTGGTACACCCGTTGGCTCTTGTCAGCCACGTCCAGCTTCCCCCCGCGGCGGGGATCCTGGGTGGCTACCCCACTCGGGCACCGGCCGGTATGGCAATTCAACGACTGAATACAGCCCAGGGCGAACATGTAACCCCGTGCGGCATTACACCAGTCTGCGCCCAGCGCCAGGGTGCGAGCGATATTGAAGGCCGAGGTGATCTTTCCCGCTGCGCCAATGGCGATCTGTTCTCGCAGGTTGGTACCCACCAGGGTGTTGTGCACCAGAATCAGGGCTTCGGTCAGCGGCATGCCCAAGCGGTTGATGAATTCCAGTGGCGCCGCTCCGGTTCCTCCCTCGCCACCGTCGACCACGATAAAGTCCGGGTGGCGACCGGTATCGAGCATTGCCTTGACGATGGCGAACCATTCCCAGGGATGACCGATGGCCAGTTTGAAACCCACTGGTTTGCCGCCGGACAGGTCACGCAGACGATCGATAAACTCAAGCAGCTCCACTGGCGTGGAGAAGGCCGAGTGGCTGGGGGGCGAGACCACGTCCTCTCCCGCCGGCACGCCCCTGGCCTCGGCAATCTCTTCAGTCACCTTCGCCCCGGGCAGGATGCCGCCGTGCCCCGGCTTGGCGCCCTGGGACAGTTTCACCTCGATCATCTTTACCTGTTCCAGGGTCGCGTTCTCCGCGAAGCGTTCTTCACTGAAGGTACCCTCGGGATTGCGACAACCGAAATACCCTGAACCAATCTCCCACACCAGGTCTCCACCAGGTTCACGGTGGTAACGGGAAATCGAGCCCTCTCCGGTGTCATGATAGAAACCGCCCATCCGTGCCCCGGCGTTGAGCGCCAGGATCGCGTTGGCCGACAAGGACCCGAAGCTCATGGCGGAGATGTTGAAGACACTGGCCCGGTAGGGCTGCTTGCAATTGGCCCCAATCAGCACCCGGAAATCCCGGTCTTTTATTTCCACTGGCGTCAGCGAATGGCTCATCCATTCAAAGCCTTCCTGATACATCTCCAACTGGGACCCAAAGGGACGCTTGTCGAGGGTGTTCTTCGCCCGCTGGTAGACAATGGACCGCTGTTCGCGGGAAAACGGGCGCTCCTCGGTATCGGACTGGATGAAGTACTGTCGGATTTCCGGTCCGAAGGACTCCAAAAAATAGCGGATGTTGGCAAGGATGGGGTAGAGACGGCTGACCGTTCGCCTGCGCTGCAGGACATCGTGGGTGCCCAGAGCCGTCAAGGCGGCAAAGATGACCACCACCCAGTAGCCCGCACCAAAATAAATAGCCAACGGCAAGGAAACCAGCAGTCCAACAATACTGAGCACGTAGGCCAGGTAACGTGACGGGATCAACTTGACCATGAATTTCCCTTGAAAGCGACAATGAACGCCACAGGGTAACGGAGGACGACCGCCACGTCAGCACCGACCATCGGGTCAATCGCGTTGGGCTCACAGCCCCGGGAGGGAGGCCCCGAAACCACGTCCCGGGGCGCAATTCAGGATCTATGGCACCCGGCTGATTCGCTCAAACTGGTCCAGGTCCCGCGAGAAAGCCTCATGGGCGTCATACACCAGTTTTCGGAGTTCCTCCGAGACGTCGGCATCGGGAATGATGCGGTTGTTGATGATCCGCATACCGATCCGTACCAGGAAGTTATCCAGCCCCTCGAAGGCGCCGTCAGCGGTCAGGCGCGTCGCCCCGCCGCCGGGGGCATCCCGGAACTCGATCGTTCCGGTAATGCCCTTGCCCTCATTGCCCTGGCAAGCCACCGTCAGGAAATCCACGATCAGCTCATCGATGCGCTGGGGGATGAATACATCAATCAGGTCCGGCGGCACCATGCCCAGCGCCCGCCCACCGACGCGAACACCGGGCACGGTCTGGATTCGTGATTCGAAGCGGGCACCGGTGGCCGTCGGTGTATAATCGATGTTGGCGGTCATGCCCTGCACACTGGCAATGATCCCGAGGATATTCATCTGACTGTTGACCCGAACCGTCAACCGCTTCGGCTGCATCGGATCAAAAGGCTCGGGGTCGGCCACCGGCCTGCCGTGCCGGGTGGGCAATACCTGCCCATTGTCCACGGCCATTGACAGATGGCCGCGCAGGGTACGGGTATCGAACTCCATGGCCATGAGCTGACCATGGTCGTCGTACACCCGCAACTGGAGCTTCAACAGGTTGTCCAACTGAGCCAGATATCGGGCCAGGGCCGGATAACCGTGGCGCAAGCGCTCAGGATCCAATACGAACACCGCCGCAACCTTCCGATAGTCTTCCCGGCCATCCCCGGAGACCAGCAACCCTTCCACCTGGCCCAGGCCGGCCATCAGGTTCCACATATCCGGATAGGCAGCCCACAATGGCGCCAGCACATCGACCTCCTGCGGGCTGAGTTGGGGGTTCATGGATCGGACCATTGAGCGGTAGCGCTCGGCGGACTGGGAGCGGTTGCCGGTAAAGTTGGGATCATCCTCCGCCATCAGGCGCAGGGCTTCCCGAGTGGCCTCCACCATGGACGGCCAGGTAATCTCTCCAAGCCCCAGATCAATGTTGCCGTTCAGCAGGTAATGGGTATCACTGGAGGTATCGATCTCCCTGGCCCGGATCCTGGCCTCGAAATCCCCCAGCCCAGGGCTGGAAGCAACGCGGCCGGCTACCAATGGCTCCGGCCCAATGCGGTAAACGCCATTTTCCGCAGCGCCATAAACCCTCAATTGCCGCCAATTCGCCTTCTCCTCAGGCAACAGCCGGTAAAAACCGTCCAGATCGAAGCTTTCCAGGGAAGCCCAAAGCTCGTTCACGAAGGCCTGAGTCTGCTGGTGGTATTCCGTGTGATCCATCATCAACCGCTGCAGCGAGACATAATCCCGCAGTCGCGTCACCGCCAAGTCGGTATCGCCCTGCCCCGCCAGTTCTACCGGCGGTCGCCAGGCCCGTTCGATGACGTCGGGGGAAATCGCGTAGCAAAGCGTTGGGAAAAACAGACTCGCGGCCAGCAGCCACGCACAACGGATCTTGTTCATGGGGATTCCGGAGGTTGTCATTGTTGTCTTTGTTTTATTGGATACGGACGAATCCGATCCGTTCCGGAGCAGTATAGGGACTGTACTCGGAGTATCCGTTGGCAGGCAGCCAAAGATCTCTGGCACTGCGGCCAATACAGCCATTGCCGGGGCCAGGTGTCGAACGGGCGACCTCCGGTTCGACCAATGAGTGACGACGCCCTTCGGCGTTCCCGCTCACTCAACTGTTTGGAGAGTCTTGCCATGCCACAAGCAATCTACGTCAACCTGCCAGTCACTGACCTGGTCCGTTCCATGACCTTCTTCCAGGCCCTGGGCTTCTCGTTCAACCCCAAGTTCACCAACGATCAGGCAGCAGGTCTGGAAATTGCCGACACCATCTTCGCCATGCTGCACACCCCGGATAGCTTCCGGAGATTCACCCACAAACAGATCGCCGACAGTCGGAATACCACCGAGGTACTCATAGCACTGCAACTGGAGAGTAAAGACCGGGTGAATACCCTGATGGACCAGGCCCTGGCCGCGGGAGCCAGGGAATACCGGGAGCCAGAGGATCACGGTTTCATGTTCGGACGAACCTTTGAGGACCTCGATGGCCATATTTGGGAACTGTTTTGGCTCGACATTGACCAAATGCCTTCCGGATGACCCCTTATGACATAAAAACAATGGAACGCTCGTCGCCCCTTATTCGTGTGAAAAGTGACGAGCGTGTAATGCGTGTCGCACATAATAAATCTCAATAAAAACAGCGAATGTACAGGGGAAGCACAACATGACGAGCCAAGTAGCGTTCTCAGGCGATCTTTACGAAGTGGACAAGCGGTTGCTGGTCGAAGGTGATCGATGGTATGCCCGCACTCGCGAGACTCCCAAATTGGGTCCATACGGCAATCGGGATGAAGCCGTAGCAGGCCTGTATGAGCATGTCGCGAGGTTTGGCCACCGGCCACGCCCCAGCTTCGTGGACTCCGCCCATACCGCCACCATTCACCGTATCGACGGCTGCGACACACCGAACTGCGCCCTGTGTGACGAACTCAGCCTGCTCCAGAACTATTCCATGCCCAGGGCGCAAAACCAGTGACACAAGCGGTTTCGGTAGCAGTTCCCATTCAGATGAGACGGCGATGGCGGGTGATTCTGTCGGCGATCATTTTTCTGGCCGGTCTATGGGCCTATCTGACGGTCGTCGAAATCAGGAATCCCGAGCACACCCCCGCGTTTCAACCGGGCTCCCCCTCGGCCATCTTCTGGCCCGCCAAGGTCAAGGCGGAAACCGAAACCTCATCGGGGGCCATCAAGAAGACCCCCTAGTACCGCGACTCCGCAGCCATGGGAAGGCAGCGGAGGCGATTACTCCCGCCGGGTATGAATCAGGCTTTCCAGGTGATACGACAGCTCCACCAGCTGTTCGTGCTTGAGGTCCCGCAACAGCTTGTCAATCAGCTTGCGAATGCCCTTTTCCGCCGTATTGATGCCCATATCGGCCGTTTTTTTACTCACCCGCCCCATACTGACCTTACTCACCGGCTGGTGGTAATAGTTGACGATGCTCAGATCGACAATCTCACACAACGCGTCGATCACACCATCAATATACCTGGAGGTATCCCGCTCCGAACGTACCTGATCGATCAGCGCCAACGCCCGCTGGTGCAGCTCGGCATGCACACTGAACACCAGGTGCGGCTCGGAGCGCTCCGGGTGCACCCAGAGCATCTGCTCCAGATAAGCGCTGAGTTCCTTCAACTCGTCTTCGTTTCGCTTGTTGAAGAACTGTTTCACCACCATCTGGATGGCCCCCATGATCGCCTTGATCCCCGTATCCGCGGTTCTTTTCAATCCCGGCGTCAGGGGCACGATCTCGGTCGGACGATGGTAGTAACTCTGCAGTCCGTGCTGGGTCAGGCTGACCACGACCTGGGCCGCTTCCTGGCTCAGGGCTTTGGTGCCCTGGCCATTGTCACTCTGAATTCGCTGTGCGGTCTCCTGGGCACTGGTGTGCAAATCCTCATCAATGGGAAATCCCCAGAGCGCCTTGTCTGTCGTCATTGTTCTTGCCCTCGCTGTTGGATAGGTGGAAAAAACGCTGAAATGACTATGACAAAAGTATTTCGCGCAATAAGTGGCCAAACATTGGCCGCGCCTGGGGTGCTATGGTCAATGAAGCCAATAGTAAATAGACTGCCACTAACGCCCTGCCTCGCGCAGGACTGCTCCCTGCTCAGGACCATTCGCCGACCATGACCATTGACCGCCAGCGCCTGGCCGAACTGGCCGCGGAGAACCATTACCACAAAGGTCGTTATCACAACCGGGAGCGGACACCGGCCCATGGCCTGGGTGATTTTCTCCGTTGGCAGCTGGCTCCGGGTCGCCGGTTTCCGAAGGGACGGCAGTATCACCTGATACGTCCCGATGCCCACTTGCTGGCACAGCCGCCGGACGACGCCCAACTGACCTGGCTGGGCCATTCCTCATTCCTGTTCCAGTACCGGGGCCTCAATGTGCTGACGGACCCGGTGCTGTCTGAGCGAGCCAGTCCGTTTCAGTTCGTGGGGCCCAGACGGTATACCCCCGCTGCCCTGAAGGTTCCGGACCTGCCCCGGATCGACCGGGTCCTGATCTCCCACAATCACTACGATCACCTGGATGAGAGAACCGTTCGACAGCTGCACCGCCGGTTTGGAGACGAGCTGCAGTTCTGTGTCCCGCAAGGTCTGAGACGATGGTTTGAACGTCGAGGCATTCACAACCTGGTGGAATTGGGCTGGTGGCAATCGAAACAGCTGACCGACCACTGCGAAGCCTTCTGCCTTCCTGCCCAGCACTTCAGCGGGCGCACCGCCCTGGACGGCAATACCACCCTGTGGTGCAGTTGGCTGCTGCAAGTCGACGGTTATCGGTTCTACTTTGCCGGTGATACCGGCTACGGCGAGCTGTTCCGCCAGATTGGCGAACTCTTTGCTCCCATTCACCTGGCGCTGCTCCCCATTGGCGCCTATGACCCCCGATGGTTCATGGCGCCGGTGCACGTTGCCCCAGAGGAGGCGGTTCATATCCACCGGGACCTAGGCACCCGGCAATCCGTGGCGATGCACTGGGGGACCTTCGTACTCACCGACGAACCGATGGATGAGCCACCTCGCCGATTACGCCAGGCGCTGGCGGAACAGGGGGTGGGCGAAAACTGCTTCCGGGTGATGCACCACGGCGAAACCCTGGTGTTCCCCGCCAATTACGACAACTGAGGCGATTCCCGGCAACCACGACAAAGCCCCCGCCATGCCGCCGGTCAAGGTCGTTAAGGCCACACAGCCTCAAACACTGTTTTTATATACAGCTTTTTGAGTTACACTGCGCCACGAATCGAACCGCCGTTGCCGGCTGAGTGTTCCGGCAATCCAATGGAGACGCATCAATGGCTGTAAAAGCACTGTATTACTCGGAGAGGGATGGACTCGACATGGCGCTGAAACACCCGGAAACCATGCTGTTTTCATCCAAGGCCGAGGCCGATGCCCGGGACAAGATCCTGGAGCTGGCCGAAGAAATCACCCAGTTCCTGCAGAACCGGGTTCCCGGCATGACCGAGGAACTGGCCGAGAAGGCCGCCCTCGCCATTGCCGAAGAAAAAGACCTGTTTGCCAAGGCGCTGAAGAAGCCGTCCGTGCTCAACCAGAGCCTCGAACCGGGCGACCAAGCCGGTCAATGACCACATCCGTCCCGGGTCCGTCCGTGATGCGGGCCCGGGGTGAACCGGGGCATACACACGGAGCCGGATGGGCTGGGAGCATAAGGGCCCATACCGGTATAAGGCGCCGGTCCGGCCAAGGCCGATGGGGCTCGTCCTGGCTGCAATAAAAAACTTGCCAAGGCCGCACCACTGGTTAAAATGCGACCACCTAAACCACCGTGCCACTGACCGCCATGCACTTGATTTCCTTCAATGTTTTCAGAACCCTGAGTTTTCCCGACACCCACTACGTCAAACCGGAGCATTTCCTTCGCCACAAGGAGGAGCTGCGCCGGGCGGATTGGGTGCTGTTTCCGGAGTACTGGCAACTCAATGCCCTGGTGCATGGCCTGAACTGCCGAGTCTTCCCCAGCGTTGCCAGCTACCGGATTGGCCATGACAAGGTGGAAATGACCCGCGCCTTCCAGACAGTGGCCCCGACGCACACCCCCTGGACCCTGATCGAGTCCAACGGGCCCCGGGAACGGGAGATGATCTGGGATACCATGCCGCTGCCCTTTGTCGCCAAGCGACCCAAGGCCAGCATGGGCGAAGGGGTTTGGCTGATCCAGAGTCGTTCAGACTGGCAACGGTACTGCCAGGCAGCAGACGTGTTGTACGTTCAGGAGTACTTGCCTATTGATCGGGATATCCGGGTGGTCGTGGTTGGAGAACAGGTGGTCACCGCCTACTGGCGCCATCAGGCCGACCAGGGGTTCTATAATAATGTCGCCAGGGGCGGTCACATTGACACCTCACCGGTGCCCGAGGCCGCCGAGCAGCTGGCCCTGCAGCTGGCGCAGGATCTGGATGTGAACCACGCAGGCTTTGACATTGCCATGGTTGGCGGGCACCCGTATGTGCTGGAGTTCAATCGCCTCTTTGGCAACCAGGGGCTCGGCAAGGGGAACGAGCTACAGCAAGCCATCCTCGGCTATCTGACAGCACACTGCGCCCCCGAAGATCCGGACGGTCCGGCAGATCCTCAGCCACCCTGGCCCGTAGCGGTGTAGAATGGGGCAACCTTGTTAAGGAGGTTTCACCATGGCGACCATTCTCCCGTTCAAAAAACCGGACCGAAAGGCTCCGCGCAAGGGCCTGTGCCAGCACGACTTCCACAAATGGGAGGTGTGCAAGGAAAAGCAGTTCGACGTCAAGCAGGGCAAGCTGGTCACCGTCTACCGCTGCCAACGGTGCGGCAAGCAGAAAGTGAAGACCCACTAACGCCGCGTTAATAGACCTGCCATTAGGCCCCCCTGCCCTGCTACGACATCTTCAATCTTTCAGGACCTGTTGTAAAAATTCGGCTGAAAGCGACAGGGCATCCGCCAGGTGGTCCTCCGCCAACAGATAGTGGGGGGCATTCGGCAGGACCTCGACGGTCGCCATCACGCCCCCCTTTCTCAATGCGGCAGCCATCGTCAGGGCTTGCTCGCTCGCCAAATAGGTATCATCTTCGCCGTGGATGAGTAGGAACGGTGGGGCACATGCCGAAACGTGAGTCAGCGGAGAGGCATGACGATAAAGATCCGGCAGTTCGTCGGCCGTTCCGCCAAGAAACGCCTCGGCATGCTCAATAAATTCTGAGCTGGCACTGCCGTCAAGCAGGTTCATGCCTCCAGCCCAACTCACTACCGCCTTTACCGGAGCCTGCTGATCAGCAGCGTCGCCAGCGCAGCCGGCAATCGCCCCGCCGCCGGTCACCCCCAGCATGGCCGCCAGGTAAGCCCCTGCCGAAAACCCGGCCGCACCAATACGCTGCGGATCAACACGGTAATCGCGGGCGTGTTCCCGCAACCAGCGGATGGCCGCCTGCACATCGTTGAGCTGGCCAGGGTAGCGGGTCTCGGGTGCCAATCGGTAGCTGACCGAAGCAGTCACAAAGCCATGGCGGGCCAGTTCCTCGATCACCTGCCGATTGACCCCCGCACGGTCACCACCGACCCAGCCACCACCATGAATGAAGACAATAGCGGGATTGGCGTCTAGCCCATTGTCAGGCACCCGTAAATCCAGCCGCAGTACCTGATCGCCTACTCGACGGAACTCGAGATCATCATGGGCGATGAACGGAATCCCCGGGTCACTGCAACCCGCAAGGTTCCATGCCACCAGGAAAATAAACAGCGCTTTCAGTCGGTTGTGTCGTTTCATCCTTTGATCGCCCCTTGCCAACCCGATACATTACCGGCAGCGCAAAACTTCGCACCTCAGTATAGCCAGCATACGAACCTTTGCTGACCTTGTACCGGCCATGGGATAGACTACTGTCCGAGTGCTGCTGGGAGGAAAGCCTAATGTATATAGCCATGAACCGATTCCGCATTGTCCCGGGCAAAGAGGCCGAGTTCATCGAGATCTGGAAGAACCGGGAGACCTATCTGGATAATGTCCCAGGCTTCAAGAGTTTTCACTTGCTGCAAGGCCCCAGTTACGACGACCACACCCTGTTTGCCTCCCACAGCGTCTGGGAGTCTGAAGAGGCCTTCGTGAACTGGACCCAATCAGAAGCCTTCCGCATGGCCCACGCCAATGCCCGGACGGCCAGGGAGATATACCTCGGCCCGCCCCAGTTTGAGGGATTCAGCGCCGTACTCTGACGCCGAGTTAGCGCCGCTGCGGATTGCCCTGGGGGCACTGGCATCATCTTCGCAGACCCAGCATACTGCGCCCCGCAACGTTCACAGCAAGAATCAAGGCAGTACCATGCCCGTATTGAGAGGCTTTCTGACGCTCCTGCTGTTCCTGGTGATGGGGGAGAGTCTGCGATTCGTATTTGGCTGGCCGGTCAGTGGCGGCGTTATCGGCATGCTGCTGTTGACCGGCTGGCTCATGCTCAGCGGCGGGGCCGGCGAGGCCCTTGCCGGGGCCAGCCAGCAATTGATCTCCATTCTCATTCTGCTGATCATGCCCGGCGTGGTGGGCGTGTTCTTTTTGGGCGGCCGCTTCGACGGCCAGTGGACCGCCGTGGTGGTGGCCTTGGTCACCGGCACCTTTCTCAGTGTCTTGACCACCCTGTTGCTGCTTCGGGGCCTGGTGTCCAAACGGTCGTCAGAGAACAGTCATGACTGAGCTCAGCCTCCAGCTGTCCAAGACCCAATCCCACTTACTGGGAACACCGGCGCTGGCCATTCTGCTCACGCTGATTGCCTACTTTGTGGCGGTTGCCATCTTCCGCAAACTTCGTCAGCCGGTCTGGTGCCCACCGGTCTTGCTCGCCGGTTTGCTGCTCGCCGCCGCGTTATCACTGTGCTCCATCAGCTATCCGCAGTACCAGGCAGGCGCCGCCTGGCTGACCTTTCTGCTGGCACCCGCCACGGTCGCCCTGGGGGTGCCCCTGCACCAACAGATTCACCATATCCGGGCGCTCTGGAAACCCATCCTGGTCACCGTTCCGCTGGCCGCCACCATGGCGGTGATCTATGCGCTGGGGATCGCCTGGGCGCTTGGGGCATCAGGGGAAGTGCTGGCCTCACTGGCCCCGAAATCCGTGACCGCGCCCATCGCCATCGGCATCAACCAGCAGATTGGTGGATCGGTGTCCCTGATGATGGGCGGCCTGCTGGTCACCGGTGTGGTAGCCTCACTGTTCGTGGACTGGCTGGTGTCGTGGCTGGGAATTAGCGACGACCGGCTGATCGGTTTGACGCTGGGCATCAACGGCCACGCCATCGGAACCGTTCGGGCCTTCGAGATCAGTGCACAGGCCGGGGCGTTCTCTTCTCTGGGAATGGGCCTGACCGGCATATTCACGGCCCTGGTGCTACCGTTTGCCCTGGCGTTACTCGATATCCTCTAGCTGGCAAACTGTTTTCCCCGTGACTGTTTTCCCTCAATAACAATAAGGAGATCCTCTATGAAAAGCCTTCGGTTACTCTTGGTGATGGCGTTGCTGGCCGCTCCCGGCCTGGCAACCGCCAACTCCGACGAAGATCAGGTTCGCACCACGGTGTTTCGCTCCCTGAGCGAGTCCGACCGCGAGGTGGTGCTGGGCAATCTCCAACACCTGCTGGAATCGTCCATTGACGAAGCCCTCGGACAGATTCGGGACCGGGGCGGAATCCGCCCCTTCGCCTACATCGGCGATTACGAAGGCAGCGGTCGGTTCATTCGTCTCTCCGCCGAACAACAGGTGCCGCCGGATGTGGCCGCCCACGCCATCCAGCAAACGGTGGTTCAGGGGGCGCTGGATGGCGCGCTGATCGCCAGCCTGCTGTACATCACCACCGAGGGCACAGGCCCCCTGACCGATGAACTGCTGGCAAAATTTGAGGCGGAGCTGGCTGCCGAAGGCAGGGACGTCAAGAATGTCCGCTACCTGCTGATCGAAATGCAGCATCTGGCGGGCCTGGGCGTCCTGCATGTGGTGCCCTACTGGCAGGAAGAGGGGCAATGGCAGGTAGGCAACGCCATCCAGCAGGTCATCGAGCCCAGGTTGCATGATTTGATTGAAACGACGCTCAAAAGCGGAACTGGATCACAAAACCCAGGTAAATAATTGTGAAACCGGTCACCACCCTATCCCCAACTGTCGCAAGACACGCTATGTTGTGAGCTGTCTGGGTCAGACTCTCCGCTGGGGATTGGCGGGGACCAAGAAAGCAGACAAACAAAAAAATAACCAACAAAAATAACGAACGACCTAAAAAGTTCTCGAGGCGCTGATCAACGCCGGCAAGGGATGGCCAACCAAGAAAACATCCTGAATTCTGCCCGAGGACAATAATAATGCCTTCAATTAAAAAACTTGCGTGCGCTGTGATGACAGCCACCACAGCCTTACCTGTTATGGCGCAGGGTCTGGTTCCAATGGACGACACCGCCATGGGAAATGTTACCGGCCAGGCCGGTATTACCGTGGAAGTGGATGCCAACATCAACATTGACCGTGTAGCTTACTCCCAGAACGACGGTGGCGTTGGTATGGGGGCCCTGCTGGTGGACAACATCCGCCTGTCTGGCTGGCAATCCGGCACCGACGGATCCGGCAACCCGATCTACGACAACCTGGAACTCCAGATTGACGTCGACATTGAGGCTGACGGGGACGCCGTCATCAAGCTCGCCAACCGTGGCACCACGGATCCCTTCCAGGTGGGCATCGGTGTCGACAGCATCGGCCTGGGCACCACCATGACCGACGCCCCGACCACCACCCTGATTTCCAACCTGGAAATTCAGGCCCTGGTGGGTGAGACCACCATTACCGCCACCAACTCCAACCCCTTCGTCGGCGGCGGAGACACCGGCTCCCTGGTGGTATCATCGTCGTTCGCCGTGGACAATCTGGAAGCAGACCTGGACATCATTGGCCTCAAGCTGCGTGATGTTCGGATAGCGGCCGGCGGCAACCTCGACACCCTGATGAGTGGCGGCACCATCACCAGCGCGATGATGGCCTCCAACACCATCACCATCGGTTCGGGCAGCCGCCTGAGTGACCCAGGCGGTGTTCAGCCCAACGCCATGCGGCTGTCCATCGGCGACTCCAACCTCGACGTATGGATGGGCGACGTCCAGGTCGGTGGTGGCAGCATAGGCTCGGTGGCCGTGCAGGGCCTGACCATGGCCGGCAGCGAAATTGCCGTCTACGGACGCCCCTGATCGTCCCCACAATGCTGCGTGAAAGGCGGGGGCATTCGCTCCCCGCCTTTGTTGACCATCCGGATTGCCTCAACCCCCAAAAATCCTGCGCCGCTTGCGCTTTTCCGCGCCGTATTCCAGCCTAGTAGCAGTGACCTCATACGAGGCTTGCCATGGCTGCCTCCCCCTTTCACATTGCCATCTTGTTGATCGTCCTGGCCGGCGCCCCCGAAGCCTTTGCCGAGTGGCAGGTCAGTGCCAGCGCGGTCAATCGCGACGCCGAGAGCGGCTACCGGGAAACCCGGCTGACCCTGAAACGCCTGTCTGGGAACCACCGGACCGGCCATTGGCTGGCTAGCCACAACTATCGGATCTTCCAGTTGCCGGAGGTGGACGGACGCGCACCGGCGACCAATGGTCATGTGCATACCCTCGCCATGGGCTGGCAACGCGGCTTCGGCCCGTGGCAGCTGGAGCTCGCACCGGTGCTGGCGGTTTCCTCTAACGTGCTGCGCAACCTCGATACCCTGACCGCGAGAGACTGGCGGATCCATGGAGCAGTGGTGCGAACCTACGAATACGGCGACCGGGGAATGGGATACCTGGGCATTCGTGCAGACAGCCGCCTGGGCGATTACCTACCCTACCCCACCATCCAATGGCAACGGGCACCCGGCGAACACCTGCAACTGGCCCTGGGAGTGCCGGATTCGGTCGCGGAGTGGCACTGGCACACTCGCAGCCTGGTGCGCCTGCGCCTGGGCCCCGACGGCGGAAACTGGCGGGTCAGGGACCAGGAGCTCGAACACGCCGGCCGGCTTGAACAACGGCGCTGGCACACCAGCCTTACCCTGGAATGGCAAGTCCTCAAGCAGCTCCGGGTCAGCCTGGGCGGCAGCTATTACTTTCAGGAACGGTGGCGCTACCGGCTCAGCGACGGCCGCACCGTACGCCAGGATCCGGCGGATCACGGCGCACTGTGGCTGGGCCTGACCGTCAGACCCCAGCAAGACTAGGGCGCCAGCAGCACAAGCCAAGCTGTCTCAGATCAAGGCGCAACTGGCTGAATTGATCCATAGTACAAATAACCCGCCAGATCAGGAGAAGCAGACTATGGATCTCAGGTTTCTTGGAGGCGCCGGCACGGTGACCGGCTCCCGCTACCTGTTGTCGGACAGCCGACATCGGCTGTTGGTCGACTGTGGCCTCTATCAGGGCGTCAAGACCTTGCGGCGGCGTAACTGGTCGCCCTCCCCGGTTTCTCCGGAGTCCATCAATGCAGTAGTGCTGACCCACGCGCACATAGACCACTCCGGCTACCTGCCTGCCCTGGTCAAACAGGGCTTCAAGGGACGGATCTATTGCACCCGGGGGACCCACGAGTTATGCAAGGTATTACTGCCCGACGCCGGCTACTTGCAGGAAGAAGATGCCAAGTACGCTTGGCGCAAGGGTTTCTCCCGCCACGCCCACCCTGAACCGCTTTTCACGGAAAAGGACGCCTGGGAGGCTCTCAAGCATTTCGAACCGGCGCATTTCCACGAGGACATCGAACCGGTGCGGGGCGTCTCCGTGAAGTTTACCCCGGCTGGCCACATCCTTGGCTCGGCCTGTGTTCACGTCCGGCACCAAGAAAGCGACCGCACGGTGGTGTTCAGTGGCGATGTCGGTCGACAGCGGGATCTGATCATGCGACCTCCCGAGCCCATTGATCGGGCGGACATTCTGGTATGCGAGTCCACCTACGGTGATCGCCTGCATCAGCAGGTCGATCCGGAACGGGCACTCGAGGAGATTGTCACTCGTACATCCAGCCGCGGCGGCATTGTGCTGATCCCCGCCTTCGCCGTCGGTCGGGCCCAGATGCTGCTGTACCTGATCCATAAACTGATGAGCAAGGGCCGGATACCGCGCTTGCCGGTGTACCTGAACAGCCCCATGGCCATCAAGGCCACCGAAATTTTCTGCCGTCATGACAAGGAGCACCGATTAAGCAGGAGCGAATGCAGCCTGATTGACGAGAACACGGAGTTTGTTCGCACCGTGGAGGATTCCATCGAGCTGAACAGCAAACGCTTCCCCTGCATTATTGTGTCCGCCAGCGGCATGGCCTCCGGCGGACGGGTCCTTCACCACCTCAAGACACTGCTCCCCAACGCCCGCAACAGCATCGTCTTCGCGGGTTTCCAGGCCCCGGGCACCCGGGGCGATGCCCTGGTCAACGGTGCCGAGTCGGTGAAGATCCATGGCGAGTACTGGCCGGTCAAGGCTGAGATCCACAACCTGGACATGCTGTCGGCCCATGGCGATTACGAGGAAATCCTGGCTTGGCTCAGCCAGGGCCAACTGGCGCCGGAACGGGTGTACGTGACCCATGGGGAGCCGCTGGCCAGTGACATGATGCGCAGGCACCTACAGGAGCAATTCGGGTGGGATGCGGAGGTGCCGGAGCTGTTTGCCCAGGTCACTCTCTGACCAAAGACGTTATAACTGACCTAATGGTGGTCCATGAATTCACTGAAGTTGAGCCAGTCCCCCATCACGGGAGCAGAAGCGCGAAAGCTAAGCATCATTAAGTTGGAGCGGTGTTAAACCATTACATATACTCTTTCATGCACACGATGAAAGAAAAATAGAGGGGCGCTACCAAACCAGCAATCCATTAACACCGGCCTGAGGTTCATCAAGACTCATTATGCTCGTCCACTCGACGCACCAAGCCGCATTAGTCGCCATGCAACGGCCCCGATCCGCAGCTTTCGCGCTACCCCTCCAGCTAATGGCCTTGTGGTTGCTAACCTTGCCTGCCTGGGCCACAGACCTTCGGGCCAGTGTTGCCTATATTCCCACCTTGGCCGAACCCCCCTCCCAGGGCCCGTTCATTGAACTGGTCAAAGCCATGGACGAGGTTTACAGCGAGGGCAGCATATCCATTGGCGTATATCCGTTCGCCCGCTCCATCCAGAACGTTACCAGCGATGTCGCGGATTTTCACCTGCCTATGCTCCGGAGTCCTCACTACTCGGATGAGGGGCGGCCCTTTCGCCTGATGAACAAACCGATGGGGCAGGTTTGCCTGGTGCTGTACTCCCATGTAGACGACCGGCTGACCCCGCAACAACTATACCGGCACAAGCATGCCCAGCCTTACCCCTACCGCCTATCAATCATGCGAGGCAGCGCTCAGTTTATCGACCTGCCGGTGGAAGAGGTCAACCGGATAGAACAAGGCCTCCGGCAGACATCCCTGAAACGGGTTCACGGGTTTCTTGGTGCCCAGGAAGAGGCTGACCAGGTGTTGCGGGAGCTTCAGCTAAAGAGCATTCATCGCAGCCTGTTCGAATGCTATGACGACGTCATTATTCTGCCCAAGGGTGAGCGCGGTCGCCGGACTGAAGCCATTCTACAGCAGGCACTTGAGACGCTGGAAGCCCAAGGGCGGCTCCGACAGCTGCATCGCAAGGTCCATCAGCCCTATCAGGACTGGCAGATATACGACCCCCCCTTCGGTTCGGCCAACTGACCCATCGATTTCATAGGGGGCGGAGTTGGCGTAATCTTTGACTACTGTGCCTATAAACAGCGTCCGGGTACCGGCCACTCCCCCGAACATGATCCACGCACTCAGCGATGCCGGCATTCCCACCGGCATCATTGGACCTGTTACTCCCTTTACTAAAGACCACGACCTGGTGGCCATGCTGGCCGCGGCAGCCTCTGTCGGATCTCGGCGCGCCGCCCACAACACCGATCCAACCTTTCAGCCAATCTCCGGTCACAGAGACAGGGACTTGTTAAACGCCCGATTTGCGCCCAGAGTTTACTTAAGGAGATGTCCTGGTGCCGCTTGTTTTCATCGGCGACCGATATGGGTCTGCCCGCTTTATGCTTGAGAACAGGAGGACAACATGGCCACAGCGACAACCGAAGCATTGCTGTTAGTGGATATTCAGAATGATTTCTGTGAAGGCGGCTCGCTGGCAGTGCCCGGCAGTGACCGTATTTTCCCCACGGTGAACGCCGAAATTGCCCGGGCCCGCCAGAACGGCGAGCTGATCATCGCCTCGCGGGACTGGCACCCGGTTGACCACTGCAGTTTCCAGGATCAGGGCGGCCCCTGGCCGGTGCACTGCGTTCAAGACACCCCGGGAGCAGCCTTTCACGCCTCCATGCCGCTACCGGACGACGCCGTCCGGGTCAGCAAGGGCACAGCGTTCGATGAGGACAATTATTCCGCCTTTGACGGTACCGGCCTGGCGGGCTTCCTGGAGCGACGCGGTATCACCCAACTGCGGGTGCTGGGGCTTGCCCTGGACGTCTGCGTTGCAGCAACGGTACGGGACGCTCTCAAGCACGGTTTCGCCGTCGTCTTGCCCCGCGAAGGAACCCGCGCAGTGAAAGAGGAGGACTCCGAAGCAGTGTTCAGCGAACTGGCTGCACTCGGAGCCAAGGTCATTCCAGCATGAGTACCGACAACGGCCACGATCTGCTGCCAACAGCCGAGTGGCCATTGATGGTGGATCTGTACGAACTGGCCATGGCGCAAGCGTACTGGGCGGCGCAGCATGATCAGGTTGCCGTGTTCAGCCTGTTCTACCGGAAGCAGCCCCCACATCGAAATTACATGCTGGCCTGCGGCCAACAGAGCGTATGCAGGGTGATCCGTGACCTGCACTTCACCCCGGCCCAGATCGAACGACTGCGGCAGCTGGAGATGTTCAAACCGGACTTCCTCGCCTGGCTGGCGGAATTCCGCTTCAGCGGCGACGTTCGCTGCCTGCCGGAAGGCACTCCCGTCTTTGCCCAGGAGCCCTTCCTCGAGGTAGAGGCGCCGGTGATCGAGGCGCAATTGCTGGAAAGCCTGGTCATGAACTATGTCCACCTGGAAACCCTGCTCGCCTCCAAGGCGGCCCGCATCGTGCAGGCGGCCGGCGAACGCCCGGTGATCGATTTCGGCATGCGTCGCATGCATGGCCTGGACGCGGCCTACCGCGGTGTCCGGGCCTACAAGATAGCCGGACTGGCAGGCACCAGCCATATCCTGGCGGGGCAGGATTTCGGTCTGCCGGTGCGTGGCACCATGGCTCATAGTTTCATTCAGTCCCATGACGACGAGCTGGCGGCGTTCCAGACCTACGTCCGACTATACCCCGGCACCACATTGCTGGTGGACACTTACAACACCCGCGAAGCGGTGGACCGGATTATCCAGTGGCTGTCCACCGACCCGGAGGCCCACATCAGCGGCATTCGACTGGATTCCGGCGATATGGCCGAGCAGGCCCGCTATTGCAGGCAGCGACTGGATGACGCCGGATTCGAGCATATCCGCATCCTTGCCAGTGGCGGTCTTGACGAATACGCCATTCACGCCATGAATGAATCCGGTGCTCCCATAGACGGCTTTGGCGTCGGCACCGCCCTGGGCGCCGCCAGCGATTCCCCAACCCTGGACCTGGCCTACAAACTGACCGAATACGATGGCCAGCCGAGAATGAAGAACTCGCCGGGCAAGCAATCGTTCCCGGGCGCCAAGCAGGTGTTTCGACAACAGGATGGCAGCGGCCAGTACGCCGGGGATACCATCGCCGGGCGCGAGGAAGCCTGTGACGGTACCCCACTGCTTATCCCGACACTCCGAGCGGGCAAGCTGGTCCCCGGCGCCATCGCCAGTCTGGACGACAGCCGGCGTTACTGTCACGAAGCACTACACCGACTGCCCGAGGCGTTATTGAGCCTGAAGGACGGCGGTGATTATCCGGTCACCATCAGTGACCACCTTCAGGAACTCCAGCAGGCCACCCTGATGAGCCTGACCGGATCGTCACACTCAGATCCGTGAGGCCTGACGGAACGCCTGCAGGATGGTCTGCACCTCCGGCGACAGCTCGTCGACTTGCGCGTTCGCAATGTCCGGATTTTCCGCTATCCGGCTGAACCCGTCCGGGTCCAATGGCAACTGGGCCGGGGCCCATCGTTGGAACCCCATGCGCCATTCGGGAAAATCCCGCTGGCCACAGCGTCCGGCATACAGGCGCGTCACCGACTCGTGGCGGGGATCGGATGCGATAACACAGAAAAGGGACTCCACCTCGGCTTCGTCGCCTTCCAGCAACTGCAGTATGTTGCCATCGCAGTACAGCATCAGGCCGGTTACTTCCCGGACTGCATTATTCTGCCGGAAGTGCTGGAGCATCTTCAGCAGCGTGGGCTCATCGAGCAGTACCGATGCCGTGCTGATGTAGATCAGTTGATAGACAGAGTCTCCCATGTCAGCCTCCATGTCGCTGTCCATGTCTCATTCAAGATCAGGTAGCAGGTACAAACAAGGCAAGCACTGACACAACACCACGAATCGGACAAGGCGTTCCGGCCTGTAGCATTTCGAACCGGGACGTCCTATCGTAGGAAACACGCCGAACATTTTTTAACCAACCGGATTCCCGCTCATTCCTGGACTCCGAGAACGCAGAGGGCAATCGGCCCCGTTCGGGAAGGCCGCCATGGTGCAACAACTACCGGGACGCCAGGAAACACGCCTGTTACTGGCGCCGAACCATTCCCTCAGTTGGCGTGGCAACGTCCGCACCTGGTGCGCTCTGGCCCTGCTCTCGCTGATTGTCGCCACCGGCATGGCCTTGATAGGGGCCTGGGTGGTTCTGCCCCTCGCGGGATTGGAATTGTTGGCGCTGGCCGCAGCCATCTATGCCACCGCCCATGCCTGTCAGCGACAGGAAGTGCTGACCATTTCCGGCGACGACCTCCGCCTGGAAAAGGGCCACCGCGATAAACAGGCGGAATGGTCCCTGCCCCGACTGTACACCCGACTGGTGTTGAGCCCTGGAAGCCACCCCGAATCGCCGCCCAAGCTTTATCTGGAGCACCGAGACACCACCCTGGCCCTAGGCGACTTTCTCAACCGTGCCGATACCGAGACGCTGATCGCCATCCTGGAACGGCAGGGAATCCGTACCGAGCGACGGGCTCCTCAGCCCACGTTCTGGTTTTGGTATTAAATAGAGCCTCCCCTAAGACCCATGTTGCCTTTGGCCCGGCTCCGCTTTGGATGCGCGCTTTTTGGCCAATCCTGTCGAGTGGTACAAATGTTTAGAATTTGGTGATAATGTCAATTCACCCTCACACGGACAGGACAGACTCACCGAATTGATGGGTAAAAGCCATCGGAGGCTGGACGGCCAGGGCAATCAACATTATGGAACAGCGTATTCTTCCTCCGTTGCCGGAGGCGGTCATCGACCAGACTCTGGCCAGCGATCTGCAGGAAAGGCTCAACAGCGGGGCCCTGTTTCTTAGCTTACCGCCATCCCTGAAAACGGCCTACGGCCATTTCCGGCACCGCGACCTGCGCCGCTACATCACCCTGGGCTCCCCTCTGCTCATGCTGCTGGTCATCGGCATCGTGGGCCTGAACACCCTGTTTTGCTGGCACGAACTCCAACAGGATGGCTTGCTGCTGTGGATTATCGGCTCTGCCTTCGTCACCCTGTGCGTTGCCGGGGGTATTTTGGCGGTATTGCCCCAGCGGGCCCTGCCCTACTTTTCGCTGATTGTATCGATGCCCTCCACCCTGGTCCTGGCCAAGCTGGCCACCTTCCCCAGTGTGTTCGCCAACCCGGCACTCGGTGTGACGGAAAGCTATTTCTGCTCTCTGGCAGTGATTGTGGTGGTGTTGGCCCTGCGACTGTCGTTCCGGGCTATCGTGTCTACCTTGCTGGCCGCCAGCCTGTTAACAATCGCATCGGACTTGCTGATCGATGCCTACACCCTGAACTGGAGCAACCTGCTGTACTACTACGTGTTCGTGGCGGCTGTTTCCCTGTTCATAGCCTGGCAGCTGGATGAGCGGGAAAAAACCGAGTTCCTGCAGGCGGTGCTGATCGACCACAACCTCCAGGTCAACGAAGAACTCCGGCAAAAACTCAGTGACCAGGCCAATAACGATGCCCTCACGGGCATTGCCAATCGCCGGGCCTTCGACCGGGCCCTGAATGTCGAGTGGGAGCGGCTGCAGCGGGAACAGACCCCATTGTCACTGTTGTTTGTCGATATCGACCACTTCAAACTGTACAACGATGCCTATGGTCACGGAGCCGGCGATGACAGTTTGGTCCTGATTGCCACGCAGCTGAGGAACTGCCTGCGCAGGCCTGCAGACCTGGCGGCCAGGCTCGGTGGCGAAGAGTTTGTCGTCCTCCTGCCTGGCACAGAGCCAAGTGGCGCCGGGGATGTCGCCCAACGGATCCTGACCAGCGTCGATAACCTGCGCATCCGCCACGAATCGTCCCCCATTTGCGACTGGGTCACCGTGAGCATCGGGGTGGCCACCATGATCCCAAGCCCCCACAGCACTCCCCAGCAACTGCTGAAGGCGGCAGACGACGCCCTATACCAGGCCAAATCCGCCGGGCGGCAGCGTATCTGCCAACCCGAAATCCCGTCGTTCCAGACTAACCCGCTGCAGTTATAAGCACCGAACACCAGGAAGAAGACTAAGGAGCCTCTGATTAACGCCTGAATCGGCTCTGTGACGTCTGACGGCGGCAGACCCAGCGGTTCGCAGCCAATGGCCGAAGAGCCCTGGGCAAAGACCGCAACACTGCGGATGCACCCTTCAGAGGCGGTCGAGGAGTTAATCAGAGCCCCCCTAATCCCTTTGGCTACCTGCCCCCCATTGGGCCGAGTAAAACTGCCCCTATCAACCAGACTGATCGCGGCTATCAAGTAATTTCGTTTCCACCAACCTCAGCGTATTTGTAATCTGGAAGCGTCCCAGCCGGCATGGTGCAGACGCCACAGGCGCCTGCCATGGCAGAACCTTTCGAGCTGGAGTCTGGCTATGAAGCAGGAAGGCCAATGCGAAGAACCATCAAGCAGTATTACCTCGATCCCTCACTCAGTACCGCCCGGGCAACCATTGTTAACCTGGACAGGGATACCATTGAGCTGGACAGAACCATCGCCTATCCGGCGGGCGGCGGTCAGGAATCCGATACCGGCACCATCACCAGTCTGCGCTCCGGTCGCATTGTCCGCTTCGTCCACTGTCGCAAGGTCCGCAGCACTCCCCTTCAGCTGTCGGAGTCCGTCCGGGTTCAGGCGGGCGGCATCATACTGCATCGGGTGCATGCCGACGATTACACCGTCATGTCGGGCCTGGAGGTGGGGGACGAGGTCCGGATCGACATCGACGCCGCCCGGCGTCAGCGCTTATCCACCGCCCACAGCGCCTCACACGTGCTGTACATGGGCATTGCCGAAATACGCCCAGACCTGATTGAACACTCCGCCAGTTGCCATGTTCGCGACGGCTATGCCCAGTTCGATTTCTTGACCAATGAAAAAGTGAGCCGGCAGGAGCTGGCCGCCATCGAACGGGTCGCTAACGACATCATCAGGCAAGACGCGTCCATCCGCGTGTTTTCCGGCGACATGCACCCGGACGCTCGCTACTGGGAATGCGAGGGTTTTGTCATCCCCTGCGGCGGCACCCATCTCAAACGCACCGGTTCGATTGGCCAACTTCAGGTCCAGCGCCAGAACGCTGGCCGGGGCAAAGAACGAATCAGCTGCAGTCTGGATGTGGCACACTCGCCGACCGGGCAACCCACAACGGCCAGGGCAACCTGACTGTACGACGGTGCTGCCAGCCGGTGTAAAAGGTCAGCCTGCCAGCTCCCTTGGTTCCGGCCACCGCTGCAGGGTGCCACGCAGGTACGCCTTGATCTCGTCCCGAAACTGGGTGGCCAGTACCCCATTGGGACCGCTGCGAACGGCCGCCATCACATTGAGCGCCGGCAACTGGGGCAATCCGCAGCCTGATCCCAGCCGCTCCAGCGATTCGGGAATCGTACTGCGGGGTAACGCGGCCACCGCCAGGCCGCTCTGTACCGCCGCCAGCATGCCGGAGAAACTGTGGGTCTCGAATTCCAGCTGGAAACAGCGGCCGGCACTGGTCAGCGCCCGCTGCATGATCTCCCGGTCCGGGCACCCCTGCTCGAACAGCGCCAGCGGCAGCACCTCCCGCTCCCAGAGTGCCGTGTTGCGGGAACACACCCAGTCCAGGGGTTCCAGCCGAACCCGTTCTCCCTCAATATCCTGGGGGCAATGCTGCGCCAGGGCGATATCGATCTCGCCAAGACGGAATCGCTCCCAGATGTCGGTGCTGAACCCGCACTCCACGACCACCTGCACCGCCGGGCATCGCTGCTTCCATTTGCGCATCAGGTCCGGCAACCAGCAGTCGGCATAGCATTCGGTGGTGGCTACCCGAATCACCGTTGGTTCGCCGGCCCCGGAGGCCAGCCAGGACTCCGCCGCCTCATTGGCCTCGATGACGGCCCGGGCACGCTGGTAGAACGCCATCCCTTTATCGGTCAGGGAAACCCCGCGGGGTTCACGTCGCAGCAACGGCGTGCCGATCTGATTTTCCAGCTGTTTGATTTGCCAACTGATGGTCGACTGGGCCAGAAAAAGCCGCTCACCAGCCTTGGAAAAACCGCCCGCGTCTGCCACACAAATAAATGTGCGCAGTTGTTCCAAGCTCCACTTCACTGCCCCCTCCCATGCCTCGACAATCCTGAAAACTGCGTGGATGTTATCTGACAAAGTATTGCACCTGAAGCCGGAGGCATCAAAAAGCTTGATAGCCGCCAGCAAAAAACTTCGTTTCACTCCAGCGCTTACCCCTCGGTAGTCTCTCAGTAGCGATTCCGCGGCTCCAATGAGCCGCCCCTTGCGCAGGAGACCCAGCAATGACGGCGCTCACATCACCGACTCCGATTGATACCTCCACCCCCCGCCCCCTCAAACTGGCCAGAATGCTGGCGCCGGAGACCTACACCAGCGAGGCGTGGTTTCAGGCCGAACTGCGCGAAGTCCACTACCCAGCATGGCACTTTGCCTGCCTGGCCTCCACCCTGCCAGAGTCCGGACGGTTCATCACCCGCCGCCTGCTGAACCGGCACGTTATCGTGATAAAAGGGCAGGACGGCGTGATTCGCGCCTTCCTGAACAGCTGCCGGCACCGGGGCGCGCCCCTGACGCTGGCCGCCTGCGGCACCCTGGATAAGCTGACCTGCCCCTTTCACCAATGGACCTATAACACTCAGGGTGAGCTGGAGCGGGCACCCGGGCTGGGTGGCCTGCTGTCCCGGAACGACATCCCCCGGCAGTCCCTGAACCTGCAACAGCTCCCGTGTGAAGTCAGTCATGGTCTGGTGTTCATTCACCTGGATCCGGACCACACCGGGTCACTGTCCGACTTCCTGGGAAATTACACCAGCAACGTAGCCCGCCACTACCGGACCGAGCGCATGGTCACCGTGCAGGAGAAAAGCTACTCGCTGAACACCAATTGGAAGCTCTATGTGGAGGTGGACATGGAAACCCTCCACACCAACTTCGTCCACCAGCACTCCATCGGCAGCCAGCCGGTGACCCCAGTGGAGCACAGTGCCAACTGGTTCGGGGTGTTCCACCGCCACAGCGCCTCTCCCGGGCTGTTACCGGAGAAACGTCACCTGGCCTTTCCGGCACCGGAGGATCTGAGCGGGCCTGCCTGTTCGGGCACCCATTTCTGCGTACTGTTACCGGGCTTTTTCATCGTCACCGCGCCCGAAGTGATGTGGTGGATCCAGAAAACGCCCATTTCCGCCACCCAGACCCAGGTGGACGTGGGATATGCCTTCCACGAGGAGACCCTGGAACGGGACGATTTTGACCGGATTGCACCGCTGTACTTCCAGCGCCTGGACCAGGTGATCGAGGAGGACGACCGGATCACCGAGTACCAGTTGCTGGGCCTGCATAACGGGGTGCGGGGCCACTATACGCCGGTGGAGCCGGTGGTTGCCCATTTTGCTGAGCTGATGCAACAGCGCATGGGACAATGGATCGGCTGCTATGAGCCCTAAGCCGGCGTGTTCGATAGCCTCCCCGATGCTGCGGTGGGCTGGATGGCTGCCCCTGGTCATGTTGTTTGTCTGCGGGTTCTTCTTCCGCTTTGCCCCCGCCACCATGGCCAGCAGCATCCAGCAGGAGCTCGGGCTGTCGGTGGTGATGCTGGGGCTCGTTGCGTCCATGCACTTCTGGGCGTACACCCTGGCCCAGGTTCCCGCCGGTGTCCTGGCAGATGGACTGGGGGTGCGAAGCACCGCCCTGCTGGGCGGCACGGTCACGATTGTCGGCGCTGTGCTGTTTGCGCTGGCCACGGACCTGACCGCCCTTCTCGTCGGCTGTGGACTGATGGGATTGGGCCTGGCCGCGGTATTCTCGGGGTTGATGCGATACAACGCGGTGTGCTTTCCAGCCAACCAGCATGCCCGGGTGGTGGGGGTCACCATGTTGCTCGCCGCCGCGGGCAGCATAGCGGCCGAGGGTCCTACCGCCCTTCTGCTGACCGCTCTCCCCTGGCGGACGCTGATACTGGCCACCGCCGGTGTCGCCCTGATTGCGGTCCTGCTGCTGGTGCAGTTCTGCCGTCATCCGCCCACCCAATTGCCAGGCCGCAATCACAGCGCCAATAGCGGTCTTCCGGGAATGGGCAAGGTGATGGGAGAACGTCAGGTCTGGCTACTGTTGCTGTGCGTCGGGGGCACCAACGGTACCCTCTATGCGTTTGTTGGCCTCTGGGCGGTGCCGATGATGACCGACGGTTTCGCCATCCCCCACACCCAGGCCGCCTGGTATCCCACCGTCACGCTGGCGATCTATGGCGTGGGCTCGCTGTGTTCCGGCTGGCTGGCGGACCGCCTGCAGGCCCGCAAACCGCTCATCGTGGCGGCGGCCGCGCTGTCCGTGGTGGCCTGGGGCGCGATGGCCTGCGCCAACTGGCGACCGGGCTGGGGTGCGCTGACCTTATTCGTGCTGCTTGGCCTCTCTGGTGCCCAGGTGGCGGTCATTTTCTCGGCGACCCGGGAATCGGTCGCGCTGAGCCATGTCGGCGTCGCCACCGCGCTGGTCAATATGGGGGCGTTTCTGTTCGCCGCCCTGGTGCAGGCCGGCTTTGGCGCCCTGCTGGAAGCGGCGGCTCAGATAGCCGGTGATGGACAGCTGGAACTCCCCCACTACCGGCTGGCACTGCTACTTCCGTTGGGCATCAGCCTGATGGGACTGGCAGCGGCGATGAAGTTACAGGAATCGGCCCACGGCCACGCCCTGACATGGTTACGAGCCAACGCGCGGCGTTAGCGGACCTTTGCTGACAACGCTATCGCGCATCGGGCGTCCGGAACCGGGCCTCTGCCTGCAAAGCCTGCTGGAACGACGGCAGGGCGGTGACCCGCTCCACCAGACGCACCACCCGGGGCCCAAGCTGGATATCCAACCCGAGTTCATCGCCCCAGCGGGCGTAGACCGCCAGCAGGATATCCGCCACGCCGTACTGGTTCCCCGCCAGGAAGGGCTGTCGGACCAGGCGATCATCGAGCACCTGCCACAGGGCATTGACCTCCGTTTGCAGGCACTCACAAAGGCCTGCCGGGCGGACGGCTCGAAGGCGTGCCGGTTGAGGAAGTACAGGCGGCCATAGGCCGGTTGCAGGGTGGCGTTGGCGAACAGCAGGTCTTCCAGGGCCTGGCGCCGCTTGACCTGGTTCGTGGGCAGCAGGTCGCTCCGGTGTTTCTCCAGCAGGTAAAGGATCATCGACACGCTCTCACGCAGCACCAGGTTGTCGCTGACCAGGGTGGGCACCGTCCCCACGGGGTTCAGGGCCCGATAGTCGCGGACGGAATCGCGATGGATCAGCGTCACATCCTGCGCCAGTTCCCGCAACACCACATGGACCGCCAAAGAACAGGCGCCGGGAAGAACATAGAGAGTGTACATGGGGCGCTCCTTGGGCTGTGAGCCGGGGATGAGCCGGCATGACGACTCACACCCTCAGCATAGAGGGGGCCCGGGCAGGAATAAACCGTCCCGACCAATAAGCACCCACACTTCGTCACTGAAGCACCAGTACCACCAGCTCTCGCGGTCCATGGACACCGTAGGCCAGTGTCTGTTCGATGTCCGCTGTCTTGGACGGGCCGGACACCAGCACCGCATTGGAGGGCATACCCCGCCCGGCCCAGTCCTGATCGGCCATCGCCTCGGAGAGTGTGGCGTAGAGCTCGCTGGCATGGAGCAGGACAAAGTGGACTGGAGGCACCAGGCTCATCAGCCGGGGTTCCTGGGGCGTCGGCCAGAGAATCAGCGTTCCGGTCTCCGCTATTGCGCCGCGACATCCCGTCAGGGAAGCCTCGACGTGATTGAACAGCCCGGCCGGCCACTGCTCGAAGGGCCGGTTGTAGGCCACCAGCTGCGGATCACCGCCCTCCCAGGATCGAGCCAGCGCCCGCCCGTGAGCGAGTTCACTGGCCACCAGCAGGTTGGCCAGGGACTTTTCCTGCAGCCGTCCTTTCAGGCACTCCACCCAGTCGGACTCCGGCACCCGGACCACCTCGGTGTTGACGGACGTCATCCGCGCTTCGAACCGGTCCAGCTTTTCGGCGGCGGTCCAGCGCCGCTCGGCCACGACGGAGAAATCACTGTCTGGCGCCGACCAGTCCTGTCCCGCCCGTCCCTGTCGCAGCCGTGCCAGGATTGTGCTTCGTGCGCTGCTCATGACCGGCCCTCCCGACTTCGTTGGCGCATCAGTTCGTGCAGGGTTTGCGGCGCGGGTTTGGGGGCGCTCCGGTAACGCGTCCAGGCCCCCAGGCGTCGTGGTGCCAGGCCCCGGAAGCGGCTCATCATCCAACCCAGCAGCCGGTAGCGGCCGGGATGCGCCGCAAACCACCGGAAGCCGTGCCACGCCAACGCTTCCGACCAGGTTCGCTTGACCCCGCGACCCTTGACCACCGACGGGCGCAGTCGATCCCCATCGACGGATTCCTTCCGCAATCGCTGCAACAGCGTGGGGATGGGGATGCGCACCGGGCACACCTCACCACAGGCTCCGCACAGGGACGAGGCCGACGGCAGATCGCGGGTGGCCTCAAGCCCCAGCAGGTGGGGCATCAGGATCTTGCCGATGGGCCCGGGATAGGTGGTGCCATAGCTGTGCCCCCCCACCCGGGTGTACACCGGGCAGTGATTCATGCAGGCGCCGCAACGGATGCAGCGCAGGGTATCCAGCAGCTCCGGGTCCTGGTAAATGGCCGACCGGCCGCCGTCCACTAGTACCAGGTGCACTTCCTCCGGGCCGTCCAGCTCATCGGCCTGGCGCGGGCCGGAAATCAGGTTCACATAGGTGGTGATGTGTTGCCCGGTGGCCGACCGGGTCAACAGCGAGAGCAAGGGCGCCACATCCTCCAGATGTTCGACCACCTTCTCGATTCCAGTGACGGCAATGTGACAGGGCGGCACCGTGGTGGTCATGCGACCATTGCCCTCGTTCTCCACCAGGCACAGGGTGCCGGTCTCGGCAACGGCAAAGTTCACCCCGGAGATTCCCACCTCTGCCTGCTGGAACTTTTCCCGCAGTTGCCGACGGGCACTGGCGGTAAGATAGGCCACATCCCCCGACCGGTCAGTGCCAGTTTTCTCATGCATCAACTCGGAAATCTCATCGGTGTTCTTGTGGATCGCCGGCATGATGATGTGGGATGGGGTCTCCTGTGCCAGCTGCACAAGGTATTCGCCCAGGTCCGATTCCAGGGCCTCGATGCCTTCAGCCTCCAGGAACTGATTGAGTTCCATTTCCTCCGAGACCATGGACTTACCCTTGATCACGCGCCTGGCTCCCCGGGCCCTGCACAGATCCCGGATGATGCCACAGGCCTCATCGCCGGTTTCCGCCCAGTGCACCTGAATACCCTGGCGGGTGCAGTTCGCCTCCAGTGTTTCCAGCAGCTCCGGCAGCTTCGCCAGTGCCCGCAACCGAATCGACGCCCCCAGGTCCCGCAGGGTCTCCAGGTCCCAACCCTCGAACGCGGCCTGACGCTTGCCCATCAACCCGTCCATGGCGGAACGGAAGTTGGCCCGGATCTGGGGGTTGTCCAGAGCGGCCCGGGCCCGGGGATGGAACTGGCGAACGTCGGATTGATGGCCACCCACGGTCATGCCTCGCCCTCCCCGGCCTGTTGGGAGCGTTGCCACAGGAAGCTGAGGATGTGCTGGCCACGGATTGGCCGCTGCTGTTTTTCGGCATACCCGGCGATGTTCATCAGGCAGCCGCAATCGGTGGTGACAAAGGTGTCCGCGCCAGCCGCCTCCAGGGCGTCGGTCTTGTCCGCCACCATGGCCGCCGACACCTCGGGATGCTTCACTGCGAAGGTGCCCCCGAAGCCACAGCATTCCGCCGGCCGGGCCTGCGCCACCAGCTCCACCTGCTGTAGCTGCCCCAACAGTTTGGGCCCCACCTCAGCCACGCCCATCTCGCGACGGGCCGAGCAGGAGGTGTGCATGGCGACCCGCACCGGCTCGCCGGTGTCCTGCAGGCGGATGTGGCAGACATTGAGCAAAAAGTCGGTCAGTTCCCAGGTCCGCGATGCCAGCGCCCGGGCCTGTGCCTCCCAGGCGGTACCGGCAAACAGCTCGGGATAGTGCTTGCGGATCATGCCGCCGCAGGAGCCGGCCGGCACCACTATCGGGTAATCCTCCGGAAACAGGTCCAGCTGAGAGACGATCACATCCCTGGCCTGGTCGTTGAAGCCGTTACTGAAGGCGGGCTGGCCGCAACAGGTCTGGTCGTCGGGGAACAGGACTTCGATGCCTTCCCGTTCCAACAACTGGATACCGGCCATGCCGGCTTCCGGGTAGAACAGGTCAACCAGACAGGTGGCGTAGAAATACACCTTGCTGGGCTTGGCGGGGTAAAGCTTGACGACATCGCTCATAGGGATCCACCTGGCAACATTAATTGGTATTACCAATTTACCATAAGAACCCATCAATCCTAATGAGCGGATGCATTGGCTGTCAATGGCCAACCTCAACACCAAGACCATGGTCTAACACCCCCAATTGATTACTGACCGGCCAGGAGATTACTCATCAACGGCCTGAATCCCTGTCATCAGGGGAGCACTTCCGACCACCAGATAATTGGTATTACCACTTTGTTTTAATTAAGATGGTGAACAAAGAAACGCACCGCCAACCGTCCACTACCAGAGGAACGGACCGACCATGAGCAACAATCGGGTGAGCCCCCAACGACTGTCCGACGTGATCATGCAGCGCCTGGAGGCCATGATTCTCGAGGGCAGCTTCAAGCCCGGCCAGAAACTGCCCCCGGAGCGGGAGCTGGCCGACCTCTTTGGCGTCTCCCGCCCTTCCCTGAGGGAGGCCATCCAAAAACTGGCGGCCAAGGGCCTACTCTCCAGTCGCCAGGGCGGGGGAACCTTCGTGAGCGAGCGCATGGGCAGCTCGTTCAGCGACCCACTTCTGGGTCTCCTCGACTCCCATCCGGAGTTCCAGCACGACCTGCTGGAATTCCGGCACTCCCTGGAAGGCCAGTCCGCCTACTACGCCGCCCTTCGTGCGACACCGGCGGACAGGGAGTCGCTGACATCCGCCTTCGGGGCCCTGAAAGCGTCGCACCAGCTGGCGGACCCGGCGGCCGAGGCAAAAGCGGACGCGGCCTTTCACCTGGCCATTGCCGAGGCGGCCCACAACGTGGTGCTGCTACACACCATTCGCGGGCTATTCAATCTGCTGCAACAGAGTATTGCTGGCAACCTCAGCCAACTGTTCGAGAAAGAGACGTCGCGCCGCCAACTGCTACAGCAGCACCAGGCCTTGCTGGAGGCCATCCTGGCCGGCGATGCCGAAGGGGCTCAGCTGAAGTCCCATGAACACCTGGTTTACGTGGAAGCGGGCCTACGGGAACTGTCGGATCGGGAATCCCGAGCCGAACGGGCATTGCGGCGGGCGCGGAGCGCGACCTGAGACCTCAGGAGGCGGTCAAAGGGTGCCGACAGGGCCCAGGGTCGCACCTGCCCCCTCAATCAACGCGCGGAGAATGGGCTCGAACGAAAACCGGTAGTCTCGGGGTTCAGGCTGACCACGCCGGGAAAACTGCCGAAAGTCCACATCAAAGACCCGCTCTGGCTCACTCTCCAGGCGCTCCAGCGCCAACCGGACGTCATCGAGGTTGTCCTGGGTCACCAGTAACAGGGGCGTATGCAGCTTGATCCCTGACACCTCGCTTTGCGGCGTCAACAGTGCGTCGAACGCCAGTATTACGGCCCAGGCTCCCTCCACAAAATGCCCACCAGCGGTGATCTCGATTTCGCCATCGGCCAATTGCCGGAACATCTCCGCCCCGAGGCCAAAGGAATTGACAAAGACATCGTAACCGGGCGAGGCACCGGCCATCTTCAGGGCCCGAAGAATACCGGTGGTGCTGCGGTAGTTGGCGGACCAGATGAAATCCAGCTCGTGATACCGGTGATACAGCCCGAGGGTACGGGTGTAGGCGTCCTCGCCGCTCCAGTCGGTGTAGACCACCTGACGTATCCGGACGTCATCGCGGGCCTCGATGACCCGGCGCATGCCCTGCTCCCGGGCCACAGCCGGGGCATCGGCCCGATATCCGTTCACCCCCACCATCGACAACGGACGCTCGGGGCGGGTTGCCGCTGCGCGATCCACCAGAGCCTGGGTCATCGCGGCGCTGGCCTGGACATCGTCCGGCACCAGGTGGGCGGTCCAATAGCGGAACCGGCGCTCGGGCTGCCCCAGCAAGGCCCCTTCCTGGGCATCCAGATCGCTGTTAAACAGTACACAAGTGATGCGTTCCCGCTCACAGGCTTCAAGCATATAGACCGCCGTCTGCAAGAAGTTGGGAAACACCAAGGCGTCAAATGAGCCATGCACGCCCCTTGCGGCCCAATCCAGCTGCCGCATCATCCGGACCCGGTCCAGACCGGCATTGAACACCTCAATCTCCGCCCCGAGACTCTCCCCCGCTGCCCGGGCAAATAGGGCAACTCGGTTCCAGAAGGGTGTGTCCGCCACCAGGAACACGCCGATGCGCGGAGGACGGGAATCATCAGGGGACAGGGCCTGGGCGTGCCCCCAGCAGGAGACAACCAGCAAAACCAGTGCAGCGACTTTTCGCATCCAGTGCTCTTTATCAATCGTGGAACGCTTCTCCCACCGACGCGCAACCATCACTGGGCCGGTGATCAACTCAAGCATAACCGGATTGACGGGAATAGTCCCAGAGTGCTCCTGAATTACTTGCGCTGCGGGGGCAGTATCGACGGAGGGCAAGCCTGGGGTTTATTGAGACAGGAGAAGGAGGCGCCAGGACGGCCTGCCTGGCAGGCCGTCCTGGCAGCAGGCGGTTTATTCCGCCGGGAAGTTGGCTGTCGCTTCGCTGTCGGCGACGACAGCGACGTTCTGGGTGCCGACAAAGGTCAGCTCTTCGTCGGCTTCGTTGTCGTCGGTATCGCAGGAGTAACTGGCGGTGTAGTCACCTTCCAGCAGGAACGCTGCCTTGAAGGAGTAGGTGGTCGACTCCTCGTCATAGGCAACCGGCACCGCTACCAGGGGTTCGTTGGCACTGCCCAGGTCATCCGGCGTGGCATCGCTACCCTCGTAGACGTAAACCATGCCGGTATACTGGGAGCTGTCCGCGCATTCGGTCTGGATCACCGTGGACTCATCCACGGTACCGGCGATGGAACCCACCTCCAGGTTGTTCACCAAGCGCAGGGCCGGCCTCAGGAAGTAATCGGCCACCGCCCCTTGGGGATCAACGATGGACTTACGGGCATCGAAGTCAATGGTGAAGCTGGACGAGCCGCCTTGGGCCACGGTGAAGCCGCTGACCAGTTTCAGGCCGGTTTCTGCGCCGGATGGGATGAACAGGGTTTTCTCGGCGCCGCCGGTTTCGGTGACATAAGAATTGTCGACATTGAGCGTCAGGCGAATCCAGGAATATTCCCCGGCCGGCACTTCCTCATTTTCCAGCAACGGGGCGGTCTCACCGCCCTGCAGGGTCAGCAGGTCCAGGGTCTTGGGCTCGTCGAAGGTGAACTCGATGGCCTCGCCGTCAGCGGGCTGCAGGGTCAGACCGGTGAACTCGATAACGACTTCGGCAAACTGATCGGTCGGGGCATCCGTCACATCCAGGGACATGCTGCCGGTGGAATCATCATCGCTGCTGCTACTACCGCCGCCACAGGCGGTAAGTGCTGCTGCCAAAGCCGCTACGGAGAAAGCCTTCAGGGAATGGTTCATAGTACAACTCCAAATCTATTTGTCTTTGGTTTCAGGAGTGCCGCGGAAAACGACAGCCTTATCTACCAGACGAATACGCTAACCTTTGGGTTCAACTTTTACGGTTAATAAACGTACAGCAATGTAAGCCCATTCCTGGCATTGAGTTCATTCCTGTAACCGAACCACACGCTTGTACCAACTCGCCCTCCTCCAGCTGCCCTCCCGCCCACCAACATCCCTACAAGGCATTGATGCTTCTGGCCTTTTTGGAAGCTAATCGGTTTCATAACAGGCCTTTGCGTTAATTGCGAACCTTTCCCGTCCTGCCATCGTGTTAATCAGTGCCCACAACAAAAACAAAATGAAACAAGGACACATCAAATGTTACAAATGCGCAATGCGGTAGCCTTGGGCCTGGCACTAAGCCTGGCCGCCTGTGGCGGCTCGGACTCCAGCTCCTCTCCCGACCCGGTCGTCGCCGGGGTTAACGAAAACGCTCCCGAACAGACACCCCCAGCTTCCCCGCCCGGCCGCCAGCCCAAGCCGGATCCCGAGCCGGAACCCCTCGCAGGCGAAGGCGTCATCCGGGTTCTGTCCAACCGGGCAGACCTGATCAGTGGCGGCGATGCCCTGATAGAGATCGAGCCGGACAATCCTGCCAACCTTCAGGGTGCCACGGTCTGGCTGGGTGACCGGGAGGTGACTCAGCAGTTCCAGGCCACCGGACAAAACACGTTGAAAGGACTGCTGAGTGGACTGGCACTGGGCGACAACGAACTGCGGGTCTGGCTGGCGGACAACTCGTACCTGCTGACCACGATCACCAACCACCCCAACGGCGGCCCGGTGTTCTCCGGCCCCCAGGTACAGCCCTGGAACTGCACCAATGCCCAGGCGGTGGACGACCAGTGCAACCAGCCGCCGGATTACCGCTTCAAGTACGTGCCGGCGGACAAGCTGCAGACGTACCTGGCCAGCTATGACCCGGACAACGTCCAGCCCGGACTGCCGGATGCCTTCTACCCCTATGACCCGGAAAACCCGCCGGCGGAGGAAGACATCGCCGTGGTGACCACCGATGAGGGCCACGAGGTGCCGTTCATCGTGCGGGTGGAAACCGGGGTGCAGAACCGCGACCGCTACCAGATCATGGCCCTGTACCAACCCGGCCAGGAGTGGAACGCACTCGCGCCCCAGGAGCAGTGGAATGGCAAGGTGCTCGTTCACCATGGCGGCAACGTGGGCGTCAGCTACGGCATGGGGCATCCGCCCAACGGCGACATCTCCGGCACCGCCCCGGACGGCGGTGAGCTGCTGCTGGGTGACAGCATCACTGTGGCCCTGAGCCGGGGGTTCATGACCCTGTCCACCGCCCAGGCCAACCTGGGCCACAACGTCAACCTGGTGACCGCGGCCGAATCGCTGATGATGGCCAAGGAGCGCATCGTCGAACAGTACGGCGAGATCCGCTACACCATCGGCACCGGCTGCTCTGGCGGCGCCATTGCCCAGCAGCACATTGCCAATGCCTACCCGGGCATCTACCAGGGGCTGATCCTGCAGTGCTCCTACCCGGACGTGTGGACCACCGCCACCCAGTTCGCCGATTACCACCTGCTGAACCACCACTTTGGCGCCGAAGCTCCGGAGTCCGCGGACGGCTTCTTCGAGCCCATGATCAGCCTGTTCGAATCCGGACTGCTGCCGGTGCAATGGCCGGCCTTCTATGGCCATCTGCCGGTGAATCCGCAGGTCTCCGACGCCGCCTTCTTCCCGTCCGCCTATCCGGATCAGGCGGACTGCCCGGGGCTGGCTGGCGGGGCCGAGGTCTATGACGCCGACACCCGGCCGGATGGCCTGCGCTGTGGCCTGCTGGACTACATGATCAGCCAGTTCGGCCCCCGCGCGGTGGAGAACTGGTCTCCCAACGAGCAGCTGCTGGCGCGGGGTTTCGGCGGTATTCCGCTGGACAATGTGGGCGTTCAGTACGGCCTGCGGTCACTGCAGAACGGAGTGATTACCGGCGATCAGTTCCTGACCGCCAACCGTGAAATCGGCGGGCTGAATGTCGACATCGATTTCCAGGAAACCCGCACGGTGGCAGACCCGCAAGCCCTGAGCAACGCCTACCGCACCGGCGCCATCAACACCGCCGAGCACCTGGGGAACGTGGCGATCATGGACCTGCGTGGACCGGACCCGGGCATCGCCCACGATGCCTACCATTCCTGGCAGATGCGGGCCCGGCTGGAGGCCACCCAGGGCCACGTCGACAACCACGTGATCTGGTACGGCGCCGCGCCCCTGTTCGGCGACACGGTCTACAGCACCGAGGCCCTGGTGGTGATGGATCGCTGGCTGGCCAACATCGAGGGTGATGAGACAGCCAGCCCCGTGGAGGCCAAGGTGCTGGCGCACAAGCCGCCCCAGGCCCGGGATCGTTGCCTGCAGACGTCCTCGCTGTTCAACCCCGACGGACCCATCATCCCGATGACCGGCAACCTGCTGTACCCGGACCCGATCATCCCCGGGCTCGATCCCACCCTGCTGCCGCCTCCACCGGCGGAGTCCGGCCTGATCGTGGACGCGGTCTCGCGCCAGGTGTGCGGGCTCGACCTGACTGCCCTGAATGAAGCCGGCGTACCCACTGAATTGACGGCGCCCCTGGAAGCGGCGGTGGTGGATCAGCAAGCGCTGATTGTGCAGAGCCGGTTCGGTACGCCACGCACCCTGGCCGGTGACGATATCCGCACGCTCACCAACAAGTGCCGGCTGCGGCCGGTGGATCCCGCCGACTACGAGAGCCCCACGGTTGCGGATCCTGAAGCCTTTGCCGAAGAAGTGGCGGCCATCTTCCCTGAAGGGGTGTGTGATTACAGCCAGACTCCGGCGGGCACCTTGCCCACTGAAACCTGGCTGCACTATGGCTCCGCAGACGAGGTGGTCTACGGCGGTGGCCCGCTGCCGCAGGACGTGCCCAGCTCACGGCAGGGGTGGGCCTCGCCGGCCTTTGGCCTGAGCTTTTGAGCCTTACGCCCGGGCCGGCCCCGGTCCGGGCGCCTGCCGGCCGCCGTCCAGGTGATCACGCGGTGGACAATACCGACAACAGCTTTTGAGTGTGTTCCACAGTCTCAACCCCCAGGCTGGTGAGGTAGCCACCATCGTGCTGGGTGATCAGTCCCTTGCTGTAGAGACGCTCGGCGGCGGCTATGGCCTCGGGGGAGGCGGAATGCTGGTGCACCTTGATGCCTTCCTGGGAGGAAGTCGAATCAAACAGGGACAACAGGTTGAGTTCGGCAATCTGGTCTGGCGTAAACGGCATGGGGATCCTTAAGAGTGGGGGGACATACCGAAGTGTGGTACAAGCTGTCCGCTTTCGCCAAGAACCAGGCTGATCGGGGGCGCTGATGAAGGGAGTGAGCCGGTCCCTGGCTCCGGAAGGTCGACGACGATGGGTCCAACCGCTCGATCAGCCCTGACCATGATCCTTGAGAACGGCGCGAATATCCTGCTCCAGCTTCTGGACGTCCGGCCGGAACTCCGGGTTCTCCTCCACCCCGAGCAATTCCCGAAGCCAACTCGACTTCTCGGTGTTGGGTTCGAAGCTCAGGGTCGGAATGTAGGTGCGCCGCTGGCCACCCACCACCCAACTGACCAGGGGCGCACGGTGCACAACCCCCGCGTCATCCGTTTGATTCTGTGCAGGATCCTCATTGTGCCAGCCAATGTGCAGGTCGTTGACGTTGCAATCGGATTCGATTTCTTTCTCGTGGGTCAGGCCGATCAGGCGGTTAATGTCTACAGGCATACAGCTTCCTCACTCGATAAGCTCCCGATCAGTGTTACACCCCACCGGAAGAAGGCCAGCCCTCACCGTCAATTTGGCCCATTAGGCCTGCCTCGGAAAAAAAAGCAAACCGTTCCCATGATTAGCCCCCGCCTTCCACCACCCGCACGGGGGAAGCCCGGCTCAGCTTTGTGATATGCCGCACACTTTGACCCGAGACCATGGAACGAACGTAACACTTTATTCGTTTAATGAATGGCCAGCGCAAATGCGGCCTGATAACAACACCAATTCCCGTCGAATGAACCAGGGAGCAACCATGAACGTAAAGAAATTACTCTTCGCCGTTGGCGCCTCGACGCTGCTGGCGAGCGTCCAGGCCCAGGCCTTCCCGTTTCAGGAGTCCGATGCCGGCACCATCGGCTCGGAAGTAACGGCCGGCCAACTGCTCGAAGGCCGATACATCGTTACCCTGTCGCCTCAAACACCGGACCTGCTCGGCCTCACCAGCCTGCAGGAGAGCGTGACCTCACTGCTCACCGCGGTCGGCGGTGGCGACATCATCCATCTGTATGAACACGCCATGACCGGCGCGGCTGTCAGCCTGACCCCGGCACAGGCCTCCCTGCTGCAATCCATGCCCGGCGTGCTGGCCATCGAGCCCGATACCGTGGTCCGTGCCACTGCCGTACAAGCGGACGCCACCTGGGGACTGGACCGGTCAGATCAGCCGTACCTGCCCCTGAACAATCAATACAGCTATCCAGACAGCGCCGGTGATGGGGTAACGGTCTATGTGATCGACACCGGGCTGAGAGCAAGCCACGAAGACTTTACCGGCCGGGTGGCCGAGGGTCGCAACTTCGTTTCAGGTGTGAGCCTCCTGGGACTGGGGGGCCTGCTGTTCTCCGCAGACCCGGGTGACACCAGCGACTGCAACGGCCATGGCACCCACGTTTCCAGCACCGCGGTAGGCACTGAGTACGGGATTGCCAAGCAGGCGCGGGTTGCACCGGTGCGGGTGCTGGACTGCGCCGGTACCGGCAGCAATGCGGATGTGATCGCCGGGGTGGACTGGGTGGCCGCCAACCATCAGTCACCGGCCGTGGCCAACATGTCCCTGGGCGGGGGCAACTCTGACGCCCTGGACACGGCGGTCCGTGGCGCCATCGAGGACGGCGTCACCTTTGTTGTGGCAGCGGGCAATGATGATACAGACGCGTGTGCCGGCTCCCCCAACCGCGTCGACGAAGCGGTAACCGTCGGCAGCACCACCCGCGAGGACCAGCGTTCTTCATTCTCCAACTACGGAACCTGTGTCGATGTGTTTGCCCCGGGCTCTGACATCACCGCCGCCTGGTACCAGTCGGATACCCAGACCAACACCATCAGCGGCACGTCCATGGCCTCCCCCCATGTGGCTGGCGCTGCCGCACTGATTCTGAATGCCCACCCGACGCTGCAGCCAGAAGAGGTGTTCAACCAGCTGCTGGAATCCGCAACCCCCAGTGTACTGAGCGGAATTGGTGCAGGCTCCCCGAACAGCCTGCTGCGTACGGCCCAGTAACCACTCTCGCCCCGGCACCCTGCCGGGGCGACCTCATGCTACGGCGTTTTTCCGGGAGCGTGATGCTCGTCTCCGTCAAACAGGTCCTCGATGGGGGTATCGACAAAGTTTTCATGACGGGGATCGATATCGGGAATCGGCTGTACGGAGGGAACGATGGGTATGAAATGTTCCTGTTCAGCCACGGGCAGCGGTGCCCGGCGGTGTTGCCGGTACAGGGTATACCCGGCCATCAGTAGCAAAGACACCGCCAGGGTCTGAAACAGCGCTCCCGGCCCCTGGACCTCCATCAACCAGGAGCTGACCAGCGGCCCCACGACACTGCCGAAACTATAACTCAGCAGCAGGCCGGAGCTGGCGGCAATGATCTGGCTACTGTCCATCTGGTCGTTGGTGATTGCGACCGACACCGGGTAGAGCGCGGCAGAGAGCCCCATGCAGACCGCCACCACCGCCACCCGTATCCCTAACGACGCCTCCACCAGCCATACGGTCAGCAGGCTGGTGATACCGCCCAGCAGGCAGATCGCCAGCAGTACATAGCTGCGCTGGAACCGGTCACAGACCCAGCCAATTGGCCAGGCAAACAGCATGGCCGCCAGCACGGCGGCAAACATGTACCAGGATACTTCCGTACTGCTCAACCCGGTCAAACTGGCGAAAAGTGGGGCCAGCGCATAGAAGGAGCCAATAAAGATACCACTGACAAACGCCGCCACGACTCCCAGGGGCGCGAGTTTGAACATCCGGCGTAGCGGCATGTGCTCGGTGGGCTCCGTGAGCTCCGGTGAGTGCATGTGCGACAGCGACAGCGGCACGATCGCCGCCACCAGCAACATGGCCGTCAGACTGAAGGGCAGGTAACTGACCGGGTCATTGAGCCCGATCAGCAACTGGCCTCCAGCCACCGCCAGAAAAGAGGCGACCTGGTAGAGGGAGAAAATGGTGGCCCGATTGGCGTTACTGGCGACGGCGCTGAACCAGCTTTCGATAGTGACAAACAGTGCCGCCAGCGTTGCCCCGCCCACGATTCGCAGGAAGCCCCAGAGCCAGACACTGTCAGTCATCGGGTAGACCAGAGCCGCGACTGCCGCCCCCGCCGCGAACACGGCAAACGCGCGAATGTGGCCGACCCGGCGGATAACTACGCTGCCGTAGCGGGCCCCGACCACGAAGCCCACCGAATACCCCACCATCACCAGGCCGATGGTGCCCACATCGACCCCCAACAGGCCGAAGCGTAGCCCCAGCAAAGTTGCCAGGAAGGCATTGCCGGTGATCAGCAGGATCATGCTAAGAAACAGCGCCAGCAGGGAGATGATCAGTAAGCGCATCCGGGCAGGTCCCATCCGGTGGAAATGGTGAATCGCTCACTGTCAGAGAGTAGCACAGCCCCCAAAACCCGACGCTGGAAATGCGATGGAATCGACAGGCTCTACTTGGTCAGGGCGGCCATAAACATGGCCACCGACTGCTCGCTCACCTCTTCCATGTCGTCCCGATTGATGTAGATACCGTCGATCAGCAGGCGACTCAGACCGTGGACCGTCGCCCAGCTGGCCTGGGCCACCCGCAGCGGATCGGTACCGGCCGGCAGACGACCCTCCAGCAATCCCGCCAGTCGTTCGGCGTAGTGGCGGAAACTGCGATGGGCCACGGTCTTCAGCTCGTCACTGGGTTCGCCCGCCTTCCACAGGGTGCGACCGAACATCAGCTCGTACTGCTCCGGGTGTTCGCTGGCATACCGGAGGTATTCCCGGACGAACTGTTTGACCCGCTCCGTGGAACCACCGCCCTGGAGCTGTCGCCCGATCAATGTGTCCAGCTCGCTGAATGCCTGGGTGGCCAGTGCACAAAGCAGCGCATTCTTGTCCTTGAAGTGGTGATAGGGGGCCGTGCGGGACACCCCGGCCCGCTCCGCCAGCTTGCGCAGGGACAGCCCTTCGATGCCCTGCTCACTGAGCAGGTCATTGGCTTCCTGCAGGAGCGTCGCGCGAAGATCCCCGTGGTGATAGCGGGCGGTTTGTGTCATCGGCCTGTCTTCCTTACTGCGGTTTGGGGGCCAAGTTACCCCGACAATCTTGACACTGTCAAAATCCATCTTTATCTTGACACCGTCCAGATAACGAAACAACGCCGCAGAACCATGCAGAGCGATAGAGAGAGGCAACGATGACCGACCGTTACACCAACCTGCTGTCCCCACTGGATCTGGGACACACGCAGTTGAAGAACCGGGTAATCATGGGTTCCATGCACACCGGACTGGAAGACCGCTTCTGGCAGTTTCCCAAGTTGGCCGCCTACTTTGCCGAACGTGCCCGTGGCGGCGTTGGCCTGATTGTTACCGGGGGCTTTAACCCGAACATGCATGGCTGGTTCTACCCGTTCGCCGGCCTGTTCAATAACCGCCTGGATATCCTCAACCACCGCAAAGTCACCAAGGCGGTACACAAGGAAGGCGGCAAGATCGCCCTGCAGATTCTCCATGCCGGTCGCTACAGCTACCATCCGCTGTCCCGTTCCGCCTCGGCGATCAAGAGCCCGATCAATCCGTTCAAGCCCAAGGCCATGTCCACCAAAGAGGTGGAAAAAACAGTGCAGGACTTCGCCCGCACCGCCGAACTGGCCAAGAAAGCCGGCTACGACGGCGTCGAAATCATGGGGTCCGAGGGCTACCTGATTAACCAGTTCACCGCCCCCTGCACCAATAAGCGTACCGACAAGTACGGTGGCAGTGCGGAGAACCGCCGCCGCTTCCCGGTGGAGATCGTGCGGGAGACCCGCAAACGGTGCGGCGACGATTTCATCATCATGTTCCGTATGTCGGTGATCGACCTGGTGCCGGACGGCTCCACCCGGGAGGAAGTGCTGGCCCTGGCGAAGGCACTGGAAGCAGCCGGCGTCAGCCTCATAAACTCCGGCATCGGCTGGCACGAGGCCCGGGTGCCCACCATTGTCACCTCGGTACCGCGGGCGGCCTTTGTCGAAGCCACCCGACAGGTGAAGGAGGTGGTCTCGGTGCCGGTGGTAGCCTCCAACCGCATCAACGACCCGGAGATCGCCGAGGACATCCTCAGCAAAGGCCAGGCAGACGCCGTGTCCATGGCCCGGCCGCTGCTCGCGGACCCGGATTTCGTCAAGAAGGCCGAAGCCGGCAAGGCGGACGAGATCAACACCTGCATCGCCTGCAACCAGGCCTGCCTGGACCACACTTTCGAACTCAAGCGGGCCTCCTGCCTGGTGAATCCCCGCGCCTGCCACGAAACCGAACTGGTGTACGTGAAGACAGCCAAGCCCAAGAAGGTCGCGGTGGTGGGTGCCGGCCCGGCAGGGCTGTCCTGCGCCACCGTCGCGGCGGAGCGGGGGCACCAAGTCACCCTGTTTGACCAGGCCGGCGAGATTGGCGGACAGTTCAATATGGCCAAGGAGATCCCGGGTAAGGAGGAGTTCCATCACACCATCCGTTACTTCCGCAAACGGATCGAGAACACCGGCGTCACCCTGAAACTGAATACCCGGGTTGAAATCGCCGACCTGGAGGCGGCCGGCTTTGACGAAATCGTGGTGGCCACGGGCGTTACCCCGCGCACACCAGGCATTCCGGGCATAGACCATCCCAAGGTGCTGTCCTACGTTGATGTCCTGCGGGGCAAGGCCGAGGTCGGTCGCAAGGTGGCGGTGATCGGCGCCGGCGGTATCGGCTTCGATGTCTCTGAATACCTGGCGGAACACCCCCGCGACGGCGAGCAGCCCCTGCCCGAGTGGATGAAGGAATGGGGTGTGGACCTCCGCGGCGACAGCCCTGGCGGCCTGGTGAAGCCGGACGTCGCGGCGCCTGCGCGCGAGATCACCCTGCTCCAGCGCAAGCCCACTCACCTGGGCAAGGACCTGGGCAAGACCTCCGGCTGGGTCCATCGTGCCACGCTGAAGTCACGCCAGGTGCAGATGCTCAGGGGCTGCAGCTATGAGCGCATCGATGACGAGGGCCTGCACATTCGCGTGGGTGACAAGGCCATGACCCTGCGGGTCGACAACGTCGTCATCTGCGCGGGCCAGGAGTCGCTGCGTGAGCTGTACCAGGAGAGCGCGGACAACTACCACCTGATCGGCGGTGCCGATCTGGCCGCGGAACTGGATGCCAAGCGGGCCATCCGCCAGGGCGCGGAACTGGCGGCCAGCCTGTAAACCCGCGGAAGGCCGGGCCCATTCCACGGGCCCGGTCATCACGGTCAGGGGGGCTTCCCCGTCAGCTATCCCGCTCTTGTCCCGTTCCATCGTGACCGGGCGCTACCCCCTCCGCGTTTTCGTACGACCTCTCCAACTCGGGCCTATAGATGGCCTGATGGCGTCAGCCTTCTTTACAGAGCCGGGTACACCTTTACCAGAACAAGTTTCAAGGCCTTGAATCGCAGAACAGTACTTACTATGGGCCTGAATCTTGCCGGAGTCAGCGAGGGTGTGATTGTCGGCGGTTTTGCCGTACGGCCCGTGTTTCCCGGTAGATGGAGAAGTCGCCATGACCTGGATCCCACTTCGCGATGGTGAAAAACTGCATGTGACCTGCCTGGGGCGTGGTGACCCGGTTGTGCTGCTGCACGGTTTCGGCTCCCGAGGTGCACACTGGCTGCCCAACGTCGTCCCCCTGGCTCACCGCTACCGGTTTTACCTGCCCGATCTGCGCGGGTTTGGCGGCTCTCACCACACCGACCTGAGTGGTCGCGACGTGTTCAGCACCTACGCCAATGACCTCGACGACTTGCTGGATCATTTCCAGCTGGACCGGGTCATACTCGGCGGCATATCCACCGGCGCCTATGTGTGCCTGAACTACAACGCCCTCCACGGTTTCTCCCGGGTGCGCAGTTATCTCAACATCGAGCATGTGGCCGACAGTCGGCATTCCGAGCAGGGGGCCACCGGCATCTTTGGCGAACGTCAGGATGAAATCTTCGACCGTTTTGCCGCACTGCTGGAGATGGTGGCGGAATCCGGTGAGGACACGCCCTACTGGGAGCTGCCCCTCGAGGTTCGCCTGGCCCTGCGAACCGCGGTCACCGATATCTACCTGTATGCGTTGAACCGACCCTGGAACCGGCTGGGTGTGGCGGCCGGCTCGCTGCTGGCCGAGCGTCTGCTGACACAGCTGCTGATGCCGGTTGACCGCTGGTCGGCGTACCTGATGGTGTTGCGCGCCTTCATGGCGGGCCGTAACACCTGGCATGCCCTGGGCGACATCGACGCGCCGACCACCCTGATGATGGGGCGCCACTCCCGCTACTTCACCCTCCAGGCCCAGCAGGCGATGCAGGAACTCATCCCCCGCGCCGAACTGGTGATCTTCGAGCACTCGGGCCATGTCCCCATCATTGACGAACCCCTGCGGTTCCAGCAGGAGTTTACGCGCTTCCTGACGGAGTCCGTGCGCCAACCGGTGCCAAGCTGAAGTCAATTGCCCGTGGAAGCGGTACCGGGAGACAGCGCAAGCTCCTCGCGAAACAGCAGGTTGCCCACGCCGAGCACGATGTTGGCGATGTCTGGATCACTGGCTAGCGCCCGGTGCTGACTGCGGGCCCCGACCATCTCGGAATTCAGCAGGTCCAACAACCGTATCACCAGGTCCAACTGATCGAAGTCCTCCGGCGGGCTGACCATTTGAACACAGACATAGGCCTTGGCGGAGCGTACGACCGCGGCCTGGTGGCGGGACAACCCCTCCGCAGAAAACCGCTGCAGGGAACGGAAACGCCGTTCCCGCTCCAGCCTCAGGGCCTCCATACAGATTTCCTCCGCATGGCGGGACCTACTCTGCGGACGAACTAGGCCGGCCAGTTGAAAGTCAATGTCGCCCCGGCGGCGCTGGCGCGCCACCTCCCGGGCCAGGTTGTGCCGGGCCTGGGGCAGGAACTGATGGACCGCCTGCTCACGGGCCTGATCCAGCTCCTCCTGGCAGGCCAGGTTGACCAGGGTACTGAGCACCTGCGCCCAATGAACCAAATCTGGCCACAGGCCCGGTTCCAGGGAAGCGGGTTCTTCGGGGAGTGCACGGTTCAGGGCCCGTGACTGGAAAACAAGGCGGGTGACGTCCTGCTCGGGCAGCCCGGATTTAGCGATAACCCTCCCTACGCCCACTCGCTCCAGCTCTCGCAGTAACGCAGGAATCAACAGCAGCACATAGTGCTGGCCGCCGGTGGTCGGCAAGATCATCGCACCTCCTGATCGAACGGTCCGATACAGCCAGTGTCATTACCATAGTAGCACTCCTGGCCCGCGGGCACTCACCGGAGGTCTCTGACCAGGCCCAAGGTGCGGCCGGTCACCTGGGCCAGTCAAAGCCGGGATGCATCCGGTCCACAATGGGTTACCGTTGATATTCACCTCAGCAAGGAGCCCCCATGGACCCGACAACATCATCACCCGACCCCAAGGCCATCGTGATACGTTTCCTGCAAGCACTGGAAGCCCAAGACCACGACACCGTGGCGGAGCTGCTGGCCCCGGATGTGCGCTACACCAACGTGTCGCTGCCCACTTTGACCGGCAACCGGTTGGTGTCAGGCCTGATTCGCCAGGCCCTGCGCCCGGGCACCGGCTTTGAAGTGAAGAACCACAATATTGCGGTGGACGGCGACACGGTGATGACCGAACGCACCGACATCCTGAAACTCGGTCCGCTGCACATCGGCTTCTGGGTCTGCGGTACCTTCCGGGTGCACAATGGCCGGATCGTACTGTGGCGGGACTACTTCGACTGGTGGAACATCACCAAGGGCACCGCGCGGGGATTGGCCGGTATTGCACTGCCTGGCCTCAGGCCTACCCTGGCGGATATCCGCCATCCCGGTGCCCAGGCATAAGCCGTTGTCAGGTTTTGGAGTGCCGGCTCGTCCCCTCCGGCGATGATTCGGTCTCCTTGCCCGGCCGGCCAGTTAACACGGTGGCCAGGGCCTCGGTGCGTTCACGAACCTGCTGTTCCAGGGAATCATTCAACACTTGCAGCTCCCGGGTTCGGGCCTCCACGCGCCGTTCCAGGGTGGCATTGGTTTCCATCAGATAGTCGGTGAGGCGATTGAATGCCAGGGCCAGGTCCTGGATTTCCTTGCCGCTTCTCCGGTCAACCGATGCCCGTAGCTGGTGCTCACCGGCCAGGATGCGGCCTGCCTCTTCCGCCAGTCTGACCACCGGCCGGGCAATGGCACGGGCGATCAGCAGACCCAGCACCACCGCTACGACGAGCAACGCCAGGGCGAGGACCAGGATAGTGGTTTGATACCGAGCGATGGGGGCCAGAATTTCCCGCTGGTCCATCTTTACCACCAGTCCCCACGACAACTCCGGCAGGTAACGGGTCGCCGCCATGGTGGCCTGTTCCCGGTAATCCAATACCCCCTCCAACATCGCCTCCCGACCTGACAAAGCCAGGTTCAGGGCCCGGGGGTCCGGAGAGAACTCACTGACGGGTTTCAAGGCGGCAGCGGGCTGGTGTCGCAGGGGGGTCAGGAAGACGGCCTCGCCGTAGCTGTTCACCGCCGCCAGCAGCGTCTCCCCGGTGTCTCCCAGCCCGGTGTAGTCACGGGTTGCATGAAATAGCTCGTCGGCGGACAAGGTGACTCGCAGCTGCCCGACCACTTCGCCCTGCAACGTCATGGGCGCCTCAAACTGAGCGTAGAGATGGCCCTCGGGGTCTAGCAACATACGGGTGAGACCAACGCCGGAGGACGCCGACTGAAGCCTAACGCCTTCGGTCCCCTCGACCAGCACCGCTCCGACGGTCACGATATCCCCGCCAGACGGATCGCTGACCGAGATGTCCCGCACCGCGCGGACCGAGCCCTGGGCATCCGCCAGAATCTGCCTCACCTTGTCCAACGCCTGGGGATCTCCCCGTTGGAGATAATCCCGCAGGCTGATCCGCAGTTGGGTTCGGCTGGCGATCAAGGCGACCCGGTCCTGCCAAGCCACCAGGACCTCTGCAATCTTTTCCCGCTGATGACTGGCTACCGCGTCGAGCCGGTCCTGAAGGGAATCCCGAAGGATTTGTCGCCCTCCCAGGAAGGAAAGCACACTGAAAGTCACGATAGCGATACACACCAACCCGATACAGGCTGTGATCACCCGTTGGTAGATCGACATTGCCGTCACTCCCTTGACTCTCGCCTGCCCACCGATTTCAAATGGGCCAACGTAGGTAATCTTCAATAAATAGTAGTACACCTTCCCCCGATGCGCTCCCTGCCACCTTTGTAGCAACGCAAATAGTCGCATCCTACAGGTCAAACCGGCAGAATAACCGGTCCGTGATCGAGTCATAGCAACACAGCGAGGCCCCATGAATCCGACCATTGAACTGCTCCAGTCCCACCGCTCCATCCGCAAGTTCAGCGACCGGAAGATTCCAGGGGAGCTGTTCGAGACACTTATCCGGGCCGGACAGAGCGCGGCGACGTCAAACCACGTCCAGGCGTACACCATCATCCACGTGGTCAATACGGAAAATCGCCGTAAGCTGGCGGAACTGGCCGGCGGCCAGGCCTATGTGGCCGACAGTTCCGATTTCCTGGTGTTCTGTGCCGACATGAAGCGCTCCACCGACGCCGCCGAACGGGCCGGCGCCGAAGTGGTCCGGGGTATGACGGAGCAGTTGCTGGTGGCCAGCATCGACACCGCCCTGATGGCCCAGAACGTGGCGGTGGCCGCGGAGTCTGTGGGTATCGGCCTGTGTTACATCGGCGGCATCCGCAACAACCCGGCAGAAGTCAGCGAGCTGCTGCGGTTGCCCGAACACGTCTACCCGGTGTTCGGGATGTGCCTGGGTTACCCGGGGCAGAACCCGGAGCTCAAGCCCCGCCTGCCGCTGGCGTCCATCCTCAAGGAGGACTACTATCAGGACGAGCATGACCAAGCCCAGGTCGCAGAATTCGACAGCACCATGCGCGAGTATTATCTGGCCCGTACCGGGGGCAACAAGGACACCAACTGGTCGGAGCAGCTCAAGCCACTGTTCACCTCCAAGTTACGTCCCCACATGCGTGGGTTCCTCAAGGACCGTGGCTTTGAGATGAAATAGTCAGGCAGGGGTCGCTGGCGAGCACCTAGTGCCTACTGATTGCGCCGGAAAACACCTGTTTGAAGAAAGCCAACACCCGCTGCCAGCAGTCTTCCGCTGCCGCAGCATCGTACCGGGCCCGTAGCGGAGGCAACCCTCCGAGCTTCTTGAAGGCAAAGGTCTGGTGGTCGTTCATGAAGGAGTGCCCCACATTGTCGTAGGTCTTGATGTCATGGGGCACACCCAGGGCATCCAGGTGAGCGGCGAGGCGATCACCGTGATTGCCGTAGATCAGGTCGGTCCGACCCCAGCCGCCTACCGCCGGACAGATGCCTCTGAGGGCCTCGGCGTGCCTGGGAATGCCACCGTAGAACGGCGCGACCACCTGCACCGGAGCGCGACTGGAGTACAGCACCGCAAAGCGCCCGCCCATGCAAAACCCCATGACCCCCACCTGGGTAACCGGCTCGTCCTCCTGTGCCAGCAGCCACTGTCGGCACGCCTCCAACTGCTCGAACGCCTGGCCGTGACCGGTTTCGTGGGCCTTAAGGGTCTTCACCACGCACAACGGTTTGCTGCCCGGCATGTCGTACAGGTCCGGGATCAGCACCGGGTAACCGTTCTCCGCCAACCGGCGGCCGATGCGCTCGATGTCGTCGCTGTAACCGAAGATGTCGTGGATGGCGAGAACGGCGGCCTGGTAAGGGTTGGGAGCGTCCGGTCGGAGCCAGCGTGCCCGCATGGCGTGGCCGTTGGGTAGGGTGACGGCGATCTGTTGTACGTTCATTGCAGGTCCTTTACGCCTGGATTAAGTATATTGGGAGTATCCGTCATTCGACCGACTGGAAACCAGCCGCTGGCAAGGCCGATTGGCAAGCAGACGATAACAGGGCTATCGGAACCTGTTACTCAAACGAAACTCCGCCTCAAGGTCTCGAAAGGCCCTATATTTTATTGTTGGAAATCAAGCAATAACATTCTGAATCTAGCGCCAGTTGGCCTCTTGTCCAACTTTTTGACACTCTGTGTTGATCCCCCAACCCATGCGCCTGAATTGCTTGCCAAAATTTTCTGGCACGAAAACTGCATTCTTCAATATGCTGCGTTCGCCCAGCTTCTGAGTACTCGCCCCCTTTTGAATCAGACACTGGCCCGGGGATGAGGATCGAGCCTTGTCGCGACGGGCCCTCTCCCCTCCCCCCTCATCAATGCTTGAGGGGTACCAAGCATGGGAGATTCTGCGATGTTCAAAGATACAAAGTTACTTACGATTAGCCTCTCGGCGCTGCTGACGGGCCTCACCGCAACACCAGTCGCCGCGGATGCGCCCTGCAACGAGCTGGACGAATGCCGGGTGATCATCGAAATCAACGCGACCGATGGTGATATCGGCTTTCATGTGCTGTTTGACGCCGAAGGCTGGCGACAGGCCACAATAACCAGCGCCGACGGCGAAAAAATCTTCAAGGAGGCGGTATCGGATTCTCTCCGGGACCAGTTGATGACCGAAAATTTCTTTGAAAGCACCGAACCCGTCTGCGAGGAGGAACTGGCCGAGGAAGAAGGCGATGAGGTTGTCACCCTACCGGAGTTCCTGGCTCGATTTGCCGCCGGTTTCTACAATTTCCGGGTAAAACTGGAAGACGGCGGCGAACTGGCCGGCAGCACCATCCTCACCCATAACATTCCTGCGGCACCCGCTGACGTGGAATTCGATGGCTCCGAGATATCCTGGAGCTATGGGGACGATCTGGGTGAATGCACCACGCTGCCGGAAATGTTCACACCGGCTTCGGAAGGAGAAATTGTCGGCTACGAAGTGGTTCTGGAGCCAGACGATGACGCCTGGTCTGCCTTTACCTTCTCGATTCGCGTGCCACCGGCGGTCAACTCCGTTACCGTGCCCAGCGAATACCTTGCTGCCCTGCCGGCGGACCTCCCATTAAAGGTCGAGGTGGGAGCCATAGAACAACGTCCCAATGGCTCCTTCGGCAACCAGACGTTCTCGGAAGAGGATGGATTCTGTAACAACGCCGACCAGGAACTCTGTCCCGAGGAAAAGGAAGAAGAGGAAGAGTAAGCGCCAGGATCACCTTGGGCGTCATTTCAGGCCAGGATACAGCGTGGACCGTAGCCTGGCCTCCGTACACCCCCATTTCGTGCAAGAATTCCAGTCGCCGATCACTATCTCACTGGGTACACGGCGTCTAGCAAGCTAACCCGACCAACTGGCCTATTGGCCTCAAGGAGCACGAATTGGACCTGCTACGCATTCTCATCGCCATTCTTCTGCCTCCCCTTGGCGTCTTCCTGCAGGAAGGCTTCGGCAAGCACTTCTGGATCAACATCCTGTTGACCATCCTGGGCTATATTCCCGGCATCGTGCACGCGGTGTGGATCATCGCCAAGAAGTAGTCCCTCGGCTCGCCGGCCTGACCTATTAACAGATCAGGCCGGTTGCATCAGTTGCAGCAGGTCTTTGGCGGGCATGGGGCGGCCAAACAGGTAGCCCTGGAATCGATGACACCCCATCTGCCGCAGACACTCGAGTTGGCCGGCGGTTTCCACGCCTTCGGCCACGACCGAGAGCCCCAGCTCATAAGCCAGAGCGATGACCATGCGAGGAATCGCCGCATCGCCAGGATTGTTCTGGATATCCCTGACAAAGCCCTGGTCTATTTTCAGCTCGTCCAGGGGGAGGCGTTTCAGGTAGCCCAGGGACGAATAACCGGTTCCGAAGTCGTCCAGAGAGACCCTGACGCCTTCCGCTTTCAGCCGGCGCAGTTTGGCCTCCACATCCACCAGATCATCCACCAGCGCACTCTCGGTGACTTCCAGCTTCAATCGTTCCGCCGGTGCGCCGGTCTCCTCCAGCCGCGCCACCACGGACGCGACAAAGTCCTGCTGGTGAAACTGTCGGGCACTGACGTTGACCGCCAGCACCAGCTCCGGAAACGGTGCCGGCAGATTCTTCCAGATCGACAGTTGCCGACAGGCTTCCTGAATGACCCAGTCGCCCAGGGGAACGATGAACCCGATTTCCTCCGCCAGGGGAATGAACGTCCCCGGCGACACCAGGCCCCGCTCACTGCTGAACCAGCGCACCAACGCCTCCACTCCGATGGGGCGCCGACCCGTGTCCACCTGGAGCTGGTAGTGCAGCTGGAACTCGTTCTTCACCAAGGCCTGACGCAGGTCCGACTCCAGGGCCAGTCGTTGGATCACCTTTTCCTGCATCGCCGAGTCATAGAAGGCGATGCGGTTCTTGCCCCGCTCCTTGGCCCGGTACATGGCCATGTCTGCCTGGCGCAACAGCTCATTAACCCCCACCTGTTGCCCCAGAAACAGGGCGATGCCGATACTGGGCGAGCCACTGTACTCGCCGTGAGACAGACTGTAGGGTAAGTTGAGCACGGCCCGGAACCGTTCGCAGACCTTTTCGACCTGGGTAGCCGCTCTCGTCGGGTCCTGACTGAACCCCTTGAGCACGATCACGAACTCATCGCCCCCCAGCCGGGCCACGGTGTCCCACCGCTTGCGTGTACTGTCCAGGCGCCGGGCCACCTGCTTCAGCAGCTCATCGCCCACGGCATGGCCCGCCGAATCGTTGATGGTCTTGAAGTCGTCCAGGTCGATGAACACCAGGGCTCCGTGCTGCCCCTCCCGTTCGCTGGACGCAAACGCCTGGCTGAGGCGGTCCCGGAACAGCAGCCGGTTGGGCAATCCGGTCAGGGAGTCGTAGTAGGCCAGCCGTTCGATCTCCGCCTCCGCCTTCTTGCGCTCGGTTAGGTCCCGGACCACGCCGACGTAGATGGTCTGCTCGTCCAGCATCAACTGGGATATCTTCAGTTCCACCGGGAATTCGCCGCCGTTTGCCCGTAACGCCAGTGTTTCATTCACCGCCGCTGCCTCGGTCAGGGTCCAGGAGTTGAGGAAATCGCGAAAACGTTCACCCCGGCTGGCTTCCGGCAACAGGGTCTCGACACTGCCTCCGATGACCTGGTCGGCCCGATAGCCAAAGATCCGCTCTGCGGCGCGGTTGAACGTCACAATCAGGCCGTCGGCGTCCGTGGTCACGATGGCATCGGCGACGTTGTCCAGGATGGCCCGGGTCTGCTGAGCCTGTTCGATGATTTGGCGCTCGTTCATCACCCGCGCGGTGATGTTGTGGAAGTAGCCATGCCACAGGGTACTGCCATCGGCCAGCCGCTCCGGAACCGACTTGGCCTCGATCCAGGCTTGGCGACCGCTGTCCTGCTTCGCCCGAAACTGGATGTGCCAAGGCTGCAGCTGTTGACAGGAACGGTCCACCTCGGCGAAGAAAACCTCCCGATCCTCCTCATCTATCCGTTCCAGCAGGGGGGTGGCATCCGCCCTGAGCTCAGCGGGCGCAACCTGAAACATCGGCCTGACACTCTCGCTGATGAACGGGAACCTGGCGCTACCGTCGGGATACAGCCGGAACTGGTAAAGCACCCCCGGGAACTGGCCGGAGAATTTTTCCAGACTTCGATTCAGGTCGCGATGGGCCTTGAAGGCCAACTTCCGCTGGACCGCAGACCCGAGGACCAGGGCCCCGTCTTTCAGCAAATCAACGGTCTTACGCTGAATCGCCATCGGCTGATTGACCGCGTCGTAGCCCACAAAGCCAATCACCTCGCCCTCCAGAAAGATCGGCAACATGATCAGAGCCTGAATCGACTGGCGTTGGAATTCCTCCCTCTCGGCACGGGCCTCCGGCCCCAGCGCGTCGACATCCTCAATATGGATCGTGGTGCCATCGCGCAATCGATGCTTCAACCATGGAAAGGTATCGAGGGGAATGTCCTGCACCGCATCGATCTGCGACTCCACGCCGTGATCGCACCACTCGTGGGTATTGCTGAGGGTGTCAGTGAGCGGGTCGATCAGAAACAGGTAGCCACGGCCAGCTTTGACGGCCCTGCCGGTAAATGCCAGAAATCGCTCGATGGCGGCATCCAGATCGGCGACGGAAGTCTTTGCCAGGGTAATTCCAAGTTGCAGAAGGGCTGAGTCACTAAACCACGCCATGGATTCGAAACGTCTCCTGTCCCTGAGGTTTCGGGATCTTCGGCCGAGTACAGAGTTCATACGCCCTGGCTGGCCCGGCGGATCTGGCTGTGAACGGATCCACCTCAACAAGTGAAGCAGTTCTGGCGCAGATTGCCAGCGCCGCTCCAATGCGACCGGGTTCCGTCCGCCTCCTTTGCCCCTTTCTTGTCCTGGCTCAGGGCATGCCATGCTCACACCGGAATACACTATATTTCCTGAACGACAGCATTTCCCGACAACCGATTGCTTTCCGGACCCAGGGTGATTTGCCAATGGCCAGTACTGCGCAGGACCAAGACCAGGATTCCCCCCGTTCGTTACGCCACCTGAGTATCTATCTGGCGGGCCTGGTTAAAGGCCGGCTTTGGCTGAAGGTGTTGGTGGGTATGGCACTGGGTTTGATTGTCGGCACCCTGCTGGGCCCTTCCGTTGGACTAGTGCGTCCACAAACTGGCACCACCATTGGCAATTGGCTCGCCTTCCCTGGCCAGTTGTTCCTGGCCACCATTCAGATGATTGTCATCCCCCTGGTGGTGGCATCCGTGATCCGCGGGCTGTCCGCCAGCGAGAATCTTGAGCAACTGCGCCGGCTGGGCCTACGGGTGATCGGTTTTTTTGTGGTTACCACCGCCCTTGCCGCAGCAGTGGGACTCTGGATCGGCGACTTGATTGGCCCAGGGCAAATGCTCAGCGGGCTTGCCGTCCCCGAACCGGTCGCCCTGGACACCCCAGCCCGCACCACCGATGTCGCAGCCCTGCCCCAGGCCCTGCTGGGGTTATTGCCGGGCAACCCGTTGGACGCCATGGTAGAGGGGCAGATGCTGCAGGTGGTCATTTTCTCGAGTATCGTCGGTGTGGCCCTGGTCACCATGGCTCCGGAGCAGTCCCGGCCCATGCTCGATCTGCTGGATTCCCTGCAGCAGATCTGCATGACCGTCGTTCGTTGGGCCATGCGCCTGGCCCCGTTTGCGGTATTCGGGCTAATGGCCCAGCTCACCACCACGATTGGCTTCCAGGCCATGCTGGGCATGGCCTATTACGTGGCCACGGTGCTCATCGGCCTGCTGATCATGCTGGGGATCTACCTGGCAATTCTCAAGTTGCTTGGCGGAGACAACCCGCTGGAGTTCCTTCGCAAGACCCGGGATGTGCTCCTGCTGGCCTTCTCCACGTCCAGCTCGGCCGCGGTCATGCCCTTGTCCATTCGTACCGCAGAGGACCGGCTCGGCATACGGCCGTCCATTTCCCAGTTTGTAATTCCCCTCGGCGCGACCATCAACATGACCGGCACGGCGCTCTATCAAAGCGTCGCCACGGTGTTCATTGCGCAGGTTTACGGCATTGACCTGGGACCTGGCAGCATGGCTCTGGTGGTGGCCATGGCGGTGGGGGCATCGATCGGCTCGCCAGCCACCCCCGGGGTGGGCATCGTGATACTGGCAATGGTGTTGCAGACCGTAGGGGTCCCCCCCAGCGGAATCGCCCTGATCATGGGGGTGGATCGGATTCTCGACATGTGCCGTACAGCCATCAATGTCACCGGTGACCTGATCGCCGCCCGGCTGATGGAGAATTGGGCGGGGCTAAGGTTGCCGGATGCCGCATCCACTGACTGACCCGGTCTCCCTGATTTGGCACACGGATCCCAGCGGAGGTCACAGGGGCTGACACCCCCGCACCGCCAGGGCAATGTTGGCACTGGCCTTGGCCTGTTCGTAATATCCGGAGGCGGAGGACATGCCTTGCTGTGCCAGGGAACCGGCGGCCGGATTCACCATTTGGCCCAGTTCCGCCAGGGCCTCGGCGGATTGGCGATCCGAGTCGTAGGCGTCAAAGGCCTGGTAGATTTTATTGCAGGTGACCCCCTCGCCATCGGCGGCGGCGGAGGATACGTAACCCGACGTCTGGCACCCGGTCAGGAAGAAAGCCGCCAGGGCGGTGAGCGTTACTGCCTGTTTCAAGATTCGTTACCTCATGGTTGCGCCGGACCCTATTGCCGGCTTGGGAAATGCTGGCCATTGTAGCAGCCTGGGCCCCGCCGAAAGAGGCATTGGGGGTCAAGTCGGTGGGCCCCCACCGGCGTAAGGTGTGAACCAGACATTGCATTCCGCTACAGGGCCTGAAGGTAGCCCATTCCCTTGAGCTGCAACATCTGCCGACGGATCCACCCAATACGCTCCAGGAGGTAGGGCGACGCACTCCCCGCGTTGAGCACCTTGGGGTTTGGCAATACCGCCGCCAGCCGGGCGGCCTGGCTGGGCGACAGCTGTCGGGCAGGAATGCCGAAGTAGGCCAGGCTCGCGGCTTCGACACCGTATATTCCCGGGCCGAACTCCGCAATGTTCAAATAAACCTCCAGCACCCGTTGCTTGCTCCAGAGCACCTCCAGGCTCATCGCCAGCCCGGCCTCCAGGACCTTGCGCAGATAGCTGCGTCCATTCCAGAGAAACAGGTTCTTGGCGGTCTGTTGGGTAATGGTGCTGGCACCGCGCAGGTCGCCGCCGGTCCAGTACTCCGCGAGCGCCTGTCGGATGGCGCCAACGTCCACCCCCCAGTGGTGAGGAAAACGCTGGTCCTCACTGGCGATCACGGCCAGCTGCATCCAGGGGGAGATATCGTCGATGGGCACCCACTGTTGGCGGAGTGGGCGATCAGCATCGGACAGCGAGTAGGCAACCATAAAGGCTGAGGTGGGTGGATTGACGAATCGCAACAGGAGCAACAGCGCAAAGAACGACACCAGGGCCGTTGCCAGAGTCACCAGCAATCGACGCCGGAGTTTACCTGCAAAGGAGTATCCCACTATGTACCTTCCACTAGCCCATCCACGACTTCTGCCCCCCCACTCGCCGTCACACCGAGTGCCAGGATACGGGCACGCCAGCGTACCGGAATCGGGCAGTCAACCCGGTTACGAAACGGATAAACATTGGTAATGGTGCTTGCAACCAGATTGAGTACTGCCGGAGCGACGGGCGCTTCAGCCGTCTGCCGGCGGGTCCATCGCCGGTACGGGGACACCGTGATGCCGATAGATATCCTCGATTTCACCCCGCTTTAGCATCAGCTCCACCATTTGACGGATATCGTCGTAGTATCGCGCCATGGGCGAGGCGGCGGGAATGCTGAAGTATCGCTTGTTGGCGAAATGCTCGACGTATTCCAACTTGCGAAGTCGGGGATTGGAGAAAAACAGATCCGGGTCATGAATGGTCGAGGTAATGACCACATCGAGCCGATCGTGGAGCAGCATTTCGATCAACTGTTCCGGCCCCACCGAATAAAACACATTGAGGCCCTGGGCAGTGTTGAACTCGTCCGAATAATAACTGCCTCGCAGGGCACCGATGCGGTAGGCAATCAAGTCATCGAAACGTTCGACTCGGGTCGGGCTTCCGGCCTTGGCAAAATAGTAGATTTCGCGACTCCGGTTGCCGTAATGAATCGGCAACAGAAACGTCTCCCTTGCCCGGTCCATGGAATGCACCGGGAGAACGTCCACCTCCCCACGCTGCGCCATGTACAGGGTACGGGCCCAGGGCACCGTCACCCATTCCACCTGGTGACCTGCATAGGCCAGCGCCCGTTCAATCAGCTCGGCAGCGGGGCCCACACAGTGTATGCCCGCCGGTTGGATCATGGGGGGACGGTCCCGGCAGTGCCCGCGGAACACCTCGGCCGAGACACTCAACGGGAACATGAGCAATGCCAGCCAGCACCAGCAAATCCAGCTTCTCAAGGCCATTTTGTCCTGACTTCCCCCAACACGTTGTAACTCCTAACCAGTTTGCCTGCAATGGTCGTGGATAGCCACTGTTGCAACGCATCAACGGAGACCAGGGGATTACATCACACCCCCTCCAGACAATGAAAGCTGAAATTCCGTTCGCTGTCGGTCCAGGTCTGTCGGCGGCGAAACCCCGCTTGGCCGGCCAGAGACTCAAAGCCTTCAATGGAGTACTTGTAGGAATTCTCGGTGTGAATCGTTTCGCCCTTCCGGAAGACCAGGACCCGCCCATCCACGTCCAGGGTGTGGGCCTCCCGACATTCCAGGTGCATCTCAATACGGTGCAGAGCCTGGTTATAGAAAGCGCGGTGGCGAAACTTCCCCATGTCGAATGAGCAATTGAGGATTCGCCCCAGGTGATTGAGCAGGTTCAGGTTGAAGCGGGCGGTAATGCCCTGGCGGTCATTATAGGCGGCATGCAGTGTATCCGGATGTTTGATCAGATCCACTCCGATCAACAGCTTGCCTCGACGGCCCAGCATCCGGCGCAGGTTCCTCAGCAGCTGCACCGCCGCGCCCTGTTCGAAGTTGCCAATGGTGGAGCCGGGGAAAAAGGCGGCTTTGGGCGCCTCGGGCACGGTGTCGGGCATTCGGTCGAGGCTGGTAAAGTCGGCACAGACGGCGTGCACCACCAATTCCGGGAAATCCACGTGTAACTGCTGCGCCGCCCGCTCCAGATAGTATTCGGAGATCTCGATGGGGGCATAGCTGGCCGGCAGGTAGTGCTGGAGCAGCATCTTGACCTTCTCGCTGCTGCCACTGCCCGGCTCGATCAGCATGGTGTCCCGGGACAGGTAGGCGCAGATGGCGCGCCCTTCCCGCTCGAGAATGGTCCGTTCCGAGCGGGTCACATAGTATTCCTCCAGCTCGGTAATCTGATCGAACAGACGACTGCCAGCCTCGTCATAGAAGTACTTCGGCGACACTCGCTTGTTGGCCGCCATCAACCCGCTGAGGATTTCCTGGCGCTGATCCACCAGCGGGGGTTTGACGTTGTGAATACGGAGCCGGGGAGCTGGCTCCGTACAGGAATGCTGCTGGGCGTCACAGACTTGGGGGTGCACACTGCCTCCTTACAGGTCGTAGGCCAATCGTATGCCACTGAACTGCCAGCGGTCTTTGGGATAGAAGAAATTGCGGTAGGTCGCACGAATATGGTCTGGCGGGGTGGCCACCGAGCCGCCGCGCAGGACCATCTGGTTGAGCATGAATTTGCCGTTGTACTCGCCCAGGGCACCGGCCTGGGCCCGGTATCCCGGGTACGCACTGTAGGCGCTCTGGGTCCACTCCCAGACATCACCGAACAGCTGCCGGGGCCCGGTACGGTTCGTGGTCGCGCCCCGTGGGTGGTGACAATCAGGGTTCCACAGGTGCCCGGTTGCCTCCGACCGTGCGGCAACCTGCTCCCACTCAGACTCCCGGCAGAGCCGCATGTTTTTCCAGGCCGCAAAGGCCAGCGCCTCGTAGAGGCTGACGTGACACACCGGCGCCGCCAGATCCAGCTCCCGATAACCGTGCAGGGTGAAGGCACCGTACCGGCTGCCCTCGCGCTGCCAGTAAAGGGGCAGTTGCCACTGTTCAGACTGAACGGTGGCCCAACCGTCGGAATGCCACCAAAGGGGATTGCGATAGCCGCCATCCTCAATAAAGTCGATATACTCGCCGTTGGTCACCAGACGGTCGGCCAGTGCGAATGGCGCCAACCAGACCCGATGCCGCGGCCCTTCGTTGTCGTAGCAGAATCCGTTGATGTCGGTTGCAGCATGGCCGGCGAGAGAGCTGCCCACCTCACTGTCGCCCCCCTGGAACTCACTAAACGTCAGCGCTGTATCCTGGGAGGCAGGAATGTCGTTGCCGTTGTAAACCGGATACAGGGGGTTGAGCGACAGGCAGTACTTGAGATCGGTGAGCATCAGTTCCTGGTGCTGCTGCTCGTGATTCAACCCGAGAATCAACCGATGACGGATCTCGTCCCACGACGCCGGTAGCGGCGTGTCCAGCATCCCCAGCACGCACTCGTCCACCGCCTGTCGGTAGGCCCGGACTTCAGCAACCGTGGGCCGGGACAGCAGGTGGCGCTGGGGCCGGGGATATTGCTGGCCGATGGCGTTGTAATAGGAATTGAACAGGTACTCGAAACGTTCGTTATAGGGGCGGTACCCCTCCTGAAACGGCTTGAGAATGAAGGTTTCAAAAAACCAGGTCGTGTGGGCCAGGTGCCATTTGAGGGGGCTGGTGTCGGCCATCCCCTGAAGGCACAGGTCTTCAACCTCCAGGCCTTCACACATGGTCTCACTCTGCTGCCGGACATGACAGTAGTGCGCGCGGATCTCCTCGGCGAGTTCGTCCATAGTGAGGTATCTTGTTGTCCTGAGCGTCTGTTTAAGATAGATCAAAATCCAGCGCTGTACTGAATTTTCGCTCGGGCGGGAAGCCGATGATTCGGTCCGGGTCAGGCTGCAACTTCGTCGGCGAGGTGCACCCGGTTCCGGCCCTGCCGCTTGGCCTCATAGAGGGCAACATCCGCCCGCCGGACCAGGCCCTCAGCGGAGGTCGCATGCTCCGGGTAGACCGCGCCGCCAAAGCTCCCGGTTACGGCAATCATGGTGCCATCATCCAGTGGGATGGGCAGGTCCGCCATCACCCGCCGCAGTCGACCCGCGGCATCGGAACACTGGTCCACACCGCAATTGGGCATGATGATCGCAAACTCTTCACCGCCGTAGCGGCACACCACATCCACGCGGCGTACCGTTTCCCGCAGCAAGGTGGCAACCTGCTTGAGCACGGCGTCGCCCTGCTGATGGCCGTAGGTGTCGTTGAACCGCTTGAAATGGTCAATATCCAGCAGGATCAGGCAGAACTGACCGGCAAACCGTTCTGCCCGGAGCAGCTCCTGGCGCAGGGCATGATCGAAGTGACGCAGGTTGTGGAGCCCCGTCAACTCATCGGTTATCGCGACGGCCTCCAGCTCCCGCTGCTGGGCCAGGATGGTTTCCCGCATGACGTTGAACGTGTCTGCCACCCCCGCCAGTTCATGGGGAATGCGCACCTCGATGCGATGGTCCGGGTCGCCGCGGGCAAAGCGCATGGCCCCCTTCGAGAGCTGACGCATGCTACTGACCAACGACCGGTTGATGATCCAGATTCCCAGTACCCCAAGCATCAATGAAAGCACAAGGGCGGATAGCGCCAGGACATCAAACCGCTCCACCGCAGCCAACGCCCGGAAGTGACTTTGTTCGTTGTCGATGCGGATATCGCCGTAGAGCTGCGCCAGGTCGTGGCCAAGGGTGGCCAGGGCATGTTCAAAGTGAACGACGAATCGGATTTCATCCATATCCGGAACAATAGGCGGTAACGCGAGAATACGATCGGCCCCATCCGCGACCTGCCGCCAATCGGCTTCCACCCGGGCCACCTGCTGCCGGAGGTTCGCATTACCGGTCACGGCCTTGGACAACTGGTCGAAAGCACTGTCGATCTCGGCCCGCTGGAGGGCAAACTTCTCGGCATCGGCCGGCAATCCCTCGGCAGAAAAACCTATCACCGATTGGGACACGTCCCATAGCCGCACCTCAATGTGGTTGAGGGGTTGCAGGATGGTGCGCTGCTCGGTGGTTACGTCGACCAGCGGCCGAACGATCTCATCGTGAAGGCGGAAATAACCCAGAGTGGCGAACAGCCAAACTGGGGCGATCGCCAGAATCAACCCCGTGGCCAACCAGAACCTGAGGGATCGCTGTTGCCAGAACGATCGAAGCGAATCCATCCTTACCCTATCCAATTCCGTGGTATGAGTAAGGTATAGCCGACATTCCCTGCCCCCGCTACCTGCGGTCACCGGTAATCGTGGTGCAATGGCCTCATCGACCCAAGCCGGGCACAAGGTCCCGGGATAGCAGGTCCTGCAGCATGCTGTAGCTCAGCCCCCAGATACAGTGGCCCTGGTAACGACAACAGGGCAATGCCAGGGTGCCGATGGGGGTTCGCCAGGCGCGCCGCTCCCGGTTCTCCCGTGCCGAAAGGTGCGACAGGGGGATCCAGACCACCTGTTCCACTTCATGGTTGAGCGTGACCGCCTGCAGGCCCTGCCACTCGTAGACGTAAGGGGTGACCACCATCGGGCGCCAGCGGCTGTGATGACGGGTGACCAGGTCGGACAAGCGGGCCCGGAAGCGGCCGTGACGCACCAGGTCGACACCGGTTTCCTCCAGGGTTTCCCGCTCGGCGGCGGCGCGGGGCGTGGCGTCTCCCGGCTGCATGCGCCCCCCGGGGAAGGCCATATCCCCGGACCAGGGGTCCCCTGGCCGCTGGGCCCGCTGGATGAAGAGCAACTCCGTGCGGCCGTCACCGCTTTGCCGGTAGATCAGCGCCACCGAGGCCCGGGCCAGGCGTTTCCGGAAGGGTATTTTACGTGGGCGTAACACCGTCCAGGTTGACTTCACTGCTTGCATGCACCTCGTAGACAGACTGTTGGGGCCAGAGAACAGTCAGCCACAGAAATGCCTCGGCCACAAGAATCCCGGTAATCCGCCGGTCTTGGCGCATGGCCCTCAAGGCCTGCTGCTGGCAACAAAAAATTACCGCAATAAGACCCAGGCCTCTTCTTTCCGCAGCCCAAAGCCCTATACTTGCTCAGGACCACAATCAGGTAGTGGTCAAAAAGATGGGATACGAGTCTTCAAGGGTTTGCGATGACTGGCGGAAATGGGGTCTTTTTTCCACCAAAGGTTTTATTGTGTGCATTACTGGTCATTTCGGCCCCCGTGTCGGCCGACAGTATCCGCCGCATTGTCCATCCCGACGGCTCGGTGGAATTTACCAATGTGCAGGGTGACCAACCCCTGGCCTCTTCCGGCAACGAGACCGTTTACCGCTATCAAAACAACGACGGCGTCATCTCTTACAGTGGACAGGCCCCGAACGGTGCCAATTACGACGTCATCCGTTTTCATTGTTACGCCTGCAACCCCGAATCCACCGTGAACTGGCTCACTACGCCGCTGTTCCGCTCACGCTATCGGGACGAAATTGTCGCCGCAGCCATCGAATACGACGTCGACCCGGCCCTGGTTCGAGCGGTCATCCATGCCGAATCCGCGTTTAACCCCGGTGCCGTCTCCCCCAAAGGCGCCCAGGGACTGATGCAACTGATGCCTGCCACAGCCCGGGATCTGAACGTGTCCGATGCGTTGGATGCCGCCGAGAACATTCGCGGGGGTGTCCAGTACCTGTCCTGGATGCTGGATCGCTTCGACAACGACATCACCCTGGCCACAGCCGCCTACAACGCCGGCCCCGGCGCAGTGGACCGCTATGATGGCATTCCCCCCTATGCCGAAACCCGGGCCTATGTGGAACGGGTGGGTATCCTGCATCGCCGGTACGGGGAGTTCTAGCGGGGTCAACCCGTTGCCCCGTGTTCCTTTAAGACTCGAATAAACGTCTCCGGCTCTGGTCGAACTCGGTAGTTATCCGTTAAATCCGCAAACAGAATGGTCCCGTTGGCGTCGGTGATCAGTACCGTAGGCATAACCGTGTCGCTGTCATAGCCCAGTGCCTCCAGGCCCTTGGGCAGCCCGTTTTCGGCCTCGATACCCAAGGCCCTGGCAGCGCGATTGCCGGAGTCCACCAGGAAACGGAACGGCACCTGGAATTTTTCCGCCAGGCTACGGGTGTTATCGTGGGGCTGGGGGCTGATCAGGGCCACAGTCACGCCCAAATTCGCGAGGGCCTGGTACTGACCCGCGACTTCCTTGATTTGCGCCATACACAACGGGCACCAGTTCCCCCGATAAAAGATAAACAGCGTCGGTTGGCCCAGAAACTCGTCGGATACAACCTTGTTACCGGCATCATCCATCAGCTCGAAGGCCGGCAGACGTGATCCCACCTTCAACCGTTCAGCCTGCTGCTGCCGACTGAACCGGGAATACCAGTAAACATAGAGGGTCGAGCCCACACCACCCACAACAGCACTGCCGAACAACTGAATGGCCAGGGCGTCGCCGGACCATCCCAACGCAAGGGTGAGCCCCGTACCAGCCCAGGCCGCCGCCTGATAGCCAACCAGATTCGCGCCGGTTCGCGCCGTATTCGTCAGGAACAGTTTCAGGAAAAAGAACACCATTGGCCAGGTGGCCAGCGCCACACCGGCCCAACCGGTGAACAGCCCTTCACGCCATAGCCCGACCAGGCTGAGCCCCGCTGCAATTACCAACAGCGTCAGATAAAGCGAAATAAACAGGGACTTGGATAGAGTGTTCATCAAATGCCTTCCTAATCAAGAATGTTCAGGGCCGTTGCCACCATACTCCGCAACATGGCCTCACTTTGCCCTTCCCGAGCGGCGACCCTCATTCCCCGGGTCAGGGTCATGAAAAACGCGGCCAACAGACGCGGGTCTTTATCCGGCTCGAGCCGTCCCTCGGCCACAGCGTGCTCGAAACATTGTTCGAACGCCTGCTCCACGGTCTGGAGCTGTTCAGAGGCGAATCTGGCCAGCTCATCGTCCAGGCCGGACTGTTCCAGCACCGTGTTCACCAGCAGGCAGCCCAGACGGCGCTGCTGCTCGGGCATGACAAAAAACACCAGCTCGAAGAACTGACGTACCGCCTCCCGAGGATTGCCCCGGTTTTTCAATGGCATGCATGCGGCCTGAGACATCTGGCCAAACTGCGCCAACGACTGGATAAACAGCGCCCGTTTGTCGCCAAACGTGGCGTACAAGCTACTCCGACTCAGTCCCGTACAATCGAGGATCTGCTGTACCGAAGTGCCTTCGTAGCCCTGCTGCCAGAACAAGTGCGTGACATTCGCGAGAGCCTTCTGTTTATCGAAAGTGACCGGTCTCATCTTGGTCTCCAGACTTGCGTTAAGGGACACTCGGAACAGGATTCGCGTTCTATTTTGGAACAACCGTTCCAATAGTAACTTATGGAACGGTTATTCCACAACTAATTAGAACTCGGTGATTGGGCAGCGCCCTTTCTCCTGTAACACCTGAACGGCTGACGGTGTCTTTCAGGAAGACACCGCCAATAGGAAAGTTTGGAATTCCTCACCTAAACTGCACAGCACATGCCCGGAGGGACCAGGAGGCAAAAATGAAAGCATCTGAATCGGAACTGGCGCTGCTTTCAGACCAAAGTGCAGACCCCGCCCCCTTGGGTTGGGCAACTCGCCAATGGTTTCGGCAACTTGCGGCCTGCCGCCTTTGCCGCAACGTAACCCTGGCCGTTTTCGTGGCCATCCTGGTGATTGAAACGCTGATCCTGGTGCCCTCCTACCGTAATTACGAAGAAGACCTGCTGCGCCAATACGAAGCGGTCGCCCGACAGGGGATAGCAACCTTCCTCGCCTCCACCAATGTCTCGAAGGAGCCCGCAGCTGCCCAGGCATTGCTGCGCGCCACCGGCCTGCTGGGCATTGACATGAAGACCGCCGATGGCTCCCAGGCGGCCGGAGAGCCCGTTGGCCAAGCCGCAGCAACGGATGGCAAACTGCGGGATATCCCGCGTCCCGCGCCGGGTAAGCTGGACCTGCTCTGGAGCAACCCGGAGTGGGCGCCAGACTGGGAGATTGCCGCCCGCCTGGACATTTCGGAACTATCAGGAGAGCTCTGGGCCTTCGTTTTTCGGATTCTGGGCCTATCCCTGCTTATTGCCCTGTTTGTAACCCTGGTGACCATGTCGGTACTGGGCCGAATGATGCTGGCGCCCCTGCTGAGGCTGCGCCATCGAATACTCCAGGCCGGCGAGGACGCCGCCCATCCACTGCACTATGTGCGCCAACCGGAACGGTGCGACGAGTTTGGCGAAGTGGCGGGTGCACTCAACAAAATGCTGGTGCACATTTCGACCTACCAGGACCGGCTTCAGGTCCTGAACGAGGAACTGGACAAACTGGTGGACCAGCGAACCCGTTCCCTGAAAGCCACGGAAAAAGAGCTGCACATTCGGAGCTGGTACGATCAGCTGACCGGGCTGGCCAACCGGGCACTGTTCGAAGAGCACCTCAGAAACTTCCTGCGGCACGCCGAAACGGAATCCGCTGCCGGGGTTGGCGCACTGTTGATGCTGGGGCTGGACAATTTCCAAACCATCAATGGCCTGGCCGGCCATGCTGCCGGCGACCGGATGCTTCAGGAAATTGCCCACCGCCTGAGCCATTACGCCCAGGAGAAAAACCTGGTGGCCCGGCTCGGTGGCGACGTATTCGCCTTATTGCTACCTCATATGAGCGGCGCCGATCCACAAAAACTACAGCGGGAGATTGAGGCGATTACAGGAACAGTGTCGCAACCGGTGATCGTCTCAGGTCAGGAACTGCAATGCGACGTGAGTGTCGGCGTGGCCCTGATTCCGACAGACGGTCAGGACGCTCCCACGTTGCTTCAGCACGCAGAGATCGCCATGCAGAAGGCCAAGGCCGTCCGCGAAAACAGCATCCACTTCTTCTCCAAGACCCTGAGCCAGCAAGTACGCCAACGTCAGACCCTGCTGACGGAATTGAAATCGGCCATCCCGCAGGGCCAGCTCAAGCTGCATTTCCAGCCCCAGTGCGACGCTGTTCGGGACTGCGTCGGTTATGAAGTGCTGATACGGTGGGATCATCCATCATGGGGCCCCATCCCACCCAGCCACTTCATTCCCCTGGCCGAAGATTCCCACCTCATTCTCACCCTGGGCGACTGGATTCTGGAGCAGGCCATCGTTCAGGCCAAGCGCTGGATAGAGGAGGGATTCCATGGGCGGGTGGCAGTTAACCTTTCAGCCCAGCAGTTTGCCAAACCCGGCCTGGTCGACGAGATTTCGGAGCTGCTCACCCAGCATCGGTTTCCAGCCAATCAACTGGAACTGGAAATCACGGAAACCGCGTTCATGGGGGACATCGACCGGGCCATCACCATCATGCAGCAGATACGCGCCCTGGGCGTACAACTGGCGGTGGACGATTTCGGCACTGGCTATTCCTCCCTGGCCTACCTGAAGCTGCTGCCGGTCAACCGAATCAAGATTGATCGGGCCTTCGTCAAAGAGCTGCCGGCCAACCAGCAAGATCTGATCCTGTGCCGCACCATAATCACCATGGCCCACAATATGGGATGCCAGGTCATCGCTGAAGGCGTCGAAACCGAGGAACAAGCCACCTGCCTGCTGGACGCCGGGTGCGATGAATTACAGGGCTACCTGCTGGGTAAGCCCGGCCCAGTCGTTTTACCGCCTGGAGCGCCAAAACCCAAAGTGGGTGGCTGATGCTTCTGGTCAATCAGGCCATGACGGTCACTTCCCATACGCCGACGGCGGCCCAGTTGCACCAACCCGAGGTTGGGGGCCATTAACAGAGGCCACTTTTTATGACCGAATCGGTGGCACGAAATGAATATTATTGTTTACTGGAAGGGACCTGCGAACCGCCATTCAAGGAGTCGTTACTGAGCATGGAAACCAAACACTTTCATTATTCCGCCAGCACCATCCGCACCGTTCACCTGACGGCCCTGCTGGGTCTGCTCCTGGGCCCGGTGCTGGGGTCAGCCCTCATCTTGGCCTGGCTCAGCGGTGACGGACAGGGCCTGGACGCACTCATTCGCAGCGCAGACGGCTCACTGGATGCCGAAATCCTGTTGCTGATGGTGGCAGTGGTCCTGATGGCCCTGATCGGATTGGCCAACCGACAGGTCCGTCTGGAGCTGAACGATTTTGAGTTTAAGGTCCATATTCCCCGGTTCACCGGCCTCGGACTGATGGGCCTGACCACCGGCAGCCACCGGATACCGCTGGCCAGCATCCGGGAACTTCGCCTGCAACCCGAAAAGGCCCAGAAGAACCTCGCCCAATCCTTACAGCGATCCCGCCTGGAGGTTGTCACGGACAACCGGCGCTATCGTTTTCAGCCCTACAATTTTTTGCTGGATGGTGGACCGGATCACCGGATCGGACTCGGCGCCGCCCTCAGCAAGCAGGGTGACCGGCTGGAGGCCCTGCTCAATGAAGCACCCCTGGTGAACAGCCTGAGCCAATCGACCGGACAAGCCACTCAGACCGGTGAACCGGACATCGCACCAGGCCCGCTAGCCAACCAGTACAACTTGCTCAAGCACCGGGGAATGGTCGTGCAGCTGTTCCTGCTCACTGTGGCTGGACTGTATGGTGCGGCGGATCTCATGCTGCTCGTGGAATACAAAGTCCTGGGAGAACTGCCCCTCTGGCCGTTTGTCTCGACCGGCTTACTGACGGCGGCGTTGTGCAGTCGACTGGGACGCGGGGCCCCGATGGCCGAACGGCTGGGTGTGGCGGTCCTGGTCACCCTGGCCGCCACCGCAGCCACCTACCCCGGCCTGCAACGCTTTACCCTGGTGACCTCACAGCCGGTGACAACCACCTATCAGGTGGCGCAGGCCGGTGTGTTCCGCCATCCGTCCTATCCGCAGCTGGACCTGCGTGGCAACAGCATCCCGGAATTCTGGGCCACCCTACCGGTGGGCAGCGACCATCGCTTCACTATCTACCCATCCACCTTTGGATTCCGGTTGGTGGACCTGACACCGCTCTATGCGCAGAGCCGGGCGTTCTATGGAAACCAAGCTATCCCCGATGGGCACGCTGATTGAACTGTAAAAAAGTGTGACCTGATTATTATTGCCACCCTTCCATCCACGTTGGAAAAACCAAGACTATATCAACTACCTGGATATCAGAATCAGTAAACTACCGTCATCGCAAGCATTACAGGACGTCCATTTTTTTAACATCGCTTGCCCGCGCCCAGGACTAGGTTATTGATTTTCGGGTGCGGCATTTATCTTGCAGGAAGTAAATGTTTCGGCTATCGCCAGCTCAAGGAAGAATCAATGAAATACACAATCCTTCTTACAATATGGGCCCTTCTCTCGAGCCCCGCCATTGCCACGGTCATTACCATTGATCCGGATGATTTCTCTGACGGTGATCTGCTGACGAGCGTCTCACCGCACGTCACCATTGGAACGACGGGGGGTAATCCGGTGTACGCCTCCAGCTATCAGGATGCGTCCGGCGAAGATCCCCCCGGTTTCGTCAACACAGGCCCCATTGGGGATCGGGTGTTCTCCAGCTCGGCCGCCAGCAATTCCGAGTGGATGGCCTCGGTGCTAGGCTTCTCCAACGACGATGTGGCCACCGTGTCCGACCTGACCAGCTCTATTGATGGCCTCATGCTGTTCAGCTTTCACAGCCCGGTTAACTGGGTGAGTGTTCTGTCGATGGAATACCTTCAGGATGCCGGCTGGGGGTTAGGCTCCGACCCCATTATGATCTTCCTGTACGACTCCCTGGGAAACCTGATTTCGTTTACCGGGGATGAGCAGAACAAGACTCCGTTGCCGTATTCGGGCGATGCCCCCTTCAACCCTTACGCCTACTTCCTGAACGAATTCTCCGCTCCGGATATCGGTTATCTGGCCATTGGTGGATTCAGTGAACCCACCACGGTGGACCGGCTCGAGTTTCGGGTTGCCGAGGTCCCGGAACCCTCCACCCTGGCCCTGGTTGTGACCCCGCTGATGGGGTGGCTGTTCCGGCGTCGACGACTTTAGTTATCCAACCCCACCAGACACTCGGCCGAAACATTCAAACAGGGACGTCTGAACACAGAAGAGCCAAGGGGTATGCGCTTGCCCCTTGGCTTCCGAATGGTGAGGTGACACGCCTCAGAAAACAACATGTTCAAAACAGGCCACGGATGACCGGGGTTTCGAGCACCTCGCCCGACTGACAGGACAACTGCCCATCCAGACTTTCCTTTTGGTCAGAGCCATCTAAATTAATGGTTAGTGCAACCATTTCCTGGCTCAGGATCGCTGCCATGGCCGATGAATCCATCGAGCAACTCGCAAAGGTCGCCCGGGACTATGACCGGCTGCTGACCCCATCTCTGTTCGTGGTCTGGAACGACCACACCCTCGACGCCGCCCACCTTCACCCAGGCGACAAGGTGCTGGACGTGGCTTGCGGCCCCGGCGAGCTGACCCTCAACGCCGCCCGACGGGTTAGCCCGGACGGCGGGGTCACCGGACTGGACCTGAACCCCGGCATGCTCGCCGTGGCCCGCTCGAAATCGACGGACATCGATTGGCTGGAGGGCGATGCCGAGTCCCTGCCCTTCGAGGACGCCAGCTTTGACGCCGTACTGTGCCAGTTTGGACTGATGCTGTTTGGCGATCCGGTCAGGGCCGTGGCCGAGATGTACCGGGTGCTCCGCCCCCACCGTCACCTGGTGGTCGCCGTGTTCGATGGCCTGGAGCAGCAACCGGTCTATCGCACCCTGGCCGATGTGTACGAGCAGCTCGTCAGCCCCGACGTCGGCGAACTGCTGAGGGCCCCGTTTTCCCTCGGCGATCCGGAGACTCTCAATGGCCTCTTCACCAGCGCCGGTATCCACGACACAGACCGGGTCCGGCGGCAGGAAACCGCTCGTTTCGTGAGTTTGCGGGACCTGGTGCTGGCGGACTCCCAGGGCTGGTTCCCCTTCGCCGGCGTGGAATTGTCACCGGACCAGATCGAGCGTGTCGTCCGGGAAGTGGAATCCGCGCTGTCCGCCTATCAGGAGCCGGACGGCACGGTGGAGTTTCGCGTATCGGCGCACCTGGTCACGGCGACCAAGCAGGCGGAGGAAGACCGGAATCGACACCTGGCGATCTGACCATCACGCTGGCTTGATGTTGTGGTTCAGGTGAAAGACATTGTCCGGATCGTACTGCGCCTTCACCCTGCCAAGCCTTGCATAGTTGTCCTTTCCGAAACCGGCGACAACACGGTCCTCCCCCTCATCCCCGATAAAGTTCAGGTAGACCGCCCCGCTGGACCACGGTTTAAGGTCGGTGCGGATATCATGGGCCCAGCGCTTCGCCCGCTCATCATCGGCCGGATCTTCCCAGAGGCCGAATGGGTGCACGACCCAGGGGGCGTGCCGCCAAGGCAGCGGGTAGTCCACCGGCCCCCGCTCGACCGCACCGCCCTGGGGAAAGAGCACATGCTGCGACGGGGATGGCACGACCATGTCCCTGGCACGGGCGCAGAACCGGGCAACGGCGTCATCCGGGAACGCCTCCAGGTATTCCGCCGACCAATAGTTCCGATAGCCGGGAGGGTCATCGAGCATGCACTGAAAATCGGCGTAGGGCATCTCTTCAATCATTTCACCGTGGTGCCCGAGCCCGAGCATGGGAGCAATTACCTGGCGGGCTTCCTGTTCCGATCCGGCGTAAACGAGTAACACCACGAAGGCCAGCTTGTTGACCAGCTTCTCGGGGACAAACTCCTCGGCAGGCGCAGTCAGAAATAGCGCGCCCCCACCGACTTCATCGGGCGCGGACACCATGAAATCGCGATAGGCCCCCAGAACGTCCGGGCCCGCGTCGGGAGGCCACATGAGCAGGGCAACCGTCACCGACGACAGCGAGTGCAGTCGCAGTGTGAAGGACGTCGCCACACCGAAGTTGCCGCCCCCACCATGGAGCGCCCAGAACAGCTCCGGGTTTTCATCCTCGCTGGCACGGACGACGTTCCCCTCCGCCGTCACCAGCTCCACCGACAGCAGATTGTCGCAGGCGAAGCCATACTTTCTCTCCAGCCAGCCGCTGCCACCCCCCAGGATGAAACCGCCCACGCCCGTAGTGGATACGCGGCCTCCCGTGGTCATCAGACCATGGGGTTGGGTGGCACGATCGAGGTGGCTCATGGTGGCGCCACCGGCAACGGTCGCCGTGCCTGCCTCGGGGTCCACCGAGACCGTGCTCATCCGTCGCAGGTCGACCACCAGCCCACCGTCCGTGAGGGCCTTCCCGGCAACCCCGTGGCCGCCGCCACGAACGGCAATCTCAAGGTCCAGTTCGCGAGCGAAACGAACGGCGCCGGCGACATCGTCTACAGTGTCGCACTGGGCAATGACGCCGGGCCGGCGATCAATCATCGCGTTATAGATCGTTCGAGCGTCGTCATAGGCAGGGTCGCCGGGAACAAGGATCTCTCCCGCGAACTGCTGTCGGAGTTCGTTGAGTCGGGACTGATTGATTGGATTGGTCATGTGCATCCCCCTTATCGGATGGCCCTTCGCGTAGAAAAGCCATGAGTCGCGTACTCGCACGCCTCGGATGGAGAGCAACACACAATGAAACGAGTCTAGTACACCGTGCCTTTGCTGTCGCGCTGCGATTACCAGGGGGAAATCTGGGGTTCGGCTGTGCCTCTGCGCATGTCGGACAGAGGGCCGCTGGATGGGCGATATCGGTGACTGACCCGCCCCCGGCTACATCGGCGGGTACAGCCACAGGAATCACTATGACCAATGAACCTTACCAATCAGTCGTCTTCAATGTTTGACCGCAACAGGCTTACGCTTGACGTACAGCGTCTTCCTCACCTTAGCAACCAGCTCTTGCTCCTCATCCCGGATTTCAACCATGAACTCCGGGAAGTACTTGTTCCCACCGGCGGTTTGACTCCGGATATTGCTCAGGTCGCTCTCCGAGATCTTTATCACGGAGGTGACTTTCGTCCGGCAGGCTTTGACAAACTCGATCTCGGCAGCCTTGTCCCAGACCAG
>NZ_JAWVYN010000010.1:0-136996 GCF_033722735.1 Marinobacter sp.
AGGTGGTCGTTGGCCTGGATATGGCCGAGGCGGTCGTTCTCCACCGTCAGGTGGCTGTCGTGCCTGATGACTTCGGTGCGGTCGTGCTCGGTGAGCAGGTCCAGGTCTTTCTGGGCGTGTACGTAGATCTGTTCCTGGCCGGCCTCGTCCTCGAAGCGAAGTTCGTTGCTGCCTTCGCCCTTGTGGGTCTGGGTTTTCAGCACGGTGCGGGTCTTATGCTCCGGCAGCGCGTAGGGCGGTGTGTTGGTGGCGTGGTAGGTGCGGCCGGTGATGATGGGCTGGTCCGGGTCGCCGTCGAGGAAGCTGACGATGACCTCGTGGCCGATGCGCGGCAGAGCCATGAAGCCGTACTGGCCACCGGCCCAGCCCTGGCTGACTCTTAACCAGGCACTGCTGTGTTCATCGTTCTGGCTGTAGCGATCCCAGGGAAAGCGAACTTTTACTCGTCCATGCTCGTCGCAGTGGATCTCTTCGCCGGCAGGGCCGGTGACGGTGGCCATCTGCGGGCCGTCCATCATTGGCCGTTCCACCGAGGCTGGGTGGGGCCGCCAGGTGCGATCCGCTGGGATGGCCTCGAAGGTGTTGCTGTAGCTGGTGGGCTCGGAGCCGCCCTCCTCTTCCAGGGCCTGGGGCTGTTTGCCAGTGTGGACGATGCCGGTGAGCAGCCAATCGCGGTTGAGCGGATCTTGCTGGTGGCCGGTCAGGGGCAGCTTGGCGCCGGCGGCGAGGTCCGGACGGTTGCTCTTGCCATGGGCCTCGCTGGCGTCGTTGCGCAGGGCGTCCAGCCGGGCCTGGGTGAAGGCGGTGCCGCTGGCATCGGCCTTGAAGCGGCCGGGGTAGTCGTAGTGCTGGTAGTCGTCGCGCTGGTGGTCGATGCCGGACGCGGCCTGTTCGTGCATCAGGGCGTAGGCGGGGTTCTTGAAGGTGTAGTCCTTCATCGCCACCGAGGCGGCGCGGACCCGCTCCCGATAGCTGAACTCGAGCACCGCCGGTTGCCGGCTGCTGCCGCCGGCGGTGGCGTTGTAGGTGGCCTCCGGCAGGGTCACGGTGTCGCCGTGGTGGTCTGAGATCACCAACGGCTGGCTGTCCTGTTCGGTATCAAACCGGTAATGCCAGCCTTCCTCGGCGGCGAGGCGCTGCAGGAAGCCAAGGTCGCTCTCCCGGTGCTGGACGCAGTACTCCCGCTCCTGCGGGGTGCGCCTGAGGTCGAACACCGTGTCGGCGATGCCGCGCTCCTCCAGCAGGGTCTTGAGGATGGTGTCCGGGGTCCGGGTCTGGAAGATGCGGCTGTTGCGCATCAGCCCCAGGCGCCACAGCGGTGGCTCCACCACCAGCTCGTAGCGGGTGCGGCGGTGGCCGGTGTCGCCGCGGGCGAATTCGGAGACCACGCCGGTGAAGCGGCGCAGCAGCTGGCCGTCCTGCCAGACGGCCAGTTCCACCGGTTGTTCGAGGACCTCGGAAACGCCGATCCCCGGATCGGTGCTGGCCAGTTCCAGCTTGCCGCGGAACAGCTCAGAGAGGGCTTCAGTGAATTCGAACCCGACCACGGAGAACAAATCGTCGGGAAGGCTGCCCACACGGGCAGTGAACTGCAGTCCCGCTGCAGCGGGGCGATTGGCCTCGGGCATGTCTTCGATCCTTGAAGTTCGATGTACGCGTGATCCCAAGGACAGACATTAAACCTATCGCTATCGCTGGGACCGACTTACTCATCCTGAGCAGCCCCTGATTATACCGCTGAAAAGAGGGTTTGAAACCCAGCAGGGGGAAGCTTGGTCAAATTTCGACCAGCTCGGTCGTAGAAAACCCTTCCCTTATAAATATTGTGTAAGCTGAGTTAGATGCCCCGCATATTGAGCAAGAGTCATTTGGTCAGGAACGCAGTCGAGAGAAGGTGATATCACCAGTTAAATGCTCCCCCGGTAAGCGTTAGTACACAGGCCCCGGGGTGCCTGGCTTCCCGGGCTAGGCCCCTTATCCCTTCAAAACCAACGGCAACCCCGCCACACTCATCAACACCCGATCACACCGCTGCGCCAGCGCCTGGTTGAGCCAGCCCAGCTCGTCGCAGAACCGGCGGGTCAACGAATCCATGCCGATCGTCCCCAGCCCCACCTCGTTGCTGACGATGATCAACCCGCCCGGGTAGGCAGTCACCGTTTCCAGGAAGGCCGTGCGCTCCCGCTCGAACACCGCGTCCCCGGCGTGCAGCAGATTGCTCACCCACAGGCTCATGCAGTCGATCAGCAAACACGGCGGCTCGTCCCGCATTGCCTCATCCGCCAACACCTCTGCCAGGGCCAGCGGCGCTTCCCGTAAGCCCCAATGCCCGGGACGGGCCTGTTGGTGCCGACGGATCCGCGCCGCCATCTCCTCATCGCCCGCCGTCGCCGTGGCCACATAGACCACCTCACCCTCATGGGCCTGCGCCGTGCGCTCGGCCATGCCGGTCTTGCCCGACCGGATGCCTCCCAGAACCAAGGTACGAACTGCCAAATCCATCACTCCTGCACAGTGCGACAGCCCACCGGACCACGCTGATTAAAATCTGGCCCAATGTGACGCAGCTCACACAACGCCATTATGCTACAAACTGTCACGTATTAAATGGAACCTCGTGAGAGTTTCTCACGTTTAGTCCAGACAACAACAAAAACCGAGGCACCAATGACACACTCAAACCATCCCTGTTTCAAGGCGTGGCTGCTCGGCAGTGCGTTAACCCTGTCCGGCTGTCTGGGTGGCGGAGGCTCCTCCGATCAATCCGACACCGAAACAACGCCAACCGACACCTCCTCCCCCGCTACCGTGGCTGCCGATCCGCCGGGACAAGTGGGTGGCGACCGGGTTGAGCGGCAGCAGCCCTATGGTCGCTACCAGTTTGCCAATCGCTGTTACCTGATCCAGCAGGGCAGTCACTACCTCGCCACCAGCCCGGCCAATGACGGTTATCGAACCACCACCGACGCCAGCCAGGCTGCGTCCTTTTACTTCAAGCCCACCGGGCTGGGCAGCTACCTGCTGCTGTCGGACTACCAGCGTGGCGAAGGCGAGCAGGGTCTCAAGTCGCTGCTGGGCATCACCGATCCGATGGGCGAGTTCCTCGACGATTCCGGCAACTTCATTGGCGAAGTCAGCTATCTGGTGGCGGGCCTGGGGGATATGGCCAACTTCTTCCTGGACCCGGTGTCGCCACTCGGCGATGCCGTCCGGGCCCTGGGTGAGAGCCTGGAAGACAGCGGCGACCAGCTCGCCGAGATCTCGGTCAACCCGGCACTGGGGCTGGTCACCGAGGCCAGCGACCTGGCCGTCTGGGATGCGCTCCCCGCCAGCGACGACCGTTTCCAGCTTGCCGCCAGGGTCACCGGCTTGCTGCTGACGGCCTCGGACCAGGGCCTGGGGCTGTCATCGCCCACCATTGCCGGCGCCGACAGCGAGTTCACCATGGTGCCTGCCAGTGATTGTGCCGCCTACCCCGAGGCAGAGCTGAACGCCACCGTCGCTTCCCAGGGGCCGGCCATCTACCTGAAAGACGTGGACCGCTTCCGTGGCATTCGCGGCATCGACAAAAACGACCTGTACGGTTATGTGGACGTGCACAGCCACATCTCCGCCTACGAGTTCATTGGTGGACGGGTGAACTACGGCGATCCGTTCCACAAGTTTGGCATCGACCATGCCCTGCACGACTGTGAAGCGAACCACGGGCCCCAGGGCATGACCGGCATCGTGGAGCATGTCACCAGCACCCTCGGCCCTCACGAGACCCAGGGTTGGCCTACCTTCAATTACTGGCCCCGCAACGACTCCCTGCAGCACCACCAGAGCTACTACCGCTGGCTGGAACGGGCGCATCTCTCTGGCCTGAAGATTCTGGTCAATGACCTGGTGCACAACGAGATTCTCTGCCAGCTCAATCCGCAGAAACAGAACGACTGTGACACCATGCCCGCCATCGAAATGCAGGCACGACTGATGCAGGACATGCAGGACTACATCGACGCCCAACACGGCGGCCCCGGCCTGGGGTGGTTCCGGCTGGTGACCAGCCCCGCCGAGGCCCGGGAGGTGATCGAAGCCGGCAAGATGGCAGTGATCCTGGGGGTCGAGACCTCCAAGGTGTTCAACTGCGGCGAGTTCCAGGATCAGCCGGAGTGTACCCGGGAGCAGATCGTCGAGCGCCTGGACCGGCTCTACGACCTGGGCGTGCGCAACGTCTTCCCGGTGCACAAGTTCGACAACGCCTTCGCCGGCCACCTGCCCGATCTGGGGGTGGGCTTCGGCATCGGGCCCATTCTGTACGCGGGCAACCTGGCCGAGACCGGCCACCCCATCGAGTTCGAGACCTGCCCGGCCGAACTGCAGGAATACACCGGACAGGAACCGGACCAGAACCCGGAGCCACTGGGACCGTTCGGCTTGATGGAACAGTTGCTGTTCCAGCTCGACTACCTGGGCGACCGCTTCCCGGAAAGCCCCGAGGAGTTTGCCGAGTACGATCCCCGCGCAGGCACCGAACACCTGTGCAACCGGCGTGGCCTCACCGACCTGGGCCACTTCCTGATCGAGGAGCTGATGAAGCGGGGCATGCTGATCGAAACCGATCACATCAGCCGCAAGGCCTCCGCCCGCATCCTGGAGATCACCCAGGAACACGGTTACCCGGTGATCAACAGCCACGGTGGCTGGGGCGGCACCGAGCGGCTGCGGGATCGCATCGCCGCCCAGGGGGGCGTCACCGGTTCCTTCGCCTCGGTCCGTGACCACTGGGTGCGCCAGTTGACCCGGGACGGCGGCCGCCCCCGGGACGATGCCTACCGGGTTGGCCCTTTCGGTGGCGCCGGCATGGCCTCGGACGTCAATGGCATCGCGGCCCTGGCCGGCAACCCCGGCAGCCCGGAGCTGGCAGACCAGCTCTATCCGTTCAGCTCGGTGGACGGCCGGGTGACCTTCGACGTCCAGCGCACCGGCGACCGGTCATTCAGCCTGTACGACGGCCGCGGCGTGGCCCACTACGGCCTCTACCCGGACCAGATCGAGGACATGATCCGCTTCAGCGACGCCCCCCGCGAGCAGGTCGACGAGGCGGTGAACCAGCTGTTCACCTCCGCCGAGGCCTACCTGCGCATGTGGGAACGGGCGGAACAGGCGGCGCGTTGATCCGGCCGTTCACCAACCTTTCCAGCGGCCCCCGGGAGGGGGCCGACAACCTCAGGCATCACCCACAAACACAGTGCACAACACAACAAAGAGAACGAGACGATGAGACACTACCCGACAACCTCCGGTCTGGCGGCGGCCCTGTCCGCCGTCCTGCTGGCCGGCTGCTTCGGCGGCGGGGGCGGCAGTGACAGCGATGCTCCCCGGCCACCGGCCACCGACAACGTCGTCGCCGGCGACCAGGTCAACCGCGGCAAGCCCGACCGTTTCTCCGAGGGCCGCACCTTTATGATCAACCCCGGCCCCGACGCCACCACCGACATGGTGTCGGCGATGATCCAGATGCGGCCGGGCGATGTCATGGAGTTCGGCTGTGGTTTCTTTGAGCTGGACCAGGGCCTGCTGCTGCAGGCCACCGAGGACATCCGCATCGAAGGCTGCGGCAAGGACGAGACCGTTCTCTCTTTCCGGGACAGCGTGAATGTCACCGGCCTGGAAGCGCTGAACGTTCGGGGCATCACCGTGGAGGGCCTGACCATCCTCGACTCCCCGGGCGACGCCTTCAAGCTCAAGGGGGTCAAGTGGGGCACCCTGCGGGACGTGCGGGCCCTCTGGTCCGGCGGTGGCGAGCCGATCACCGCCGACAACTACCCCAGCCGGCTGCACGTGGCCTGTACCGCGCCGCCCTACAACGAGGGCGACCCCACCCCGGATTACGTGCCCAGCTCCGCCAGCGGCCGCTACGGCATCTACCCGGTGGAGTCGGAAAACATCCTGGTGGAAAACTCCGAATCCGTGGGCGCCTCGGATGCCGGCATCTACGTGGGCCAGACCAACACCGCCATCATCCGCGACAGCCGCGCGGTGTACAACGTCATGGGGTTCGAGATCGAGAACGTCCAGGGTGGCGAGTACGACAACAACCTGGCCGAGTGCAACACCGGCGGCTTCCTGATCTACGACCTGGAGAACATCACCCAGTACGGCGACACCTCGGTGATGCTCAACAACCTCGCCCGCAACAACAACACCTACAACTTCGCTCACAGCGGCCTGGTGTCGGCGGTGCCCCGGGGCACCGGTTTCATCACCCTGGGCTACGACAACATCGAGGTCTACAACAACACCTTCGAGGACCACAGCACCGCCGCGGTGATCTACACCAGCTATGAGCTGATCGACGGCGAGGGCAAGACCTCGGACAAGAAGCTGGACCCCTACACCGAGGGCCTGCACATCCATCACAACGTGATGCGCAACTCCGGTTACGATCTGCCGCCGCCGGACTTTGAGGCGGTGATGGAAGGCCAGGTGGAGACGGTGCTGCCCACCCTGATCGGCCTGAAGAACGTCACCAACCCGGGCAAGGGCGCCCACATTGTCTGGGACGGCCTGCTGGACGAGCTGGACGAGGAGTGCCCCTACCCGGTGGATGCCAACGGCGAGCCGGTGCCCCGGGATGAGAATGGCAAGCCGATCCACACCAACGAGCACCCAAACCCGTCGTGTCACTACAACGCCTACAAGTTCGATGCCGCCGGCAACCGCAAGCTGCCCCAGTGGGGCTCCTGCTTCAACAACAACGACCTGGGCGGCGAGAGCCAGGCTTACATGAACTTCCACGGTACCGAGGGCATGGAACTGGTGCTGGCCGCCGCCGATCAGGATGCCAGCATCCTCAGCCCGGAAGGCGTACGGTCCATCCTGGAAGGGCTGCCGGGGGCGGTGGCGGACACCGACAAGTCCGTCCACGACTGCCAGGCCCGCTTCGGCAAGCTGCTGGAACCGCTGCCGCGGGTGGTGATCCCACCCTTCGAGCGCAGTGGCGAGATCGATCCGGCGCCAACCGAGGAGTACGTCAACCGACTCTGTGGCCGCAATGTCGGCCCCAACCAGGTCAACCGCCGCGCGCTGGCGGTGAACTGTCCGCGTTTGGATCAGTACAATCTGTTCGCCGATCCCCACGACCCGCGCAGCACGCCCAATGAAGGCGGTGTGCCGTTCGTGCTCAACAGCAAGCTGTTCTCCGACTACGCTACCAAGTACCGGGTTGCCTTCATCCCCCCCGGCACCAAGGCCATCTATTACGACGGCCAGGACGGCGGCAACCTCAACGGCGCCCTGCATTTCCCCAACGGCACCGTGATCAGCAAGACGTTCACCTTCACCAATGAGGCCGAGGGCACCGAGGAGCTGGTGGAGACCCGCCTGCTGATCCGCCGGACCGGCAAGAGTGGCAAGCCGTTCTGGGACGGCCTGACCTACATCTGGGAGACCGGCAGCGACGGCAAGCCGGTGGCCAAACTGGCCATGGGCGGCGGCACCCGCGCGGTGAGCTGGCACTATCAGGACAGCCGCACCGGCAACCTGCTGGCCGGCTCCACCGACAGCTACGCCATTCCCAACGCCAACCAGTGCATTACCTGCCACAGCAACGACGATGTGGCCTCCGGCAGCGCCCCCATCGGGCCCAAGCCCCGTAACCTGAACCGTCGTTACGCGCCGGAGTCCAGCTTCATGGGCAGCCGGGGCCAGGGCGGTTTCCCGCGGGTGAACCAGCTCCAGTACTGGGTGGACCAGGGTATCCTCACCGGCACTCCGGCCCTGAACATCGACGGTCATGGCGTGGCCACCAACATCGAGCGCCTGCCCCACTGGAACCTGCCGGGAGACAGCGGCGAGGTGGCCGGCTCGGAGGCCGACATCGAGCAACGCCTGCGCGCCTACCTGGAGGTCAACTGCCAGCACTGCCACAACGACCGCGGCGCCGCCTCCAACACCGGCTACTACCTGGACCACTTCCGCGAAGTGGACGCCAGCTACGGCATCTGCAAGAAACCCACCGCTACCGGCGGCGGTTCCTGCGGCCGCCAGCACATCGTGGTACCGGGGGATCCGGACGCCTCCATCGTGTCCTGCCGCCTGGGGGCCGAGCACGATCCGCAGCGGATGATGCCGCCCATCGCCCGCAGCGTGACCCACACCGAGGCGGTGACGCTGCTCAATGACTGGATCGCCAACGTGGTCACCACCGATTACGAAAACGGCGATGCCTGCGGCGGCGGCTCCATCTTCCAGTCCCTGGTTCAGTAGGGGCATTCGGACCATGCGGGCAACCCGCATGGTCCATCCTTTTCCCCACCTGCTATATTGCCTCTGAACAGCGTACTTCCAAGGACGACCGCCAGAGGCCCTGCATGCAAGCCGAACTGATCGAAATTCGCAATCACCTGGCCCAACACCCGCCCTTCGACGAGATGGCCGAAGAGACCCTGGACCAGGTGGTCGCACAGATAGAAGTGGCCTACTACCGGGCCGGCAGTTCGATCGTCCAGCAGGGTGACCCCAGCAGCCGTCTGTACTACGTGCGCAGCGGGGCGGTGGAGATCTACCGGCGATCCGGCGAGCTCTACAACCGCCTCGGCGAAGGTGAGGTGTTTGGCCAGTTCGGGCTGATGATGAACAAGACCGTGCGGTTCCCGGCCACGGCCCTGGAAGACACCCTGCTCTACCTGATCCCGGCGGAGGTCTTCCAGCACCTGTGGGAGACCGACGAACAGTTTGCCGACTACGTCGAGATCGAGGATCGCACCCGCCTGCGGGCGGCAGTGTCCCGACGGGAGAAGAGCAACACGCTGATGACGGCACGGGTAACCCGGCTGATCTCCCGCAAGCCGGTCACCGCCCCCACCACGGTTCGCCTGCAGGAAGCCGCCCGCATCATGACCGAAGAAGGGGTCTCCTCCTTGTTGCTGATGGACGAGAGCGGGGACAAACCGACCCTGGCCGGCATCATCACCGACCGGGACCTGCGTACCCGGGCCCTGACCGAAGCCCTGCCCTCGGAGACCCCGATCCAGGACATCATGTCCACGGGACTGATCACCCTCCGCGCCCGGGCGTTCATCTTCGAGGCCATGCTGACGATGCTGCACAACAACGTCCATCACCTGCCGGTGATGGACAAGGATGAGCCCCGCGGGGTGATCTCACTGGCGGACGTGATCAAGTACGAGAGCCAGAGCAGTCTGTTCCTGGTCAGTAACATCTTCCACCAGCAAACGGTGAAAGGGCTCAAGAAGGTCAGTCAGGACGTGGCGCCCACCTTTGTCCGCATGGTCAACGAAGACGCCAATTCCCACATGATCGGCAGCGCCATGGCCGGCATCGGACGCAGCTTCACCCAGCGGCTGTTGGAACTGGGGGAAGAAAAGCTGGGCCCGCCGCCCATCCCCTACTGCTTCATGGCGCTGGGCTCCATGGCCCGGGACGAACAGTTGGTGGTGACCGACCAGGACAACGCCATGATTCTGGATGACAGTTTTGATCCGGAACAGCACGACGAGTACTTCCTGGAACTGGCCCGGTTTGTCTCCGACGGCCTGGCCGCCTGCGGTTACAAGTACTGCACCGGCGACATCATGGCCACCAACGAGAAGTGGCGTCAGCCGCTGCGGGTGTGGAAGGGCTACTTCACCGACTGGATCGAGAACCCCAAGGCCGAGGCCCTGCTCAACAGCAACATCTTCTTCGACCTGGACGGCATCTACGGCGACACCCAGATGGCCGAGGAGCTGAAGACCCTGATTGCCCACAAGGCCAGCCAGAGCCAGCGCTTCCTGGCCTACCTGGCCAAGAACGCCCTGAATCGAACACCGCCGCTGGGTTTCTTCCGCACCTTCGTGATGGAGGAGGACGGCAAGCAGAAGAACACCTTTAACCTCAAACGGCGGGGCACCGCTCCTATCTCCGACCTGATCCGGATTCACGCCCTGGCTTGCGGCTCACGGGCGCAAAACTCCTTTGAGCGGCTCAGGGCCATTGGCGAGACCCACCTGCTGCCGGACAGAGGCGTGGAGAACCTGCGGGACGCGCTGGAATTCATCGCCATCGTCCGCATCCGTCACCAGGCCCTGGCCATCGAGGATGGCCGGGAGCCGGACAACAACGTTCGCCCCGAGGACCTGTCGCCGTTCGAGCGCAATCACCTCAAGGACGCCTTCCAGGTGGTCAGCAATGCCCAGAAGTTCCTGCGCTACCGCTACCAGGCCTCCGTCGGCCGTACCCTGCCCTGACCGCAACGTTTACGGGACATCCATGGTTCATCGCAAACAACCCAACCCGCCGCAACCCCAGATGGCCGACTTGCCCTGGCCCGAGCGACTCGCCCATTACGCCGCGCGGGCCCGGGACCCCCGGCTGAAGGCCTTTTTTGAGGCCGGCTGCCCGGCACCGGACACCCCCATCGGCGAGGTGCCCATGGTGGCCGTGGATTTCGAGACCACCGGCCTGGACCCGGACAGGCACTCCATCGTCAGCATCGGCCTGGTGCCCTTCACCCTGTCCCGCATTCACTGCCGCGACGCCCGCCACTGGGTGGTCCACCCCCACCTGCCGCTGAGCCAGGACTCGGTGACCATCCATGGCATTACCCACTCGGACATCGATCACGCCCCGGACCTGGGCGAGATCCTGACCGAGCTGCTGCAAGCATTGGCGGGGCGTATCGTGGTGGTGCACTACCGGGAGATCGAACGCCCCTTCCTGAACGTGGCGCTGCAATGGCGGCTGAAGGAGGGCATCACCTTCCCGGTGATCGACACCATGGCCATCGAGGCGCACCTGCACCCCAAGCGCCGGCCCAACTGGCTGCAGCGTTTGAAAGGCGAGCGCTCGGTCTCCATCCGCCTGGCCGACAGTCGCACCCGCTACAACCTGCCCCATTACGCCCCCCATCATGCCCTCACCGACGCCCTGGCCACGGCGGAACTGCTGCAGGCGCAGATTCAGCATCATTTTGGGCCGGAGACGCCGGTCAAGGATCTGTGGTTGTGAAACGTAACGCAGCAGCGTCACCACAAAGAATGAACGCCTCTACAATCAATTCCTACAATTGAATTCCCCGCTTTTCGCTATATGCAAACCAACGAACAGGCACTGGAAGCCAGCATCGAGAAATAACTCACCGGCACCAGCCTGGAGGAGCAACGGGGCATTCAGGAGCAGGTGCCCTTCAGCCAGCACCATGGTTACCGGCAGGGTCTGGCGGCTGACTTCAATGCCCGTTATGCCATCGACCTTCGCTTCCTGTGGCAGTTCCTGGAAACCGCTCAGGGCGAGCAACTGGACCGGCCGAAAGAACGTTATGAGCAATGGCAGCCCCGAATCCTCGACCGTTTTGACCGGTTGGCGAAAAAACACGGCATCCTGCACCTGATGTACCCGGCGCCCCTGGCCAGCAGTTCCGACAAGGCCAAACGCCAACAGCTGCGCTTCGTCAAGACGCCCGGCGGTGGCTATCGAGTCATCAACCACGACAGAATTGGGTGCCTGATCGACTCTCATGGCGCTACCTCTCGGCGAAGAAATGCCCACACTCACCGAGCTGCCCCCAACCCCACGGCCAGCCGATCCTTCTCAGGATAGCCCAGCCGCGGCCACCCTCGGGGGCCACGGCAAAGTCAACGCATGCCGGGGGATGCGTTCCCCAAACTTTGAACAGCTTCGTGGTTTACAGGCTCTCCCCCCAATCCGACAGTACATAAATCGGGGAAGTTGCTAGACTTAGGGAGCTTCTGGCAACAAAACAAGAAACCGAAAATCGACGACGGGGTTAGCTGTCCGTGAACCATCACCTGGCGTTGCGAATTGTCCTGGCCGCTCTCCTTGTGTGGGCCTGCATGCCTGCCCACGCCGGAACCCCACAGGTTCTGGTTAACCCTGGGGCGCCCATCCAGGCCCATTTCGAGTATTGGGAAGAACCCACGGCGCAGGCCAGTATTGATGAGGTAACGGCGCTACCCCAGGACCAGTGGCAACTGCAGGCCGAGGGCGAAGGCACCTTCGGCATTACCTCCTCGGCCTATTGGCTGCGTTTTTCCGTCAGCAACCGCACCGACGACCGGCAGAACCTGATTGCAGAACTGGCCTATTCCCAGCTCGACGACGTCGTGTTCTACGTCTATTCCGGCGACACCCTTGTTCGCCAGGTCCGCACCGGGGACACCCGGCCCTTCTATCCCCGGGATGTGGATCACCCCAACATGCTGGCCCGCTTCACACTGGCGCCGAACGACGCCCGGACCGTGTATATCCGGATCGAGACCGCCGGCTCGATGATCCTGCCGCTGCGTGTCTGGCGTGAGCACGCCTTTTACGAAGCGGCCGCCGATGAACAGAAACTGCATTTCTTTTTCTACGGTTGTCTGACGGTCATTATCCTGATCAACCTCGCGGTGTTCCTGAGCCTGCGGGAGCGGCTCTACCTCTATTACGCGCTGGCGATATCGGGCTACCTGTTGTTCTTCACGTCCATCACCGGGTTCAGTTTCCAGCACTTCTACCCCCGGGCGCCCGTGTTGCATGGCAACGTGTTACTGCTGTCCATGCCCACCCTGGCGCTGTTCTCGATCCTGTTCTGCCTGGAGTTCCTCCGCATCAAGGCCCATAGCCCAAGGCTGTACAAGGCGCTGCTGGCGATGCTGGGGTTCGAGCTGGTCTACTTCGCGACCATCCTGTTGGTGAGCTACAACACCGCCATCCTGTTGGGCGCGGTGTCGGCCTTCGTGTTTTTCTCACTGCTGTTTATCGCCGGCCCCATCAGCTGGGCCGAAGGTATCCGCGCCGGTGCGTTTTTCACCGTTGCCTGGATACCGCTCACGGTGGGCGTGCTGGCCACGGCCGGTCGTGCCCTTGGCTTTTTCCCCGAGAACTTCTTCACCGAGCACGCCATGCAGATTGGCTCCGGACTGGAAGCCTTTATCCTCACCCTGGCCCTGGCGGATCGGCTCTACCGGGAGCGGGAGCAGAAATTCCGGGCGCAGGCCGACACCCTGCGCGAAGAAAAGGCCCGCAGCGAGGCCCAGAACCGGCTGAACGACGCCATGACCCACGATCCGGTGACCTGCCTGCCGAACCGCAACCGCTTCGAATGGATGATCGACCGCCAACTGGCCGAAGACCCCGACGGCCACTACATGGTGGGCGTCGCCCGCATTACCCGGCTGGATGAAATCAACCGCACGCTGGGCCTGTCCCGCAGCGAACGACTATTAAAAACGATTGCCCAGCAGATGATGGAGCTGGCGGCCAAACTGCCCATCACCCACGCCATTCACGACAGCCAGGGCCGGATAGAACGGGTCTACCAGTTGTCCGGCGACAGCTTCGGCATACTGGTGGATGTCCGCAAGGCCAGCGGCGACTTCACCGCCCTGGACAAAGCCCTCAAGCAGTTGTCCGATCCGGTGCAACTGGACAACCTGGCCATCGAGACGCACCCCCGATTCGGCGCCGCCAGCTACCCCCAGCACGGCGACACCGCCGCGCTGCTGATCCGCAATGCCCATGTCGGCATGGAAATGACGCCTCACGGCCGCTTTCGCACCGGGATCTACTCCCCGGATCATGACATTTACAACGAGAGCCGGCTGACGCTGCTGACCGACCTGCGGGAAGCGCTGAACCAGAACCAGACACAGCTGCATTACCAACCCAAAGTGAACCTGACCAGCGGGGAGGTCGTCGGGCTGGAAGCGCTGGTGCGCTGGCATCACCCCGAACGGGGCTGGGTCCCCCCCGGCGAGTTTATTCCCCTGGCGGAGGAGACCGGCGGCATCACCGAACTGACGCAATGGGTGGTGGCACAGGCCCTGGCGGACCTGGCCGAGCTGCATCGCGACCATCCGACGCTGACCATGTCGGTGAACGTCTCGGCCCGGGACCTGGTCTCCTCGAATCTCGAGAACCTGTTCGAAACCCAGTTACGGCGCCACGGCGTGCCGGCCGACCGGATCACCGTTGAATTGACTGAAACCGCCGCCCTGGAAGACCCGGAGCGGGGCCTGAAAGTGCTCCAGGCCTTAAACGGGCTTGGCCTCAGGATATCCATCGACGACTTCGGCAATGGCTACTCCTCGCTCTCTTACCTGAAGCAGTTGCCGGCCACGGAAATCAAGCTGGACCGGTCACTGATCCTGGATATCGACGCCAGCGAAGGCTCCCGGATGATCGTGGCAACGGCCATCCGGATGGCCAAGGGCCTGGGCTATCAGGTGGTCGGCGAAGGCGTGGAAACCCCGGACACCGCCAACCTGCTGCGGGAGATGGGGTGCGACATGCTGCAGGGATACTGGGTGTGTAGCCCCCAGCCCCTGCCAATGATGCGAACCTGGTTAGCGGCAGGGTTTTACGCCGCAGTGGATCGGGTATACCTGGCGCAGAAGAGATGACGCCGCCCCGAACCGTCGGCCAACGGCCCGGGCCTTCTCCTTGGCCGACATTCCCCGTTACATCTCAACGGCCTTCGGCGTCACCCGGTCCAGGTACTCGCCGTACCCCTCGGCCACCATCCGCTCCCTGGGAATGAAGCGCAGCGCGGCGGAGTTCATGCAGTAGCGCAGGCCGGTGGGCGGTGGGCCGTCCTCGAACACGTGGCCGAGGTGGGAGTCGGCGTACTTGCTGCGGATTTCCACCCGGGTCATGAACAGGCTGCGGTCTTCCCGCTCCACCACCACACCCGGCTCGATGGGCCTGGTGAAACTGGGCCAGCCGGTGCCGGACTTGTACTTGTCATCGGAGGAGAACAGCGGTTCGCCGGAGACCACGTCCACATAGAGGCCGGCCCGCTTTTCATTCCAGTAGGTGTTGTTGAACGCCCGCTCGGTGCCGTCCTCCTGCGTCACCTGGTACTGCAGCGGAGTCAGGCGTTGCTTCAGTTCGTCGTCGCTGGGCTTGACGAAATCGGCCGGATTGAAGCCGGCGGCCCCGCCCATGGGCTCGGGCCGGAACTGGCTGTAGTCGATCTCCCGGTCTTCGCCCCAGACCTCGTCGACGAACTGGTAGCGGCCGGAGTTGAAGGTGTAGAACTTGTAGCGGATCGGATTCTTCTTGTAGTAGTCCTGATGGTACTCCTCGGCGTCATAGAACACCTGGAACGGCGCGATCTCGATGATCACCGGCTTGTCGTAGCGGCCGGATTCAGCCAACACCTGCTTCGCGGTCTCGGCGGCCTGGCGCTGGGCCTCGTTGTGGTAGAAGATACCCGGGCGGTACTGGCGTCCGCGGTCAACAAACTGACCGTTGGGATCGGTGGGGTTCATGGTCCGCCACAAGGCCTGTAACAGTCCCTCGTAGGTGATCACATCCGGGTCGTAGTAGACCTGGACCGCCTCGGTATGGCCGGTGCTGCCGGAGGATACCTGCTTGTAGGTGGGATTGGCCTCAACGCCACCGGTGTAGCCGGAGACGGCCTCCACCACACCCGGCAGTTTCTCGTAGGCCGCTTCCACACACCAGAAACAGCCGCCGGCAAAGGTGGCTACCGCCAGGCTGGGATCGTCCGGTGCATACAGCGATGGCTCCGCGACCGGGTCCCGGTCGCCCAGGGTCCAGCCAATAACCGCCAACCCCATTACCAGGGCCGCACTTTGCACATATCGCTTCATATTTGTTGCCTCCTGTACCCAACCAACCGGTGGGTTCCTCTGTGTTTATGGACACCAGTGTGTACGCAAAATTTCACGGGACGGTCGGGGATTTCTTACGAATCTATAACGATGGGCAACGTGATGGTGAAGGCGGTGCCCCGGGGCTGAAGGTTGCGCACCTCGATCCCGCCCTGCTGCAGGGTCATGATGCGCTTGGCGATGGCCAGGCCCAGGCCGGCGTGGCCGCCGGCGTTGCCGGATTCACCCCGGTAGAAGGCGTCGAAGATGTGGGGCAGGTCCTGCTCGGCGATACCCGGTCCCGCATCCCTGACGGTTACGCGAAGCCACTCATCCTGCCGGTCCATGTCCAGAACCACCTCGCTGCCCTCAGGGCTGTACTCGATGGCGTTGCCGATCAGGTTGTCCAGCACCCGTTCGGTCATGGCCAGGTCGCCATGGGCCAGGGGCAGGCTGGGGGTTCTCGCAACCCTCAGTCGCACCGCTTTTGCCCCAGCCCGCGGGCTGTGTTTCTGCACCACGTCGTGGACCAACTCCGCCAGCGGGAAGGGTTCCGGCCGGGGCTGTTTTTCCCGTGCCTCCAGCGCCGCCAGTTCGAACAGCTCGTCCACTTGGCGGCTCAACCGCCGGCCTTCCGCCAGGGCAATATCCAGGAACTGTTCCTGCTCCCCCGCACTGAGGGTAGCCCGCTTCATCCGCAGGCTCTCGATGTAGCCCTGCATGGACGCCAGGGGCGTACGCAGGTCGTGGGACACCTGGGCCACCAGGCGCCGGCGCAGGGCGTCTTTCTCCTGCAGCTGTTCGATCTGGCTGGCGATACGCTCGGCCATCCGGTCGAAGGCCACCCCCAGGTAATCAATCTCATCCCGCACCAACGGGCGCTGCTGTTGCCAGGTCTGTTGCGGTGGCTGGCTCATGTCGCCGGTTTCAAAGCGTTCCACCAGCTGGGTGAGCTGGCTCAGGCGTCGGGTCAGCAGGCGAAACACCGCCAGCCCTGCCAGCATGCCCACCACCAGACTGATCAGCACGGCCCAGGCACTCATCTCGATGAACTGGCTGCTGCGGGCCATCTGTTCCGCCATGTCGAACTCCTCGCCCCGCAGGACCACGTAGAGGTAGCCATCCGGATTGACGGCGGAAGGGATGGGGGTGACCGAGAACACTTTCTGGCGATCGTGGCTGCGAGGGTCATCCCCCAGCACCGGGTAGGCGCTCATGTCCGCCAGCAGACGGCGCACCGGGGCCAGGTCAACGTGGTTGCGCTTGATCTTGGCCGGGTCCGCAGAGTACGCGAGGATCTTGCCCTTGGGGTCCAGCAGGTAGATCTCGATGCTGGGATTGATGGTCATGTACAGGTCGAACAGCTCTTTGAGAGCCGCCTCATCCAGCCGGCCCTCATCCACCAGGTTACGGTCCTGCACCAGCTTTTCCGCCAGGTCCCGGTGCAGTTCCTGGTTGACCGAGGCGGTGTACTCCCGCAGGGAATAGAAGCTGATGAAGGAATACAGCAGGCCCACACTGACCAGCAGCAGGAACAGCCAGAACGCCAGGCGGGTGTAGAGGGTTTTCAGCATGGTTCAGTCCCGGAAGCGATAGCCCACCCCCCACACGGTCTGGATGAAGTCCGGGTTGGCCGGATCGGCCTCAATCTTGTTGCGCAGCCGGTTGATGTGGGTGTTGACGGTGTGTTCGTAGCCTTCGTGATTGTAGCCCCAGACGGCGTCCAGCAACTGGGTGCGGCTGAACACCCGTCCGGGGTGGCTGGCAAAGTGCCACAGCAGGTCAAACTCCCGGGCGGTAAGCTCCGCTTCCTTGCCATGGACCGTCACCTTGCGGCGGGTGGGGTCGATGTGCAGCCCCTCGCACTCGATCACTTCGCTGTCGGGTGCGACCTCGGCTGCCGGAGCCGCCATGGCATCGACGCGACGGAACAGCGCCTTGATCCGGGCGGCCAGCTCGGCCACGCTGAAGGGTTTGGTGAGGTAGTCGTCAGCGCCCATTTCCAACCCTAGCACCCGGTCCAGCTCGGTGGATTTGGCGGTCAGCATCAGCACCGGCACGTAACCGGGGCCGCTGCGGATTTCCCGGCACACCGACAGGCCATCCAGACCCGGTAGCATCAGGTCCAGGACCACCAGGTCAATGCCCCCCTGGCGGTAGCGCTCAAGCCCGGTGTCACCCCGGTCGCAATGAATCGCGGTCAGCCCCAGGTCTTCCACGTGCATGCGGACCAGCTGGGCAATGCCCGGATTGTCTTCGATGATCAGTACCGTGCGTGTCATGGGCTCCTGAATCTCAATACGGTGGCAGCAGCCGGGGCCTGCTGTTTCGACAGGTCATCTCGCCAACCTGCTGGACCCGGCCCGCCACTGGTGCTGCCTAGTTCATGGTGTCGGACCCGGACATACCGTGGTCTTCCATCATGGGCTCGTCCATCATCCCGCCGTCCATGGTGTCGCCTTTCATGGTGTCAGGCTTCATACCATCACCCATGCCGTCGGCCATGTCATTGGACATCATGGCGCCGTCCGCCATTTCATTGTGGCCACTTTCTGCCATGGAACCGTGGCTGGCCATGCCGTCATCCATCATCTTGTCGTCGTCCATCATATCGCCAGCCTGGGCTACGCCCGCCATCAGGACCAGCGGTACTGCCAATGCCAACATTCGTGCTGTGCCAATGGTTTTCATCATGCTCTCCTCAAGTTGTGGACCTGCAACCTTGCAGATCTCAAGGCACAGCTTGCGGAGTTGCCATCACGTCATCGTCACACAGCTTTAAACAGTCTATAGCGGAAACTTCACAAAACCATAACGCCAGCAACAGGATAGCCATGAGATCACGACGGCCGAGCGCTTCGTGGATAGACACCGGCATTGTGGTTAGAATGTGGCGAAGCTGCGAATTGAGGTTTCAGTGTCCAATAACAACAACACCATCAAGGCCACGCCGGCGGAAGCCCTGCGCCGCGCCCGCCGTCACTGGCTCAAGGGCGAGCGCATCCACCTGGCCACCCTCGCCGCCGAGCTCAGCATCGGCCGGGCCACGCTGTTCCGATGGGTGGGTAACAAGGACCTGTTGATCGGCGAAGTGCTGTGGTCGCTCTATGAGTCCCTGCGCCAGGAAGCCATTACGGCAACGCCGGGGGAAGGGGTCGAGTTCGTGGTGGGGGTGTACCGCTACATCAACTCGACCCTGTTGCATGCCGAACCCTTGCGGCGATTCATCAACCAGGCCCCGGAGTATGCCCTGCGCATTCTCACCTCCTCCCAGTCCACCCTCCACAGCCGGACGGTAGAAGCCAACAGGCGCACGCTGACCGAGCAGATCGATCGGGGCTGCCTCCAGCCGCCACTGAACATCGACAGCCTGGCCTACTTCATGGTGCGACTGGCGGAATCCTGCCTCTACAGCGACGTCATCTGTGGCCGAGAGCCACGAAGAGAGGAACTGGAGGACGCCTGTATCGCCGTGCGCATCATGCTGGGCGGCAAGCCCTGAAGCCACCGCCCGGACTCCCGCACCGGCCCATAGCGGGACACCGACGTCCTGACCTGGAGCCTCCTGCGCGGTTGACGAGGCGGACGATACCGTGAACGCTTATAGTATTGGCTTGTTCATCAGAAACGACACTTTCAGAGCCCCTTATAAAGACCCGCCAGCGCAGCTGTCCACCCGATCAACGGCCGGGGACCGGCCCGCTCGGCAGGTCCCTCTTGATCAGGAGAATGTCTATGGCTGCCGCACCCTGGGATGATCTGCTGCAATTCGACCAGCAGCTTGACGAAACCGAACGCCAGGTTCAGGACAGCACCCGCGCCTTCTGTGACCGGCAACTGATGCCGGGCATTACCAAGGCCAATCGTCAGGAAACCTTTGACCCCGCCATCTACCCAGCCATGGGCGAGCAGGGCCTGCTCGGCGCCACCCTGCCGGAGGAGTATGGCGGCCCCGGTCTGAATCACGTCTGCTACGGCCTGATCGCCCGGGAAGTGGAGCGGGTGGACTCCGCCTACCGCTCTGCCCTCTCGGTGCAATCGTCCCTGGTGATGTACCCGATCTTTGCCTACGGCAACGAAGCCCTGAAGCAACGGCTCCTTCCCAGGCTGGCCGCCGGTGAACTGGTGGGCTGCTTTGGTCTGACCGAGCCCAACCACGGTTCCGATCCGGGCGGCATGGAAACCCGGGCCAGGAAAGTGGACGGCGGCTATCTGCTGAGCGGCGCCAAGACGTGGATCACCAACTCGCCGATTGCCGATCTCTGCGTGGTCTGGGGCAAGCTCGACGGCAAGGTCAACGGCTTCGTCATCGAGCGTGACGGCAGCAGCGGTCTAGACACGCCAAAGATCGAGGGCAAGTTCTCCCTTCGCGCGTCCGTCACTGGCTCCATCTTTATGGACGAGGTGTTCGTGCCGGAGGAGAATCGCCTCGAGATCGAAGGCCTGAAGGGGCCACTGAGCTGTCTGTCCAAGGCACGCTTCGGCATCAGCTGGGGCGCCCTGGGTGCCGCCGAGTTCTGCTGGCACGCCGCCCGTAGCTACACCCTGGAACGCCAGCAGTTCGGTCGCCCGCTGGCTGCGAACCAGCTGATCCAGAAGAAACTGGTGGACATGCAGACGGAGATCACCCTGGGCCTGCAGGCGGTTCTGCAGCTGGCCCGCCTGATGGACGCGGGGGAGGCCTCCGCGGATGCGGTATCCCTACTGAAGCGCAATAACTGCGGCAAGGCCCTGGACATTGCCCGCGTTGCCCGGGACATGCATGGCGGCAACGGCGTCTCCGATGAATACCATGTCATTCGCCACATGATGAACCTGGAAGCCGTCAACACCTACGAAGGCACCCACGATGTCCATGCCCTGATCCTGGGCCGAGGCCAGACCGGAATACAGGCCTTCAGCTAGGAGAGCAACCCCATGACCAACCACGTCAGAATTCACTATTGCACCCAGTGCGGCTGGCTGTTGCGCGCCGCCTGGATGGCCCAGGAACTGTTGACGACCTTTGTCGACGAGATCGGTGAGCTGTCCCTGAGGCCGGGCACCGGCGGCATCTTCGAAGTGAGTGTCAACGACAGGGTCATCTGGTCCCGTAAAGAGGCCAGGCGCTTCCCGGAGATCACCGAACTCAAACGCCTGGTGCGGGATGAAGTGGCCCCCGACCGGGATCTTGGGCACATAGACAGGCAGAAGCCTTAGCAGCCGGCAAGCTCTGGATTCCGCCAACAGTGTGTCGGCCTACAGCCATGTGACACCTCACAAGACAGCAAAGGAATTCAAGGATGAACTCCCTCGCATACTACGAAATTCAGGCGGACGACCCCGAGCGGGCCATCCGATTCTACGAGACCGTGTTCGGATGGCAGTTCCAGCGACAGGAAGGCCTGCCGGTAGACTACTGGCGAATCCGGAGTGAGGGCATCCAGGGTGGCCTGCTACAACGACCCGCCGCCACACCGCCCCCGGAGTGCGGGACCAACGGCTATGTCTGTTCCCTGCAGGTGGCCGATTTCGACACCACCGCACGGCGCATCGAGCAGGCCGGGGGCCAGATCGCCCTGCCCAGGTTTCCCGTCCCCGGAGTCTGCTGGCAGGGTTACTTCATCGATCCGGAAGGCAACACCTTTGGCATTTTTCAGGTCGACACCGAGGCCGGCTAAGCCGCCAGCTCGTCGAGAATGTAACGTTCCCACAGGGCCCGGTAACGGTTCTTGTGCCAGCCGATATGACCAATTCGCTTCTGGCCGATATCGGCGGGCTCGATGGTCACCATCTTCTTGGGTGCGCCGGTGAAGAAACCGTGCAGCGTCTCGATACTGCGCCGGGACATCATCTCGTCGTCGCTGAACCGCAGGGCGGTGATGGGGATGTCGACACTGGCGAATCGCTGCGCGAGCGCCTCGCCTTCCACCCCCACCACGTACCGGGGATGCAGGCACCATTTCCGCCATTGCATCATCACCCCCTTGGGCAGGTCGCACATGATGTTCAGGCGGTCACCGGGAAAGTAACCCGCCACCGGCACCACGGTGGGAACCAGCAGGTACCAGATCAGCCAGGCCACCCGCTTGGTGGGCGGGGAATTGTGCAGCCAGTAACCGCTGCCGGCGGCCACGGTAATGGCCCGATCAATCCGGTCGGTGCTGTCCATCATGCCCAACAGATGGCCTCCCACACTGTGGCCCAGCCATATGCGGCGCTGCTGCGGGAAAGTCTGCGCCACATAGTCCAGCACCGCGGGGCAGTCGTACCTGGCCCAGCTCAGCATAGTGGCCTGACTGCGTTTGACGTGGCGGTCGACGGACTCGCCAATGCCGTCGTAGTCGAAGGTGACCGCGGTATAGCCCTGACAGCTCAGCCAGCGGGCAAAATCCTCGTAATGGCGCTGTGCCACACCTGTGGCACTGGCGATGATGACCACTGCCTGGCTCTCGGCCTGGGGCAGGTAGAGGCGGGCGGTGATCTTGTGGCCACCGGCGGTCGGTAGCACCTGGGTCAAATAAGTCATTGCTCTCTCCTTGAAATCGCTCAAGCCATCCCCTGAAGGCACTCAGCCTATCCACCTGGAAATGCTCAAGGTTGTCCCCTCAGAAGCGCTCGAGCAGGGCGTTCAGGAAGCGGAATACCACCTCCATTTCCTCATCACTGAAGCCATCCATCATTTTCTGGTTCAGCTCGTGAATGAAGGGCGGCAATTCCTCCAGCTTTTGCCGCCCCTCCTCCGTGAGTTGCAGGCGGGTCACCCGGCCATCCTCGGGACACGGCTCTCGCTGCACCAGGCCACTGAGCTCCATCCGGCTGACCAGCCCGGTCACCGCCGGGTTATTCAACCCCAGGGCCTGGGACAACGTCTTTTGCTGGGCCCCCGGATGTTTGCCCAGGTACATCAATACCCCCAGGCGGGTCACGGACGTGCCGAAATGGTCTTCGGCCCGGCGGTCCACATAGCGGAAGACCCGGTGCTGGGCCTGGTTGAGCAGGAAAAACAGTCGGCGATCCATCCGGGAGACACCCTCATTTAGTTCACGTGCGAACCAATATAATTCATATGCGAAGTAGTTTGCAAACCGCCTCCTCTGTCGATCCTGGGCTAACCTGCAAGAGGAAACGGAAAAGCAGACATCGTTATTCTGCGTGGGAATGGTTATGTGTGGACGCTACAACGTCATCGATGATCCGGACATCCGGCGGCTGATGGACAGCCTCGGGCTGCCGCTGTACCCGGAAACCCGGCTCAATATCGCCCCCGGCGGCTGGGGACAGATCGTCTTCGATGCCGGCCAGGGCCGGGTGCTGGAGGACGCCGTCTGGTCGCTGCTGATCGAGCGCAAGCCCGACGGCGAGGGTTATCGGCCGTCCCCCAAATACAGCACCTTCAACGCCCGGGCCGGCAAGCTGGGCTCTAGCCCGCTTTGGAAACGCCGTTTCCCCAGGCAGCGGGCCATCGTCCCGGCCAGCGGCTTTCACGAATGGACCGGCCCCAAGGGCAGCAAGCAGTGCCATAACATCCGTGCCGCCCGCGGTGCGATCGCGTTTGCGGGACTGTACGAGATCTGGGATTTCCAGGGCGAACGGGTGCCCTCATTCTCAATCATCACCCTGCCTCCCCACCCCCGATTCCACCACATCCACGACAAGAGCTTTCCGCTGATGCTGACCCCGGAGGACTTTGACATGTGGCTGGATCCGGATCTTCACAACACCGACCCGTTCCAGCATCTGTTCACACCCCATCTCCCGGTCGCGATCGAGATCACACCGGTCCGTTCCCCGGATACGCTGACCGCGGTCGGCGACACCGAGACCCTTCCCGCCGACGACAGCCGGAGCACTGATTGACAGTGCTCCCCGCCCCGATAGAATTCGCTCATGACCATTCAACACGCCCTGCTCACCTCCCTGCTCGAAAAGCCCTCCACCGGCTACCAACTGGCCAATCGTTTCAACCGTTCCATCGGCTATTTCTGGCAGGCCAGCCACCAGCAAATCTACCGGGAACTCAAACGCATGGCCGCCGCGGGTTGGCTGGAAGCCGAGGAGGACGGCGAGCCGGGTGGACGCCAACGCAAGACCTACCACGTCTTGCCCGCAGGCCGGGAGGAGCTGGTTCGCTGGGTGTCGGAACCGGAAAGCTCGGGCCCCTGCACCTCAGCGTTGCTGGTCAAACTGAGGGCCGAAGCCATCCTGGGGCCGCTGGGGGTCAGACAGGAAATGCAGCGATTGTGGGCCTACCACGAAGAACGGCTGGCCACCTATCGGCAGATCGAACAGCGGGACTTTGCCGGCGAACATCTGACCGTCGCCCAGCAACTGCAACACCGGGTGCTGCGCATGGGGATCATGAAGGAAGAGAACTGGCTGGCCTGGGCGGGGGAAACACTGACGCTGCTGGAAACCATCGCAGGGGACGGCTCCACCAGCGCCTGAGTAGCGGCATAGCAGCGGGGACCTTTTAGTCTACCGACTCTGGCTGCCGATCGAGCGACCATTCCGCCAGACCCAACCGGGCGCAGGCGTCCCGGTACTCGGCGCGCAACCGGTTAACCAGGTCTGCCGCCCGCTCGACCCGCTTGACCGCGCCGATGCCTTGGCCGGCGCCCCAGATGTCCCGCCAGGCCTTGCTCTTGGAGCTGCCACCGGAGCCAAAACTCATCCTGGAGGGATCGGATTCCGGCAGGTCGTCCGGATCCAGGCCGCTGTTGACGATGCTCTGGCGCAGGTAGTTGCCGTGCACGCCGGTAAACAGGTTGGAGTACACAATGTCCTCGGCACCACTGTCCACCACCATCTGTTTGTAGGCGTCGACCGCATTGGCCTCTTCCGTGGCGATGAAGGCGGAGCCGATGTAGGCCAGGTCAGCCCCAGCGGCTTGGGCCGCCAGCACGGCATTGCCGTTGGCGATGGAGCCGGAGAGCAGCAACGGACCATCGAACCATTCGCGGATTTCCTGCACCAGGGCAAACGGTGACTGGGTACCGGCATGGCCCCCGGCACCGGCCGCCACCGCGATCAGGCCATCGGCGCCCTTGTCGATGGCCTTGCGGGCAAACCGGTTGTTGATCACGTCGTGGAGCACGATCCCGCCATAGTCGTGGACCCGCTGGTTCAGGTCTTCCCGCGCCCCCAGAGAGGTGATGATGATCGGCACCTCGTACTTCGCGCACAGTTCCAGGTCATGCTCCAGGCGGTCATTGGACTTGTGCACGATCTGGTTGACGGCAAAGGGCGCCGCCGGACGGTCCGGGTTCTCGGCGTTGTACTCCGCCAGCTCGCGGGTGATCCGCTCCAGCCACTCGTCAAGCACATGGGCCGGGCGCGCGTTCAGCGCCGGAAACGACCCCACGACACCGGCCTTGCACTGGGCAATGACCAGATCCGGGGTGGACAGAATAAACATGGGGGAACACACTGCGGGCAATGACAGCCGTCCGCGCAAAACCTCGGGCAGGGACATGACAACTCCGTTCAATGAACTGTTGGGTCAGGGTATCGATTAATATGCAACCAGTTGCATAAAGTTATCAGCGACACGGGCTTTGTGCAATTGGTTGCATATTCACATTTCGATTACCCGTCAGGCCAAAGCTCTCCGGTTGTGACGGACACTCGATCCGATGTCACACCAATCCGCTAGAATTCGTCCAGGATTCAGGAATTACGCCATCGCTCCAACGAACGCCGTTGGCCTTATCAACCAGGGACCCGGAAACCATGACCAGACGCATTCTTTTCGCCTTTGCTCTCCTGTTAGTGTTGATCCTGCTGGCTGGAACCGGCGGCTTCTTCCATATTCAGGCCAAGGTCAATGAGAGCGCCAACCTGCTGCATCCCGCCCGCCAACCCAGCAACCGCTTGCTGATTACCCGGGTTCGGGTCTTTGACGACGCGAGCGGCGGGTTGAAACCGGTCGAGGCGGTGGAGATCCGCGAAGGCCGGATCACGGCCATCCATGGCGCCAACGCTGGCGCGCCATCGACGTTCGAAGGCGATATTCTGGCGGGAGAGAACCGGGTGCTGGTGCCCGGCCTGATCGATTTCCACGTTCACTACGGTTCCTCCGATGGCCGCCCACCCTGGGCGATGGAGGGCGTCAGCCTGTTTTCCGTGGCCGCCCAGCGCGAGGCGTTCCTCTACAGCGGTGTCACCGCTACCGTGGAAGGCTCACCCAATGCACTGGCCAACCTGGACCGTCAGCAGGGGCCTTCCCCCCGGATCTTCTCCGCCAGCCGAATGATCACCGCCGCCGACGGTCACCCGGTGCCCATGTTCCGGGAGTTTGTGCCCTGGCCGCTCACAGACTCGGTGATTGCGGAACAGGTGATGCCGGTTCGGTCCGCCGACGCTGACCAGGCCGCTATCGAGGGCCTGCTGGCTGAGGACAGCCATCACATCAAGCTGGTGTTCGATGCGGCCATCCCCTGGGATTCCCCTCGGCTCACCGAAGCCGACATCCGCCAGGTGGTGAGCCTGGCCCACAGCGCCGGCAAACCGGTGTATGTGCATGTCGGCACCACGCAGGAAGCGGTGATCGCCGCCGAAGCCGGTGCCGACGTGCTGATGCACACCCCCTATGTGGATCGATTCAGCGAGTCCGACCTGGAACGGCTCAAACGCAGCGGTACCAAGGTGGTGACCACCGGACAGATCTGGGAATGGTATGTCCGGGGTCTGAACAAGACCTCCGGGCTGACTCCGCTGGAACGACAGCTGGCGTCAGACGCCATGGTGGCGGCCTTCGAAGAGGACTGGAACGACGCCCTGGCGGATTACCAGTCCACGACCTTCTCGCCAGAGTACCGGGCCAGGATTCCGGGCTTTGCCGCCAACCAGGCGTATAACCTCAAGGCGCTGTACCGGGCGGGAGTGCCACAACTGGCGGGCACCGATTTCGGCATCCCAGGCCTGACGCCCGGTGCGTCGCTGATCCGCGAACTGACCCTCTTGCAGTCGTACGGTTACGAGCCTGTCGACCTGCTGCGTATGGCCACCAGTGCTCCCGGCGAGCTACTGGCTACTCCGGACCAATCGCTGGGCATCATCAAGGCCGGCGCCCAGGCCGACCTGTTGCTGCTGGACGGTGACCCCACCGCCGATATCGGCGCCCTTGCGGAGCTGGCTTACGTGATCCGGGATGGCAGGGTGTATAGCCGGTAAGCGCGAGCCTGGCGGGCGGGAGGCCCGAGCAAGCCACCCGGACCTCCCGCCGGTTTCTAGCCCGATACCGGCAAAGCAACCTTGCGGCGAGGCAGGTAACGGTGGAGGATCTCGCGGCTCACCAGGGCCGGCAGACGACGGCGCTCGGCCCAGTAGAACCACCAGTACTGGGGGCCTTTCGGTGTCTCCACCAATCCTTCATGGAACACGTTGGGGATGACCCGGCTGTGGGTGCGGTAGACCTTCTCGATGCGGGTGCCGGCCAGGACATAGTCGCTGCCACCGCGCCAGCATTCCAGGGCAATGATCAGACCGGCCACGGAACTGAGCATCGGCGATTTCTCGGTGAGGAAGTAGCAGGTGATCTCCACCACCTTGTCCAGTTCAAACGGCAGTTTGTCGCTGTGGTGTTGCAGCATGTTGGCGTAACGCAGATTGGGGCCATTCTTCAGCACAAAACCGCCAATCATCCGCCCTCGCCGGAACAACCCGATCACCCGCGCCTCTTCAAGATAGCCCATGGCCACGGCATTGCCGGACGCCTGTTCAAAGGCCTGTTGGTACTCCTGCAACCGGTCTGCACCGGACAGCAACCGATAGTACATACGACTTCTCCTTTGCATGTGATTTGAGTGCCGATGGGCACGTCAGGGACTTGCAAAGGAGAATTTACGGGATAACGTTAGCTATTGTCGCGTTTTATTCAACAACAACAATGGCTTACGACGAACGCAATAAGGTCTTTCTGGTTAATTCAGCGTTCGATCAGTTCACGCCAACTGATTCGGCCCCGCAGGCTGGAGGCGCCGAAATCCACCACGTTTTCGTTGGTCTCCTGGCCGAGCGCCGGATTATTCCCGGCCATGTTGTCGAACATCACGTTACCGAGGAAGGCCGACAGGGTCAGGATGCCGGGGCTGTGGTAGAAACCGGCGATGATGGTGTCGTCGTTGTTGACCGCCCGGTCACCATTAAGGTCGAAGACCGCATGATCCGGATCGGTGCCATCCAGATCCACAAACATGCGGAAACTGCTGCCGGCGGAGCCGCAGGGGTCGTCCTCGGCCGGGATGGTGGTGTTGAAGATAATGGTCCGGTTACGCACCTGGGGAGTCTGGATCACCCGCTCGCCGGCCTTGGTGTCGAAATCGATGTACCAGCCCATGTGTTCGCCGTTACCGCTGCCCCAGATCAGCTCGTCCTTCGGCAGGTTACGAATCAGCCCGAACTCGGTGCTGGATTCGGTGATCTCCCGTTCCAGCAGGTCGTCTTCAACGCTCAGCTCCTTGCTGCCGTTGTCCCAGACGCCGTAGAACGACTGGGTGGTGGTATCCACAAGGTCGGCGGTGGTCAGGTACTGGCCGGTACCGAACAGCACCAGCAGGTTGGGCGATGCACCATCTTCGGCATAGGTATTGCGCACCACCATCGGCGGCGCGGTGATGGCCTGGCCACTGGCCGCCGTGAACAGCGGCGCGGGATCGCTGCCGCTCTTGTAGGCACTTTGCCAGTTGTCATTCTTGGTGTTCAGCACCCAGAGGTTGCCATCCAGGTCCCCGGCGTAGATGCGGTCGATCACCCGGTCCTGGTCCAGGTCCACCAACCGTAGATCGGAGGTCAGGCCATGGCTGCCGCTACCGGCCAGCTCGATGTACTGGAAGTCGGTACCCTCGGTCCAGCTGCCGTCCAGTCCCCCTTCCAGCTTCAGCATGAACAGGCCGGTGGTTTCGGTGGTGGCGTTATAGCCGTTACCGAAAATGGCCACCCACTCGTAGTTGTTGCTGCCCCAGGGCACCAGGGCGATGTTGACCGGCTCGGTGGTGTAACCCAGGCGATCATCGGTGAACTCCCACATCGCCATGTCCGAGGCGCTGATGCCCTGGAGGTCCTCCGGGGTGGTGATGTCCAGGGCGAACAGCCCCTTACCACCGGCCCGCAGGCCGCCGATCAATACAGTATGCCAGGCGTCGCCATCTCCAGAATCAATGTAGGCATCGGACACGGCCGGGGACAGATCGACATAATAGCGATGCTCGTAGCCCGGTTCCGTCAGGTAACTGAGGCCGGCGTTGGTGGCTTCGTCGAACACCAGCCCCGGAATGTAGGCGAAACGCTCCTGACCGCCGGTGTTGGGTTCCAGGGTGGCGTCGAAGGCGTGCAGCATGCCGTCGTTGGCACCCACGTACACAGTAGGCGCGCGGTCCACCTTGTCCGCACGGAAGTGGGAGTAGCGCTCACCAATGCCGCCAAACGGATCCACGTCCGGCCAGCCCATGCGGGGCCGGGACACCAGCACCGGTGCGGAATACACGATATCCCCCAGCAACGAGGCCCGGGTGCGGTACTTGCTGCCCTCCAGGGTCCGCACGCCCTGGTGGTAGGCCAGCCGTTCCTGCCCCTCGGCCTCGGTGCCACCGGCCTTCAGGTCATTCTGCTGGCTGGTGGTCAGGTTGTCCCAGGTGAAATCGACACCGGTGCTGCCATTCCAGGTGACCAGGTGGCGGTCGGAAACCGTCATGTCGTCGGTCAGCACCTCACCGGCCTCCCAGTCGATGGCTTCCAGAAAGGAACCGTCGTCCCCTGCCACCAGGCGACCATTGGAAGAATTCAGCCGCCGGGCGATGAGCCGGCCACTCCAGTTGGAGGCGTTGAACGAGGCGCTGAACATCAGCGAATCGGCACTCACGCTGGCGCTGTTGAAGGCCACCGCCGCGGCGGATCCCTGCTGCACGCTGGCATCCTGCAGTGAGGCATTGATGTAGCTGGAGATGGTCTCCGGCAAATAGCTGGAGAAGATTTCCCCCAGCCCATCCACCGTGGCGTGATAGAGGTCATCGTATTGGAGGGTGGTCGAGGCCGTCTCGTCATTGACGTCCGGCCAGGTGGGCGGCGAGTCGAAGGCCTCATCCACCGAACTGTGCGACTCCCCGAACACCGAGCCGCTGCCACCCAAGTGAACGGCCAGGGTGTTGAGGTGGGGATTGATGTCATCGCAGCCCAGTTTGAGACGGTCCATGCCGGTCACCGAGTCATCGCTACAGGCGGTCGAAATGCTCACCTGGCCTGCCGGCAGGTCCGAACGCAGGTTGGTGGTGCGCAGGCCATAGGCAACGTCCGCCAGGGTACTGGAATAGGAATCCCCAAACGGTTCCGGGGCGGCATTGTCCGAGCTGCCCGTCCAGGTGTAATCCAGGTCGCTGGTAAAGCCGTCGGTGTACAACAGCGCGTAGTTCTTCTGGCACTCGTACTGGATGGGGGCGTTGTCGTCGGTACGCTGCAACTGGTCACCGATATCCGCCAGTGCCGCGCGCATGGGGGATTCGTTGCTGGCCGGGGTGTCGTCGTAACCGTGGTAGATTTCCTCCAGCAGGACATCGAACTCGCCGGCGGCCGTCCGGTCCGTGGTGTCCTTCATCACCGCATCGCTCACCCCGTCGTTGGGCAGCGTATTCGAAGCGGCATCGTTCACCGTGACGTAGTCCGCGTATATGCCGTTCAGGTTGTGGGCCGCCTGCCCCATGGAGTACCGCACGGACTGATGGCGGCGACGGTGGTACTGGAACCAGTTGGAGAAGTTCTGCAGCTCTTCCTCGAAGCTGCGGCCGCTGGGGTAGGTGGTGCGGTCAGGCTCCACTTCCACCCGTTCAAGGCAGCGGCCGTCTGGGGCCAGGGCGCCGTCGAATTTCGATCCGTCCGGGTGACGAAAGTCCAGCAGGTTTGTCGTCGACCACTGCTGCACCAGGGTCTGGTAGTGTTCCGGATTCGGCTCGGCACAATTGCCGCCGCTGCCGCCCAGCAAGGAGATGTCGTTGCTGGCATCAAACAGGTCGTACGCGCCCTCATCCACCGGCACAAAGTAGGTGGCCGCCCGGTGGGCAACGCATTGGTAGAATACGTCCTGGACGCCGTCATCCAGGAAGTCCCCCATATTGGCGAGCAAGCTGTCTGAGCTGCACCCCAAGGAGTCAAACGTAACCTCCGTCAAGCTGTTATCCAGCTCCGAGACTTCGTCCAGCACGGTCCCGACACTGTCCAGCGCGGTGGTGGCGCTTTCCAGTGCGGTGCTGATCCCCCCGGAAAAAGCGAACGGCAGGATTCGCAGTTCGGACAATGGGTAATCGGAGTCTGCGCAGTATCCCGGCGGATCACCCAAGAGGCCCAGGAAATCAACGTCCCACAAACCGCACCAGGTGTCCAAAATGACCTCGGTGAGCGACCCGGTCAGCGACTGCGCGGCGGTCTGTGCAGCTTCGTCATAGGTCACGGCGTAGTTGGGGTCCAACAACGGGTTGCCGAGTTCGGCCTCCGCGTAATCGAGCCCCTCCCAGGGCGCATAGTCCTTGGCGGGGTCGTAGTACTGGGAGTTGTAGTCATGGGACCGCATAAAGCCGAAGGCCTTGATCGGCGGCACCACCTGGTAGGTTTCGTTCAGGCGGCGGCCATCGTAATCGCGAACCCCGTCGCCATTTCCACCCGCCAACCCGACTTCGAACAGATATCCGTACTGAACGTCGCCGATCAGACTGTCGGCGATGTTCTGAAGGACGGGGACACCGGTGCCATCGATCAGTTCCCCCATCCAGGTGGTCAGGGTCTCATTGTCCAGCCGGCCATAGTCAGTGCCCGCCAGGAACAGCTCCAGGTCCATGTGCCAGGAGTCGTCTCCCACCACCATCAGGTTGTGCTTCACCGGATCGTTCAGGAACAGTGGCGACTGGCTCAACTCCCCCGGCTGGGCATAGCCGCCGAGCGGCAACAGCAGCAGAAGCGGGAACAGCAGGTGGCCGAACTGCCGGATGCGGCCAGACATCCCGTTAAATCTCTGCGGCATAGTAAACCTCCACGATGCGCTCCGAGGTACCACTGACGCCCGTTGACCGGGCCACAATACGGAAGCCCTGGGGACGGTAGTCCCCCAGGGCCATGTCCTGGCGGCCACTGACCACAACATCGGTGACTGCCGACTCTCCGGCGGTATCGCCAATCAGTTCAATGAAATAGCGCGGAGCCGGGACCCCGCCGCCCAGCTCTTCGGTCCAGGCGCTCTGGGTTGCGGTGGCCGCAAAACTGTTGTCCTCGGTCCAGGCGCTGTCGGCGTGGATATCCGGCGCTGATCCGGCCTCGTACAAAGGGCCATCGGCGTCGAAATCCGACAACACCACCGTACCGCCCTCGATGTAGGCTTCCGCCTCCCGCAGGGCGTCCTCCACGATTTCCAGCGACAGATCCCCCTGGCGCTGGGCACTGACCATCTTCTCCTGAAGTGTGACCCGTTCCATGCTGCTCATCGCCAGCAACGTCATCACCAGCAACATCAACAGGGTCATAATCAGGGCGGCGCCCCGCTCGGTCTTAGCCATCGTTACCCATCTCCATAGATCCGGTTACGAATGCTCGCGGTAAAGGTGTAGGACCGGTACAGCGCCCGGTCGGTCGGCGTTTGCAGGCCGGTGCTGGCATCGGTGCAGGTCTGCCAGCCCGGGAAGCAGTAATCACCGGGGCTGTCGCCGGCAAACTGGTCCTGGGATCTGATCAGCAGACTCACCCGCACCGCCAACACCTGGGCCAGGGTGGCCGCAGCATTGACATCGTCCTCGGCCGGTGGCGCCCGCCAATCGTCCACAATCTGGTCCGAAGGAATGGTGGTATCCAGGCCGATTTGCGTGCGTAGATCCCGCACGTCGCCAACCAGCTCAACCGGGTCTCCCAGTGTGGTGGCATTGGTCCCGTTGTTGTTGAGCTGGAGACGCTCCATCACCAGGGCCCGCCGGCCATCATCGTCGAACTGCACCGAGTAACGCACGATTGCAGGACGGAAAATATTGGCGTTGCCGGCATATTGCTTGGGCATACCCTGCTTGGCATTCCCAGGGGTTACCGTATTCCCGGTGTTATGCACCAGCTGTACCGAGTTGTTCTGCTGAGGGTTATTGGTGACCTGGAAGATGGTGGCAAATTCACAGTCCGACACCATCAGAATGTCACCTTGAAAGAAAGACGCGGCATCGGTCACTGCAAGGGTCGCGGCCTGGTTCGACGGCACATTGCTCACCCTCACCGGATTGCTGCCATCGATACCTCTGAGCACGATGACGTGGGAGCCGTCGACAATGCTGTTGGTGGTGTCCGTATCCGGGTAGATCTGAACTCCCATCAGCATATTGTCGAGCAGCTCGGATCCTGAATCGCCATCGACGTTATTGATCACGTCCGTCACCTGACTGATACACCCCCAGTAATCCGCATTGCGAATTTCCCGCGCCAGCATCGCCGCGCCCTCACGTCCGGATTCCTGCACATAGGCCAACGACTGGCTGAGGGTGAAGGACCGTTTGTTGGAGACAAAGATCTGGGTGAGTCCCGCCATCAGGATCAGGCCCAGGGTCATGGCCACCATCAACTCAACCAGGGACAACCCCCGCTGGTACGACAAAGTCCTGGCCATCATTGCAACCTCGCCCGCAAGGCAAATTCGCTGGTGCTCCATTCGCCGCCGGTGCCTTTACCGTCCGCGTCGGTCAGTTCACGCCCTTCGCGCTCCTGCCACTGTATGGTGACAACGGCCGCGCCATTGCTATAGGCCACAGAGCCCTGTGCCCCGGGAAGCTCCCGCGCCACCCGGGCGCACCAGGACTTTCTGTCTTCAGAAATTACATTGGAGGCAGATCCGGTGATCGCCTCCGCGCACTGGTCATAGGACATGACGTAGTCGTCCCACTGGCTGGGGTCGTTGATGGCCCGCATCCGCTCCACAATGTCCCCCGCCAGCAACGACGCCCGGGTACGAACATCGGCGTTGTTGTTCATCTTCAGGGTGAACATCTGCAGGCTGGCGACGCCGAGCAGACCCACCGAAAAGATGACGATGGTGACCAGCACTTCCACCATGCTGATGCCACGCTGCTTAGTGTTCATGCGCCGCCCCCACAATCTTCGTTCTCGGTGCGAATCTGACCACCGCCATTGATCTCGATCCGCTGGCCCCGGGCGGGTACCGCGTCGCTGCAGAGCGTGAGGGTGTAAGCCTGGTCGGCAATGGCGTAACCGGCGCCATCAAAGCCAAAGGGCGCGACCGTCAGGCTGGTGGCGGAGCCTGAGACCGTGATATCGGAATGGTCGATCCAGATTTCCCGCACACTCTCACTGGCGGCGCGGCTGCCATCGCCATTGCCATCCACCCAGATCACTGCCCCCAGGGACCAGGATGCGGCACCTTCGCCGTCGGTCATCGGCGACACCCAGACCCGGCCAGCGGTTTTGAGGGCCTCACTGCGAGCATGGTGCACCAGCCCCACCAACTGGTTGGTGGTCGCGGTCATACGGTTCTGGCTGATCAGGGTAACCATGGAAGGAATGGCCCAGCCGACAACAATGCCCAGCACAGCCACGGCAACAATCAGCTCCACCAGGGTAAAACCCGACACACGCCGGTCGGCGAACTTTGTTGCAAATTTCCGCGATTTCAATGGAACCATTGTTGTTATTCCAGCGTTTACTACGTGTCGGCCGGAGTTTCCCGAGCCAACTCAATAAGCTCAGGGATTAACCCAAGCTCATTAGAACACCAAAGCTGCACGCCTGTACCCAGTTTGCGGGCAGGGGCGCCTTGAATTCACAAAAGTTTACAATTCCCTGTGCAGCACACTAACCAACAGCACCGCCGTTCCCGTGCTGAGGAACAATTCCCTACCTTTCAAAGTATCAGAAAAGTGCGCGGGCGAAGCTGGCCGCCACGCCCTGAACCGCCGGCCCTAGCAGCCGCAGACTTGCTGGAGGGCAACGACAGGACTACTGTTCGGCATTAAATTCGCCAATAAATCATTAGGTTGGCTAACTTAAAGGCACTCGCAGGACTGCGGGAAAACCTGGCTTTGGTACGAATGTTTAAAATTGAAAAGAAAATTAGACTTTCGTCCAAAAAGTTGGAACCAAACATAACCAACCGTCGTGTTACCTCCAGTATCCCGTCTTAGAGACGGCATAGCAGGCAGCGACCTGAAGAATAACAACACTAATCAACACCGCCGCGGGGCCCGATAACCGCGAAACTGGGGATGGATTGCACAACGCTCCGGTTTTGCACCAACAAGAAGGGGCACACGGCACTTACTTGGCGCCTGGATCGGCGCAACCGGAGGAGCCTTTACCTGGATGAAGGCTCCTTTTCCGTTTTCTCCCAACCGCTTTGCTTCTTATCCACAAGCTCCGTGAGAGCGTCCCGGCACCGCGCCTCGGCGTTATCCAGTTCCAGGTTCGCCATGGCGATATCGCTCAGTTGTTGCCGCAGACCTTCCCGCTTCTGCTCGATGATCTCCAGCATCAGCTTCAACTGCTGTTCGCTGCCCTGGCTGGTGTTGTCCCACAGGTCGAACAGCTCCTTGGTTTCCGCCAGTGAAAACCCCAACCGCTTGCCCCGCAGGATCAGCTTCAACCTGACCCGGTCCTTACGGGAATAGATCCGGGTCTGCCCGCGACGACTGGGACTCAATAGCCCGGAATCCTCATAGAAACGGATACTGCGGACGGTGATATCGAATTCGTTGGCCAACTCGCTGATGGTGTAGGTCTTGGTCATGGCATCGGGTTCTGAAGGGTTGATGATCAATCTAGCCAAAGCTTACGTTAGCGTAAAGAAAAGACGCCATGGTTGACTGATTTTCTCATTTGATTTCTTTGTAGGCTCCGGTTTTTGCTCGAAAACAGTGCACCGATTGAGCGTAATTCGACCAAAGTCGGACTTGTCCCGGTCTCAAAGGGGTTGCTACGTTGAATACCAGCTTACGTAAGCGTAAGCCTCTTCAGCTTCGCGGCTGAGCCTCAACGACAACAACAACAACGAGATTGGGTGCTCCCATGAGTACAGATTACGTTCTCGAATCCCGAAACCTGGTCAAATCGTTCAAGGGTTTTACCGCGGTGGACGACGTCAACCTCAAGGTGACCCGGGGCCACATCCACGCCCTGATTGGACCCAACGGCGCGGGCAAGACCACGGTGTTCAACCTGCTGACCAAATTCCTCAGCCCCACCTCCGGGCAGATCCTGTTCAACGGCAAGGACATAACAGCCATGAAACCGGCGGCCATTGCCCGCGCCGGTGTCGTGCGCTCGTTCCAGATTTCCGCGGTCTTTCCCCAGCTCACGGTACTGGAAAACGTGCGGGTGGCGCTGCAGCGCAAGGAGGGCAACAGCTTCCATTTCTGGCGCCCCCAGAAAGTGCTGGACCGGCTCAACGGCCGCGCCCTGGAACTGCTCACCTCCGTGGGCCTGGAAGACTTTGCCGATGCCCAGACCGTCGATTTGTCCTACGGCCGCAAGCGCGCCCTGGAAATCGCCACCACCCTGGCGCTGGATCCGGAGCTGATGCTGCTGGACGAGCCCACCCAGGGCATGGGTCACGAAGACGTCGGCCGGGTGGCCGACCTGATCAAACAGGTCTCCGTCGGCCGCACCATCCTGATGGTGGAACACAATCTCCACGTGGTGTCGAAACTGGCAGACCGGATCACCGTGCTGCAACGGGGCGCGATCCTGACCGAAGGCGACTACCCCACGGTCTCACGGGACCCGCGGGTGCAGGAAGCCTACCTGGGCACCGCCGCCTCGGCCGACATCAACGCCGACGAGGAGGTCGAGGCATGAGTTCCCATCGCGAGAAGCTACGCCTGGACGATGTCCACGCCTTCTACGGCGAATCTCATATCCTCCATGGCATCGACCTGCACCTGAACCAGGGCGAACTGGTCACCCTGCTGGGGCGCAATGGCTCCGGCCGCAGCACCACCCTGCGGGCCATCATGAACCTGGTGGGCCGCCGCAGTGGCTCCATCACCGTCAACGGCACCGAAACCATCAACCTGGCCGCCCACCGCATCGCCCACCTGGGCCTGGGCTACTGCCCGGAAGAACGGGGCATTTTCGCCAGCCTCAATGTCGAGGAAAACCTGATGCTGCCGCCGGCGGTGCGATCCGACGGCATGACCGTGGACGAACTCTACGACATGTTCCCCAACCTCTACGAACGTCGCCACAGCCAGGGTACCCGCCTGTCCGGCGGCGAACAGCAGATGCTGGCCCTCGCCCGCATCCTGCGCACCGGCGCCAATATCCTGCTGCTGGACGAGATCACCGAAGGACTGGCCCCAGTGATCGTGCAGAAACTGGGGGAGGTGCTCACCAGGCTCAAGGAGCGGGGCCTGACCATCCTGCTGGTGGAGCAGAACTTCCGCTTCGCCGCACCCATCGCCGACCGTCACTACGTGATGGAGCACGGCCACATTGTGGAGGAAGTCCACGCCGGAGAACTGCAGCAGAAGGAAAGCCTGCTGAATACCTACCTGGGGGTCTGAGGCGGTCTTCCCGCCCCCCTCTCTCGAGAAACAAAAACAATTTGCTCAACTGGAGAGTCACAATGAAAGCATTGACCAACACCGTTGCCGCGGTGGCCCTGACGGCTGCCGCTTCCACCCCGGCCCTGGCCAACATATCCGACGGCAAGATCAAGATCGGCGTACTCGCCGACATGGGCGGGGTCTATTCCGATCTGTGTGGCCCGGGGTGCGTGACCGCCCTGAAAATGGCGGCCGAAGACGTTGGCGGTGAAATCCTCGGCGCCCCCATCGAGATTGTCAGTGCCGACGACCAGCTCAAGGCGGATGTCGGTTCCGCCATCGTCCGCAAGTGGGTCGAGAATGAACAGGTCGATGCCGTGGGAGGCCTGGTCTCCTCTGCGGTGGTGGGCGCGGCCACCAAGGTGCTCACCGACACCAAAAAGATCGCCATGATCTCCACCGCCGCCTCCAACGCCTTCACCACCAGCGCCTGCTCCCCCTACAACGTGCATTGGACCTACAACGTCACCGCCATGGCCAACGGCACCGTCAAGCCGATGGTGGACGCCGGCAAGAAGAAATGGTTCTTCATCACCGCCGACTACGCCTTCGGCCACGCCCTGGAATCGGTGGCCACCGAGGTGATCGAAGCCAACGGCGGCGAAGTGGTGGGCGTGGTACGCGCGCCGCTGGCCACCACCGACTTCTCCTCCTACGTGCTGCAGGCCCAGGCCTCCGGCGCCGATGTGGTGGCCCTGGCCAACGCCGGAGCCGACACCGTCAATGCCCTGAAAGCCGCCACCGAGTTCGGCCTCACCGAGATGGTGGACGTCGCCGGGCTGCTGGTATTCACCCCCGCTGCCCAGGCCATGGACCCGGACACCGCCGGCGGTATGCGTCTGACCACCGGTTTCTACTGGGACTACGACGACCAGACCCGGGAGTGGAGCGAGCGCTTCCGCGAACGCACCGGCAGCATTCCGGCGATGGGCCACGCCGGCGCCTACTCCATGGCCATGCATTACTTCCGCGCCATCGAGGCCGCCGGCACCGACGAGTCCGACGCGGTAATGGCCAAGATGCGGGAGCTCAAGCCCGACGACTTCTTTGCCCGCAACGCCCACCTCCGAGCCGACGGCCGCATGGTGCATGACATGTACTACGCCGAGATCAAGCCGGCCGCCGCACGGGCCAGCGATGACGACATCTTCAAGATCCTCAGCGTCATTCCCGGCGACGAAGCCTTCGCCCCAATGCTGCCCGAGTGCAACTTCAACTAAGGCGATCCGGCCTGCGCGGGTGGCGCTCCTGCCGCCGGTGCAGGCCATTGGCCAGGAGTCACTGAAGCTATGGCGACGTTTCTCGGAATCAACCTGTTTGCCCTGTTCGGGCAATTGCTGGTGGGGCTGATCAACGGCTCCTTCTATGCCCTGCTCAGTCTGGGGCTGGCGATCATCTTCGGTCTGCTGAAAATCATCAACTTCGCCCAGGGGGCGATGTACATGCTGGGCGCCTTCTTTGCCTGGATGGCACTGAGCTATTTCGGCATGAATTACTGGGTGGCGCTGATCGTGGTGCCCCTGGTGGTGGGCTTCCTGGGCATTTTGATGGAGCGCTTCCTGGTACGGCCCATCGCCCATGAAGACCATCTCTACAGTCTGCTGCTGACGTTCGGCGTGGCGCTGATGCTTCAGGGCATCTTCACCCATGTCTACGGCTCGTCCGGGCTGGCCTACGCCATTCCGGAGGCGTTGCAGGGCGGCACCAAACTGCCGTTCATGTACCTACCCAACTACCGGGCCTGGATCATTGTCGCCTCCCTCGTGGTGTGCGGGGCCACCTGGTGGCTGGTGGAGAAGACCCGGCTCGGCGCCTACCTGCGCGCCGGCACCGAGAACCCGCAACTGCTGCAGGCGTTCGGTATCAACGTGCCGCTGATCGTCACCCTGACCTTCGGCTTCGGCGTGGCCCTGGCGGGCTTTGCCGGTGTGATGGCTGCCCCGGTGTATTCGGTGTCCCCGGAAATGGGCTCCAACCTGCTGATCGTGGTGTTCGCCATCGTGGTGATCGGCGGCATGGGCTCCATCGGCGGCGCCATCCTCACCGGCCTGGCCATGGGAGTGATCGAGGGGCTGACCAAGTACCTCTACCCGGAAGCCTCCACCACGGTGATCTTCCTGGTGATGGTGATCGTGCTGCTGCTCAAGCCCGCCGGCCTGTTCGGCAAAGAAGCGTGAGGATGCCCTTATGAAGCCCTTCAGAACCAACCTGTCCAAACCGACCCTGATCCTGCTGGTCGCTGCCCTGGTGGCGCCGTTTGTGCTCTACCCGGTGTTCCTGGCGAAGATTCTCTGCTTCGCCCTGTTCGCCGCGGCCTTCAATCTGTTGCTGGGCTATGTCGGCCTGCTGTCGTTTGGCCATGCCGCCTTCCTCGGCACCGGCGGCTACATCACCGGCTGGCTGATGATGAACGCCGGCATCACCCCGGAGCTGGCGATCCTGCTGGGCACCGGCGCCGCCGGCCTGCTCGGGGCCCTCTACGGCAAGCTGGCGGTGAAACGGGAAGGCATCTATTTCGCCATGGTGACCCTGGCGCTGGCGCAGCTGGTCTTCTTCGTCTACCTGCAGGCGCCCTTCACCGGCGGCGAGGATGGCATGCAGGGGATCCCCCGGGGCGAGCTGTTCGGGTTCATCGACCTGTCCGACAACCTGAACATGTACTACTTCGTGCTGGCGATCTTCCTGTTCGGCTACTGGCTGATCCACCGCACCGTCCACTCGCCGTTTGGCCAGATCCTCAAGGCCATCCGGGAGAACGAACCGCGGGCGGTGTCCCTGGGCTACAACGTCAGCGACTACAAGTGGGTGGCGTTCATGATCTCGGCGGCCCTGGCGGGGCTGGCCGGCTCCACCAAGAGCCTGGTGTTCCAGCTCACCTCCCTCACCGATGCCCACTGGCACATGTCCGGCGAGGTGGTGCTGATGACCCTGGTGGGGGGCGTCGGCACGGTGTTCGGACCGCTGGTGGGTGCCGGCACCATCGTCACCATGCAGAATTACCTGTCCGGCGGCGAACTGGGCAACTATGTCCACATCATCATGGGGGCCATCTTCGTGATCTGCGTGCTGGCCTTCCGTAGCGGACTGGTGGGCGAGTTCCAGAAGCTGGTGAAACGGAATTTCGGTTAGTGAGCCCGGGCGCCAGCCCCCCTGGCGCCCATTTATCCGGTTGGCCTCCTTGTAGCACTTGCCCAGCCCTGGCCCCCGCCCTATGGTGGAAGGAGCCCGGCAGTCCGGCCGGGCCGACACCAACACTAGGGAGAGTAAGCTATGAGACTACTATGGGGGTCCGGCCCAGTGCTGCTGATCTGGCTCATCTGCCTGGCCAGCCAGGCTTCGGCCCAGTCGCTGTCCGACAGCCAGATCCAGAACTTCATCGCCAGCCTGGTGGAACTCAATGCCATGGAGGACGAGTTCGCCGATCTGAAACTGGAAATGGAGCAGGAGCAGGGTCGGCAGGAAATGCCGGATTTCGAGCACCCCATTTCCGACTCGATCCATCGAATCGAAGGGCACCCGGAGTTCGATACCTTCAAGGACGTCATTGAGGGCCACGGCTTCGACAGCCCCGCCGAGTGGGGCGCGACCGGCGATCGGATCTTCCGCGCCTGGATGGCCATCGAGATGGAAAGCCAGGGTGCGACCGTGGATCAGGACGTGGCGAAGGCGTTGGCGGAGATCGACAACAATCCCCACATGACGCAGGCCCAGAAGGACCAGATGAGGGCGATGATGGGCGGGGCCATGGCGGCGATGGAGCAGGCCCGCAATGCGCCGGAGGAAGACATCCGGGCGCTACGGCCACACCTCGACGACCTACGGACTGCCACCGAGTCTGGCGGCAACGACTGATTTCAGTGAACGGGAAACAGATCACCAGCCACCCGCACCCGCGCCGGTGGCTGGCTGGAGGCCGATATCAGGCCATCAGGTTATAGACGAACACCACCACCACCGCCACCGGCGTGACGAACCGCAGCAGGTTCAGCCACAGCGACATGGCGCCGGCGCTGAGGTTCATGTCCTCTTCCAGGGTCTCCCGGGCCACATACCAGCCGACAAACAGGGCGGTCAGCAGGCCTGACAGCGGCAACATGACGTTGGCGGTGAAATAGTCCAGCAGGTCGAAGATGGTCTTGCCCTCGAAGCGCTCGAACATCGCCAGCGGGGCGAAGTCGGACCATTCGTTCAGCGACAGGATGGAGGCAATGCCCAGCAGCCAGCAGGCCACCCCCACCAGCACGGCGCTGCCGCCGCGGCCGAGCACCACCTTCTCTTCCACCCATTCCACCACCGGCTCGAGCAGGGAAATGGCGGAGGTCCAGGCGGCGAACACCAGCAGGACAAAGAACAGTGCGCCAAACAGGCTGCCCAGCGGCATCTGGCCGAACGCCAGGGGCAGGGTCTGGAAGATCAGGCCCGGGCCGGCACCGGCTTCCAGATTGTTGGCGAAGACCACCGGGAAAATGGCCAGACCGGCCAGCAGGGCGACCCCGGTGTCCATCACCGAGACCGTCACCGCTGTGCGGCCGATGGAGACATCCCGCCCCAGGTAGGAGCCGTAGGCCATCATGATGGCCATGCCCAGGCTCAGGGTGAAGAAGGCGTGCCCCATCGCAATCAGCACCGCGTCCATGGTCAGGGCGTTGAAGTTTGGCCGGAACAGGAAACTCACCGCCTGGCCGAAGTGACCGGTGGTGGTGGCGTAGCCCACGGCCACCAGCAGCAACACGAACAGGGCCGGCATCAGGATGTTCACCGCTCGCTCCAGGCCCGACTTGAGGCCTTGGGAGACCACCAGGATCACCAGCGCCATGAACACGCTGTGCCAGAGCAAGAGCTTGGTCGGACTGGCCAGCAGGTCACCGAAGATCTTGCCCACGGTGTCCGCATCCTGGCCGGTGAAATCCCCCATGGCCGCATGGCCCACGTAGGACGCGGCCCAGCCGCCAATCACCGAATAGAACGACAGGATCACGAAGGCCGCAATCACGCCAATGATTGCCGACGCCCGCCACAACGGCGCCCGGCGGTTGCGCTCGGCCATCAGGCGCATACTGGCGATGGGGTTGTGGCGACCACTGCGGCCGATCAGCACCTCCGCCATCATGATGGGGATGCCAATCACCGCAATACAGAGCAGGTAGACCAGTACGAAGGCGCCACCGCCGTTTTCGCCGGTAATGTAGGGGAACTTCCAGACGTTGCCGAGGCCCACCGCGGAGCCGGTGGCGGCGAGAATGAAGGCGAGCCGGGAGGACCACTGGCCACGGGGGGCCGGCGCGCCCGACGCCATGTTGGAGTCAGTCATATTATTATCCTGTGTGAAAATCGGGTTTGCCGCGCAACCGACCCCAATAATAGCTGGATAAGAACGTTTGCGCTCGCCGATCCGGCGACAAAACGTTTTTTCACCGCTTCCAATTGTGGGCGCCATTGCCCGGCAATTGGAGCGGAATTCTGCCAGCCCCGATCACAGGATGCCAGTACTCGGTCACAGCCATGAACACCAGTTCACTATTTTTGGACGTTGAACCGGGCCACCAGGTCCTTGAGCCCCGCGGACATGTTGCTGAGCTGATCGCTGAACGACTTGGCCGAGCCGGCCTTCTCTGTGCTGTGATCCGCCAGCTCGGCGATGCTCACCACTTGCTGGTTGATTTCCTCGGACACCTGGCTCTGCTCCTCGAACGCCGCCGACATGCTGAGGAAGCTGTCGGAAATACGAGCAATGGAACCCACGATGTCCTGCAACGCCTGCTCGGCGGCCTGGACTTTCTCCAGCCCCTGACCGGCCACCTGCTCGCCTTCGCCGGTGGCCGCCACGGCCTCGGCCACCTGGTCCTGGAACTGCTGGATCACGTCCTGGATCTGCACCGTCGATTCCCGGGTCCGGGCGGCCAGTGAGCGGACCTCGTCCGCCACCACCGCGAAGCCACGGCCCTGCTCTCCGGCCCGGGCCGCCTCGATGGCGGCATTGAGCGCCAGCAGATTGGTCTGCTCGGCAATGTCGGAAATCAGCTTGGTGGCCGCCCCAATACTTTCCGTGGATTCCCCCAACCGGCTGATGGCCTGGCCAATAGAACCCACCTGGCCCACCAACTGCTCGATGGCGGCCAGGGCCTCGGCGCTCAGCCGGCTGCCGGAGGCCGCATACTGGTTGGCTTCTTCCGCCACCCGGGCGTTGCTGGTAGCGGTCTCCGTCACTTCCTGGATCGACACCGTCATCTCATTGATGGCCGATGCGGTCTGGTCGGTCTCGGCCCGCTGCCGGGCAATGGCCTCCGCGCCCTCGGTAATCAGCCGGTGGCTGTACCGGGCCTTTTCCAGCAGCTGTTCGGACTGGTCCTCGATCCGCGACAGCGCGGTGTTGATCCGGGCCTGCTCACTCAGCAGTACCATCGCGAGTTGCGAGAACAACCCACTCTCATCGGAATAGGTCAGAGCGACCACCGGATCCTTGAAGGCATCCGGCCGCAGGTTGATCAGACGCTTCAGACGGCCGGTGATCGAACCGAGCAACAGCCCCGCCGCCGCCACATGAGCCACCGCCACCAGGGCCACGGCCAAGGCCGGCTGCTCAAGCTGCAACGCCGCCAGGCTCAACACCAGCGACAGCAGGAACGGCCAGCCGGATTTCACGATGGAGCCCAGGCGACTGAACACCCCGACCGACTGTTTCCCCGCGTTGACTCGTTGATAAAGCGCCTCCGCGCGCCGGACCTGGTCCCGGCTTGGGGCGGTGCGTACCGATTCGTACCCCACCATCTGCCCCCCTTCCCAGATCGGGGTCACATAGGCGCTCACCCAGTAGTGGTCGCCGTTCTTGGCCCGGTTCTTGACCACCCCCATCCAGGGCTTGCCGGCGGAAATGGTGTCCCACATGCCCTTGAACACCGCCGGGGGCATGTCCGGGTGGCGGATGATGTTGTGGGCCTGGCCCACCAGTTCGTCACGGGTGAAGCCGCTGATCTCGACAAACTCGTCGTTGCAGTAGGTGATCACGCCCTTGGGATTGGTGGTGGTGATCAGCCGACCGTCCTCCCGCATTCGGACTTCGTGCTGGGTAACCGGTAGGTTCTTGCGCATGGTCGCTTTTCCTGGACGTTCAGCCAGCGCTCCCGGGCGGAGAGCGCCATTTGCTGAGAGACTGTTTTATTTTCTGCTATCGGGATTATCGGCAACCGGGAACAAACCTTGAACGGATACCGGCGTACGCGATTACCCTTACCCCGCCACCCTCCGCACAGCCAGCCGGGCCGCCGGGTGGCAACGGGCATTGAGCCAGAGCGAGGCGGCAATCACCCCACCCCCGAGTACCAACCGCAGCAGGTCGGCGTCCCGGTTCCAGGTCAACAGGTTGACCAGCAACCCAGCCGGCACCAGGGCGTTGTTCATCACCGCCAGGGTGCCGGCATCCACCTGGCAGGCACCGCGATTCCACAGGAACAGGCCCAGGCCGGAGGCCATCAGCCCCAGCCAGGCCAGGATGCCCCACTGCAGGGACGTCGTGGGCAGGCGATCCGCATCGCCAAAGATCAGGAACGAAGGCAGGGCAATGAGCAACGCCCCCAGGAAGAAATAGCCGAAGGTGGAGCGGGCCGCGAACTGGCCGGCGTAACGCAGCATCAGGTGCTTGTAGCCCACCTGTCCGGCGGCGAAGGTGAAGTTGGCCACCTGCAGCAGGGCGAAGCCCAGCAGGTAGTCCTCGCTGAGCCCATCGTAGCGGATAATGCCGGCGCCCAGGGTGGCAACCGCGGCAGCCAGCAGCGCCACCGGCGAGAAGCGACGATAGAAGCCGTCGTCGATCAGGGTTACGTACAGGGGCGTGAAGATGGTGAACAGCAGCACCTCCGGCACGCTGAGGTAACTGAACGACCGGTAAAGGCACAGGTAGGTAATACCGAACTGCAGGGCACCCACCGCCAGGGTGCCGACACGAAGCCCGGCCGGCACGCCGCGCCAGCGCAGCAGGGGCAGGAACACCAGAGTACCCAGCAGCACCCGGCTGAGCACGGCGAATTCGCTGTCCACCCGTCCGGCCAGAAACTCACCGATCAGACTGAAGGAGAACGCCCACAACAGGGTGACCAGAACCAATAGCGCCATGCCATCTTCCCCGCACTCAAAAGGCGGGCACGGTACCACACCGGACCCGGCCCCGGCCCCGGTTAGCCGGCCAGGAACTCTCGCCGCCGGTCGCGGTCGCTCTTGAACACCCCACCCAGGGCCATGGTCTCGGTGTCGGAACCCACGTCCATGACCCCACGGGCCTTGACGCAGTAATGGGTGGCCTGGATCTGCACCGCCACGTCCTCCACCCCGAGTAAGGTCTGCAGGGCCACCAGGATCTGGTGGGTCAGGCGCTCCTGCACCTGCGGCCGCTGGGCAAAGAAACGCACGATGCGGTTGATCTTCGACAGCCCGATCACCTTGTCGGCGGGCAGGTAGGCCACCCGCGCCAGGCCGTCGATGGTGACGAAATGGTGCTCGCAGGTGCTGAGCACCGCGATGTCCCGGACCCGCACCATTTCATCCACGCCCATTTTGTTGTCAATCTGGGAGATCTTGGGGAAATGGCGGTAGTCCAGGCCGGAGAAGACCTCATCCACGTACATACGGGCAATGCGCTCCGGCGTTTCCCGCAGGCTGTCGTCGTTCAGGTCCAGCCCCAAGGTGGCCACCACTTCCGCCATCAGGCCACTAATCCGCTCGACCTTCTGGTCGCGACTCAGGACATTCTCGTTCAGCGGGGTTTCCAGTCCGCGCTCAATCAGGGCAGTCTGCACCGCCAGGGCTTCGGGGCTCAACATGATCGTTTCCGCTTGTGACAACCGGTTCCGGACAGATACGCGCATCGTCCCGTTTTCGATCACGGGCTCTTTACCAATGGATGTCCGGAGTGTGACAAGCCGCCTATTATCCACAAGCATCTTCCCTTATGCACGTAGGTAGCCTCCACGGGTTACCATTTGTGCCCACGATTACCTGTTTCAGCCGCGAATAATCGGACCCGATACCCCGTGCAGACTCTGGACGAAACCCATCAGCCCCTGCCCGAGGGCCGCCAGCCCCTGGTGCAACGCACCCTGACGGAATGGAAAACCCTGGCCTTGCTGGGGGGACCGATCCTGGTGGCGCAGCTGGCCCAGATGGCCAACGGCGTCATCGATACCGTGATGGCGGGCCACGCCAGCGCCGAGGACCTGGCGGCGGTGGGCATCGGCAGCAGCCTGTGGATGCCGCTGTTCTTGCTGTTCATGGGGCTGCTGAGCGCTCTGCAGCCAATCATTTCCGGTTACCGGGGGGAAGGCGCCGTCGGCCGCATCATGCCGGTAACCTGGCAGGGGTTGTACATTGCGGCAGTCTCCACCACGATCATGATCCTGCTGCTGACCCACGTCCATCCGGTGCTGGAACTGCTCAACCTGGACAGCCATACCGCCGGCATCACCCAGGGCTACCTCGACGCCTTCGCCTGGGGCATTCCCGCCCTGCTGTTGATGACCGCCCTGAGAGGGCTCACCGATGGCCTGGGGCACACCCAGGTGATCATGGCCTTCGCCGTGTTGAGCACCCTGCTCAACCTGCCGCTGAATTATATCTTCATCTACGGCAAGCTCGGCCTGCCCGCCATGGGTGGCGTGGGTTGCGGCTGGGCCACCGCACTGTCCAACAGTGTGGCGGCTGTCGCCCTGTTGCTCTACCTTAACCAAAGCCCCCGCTACCGCCGCTTCCACCTGCTGGGTGACTGGAGCCGGCCAGACCCGGTGGACATCCGTTACATCCTGCGCCTCGGCCTCCCGATCGGCTTCACCATCTTTGTCGAGGCCAGCCTGTTTTCGGTAATCGCCCTGTTCCTTGCGCCACTGGGGCCGGTGGTGGTGGCCGGGCACCAGATTGCCCTCAACGTGGTGTCCCTGCTGTTCATGCTGCCGCTGAGCCTGGGCATGGCACTAACCCTGCGGGTCAGCTTCCTGGTGGGGGCCAGGGCGCCGGACACCGCCCGGCTGATCGCCCGCAGTGCGTTGATCCTGGCCGGCGCCATCGCCCTGGTGTTTGCCTCCCTGCTGTTCCTGACCACCGACGCCATCGCCCGGCTGTATACCGGCGATACTGAGGTGCAGGCGGTCACCGTCTCGCTGCTGCTGTACGCCGCCGTGTTCCAGGTAGCCGACGTGATCCAGGTGACCTGCATCAGTGCTTTGCGGGGCTACAAGGACACCCGCATTCCGATGGTGATCATGCTGTTCTCGTTCTGGGGCGTGGGACTGCCCCTGGGCTATGTGCTGACCTTTACCGACTGGCTGGTGCCCGCGATGGGGGCGGCCGGCTTCTGGGTGGGGCTGACCGCCGGACTCACCTCCGCCAGCGTACTGCTGGGCACCCGGCTGTTGGTGTTTGCGCCGCCCCAGCGTGGGGGACACGACGTCAGCCCGCAGACCGGGCCTCACCCGGTGACGGCGCATAAATAATGCAGTCGCGGCCGCTGGCCTTGGCCTGGTAGAGCGCCTCGTCGGCACGGTCCAGCCAACTGGCGGCGTCGTCGCCGTCGTGCAGGAGCGCGATGCCGTAGGACACGGTGACGATCCCTGCCGGGCTCTTGAGGGAGCGCCGCAGGAAACTCTGCAGATTGGTCATCACCAGCTGCAGCCCGGTCTGGTCCACCCCGGGTAGCAGCAGCACGAATTCCTCGCCACCGAAGCGGAACAACTGATCGCTGCGGCGGGTGTGGGCCTGCAACAACCCGACAAACTCCACCAGTACGTCATCGCCGACGCTATGGCCGAAGGCGTCGTTGATCCGCTTGAAATAGTCCAGATCCATCAGTACCAGGGCGAAGGATTGTCCGTTGCGGGCGTGGGTTGCCACCGCCGCCTTCAACTCCTGGTCCATGGAGCGGCGGTTCTTCACCCCGGTCAGCGGATCCAGGGTTGCCAGATGCTCCAGCCGTTCACGCTGGCTCTCGTTACGAAGGGCAAAGACATAGGCACAGCAGCTGACCACAACGGCGGTGGTGACAAACGACCACATCTGCTCAGCGGACCCGAAGGCCGCCCCGTGGAGCATCAACACCACCAGGGAAGACAGGTTGATCAGGACGGCAATCACCGCTGCGGTCAGGAAGAAGGTGGTAATCAGCGACGGGAACAGCCAGAACAGGCCGGATTCCCCCAGCACCGTCGCCACCGCCACGCCACCGCCGCACGCCACCAACGCCAGCACGAAGCCGCTGCGCCGGGTATCACCGGTCCGCCAGGCGTAGACGACCGTGACGCAAATACTGACCAGTATCAGCGCATCGATGGCCCCGGCCACTGTCGCCCCCTGCCAGAAGCGGAACACCGCAAACGGCGTAATCCCCACCACCGCACAGGCCCCGAGCAAGGTGATGATGGAGAGGCGAAAGTTATTGCGAAGCCGATAAACCATGCCAAACGCCCATGATCCCACTGTTATTAGACTGCCGAACCAACAACAAAGCGAAAACAGAATAGCGGATTGGGCCAGACCAAAAAGCCCCATTACACAAAAAATGACAATTTGTTCGCTTAGTTTTCGACCTGCGTCGCAGGCGCTATCGACGACCGGAATAATCGGGTAGAGTAACTCAGTAACTGATAACAATAATCAGCCTGCAACAGCGCCAAATCCATCACAGGCGAAAGAGAGTCGTGCCCAATCTTGTTCGTGTCGCGCCCGGTGCGCTGGTAGTTGGAAAACCCCTTCCCTGGACGGTCTACGATCACCGCGGCAACGTCCTGTTGCGCCAGGGCTATGTCATCCAGAACGAATCCCAGCTGGAGCAGCTGTTCGAACGGGGCCTGTTTCAACCACGCAAGGCCAGCCGCAAGGAAGAGCAGGAAGTCTTCGACGACACCCGCGAGCGCAACCCCTTCACCGACTATCCCCTGTTGCTGAAAACGCTGGAAACCACCCTCTCTGCCATTGGCGACGGCAGGGACAACGCTCCCGAGCGGCTGCAGGGGCTGGTGCGCCTGGTCGACCGGATCTGCCGCGAGGCTCCGGACCCCTGCCTGGCCCTGGTCCACCTGTACTCGGTGGAGCCCACGGCTTACGAGCAGACCCTGTTCTACGCCATCATCTGCCAGTTGGTCGCCAACCGGCTGGCACTGGAAGCAAGCCGCGCCCACCTTCTGATTGCGGCGGCACTGACCGCCAACATCGCCCTGATCCCCTTTCTCGACAAGCTCAATGCTTCACGCCGCGGCCTGTCCCCGGAACAACGCACGGTCATCCAGAAACACCCGGAACTCAGTGTGCAGGCCCTGCAGCAGGCCGGTATCCAGGATCCGCCATTACACGACATTGTCCTGCAGCATCACGAGCGCAGCGACGGCAATGGCTACCCACGGGGACTGGGGGGCATCGACATCCTGCAGGAAGCCCAGATCCTGTCCTATGCCGAGCACTATGTGGCGCTGATCACCCGTCGCGCCTATCGCGAGCGCCGGAGCGTCAGCGACGCCATGAAGGCGATCCGGGCCAGCCTGAGCGAGAACCCGCGCCCGCGTATTGGCCAGGCCCTACTGGAGGTGCTGACCGACTACCCGCCGGGTTGCCTGGTCAGACTGGCCAACAACGAGGTGGCGGTGGTCACCCATCGACCGGTGCGCCACCTGGGGCCCATGGCGCAGGCGATCATCGGCGCCAAGGGGGACCGCTATCCCGGCTCCTTCCAGCGTGACTGCAGCGAACTGGACTTCAATATCCGCGCCGTCGAACAGCCGGAAATCATGCCGTCCATGGACTTTGGACTACTTTGGGGATTTCACTGAGCGCCGGTTCAGGGCGAGGTCGGTCAGTCGATGGGCCACCGGGGCCACGATGGAAACCAGTGGAAAGGCCACCGCCCAGGCCACCAGAAAAGCACCCATCCAACGGGCGGGAAAACCGGCATCCATCCCGGTATTAAAGAAAGTCACCACGCCGGACATGCACAGGGACATCAGCCCCGACATGAAGAACGCAAACACCAGATTACGGAGTCTGCCGCGACGGCTCACGGTAGTGGTCATGGTCTCCCCCTGTGTGGTGGTAACCCGACTCAGGCAGCGACGCCGGGCAGTTAGTTAGGAGACTATGTTTTAACAGATCCCCCCCCGCAGGGAGATACGGGCAACTACGGCCTTTCCTTACCGACTCATTCGGTTTCCGCGAATTTCGGCAGGTCCATGGCGCAACCGGCCTTCGCCAACTGAGCCAGAATCGCAGTCCGGGTAACGATGCCCACCAGGCGTTCATGATCCACCACCGGGTACACCTTGGGCTTGCCCGCGCCCAGGTTCTGGGCCAGGTCGACTATGGCCATCTCCGGGGTCACGGTGACCGGCGCACGAAACATCACATCGTCGACGATGGGATCTCCCTCACAGTGATAGCTGCTGACCAGCAGGGAATGAATGCAGTCCTGTTCGGACACAAAACCCAGCACCCTGCGGTGGTCGTCCACCACCGGCAGGCCGGAGACATGATTGGCCAGCAGGGCCTTCACCACCTTGGTCAACGGCGTGCCGCACCGAATCGGCTCGATGTGATTCCACATGACATCGGATACTTTCAGCGAACGCATCTTGCGCAACCTCCCATCCAGTTGCCACGCGCCGATGGCATGCGTCCCGGCGCATGGATATAAGTCTTCCCGAGCCTTAAGGAGCCCTTGGGAGCCGTTGGAGCCGTTTAGCAGCCCCTTGCTTTAACCTTAGCAATTCCCGGCCAATCCGGTAGTGAATCTTGGCGAACCGTAATCATTCAACCCGCCTTTCCCACAACACTTAGATGCACTCTGCAACAAAAATATCACACGAATCAGGGTGCCTACGTATTGTTGCTCAGTGATCACTTAATATACAGTGGCGGTGTGTGGCGGGGATCCTCCCTGTCCGCTCCTGAAGGCCCTTCAGGAAGACGCCATCGGTCCCCGAAGGCGTCTCATTGACACTGAGAAAGGAAACTGAGCCACAACCCGCCACAGGATCCCATCGGGGACACCTGGCTTGACTAGTGCAAACCGGAGGTGAACATGCGCTTGAACGATCTGACCATTCGCTTGCGCCGCAGCCGCGCAGTAAATGTTGACTCCACAGCGCCGGCCCACAACCTGGAACTTGGACGCCGCCAGTCCATGAGCCTGGAGTCGCTGAACCGTGCAGCCCACAGTCGCAGCCTTAAATCGGCTCCACGCGCCCGTTAAGCGACGAAGACACGGATAAAAACAACCAACACGGAGGATTTTCCCCGTGGAAACACAGCGTTGATGACCAGCCCGACTCAGGTCCGGCTGGTCATTTTCGTTTTAACGGGAAGGAAAAGCCCGCTACCGGCGCGAACTGGCCAACTCCATGCCAATCTGGGCAAACTTCGCCAGCAGAGGTTCGGGTAAATCGTGGCCCATGCCTTCGATCATCTCCAGGCGGGCATGGGGAATCAGGTATTTCAACTGCTGAGCCGCGACAGGCCGTACCAGGGGATCCTGGTTACCATGGATTATGGCCGTGGGTACGCGGATCTGACGGGTCTGGGCTGACAGGCTTCCGGTAGCCAGAATGGCCCGGGTCTGGCGCAGGATACCCGCTGGACGGTAGCTGCGACGGTAGTCCCTCACCAGACGATCGCGAACGTCCTGCTCCCTGGGTGGGTAGCCGGGGCTCTGGATCGCACGCCAGAAATTCAGGGATCGGGAAACCACCGCCGCCTCATCGTGTCCCTTGGCGCCAACACCGGCCAACTTCCAGATCAGCTTGGGGTGGGGCATCGGCAAGCGGGGGCTGTTGGTCGAGGTCATGATCAAGGTGGCACTGAGTGTCCGTTCCGGCCACCGGGCAGCCACCAACTGGCTGATCATCCCGCCCATCGACACGCCCACCAGATGAGCCTGCCCAATGCCCAGGGCATCCATCAGGCTGCGGACATCCACGGCCATATCCTGCAGGGTATAGGGGCCTTCCACTGGCATCCCCAGCCGATGCCGGGCCATCACCGCCAGCGGGTGTCCTTCGAGGCGATCGCGGAGCAGGGTCGACAGCCCAATGTCCCGGTTGTCGAAGCGGATGACCCGATAGCCTTCCTCGACATAGGCATCCAATAGCGCCTCCGGCCACAGGGTCATCTGGGCGCCCAGCCCCATGATGAAAATGACCGGTTCGCCATCCGGCCGACCACGGCTTTCCACACAGAGATTCAGGCCATTGGCCTCGACCTGACGGGTTTCAAGGGTAGGGATCGAGTTCATAGTTTCACTTCAGCAATTGAATCAGTGGTCAGAGTACCGGAACGGCAGAAAATTCCATTCACCCTATCGACGCACCTGACGCATGCTGCCCGGTTAATGCGCGAATCCACCACAAAGACCATTCGGAACAAATCCGCAAATCCGTAATTGGGCGCATTTACAGCCCCAAGATCGTGTCTAAACTCAATAAGTTACCCTATATTGCCAACCCGGCAACGATCCCAACAGTCAGGAGCGACACATGGAAGCCATTGAAAGCTTTGTCGGACAGATCAATTCACTGGCCTGGGGCCCGCCCATGCTGGTGCTGATCCTCGGGGTGGGCCTGTTTCTCAGCATCGGCCTCAAGTTCATGCCCATCCTCAAGCTCAGCGCGGGTTTCCGGCTGATGTGGCAGGGCCGCACCGGTACCGCGGAGGACGGTGAGATCCCGCCCTTCCAGGCGCTGATGACGGCCCTGTCGGCCACCGTGGGTACCGGGAACATCGCCGGGGTGGCCACGGCGGTCTTCCTCGGTGGCCCGGGGGCGCTGTTCTGGATGTGGCTGACGGCACTGGTGGGGATGGCCACCAAGTACTCCGAGGCGGTGCTGGCGGTGCGTTTCCGGGAAGTGGACGAGCGTGGCGCCCACGTTGGCGGGCCGATGTACTACATCCGCAACGGCCTGGGGGCCAAGTGGGCCTGGCTGGGCGTACTGTTCGCCATCTTCGGCGCCGTGGCCGGCTTCGGCATCGGTAACACGGTTCAAGCCAACTCGGTGGCGGACGTACTGGCCACCAACTTTGGCCTGGCCCATTGGCTGTCCGGTGTGATCCTGATGGTCCTGGTGGGGCTGGTGCTGATCGGCGGCATCAAGCGGATCGGGCATGTAGCCAGTGCGCTGGTGCCGTTTATGGCCGTTTCCTATTTGGTGGCGGGCCTGCTGGTGCTGGCCATCAACGCCAGCCAGATTCCCATGGCGCTGGAGCTGGTGTTTACCCACGCCTTCAGTCCCATCGCCGCCCAGGGCGGTTTTGCCGGTGCCGCCATCTGGGCCGCCATCCGCTTCGGCGTGGCCCGCGGCATCTTCTCCAATGAGGCGGGACTGGGCTCGGCACCCATCGCCCACGCTGCCGCCCAGACCAAAAACCCGGTGACCCAGGGCATGGTGGCGATGCTTGGCACCTTTATCGACACCATCATCATCTGCTCCATTACCGGCCTGGTGATCATCACCTCCGGCACCTGGACCTCCGGGACCGAAGGCGCCTCGCTGACCTCGCTGGCGTTCGCCGAAGCCCTGCCCAATGTCGGCAACTACCTGGTGGCCATAGCCCTGGCGATCTTCGCCTTTACCACCATCCTCGGCTGGTCCTTTTACGGCGAGCGCTGCATTGAGTTCCTGTTCGGGGTCAAGGCCATCGTGCCCTACCGGGTGCTGTGGGTGGCGGCGATCTACTTCGGCGCCACCTCGGACCTGGGTTTCATCTGGCTGCTGGCCGACACCCTCAACGCGCTGATGGCGGTGCCCAACCTGATTGCCCTGGCTCTGCTAAGCCCGGTGGTGTTCAAGCTCACCCGCGATCACTTCGAGCAACTGCGTCAGCCCGGCGCGTAGCAGCGAACCGCCGGGCCCAATCCGGGTCCGGCGGCCGGCGTCCTCAGAAGGGCGTTGACCAGCCTTCCGGCACGTAGCCCTCGCGAATACGCTGGGGGTGGTCACCCACATCCACCCGGGCCACTTCCTCGCCGGTACGATAGGCGATCACCGACATCTGGTCGGTGCCGCTCCAGGAGATGTAGCAGTGCTGGCCAGCGGCATCGCTGGTGACCCAATAAGGTTTTTCACCCAGCCCCGTCAGCAGCTCAAAGGCAAAGGTCTCCCGGTCCACGATCGCCACGTAATCGCTCATGGTACCCGCCACACAGAGAGTATCGCCTTTGCCGTTCATGGCAATGCCATGATGGGCGGAGTCGTTGACGTACTGCTCCCGGGGCACATCCGGAATCAGGTTGGGCAGGCTGGCGCGGCGGGTGATGCGACCGGTCTCCATGTCGTACTCGACAAAACCGTGGAAGAACGACAGCTGGAAGTAGAAGAAGCGTTCATCCGGGGTATGGGCCATCGGCCGGATCGCCGGGCTCAGGTCCTGGTAACCAGCCTCCGCCAGCTTGTCGGCGAAGTCGAAACGCTCGAGGACTTCCAGCGACTCGGCATCCACCACCTGGAACAGCCGCTCGCCCTTGGTGAAGTCTGCCAGGTTGTCGTCCAGGGGGGTAAACACATGGCCGATGCTGGCGTGGTAGATTTTTGAGCCATCCCTGGAGTAGACATTTTCATGGGGCGAATCGCCGGTGGGGAAACGACCCAACTCCTCACCGCTCGCCACGTCCAGGATGTGCACCACCTTGCCGGTGGAGGCGGACACTGCCACCTGGCTGCCGTCCGGCGACAGTGCCATGTGGTCGGAGCGATGGCCCTCCACCGGGAAGCGCCACCGGATCTCGCCACTGGCGATCTCGATGGCCACCACATCGGCAAAACTGGGCCGGGACACAATCAGCAGGCGACCATCGCGGGTACTGTACATGTCGTCCACGTACTGGTCATTACCCTCGCCGATGAGGTTACGGATGGCCTGGAAGTAGATCAGCTTGACCGGGTTGAGGAAGATTTCGGTCATTCGTTCCTGACGGTCCGGAATCCCGTCAATACGACCCAGCCGTTCATAGGTTTTGGCATCGATCACATCGATCATGCCTTCCCAGTTGTTGCCGACGAATATCACCGACCGCGTCCGGTTTTGGCCTGGAGCTTCACCCAACAGCCAGCCGGCCTGTAGCGGCGACGCGGGCATCAGAACCAGCAGGCAGAACGCGAACGGAACCAGCCAGGGCCGGCCCCGGGTGAGATTGACTTGAGGTGTCATAGGAGTGTCCCTTGTTGTTATTGGAGGGGCTCCCGTTATAAGCCTGACATCCTGTCACGTTCCATGACGTTTGCGACGACGCCCCCGTCAGTTCAGCCAATCACCGCTATCTCACCAGAATTCGACAAGCCGACTACACTTAAAGTGAAGACCGCTATTATCAGGCCGGAACATTCAGCACCGGCGCCTTTGAGAAGGAGGTACGCGAATGAGCTTACGTCTGGGAGATATCGCACCGGATTTCGAACAGGACTCCACGGAAGGCAAGATCCGCTTCCATGAGTGGTTGGGGGGCAGTTGGGGCGTGCTGTTCTCCCACCCCGCTGATTTTACCCCGGTGTGCACCACCGAACTGGGGCTGACTGCCAAGTTGCACAAGGAATTTGCCCGCCGCAACGTGAAGCCCATTGCCCTCAGTGTGGACTCCCTGGAGTCCCACAAGGAATGGGTGCACGACATCAACGAAACCCAGCACTGCACGGTGACCTTCCCGATCATCGCCGATCCGGATCGCAAGGTCGCCAAGCTGTACGACATGATTCACCCCAATGCCGACGAAACCCACACGGTCCGATCGCTGTTCATCATCGATCCGGACTGCAAGGTTCGCGCAATGATCACCTACCCGGCCAGCACCGGCCGTAACTTCAACGAGATCCTGCGGGTGATCGACTCCCTGCAGCTGACCGATGAGCACAAGGTGGCCACGCCGGGTAACTGGAGAAAAGGTGAGGATGTGGTGATCGTGCCGTCCCTACAGGACGAGGGCGAGATTACCGAGCGTTTCCCGCAGGGCTACCGGGCCGTGCGTCACTACCTGCGCATCACTCCGGACCCGGACAGCAACTGGAGCGGCGACTGATCCCAGACCCCCAAAAAAAACCGGCCGTGCCCCAGGGCGCGACCGGTTCTGTTGTGTTCGGACAGGGGCCGTGATCAGAAGGCCGGCACCACGGCGCCTTCGTATTGCTCGTTGATAAACGCCCTGACCGCCTCCGAGGTCAACACCCGGGCGAGCTTCTGCATGGCCTCGGAATCCTTGTTGTCCTCCCGCGACACCAGGATGTTGACGTAGGGGGACTCGGAACCCTCGATCACCAGGGCGTCCTCCGCCGGGTTGAGGCCGGCTTCCAGGGCGTAGTTGGTGTTGATCAGGGCCAGCTCCACCTGGTTCAGTACCCGCGGCAGGGTGGCCGCTTCCAGCTCGTAGAACTCCAGGTTCTTGGGGTTGTCGGCAATGTCCCGCGGCGTGGCGGTGATCTTGCTGCTGTCCTCCAGGGTGATCAGCCCGGCTTTCTGCAACAGCAACAGGGCACGACCGCCGTTGGTGGGGTCGTTGGGAATCGCCACGGTGGCGCCGTCCGCCAGCGCATCCAGGGATTCGATCTTGCTGGAGTAGGCGCCGAACGGCTCGACGTGAACCCCCACCACGCTCACCAGGCTGGTGCCCTTGCCGGCGTTGAACTCGGTCAGGTAGGGCTGGTGCTGGAAGAAGTTCGCGTCCATCCTCTCCTGGGCCACCTGGATGTTGGGCTGCACATAGTCGGTAAACACCTTGATCTGCAGGTCGACCCCGTCTTCCATCAGTTGCGGCTTCACAAACTCCAGAATCTCGGCGTGGGGCACCGCAGTGGCGGCAATGCTGAGTTTGTCGGCGGCCTGGGCGACGGACACCGCCGCCAGGGTGGTCAGTGCCACCAGAAGCTTCTTCAGTTTCATATCCTTACCTCGTTGCTTGGATGGGTGTTGGTTGCCGCCGCCACGGTCAGCGGCGGCTGAAATACAGCACCAGCCGGTCGCCGGCCATTTGCAGTAACTGGACGAAGATCACCAGCAATGCCACGGTAATCACCATGACGTCGGTCTGGAAGCGTTGATAGCCGAAGCGGATGGCCAGGTCCCCCAGGCCACCACCACCCACCACACCGGACATGGCGGCGTAGGAGACCAGGGTAATGGCGGTCACGGTGACGCCGGCGATGATCCCCGGCAGCGCCTCCGGCAACAGCGCGCCGAAGATGATCTGGCGGATGTTCGCCCCCATGGCCTGGGTCGCCTCGATGATGCCCCGGTCCACTTCCCGCAGGGAAGTTTCCACCAGCCGGGCAAAGAACGGCGCGCCCCCGGCCACCAGCGGTGGTATGGCCCCGGCCACACCCAGGGAGGTGCCGATGATCATCACCGTCACCGGAATCATCACGATCAGCAGGATGATGAACGGCACCGACCGCAACACGTTAACCACAAACGACAGGATCGCATAGGCCGCCGGCTGCTCCAGCAGCTGGCGTTTACCGGTGAGGAACAGCAATACCCCCAGGGGCAGACCGATCACTACGCTGAACAGCAGCGACAGCCCCACCATCACCAGGGTGTCCCAACTGGCCCAGCCAATCTCCATCCAATCGACGTTACTCAGCAGGTCTTCCATCAGCGCAACACCTCCACGTGTACGTCGGCGGCCTCAAGGGCGCCCATGGCCACGTTCAGGTCGCCACCCACCAGGGACAAGGTGAGCTGGCCATAGGGGGTATCCTTGATGTGGTCAATGCGGCCGGAGAGGATGCTGAAATCCACCCCCGACTCCCGCGCCACCTTGCCCAGCAGCGGTTTGTAGGTCGCCTCACCGCGGAAGGTCAGGCGCAGGATACGGCCCTGGGCGTGAGCGAGGTCTTCCTCCAACTCCTGGTGGTCAATGCTCTCACTCTCGAACACAAAATCCCGGGTGGTAGGGTGTTTGGGGTGCAGGAACACATCGCTCACCGGCCCCAACTCCACCACCCGGCCGGCGTCCATCACCGCCACCCGGTCACAGACCCGGCGTACCACGTCCATCTCATGGGTGATCAGCACGATGGTCAGGCCCAGCTCCCGGTTGATATCAGCCAGCAGGCGCAGTACCGACTGGGTGGTCTGCGGGTCAAGCGCGCTGGTGGCCTCGTCGCACAGCAGGATGCTGGGACGGCAGGCGAGGGCACGGGCAATACCCACCCGCTGTTTCTGGCCACCGGACAACTGGGACGGGTATTTGTTGGCATGGTCACTCAGACCGACCCGCTCCAGCAGTTCCTGCACCCGTTCACGGATTTCACCGCGGCCATAGATACCCGCCAGTTTCATCGGAAAGGCGATGTTGTCCGCCACGGTCTTCGACGACAGCAGGTTGAAGTGCTGGAAGATCATGCCCACCTTGCGGCGGAAGGCCCGCAACTGGTCGGCACCGTAGGCGGTGACGTTCTCCCCCTCAATCAGAATACGCCCGTCGGTGGGGCGTTCGAGGAGGTTGATCAGCCGCACGAGGGTGGACTTGCCGGCGCCGGAGTGGCCAACAATGCCGAACACCTCGCCGGCCGAGATGGTCATACTGGTGGCATGCAGCGCGGGGATCGCCCGCCCGGCCACCTCGTAGGACTTCTGGACCTGATCAAATTCAATCACGGAGCAGCCTTGTGAGTGCAGCGTTAAAACGGGCAATTATAGACCAATCCGTTACTAAAACCCGAATGTGGCGTATGGTTAAAAGCCACTATAGGCGACTCACGTCTTCTTGATGACTGCGCTAAACTGCTAGCAGGCACCGTCTCTCCCACTCAACGCGGATACTGCAGTTTGACCGTTAACTCCGATAGCACGCCCACACGGATGACCTCAACCCAGGCCTGGGTAGCCTACCTGAGCAAGGTGGAACTGCCGGTGCTGGCCAATACCCTGCGCCGCATCAACGAACTGGCGGAAAGCAGCAACAGCACGGTCAACGAACTGGCCAACGTCATCCTCAACGACGCCCAGCTCACCTCCCAGGTACTGCGGTTGTCCAACACCGTGTTTTACAACCAGACCCGTACCCAGGTCAGCACCGTCAGCCGCGCCATTACCCTGATCGGCTTTGACGCGGTCAAGGCAATGGCCATCTCAAGCCTGCTGGTGGACACCCTGCTGCAACGCAGCGACCGGCCCCATCTGCTCAAGTGCCTGGCGCGGGCCCTGCACGCGGCGGTCCAGGCCCGTTGCCTGCTGCCCAAGCGCAGTGCCCAGGCCCTGGAGGAGGTGTTCATCGGCGCCCTGCTGATGAACATTGGGGAACTGGCGTTCTGGTCCTGCGACACCGACCAGGCGGCCGAGCTCGAACAGCAACTGCTCCAGGGCGAGCCGGAACTGGAGGCACAGAAATCGGTGCTGCACTGCAGCTTCGCCGAGATCACCCGGGGCTTGGTGGACGCCTGGGCGCTCGGTCCCTTCATCCGCGACGTGGTGGCGCCGGGACAGGCCCGCTCACCCGCCACCAGCCTGGTGAGGCACTCGGTGGAGCTGGCGCGGTTATCGGAGAACGGCTGGCGAGGCCCGGGCATGGACCCATTGCTGGACAAGCTGGCCCGGGACACCGGCCAGGCTCCGGCCACGCTACGGGACCAGCTCAAGATCAACGCCGACGAAGCCGCCAAGATGGCCGTCTCCATGGGTATTCCGGAAGTCACCGAGCTGCTCCCCGGGGCCCAGGGGCCGGCGGTGGAGGACCCTCCGGGTCCGGCACCGGTACGTGACCCGGCGCTGCAGCTGGAGATTCTGCGGGAGCTCACCCGCACCCTGACCGAGAAACCCGACATCAACGAGGTCTGCCAGCTGGTCACCGAGGGCATCCATCGGGCGGTGGGGATGGAACGGGTCGCCCTGCTGATGGGCGACCGCTCGGGCCAACACCTGGTGCCGCGCAAGATGGCCGGGCGCAACACCGACGCCTGGAAAGAGCATTTCGTCATCCCCCGGGACGGCACCGGCAAGCTGGGCGCCCTGTTGCCGTCCGGGACACCCACCATCTACCAGCCGGAGGCCACTGCCAGCGGCATCCCGGACGATCCCTGGCTGGGCCGGGTGCCGGCTCTGGTGGGCGCCCTGCTGGCCAGTGGCCGCCTGGTGGGCATGTTCTATGCGGACAACGCGGACGGCAACGCACAACCTTCGCAGGAGCAGCTCACCGCCTTCAGTCACTTCCTGCAGAACGCCCAGCTGTGCCTGACCATCCTGGCGAAGCGCTGACCCTTACCCTGGCCTTGCCATAGCCTTGCCCACGCTTACCCCGCGGGAACCGAAGCCCTGTTATCAACAAACCCGGGCAAGCCCGGGTTTGATTGACGCTGAGTTCGGCCGATGACCGTGACTAATGCAGTGCCCTGAGCTGTCGCGGGTAGAGTGCGGCGGAGACTTCCGGCTCTTCCAGCAGTTCCGCCAGCTCCAAATCCAGCTCGGTCTCTTCCCCTTCCTCGGGCAACGGCTCGAACAGGGTATTGAGCCACTCGGTCACCTTCGGAGCCTCTTCCCGCTGGTAATCGGTGGACAGGGCGCGAATGCCGCGAAAGCCGATGATGCGCTGGTGACGGGGGTCGCGGATCTGCTCGAAACCCCGCCAGTAGATCCGGTCCCGGGTGTGCAACTGCACGAACAGGGTGTCGATGGGATCGGTGGTTTCGGTCGTGCCGCTCTCAACGGCCTGCTCCTGCGCGGACTCGTCGTCCTCCACCTTGCGGCGAATGGTGGTCCAGGCCGGATAGAGCAGGGCCACTGCATCGGCCTCGACGTGTTCCCGCGCGGCGCGCAGAATCAACGCCCAGCGGGCCTTGTCGGCATCGGTTTCCAGTGAATTGATCGGTAAGTCGTAGCTTTGTTCGTTGGAGAGGACGATTGCCATCATCGGGGCGTCCAGTTCCCCCATGGCTTCGGCCTGTGCAACGGATACCAGCTCGTCGATTGCCATCGGTTGGTTCATAATCCACTCGCCTCCTCGATGCCATCAGGGTCAGGGAGCCCACCATCTTGAAGACTCCCTCACTGACAGCATAGCGTGTTCCGCACGTAAAGATAAACGCCAAAACCGTTACGATGGATCACCTCCCATCCGCCGGGAGTGGCTCAGGCTTTGGCCTGGGTTACAGGTGTTCGGTACGCCGGTAATGCTCAAACCAGGGCTGGGCTTCCTCCAGTTGGGCCGCCAGTTGCAGCAGCACCGCTTCATCCCCATGACGACCGCCAAACTGCACCCCGACCGGCAGCCCGTCCCGGGTCCAGTGCAGCGGGACCGACATCGCCGGGGTTCCCGTCAGGTTGGCGAGCTGGGTAAAGGGCGTGCGGGCCAGGTTGTCCAGGGCCAGTTGATCCACCTGACCGCTCTTGTGCACCAGCCGGCCCGCCTTCAGCGCCAACATCAACTTGGCCACCACCTGCAGGTGCGCGGGCGTCTCCATCTGGCCGATGCGTGCCGGCATCTGCCCAGTGGTCGGGCACAGGTACAGGTCGTAATTCTCAAAGAAGGCCCCCAAGGCTCGGGCGAAGTGGTTCCAGCGTTGGCGCATGGCAACGTAATCCGGCACTGGCAGGGTCCGCCCCAGCATCGCCAGCAGACGGGTCTCCAGCTCGAATTCCGATTCCCGAGCGCCAAACTCCCGTCTGGCCCGCTCCACCGCCGTCGACACCTCGCCGAAATACAGCCCCAGGTAACAGCGGGCCAGGTCGTGGCCATCATATTGCGGCTGGGCATACTCCACCCGGTGGCCGAGGCTCTGCAACAGCCGTCCGGTGGCCTCCACCGCCTCGATACAACTGGGGTCCACCTCAGTACCGTAAGGAGAGCTGGTGAACAGCCCGATCTTCAGCGGCCTTGGCGACTGCTGCATCAGCTTGGCAAAGGGTTGGGGCGGTTGGGGAATCTGGAACGGATCGCCCACCGCCGGTCCGGAGAGGACGTCCAGCATGGTGGCGCTGTCGCGCACGGTGCGGGTCACCACGTGATCGGTGGAGGCACCGGTCCAGGCCTCGCCCGCGATCGGCCCCACGGAAATCCGGCCACGGGAGGGCTTGAGCCCAAACAGGCCGTTATAGGCCGCTGGAATGCGAATCGATCCACCACCATCGTTGGCTCCCGCCATCGGCACAATACCGGCCCCAACTGCCGCGCCGGACCCGCCACTGGACCCGCCGGGGCTCAGTTGGGGGTTCCAGGGGTTGCGACTTGGCCCCCACAGGCGGGATTCGGTGATGGCCTTCAGGCCCAGTTCCGGGGTGGCGGTACGACCAATAATCACCAGACCGTTGTCTCGACTGCGACGCACGAACTCGGAATCCTGCTGCGGGATGTAGCGCTTGAAGCCCCGGCTGCCGTAGGTGCAGGGAACCCCCCGCTGTTCCTGGGCCAGGTCCTTGAGCAGGAAGGGCACACCGGCGAACGGCCCCTCCACCGCTGGCTGCCGGGTCAGGGCCTCGCTGTACTGGGGCTGGCAGATCGCATTGAGGGTGCCATTGACCCGCTGCGCCCGGGCGATGGCGGCCTCGCAGACCTCTCGGGTGGACACTTCCTTGCGCCGGATCAGGTCGGCCAGGGCCACGGCATCGTATTGCAAATAGTCGGTTTCTTTCATGGTCGGTTCCAGAACTCGTTGTTATTCAGTTCACTGATTGTCTGCCAGGATACCGGAGGCGGGGCAACAGGCAATTGACCCCATCGCCGGCCATGAAAAAGCGTAGATTGCGCTTGAAATCATCGACCTGGCGGGAAAAACTGAACATTCCTGTTCCCCGGATGAATTTGCCAGCCCGGACTATCAGCTCATGTGGAAATGGATCTTAGCCCTGCTTGTACCTGCCTTGTGCTGGGGCAGCCCAAACCAGACGGCCACAGTAACCGCCGCCGAGGACTGGATGTCGGTGGTGCGGGAGTCGCCTTACTGGGTCAGCCAGGGCGTCTATCAAAACATTGTGACCATCCGCCGCTGGGTCCTGACCGAATCCGGCTACTGTTCCGAATCGGACCGTCACATTCTGTTCGGCCGCCGGGGCCGCTTCCTGGGGTACATCGACAATGGCGTCTCCCGCATGGGAACCCAGCACCGCCTCAACGAGGCCCGCACCTCCCTGGCGCGCCGGGGCAAGGTACACACCTGGGTGGCAGGTGGCCCGGACAAGACCGGCTATCCCTTTGCCCTGGCCTGCGACCAGCCCCATGTCGAGCTGGAGCAAGCCATTGACCGATACCTGGGCACCAACGCCTCTGACCGTATCTGGGGGACCTGGGACGATCTCCGCTTCCGCACGGCGGAGGCCCCCGGAGCCCTGCACGATGCCCTGCGCCAGGTCTATCACACCCGCCTGAGCCAGAATCGCCTGCAGCTGCCTCGGGAACTGCCCCGCTACCTGGCCGGCCAGGTCCTGATTGAGAGCGGCGCCCGGGCCCAGGCCCATTCCGCGGCGAATGCCCGCGGCATCCTGCAACTGTCCCGCACCGCATTGGGCGACTGCGGCATTGCCCCCAACAACTACTGGCACCGGCTGGCCCAGCTCGACTGCGCCCTCAAGCTGATGAACCAGAATGCCCGCAACCTGCGCCCGGCTTTCGACAACCGCTTCGGTGAACTACCCGGAGCCAAACGCGAACGGCTGTTCACCCTGCTGCTGATCCAGGCCTATCACGGCGGCGCCAGCCGGGTGGAAGCGCTGCTGACCAGTGACGAGCTGTCCGCGCCGGCCGCCTACTTCTCGCAGCACCACGAACGCTACACCGCCGGGGACATCGCCTTCGGCATGGTGTACCACAACCTCGGCCGGGATCGACTCGGCCTGGCATCGCTGTATTATGTGGCGGATGTCGAACTGGCCACCGAAGCCCTCTGCCAACGCGCCCGGGCGCGGCAGGATGGCTTCTGCGACGACGCCAACTAGCCGTCCCAGGACCCGATCAGGAGCCAACTCTTGGAACTCGCCCTCATCCCGGAAGGACTGACCGCCACCACCGCCGTTGTTCTGCTGTTATGTTCTACCCTCACCTCGATGATCACCGCCAGCCTGGGGGCCGGTGGCGGGGTGTTGATGCTGGTGCTGATGGCCCTGTGGATCCCCCCGGCGGCGATCATACCGGTGCATGGCCTGGTACAGCTGGGGTCCAACGGGGGACGGGCGGCCATGACCTGGCGCCAGGCGGACTGGGCGGTGATTGCAGCCTTTGCCCCCGGGGTGGTGGTCGGCGCCGGCATCGGGGCCTGGCTGCTGGTGGACCTGCCCGCCTGGCTCTGGCAGCTCACCATTGGCCTGTTTGTGCTGTACCTGTGCTGGGGCCCGGCGTTGCCCGGGGCCGCCTTCGGTCGCGCCGGCGTTTTCCTGGCCTCGGCACTGACCACGTTCATCAGCCTGTTCGTCGGCGCCACCGGGCCGCTGGTGGCGGCGTTCATCAAGCAGATGCACGACAACCGCTTTACCACCATTGCCACCTTCGCCCAGGCGATGGTGTTGCAGCATGCCCCCAAGGCCCTGGTGTTCGGAGTCGCCGGCTTTGTCTTCCAGGATTGGCTGCTGTTCATCCTGGGCATGGTCCTGTTCGGGTTCGCCGGCACCTGGCTGGGCCTGCACACCCTGAAACGGCTCTCCAACCGCCATTTCCACCACATCTTCAATGTCGTGCTGACCCTGCTGGCCCTACGCCTGTTGTGGCAGGCGGCCGGCGCCAGTGGCTGGCTGGCTTAAGGCGTCTCGGGCGGCAACGGCACCGAAACGACGGTGTTGCGTCCCCGCGCCTTGGCGGCATAACAGCCCTCATCCGCCCGGGCCACGGTCTCCCGGGGGCCGCTGTCGCGGGCGGACAGCTCGGTCAGGCCAATGCTGGCGGTCACCCCAAACTGCTGGCCGTTATGGTCAACCCGCACCGAGGCCACCGCCTGGCGGATGTCCTCCGCCAGTGTCTCGGCCCGGGACAGGCCGCAGGCAGGCAGCAGGATACCGAACTCGTCCCCCCCCAAGCGGGCCACGGAATCGGATTTGCGCACCGATTCGGACAGCACGGACGCCAGTTCCCGCAACAGCTCGTCGCCAAGCAGGTGGCCGCCCTGGTCGTTCACCGGCTTGAACTGGTCCAGGTCAATCAGCATCAGCACGCTGGGTGTGGACAGATTGGCCGCCTCCCCCAGGTACTTGTTCAATGAAGCGGTGAAGGCCCGCCGGTTCAACAGCCCGGTCAGGCTGTCGTGGGTTGCCTCCCAGGACAGCCGCTCCTCCTGGCGCCGCCGCTCGGAGTCATCCCGCAGCACAAACACCAGCCGCTCCTTCTCCTCCCCAGGGTTCAGGCGCAGCATGGTCAATTCGATGTCGAATTCGTCCCCATCGCGGTTGTACAGTTCACCGTCCAGCACCGGCACCTCCCCCTCTGCCTGGAATCGCGCCGCATCCCAGCTTTCGCCGTCGGCCTCCACGGTCACCAGTTCGAAGAAATTGCCGCCAACGCCCGCCCCGCCGAATCCCAGGAAATCCCGGGCGGCCTGGTTGCTGTAACGGATATTGCCGTCACGATCGGTCAACAGCACCCCTTCCTGTAACACGCCGAGGATGCTCTCCGCCCGGCGCTGCTCCGCCCTGAGCTCCGCTTCCACTTCCAGCTCGTGGGTAATGTCCCGGGCCACGGTGATGGTACCCAGGGCCTTGTCGGCGGCGTCGATGCGCGCGGTCATCACATCCACCCAGATGGTACGGTCCTCTGAGCGGTGACGGATCCGGAGCTGGCCGCGATAGATGCCCCCCACGTTACGGGCCTCAAGCCACCGGCTCACCGCCTCGTCCCGGTCTTCGGGGTGGATGAAGGTGGCCAGGTAGCGATGGCGCAGTTCGTCGGCGTGGGCGCCGACAATCTTTTCAAAGGTCGGATTGACGAACTCAATGCGGCCCAGGACATCCGCCTGCAGAATGCCGATGGGGGCACTCTGGGACAGCGAGCGAAAGAAGGCTTCCCGGTCCGCCAGTGACGCCACCACCTCACTGCGTTCATCGAGCACGGTATTGAAGGTGTCCGCTACCTGACGGATCTCCCGCCCTCCGCCAACCTTTACCGCCCGGGACCGCAGCCCCAGGTGGCGCTCGGTGATCTGCTCCGCCAGGTCGGTCAATGGCGCCAACAGCCTGCGATACACCAGCAGTGCCAGGGGAACCAGGACCACCAGTACCGCCAGCGCGACCCATAGCAGGATTTGCGCCAGCCGTTCGGCGGGAGCGAAGGCTTCCTGCAAGGGCCAAATGGCGGCCACAAACCAGGGCGCCTGGTTCAGTTGCCTGATCGAAACCAGGGTTTCCAGCCCTTGCCGGTTGACGGCAAGCCGGGTGCCCTCGAAGCCGGCGAGGGCGTCCTCGAACACCTCGCTGCGGCTCGGCGCCGGTTGCAGCACCAGGGTGGGGGCACGGCCATGGGCCAACGTGGTGCCGGCCCGGGTCGCGGCATACAGGTAGCCGCTCTGGCCCAGTCGCACGTCTGCCAGGTCGGCCATGAAGTTATCGCCGTCCAGCCGGATGGCGCCGCCGAGCACACCAATCAGGCGCCCCCGGTGATCGAACACCGGCATGGCCATCATGAAGGCGGGAAGTTGGTTGCCATGGGACCGATAGGGCTCGGACAGGGCAAGGGTCAGTTGACCCGAGGCCTGCCGGAAATAATCCCGGTCGCTGACGTCCCGGCCAATCTGGTCATAGTCACGGGGGTATTCGCCGATCACGATGCCCTGCGTATCGAACAGGTAAACCGCATCGAACAGGTGGCGCAAGGCCACCTGGCGCTCCACCAACAGTTGGGCCCGTCCCTCGAACGCTTCCACTGTCATGGTCAACGATCGGGCGACATCGGTCAGCGCCTCCAGTCGCTCCACCAGCTTTCGGTCCAGTTCGGTGGCAATCAGGTTGGCCAGGGAGGCAACCCGGGTTTCCGCCTGGGCCTGAAGTTCCTGACGGCTCACCAGGCTGTTGACCACCGTCAACGCGACCGCTGTCAGGGAAATGGCCACGATGACCAGAATAACGGCGCGATTTACCAGACTGTCCAGCCAACGACGCAACATGATATCAGGCAATACCCTGCAGGAATGGCGCTCGAAAGCCGCCTGCTACTGGCGATGGTGATGTTTTGAGTGTAACAGATGCCCCTGAATCTGCAGGTGGCGGCTTTATTTTGGTAACGCAAATCGTTATCATTTGCGAGTTTATTCATTTTCTAGGTGCAACCATGTCAGACACTATGGATGTTACTTCGCCTGATGGACTCTTAGGGCCCGTACAGCAACTGGTTGAAATGGGTGGACCGGTGATCGTGGTGCTGTTGGCACTGGCCGTTGCCGGGCTGATCACCTTCTTCTATCTCCTGTTAGCCGGCGTGGTTTATGCCCCCCGGCGTACTCGCCAACTGCGACAGGCCCTCGACCAGTGGCAACAGCACCCGGACAGTGACTGCCTCGATCGGCTTCGAACTAACACCAGCTGGTTTGGCCGCGCCAACCCGCTCCGGTCCCTGATCATCGACACCATGCGGGCCCGGCTGGCCAAACAGGACCCTGCCACGCTGAAGGAAACTCTGGCCCGCGATGCCCGGGCTGCGCTGGAACCCTTCGAGGCGCCCCTGAAAATCATCGAGGTCATTGCCGCCCTGGCGCCCCTGTTGGGTCTGCTGGGCACCGTACTGGGCATGATGGATGCGTTTGGCGCCATGGCCACCACCGAAGGTCGGGCCAATGCCAGCCAGCTCAGTGGTGGCATCTACGAGGCGTTAACCACCACCGCCGCCGGCCTGATCGTGGCGATCCCCTTTGCCGCCCTGGCCGCCTGGATCGAGTTCCGCCTGCGCCGGCTCAACACGATGGTCAATGCCACCCTCGTTACACTGATGGCCCCGGCGATTGGCGCTGCCCGTCGGCAGCCGGCGGCCAATCCCGGGCCCGACAGGGTCAGCGACCCCCACGAGCCCTCCTTCGAGAGGGCAACCACGCGATTGGCCCATGCAGCTGGTTGAACCACGGCCGTCCCGGCCCATGCCCATCCGTATCACGCCGCTGATCGACGTGGTGTTTATCCTGCTGGTGTTCTTCATGCTCACCAGCCGGATGCTGCCCACCAGTTTTCTGGAGCTGGACAACCACACCGGCCAGGGCCAGTCCGTGGTGGGCGAACCGCGGCCGGAGTTGGTCATCGACACCTCCGGCCACGTGCAGTGGCAATCCGAAACCTGGGCACTGGCTGAGCTGACCACGGCATTGAAACGTCAGGGCCACCAAGATGTGAATCTGGCCACATCGGGGCAAACCTCGCTGACCAGCTTCACCGAAACCCTTACCGCCCTGCGGTCCGCCGGTATCGACGCCCATTGGCAACGCAACAAGCCTGCGCCGGCTAGCGACTAATCGAGCGAGTGTAAGCGATGGAATCCCTGGTACCTCCGCCGCCCGGCAGCGGCAAAGGCCTGATGGAGCGGGTCGAGGACAGCCTGCTGCCCCTGATCAACCTGGTCTTCCTGTTGCTGATGTTCTTCATTGTGGCCGGTCAGCTGTCCGACGACCCCTTGCCGGAGCTTCCCGGCATGGCGGATCAGGCCGACGAACAGAGGCCGGCTGCCGACCTGATTATCCAGGCCGACGGTGCTTGGCAGGTGAAGGGTAAGGCAATCAGCCCGGCCGATCTGCTCGATCACCTGCCCGCCCCATCCGAGGAACGACCGCTACGTATCGCCGCCGGTCGCGAACTCGCCATGTCGGAACTGGAAACCGTACTGGGGCAACTGGAAGACGGCGGCTACACCGAGATTATCCTGTTGACGGAGCCTGCCTCATGACCCACCGGGCTCGCTGGCTGTTTCTCCTGGTCTCAACGGCGCTGGCCCTGGCGGCAGTGGCCCTGGCACTGCCGCACGCTACGACCCTGCAGACGCCCGAGGGCGAAGCCGAGATCAACACCGCCGCCACCATCAAGATCACGTTGGCTGGCCAACCGACGCCGCAACCGGAAGAAGTGGTGGAACCACCCAAACCGGAACCTATGCCGGAGCCCGAACCGGAACCGGAACCGGAACCGAAACCCGAACCGGAACCCGAACCGGAACCCGAGCCCGAGCCCGAGCCGGAACCGGAGCCAACACCGGAACCCGAGCCGGTCCCGGCCGCCGAGGTTCCGTCTGAGCCCCAAACCACCCCGGTTGAACCGCCCCGGGTCGAGCAGGTGGAGCTGAGGGCTGGTGCCTCCAGCCAGGTGGACAACTACCTCAGCCGGTTGAACCGCCACCTCAGTCGGCACTACGACTATCCACGCCGGGCGAGGCGCCTGGGCCAGGAGGGCACGCCGGTGGTGGTGTTCGAGTTTGATCGCCAGGGCGCCTTGCTGAACTACGAGCTGCAGGCTTCCTCGTCTTACACCCTGTTGGACCGGGCGGCCATGGCACTTCTGCGATCGGCGGCGCCGCTCCCTCCGGTGCCGGATACGATGGAGGGCAACACCTTCACCTTCAGTCTGCCCATTCGCTTCCGCTTACGGTAGGGCCCGGAATCGCCGGGCAAAATCTTGCCCGGCCAGCAAGGGTTCGCCCGCTTCCCAGCAAGTACTTGCCTGCCAATCCAGGCTACCCGCCGACAAAATAATTAACTAGCTGTTATTTAAGCGTTTTCTATTATTGGCACGATAGTCGCTCTTGACTCGGGCGTCCAGGGAGATCCCCAAGGACAATCCTTTTCAACTACGTCATGGAGCAGACTATGCCAACTCCTTGTTATATCAGTATCGAAGGCCAAACCCAGGGCAACATCACCGCCGGTGCCTTCACCTCCGACTCCGTCGGCAACATCTACGTGGAAGGTCACGAAGACGAAGTGCTGGTGCAGGAATTCGACCACACCGTTACTGTTCCGACCGATCCCCAATCCGGTCAGCCCTCCGGTCAGCGTGTCCACAAGCCGTTCAGCTTTACCGCCGCGCTGAACAAGGCCACCCCGCTGATGTACAACGCGCTGGCGTCCGGTGAGATGCTGCCGAAGGTAGAACTGAAATGGTACCGCACCTCTGTAGAGGGCAAGCAGGAGCATTTCTTCTCCACCATTCTGGAAGATGCCACGATCGTCAACATTGACTGCAAGATGCCCCACTGCCAGGACCCGAGCAAGTCGGACTTTACCCAGCTGGTGCAGGTGTCCCTCGCCTACCGTAAGGTCACCTGGGAACACGCCATTGCAGGCACCTCCGGTGCCGACGACTGGCGCTCGCCGCTGGAAGCCTAATCCTTCCAGTAACGCATCAAGCGGCTCTATCTGACGCTTGGTGCGTTCTCCGTTTTATATACCTTGAACCGACTCATTGCCTCTACATCGCTCATTAAGATATCGTCGCTTACAGGCAAGCCAGCTCTTTGTCAGGGAGACAACGTGCCCACTGTCATAACGTTTTTTTTGAATAGAACCATCCTGTTTGCCACGATGCTGGCATTTGGCCTTATATTCTCCTCAGCACACGCACGAGAGCTCCTGCCGCTGCCAGAGCTGGAGCGGAGTGATATCGACGAACACATAAAAGTTAATATTCCCGGGCACCCTATCAAGCTGCCGCTGAACAGGCTGGATGGCGCCGTGTTCATGGGAAGCAATGGTGAAAGCATAATATTTTCCAAATCGAAACATTTCACTGTTGGCATGCTGGGCCCCCAAGACTGGCAAAACCAGGACATCACAATAAATGAAATACCCCAAGCCATATTCACCCAAAACTACCAGTCCATCCCAAGTCACGCAGTTCGGCAGCAAGTTGAAGCCATCTCAATCAATACCTTCAGAAAAGATCATGATTTCATTGGAAAGATGAGCTTGGGAGGAGGAACCACGGCCTTCGTAGCTTACTCACCAGAACGAAGTTCAATCATGATTACTTCAGAAGACAAACCACACATCTATACCGATATCGTGGTTTACGGTTTTTCATGGAATGAAATACAGAATTTGATTCTCAATGGAGTTGAGACCGAATGAGTATTCTTACATCCTCAGAAAAAGATCAAGTTATGGACATCCTCGGAGTTATTTTTCGAGGTCAACACTCCCAGTTTGAAAGTGTAAAGGATAACTTTAACTCCGATACACTCTACCTCCTAGAAGAGGCCCTTACAGCCCTTATGGAATGCAACCAAAGCATGAAGGAGCTCGCCACGGGCCTTGTTGGCGGAGCTTCCAGACTCACCAAGGGCTGGCTGAAACAGGTGCTGCGAACGATTTCCAGACGCCTGAAGGATGATGCGATTCAGTTCGATGGATTAGGCTGCCAGGTCACGGTAGTCAGGAACTATCGCACGGCTATCTATTATTCCGCCATGTGACGGCATTAAGAGCGTGGTCTTACCCCTGATAGGCCGTTATAGTTTTTATTTTGACCTTATCCATAACCTAAAGAAATGACTCTAGGCAGACAGCTACCTCGCTACAGGTTTTGGTAATCCGCATTACCATCTCTGCGGTTTCCTCCTTCCACATCTACCCGTATCATGGCTAGTACAGCCGACCACCCTTGCACTTCTTACATGTCTCCAGACCATCATCAGTCAATACAGCTTGGCGACCTCCTGTGCGAGGCCACCGAACAGCTGCTGTGGCCGTCCGCCCGGCACTGGGTGCGGGAGCGCCAGCCCAACAGCCTGCTCGAATGTCGGGTGGGTCATGGTCAGGCCACCTATCACCGCTTCGATTCCCGCCAGCAACACCATCTGATTACTTACGGCGCCCGTATGGTGGCGGCCAAGCAGCAGGCAGAAACCGCTATCCAGTGGCTCTCCAGCCGGGAGATTCAACAACGGCGATACTTCGCAGGTGAGCTGTCCACTCTGAACCTGCTGGCCCACACCTGCTGCCACGAGTTCGCCCACCTGTTGCAGCAGGTGGCGGGCAAACGGCTGCGGGGGTCGGTGCACAACCGGCATTTCTATGGGCTGCTGGACGACCTGCACCACCAGGGCAGGGCGGAAGAAGTGAGGGGCTACCTGGCCGAGGAGGCCCGGCGACGCAACCTGGCGTTATCGGCGACGCCCTTCACGCCGCCGGATCAGCGTACCCTGGTGGATCAGTGGCAAGTAGGCGACCGGGTCAGCTTCGGCGAGCCGCCCCGCCGGAAGCGGGGACGGATATTGAAGGTGAACCGCAAAACCTGCACCGTGGCCTGCGACCCGGGCACGGCGCGCTATCGGGTCCCGGTGCAGATGTTACGGCGGCTGGTGGTGAGTCCAGGCGACTAGGGCGTCACCTTGATCTCTTCGGCGTTGGCCACCAGGTCCTTCAGTTCCGGCAAACAGGAGCCACAGTTGGTACCGCAGCGCAATTGCTTGCCCAACTCCGCCACACTGGTGATGCCATCGGCGATGGCCGCCTCGATCTGATACTGCCCCACCTGGAAACAGCTACACACGATGGGGCCAATATCTTCGGCCTCCGCGTCGCGCGCAGCCAACAGCGCACGTCGATCGCGATCAGACAGGGTATCGCTGTCAAAGCAGGTCTCCAGCCACGCCAGGTCCGGCAGGCGGCTCACCTCCCGATCCACCAGGATCAGCGCTTCCAGCCGCCCCTCGACGATTCGGGCCGCGCGGAACATGCCCTGGGCCGGATCGTTCATCACCAGCTGGGGCACACCGCCGAGCCAGTAGTCCGCCTGGTTGCTCCAGTCTTCGTCCGCACGGCCCGCCAGCCACCAGCTGTCGCAGGCCGCCAGCGGCACATAGGTCCAGTAATCCGCCCGCCAGCGGTGGGGCCGGTTCTGCCGCACCAGCAGGCGGGCATGCCACCTGGCCTTGAAAGGTTTGACCGATGCCACGCCATGCTTGGATTCGGGCTGGCCGGAGACCGGGTCGGTCACCCGGGCCGTTAACGATGATGCCAGGCCGGCCGAGGTGAACTGCTGATTCCAGTGGATGGGCACGAACACCTCGCCAGGGCGCTGCTGGGGACAGCTGCGTACCTTGCCCACGTAATGCTGTTCGCCATTGTGCAGGCTGGCCAGTTCTTGGTCCTGCAGGCCATAGCGCGCCATGTCCTGGGGGTGCATCTCAATGAACGGCTCACCCCGGTGTTGCAGCAGTCGCGGTGATTTGGCGGTACGGGTCATGGTGTGCCACTGGTCCCGAACGCGCCCCGTGTTGACCACCAGGGGGGACTCATCGGAGGGCTGGCACACCGGCAGTACGGTGGCGATGGGCACGAATTTGCCTCGCCCGTTTTCGGTGCAGAACCTGCCCTCACCAAACAGCCGTGACCGGCCCGTGTCTTGGGGGGACAGCACCGGCCACTGGATCGGCGACAGCTGATCGTACTCGTCATCGCTCAGGTTCTGCAGGCCGGTGAGATTGAACACCCGCTGCCCCTCGTTACGAAACGCCGACAACGCCGCGTGCTCGCGGAACACATCCGCCGGGCGGGTATATCCAAAGGCCTCGCCGTGGCCCAGAGCCTTGCCCACCTCGCTCATGATCCACCAGTCCGGACGCACATCGCCGGGCAGCGGCAGGAACTGACGCTGGCGGGAAATGCGCCGCTCGGAGTTGGTCACGGTGCCGTCTTTCTCGCCCCATCCGGCCGCGGGCAGCACAATGTCGGCAAAGGCGCCGGTGTCGGTGCTGGCCATGCAGTCCGACACGATCACCGTTGGGCAGCGCTCCAGGGCCTCACGCACCCGGGCGGTATCCGGCAGGCTGACCGCCGGGTTGGTGGCCATCACCCACAGCACCTTGATCTTGCCGTCGTGGATGGCGTCGAACAGCTCCACCGCCTTGTGACCGGGACCGTCCGCCACCTGCTCACACTGCCAGAATTCCGCCACCAGCTCCCGGGCGCCCGGCGTCTGATAGTCCATGTGCGCCGCCAGGGTGTTGGCCAGGCCACCCACCTCGCGCCCACCCATGGCGTTGGGCTGACCGGTGAGGGAGAACGGACTGGCGCCGGGCCGGCCCACCCGGCCGGTGGCCAGGTGGCAGTTGATGATGGCATTGCCCTTGTCGGTACCGGCCACCGATTGGTTGGCGCCCTGTGAAAACCCGGTCACCGTACGTGGGGTCTCCAGGTACCAGCCATAGAAACACTCCACGTCCGCGATATCGAGATCACACTGGCGAGCGACGGACGCCACATCCGGCGCCGCCACACGAGCCGCCGCCAGGGCGTCGTCGAAGCCATCGCAATGACGGGCGATGTAATCGCCATCCAGCCCACGGTGATCCGCCAGCCACACCAACAGACCGTTAAACAGCACGGTGTCGGTGCCAGGCTTCAGTTTCAGGTGCAGGTCCGCCAGTTCCGAGGTGGCGGTTTCCCGTGGGTCGATCACCACCACCCGGCGGCCGTCCCGCGCGGCGGCCTTCATGCGCTGGTAGAGCACCGGATGGTTCCAGGCGGCGTTGCTGCCCACCAGCACCAGCAGGTCCGCCAGCTCCAGGTCTTCGTAACAGCCGGGGACCGCATCGGCGCCAAAGGCACGCTTGTGAGCCGCCACTGCCGAGGACATGCACAGCCGGGAATTGGTGTCGACGTGGGGCGTGCCAATAAACCCCTTGGCCAGTTTGTTGGCCACGTAATAGTCTTCGGTCAGTAACTGTCCGGACAGGTAGAATGCCACCGACTCGGGACCGTACTGTTCGATGGACTCACGGATGGCCGTGGCGGTCGCCTCAATGGCCTGGTTCCAGGCCACCTGACGTCCGGCCACCCGCGGGTGCAGCAGTCGGCCGTCGAGGTCGGTGGTTTCGTGCAGGTTGGTGCCCTTGACGCACAGGCGACCGAGGTTCGCCGGATGCTCGGTATCCCCGCTCACCGAGAGTCGGTCCGCGGTATTGGTAATGACACCACAGCCCACCCCACAGTAGGGGCAGGTGGTGTGGCATGAGGCCGTGTTAGAAACTGTCACGGTGTCTCCCGAAATTCTTGTCCGAGCCATAAAAAAAGCCCGAGTGCTCTTCCGTTGCCACGGATGGCAGCGTCGGGAAGGACAGTCGGGCTCCGGTGCCGGATCACTGGTGTATTCAAAAGGGTTAGAAAGTGGTTTGCCCAATATAGAAGCAATAACAGGGCCACCCCTGACCAATCAGGGTGTTAGCCCCTAACAGAGGGCGGCGACGGGACCGAACCACCTCAATTTGGTGCGCTTGCACCACAAAACGCACAAAAACCGGGCACAAAGGTCTTCCATGACATTGATCAAATCCCGTACAAATTGCCCTGACTGCTGAAATTCTGCACTTTGAACAAAATTGGCAAACTATTTGCTCACCTGACCCGGGTAAGCGGTAACACGCACGCCAAGTTCAGTTTTCAGAGGAATGCCGTCATGAATGCACAAGACCCACTTCGCATACTCCTTATCGACAAGGACAGCGACCGTGCCAGCCTGGTAAAGCTGGCGCTCGAGCAGGAGGGTCATGAGGTTATCAGTCAACGTCCCGACGCCACCGGCCTGACCGCCGCCGTCGCCCGGGATGAACCGGACATGGTCATCATCGATATGGATCTGCCGGACCGGGATACCCTGGAAAACATGAGCACCCTGAACGAGCACGCTCCGCGTCCCATCGTGTTCTGTGCCAACGAGCCGGCCGACCGCACTACCATTCGGGCCGCCATGCACGCCGGGGTCAGCGCTTACGTCATGGACGGCATCCAGCCGGACCGGGTTCGCTCCATCATCGATTCCGCAGTGGTGCAGTTCGAATCGTTCCAGGCCCTGCGTACCGAACTGGCCGAAACCCGCACCGCCCTGGAGGATCGCAAGCTGATCGAACGGGCCAAGGGCCTGATCATGAAGCGCGAAGGCTGCGACGAAGATGCGGCCTACCAGGTGCTGCGAAAGTCCGCCATGGACCACAGTGAGCGTCTGGCGGTGATTGCCGAGCGCGTCATCGAGTTGCTTGCTCCCGAGAATGGCACGGCAACAACAGACGGTCGCAACCTGAAACACGCTTCCTGAGGTTGCTCTCTCCATGTCCGCACTGACCCAGTTGCACAAACACCCGGGCTTCCAGATTCGCCTGGGGTTCGTGCCCCTGCTCGACAGTGCCCCCCTGATCATGGCCCAGGAACTGGGCCTGTTCGACACAGAGGGGCTGCACGTTGAACTGGTCAGGGAAGGCTCCTGGGCCTCAGTGCGGGACAAGATCAGTTTTGGGCTTCTCGACGGTGCGCAAATGCTCGCGCCCATGCCCCTGACCATGTCCCTGGCCAGAGGCCGGCCCACCACGGCCGTTGTCACCGGTATGGTTCTGAGCCGCAACGGTAACGGCATTACCCTTGCCAGCAAACTGTACAATCAGTTGCTGGGCCGTGGCGCCGATGTGGACGACCCCATTGCCTCTGCCCACTGTCTGATTGAACTGGCTCGGGAACGGGGGCGGCCAATCCAACTGGCCTCAGTCGCTCCCTGGTCCAGCCACGACCTGCAATTACGGGACTGGCTCAATTCCGCCGGCCCGGTCTCCGGCGACGATATCCAGATTATTCCGGTGTCTCCGATCCAGATGGTGGACGCCTTCCGTGCCGGCGCTATTGAAGGCTGCTGCGTGGGCGAGCCCTGGAACAGCCTGCTGGAACTCAAGGGATTGGGCCGCATTCTTCATTCCGGCCACCAGGTCTGGCAAAACGCTCCGGAGAAAGTTCTGGGTATGCGCGCCGACTGGGCAGAGCAGCACTCGGCCATCCACCTGCGTTTGATTCATGCCCTCTTGGGTGCCTGTCGCTGGCTGGATGATCCCAACAACCATCGCGAACTCCGCCAGGTACTGGCGCGCCCGGAATATCTGGGTAACCAGATCGACAGCCTCGATCACCATCCGTTCAGTCTGTTCCATCCCCGGCTGAACCAGCATTTCTTCCGCGATTCCGCCAATTTCCCCTGGCTGTCTCAGGCACACTGGCTGGCAACCCGGCTGGAATGCCACGGACAACTGGCCAAAACCGACATCACCACTCTCAAATCAGTGGTCAAACCGGCTTTGTACCGCCAGGCAGCGGATACGTTCGGAATCGACACCCCGCTGATCGATGGCAAGACCGAAGGCCGCCATCGCTTGCCGTTCACCCTCAACGGACGTCATGGCCCGGTTAGCGTCGCCAGCGACAGTCTTCTGGGCGAACAGCTCCACGAGTGGTAACGCCCACGCCTTGGCTTTGAGGCAATGCCCCAAAGCCGAACATCCCCGACTTTCCTCGCTCCAGTCGCTGCCCGACATTGAGGCAGTACGCTCAACTTCGGGCACGTCTTGCGCCAACTGACACCACCTACCGCCCCCAAATAATTCTATCATTCTGTTTTTATTGAACTTTCAAATGTGGCACGGAGTCTGCAGGTAACCCTCAAGCATGCATCGCCGGCCTTGGATCCACCCGGCATTACAACATCGAGATTGGCAAAGGCGCCCACCCTCATCCCATGTCATGGGCCGAAGGTTGTGGCGCCTTTTTATTGTTCTGAATTCTTCAAAGGAGAGGAATATGAGATTGAAGCCGTTATTGGTTGTATTGCTGTTCTGTAGTGGATGGCTGCAATCCGCCCTGGCCGAGATTGGCCCGGCGGAAAAACCCGACCTCAAACTGGGGTTCATCAAACTGACTGACATGGCCCCCCTGGCGGTAGCCTGGGAGCAGGGCTACTTTCTGGACGAAGGTCTGTTCGTGGAACTGGAAGCCCAGGCCAACTGGAAGGTCCTGCTGGACCGGGTCATTACCGGTGAGCTGGACGGTGCCCATATGCTGGCCGGCCAACCCCTCGGAGCCACCATCGGCTACGGCACCCAGGCGGACATCATCACCGCCTTCAGCATGGACCTGAACGGTAACGGCATCACCGTCTCCAACGACGTCTGGGAACAGATGCGCGAACACATCCCCAGCCAGGCAGACGGCAGCCCTGTCCATCCGGTCAGCGCCGACGCCCTGAAGCCGGTGGTGGACGCACACAAGGAGCGCGGTGAACGTTTCCCCATGGGTATGGTGTTCCCGGTGTCCACCCACAACTACGAGCTGCGCTACTGGCTGGCCGCTGGCGGCCTGAACCCGGGCTACTACGCCCCGCAGCGGGGCGACACCAGTGGCACCCTGGAAGCGGACGTGCACCTGTCAGTCACGCCGCCACCGCAAATGCCATCCACCCTGGAAGCCGGCACCATCAAGGGCTACTGCGTGGGCGAACCCTGGAACCAGCAGGCGGTGTTCAAGGGCATCGGTGTACCGGTGATCACCGACTACGAGATCTGGCCGAACAATCCGGAGAAAGTCTTCGGGGTCACCGAGGAGTGGGCCGAAAAGTACCCCAACACCCATCTGCGCATGCTGCGCGCCCTGATTCGCGCGGCCCATTGGCTGGATGAGAACAACAACGCCAACCGTGACGAAGCGGTGGAGATCCTGGCCCGCCCGAACTACGTCGGTGCCGACGCCCAGGTGATCGCCAACTCCATGACCGGCACCTTTGAGTACGAGAAGGGCGATGTCCGCTCGGTGCCGGACTTCAACGTGTTCTTCCGTTACTACGCCACCTATCCGTACCCGTCGGATGCCATCTGGTACCTGACCCAGATGCGTCGCTGGGGGCAGATTCCCGAAGCCAAGCCCGACAGTTGGTACATGGACATCGCCAAGAAGGTCTACCGCGCGGATATCTATGAGCAAGCCGCCCAGTCCCTGATCGACGAAGGCCTGCTCAACCCCGAAGACTTCCCGGACATGGGCGCGGAAAATTTCGAGCGACCGCAACAGGGCGAACTGATCGACGGGGTGACCTTCACACCGCGGACACCCAACGCCTACATCGACAGCTTTGAGATCGGTCTCAAAAGCCAGGAAACACCTTAATCCGAGTGATTACCGGAGGATGAGATGACTACCTTCACCCAGTCTGACAAATTAGCGGACGCCCCGCGCTGGTTGAGCGCCGTGACCGAGAAGCTGTCGCCCAAGGCGCTGCTTCGGTCTGGACAAACGCTGCTGTTGCCGATCATCGGCATCGCACTCTTCCTGCTCTTCTGGCAGTTGGTCGCGCCCCAGGTGAACACGTCACTGGGCACCTTCCCGGCACCGACGGATGTCTGGGAACAGGCGGGGCAACTGTGGCAGGAGCACAGCAACGAGCGTGACCGCGCCGACCGCTTTGTGACCATGCAGGAGCAACGCAACGCCCGCATCCTCCAGGAAAACCCTGACGCCGAGGTACGCATCCGTCCGTACCCCGGGGCACCCACCTTCATCGACCAGATCGGCACCAGCCTGGTCACGGTGCTGTCCGGGTTCCTCCTGGCCACCCTGATCGCGGTGCCCCTGGGCATCGTGGTGGGACTCAACCGCCACTTTGCAGCGGCGGTCAATCCGCTGATCCAGGTGTTCAAGCCGGTGTCCCCGCTGGCTTGGCTGCCGCTGGTCACCATGGTGGTCTCCGCCACCTACGTCAGTGACGACCCGATGTTCGAGAAGGCCTTCCTGACCTCGATGATCACCGTCACCCTGTGCAGCCTGTGGCCCACGCTGATCAACACCAGTGTTGGCGTTGCCGCCGTGAACCCGGACCTGCTGAACGTCTCCAAGGTGTTGCGACTGTCCTTCTGGACCCACACCCGCAAAGTCGTGCTGCCGTCTTCGGTGCCGATGATCTTCACCGGCCTGCGTGTGTCCCTGGGGATTGCCTGGATGGTGCTGATCGCCGCCGAGATGCTGGCCCAGAACCCCGGGCTCGGCAAGTTCGTGTGGGACGAATTCCAGAACGGCAGCAGCCAATCGCTCAGCCGGATCATGGTGGCGGTGGTCGCCATTGGCTTCATCGGCTTCCTGCTCGACCGGATCATGCTGCTGATCCAGAAGAAAGTCGCGTGGAATGAGTAATCGCCGACCGGAACGAATTGATAGGAGAGATCCCATGAGCAAGCCACATCTTGAACTGACCGGTGTCGACATGGCGTTTGACACCCCGAACGGCCCTTTCCTGGCACTGGACAAGGTCAACCTGAAGATCCGCAAGGGTGAGTTTGTCTCGCTGATCGGGCATTCCGGCTGCGGCAAGTCCACCGTGCTCAACATCGTCGCCGGCCTGCTGCAGGCCACCCGCGGCGGTTGCGTGCTGGACGGCCATGAAGTCAACACGCCCGGCCCCGAGCGAGCGGTGGTGTTCCAGAACCACGCCCTGATGCCCTGGCTGACGGTGTACGAGAACGTGGAACTGGCGGTGCAACAGGTATTCCGCAAGACCATGAACAAGAAAGAAAAGCGGGACTGGATCATGCACAACCTCACCCTGGTGAACATGCAGCACGCCATCGACAAACGCCCGGGAGAAATATCCGGGGGCATGGCGCAACGGGTGGGCATTGCCCGAGCCCTGGCCATGAAACCCAGCGTGCTGCTGATGGATGAACCATTCGGCGCCCTCGATGCGCTGACTCGTGCCCACCTGCAGGATTCGCTGATGACCATCCAGCAGGAGCTGAACAGCACCGTGATCATGATCACCCACGATGTGGACGAGGCGGTGCTACTGTCCGACCGCATCGTGATGATGACCAACGGCCCGGCGGCCACCGTCGGCGAGGAACTGACCATCGACCTGCCGCGGCCCCGCAACCGGGTTGCCCTGGCGGATAACCCGACCTACGTCCATTACCGGCAGGCGGTGCTGTCCTTCCTCTATGAGAAGCAGACCTTCCCGGGCAAGGGCGACGCCGCCGAGGCTGAGCCTGAACCCACGCCGGACGTGGAGGAGCCGGCCGAGCCCCCCGCTGCCGAGGAGGCCGAGACCGCCCCACTGGAACCGCAGCGCCGGGCCATTGCCTGACCGGCAAAGGCGTTAGCCCCAAAATTGGGCCAACACCCCGCCCTCGCCGCACACTTATGGTGCGAGCGAACCAGGGCGGGGCATTTGTTTCTCCTTTCCACCCCAGGATTCCCTTCATATCCCCTTGTAAATAAAGGGCAAACAACCTTGGCACGGTTATAGCTTTACAGAAACCAGGATGGGATCACCGACCCAGGTCGGCCAGACCATCCGATCTTCGTTGTTGGCAATGTTGCCGGACCATCCTGCCCGTACTGCGGGCGGCGATGCTCCGGCTTTTTTTATTGAGGCGGGAATCATGACGAACAAACTGGTGATCTGTGGCCATGGCATGGTAGCCCAGCGTTTGCTGGAGCAACTGTGTGCACAGCCGTCGATGCCGTATTCCCGCGTCGTGGTGCTCAGTGGCGAGCCCTCCCCGGCCTACAACCGCATCCTGCTGTCTTCCATGCTCGCGGGCGACGCCGGCGAATCCAGCCTGACCCTGCAAGGGGAGGACTGGTTCCAGCGCAACGGCATCGAGCGTCGCCAGGGGGATCCGGTGGTCCGCATCGACCGGGATGCCCAGCAGGTCGTTACCGCCAGCGGTCACAGCGAACATTATGACCACCTGGTGATTGCCACCGGCTCCCGGTCCGCCAGCCTCGGTCTCCCCGGCGAAGACCTGAAAGGGGTGGTGGGCTTCCGGGACCTGCGGGACACCCGCACCCTGATTGATCTGAGCCAGCGTTACCGCCGGGCCGTGGTGGTCGGCGGTGGCTTCCTCGGCCTGGAGGCTGCCGAGGGTCTGCGCTGTCGGGGCATGGCGGTCACCGTCCTGCACCGGGGCTCGCACCTGCTCAACCGCCAGCTCGACAAGGTTGGAGGCAACCTGCTCAAGGAGGCGCTGATCGAGCGTGGGCTGACCGTACGCACCAGCACCTCCCCGATGGCCCTGCTGGGCAACCAGCAGCTCCGTGCCGTGCAGCTGGCCGACGAAACCCTGATCAGCACCGACCTGGTGGTCATCGCTGCCGGCATTACCCCCAACGCGGAGATCGGCCGCGAGGCCGGTCTGGACTGTGATCGCGGCATTCTGGTGAATAACCGGCTGCAGACCAGCGATCCCAAAATCTTTGCCCTCGGCGAGTGTTGCCAGCTGGGCCGGGAGACCTTCGGCCTGGTGGAGCCGGGCTACGAGCAGGCCGCGGTGCTGGCGGAGGTGCTCTGCCAGACCAACACCACCGCCCAGTATCAGCCGTCGGTCATCGCCACCCGACTGAAGATCAGCGGTATCCCGATTTTTTCCAGCGGTCAGACCGAACCGGACGAGCACACCGAGTCGGTGGTCTGGCAGGACTACGAAACCAATCGCTATTGCCGGTTGATGATCCGTGACCAGAAGCTCACCGGCGCCGTGCTGTTCGGCGAAACCAGTGACGGCCCCTGGTACCACGAACGCATCCGCCTGGCGGACGACATTACTGAATACCGGGCCAGCTTGGCATTCGGGAAAGATTACTGCAACGCGGCAGCATGAACCCACCGGTCATTGATGAGAGGAAATCCCATGAGTAAGAAGAACCTGATAGTGATCGGCAACGGCATGGTCGGTCACCATTTTCTGGAACAGTTCGTTGATACCGAGGCTGCCGCAGGCTTCAACATTGTGGTATTCGGTGAAGAACCCCTGCTGGCCTACGACCGGGTCCACCTGTCCGAGTATTTTGGGGGTTCCACCCACGCCGACCTGGCCATGGGGACCGCCGAGTGGTACGCCGAGAAGGGCATCGATCTGCACCTGGACGAGCAGGTCACCGAGATCGACCGCGACAACAAGCGTGTAGTGACCCCGAAAGGCACCTACGACTACGCTGAACTGGTGCTGGCCACCGGTTCCTACCCCTTTGTACCGCCCATCCAGGGTAACGACCAGCCCAACTGCCTGGTGTACCGGACCCTGAACGACCTCGACCAGATCCGCGCCAGTGCCGAAGGCGGCAAGGTGGGCGTGGTGGTCGGTGGGGGCCTGCTGGGCCTGGAAGCGGCCAACGCCCTCAAGAGCCTGGGTCTGGAAGCCCACGTGGTGGAATTCGCCCCGCGCCTGATGCCGGTGCAGCTGGACGACGATGGCGGCGCCCTGCTGCGTCGCAAGATCGAAGAACTGGGCGTGCAGGTGCACACCGAGAAGGCCACCACCGCCATTGTCGAGGGTGAGGACTGCCGCCTGCGCATGAACTTCAGCGACGACAGCCACCTGGAGACCGACCTGATCGTGTTCTCCGCCGGTATCCGTCCCCAGGACGCCCTGGCCCGCAGCTCCGGTCTGGAGATTGGCGAACGTGGCGGCATCGTGATCAACAACCAGTGCACCACCTCCGACGCCAACATCCACGCCATCGGTGAGTGTGCGCTGTGGAACCAGCGTATCTTCGGCCTGGTAGCGCCGGGCTACACCATGGCCCGCACCCTGGCCGGCGCCCTCAACGGCGACGGCGAGGCCGCCTTCACCGGCGCCGACATGAGCACCAAGCTCAAGCTGCTGGGCGTTGATGTGGGCTCCATTGGCGACGCCCACGGCCAGACCCCGGGGGCCCGCAGCATCCGCTTCAACGACGAGGCCACCGGTGTCTACCGTCGCATGGTGATCAGCGAGGACGGCAAGAAGCTGCTGGGCGCCATCCTGGTGGGCGACAACGGCCCCTACGACACCCTGCTGCAGTATGCCCTCAACGGCATCGACCTGCCGGCCAGCCCGGAAGCGCTGATCCTGCCGGAATCCGAAGGCGGCGCCCCGGCCCTGGGCCCCGACGCCCTGCCGGACACCGCCTCCATCTGTTCCTGCCACAACGTCACCAAGGGCGACATCTGTGGCGTCATCGACGCTGGCTGTACCGACCTCGGCGGCGTCAAGGCCGAGACCAAGGCCAGCACCGGCTGTGGCGGCTGTGCCGCGCTGCTGAAGAACGTGGTCGACAGCGAGCTGGAAAAACGCGGCGTGGAAGTCAGCACCGACATCTGCGAGCACTTCCCGTACAGCCGCCAGGAGCTGTTCCACCTGGTCAAGGTCAACGGCATCCGCACCTTCCGCCAGCTGATCAGCGAGCACGGCACCGGCCACGGCTGTGACATCTGTAAGCCGGCGGTGGCCTCCATCCTGGCCACCGTGTGGAACGAGCACATCCTGGCCACCGACCATGTGCCGCTGCAGGACACCAACGACACCTTCATGGCCAACATGCAGAAGAACGGCACCTACTCCATCGTGCCACGGGTTCCGGGCGGGGAGATTACCCCGGACAAGCTGATCGTGCTGGGTGAGGTGGCCAAGGAATACAACCTGTACACCAAGATCACCGGCGGCCAGCGGGTCGACCTGTTCGGCGCCACCCTGAGCGAGCTGCCGGAGATCTGGGAAAAACTGATCGCGGCGGGCTTCGAGACCGGCCACGCCTATGGCAAGTCCCTGCGGACCGTGAAGTCCTGCGTCGGCAGCACCTGGTGCCGCTACGGGGTTCAGGACAGCGTCGGCATGGCGATCCTGCTGGAAGAGCGCTACAAGGGCCTGCGCTCACCGCACAAACTGAAAATGGCGGTGTCCGGCTGTACCCGTGAGTGTGCCGAGGCCCAGAGCAAGGACATCGGCGTGATCGCCACCGACAAGGGCTGGAACCTGTACGTCTGCGGCAACGGTGGTATGCGTCCCCGCCACGCCGACCTGTTTGCCACCGACCTCAGCGACGAGGAACTGATCCGCACCATCGACCGGGTACTGATGTTCTACGTCCGCACCGCCGACCGGCTGCAGCGCACCAGCGTGTGGCTGGAAAACCTGGAAGGCGGGCTGGACTACCTCAAGGAGGTGATCCTGGACGACAAGCTAGGCCTGGGCGCCGAGCTGGACGAGCACATGGCGAAGGTGATCGACACCTACCAGTGCGAGTGGAAGACCGCCGTGGAAGACCCCGAGAAGCGCAAACGCTTCCGTGAGTTCGTCAACGACGACCGTAAAGATCCGGTCCAGCAGTGGACCCAGGAACGCGACCAGCGTCGCCCTGCCGCTGAAGCCGAAACCGCCTAAGGAGGAAGACAAGATGAGCACCAAGACCCAATGGCAAGCCGTTTGTAAAGTCGAAGACCTGATCGCGGATTCCGGCATCGCGGTGTGGACACCCGCCGGCCCGGTGGCTATTTTCCACCTGCCGCACCAGACGCCAGCCCTGTTCGCGGTCGGCCACTTCGACCCGTTCAGCAACGCCAACGTGATCGCCCGGGGCATTACCGGCGATCTCGGCGGCGAGCCGGTGGTGGCCTCACCGATCTACAAGCAGCACTTCAGTCTGCGCTCCGGCGTCTGCCTGGAAGACGACAGCGTGCAGATCCCCACCTACCCGGTGCTGCTGGACGGCGATACGGTGATGCTGGAAGTGCCGGTGGAAAGCCGCAGCGAGGCGGTCGCCTAACCCGAGAACGGTTATCCGGGACAGCACCGCCTGTCCCGGTGTATTTCCCCGGGCTGGACCACCTCAGAACGTTTCGTTGAAGGGGCGCAGGTCCAGCTCATGGGTCCTGGCCGACCGTGGCTGCAGATGCAGTTGCCAGTAAACTTCGGCCACCGCATCCGGCGCCAGTGAGCCACCCGGGCACACAACGCGCGACCCAACCCTTCCCGCCTCCCCACACCAACGACGATTGCGCAGGGCGTTCCTTGCCGCTTATTCAACGCATCCCCTAGGTCGTCACACCGATGCTGCAACGGTGTCGCGGGTCACTTTCTCAATATGCACCGGCGCGTACTTATGATAGGGACAAGGTATCCAGGCGCATCAGCGGAACCAGCCAATGGGCGTCGGAGTACGCATCGGTGGACTTCAAGGCGACGGCGTGCAGGTCAATGGCGCAGAATAGAATCATGCCAGCCTCCAGTATCGGCGGTGTCTTTGCCGCCTACCAGCCTACTCCGGATGACGGGCTATGGAAGGCTAACTGCATAATTTTAAGATTGATTTCTAATTGATCGTCTCGATCCCTTTTTTACTTTTTTATAACCTTGTGGCGCCCTATTGCGCCCAATACAGCACAACCGAGCCCTATCAGTATTAGCGCTAACAGCACCCCATCGGGCACGTAGAAGCTGGTATACACATTCCAGCCCAGGGCACCGAGTATTTTAGAGAAGGCGGTGGGGGCACCGGCCAGATGGCCGCCCAGTGTGCCCGACATGGCAAACAGGCCACCTCCCAGCAACGCCAGGAATACCAGGACCCAGCGCCGCGCGCCGGTAAACGCGGCCGCGCCGGCACGCCAGATCAGGACGGCGACCATCGTCCAGACGGCCATGGACCACAGCGACATCAGGATGTGATTGCGGGCCAGAGGGCTGTGTAGATTGGCCTCCCAGGGCCATACCAGGAAGCCGGTGATGATCGCGGCCAGGGCCCCCAGCAAGCTCAGTAGCAATAGAGGCAGCAGGGCGGCCTGGGAAATCTCCGCCGTGCGACCCCGGCCCAGGGTCCCGAACAGAACCAACAGGACGGCGAGGGCCCAGAAACCCACAGGAAAGTGCACAATCATGTGATGCATGCCGGTCATGGGCAGTCCCCTTGGCGAGTGGGCGAAAAGCTGAACCAGAGTCCAGCCAGGGCACCGGCCAGCAACAACAGACCAGCGGCCAGGGTCAGCCACCACTGGCGGATGATGGCTTCGTTGAACTCCATTTCCACCCCGTAGTAGGCGAGCTGTTTTTCGCTGTGGCGGGGGCGCACTGGCTTGCCTTCGGCAATATCCGCGCTGCCGGCATGGGCCTGACTGATCAACAGCGGCCAATTCACCTGGCCAGGGTAGAATAGGGTGGCCTCAAACCACGCCTGGGACCAGTCCGGCTCACTCCCTTCGAAGGCGACAGCCTGGATGTCTGCACTGCGGCCAAGACCCAGGCTGAAGGGGTGGGATACGTAATGCCAACGACTGCCGGTAGCGTTACGGTGAACAGCAAACCCCAGGTGGTAAAGCCCCTGTTCCCGGAACATTTTGTCATCCAGCGGCATGCCGGTATCGCGGCTGCGCACCAGGGTTACGTCCCAGTAACCGTCGCGCCAACGGGCATCGCCATGCACCCGGATATCGCCCCGCGATCCAGCCCCTTCGCGCAGCAGGCGGCGGGGAATCACGTCGCCATCTTGCCAGTCGCGAGTGGCGTCGAAGGGAATGGCGAAGGCCTCGGCCAGGTAGTAGATACCGTCAAAGTCAACCCGGTTGGCCTGGACATCCTCCCAGCGCAGGGCATGGATGCCAGAGCGCTCAGGATCGAACATCCACAGCGGTTGCTTGGCATCGCTGTCCCAGTTGGTTGTGTAGGGCCCACGACCGGCATCGCCGTGGCGGTGCTCGCCAACCCACTGGTCATCAGACATACCTACGGCGTTCGAGCGCCCCGCGCGCCAGTGCCAGAGGTCCAGGAAATAGCCCGCCTCCCGTTGGGCCTGGAGCGCGTCGGCATCCACTACGGTTCGCCAGTCGCCGATGTCCTGGCGGGTACCCGGCAAGTGCTTGCGGATATCGCTCTGCCCCAGGGTATTACCCAGGTGAGGGTGGGAAGCTACATCCGCCGGGGTGGCGGAGTCGGTAAAGAAGCGGGCGTTGGCACCAATGGTGATATAGCCGCCGTAGCGGGCAAATTCCGGTACGCCGCCATCATCAACCAGCATGGACACCCGGTCTTCATAGGTGTTGTCGGGGTCAGGGCCCGCGCGGGAGGCCCCGTGGCGAATCCATTCGCCATCCGTGAAGCGCAGCATATCATGATAGACGTAGGCTTGATCGGCAGGCCAGCGGTAGCGAAAGAATATTTGCTCCCTGTTATATGAAACCTTGACTTGCAACGGCATTGTCAGTCGGCTCGGGATATAAATGTTGCGCTCGGGATCGTTATGGATGACGCCCATTCCCTGGGTCATCCAGGCAAGGCCCGTGGCGAGCACAAGGCCACAGAGTATGGCCGGAATCCGCCAATCGTGCATCTCCTGTGCCCTCCGATTATCTATTTTAGTGAGTCTAAAATAGACAATGTGGGTGTCGCTCTGACCTGCATCAATCGCCGTCCTGAAATTTAAGGCGTATCACTCTTTCTGCACCATCTTCCATGAGAGGGATTAACGGTGTTCGGTTTAGGAGCCAGGGCGGTGGCGAAAGCTGCTGGCTATCCGTGGAGGAGAACAGATGTTGGGTATAACGCTACTGAGGGCAAGCCGCCCGAACTTCCTGGTGCTTGCGCCCTTGTGTGTGGCGTTGGGCATTGTGTTGACATGGCGCCAGATGACGGCCCTGAATGGCATGCATCTGGCATTGGTCCTGGTGGGGGCGTTACTCGCCCATGCGGCAGTCAACCTGTTGAATGAATACCAGGACTTCCGCTCCGGGCTTGACCTGACCACCACCCGCACCCCGTTTTCCGGTGGTAGTGGCGCATTGCCGGAGATGCCGGAGGCCGCGCCCCAGGTCTTGGTTGCAGCATGGGCGACACTGGCGGCGGCTGCTGGGATTGGCCTCTATTTCCTGTGGTTGCGGGGCCTACCCATGCTGTTGCTGGGTGTGGGCGGGCTAGTCCTGGTCATTGGCTACACCCGGTGGCTCACCCGGTCGCCCTGGTTATGCCTGCTTGCGCCCGGCCTAGGCTTTGGGCCAGTCATGATATGGGGAACGCAAGTTGCCCTGGGCGGGCAGCCGGATGCTAGTTCTGTCCTGGTGGCCACGATAGTGATGCTGTGGGTCAGCGAGTTGCTGCTGATCAACCAGATCCCCGACGTGGCGGCGGATCACCAGGCCGGTCGTCGCCACCTGCCGATCGTGTTTGGCCTGAAGACGGCTGCGACGGTAGTGGCGATGTTGTTGCTGGTGAGCTACCTGCTACTGGGGATTGCCTTGTTAACCGGGGCACTACCAACGGCCAGCGGGGTGACAATGCTCACGTTACCAGCGGCGCTCTGGGTGACCTGGCGATTGCCCCATGCGCTGCATAGCACCGGCAAGTTGATCCCCGTGATGGGTGCGAATGCTGCCGCATTGCTGGCCACGTTGGCGTTGCTGGGGATAGCATTGTGGCAGGGGTAGATGAAGGCAAGAGCGACCGTTAAATGTGGGAAAGTTGGCTGTGGGCAGATCGGTCAGGCTGCCTTGGGAATGCCTCCTCATAAGCCCACCTGATCCTTTCCCAAGTCACCACCCGCTCACTCAGAGTCGTTCATCCACTGCGGTCTTGCTTGAGCGCTGGATAAACCCTATGACTTTTGGTCCTGATAATGTCGCAGCAGAAACTCAACGCTCTCAATCAGGAAGCTGGGAGAGGGCCACTTTACGACAGGCGGACAGCATCGCGACCTGCAGATCGGTGGAGTACACCGCTGGACCCAAATTGATGGCCGCGGCGGCCAGGCCCGTTGTCGACATTGCCACTTTCACTGCACGTCGGTTCCGGTAAGATCAGGGCTGACCTACAGAGCCAGCGAATCGCTCAGAGACGATTCCAGCCATAGCCAGCGGCTCCCGACAACAACCAACAATAAGGACATCCCCTTGAAACAGCTCAGCCCGGCAGACCAGCTATTCCTGTGGCTGGAGAAGCGCCAGCAACCGATGCACGTTGGCGGACTGCAACTGTTTTCCTTTCCCGACGATGCGCCGGACGACTATGTGGCGCAACTGGCCGAGCAACTGCGCCAGCAAACCCGGGTAACGGCCCCCTTCGACCAGCGCCTGACCAGCCGCCTGGGCAAGAGTTACTGGACCGAGGACACCCAGCTGGACCTGGAACACCATTTCCGCTTCGAGGCCCTGCCCACCCCCGGGCGCATCCGCGAGCTGCTGGCCTTTGTGTCCGCCGAACACAGCCACCAGATGGACCGGGAGCGGCCGCTGTGGGAGTTTCATCTGATCGAGGGCCTGCAGGACCGTCAATTCGCGCTCTACAGCAAGATCCACCATGCCCTGGTGGATGGGGTGTCGGCGATGCGCATGGCCCAGCGGATGTTGTCCCACGATCCCCAGGACCGCGACATGCCGCCGATCTGGGCGATGCCGACCCGTACCCGGGAGCACCGGCAGCGGCCATCCGTCATTAGCAGCCTCAGCCACCTGATGGGCGAGTCCGGTCGTCAGCTCGGTACCGTGCCCACGGTGGCCCGGGAGCTGCTGCGCACCGTCAATGAGGCCCGCAAGAATCCGGAATACGATTCCCTGTTCCGGGCGCCGAGCTGCATCCTCAATCAGAAGGTCACCGGCTCCCGTCGATTCGCCGCCCAGTCCTACAGCCTGCAGCGCATCAAGGACGTGGGGGCGGCGTTCGGCGCCACCGTCAACGACGTGGTGATGGCCATGTGCGCCAGCGCCTTGCGCACCTACCTGATGAATCAGGACGCGTTGCCGGACAAACCGCTGATTGCCATGGTGCCGGTGTCCCTGCGCAAGGACGACAGCACCGAGGGCAACCAGGTGGGCATCATCCTGGCCTCCCTGGGCACCCACCTGGCGGACCCGGGCGAACGGCTGCGCCATATTCACCAGGAGGTCAATGCCGCCAAGCAGCGCTACGCCAGCATGTCCTCCGAGGAGATCATGAACTACACCGCGTTGACCCTGGCGCCGGCCGGTTTCCACCTGCTGACCGGGCTGGCCCCCAAGTGGCAGACCTTCAACGTGGTGATTTCCAACGTGCCGGGCCCGTCGGAACCCTGTTACTGGAACGGTGCGAAACTGGAGGGGATGTACCCGGTGTCCATCGCCATGGACCGGCTGGCCCTCAACATGACCCTGACCAGCTACTGCGACCAGATTGAGTTTGGCCTGATCGGCTGCCGGCGAACTCTGCCCAGCCTGCAGCGGTTGCTGGACTACCTGGAAGACGGATTGAACGATCTGGAGCAGGCGGCGGGCTTGTCGCCCCGGCAGGGCACCGGGACAGGTTCATGAGGTAGCGCCGGTGGTTAACCGGCGATCTCCTCGGCGTTCTTGACGGACACCTGGTCATTGAGGGTCCAGAAATCGTAGAGCACCCCGATCAGGAACAGACCACCGGTGAGCAGGTAGAGGATACCGGTGATCCACTTGCCCATGTACATGCGGTGGACGCCGAATACCCCCAGGAAGGTGAGTAACAGCCAACTGATGTTGTAGCTGGTAGGCCCCGGACGGAACCGCAGGTCCGCCTCCCGGTCCATGGCGGGAATCAGGAACAGGTCGATGATCCAGCCGATGAAGAGCAGACCCAGGGTGAAGAACCAGATGGTGCCGGTTACCGGCTTGCCGTAATAGAACCGGTGCGAGCCCAGGAACCCGAAGATCCACAACAGGTAACCGAACAGCTTGCTGTGGGTGTCTGCTTGCTGCATGCCGCATCCTCTTGCTAATGGTTCCCCGTCGGGGGGCCCGACGGTGCATGATGGTGTGGCGCCACTTACCGGCAAATCCGCGCCTTGTCAGGGCCCCATTTCCGGAGCGGGATCCGGGCCATCCTCGCGGAATTCACTGGCGGACTTACCGGTCCACTTGCGGAAGGCCCGGCTGAAATTGGACAGGTCGGCGTAACCCAGTTCGTAGGCGATCTCGCTGACCGACTTGTTGGTGTAGCGCAGCAGCTGGATGGCCCGATCCTTGAGAACCGACTCCACCACCTCGCGGTAGGTGGTGTCCTTTTCCGCCAGTCGCCGTTTCAGGGTCCGTGACGACACGCAGAAGCGTTCCGCCATGGCTTCCAGGGACGGCAGGGGGCCGGGCATCACGTGCAGCATGTTGCGGATGGCAAAGGTGATGTCGCCCTGATCCTTGAGCGCCTTCTGCAGCTCGAACTCGCACTGGTCGCGGGCCATCTTGGAGGCCTCGGCGTCCGCCAGCCGCATCCGCGCCTGCAGCAGCGGCTTGGGGAAGACAATCATCTCGCTCTGCTGCCCGTACATGACGGTGACCGGGATCTGGTCGGCGAATTTCTGGAAGTACTCCGGTTCCGGGCCGGTCAGGTGAACCTCGATCATCTCGAGGTTGCCGGCGCTTAGGTCATACCCCAGCTCGGCGGCACTGTCCCGGTCGATCAACTGGTCAGTCAGCATCATCAGCATGGCCGCCACGGTTTCTGCCAGGAAGTGGTAGAGGTGGGGCACCTCAAACTCGGCTTTCAGGGTGACAATGGCCTTATCGCCGGCGTCGCTGAAGCCCATGCTGATAAAGGGCGCGCGAAGCTGCAGGTAACGACGCACGGATTCCAGGGCATCCCCCAGGGTGGAGCTGGTCAGCGCCGCAAATCCCAGGGTGCCGTGGACCGTCAGCCGCAGTTCCCGCGCCAGCAGGAAGCTCAGCCCCTGGTGCCCGGCCAGGTTTAACGCCCGCTCCGCCATCAGGATGGCATCGGTCACGAACACCCGGCTGTCGTTGGCCTTGAGGTCCTCGGCGGTGAAGTTCAGCCCCTCGAACAACTGACGTTCGTTATGACCCAGCTTGCCGACGGTTTCTGCGAGCACGCGCATATACACCCCCGGAACCAGGAAAAGACCCAGCATTTGGCGTTCTTTTTCAGGGCTAGTGGCTGCCATGACACGTCCTTCAGTAGTGATCGGCCCTCACCCAGCTTGCGCCGGCACCAATCGGATCATCGATATCTCGAGTATGGATGCTACCACGAAGCCGCACCCCTCCACACTGTGGCTGGCGCGCCTGTTCACCGGGTCAACGGGGTCAATTTTAACCAGCGCTGGCCCAACCTCCACGACCGGCGTCCCGTTTTCGCCTTCATCGCCAGGTTTGACTCGTGGACACTGAACCCATAACGACAGCGCAACGCGTGATAAAAATCAGACAAGCACCGGGAGTTTCAACAATGCTGACCACAAGCCGTTCCACTAACACCAAGACTCGCACCCCAGACAATGTCACCATCAAGCCTCAGCGCATGGGCTTTGAGTTTGATGAAAAGAACCCCCGTTACTGGCTCGACAATAGCTATCTGCTGAGCCACACCATGAACGCCCTGTCGGTACTGTTCCCCCAGGGCGAGCAGTTCTTCGTGGATTCAGTGCGCTATTTCCGTGACCAGATCACCGACCCCAAGATGAAAGAAGAGGTGCGTGGATTCATCGGCCAGGAAGCCATGCACTCCCTGGAACACATTAGCATGAACCAGCACGTGCGCGACCAGGGCATGCCGGTGGAGGAGCTGGAAAAGCAGCTCAGCGTGATCCTGGGCATCGCCAAGAAACTGCCCAAGCGCCATCAACTGGCCATCACCTGCGGCCTGGAGCACCTGACCGCGATGATGGCGGACATGCTGCTGGAGCGTGACGACGTCCGTGAAGACATGCACGAATCCATGCGCACCATCTGGGTGTGGCACGCCATCGAGGAAACCGAACACAAGGCGGTCACTTACGATGTCTTCCAGCAGGTCGGCGGCACCTACGCCGAGCGCGCCTTCTACCTGATCTTCAGCACCGCCGCGCTGGGCGTGGTGGCCAGCGCCTTCACCGCCCAGATGATGCTCAAGGACCGCAAGCACTTCAGCTTCAAGGACGCCGCCAAGGGCCTGTGGCGCATGTGGGGCAAGGACGGCGCCTTCTCCAGCCTGATCCCGACCTGGCTGGAATACTTCAAGCCGGGCTTTCACCCCTGGGACCACGACAACAGCCAATTGATTGAGGAATTCAAGGCCCAGGTCAGTGAGCACATCGCGCCAGAATTTCGTAACGGCAACCGTCGTACCCTGAACTGATCCAACCTCGCCTTTAACCCCTGGGGACGGCTTGCCGTCCCCCTTTTTTGCCCTGGTCAAACCGACGGATGCGGGTGCGATCTCGCCGGAACAGACTCACAGCCGCTCTGCACCACCTCGCCCTTAAACCAAAGCCGCCACTCACCGGGCGCGTAGATGTCCCACTGCTCGTCGGTGGTCAGCGGCTCGGTGACAATGACGCTGACAATGTCATTGGGGGTGGTTTCCGACTCGAAATCCACGGTCACGTCCGCATCCTTCAGCCGGGCCGGGCCGAACGGGGCGCGGCGGGTGATGCTGGCCATCCTGGTGGTGCAGAAGGTGAACAGCCAGTCGCCATTGCTCAGCAACAGGTTGAACACGCCCCGGTGGGCATACTCCGTCGCGTAGGTCACCAAACGGTCGGTGAGGGCCTGTCGGGAGATTCCCGGGTCGCTGTCACTCCGGATCCGGTTCAACAGGTCGCAGAACAGGGCCTCGCTGTCGGTATCGCCCACCGGCTGATAGAACCCGGGTGATGGCCGGAATCCCTGCAGTTGGCCGTTGTGGGCGAAGGTCCAGTATTGGCCCCACAGCTCCCGCACAAACGGGTGGGTGTTGGCCAGGCACACTTCTCCCACGTTGGCCTGACGAATGTGGCACACCGCCACCTCGCTCTTGATGGGGTGGGTCTGGACCACCTCGGCAATGCGGGAGCTGGCGCTGGCCCCGGATTCGAGGAATACCCGCACGCCCTTGCCCTCGTAAAATGCGACCCCCCAACCGTCCCGATGGGGGCCGGTGGCACCGCCGCGACGTGTCAGGCCGGTGAAGCTGAAACACAGGTCGGTGGGGGTGTTGGCACTCATCGCCAGTAACTCGCACATCGCCCGCAAGCCCTCAGTCCGAATCCACGGTGGCCGGCCGGCATTGCCGCGGGGCCTGGGCCGGCGCAGGGACGGCCTGGCCCGACCCGCTAACCTCGCACCGTCGTTCCGCCGTCCGGAACAGGGCGTCCACCTGGTGTCCGTCACGGCTGGAATGGGCAATGCCGTAGCTGGCGCTAATCCGGGGCGCGTCGTGAGGGGCGTGCAGATCCCGTTCGGCGATTCGCCCGGCCAGCCCGGCCATCAGCCGATCGGCGGCGTCGGACGAGACATCCCGCAGGATCAGGCCGAAACGGTCCTCACCCAGCCGGCCAATCTCGTCGGTGATTCGCAACCGCTCCGTCAGGCACCGACTGACCTGCTGCGCCACCTCATCCGCCACTTCCCGGCCGAACTCACGCCGTACCTGCTGCAAGGCGTCGACCGTCACCAGCACCAGCGCGTAGGCACTGTTACTGCGCTGGCACTCGGCAATGGTCCGCACCAGGGCCTCCCGGAACCGATCCCGATTGGCCAGGCCGGTGACCGCATCGGTCCGGGCCAGCGCCAGCATCCGGCGTTCAGCCTCTTCCCGGCGCTGTTCATAGAGATGGACAAAGGCCAGCATCAGGCCGGCGCACAACACCATGTTCAGCAGGTCAATGCCTTCGCCGACGCTTTCCACCGTGCCCAGGAACCAGCCGTAGCTGGCGCAACCGGCCACCATGAACGGCATACTGAGCCGCAGGCCCTCACGCTGCCCCAACAGCTGATAGGCCAGTACCGGCATCATCAGCACCCAGGCAAACGCCGCCATGGAGGCATTGGGCCACAGAATGATGAGATTGAAGAAGGCAAACAGCGGAATCAGCAGGCCATAGATCCAGGCCCGGAGGCTGCGGGCACGGCCCAGCCGTACACAGCCGGCCAGCAACGTCAGGGCGGCGACGATCTCGCCGGTGGCCAGCCAGGGGTTATGGTTAAAGAACTGCAGACCGGCGAAGCCCAGCAGGGTGGCGGCAGAAACACCATAGAGCAATCGAAGGAGGGAGCGCCGCTGACGGTCCCGCAGGCCCGCATGGCTGTGGCCGAGGGAATCATGGGTAACGCTGGATTGAGGAGGTTTCATAGTGGCTCGATCCCTGACTTATCAACAGTATAAGCCCCTGCTCCCGGGTGTAAACCTGGGAGCAGGCTCCCCGCCGTTACTGTTTGTTCATGGCGGCGAGAGGGTCGAGCGCTGGTATCCGGCTTAGTTGTACAGGTTTTTGCGGGAGAAGCGGGACACCAGCGGCTGGTAGGCAGCCCCCAACACCCGGTTCAGTGCGTCGATGCCCCAGGCATCCGGGCCCACCAGGATGCGGGATTCGTCGCGCAGGATCCCCTTGATGATGGTCTCCGCCGCCTTGTCCGGGGTGGTCATGGCCAGCTTGTCAAAGCCCTGGCGCTGGGCCTCCGCGTTCTCGGATTTACCCATGCGGGCGGCCTGGGCGATGTTGGTCTTGATGCCGCCCGGGTGCACGCAGCTGACCGCCACCGGCTGGTTCTCCAGCTTCATTTCCTGGCGCAGGGCCTCGGTGAAACCGCGTACGGCAAACTTGGCGGCGTTGTAGGCGCTCTGCTTGGGCACACCAATCAGTCCGAAGACGCTGGAAATATTGACCACGTGACCATCGCCGGAGGCGATCAGGTGGGACAGGAAAGCCCGGGTGCCGTGAGCCACGCCCCAGAAATCGATGTCCATGATCCACTTGAAGTCCTCGTCCGTCATTTCGCGAACGGAGGCCGACAGCGCCACCCCGGCGTTGTTGATAACCAGGTTGACCTGGCCGAAGTCCTTGGCCACTTCCTCGGCGTGGGCGTAGATGGCGTCACGGCTGGAGACGTCGAGCAGATAGGTTTTCACCTCGGCGCCGCCGCACTCGGCCACCGTATCTTTCAGTCCCTGTTCATTGACATCGGACAGCGCCAGACGGCAGCCCCGCTGCGCCAGCTTCCTGGCCAATGCCCGGCCAATACCGGAACCGGCACCGGTGACGACTGCGACCTTGTTCTTCAAATCTTTCATAAACCGTGACCTCTTGTTGTTGCCTTCAGCGTCGGCACTGGCGGGTGTTCCGTGTTGCTGGGCGCCACGGACATCACCCGTTAAAGCAATTGCTCTAATTTCGGTCTACTGTATCACCTGTGTGTCATCGGCATATGGCATTACCGGAGTCCTGGCCCTGGCGTTTCGGTCAGTCGCCGCCCCCGGCAAAGGGGACGCCAGCCGCGGCATTGGTTACAATCCAAGGCGCTGGTTGATTCATCCACAACATGGAAACCCTTTATGGAATGGAGCCTTACGCATTTCTGGCTGATCCTGGCCCTGGTGCTGTGCCTGGCAGAGCTGGCCTCCGGCGTGCTTCTGCTGCTGGCACTGGGCATCGCTGCGGGCCTGACCGCGGCACTGGCCGCCATGGGAGCCGGCTTTGAATGGCAGTTGGTGGGCATGGGAGTGTTGTCCGGCATCCTGGTGCCGGTCGCCATCCGCTGGATTCGCCCCCGGTTCTCCCCCAGGGGCGTGTCCTACGGCACCACCGGCACCGGGGTCGAGACCGGCAAGCACTTCCGCACGCTGCGGCGGGATTTCGACCACGCCAGCGGCATCATAATCAACGGCGACTTCTATCGCCTGAAGGTGGCCAACAGCCACCAGACCGAGTTGCCGGAAGGCACCGAGGTGGTGTTCGACCACTTTGACGGCACCACCGCCATCGTTCGTCCCGTTAGCCAAGACAAGGAGCAGTAAGCATGGAATCCCTGATCAGTCCCACCCTGATCCTCAGCCTTATTTTCGTCGCCATCGGCGTCTTCATCATCGCCAAGGGCCTGGTCATCGTGCGCCAGTCCGAGGTGATGGTGATCGAGCGCCTGGGCTCGTTCAACCGGGTGCTGGAGAGCGGCGTCAACATCATCATCCCGTTCATTGAACGGCCCCGGCCCATCACCATGATCCGCTACATCAAGGTGGGTCAGGAATACCAGCCGGTGGTGAGCGACGAGAGCCGCATCGATCGCCGGGAAACGGTGATGGATTTCCCCGGCCAGCCGGTGGTGACCACCGACAACGTCACCGTATCCATCAACGGCGCCCTGTACTACCAGATCATCGACCCCCGCCGGGCGGTCTATGAAGTGGCCAACATGAGCCAGGCGGTGGAAGTGCTGGCCAAGACCACCCTGCGTTCGGTGGTGGGCAAGATGGAACTGGACAAGCTGTTCGAGTCCCGCAGCGAGGTCAACAACGCCATCCAGGCGGAGATGGAGGAGCCGGCCTCAAAGTGGGGGGTCAAGCTGACCCGGGTGGAGGTGCAGGACATCAGCATGCCCGAGGAAGTGGAAGAGGCCATGCGCCTGCAGATGGCCGCCGAGCGCAAGCGCCGGGCCACAGTAACGGAGGCCGAGGGGGAGAAGGCGGCGGCCATCGCCATGGCCCAGGGCCAGCGGGAGTCTGCCATCCTCAACGCCCAGGGCGACAAGGAATCCGCCATCCTGCGGGCCCAGGGCGAGCAGGAATCCATCCGCCTGGTCCTCAGTGCCATGGGTGAAACCGAAGACAACAAGCAGACGGTCATCGGCTACCTGCTGGGGCAAAGCTACATCAAGGCGCTACCGACCATGGCCAAAGACGGTGAGCGGGTGTTCGTGCCCTACGAATCCTCCGCGCTGCTGGGCTCCATGGGCATGTTCCGGGAGCTGGCCGGCACCCCGGAAGACGCCGTGCGCGCCACCCTCAAACGCGACGGCCTGCGTGGCGGCTTCGTCGCCGGCGCCGGGGCCGCCGACGCCTAGAGTCCCGCTGGATTGATTTGTTGACCCGGTCATTTCATTCCTCCAGGAGGTGGTCCAGCGGGCGCTGATAACTCGGTGCAAACACCTCCAGGAAATACAGCACCTCCGGCAGGGCTTCCTGCTGGAGGCGCTGAAAGATCTGCGCCGCGGCGGGTTCAAATTCCTTGTTACCCGCCTGCATCTCGGCCTGGCACTTGAGCCACGCCGATAGCCGGTCCGCCGCCTTGATCAGCTCTTTCACCTCGTCCGGCCATTCCGACTCCCGCAGGTACTGCGCGAAATCCCCCTGCAGCGATGCCGGCAGCAGCGCCAACAGTTCGCTCTCGGCCTTGTGCTCGATATCGCCGAAGACTTCCCGCATCACCCTGGAGTGGTACTTCACCGGGGTCGGCATGTCGCCGGTAATGACCTCCGTGGCATCGTGATAGAGGGCGGCGGCGGCCACCCGGTCGGCATCCACCGACCCCTCGAAATGCCGGTTACGGATCAAGGCCAGGGCATGGGCGAGGGTGGCCACCTCCCAGGAGTGGGTGGCCACGTTCTCCTCGATGGCATTGCGCATCAGCCCCCAACGCTTGATCCAGCGCAGGCGGGCCACGTAGGCGAAGAAATGGCTGATTGGCGATTGGCTCATGCGCGACCGGCCTCCGTCACCGGGCATCCAGGCTGAATTCCACGGTGACCAGACCATCACTGCCCGCCGGCGCCGTCAGCACCGGATCCAGCAGGAACAGCTGGCTGGCCGGAATGTCGTATTGCTCCAGAAGCTGCCGCTGCAGCCAACCGCCCCGGGCCGCGGCCAGGTTGCCGAGCGCCTCGGGCGGCAGCGAAGCCGGCGCGGCCAGTTCCGTCAGCAACAGGGTCTGCCAACGACCGCCGGCGATGCTCTCGCCGCCATTCTCGTTGCGCAAGGCGGTGAGGGCCTCCCGCCCGCGCTCGTCCACGAAGGCCTCCTCGAGGGCCTCGATCTGCTGTTCCAGGGTGGCATCCGACGCCAGACCGAGACGCTGGTACAAACGCGCCTGTTTCAGAGCCAGGCCGTCCAAAGCCGGGGATACCGCGCCGCGAACGTTGAGCAGCAGGTTCGAGCGTTCCTTCAGGGCATTGGCAAGGGCTGCCAGTTTCTCGGCCTCACCCTCGGCCAGCGTTACCTCACCCGGCACGAACTGCACCCGGCCCAACTCCTCGCCGCTCAGACCCGCCAGCTCCGCTACCGATCCCAGCATACTGAAGGGAGAGGCCGCAGCCTTGACCAGCAGGTTGACGAAAGCCCGCATCACCACCCGACTGACCTGGAACTGGGGATCGTCCAGATCCCCTTCAATGGGAATATCGATCTCGATGATCCCGTCGCTGTCCCGTAGCAATGCCAGCCCCAACTTGATGGGCGCATTCACCGCCTCTTCGCTGTCCACCTCCTGGCCCAACGCCAACTGATCGAGGGTGACCACATTTTCCGCCTCCAGGTGACTGCCGGTGAACTGGTAATCCAGGCCCAGCGCCATCTTGCCGCTGTCCACGCCGTAGCCGAGATAGCGGCCGAAATAGGGGCTCAACACCGGCAGCGATAGCTGGGAGACCGCCAGATTTAGCTTGCTGGCGTCCTCCCCGCCCAGTGCCCCGAGGGTCCCGGTAAAGTCGAGCTGACCCAGCTCGCCGACCCGGCCACGGATGGCCACCGAGCCCTGCTGGGGCGACACGTTACTGAGGCCGTTGACCGAGCCGGTCAGTTCCCGCAGTCGTGTCGCAAACACCGGCGAGACACTGCGATCGGTGTAGGCCACATCCCCATCCTGCAGCACGAACTCGCCAATCCGGAAGATGAAGCCATCGCCACTCTCGTCCCCGGAACTCTCGGCAGCCGGTTCCGACTCGCCACCGGTGGCAACAATCTGCTCGACGTTGTGCACGCCCGAGGCCTGTCGGGTCAGGTTGACCTGCGGCGCCGACAGGCTCACGGTACCGATTTCCAGCCGCGCCGGTGCCAGGTTGTACTCGATGGGGGCCAGTTGCAGGGTCTGCCAGGCCAGCAGGGGCTCGTCACTGTCCTGCAGGGTGACATCGAACCCGCTGACTTCGCCGCGTCCGCTGAAGGTGCCGGTCATCGGGTCCTGCTGTCCGTCCAGGTCCAGGTCGCCATCCAGGCTCAGCCGTCCGTCCCGGATGGCCAGGGCCGCACCACCTTGCACGTAAGGCTCGAACTGCGCCAGCGCCACCTCGGCGGCGGACAGTCCCGCTTCCAGGTTGAACGGTTCCAGGGTGACCTGACCGCGAGCGTTCAGGCGCCCCCCCGCCGCCAGGGCAGCCTCAAGCCGATAGGGCAGCGGGTCCGCCAGCCGGTGGCTCAGCTGTTCCAGCTCGAACTGGAGCTCGACCAGGGACAACTCGGCCGGAGTGGCCAGCTGTTCGTCCCGCCAATGCAGCTGGCTGTCGACGAGACGAATGGTCGACACTTCCCACTGGAAACCGCCCCCGGCAACCTCGTCAGCCCCGGCCCCGGACGCTTCCGGGGCCTCTTCGGCGGCCGCCAGGGGCCGCAGCAGATTGATTGCGCCATCCGCCCCCCGTACCGCGCTCACGTCCAGGCCGTTCAGCGCCACGGTGCCCACACCGGCGTAGCTCTCCGCCAGGCTGAACCTGATATCGTCCACCGCCAGCTCGGCCAACGACACCACCGGTTCCTCGCCTGCCTCCGGCAGCGCCACCGCCAGGTCCGCCAGCGTCAGCACGCCGTTGGTGGTGACCAGCGAGAAGGTTTCGTGTGCCGCCAGCTCGTAATCGGACTCCACCGTGACCGTTCCACCCTGTAGCCGGTAGGGGAGCACTTCCTGCAGGAAGTGGGACAGGGTGGCGTGGCCGACATTGTCGATCCGCAGGTGACCGCGGGAATACAGTGGCGTGACGCTGAGTTCGCCCTGCCAGGCCACCGTCTGCTCGCCCAGGGCCGCCTCCAGGGTGTAGCTGCTGTCACCGCCTTCGCGGCTGAAGGTGGCCAGGTCGGTCAGCTGCAGGTCCAGGGGGCTGATGGTGAACTGGCCGGGCTCGGGCTGACTGAAATCCCGAAACAGCAGGTTACCGCCCTGGACCTGGATGCGGGCGAAGTACAGCTTGGGCGGTGGGCCCGATTCTTCCTCGGCCACGGCAGGCTCCGGACCCGGCGGGTTGTGGTCCAGCCAGTCGCGGGCGACATTGACGTTGTAGTCGTCCAGCAGGTCGAGGCGGATATAGGGGTCTTGCAGTTCGATGCTGTCGAAAGCAATGACGCCGGTGACCAGTCGCCATAGGGCGAGGTCCACCGCAAAGCGGTCGAAGGCCACCACCCGCTCCTCGGCGTCCGCGGCATCCAGCCCGACCACTTCCACCGTCATGGCGAAGGGGTTGATATGGATGGCCTCCACGCTCGCCTGCCAGCCCAGGTGCTGCTCGGCGCGCTCGGGCAGGGTGCGAGCCAGCCACCAGGGCAGGGCCAGGAAGCCCGCCAGGGCATACACCACCAACAACACCGCCAACCAAAACCAAACCCGCTTGTAGATCGCTTTTCCCTGGCCAGCCTCTGCCACGTCCCGACTCCTGTTGTTGATTTGTTCCAATGATCCACTAATCCTGAAAGAATACACAATCGTACAATCGACTACAGAGTATCGTTACAGGACGAAGTGAATGGACATTAGCCACATGCGTCGGGACTTCGAAAGTGAAGGCCTCGACCGTGAGCACCTCGATGACAATCCAACGAAGCAATTCGAGCAATGGTTCCACGATGCCAAGGAAGCGGGCATCCTCGAACCCAACGCCATGTCCCTGGCCACCAGCGACCGGGATGGCCACCCCAATCTGCGTACCGTGCTGCTGAAGTACTTCGACGACCAGGGATTCGTGTTCTACACCAACTACGGTAGTCGCAAAGCACAGGAAATCGAGGAAAATCCCAACGCCGCCCTGCTGTTTCCTTGGGTGGGCCTCAACCGACAGGTGATTGTCCAGGGCCATGTGGAGAAGGTCAGCAAGGCCGAATCCCTGCGCTACTTCGCCTCCCGCCCCCGGGGCAGCCAGATCGGCGCCTGGGTCTCCGAGCAAAGTCGGGTGATCACCTCCCGCGGGCTGCTGGAGCAGAAGGTGGCCGAGATCAAGCAACGCTTCAGCAGTGGCGAGGTCCCACTGCCGTCATTCTGGGGCGGCTATCGGGTGGTGCCCCAACGCATCGAGTTCTGGCAGGGTCGCCCCAGCCGCCTGCACGACCGTTTCGAATATGTGAGGCAGGACGATGGCTGGCTCATCCAGCGCCTGCAACCCTGATTCACTGGGCCTGTGGCTGGCACGAGTCCCAGAACAGGAGATGGTGCAGCTGCCGCACTGGCTCAGCACGGCGGAGCGGGACCGGGCGCAGTCGTTTCACCAGACGGGTCTCCGGGAGTTCGTCCACAGCCGCTGGCTGATCCGGCAGGCACTGGCCGAGGCCAGCGGGCATCCGGTGGACGACTGCCGGGTACTGGCCCACCGGCCCGTCGCGTCGCTCTCGCCACCGGGCTGGACCCTGTCCCTCAGCCACAGCCATGGCCTGGCAGCGTGCGCGGTCTCGGGCCTCGGCCAGGTGGGTGTCGACATCGAGCCTACAGACCGTCACAGCCAATGGCGCCGCATCGTGCGCCGCTGGTTCAGCCCAGCGGAACAGGACTGGCTGCTCGCCGAGGACTCCGCCAGCAGTTTCGTGCGTACCTGGACCCTCAAGGAGGCTTGGCTGAAGGCCACCGGCCGGGGCATTGCCGGTAACCTGCAGACCCTCCAGATCCTGCCGGGACACGAGCTGCGGGGGGATCGGCCGGAGCCGGACTGGCGCGCCTCCCTGGGCACCGTCGACGATCACACCGTGGCCCTGGTCTACCGCGCCGGCCCCCACGCCGTGCCCTCGGACACGCTGCTGAAGTTGGCTGACGGCATGACCCTGTTGGCAGAACCCTGTCCTGACACTCGGGTACACTGGCTCAGCCATACGCCCATTCTCACGGAAGACCGATCATGACCGACCCCCAAGCCCAACGCTGCCCCTGGTGCGGTGACGACCCACTGTACGTCCACTATCACGACACGGTCTGGGGCCGCCCCGAGTACGACGACCTGGCGCTGTTCGAGAAGCTCTGCCTGGATGGCCAGCAGGCGGGCCTGAGCTGGATCACCATCCTGCGCAAGCAGGACAGCTACCGCGAAGCCTACGACGGCTTCGACCCGGAAAAGATCGTCCATTACGATGACCATAAGGTGGAGGAACTGCTGAGCAACCCCGGCATCATCCGCAATCGCCTGAAGGTCCAATCCATCATCCGAAACGCCCGGGGGTTCCTCGGGTTTCGCGAGCGGGGCGAGTCCTTCAGCCATTTCCTCTGGAGTTTTGTGGGCGGACGCCCCATCCAGAACACCTGGCAACGGTTTGAGCAGGTGCCGGTGACCACCCCGGAGGCAGAGGCCATGTCCAGGGCGTTGAAGAAAGCGGGATTCAACTTCGTCGGCCCCACCATCGTGTACGCGTTCATGCAGGCCACCGGCATGGTCAACGATCACCTGGTGGGGTGTCCGGCCTATCGGGCCTGTCTGGAGGAAGCCGGCTAGAGACCGGGAATTCCGGAGGGCTTGGGATTGGTCAGGAGGGAACGGCAAGGTGCCAAGCAAGGTTGATCGGGGACGCCCTTGACGCCGGGCGCCCCGATCAGGAGGCAAGACACCCTCCATTACCCGGAAACGAAGCGACCGGTTCCGCCTCCGGGTAATTCCGTGACCACGGGTTACGCCGCGACGATGGCGTACTCGTGGTTGTGCGGTTCGATCAGCGCACCGTGCAGTGCGGCAATCGACTTGTCGTAGGCGTCTTCGTCGATCACGAACTGGATATCCACCTGGCGCATGCACTGGTTGATGGCCAGCACGCTGATCTCTTCGTCCGCCAGGGCCTTGACCGAACGGGCCAGGATGCCGGGCACCTTCATGTCAGAGCCAATGGCCGATACCAGCGCCACCTTGCGGGTATTGATCTCCGCGTTGGGGAACACTTCCTTCAGCGCCTTGACCACCCGCTTGACGTGTTTGAGCGTGGTGTCCACGTAGTGGGTGATGGTGTTGGCGTTGGTGTCCTTGGACACGAAGCGCACCTTGTAGCGGCTCAGGGTATCGAGAATCTTGCGATCGGAGCCGGGCTCGCCCTGCATGTCCTGATCGAACACCTCGATGGCGAATACGCCCTTGGCGCCGGCGACAATCTCCACCTGGGGCTTCTCACTGACGTAGTCGCCGGTGATCAGCGTGCCGGTGTGCTCCGGCTCGAAGGTGTTCTTCACCCGCAGCGGGATCTCGTTCTGACGCAGGCCCTTGCCGGCCCGGGGGTGAATAGCCTCCATCCCCAGGTTGGCGAGTTGGTCCGCCACGTCGTAGTTGGTCCGGCCCAGCGGCACCACCTTGTCTTCGCCCACGATATTGGGGTCGGCGGAGCTGAGGTGGTATTCCTTGTGGATGACCGCCTCCCTCGCCTCGGTGATCACCGCCACCCGGCTGAAGGTCATCTCGCTGTAGCCCCGGTCGAACGTGCGCATCAGGCCTTCCTTGCACTGGGCATAGCCGGTCACGATGGGCAGCTCGCGGGTCAGGTCGACACTCTCGAAGGCCTGCTTCAGCTTCTCGTCCAGCGGCAGCAGCTCGTTGTCGCGCCAGCCGGTGAGATCGACGAAGCGGGCGTTGACCCCTTCCTGTTGCAGCTTCAGCGCCGTATTGAAGGCACTGTGGGCCTCACCGATGCCCGCCAGCATCTCGCGCACCGTCAGCAGGTGCTCTTCGAGCTGGAACTGGCCGTAGGAACACAGCCGCTGCAGGTCGATCAGGCAGCCACGCACCCCTTCGATGCGGTCGGTGATGAACTGGTCTGCCTGCTGCTTGAGCATCGGGTCTTCGAACAGCTCGCCGTTGAGGTCGGTCAGGAACTGGACCAGCTTGGTCAGGTCGTCGCCCCAGGCCCAGTCCGACTCGGCATCGGCGAACAGGGCGTACACGCCCGGCTCGCCGGTTTTCTTGTGTTCCAACAGCTCGTTGGTCACACCGCCGTAGGCGGAGACCACAAAGATGCGCTGGTACAGCTCACCTTCGCTGCGGCCGCCCAGGATAATGTTATCCCGGACCGCCTCGTAGTTGCTCATCGACGTGCCGCCGATCTTCTCTACGGTATGTTGTTGGCTAGTCATAATCGTTTCGTCCTTGGCGTTACGACGCCTGACTCAGACTTTCACTCAGAACTTCCTCGAAACACTGGGCCAGGATCTCGGTGCCCTTCTGCAGGTCCGCCTCGCTGGTGGTCAGCGGCATCAAGCACTTGATCACTTCGTCATCCGGACCGCTGGTCTCGATGATCAGGCCCTTCTTGAAGGCCAGGGCGGTGATCTTGCCGGCCAGTTCGCCGTTGGGGCAGGCGATGCCGCGCATCAGGCCACGTCCTTTAACGTAGAAGTCGTCGCCGTGCTTGTCGACAATGGCCTGCAGGCCGTTGCCCAGCACCTCGGTCTTGGCCTTGACCTCGTTGGCGAAGGCATCGTCCTTCCAGTAGGTCTCAATCGCGGCGCGGGCGGTGATGAACGCCATGTTGTTGCCGCGGAAGGTGCCGTTGTGTTCACCCGGCGCCCAGACGTCCAGCTCTTCCTTGAACAGCACCAGGGCCATCGGCAGGCCGTAACCGCTCAGGGACTTGGACACGGTCACGATGTCCGGCTTGATGCCGGCGAAATCGAAGCTGAAGAAGCCGCCGGTGCGGCCATTGCCCGCCTGGATGTCGTCCAGGATCAGCAGCATGTCGTATTTCTTGCACAGCTTCTCCAGCGCCTGCAGCCACTCGGCGCTGGCCGCATTGAGGCCGCCCTCACCCTGTACCGCCTCAACAATCACCGCGGCCGGCAGGTCCAGGCCGGAGGAGTTGTCGGACAACATCTTGTCCATCATCTCCAGGGTGTTGATGTCCTTGCCCAGGTAACCGTCGTAGGGCATGAAGGTGACGCTGTTCAGCGGCACACCGGCGCCACCACGGTGGTGCTTGTTACCGGTGGCGGCGACGGCACCCAGGGAGACGCCGTGGAAGCCGTTGGTGAAGGATATAATGCCATCACGGCCCTTGACCTTGCGGGCCAGCTTCAGCGCGGCTTCGACACAGTTGGTACCGGTGGGGCCGGTGAACTGCATTTTGTAGTTCAGGCCACGGGGCTCCAGGATGTGCTTCTTGTACGACTCAATGAAGTCATGCTTGGCACTGGTGAACAGGTCCAGGCCCTGGCTGATGCCGTCGCTCTCGATGTACTCGAGCAGGGCTTTCTTCAGTACGTCGTTGTTGTGGCCGTAGTTCAGGGAACCGGCGCCTGCCAGGAAATCCAGGTACTCCTGGCCGTCTTCTGAGTACACGTGGGCGTTCTTGGCACGGTTGAAAATCATCGGGAACGCCCGTGAATAAACGCGTACTTCGGATTCGGTTGACTTGAAAATATCCATTGTCTTGCCTCTTAGCATTTTAGGTTCGAGGTGGATGTGCATCGGTTGGCCGGTTTCGGTCGCGACCCCGCGACGCACGTGATTTATAAGCCGTGTGGAAGCCCGACCTCAGCGGGCCGCCGACTTATCAGGTGACGGGTTTCGTGAAGGGCCCGATGCGGAGCAGGAACTCGGAGTCGTGCTCGCCGCCGAAATGGGCGTCCTTCTCGAAATGTTCGTGGTACTTGAGCTCGGCGCCCATGTCCCGGGCAAAGGAACGGAACAGCGCCCACGAGGCTTCGTTGTCCTCGGTGATGGTGGTCTCGAGATGGGTGACATCCCGACACACCTCCCGGGCAACGATGTCTTTGATCATGCGCTTGGCCAGGCCCTGTCCACGACCTTTCTCGTGTACGGCAACCTGCCAGACGAACAGCGTATCGGGCTGTTGGGGGGGGATATAACCGGAGATAAAGCCGACCAGTTCACCGTCCAGCTCAGCGGCAACACACGTCTCGGCAAAATGGGTACACTGCAGGAGGTTGCAGTACATGGAATTGGGGTCCAGCGGGGGACATTCGGCCACCAGCTGGTGGAGCCTGTGGCCATCACTCTTCACGGCCTTGCGAAGGGTAATGGCGGTGGTATTCGAACCTTCCGTCGTCATAGCGTCGTTAATTCGCTGCAAAAGTTAGTGCTGAATTATATAGAGCTCGAAAGATATTTCAAGTTAACTAATGCACCCTCGCTGGTCATGTGGCGAATTTTTAATCAGATCCGCCCCACCACAGGGCGCTCACGACAGGCACAGAATAACGTCATCACAGGCCAGATCGGTCCCTTCCACTATGCGCTGTCGGTAGGACTGCGCCGCCGCGGAGCCCACCGGCCAAAGCCTGTCAAACGTCGCCAGCCACTTCTCCCTGGAGAAATCGACCGGCAACAGACCCACCCCATCCAGCTCGCCCCGATGCCCCGCCAACGGCGTCAAAAGCGGTTCCGAAGCGCTCAGCCGCGCGATCAGGCCCCGGTGGTCGCCCAGCAGGTTGGCCATCCCGGCGGAGCCATTATTGACCAGCCAGCGACGACGCCCCTCTACCTCTCCACTCCAGACCAGGGGCAGACAGGTGTGGCTGCACAAAATCACATCGGCGTCGGTCTGGCGGAACCACTGCGCAAGCGGGCCGACTCCCGTTGCGGTCAGGTGTTCGCGGGACAGCCCCCAACCGGCCAGCGACTCGGGATCCCCGTGCAGCACCAAAACCTTTAGGCCACCAAATATCCCGCTGCGCCAACGGGGTAGAGTCTTTAGCTGATCCCGGATCTCGGCATGACGGTGGGCATGACCTTGCAGGCGCGCCATGATCCGGTTCGAGCGGGCCACCACGGTGTCATCGACAAACTCCGGGTAGCCGCAGCCGCAACCGGCCCCGGAGGACGGGTTGGCCAGCTCGACTTCCACGTTGCCCAGCATCGCATGGTGGCGGAGCACCCGCCGGTTGATAATGTCGAACAGCTCGTCACTGGCGTTGAACCAGTTGAAATCTCCGTTGAACAGGAGCCGGACCGAGCGACCCGCCGCCCGCTCCGCCGCCGCCATGGCCTCAATGGTGTCGAGGGCGAAGGGATTACCGTACAGGCCGCCAATGACGTACAGCACGTCCTCCCCCCAGGTCTCGGGAGCCTGACACAACTGCTGCGGGCGATAACGATAATGCAGCGGGCAGCTGCGACCGGCCGGTTGCGCGCTCATCAGGGGGCTCCGGCGCCTAGTTGACCGATCCCGACGCCGCCGGCGCCTTGCCCAACAGCCGGCGCGCCAGCAGCGGCAGGAAGAAGCCGGCGCTGCAGAGCAGGAAGCCGTAGGCGTTCACCCCCAGCAACAGCGCGTACTTGCCCTCGCCGATGGCCCAGGACGGCGGTAACAGGCCGGCGGCCAACAGCACGCCCAGCCCCAGACCGGTCCAGAAACTCAGGTGGAAACTCCAGGGCGACCACTGGGTGAAGCCGTAAAACAGGAACACCGGCGCCAGGCCCATCACCATGGTGCCGGAAATGGTGGTGGCCTTGAGAATGTCGGTGCCCGCGAACATCGGCAGGTTGCCGAGGATGGCGAACACCACCATCACCACCGAGCCCACCCGCAGGCTCGGCACCCGGTCCGCCGCACGCCGGGCCAGCCGGGGCAGGTCCACCGCCAGCGACTTGGCCAGGGAGGAGAAGGTGGAATCCAGGGTCGAGCCGGCGGAGGTCATCATCACCACACTCATGAAGAACAGCGCGGTCAGGCCGAGGGACTGGCCCACCGCCGCCGGGGCGTTGCCCATCGCCTCGATGCCGTTAAGCTGGGCATGAACCCCCACCAGGCTGAACACGAACACCGCCACGAACCCCAGCAGCCCCGCCACCACAAAGCTCTTGAGCATGGCCTTCTCCTTGTTGACGAAGCCCCGGTCGGTGAGCACCGGGTCGTGGAACGGGTAGCTGAAGATCTGCAGACCGGCCACCAGTAGCAGGTCCATGCCAGCCTCCAGGCGGAACTCACCAGTGGTAAGCAGGGTGGAGGGCTCATTGGCGGGGACAATCAGGAACAGCACGGCGCCCACAAAGAATACGAACACCACCGCCTGGATCACGTCGGTAAAGATCGAGCTGCGCAGTCCACCCTTGAGGCTGTAGGCCAGGGTAAACACGGTGAACAACATGGCCGCGCCATAGTATTCCCAGTCGCCGGGCAGTCCGAAATAACCACCCACCACCGCGGTGTTGCTCCACACCTCATTGTAGAGCCGGATCAGGATGGCCGCGGCGAAGCTCAACGCCGCCAGCCGGCCAAAGCGGGAGGTGAGGAACTCCTGGAGGCTGCCCGCACCGGTTTGGGTGCGGATCAGGTAGATGACGTACCCGGCCACCGGAATCGACAGCCAGTAGGTGGCGTAGGCCAACCCACCCACCACGCCGTAGGCGGCCCCCAGGTTGGCGGCGTTGGTCACCGACTTGGCGAAGATCCAGCTGATGAAGATGCTGGCAGTGAGTGACCACTGACTGACCGGGTTACCTTGGGCATCCGCCCCCTTGTAGAAGGAGGCGGCGTTGGTGCTGCGGGGGGAGAGCCAGTACATGATGGCCCCGTACACCAGCAGGAAGCCCCAGAACAGACTGGCTTCGGTCATCGACATGGTGCTAGTTCCTCCGTGTTCTTCCGTACTCGGTGATTGTTCGGTTGGCGCTGGGCCGATGTCCGCTATTTGGCCTCAGCGCAACTGGCCCCGTAGCGGTAGCAGGCAAAGCAGCGGTGGTGCCGCAGCATGATGCGCCGGCCCAGACTCTCCTTCAGGGTGCCGCCGAGGTCGTAGTCGGGGTCGTCGTCCACCAGGGTGCAGGCGTAGACCCGAACCCGGTCGCCTTTCTTCACCAGCATGCGGGTGTAGGTGCACATGAAGTGGGCCCGGCTTTCTTTCGTGGGGTACTTCTCCATGCAGGTCTCGGTGATTTCCGGGCTGCCATCCTCGGACCCGGGGGTGCCCAGATCGGGAAACGAGGTGAACGCCAGGGACTCGGGAATGCCGTGCTCGCGGAAGATGGCGCGGAACCGGTCCTCGACCACAGTCGGATCCTCCCCCGGGTCGGTCTGGCGGGCGATGGACACCACGAACCCCTGTTCGTGAAGCCAGCGGATCCCCTCCAGCGCCCTGGCGAAGCTGCCCTCGCCACGGTCCCGGTCATGACGGCCGGCGTCCGGGTAATCGAGACTGACCCGGAAGTGAATGTCGTGGGGATTGTCCAGCAGGGGCGCGACCTGGTGGCGTCGCTTCAGCAGGGGCTCGGTGGCGTTGGTCAGCACGAAGCAGGGCCGGTGGCGGCTGGCGTAGTCGAGGATATTGACGAAGTCGCGGATCACGAAGGGCTCGCCGCCGGTGAACGAGAACTGCTCCACTCCCATTTCCACCGCTTCGTGGATGAACGGCTTCACGTCCGCCAGCTTCATGGCGGACAGCCGGTTGTCGCCGGGGTGGGAACCTTCCAGGCAGAAGGGGCAGGCCAGGTTGCAGGCGGTACCGGTATGAATCCACAGTTCCTTCAGCCGGTCCGCATCGATATGGCCCCGGGGTTCACCGGCTCGGGTATGGGTCCAGCTGTCCACCGCCCGGGGGCTGACCACTTCCACCGCCGGTATCCGACGGGCCGTGCTTTCGTTAAACGGCATACACTCTCTCACTCGTCATTGTACTGTCTGTTGGCACCGTCATTCTCCCGACCATTGCTGCTGGCTGATCCGGGACTGTTCCGGTCCGCCCTTGCCCCGCCGCCACCGATGCAGCTTCTCCAGCAGGTTCAACACCGCCTGGGGGGCATGGGCCCGTTTCCATTCGCCGGCGGCGTACTTGGCCGCCTCGTTCCAGGTCGGGTAGGGGTGGATGGTGCCCAGAATCTTGTTCAATCCCAGCCCGTGCTTCATCGCCAGGGTGAACTCGGCGAGGATCTCCCCACCCCGGGCCCCCACCACCACGGCCCCCAGAATTTTGTCCTTGCCAGGCGCTGTCAACACCTTGATGAACCCGTGGTTCTCGCTCTCGGCGATGGCCCGGTCCAGGTCGTCGATGCCGTAACGGGTGACCTCGTAGGCCACCCCCTTGGCTTTCGCCTCTGTTTCGCTCAGCCCTACCCGGGCCACCTCCGGCGCGGTGAAGGTCACCCAGGGCATCACCCGGTAGTCCGCCCGGAAACGTTTGAACTGGCCAAACAGGCCGTTCACCGAGGCGTACCAGGCCTGGTGGGCCGCCGCATGGGTGAACTGGTAGGGACCCGCCACGTCGCCGCAGGCAAAGACGTTGGGAAAGCCCACGCTGAGGTCTTCCTCCACCGGCACGGTGCCGTTGGCCGCCGGTTCCAAGCCCAGCGCCTCCAGGCCCAGACCCGCCGTGTTACCGCTGCGGCCCACCGCCACCAGCACCCGGTCGAAGGGAATTCGCACCCGCTCGCCCTGGTAATCACAATAGAGCACCCGCTCATTCCCTTCCTGAACAAACTCCAGGGGCAGGTGCTCCAAACGCAAGTCCACCCCTTCGGCAATAAACTGATCCCGGATTGCCCCGGCCACATCCGCATCCTCACGGGGCAACAGCCGCGGCCCCCGCTGCACCTGGATCACCTGGGAGCCCAGTCGCTGGAAGGCCTGGGCCAACTCGCAGCCGATCGGGCCTCCGCCAACGATCAGCAACCGGTCAGGCTGTTCCTCCAGCCCCCACAGCGTGTCCGAGGTCAACGGGTCCATCTGTTCCAGCCCCGGTATGGCCGGCAGCGCCGGCTTGCCACCGGTGGCAATGATGATGCTGCGGGCCGTCAGCCGCTGGCGGTGCCCGTCACCGGCGGTCACCTCCACCTCCCAGGGGGACACGAAGCGGGCATCCGCGGAGAGGCAGTCCACGCCGAGCTTGCGATAGCGTTCCGGCGAGTCATGGGGCTCCACTTCGGCAATGATCCGTTTCACCCGCGCCATGATGCTGGTGAACGAGCCCTCAACCGGCACCGACTCCAGACCATAACGATGGGCATGGCGCAAGGTATCGGCGGCCCTGGCTGACTTGATCAGGGCCTTGGAGGGCACACACCCGGTGTTCAGGCAGTCTCCCCCCATCTTGTCCCGTTCGATCAGGGCGACTTTCGCTTTGACCGCCGCCGCAATGTAGGCGGACACCAGGCCCGCGGACCCGGCGCCGATCACCAGCAGGTTGTAATCGAACTGCCGGGGCTTATGGAACCCCCGGTAGGCCCGCCGCTGGCGGATGAAACCGAGGACGAACTTGGCGATCAGCGGGAACAGCCCCAACAGCGCAAAGGCCCCCAGCACCTCCACGGATACGATGTCTTCCAGCGCCTGGATCTGCGCCAGCTGGGTGCCGGCGTTCACGTACACAAAGGTGCCGGGCATCATTGCCAACCAGCTGACCAAGGCGTAGGTACGCAGTTTCATGCCGGTCAGCCCCATGGCCAGATTGATCAGGAAGAAGGGGAACACGGGCACCAGGCGCAGGGTGGCCAGGTAAAACACGCCGTCCTTGTGGATGCCGCGATCGATCCGCGCGACGGTTTCAGCATACCGCTGACGCAGGGTGTCCCGGAACAGGAAGCGGGCGGCCAGGAACGCCAGCGAGGCGCCGACGGTGGAGGCCACCGAGACCGCCAGCAGGCCGTGCAGGTTGCCGAAGAAGGCGCCCCCCGCCAACGTCAGCACCGCGGCTCCGGGCAGCGACAGGGCGGTGACCGCGATGTAGATCAGCACAAAGCCGCCGATGGCGGTGGCGGTGTGGCGGGCGATCCACTGGTCAAGATTGGCCTGGTGCTGTTGCAGGGTTTCCAGGGTCAGTAGCTGGTGGCCGTCCAACGCGATAAACACCAAAACCAGGGTGGCAATCACGGTGATCAGCAGGAGTTTTTTACGATTCATGGGACCAATGGGTTCCTTGGTGGCGAATTGACTGCTGCCATAGACAGCCTATATACGAGGATGTTACAAGCCAGTAGTCACTTTTTTATAACGTTTACTTTAAGAATCAGGAACTTTTCCAGGTTTCCGCCGACTCACCTGCGACCCGGAACGCATCAGGAACCCAGCATGAACATTGCCACGGAGCGAGAAGACGAAGCCCTGCTGATCGACCGGTTGCGGGCTGGCAATGCCGAGGCCTTCCAGGAGGCGGTGAGGGTCTACACCCCCGGGATGCTGGCCGTGGCCCGTTATTACACTGACCATAGCAGCGCCGAGGACATCGTGCAGGATTGCTGGCTGACCGTGGTCGGCGCCATCCGGGACTTCGAAGGCCGGGCGTCGCTCAAGACCTGGCTGCACCGCATCGTCGCCAACAAGGCCAAGAACCTGCTTCGCAAGCAGCGACGGGAGGTGACGGCGGACTTCTCCGAAGTGCTCGATCCGGAGCTGGACCGGCGCTTCAAGCCCAACGGACGCTGGGCCGAGCCACCCCGGTTCACCACCACCGAGTCGGCCGAAGCGCTGCTGGAAAACGGGGCCCTCAGCGACTGCCTGGACAAGCACCTGTCCCACCTGCCCGAAACCCAGCGTTCCGCCCTCATGCTCTACGAAGCCCATCAGCGCCGGTCGGACGAAGTCTGTAACATTCTCGATGTCAGTGCATCCAACCTGAGGGTGTTGCTGCACCGGGCACGGCAGAAAATCTTCCTGATGGTGGAACAGTTCCAGGAGACCGGCGAATGCTGATGTGTCGAGACCTTGCAATCATTGCCAGCGATTATCTGGAGGGCGAGCTTGCCACGGCGGACCGGCTGTCGGTCAAGATGCACCTGATGATGTGTCGCCATTGCCGGTCGTTCATCGGCAACCTGCGCAACAGCGTGGAACTGATGCGGGCCCACTCCAGCCAGTCCCTGGACCCGGCGTACGCCCACCGGCTGGACGAGGAAATCGCCCGCGCCCTGGCCCAGCAGCAGCCAAAGGGCGATCCGGACTGACCGTTACAGGGCCCGCGCCAGAGCCGCCGCGCCGGGCTCACGCTCCCGCCCCTGCAGCTCCTCAACGACCATGTGCCGCCAGGAGTCCAGGTCCACCGGCACGCTGCCGGTGATCTCCAGCTGACGTTCATCCAGGGTATCCGTCAACCGGTCCGCCCCTGGCGCCAGCAGCACCTGGTCCCGCTGGCGCAGCAGGGCCTCGATCTGGGGCCGGAAACAGCGCACCATGGCGGAAATCCAGCGATTCACCGGCCAACTCGGGTTGGCGTGGTCCACCGTGAAGCGATCCAGCAACGGAATCACCCGCTCTGCCGGCATCCAGCTCTCATCGGTCACCCAGCGGTTGACCTCAAACAGTTCGATGGGGTAGCCCCAGGCGTCCATGGCAATGGCCACCAGATGCACCACCCGGTCCTTCCCCACAGGCCCAAGCACCGGCTGCCAGGCCGGGTCGATGGCCCCGTCGCGGACAAACAGGTGGAAATGGCCGTGCTCGTCGTGGTCGTCCCGGTGGGCGTGGTAGTAGTACTGGGCGTGAAACTCGCGGTCGTAGACGTCGTCCTTGGGGTAATGGTCCATCTCGTAGAACGGCCCCTGCCCACGCAGCACTTCCCCCACCACGTTGAGCCCGCCCTTCTTCAGCACCCGGTAGCACTCGCGAATCTCGTCCGCCGCCGCCAGGCTGTTGCGGAGGGTGGACTGGGGGAGTGCCGACAGTTCCGGCATGTCCAACTTGGCCATGACTGGTCTCCTCAGGATGGTCAGCCCCAGGGCCCTCGGACCCGGGGCCGTAGTGAATTACCTCACGCAGCGACGTTCTCGCGGGCAGCCGGGGCCTTGGCAGCGCAGGGGTTCTTGCCGGCGCAGGGGTTCTTGCCCTCGCAAGGGTTGCACGGATTACACGGGTTGCAGGCACCGCAGCCGCCCCCCTTGAGCGCGCAGGGGTTCGCGGCCACCCGCTGCTGCACCTTCTCCATGTAGGCGACCAGCGCGGCCAGGGCCTCGCCGTCCCATGGTAGCGGATCCGACGCCATGGGTTGGACCATGCAGATCTGCACCATCTCGTCGAGGTAGACCGAATCCATCCCGAACACGTTCTTGGCCATCGCCACCGAGTGGGGATAGGCGTTGGCGAAGGTGGCGTTGTAGCCGGCGTCGTTGTTGTGGCAACTGGCACAGGCCAGGCCGTTGCTGCTCAGGGAGGAGTCGTTGAACAACTGCTCGCCCTTGGCCACCAATGCACAGGGGTTGCCCTGGTAGGGTTCATACCCGTCCGGCCGAGTCACCTTCTTGGCAGCGCAGGGGTTGGGGGCGGCACTGCAGGCACCGCCGGCCGCGCAGGGATTACAGGCACTGCAGCAGGGGTTGCACTTGGCTGCACAGGGATTCCTGGTGGCGCAGGGGTTACGCCCGGCACAGGGGTTACTGGCGCAGGGATTGGCCGCGCAGCAGCCGGTTTTCACCGCACAGGGATTGCAGCCAGCCTTGCACTGCTGGCTGGCCCGACACTGTCCGCGGCAGGGAGAGCAGGGGGAACACACCGCCAACGCGGCGCCACCGCTGCCCAGCATCAGGGTCATCAACGCGGCAGACCACCAGGTGGTGCGCTGATGATCATGAACGGACCGGATGGCCCGCCCCAGAGGCTTCGAGGTGAACATGGGTCTCTCCTTTCGTATTTTGATAGATCACCAACCATTTCAGGCTAGTTCACCCAAGAGACACATGACAGCCGTCAGCATTACAGGCACCGGGAAAAACTACGGCACCTCGAAAATGTCGGTATCGGGGTGGAAGGTATACCAGGCAAACCAGAAGGCGCGGATGGCTGCGATTGGCTCCCCGGTCTCGGTGGTGAGGGTGGCGTCGGGCACGCCGGCATCATAGTGCACCACCACCGGCCGGCCACCCACCCGGTCGCGCAGGGTGTCCCCATGCTTGGCCAGCTCCGGGAACGGCCAGGCCTTGGCCTCGCCGTTGTGTTCCCACCCCAGCACCCAGGTCTTGGGATGGTATTTGCGACTGGTGTGGGACACCGGGAAGAAGACCCGCTCGGAATGATCGTAGTCCCCGTAGGGCGAGCGCCGGTAGTTACGGTGGTAGCCGGTGTCGGTCGACAGCACCCGGCCCCGGTCCCCGACCCGTTGCTGCCAGTCCCGCCACCGCTCATGGCGGACCGGCAGTCGTTCCAGGTGGGTGCCGGCCAACGGACCGGCGACCGCCCGACCCTCGATCTGAGACCACAGCGACTCGGTCTGGCGGTCGTACATCAGCAGGTCGCTGTTGTAGAGCAGGCCGGACACACCAAAGGTCAGGTAACGCCCGTCCACCACCGGGTCGAAGGCGATGCCGGTGCCGCACAGTGGGCAGAAGGTGATCAGTACGCCGCTGCCGCCATGGCGATGATTGACGATTTCATGCCAGTTCAGGATGCCAATGGGGTAGGCGACGCTGCGTCCTTCCCGGTCCAGAGTCAACATCAGGTCCTCGTCGCGCCACAGCCTGGCATCCTCGGGGTCCGCGAAACGGGGCTGATCGATGGCGGGGATACCGTCCCGGGGCGGGCCACCGTGGAGGATCTGCGACGCCGGAATCAGGGCCTGACTGAGGTCAAAACCATTTTTCTGCTGAGCCCATGCAGGCGCACCGGCCAGGGCAGTGGCGATTGTCCAGCCCAGCAGCCAGCACCAGAAACTCATCTTGCCACGCATCATCACGCTGCCTCCGTTTCGTCAGCCTGTGCAGTAAGGACGCCTGGACCCTGGCATTGTTACCGCACAGGCTCACGGAACGGAGTATGGCCGCCCCCCCCCCCCGGCATCAGGCTGGGGCGATACCGCCGGATTCATGGGCGGCAGGGCGCGATTTGGTCAGCGGCCAGGAAAGGGTAGCGTAACATCCGACAGCGCTGCGGTGTCTCTGTTGTAAGCAGGCGTGGCGACTCCCCTGGTTGCCACGCTGACCGACCAACAACGAGAGGAGCGATCGACCATGAAAACGCTTGTTCCGTTATTTATCAGCACCATCCTCGCCTTTGGCGCCACCCCGGCGCTGGCAATGGATGGCCGGGCTGACCGCATAGCCGAAGCCACGTCACACCCCCACAAGATAGCCGACTCCGTCGAGGAGGCGGCGCGCCTGGTGAAATAACCGGTGCCGGGCGCCGCCCTGGACGATGGCGCCCGGCCAACCGCGCCAGCAAACGGCGGGGGGCCGGTCTTCCGCCGGCTACGCCAGTTCCGGATTCAGGGTGTAGGTAACGGTCACCCGGGCACTGGCCAGAACGTGGCCGGCCATGGCCTTGCGCACGGCCTCGCCGTCGAACTCGCCACTAAGGCCCAGACTCTCCACATCCAGGGCGTGGACCTCGAAGTGATAGTGGTGCAGCCGCTCATCGTTCCAGGGCGGGCAGGGGCCGTCGTAACCGGCGTAGGTACCGGCCATGTCCGGATTGCCGGCAAGGAACTGGGTGTAGTTGTTGACGCCGCGAACACCGATGGGCCCCGCGCCCACCGGTTTGCCTTTGGGAATCACCCCGTCGCTGTCTTCACCCTCCGGGATGCGGCGGACGTCGGCAGGAATGTCTACCAGCAACCAGTGAAAGAAATCGACCCGGGGCAAATCCTTGGGAATGGTTTTGCCTTCCTGGTTGACGTCGTCCGCGACGCTGGGCACGTCGGGATCGAACATGATCACCACAAAGCTCCGGGTACCCTCGGGAACCTCGTCCCAGCTCACTTCCGGGTTGCGGTTGGGGCCAAAGCTCATGCGGTCGTCTGCATTGGGGACCCCAAACGCAAACTGCTCCGGAATCGGCTGGCCATTGTGGATACCACTGACTGTGATTTTCACGGTTCGCTCCTTATAACATAGGCTTGCGGAGCCGCTGGATGGCAACAGGACTCCGTCGGTGTTTCATAGTTTTTAGCAGCTAGCCGGATTTATTGTCCAGATACGCCCGAGCCCTGGGAGTGCGCCTTTCGATCAATTGTTTGATGTTTGGCGCCACGTTAGCATAATAGCGCCCCACTGCCCGACGTTCGTGCGCGCCCTGTAAGTAGAGAAAGCCAAGGGTTTTGCCCCCCAGAGTCCTTGGCTGTCTTTACTTCTCAAGGATACAACCATGGAAAACCTGCACCACATCGTGGTCGTTGGCGGTGGCGCCGGCGGTCTGGAGCTCGTCACGCGTCTGGGTAACAAACTGGGACGCAGGAAGAAAGCCCGCATCACCCTGATCGATGCCGTCCTCACCCATGTCTGGAAGCCCCTCCTGCACGAAGTGGCCGCCGGCTCGCTGGATGCCAGTACCAACGAGATCAACTTTCGTGCCCACGCCCGCAAGCATCATTACGAATTCCAGCTGGGTCGGATGAATGGCCTGGACCGGGAACGCCAGCAAATCACCCTGGAACCCATCCATGGCGAGGACGGCCAGGAAGTGGTGCCGGAACGCCACGTGGACTACGACACCCTGGTCATCGCCGTGGGCAGCACCGCCAATGACTTCGGTACCCCCGGTGCCCAGGACCACTGCCTGTTCCTGGACAGCCTGGCCCAGGCCCGCCGCTTCCATAACCTGATGCTGAACGCCTTCCTGCGGACCAATCACGAGGCCAAGCACGGCCAGTCCGGGCAACTGCCCATCACCATCATCGGTGCCGGTGCCACCGGGGTGGAACTGGCCGCCGAGCTGCGGCTGGCCTCCCGCGAGCTGCCGGTCTATGGCATGAACGCGCTGAAGGCCGACGACGTCAGCATTCGCGTGATCGAGGCGGCCGAGCGCATCCTGCCGGCCTTGCCCAGCCGACTGTCCGCCGCCGCCACGCGGGAGCTGCAGCGCCAGCAGGTGCAGGTGCTCACGGGACAGCCGGTGAGCGAGGTAAGAGCCCACAGTGTGGTGATGAAGGATGGCACCGAGCTGCCTTCGGCCATGACCATCTGGGCGGCCGGCATCAAGGCACCGGCCTTCCTCACCAAACTCGACGGCCTGGAAACCAACCGGGGCAACCAGTTGGTGGTCACCCAGACCCTGCAGACCCCGGCGGATCGCAACGTGTTCGCCTTCGGCGATTGCGCCGCCTGTCCGCAACCGGACTCCGACCGCCCTGTGCCACCCCGGGCCCAGGCCGCCCACCAGCAGGCCGATACCCTGTTCAAGACCCTGGTGAACCGTCTGGAGGGCAAGGACGATGTGCCCTTCGTCTACAACGATCACGGCTCACTGATCAACTTCAGCCGCTACACCACGGTGGGCAACCTGATGGGCAACCTGTCCGGGCGCAGCATGTACATCGAAGGCAAGGTGGCGCGGCTGTTCTACGTCTCGCTGTACCGCATGCACCAGGTGGCGCTGCACGGTTTCCTGCGGACCGGGGTGATCTGGCTGATGGACCGGATCAGCCGAGCCATGCATCCGCGACTCAAGCTGCACTGACGGGACACCCGGTCACGGCGGAACACGGTACAGGATTTTCAGGCCCCGGGCGCTGTCCTGGGGCAGGTAGCCAATGGCCTGGTCGTTCTGCTGCAGGCGTTCGATCAGCTCGGCGGCCTCCAGTTGCCGGGGCGGGCGCCCCCGCCCGGTGAAGACCTGCTTGGCCCGGTAGGCCCGCAGTTGAGTTAGTGACATGGACAGCGCCGCACGGCTGAATTCGCTCCGTGCCGCTGAATCTTCCAGATCGTAAACGGAGAGTTCCCGCCCGTTGCCATCCGTGGTTGTCTGCCCCAGATATAGTCTGGACAGTTCTTCGAGAGTGAGACTGGACACAGGACAGTCCGGCCCCGCAACAACCACCAGCTCTTCTGCGTAGGCGGGCGACGCCGAGGTGATCAGAAGGACTGCCCAAAGGGCATACACTGTCTTCATCAGAACGCCCAATCACCGGAAAGGGTGAATACGTTCACGTGGCCATCCGGGGCCCGATCAAAGCCCCCCCTGTCTCCGGGTTTCACCCGGACGTGATCCCACTGTCCCTTGAGCGCGACCCCCGGGGTCACGTCCCACCGCACACCGACGCCCAGGGTCGACTGATCTCGCGCCTTTCGGCGGTCGATGATGCCATTGGCGGCCACATTGGCGGCGCCGGTCAGCCCGGACTCGGAATCGTTGTTCAGGGCAGCCCGCTTAGCGTAGAGCACGTACAGCAGGACCGACTCAACGTGACGTCCGGCCGTCACGGTGAACGCCTCGATTTCCGGATAGAAATGGCTGTCTGCCCGGTTCTGAACGTATTCCATCATACCCAGCCAATTCAGGTCGCTGTATTGCAGTCCGACATTGTAGTAACGGAACATGGCATCGAGGTCGTAGTCGTGTTCGGCATTGGGCTGTTGCAGGAGGGTTTCCAGCCCTTCCAGCTCGGCACTTTCCAATTCAATTGGCAGCCGTGCCGCCATCAGGCGCAAGCTCACGTTATGGCGCGACAATGACAACACCGCCCCTACGATCGGGGACAACTCCACGTCAAAATCCGATCTCGCCTGATCAAGCCGGCTGACGAAAACTTCCAAGGTAGAGTTGATGTTCGTGGTCGGTAGCACCAGGGAAGCCCAAAGGCCCTCGGAGGTATCGAACTCGTTCTCGTCACCGTAAACCTCCAGGGGAGGCCTGGCCCAGGGTTGGCTGTAACCGACATAACGTTGTTCGGAGATCATGTAGAACGGCGTGATGAATCGGCCCAGCCGAAGGTTCAGCCAGGGCGTGGCATCATAGCTGAGGTAGGCCCATTTCGTTGTTAGCGTGTAGCTGTTATCCCCATCCTTGAACCCCAACCCCTGCCACGCCAAACTCCAGCTATTGGCCAGACGGTACTCTAGTTGCAGGCCAATCCGGCTGTCGTAGCCGGCCGATGGATTGTCATCGATGCTTTGTTCGTGGTTATTGGTTATTGCCACCTCAGAATCGTCCAGGGTGGCAATCCCCAAGGTTCCATAGCTGTTGAAAAATAGCCGCTCCTCCATCAGTTCCCATGCCAACGCCGGCTGGCAGAGTCCAAGCGCCAGGTAGAGCAAGCCGACGGTACCGTTTCCCAGCCTTGTCATGCAGTCACCGATTTGTCCGAGGAATTTTCTGCTTGGGATTCGGGACACAGAGGCAGTCGCAAAATGAAGGTGGTCCCCTGGCCGGGTTCCGAGCTTACCGAGACCGTGCCTCCGAGAATGGCCGTGGAAATGTTGTAGACAATGTGCAGCCCCAGGCCGCTACCCCCCCTGCCAAGCCGGGTGGTGTAGAAGGGATCGAATATCTTGCCCAATACCGGCCTGGAGATGCCCTTGCCATCGTCCGACACCCTCAGAATCACCTGTTCTTCATCATTCAGATGGGCCGTGATGCGCCAGGTCCCTTTGTCCTCGGGCTCGAAAGCATGGAGCATGGAGTTGTTGAAGAGATTGGAGATGACCTGGCACAGCGGGCCAGGAAAACTGTCCATCTCGATGCCCTGGGGAATGTCGACATAGGTCGTGATCGGTCGATGCTTGATGGTGGGCCGCAAGGTGGCCAGCAAATCCGCCACGGTGTCGCTGAGATTGAATCGACGCCGCTTGGAACTGGTCTGATCAACGGCCACATGCTTGAAGCTCTCCACGAGGTCCGAAGCCCGGGTCAGGTTGCGGGCAATCAGCTCGGTGGCCTGGTGGGCGTCGGAGACGTACTTTTCCAGAGTGGATTTTCTCAGCCCCTGGTCCATGGCCTGGGCAAATTCCCTGGATTTGTGATCGAAGGTGGTCGCGACCGTGAGGGCATTGCCCACCGGCGTATTGAGTTCGTGAGCCACGGCCGCAACGATGCTGCCCAGACTCGCCAGTTTTTCTGACTGTACCAGGCTTTGCTGGGACACTTTCAGCTGCTCCAGGGTCTGCAACAGGTCCTCATTCAGGGTCTCTACCTGCTTGCGGCTGTCATTCAGCTCAAGGATGCGAGTCCGAATGGCTTCCCGCATCCGCTCCATTTGCCAGTTCAGGACGCCGATCTCATCCCGGCCCTTGATCGCAATGGGTACGTCGTACTCGCCTTTGGCGATCCTACGGCTTCGCTCCAGCAAGTCATTGACTCGCCGGTTCATCCTCAACAACATCCAAATCGACACCCCGACAATCAGAGCCACGATCACCCCCAAACCAAGCAGGCTCAGTTCCAGATAATCCCCGAACACCTGTTGCGTAGCCTGCCGAATACTCTCGAGGGAAACACCGTAGTGCAGCACGCCGACATTATCACGGTCCAGCAGGATGGGCGTGGCGACATGGTACTGGGCCTGGGAAAGCACTGTTGGGGTGATCGGACGATTGGCAACGACCGATGAGAGCTCCGGAGATCTCGGTGTCTTGGCAAGGAGCTCGCCCTGCTCATTGGTCAGGGCCAGGTACACAATGCCATCGCCATTGCTACCGATGAATTCGTTCAGGAACGGCGCAATCTGAGCCACCGAATTGCCCGTGCCCAGATGGACAGATATGCCCAGATTCAAGGTCTGAGAGTAGGTCGTTACCGAGTGGGTCAGATTCTCGACCAGAATCTGGTCTGATACATGCTTTGAATTGAAGACCAGCAACGAGAACAGAAGAATCAGTGGCGCCACCACCAGCACCAGCACTCGGGTCCGAATAGAGGAATACCAGGGCACCTGCATGGTCAGGCATTCCCTTCCAACAATTCAGCGAGTTGCGCCACGGGCATGGGGCGAGCATAAAGGTAGCCCTGGAAACTGTGGGCGCGCAATTCCCGCAACAGTTCGGCCTCGGCTTCCTCCTCAATACCCTCGGCCACCACTTCCAGGCCCAGGGACGCGCTTAGGTCAATAATGGACTTCACAATGGCGACACCGCGGGGTTCCTTCAGCTTCTGGATGAAAGAACGGTCCAGCTTGAGCTGGTCAACGGGCAAACGGGCCAGATACGATAGCGAGGAATAACCGGTGCCGAAATCGTCCAGCGCGATCCGGGCCCCAGTCGCCTTCAATCGAAGCAGCAACTCAATGGCACCGTCGATGCCACCGGAAACGGCCGCGGATTCGGTAACCTCGAAAGTCAGGCTGGTCGTGGGCACCCCATACCGCTCGGCACAGGTCGTCACCCGGTCGACGATGGAGAGATCGTGCAGCTGGGCTCCGGAAATGTTGATGGCCACCGGCCCAGCCTCAGGGCAGCGCCCCATCATGTTCGCGTAATCCCGAAGGACCGCACCCAGAACCCACTGGAACAGATCGTTGCTCAAGCCCGCGGTTTCCGCCAGCGGCACGAATTCCCCCGGCGACACCCAGTGGCCACGGGGATGACGCCAGCGCACCAGCGCCTCCATGCCGGAGTAGCGTCCTCCGGACACATCCCACTTGGGCTGGTAATGCATCATCAGTTGGTCATCCCGAAGCGCCACCACCAGATCGCGCAGTAACCGAATATTCCGTCGCCCGTTCTCGAGGAGTGAAACGGGGTAGTGCTGAAGGCCACGACGATGGTTCCGCTTGGCGTCTTTCATGAACAAATGGGCCGCACCCAGCAACTGGGTGCCACTCAGCGCTTCCTCACCGAGATTGATTGTGACGGCGGTCGACATGACGTGCACTGAAAAGCCGGTCAACTGCACCTCCAGGTTGAGCACCGACGCCAGCCCACCCTGGTCGATGGCACTTGGAATCACCGCCGCAAAGGTGTCATCCCCCAGGTGAGCGAAATACTCGCTGACTCCCCGGAGCCCGTCCTGAAGGCAGGCGGCGTACAATCGGATCAGTTTGGCACACTTTTCCTGGCCCAGGGTTTCCAGAAAACTGTTGAAATAATCGATGTTGATCAGCAGAAGCCGGTGATTGGTCAACCGACTGCGCTGGTCGTCCAGCCACTGTTCCAGGCTCAGACGATTGGGCAGCAGGGTGGTGGCATCGAAGAACGCCTGCTGATTCAGGCGCTCGATGAGGGTCATGTTATCGGCCATCAAACCGATGTTTTGGCAAAACACCCGCAGCAGGTCCCGCTCTTCCTCGGTCACCGGTCGTCGGGTATCGACATAGACCACCAGCGAAAAATGTTGGCCGTGACAGATTAACGCGGTGCCATCAGCCCCAAAACAGTGCTCGTCGGAGGCAATGACACGATCGATCAATTGGCGCTGCAGGCCGGAGGTGATTTCTTGCTTCGACCGGGCGACCAATCCCTCGAACCGGCCGGTGGCGGCAACAATGGTTTGATCATTGAGCTCAAACGCCCGACCGGCAAGCTGCTCCTTTGGGATCGAGACCACCACCATTCCCTCGGATCGGGTCAGGTTCAGGAAGCCGCTAATCTGGGTCAGTATGCCAAAGGAAAACTGCCTGAAACCGTCGCTGCTGAGCAGATCCCGGGTCGCCTCGATGATCTGCTCCAACCCCCGGTGGCTGGTCTCCAGCCGGAGAATCTGCTCATAGCTCCTTAATGCCGCAGTCAGTGACGTGATCAACCGAACCTGGGTCAGTTCGTTCTTTACCCGGTAATCGTTGATGTCGTATTCGCTGATAACCTTGAGTTCCGGCGCGTAGCCGGCCTGTCCAGTACGCAGGATGATACGGGTTTTCAGGAGCTTGAGCTCATTGCGAATGCGCTTGGCCAGAACCAGCCCGGCATCGGACGACTCCATCACCACGTCCAGAAAAATGACCGCCGGCTCCTCGTGGGTTGTCAGGTACCGGTAGGCTTCTTCCGCCGAAGAGGCGAACTGCAACTGGACATGGGCACCCAGGATTTCCATGTCCGCCAGCGCAAAGCGGGTTGACTGATGCACCTCCGGATCGTCATCAACCACCAGAACCTGCCAGACGTCGACTGGGGCGGTGGCCACGGACTCCTGTCCCAATTCGTCTTCTTCAACAAAGATCAGCGTGTCGTCTGTCATTGCAACTTCCCTGTCATGGTGACTGTGGCTCGGCAGCGCAAGGCGAAACCGGTCGGTCAACCGCAATCCCGGCCGAACGACCAGGGGCTGGCCCTGGCCTCGAACTGGCAACCATGGTGCCCAACCACCGAACCGCTCCTTTCATTCACTCAGTTTAGTACAAACGTGCAGAAATGCTTCGGTCAGGGGTTACGACATTTCCTGAGCGATGGATCACATCCGTCACACGGGGGAGCTTGGAGCGGGTGAAGGGAATCGAACCCTCGTATGCAGCTTGGGAAGCTGCCGTTCTACCATTGAACTACACCCGCCAGACAGGGGTACGACCGTAATATAGAAGTCCCCTGGCACGCAGGCAAGCCCGTCATGATCGCCGTCGGGCAGGGCCGGGGCTCCTGTGCAATACTGGAGGGAGTAAACCAGTCCGGTGTGCGATCGTGGCCATATCTACCCGTCTCAACCGCAAGCTGTTCGTGTACGGTTGGCCCGTGGCGGTGACCTTCGTCCTCGGCATGCTGCTCACCGTCTACCTGACCCAGCGCATCAGCGATGCGGAACACCGGCTGGCCCAATCCCGCTTCGCCCAGGTGGCACAGCACCGGATCCAGCTGGTGGATGCCATGCTGTACCGCCAACTGTGGGAGGTGGATGCGTTGCGACGCTTCCTTACCCTGGAGCCGGAGCTGGACCGACGCCGCTTCCAGACCCTGGTCCGGCTCCCCGAACGCATCCGGATGGCCGCGGCCTGGGTGGAAAATGTGCCCCGTTCCTCACTCGACGACTTCCTGGCCCGGATGACAGAGGAGTACGGCCCCTCCTACCGGCTGCAACCGCCGCCTGACGCCCCGGGATCTGCCGATCCGGTACTGCGGCTGTACCCGGTCAGTTACCTGAAGGCGTCCCCGGAACACCGGGATCTGACCGGCCTCGACGTCGGCCGACTGCCCGGGCACCCAGCGGCCTTTGATCAGGCCCTGGCCAGCGGCCAGACCGTGCTGTTGCCCCTGGAGCCCGAGGCTAGCCGGCCGGCAGCCAGCCTGGTGCTGATTGCGCCGGTCTTCCGTTATGGCACCGGGACAAAGGTCATCGACCGGCATTTCGGCAACCTGCGAGGGTTCATCTATTTCCAGCTCGACCTGGCCAGCCTGCTCCAGTCGGTGGCCATCTGGCCGAAGGGCAGGCTGGAAACACCGGCGGACTCGGATCACAGCGTCCGAATGTTGATGACCGCAATTACCAACGACGGCACCACCAGCCGTCCCCTCTACTCCCCGCCCGACTTCGAGCAATTGCCCGGGCTCAACTACAGCCTGGAGCTGACCCTGGCCGACCGGCTGTTCCGGTTAACCACCTATCCCGAGCATCCGCAGCGCTGGCATGACCGTTCGGTGCCTATGATGATGTTTGCTGGTGGCACCCTCGGCGCCACGCTCATTGCCGGTTACCTGGCCCTGCTGCTGTTCCAGCGGCACCGCTCGGAGCTGCGGGTGTCACGGCATACCCGTGAACTGGAGGAAGCCAATGCCTACCGCGCCAGCCTGCTGGCATCCGCAGTGGATGTGGCGGTGATCGCCACCGACCGGGACGGTGTCATTACCCTGTTCAGCACCGGTGCGGAGCGCTTGTTAGGCTACCGCTCCGACGAGGTGGTGGGGCACAAAACTCCGATGGATTTCCACGACCCGGACGACCTGCGACACTGGCAGCACACCCTCGCGTCCCGGCTTCAGCATCCGGTGGCCCAACAGGAAGTGTATACCGCCGCCATCGAAGCCGGTCTGCAGCGCTCCCAGCACTGGATCTACCGCCACCGCAACGGCGAACAACGTCAGGTCCAACTCACCCTGGCGACCATTCGTGACGACAACGATGAGGCGTTGGGGCAGCTCAGCGTCGGGGTGGATATCACCGATTACATCGAGGCGATGGAGGCGCTGCAGCGGAGCGACCATCTGCTGCATGATCTGTCGGCCGAGGTCCCCGGCGTCATCTTTCAGTTCCTGTTGCGGGCCGATGAGACCAGCTGTTTCACGTTCATCAGCGAAAGCGTGCTGAAGCTTTTCGAGGTGACCGCGGATGAGGCCAAAAACAATGTCCGTGCCCTGTTCTGCCGCCTGCATCCGGACGACAAGGAGCAGGTGTACGCCGATATCCGCCGGTCCCAACAGCACCTGACCCCCTGGGTGAGCGAGTTCCGGGTGCAGTTGCCGCAGCAGGGCATTCGTTGGCTGCGGGGGGAATCCCCGCCCCGGCGCCTGAGCGATGGCGCCACCGTGTGGAACGGCTACATTTCCGACATTACCGCCCTCAAGGACCTGGAGTTCAAGCTGCGGGAACAGGCGACCATCGATCCCCTGACCCAGACCTTCAACCGACGTCACCTAAGCAACCAGTGGCCCCAAGCCATGGCCCGTTACCGACGCACCGGCGTACCCCTGTCGATGATCATGCTAGACATCGATCATTTCAAGCGCGTCAACGACCACTATGGCCACGATGCCGGCGACGAAGTGCTGATCCGCCTCAGCCATTTGCTTACCCGGGCCGTGCGCAACACCGACACCGTCTATCGCCTGGGGGGCGAGGAATTTGTGGTGATGTGCGAGGACACGCCGCTCAGTGGTGCCAATACCCTGGCCAGGTCCTTGTCGGAGAAGGTCCGCAACAGCCCGATGCCGTTCGTCGAACAGATCACCGCCAGCTTCGGGGTCACCGAGGTGAGACCGAACGAAACCCTGGATGCGGCCTTCAAGCGCCTGGATAACCTGCTGTACCGTGCCAAGCGCAGTGGCCGGGATCGGGTGGTCAGTTCCCAGAACGGCGCCCAACTGGCAACCCGGGACGATCCCGGGCGCTGATCCGACCCGGCGTGCGCCTTAATCCCATCACGGGGGTCTGGTATGATCGGTGGCTGATCCACGGGAGAAGGCATGGATTCCCTCTTAATCCTCATTGGCGCCCTGATGCTGATCATCAGCATCGTACTCAGCCCCCTGTCCAGCCGCCTCGGCATGCCGGTCCTGCTCATCTTCCTCATTGTCGGCATGCTCATGGGGGAAGACGGTGCCGGCGGCATCCAGTTCGACAACTTCGAACTGGCGTTCCTGATTGGCAACCTGGCCCTGGCGGTTATCCTGCTGGACGGTGGCATGCGCACCCGTGCCGACACCTTCCGGGTGGGACTGCGGCCGGCGCTGATGCTGGCCACCCTGGGGGTTTTCATCACCGCCGCCGGTGCCGCACTCATCGCCCACTGGGTGTTTGACCTGCACTGGCAGACCGCCCTGCTGATCGGCGCCATCATTTCTTCCACTGACGCCGCCGCGGTGTTCTCGCTGTTGCAGGGCCGGGGGCTGCACCTGAACGAACGGGTCAGCGCCACCCTGGAAATCGAATCCGGCAGCAACGATCCGATGGCCATTTTCCTGACCATCGTGCTGGTCACCATGATGGCCAACCAGCAAAGCCATGCCGGTTGGCAGGGCCTGGTCATGCTGGCCCAGCAATTCGGAATCGGTGCGATTCTGGGGGCCGCCGGTGGTTACGCCATCGTCGCCCTGGCCAACCGCATGCGCCTGACCCCCGCACTCTACCCCCTGCTGGTGGTCGCCTCCGGCATCGCGGTGTTTTCCGCCACCAATGCCCTGGGGGGTAGCGGCTTTCTGGCCATCTATCTGAGCGGGGTGCTGATTGGCAACCGCCATGTACGGATGATGCCGTTGATCCTGCAGGTACACGACGGCTTGGCCTGGCTCGCCCAGCTATGCCTGTTCCTGATCCTCGGCCTGCTGGTGACACCTTCGGAGCTGTTCCCCCTAGCCGGTGGCGGTCTGATACTGGCGCTGGCCCTGATTTTCCTCATCCGACCGCTGGCGGTGCTGGCCACGCTGTGGCCATTCGGCTTCAATCACCGGGAGCTGGGGTTCATCAGTTGGGTGGGCCTGCGCGGCGCGGTCCCCATTGTGCTGGCGCTGTTCCCGGTGATGGCGGGACTGCCGGAGGCCACTCTGGTGTTCCACATTGCGTTCTTCATTGTACTGGTGTCGCTGGTGATCCAGGGCACCTCCATGGCGCCCCTGGCGCGTTGGCTGCGGCTGGAGGTGCCCGCCGGTGAAGATCCCTACCGCCGCCTGCCCCTGGATGTGGCCGCCGCCGGCGATCACGAGCTGATGCTGTTTCCGTTACGCGGGGACCAGTGGCAGGACCGGCGACCGCTGGGCCAGCTGCGGCTGCCCCCGAACACCGCCATAGCCGGTGTGTTCCGCCAGCGCCTGTGTCATCAGCCAACGCCCGAACTGGAAGTCACCAGCGGCGATGTCATTGCCATCTTCGCGGCTCCGGACCTGTTGCCGGAACTTGGCAAGGCGCTCAGTGGCCGTCACATTCCCCGTTACCTCACCGAGCGCAGCTTCTTTGGTGACTTTGTCCTCAATGGCGACGCCCTGCTCGGCGACGTGGAGCAGGTCTACGGCATCGAATTCGACGAACTGCCGCCGGAGCTGTCCCTGGCGGAATGCTTCGCCCGCCGCACCAAGGGGCATCCCGTGGTGGGTGACCAGGTGATGCTGGGGCCGGTCACCCTGGTGGCCCGGGCCACCGATGCCGACCGGGTGACCAAGGTGGGTCTGAAAGTCGAGCATCAAGAACCGTAACAAAATGAAGAGAAGGCCATACTCACCCCGTCGCCGAGCTGTGCTATAAAAAGTTCCGGTAGAAAAATTAATCATCGGTAAGGATTTGTTTTGCGTCGTCTCGGCTTTCGAATGTTGGCTTTCCTGCTGTTGCCGCTGGGGATGTCACTGATGTCACACAGCCATGCCTCGGAAATGGCCACCTCCGCCATGGATGACATACCGCCGGTCAGCGAAGTGGTGGTGCGTAAGGATGAGCGTCGCCTGTACCTGATGGCGGGGGAGCAGGTGGTGCGGAGCTACCGTATTTCCCTCGGCGATAACCCGGTGGGCCACAAGCTGTACGAAGGCGATGAGCGCACGCCGGAAGGCGACTACACCCTGGACTGGCGCAATCCCCACAGCGATTTCTACAAGTCCATACACATCTCCTATCCCAACGATCGCGACCGGGAACTGGCCAGCGCCTGGGGCCTGGACCCCGGCGGCAGCATTATGATTCACGGACTGCCCAATGAAGCCGGCGACCTGGCGTTCGCCTACCGTGGCCTGGACTGGACCGACGGCTGTATCGCCGTCAGCAACGAGGAAATGGACGAAATCTGGCAACTGGTGGCCGACGGCACCCCCATCCGGATCACTCCGTGAACCGGGATTTTGCCCTGCTGATTGGCCTTCTGGGCCAGCTTCCTTTCATTAAGTTGTTGTCATTCCCCAAGATCTTTACCTATAGTGAGTTAACATTCTCACTGAGAGTGTTTTACACTAATTCACGATTCCGGTTGTCGACGCCGTGTGGGCACGAATTAACTGGATAATTGGCATTACTGCTTCTGCTCCACAGGAAGTAAACGACTAAAGAAGAGGAAAAAATATGCGTAAGTTGACGATCGCAGGGTTTGCACTGGCCACCGCTCTGACTGCCGGTTGTGCCACCACCGACCAGGCCGCCATTGACGAGGCAAACGCTAACGCTGCCTCCGCTGAGCAAACTGCCAGCAACGCCATGACCACGGCGAACAACGCCGCCAGCGCTGCTGCCTCTGCCCAGCAAACCGCCGAGGAAGCGCTTGCTGCTGCCCAGGCTGCCCAGCGTGCCGCCGACGAAGCCAACGAGCGTGCGCGTCGCATGCTCCAGCAGTCCAGCCAGAAGTAAGCTTCTGCCTGGCGCAAAAAGCCGGTCCTCAGTGACCGGCTTTTTATTGCAACGTCCTGCCCGGACGATCTACCCTCCCTGATCCGGCTCACCTTCACCGGCAGTAACCGCGGAAGACCCGCCCGGCTTGCGATTGACAAAGCTCTCAACCATGTCCAGTGGCAATGGGAACACGATGGTGGACGCATTGCCGGTACTCATGTCCGAGAGGGTCTGCAGGTAACGCAGCTGCATCGCCCCGGCATTGGCGGCCATCACCTGGGCGGCCTCCACCAGTTTCTTCGAGGCCTGCAATTCGCCCTCGGCATGAATCACCTTGGCTCGCCGTTCCCGTTCCGCCTCGGCCTGACGGGCGATCGCCCGGATCATCGACTCATTGAGGTCGACGTGCTTGATCTCCACATTGACCACCTTGATGCCCCATTCCTCGGTCTGGGTATCGATAATCTCCTGGATGTCGGAATTCATCTTGTCCCGCTCGGCCAGCATCTCGTCCAGATCGTGCTTGCCCAGCACCGAGCGCAGAGTGGTCTGGGCCAGCTGGCTGGTGGCGGAACCGAAATTCTCCACCCGGATGATCGCCCGCTCCGGGTCCACCACCCGGAAATAGAGCACCGCATTCACCCGTACCGTCACGTTGTCCCGGGAAATCACGTCCTGGCCCGGCACGTCCAGAGTGATCACCCGCAGGTCCACCCGTACCATCTGCTGGATACCGGGAATGATGATGATCAGACCAGGCCCTTTTACGCCTTGGAAGCGCCCCAGGAAGAACACCACGCCACGCTCGTACTCCGGCAGAATCTTGATGGCGGAGCCGATGATCAGCAGCAGAATTACCGTGGGGGCGATGTAGGGAATCAGGTCGCCAATCATAATGCCTCCTTACTGGTGTTGAAGATCCGCAGCCGGCCAGGCCGGAGCAGCGTTGTCTTGCAACCGCTTTGCCCTATCAGGATAGTCGCTAGCTCGCCGTTACCCGAACCGTAAGACCATCGACCTCGACCACCTGCAGCAGCTGGCCCGCCTGCACCGGTGCCGCACTGACCGCTCTCCAGCGCTCCCCACTGAGGCGGACATGGCCCCAGTACTCGCCTTCGTGGGCGGTGAAGTCCTCCAGCGCCTCGACGGACTCATGGGTCATCTGCTCCATTCCGGTGACCGGATGGCGTTTGCGCAAGCCGATGAAGCGGGTGATGGTCCAGAGAATGAAGCCGGCCGCCACCAGGGCGGTGCCGCCAATGGTGGGGAGGGAAATCTCGCTGTGACTGCCGTCCATCAGGATGATCGAGCCCACCACGAAGGCGATGATGCCGCCGATCCCCAGCATCCCGAAACTGGGCATGAAGGCTTCCCCGACAATGAACGCCAGGCCCAGCAGGATCAACGCCAAGCCGGCATAGTTCACCGACAGCACCTGGAACGCGAACAGCGCCAGGATCAGGCAGATGGCCCCGATCACCCCCGGCACCAGGGCACCCGGGTTCGACATCTCGAAGATGATGCCGTAAAAGCCGATGATCATCAGGAAATAGGCCACGTTGGGATCGGTGAGGACCGACAGCAGGCGGGTGCGCCAGTCCGCCTCCACTCGATTCAGCGCCAGGCCCTCGGTGTCGAGCCGACGTTCGCCGATCGACAGCCTCACCGTCCGGCCATCGAGCTGCTGCACCAGGTCGTCGAGGTTGACGGCCACCAGGTCGATGACGTTCTGCTCCAGCGCGTCCGAGGCCCCAAGGTTGACCGCTTCGCGCACTGCCCGTTCGGCCCAGTCGGCATTGCGGCCGTGGCGTTCGGCCAGGCCGCGGATGTAGCTGACCGCATCCTCCAGCACCTTGCGCTCCATGGCGGTACTGCCCCGGCGCTTGCTGTCCTCGGCGGAGTCGTCAGCGTCGGTTCCGTCATCCGCCCCGGCGTCCGGGGCCGGGTCCTCGGCCGGCTCCTCGCTGCCCGGCAGGCCGCCCATCTGCACCGGCGTGGCGGAGCCCAAATGGGTGGCCGGCGCCATAGCGGCGACGTGACTGCCGTAAAGAATGTAGGTGCCGGCACTGGCCGCCCGGGCGCCCTCCGGGGCGACGTAGCTCACCACCGGGACTTCCGAGGCCAGGATCGCCTTGATCATGGTGCGCATGGACTCCATCAGGCCGCCCGGGGTGTCCATGCGCAAGATCAGCACCTCCGCCTGGGCTTCCTCGGCCTGCTCAATGCCGCGCATCACGTAGTCCATGGTTGCGGGGCCAATGGCCCCATTGATGGTCAGTACCAGACCGGTTCGTTCACCGGGTTCCTGGGCCTGCAACTGGGACCAGAGCGGAAGCAGGGCAAGCAGGGCCCCAAGCAACAGGCAGGCGAGCCACCAGCGGCTGGCCCGGTTTGGCAACGATCTGTCGGGTCGGATCACAGTCATATCACCTCCCCCAGATCGTGGACGGTCAGAACAGGCGGGCGAGCACCGACACCGGAAGCCGTTTGAGCAGAAATCCAACCGGCGCCCAGGGCCAACCCGGCACGTACCGTTCCGGCTTCTCGCTTTCGATGGCCTTGACCATGGCCCGACAGCCGGTTTGGGTGTCCACGATGAACGGGGTGTTCTTCACTTTTTCGTTGATCGCAGTACGAATATAGCCCGGATACAGGGTTGTTACCCGAATTGGCGACTTCTTCTTGGCCAACTCCACCCGCAGGCCTTCCGACAAGGCCGCCAGGCCCGCCTTGGTGGCGGCGTAGGTGGTGACGTTCTGGGGCATGCCGCGAATGGCGGTTACCGACGACACCGTCACCAGGTGGCCATGATTCTGGGCCCGGAAAATCTCCATCGCGGCTTCAATCTGCGCCAGCGCCGAGACGAAGTTGGTTTCAGCGGTCTGCCGGTTCGCCTGGAACCGGCCGGTCCCCAGCGGTTGGCCCTTGCCAATGCCGGCATTGACGATGATCCGGTCCAGACGGCCAAGATCGTCACGCAGGGCGCGGAACACCTCGAAGACCTGTTCGTGGTCATCCACATCCAGCGTCCGCACACTGATAATCAGACCCGGGTGGGCCTGGAGAAGTTCCTCCCGCAAGCTCTCCAGCGCCTCGATGCGCCTGGCGCACAACGCCAGGTTGTCGCCGCGAGCGGCGAACTCACGGGCCATACCGGCCCCGAGACCGGAGCTGGCTCCGGTGATCAGAATGTTACGACTCATAGAGGGGCTCCTGTCCCACAACGCCTCAGAACCAGAGCTGCGGACTGCGTGGGGGGGTATCCCCGGCTGCCGGGTCAACACCGGCTTCGCCGCTGCGATCGTCCAGTGCCAAACGGGTCAGGCGTTCACCGATCAACCGCGGGATGCCATCACCCTGGTCCACCGCCGATTCCACCGCTTGGCGCTGGATTTCAACATTCGGCATGGTTTCCCGCAGTTGCTCCAGACGCGCCGACACGGCCTGCCACAGCTGCTCGCGGTCCGCCTCGTGGTATTTTTCCTTGGGTCGGTGCACTTCCAGCCAGATTTCATCGCCATTGACCCCGACCTTGACCGGTTGGTGGATAATTCGCACCGACGTGCCCTTGGCCACCTGGTTGGCCAGGAAACTGATGTCTTCATTGTACATCCGGAAACAGCCATGGCTGACCTGCATACCCACGCCAAAGCGCTTGTTGGTGCCGTGGATCAGGTAGCCGGCCTCGCTGAGCAGCAGGGCATAGGGCCCCAGCGGATTGTCGGGCCCGGGCGGGATCATGCGCGGCAGGTAGTCGCCACTGGCCTCATACTCGGCGCGGATACTCGCCGGCGGATACCAGGCAGGCGACTCCAGGCTCATTTTGACGGTGGCGTTGGTGAGCGGCGAGGGATTCTCCTCGGTGCCCACCCCCACCGGATAGACCTCCACGCCATCGTCGCGGAAATAGTACAGCCGGTATTCGGCCAGATTGACCACGATGCCCTCGCGCGGAGCTTCCGGCATCACGTACTGCCGCGGCAAGGTAATGGTGGTGCCTTCACCGGGTAACCAGGGATCCACACCGGGGTTCGCCTTGACCAGTTCCAGATAGCCCAGGCTGAGGCGGTTGCCGATCTCGGCAAAGGTGTCTTCATACTGGGTGCGGAAGGACTTCAGGTCGCCGGCCACATCCCCGTTCAGGGTGAGCCGTGGTACCCGGCGGAGCGCCTCGCCGTCCGTTTCCGCAGCCGGCTCGCTTGCAGGCGCCTCGGCAGCGGCGTCAGTGGCAGCCGCCAACGCCAGGCTGGCCGGTGCCAGCCACAGCACCAGGCAAACCGCCATCCATTTCTGTTGCAGTCCCATAGTTACCCTGTCCGGCGACCGCGTCGCCCTTTTATTCTGCCTCTTCAAAGTACTCACCCTGCGGTCAGGGCAGACCAGATCGTGATCACTGCCAGTATCAGGAACAGGATACTGGCGCCAATGCGGGCGGTTGCCAGGGGCAACCGCGCCATCAGCCATTTGCCGGCCATAATAACCGGTACGTTGGCTGCAAGCATACCAACGGTTGTACCGACAATCACCCAGAACGTCTCGGTGAACCGGGCCGCCAGCACCACGGTGGCAATCTGGGTCTTGTCGCCGATCTCCGCCAGGAAGAACAGCACGGTGGTGGCCAGGAATGCCCCCAGGCCCAGGAACCCGGAGTCCTCGTTGTCGTCCCGGTCCGGAACCAGTAGCCAGAGCGCGATGGCCACGAAGCTGCCGGTCAGGATCCAGGGCAGCCAGGCCGGCGGCAACCAGCTGGCCACCCAGGCGCCGAGCCAGGCTGACAGTGCATGATTGAGCAGGGTGGCCACCAGGATACCCAGAATGATCGGGGTGCGCCGGGCAAACCGGCCGACCAGGAACAGGGACAACAGCTGGGTCTTATCGCCGATCTCGGCAATGAATACCGCCAGGGAGGAGGCGAGAAAAGCGTCCATCAGGATTCTCCAGGGCGGACTACCAGACATGAGACAGCCCCATCCTCCGCCCACGGCAGATGGTACTGTCCCAGGTCTTGCCAATCCCCACCACAGCGGGCGGGAGGACGTAATGGCCATGGAGATGGGCTCCAAGTGTGTTGACCATTACCCGCCGACCCTCCAGGCCGGCGGCGGCTACTCCCCCGAGAGGACCCGAATTTTAACCTTCCGGCTGGCGTCAGTGCAATCACGCCCGCATCCGCCAGACCGGGATGGCCGCGAGTGCCACGAAGACGGCCACCAGCCACCAGGCGGTCTGGAACGCGGACAGGGTAGGCAGACCGCCACTGTGCTCACCGAACTCCAGGGTCAGTGCCACCGCGTTGATACCGTAGGCACCACCCAGTTGGCGGGTGAAATTGATCACACTGGAGCCCGCCCCCAACTCATGGACCGCCAGGGGATTGAGAGCGCCAGTGGACAGCGCCGGCAGCATGAACCCCAGCCCGATCCGCCCGAGCACGGCCCACAGCGCCAGCCAGCCGAAGGCCAGGGCCAGGTCGGAGACCGCAAACAACAGCGCCGACAGGGCAAACAGCCCGATCCCCAGGACAATCAGACCGCGGGCGCTGTACCGGTCCGCCATCCGTCCGGCCAATGGGAAGGTCACCCCCAGGGCAAGGCCTGCCGGTAACATCAGCAGCCCGGCGTCGGTGGCGGTGTAGTTCAGCGCCGACTGCACAAACAGCGGAATCAGGTAGGTGGAACCGAACAGCGACAGCCCCAGGGCCAGCGCCCCGATGTTGGCGTACACGAACGATGACCGGCGTAACAGGATCAGGTTCAGCAGGGGGTGCGCCGTCCGCCGTTCGCGGATGACAAAGAAGACCAGAGCCGCCACCGCCAGCAGGGCCTCGACGATGATCAGGGGCACCTGGCCCTGGTGGGACTGCAACCGGTTGAGGGCATCGAGGCTGACCGCCACGATCACTCCCAGCGAGAGCAGGCCCGGCAGGTCGAACGGATACCGCGCCGGCCGGGAAACCGGCAGCGGCAGGAACCGCCACGCCATGAACACTCCGAGCAGGGTCACCGGAGCAGGCGCGAACATCACGTAGCGCCAGTCCAGCTGGTCGACCAGGAAGCCCCCGAGCACCGGCCCGAGCGCTG
>NZ_JAWVYN010000011.1:0-134547 GCF_033722735.1 Marinobacter sp.
GGCGCCAAGTGGCTGGTGCTGGCCTATGCGCCGTTGGAGCCGTGTTAGCGGGGCAGTCGTGCCCGGAACGGATTACTGTTCCGGGACCTCTCGGATACGCCCCTGCTCGTCGATGGCAACATACACAAACAGGGCCTCGGTGACCTTGCGCTGACGCTTGGCGTTGCGGTCCCGGGTCCATACTTCCACCCCTATCTTCATCGAGCTGCGTCCGATGTCCTGCAGCTCGCAGTAACAGCTCACCTGGGAACCGACCCGCAACGGCGAGAGGAATTCCATCCGGTCGATGGCCACGGTGGCGTTGCGGCCCAGGGAAACCCGGCCGGCGACGGTGGCAGCGGCCAGGTCCATCTGTTTGACCAGCCAGCCGGCGTAGACGTCGCCATTGGCGTTGGTGTCCGCAGGCAGAGGGACCACCTGGATGGTCAGCTCCCCCCTGGGGATCGGTTTGTCATCGTCGAGATTGCTCATGGAGACTACCCTTTTGCATTCTTGAAGTTGTATTCCGGGGGTCCCGGTTGTCTCAGCCTGCATGTTAATGGCGACAGCTCAGGTAGCAAGAAAAAACTGTGGCATCTATATTTCAGAGATTGTCACAAAGCTGTCATATAGTCTGCGTATTCTCCAACCATCGGCTCACCCGTGCCGTTTTGTCTGTGGGTCAGACATCAGCGTTTCGGTAGGCAACCGGACGGTATCTGGCTCGATCAGCACAATAAAAGCAGCTAAACAAGCTCATGTGAATGATGGAGACGTAACGTGATCAAACTGAAAGCAGCCCTCGCCAGCGTTGCTGTGGCCGGCGCCCTGGCTACCGTGTCCGCCCCGACCCTGGCTCGTGACACCATCAACATCGTTGGTTCGTCCACGGTTTACCCGTTCGCCACCGTCGTGGCCGAGCGTTTCGGTCGCAACACCAGCTTCCCGACTCCCAAGCTGGAATCCACCGGTTCCGGCGGCGGTCTGAAGCTGTTCTGTGCCGGTATCGGCACCCAGCACCCGGACATCACCAACGCCTCCCGTCGCATGAAAGCCAGCGAGTACGAGCTGTGCCAGAGCAACGGTGTTGAAGACATCGTGGAAGTCAAGATCGGCAGCGACGGCATCGTGCTGGCCAGTTCCAAGGAAGCCGAGAACCTGGACGTCACCCTGCGTCAGCTGTTCCTGGCCCTGGCCAAGGATGTCCCGAACCCGGATGGCAGCGAGGAACTGGTGCCCAACCCGTACCAGAACTGGAGCGACGTTGACGACAGTCTGCCCAACAAGCCGATCCGCGTAATGGGTCCCCCGCCGACGTCCGGTACCCGTGACGCGTTCAGCGAGCTGGCCCTGGAAGGCGGTTGCAAGACCTTCCCCTGGATCAAGGCCATCAAGAGCGAAGACAAGTCCCGTTACAAGTCCATCTGCCACAGCGTTAGGGAAGACGGCGCCTTCGTTGAAGCCGGTGAGAATGACAACCTGATCGTCCAGAAACTGACTGCCGACACAGACTCCTACGGCATCTTCGGCTACAGCTTCCTGGAAGAGAATTCCGGTACCCTACAGGCGGCCACCGTGAACGGCTTCGAGCCGACCATGGAGAACATCAGCTCTGACCAGTACCCGGTGGCCCGCTCCCTGTGGTTCTACGTCAAGAAGGCCCACGTGGGTGTGGTTCCGGGGATCCAGGAGTACGTCTCTGAGTTCGCCAGCGAAGGCGCATGGGGCGACAACGGCTACCTGGCCGACGTTGGTCTGATCCCGCTGGATCGTTCCACACGTATGGAGGCTTCCCGCCACGCCAACGCCCTGGAAACCATGACCGGCGACGAGCTGTAAGCAGTCGAACCAGGTCAGGATGACTGAAAAAGTGCGGGACGCAGGTCCCGCACTTTTTTGCGTATGTACGAAAAGGCCTGAGTGAAACGGCCCATCACGTTACACTATGGCTTTTTAAACAGTCAGGCGAGTGCCAGATACAGCTAGACACAGAGAGAAATCATGCAACCGGCCAATCTATTCCCGCTGATCGTGGTTCTGGTCGCCATCGCGTTTGCCCTGGGGCATGCGCGGTCGAGGGCCCTGGCGGCCCCGCTGGGCGGCATCCGGAACCTGAAGTCCCTGCCTTTCTACTACGCGGCCCGGGCCGCCATGTGGTGTGGTTTACCCGCGTTGATCGTGCTGGCCTGCTGGCTCGGCTTTGAAGGCAAGGTCATCCAGACCCTGGTGGTGGGCAGCCTGCCCGCGGAGTTGCGGCCGGATTCGGCCGGTAAGGCCAGCTTGGTGCTGTCGCAGATCAGTAACGTCGCCTCAGGAGCGCTGTCGGCGGATTTCGTGCCGGCCGCTATTGCCGACGCCGCCAACCGGCTGACCGAGCTGCGCGAAAACAGTCGGCTGATGATGACCCTGCTGGTGGTCGCCATCGCGGTGCTGGGGGGCTTCCTGGCCTGGCTGCGGATTGCGCCCCACATCAACGCCCGTGAAAAGTTTGAGACCACCCTGCGGCGCATCTTCTTTGCCTGTGCCGCGGTGGCCATTCTGACCACCGTGGGGATCGTGTTCTCGGTGATTTTCGAGACCATCCGTTTCTTCGGCAAGGTGCCCATTACCGAATTCCTGTTCGGCACCAGTTGGAGTCCACAAACGGCGATCCGCGCTGACCAGGTGGGGGCCGAGGGGGCCTTCGGCATGATCCCGCTGTTTGTCGGAACCCTGCTGATCTCGGTGATTGCCATGGTGGTGGCGGTACCGGTGGGGCTGCTGTCCGCCATCTACCTGTCCGAATACGCCAGCAAGCGCATGCGGGGCATCGTCAAGCCGCTGCTGGAGATGCTGGCCGGGGTGCCCACCGTGGTCTACGGTTTCTTCGCCGCCCTCACGGTCGCGCCCTTCATCAGTGACCTGGCCAGCGCACTTGGGCTGGAAGCCTCCGCCGAGAGCGCCCTGGCCGCGGGGCTGGTCATGGGGATCATGATCATTCCGTTCGTGTCGTCGCTGTCCGACGACGTCATCAATGCGGTGCCGCAGTCACTGCGGGACGGCTCCCTGGCCCTGGGTGCCACCCAGTCGGAAACCATGAAAAAGGTGATTTTCCCGGCGGCGCTGCCGGGCATCATGGGCGGTGTCCTGCTGGCGGTCTCCCGGGCCATCGGCGAGACCATGATCGTGGTGATGGCCGCCGGTCTGGCCGCCAACCTCACCGCCAATCCGCTGGAAGCGGTCACCACCGTCACCGTGCAGATCGTTACCCTGCTGGTGGGTGACCAGGAGTTTGACAGCGCCAAGACCCTGGCGGCGTTTGCCCTGGGCATGATGTTGTTCATCGTGACCCTGGTGCTGAATATCATTGCCCTTCATGTGGTTCGGAAATATCGGGAACAGTATGACTAAGCCTATCTCTGAGACCCATACCGGGTCCCAGGCGGAGATCGTCCGCCAATCGCTCAAGCGACGCTACCGGAAGGAAATGCGCTTCCGGGCCTATGGCATCGCCGCCATCTCGGTGGCCCTGCTGGCGCTGGTGGTGCTGTTTGCCGACATCATCGGCAAGGGCTACACCGGATTCCTGAAGACCACGGTGACCCTGGAGGTGACCTTCGATCCGGAGCTGATGTACCTTGAGGACGCCACCGATGAGATCGCCCTGCGCAACGCCGATTACCTGGCGCCACTGCTCAACGCCCTGAAGCGGGAGTTGCCGGACGTCTCCGGTCGTCAGCAGGAGCGGGCGCTGAAGGGGCTGCTGAGCAGCTACGCCTCCAGCGACCTGCGGGACCTGGTTGAGGCCGATCCTTCGGTGATGGGCACTACTCGAACCTTGAGCTTCCTGGCCAGTGACGAGGTCGATGTGTTCGTCAAACACCGGGATGATACCGACTACTCCATCCAACTCAGCGAGCAACAGCAGCAGTGGACCGACACCCTGCTGGAGCGTGGGGTGATCGAGACGTCCTTCAACGACCTGTTTTTCACCAACGGTGACAGCCGGGAGCCGGGCAATGCCGGGGTGTTGGGGGCTATGGTGGGCTCCCTGTTGACCATGCTGGTAACCCTGTTCCTGTCGTTCCCGATCGGGGTGGCAGCGGCCATCTATCTGGAGGAGTTCGCGCCCCAGAACCGGTTCACCGACTTCATCGAGGTCAACATCAATAACCTGGCCGCGGTGCCGTCGATCATCTTCGGCCTGCTCGGCCTGGCCATCTTCATCAACCTGTTCGGCATGCCCCGGTCGGTGCCGGTGGTGGGCGGTCTGGTGCTGATGCTGATGACACTGCCCACCATCATCATCTCCAGTCGCGCCGCCATCAAGAGTGTGCCGCCGTCGATCCGCGAGGCGGCCGAGGGCATCGGTGCCTCCAAGATGCAGGTGGTGCTCCATCACGTGCTGCCGCTGGCCATGCCCGGCATGCTGACCGGCTCGATCATCGGCATGGCCCAGGCGCTGGGGGAAACCGCCCCGCTGTTGCTGATCGGCATGGTGGCGTTCATCGTCGACGTGCCGGGGGGGTTCTTCGATTCGGCGACGGTGTTGCCGGTCCAGATCTTCCTGTGGGCGGGCAGCCCGGAACTGGGCTTTATTGAACGCGCGTCAGCGGCCATCATGGTCCTGTTGACCTTCCTGATCAGTATGAATGCATTGGCCATCTGGCTGCGCAAGCGGCTCGAGCGCCGGTGGTAAGGAGAATCCCATGAACAGCATGAATCCGAGTCTCAGTAACGAACAGGTCCAGCGGGATACGACGGAGGAGGTCAACGCGGCCGCCCAGGGCAAGCCGGCGGACAGTGTTATTGAATATGGCAAGACTGTGGGCACGCCGTTTTCCGACAACCCCAAGTTTTCCCTGCGGGATGTGGAGGTCTATTACGGTGATACCCAGGCCATTAAGGGCGTCAGCCTGGACATCGCCAAGAACGAGGTGATCGCCTTTATCGGGCCGTCGGGTTGCGGTAAGTCCACCTTCCTGCGCTGCCTCAACCGGATGAATGACAGCATCGACATCTGCCGGGTCAAGGGTCAGCTCGAGCTGGATGGTCAGGACCTGTACGATCCCAAGCGGGACGTGGTGGAGCTGCGGGCCCGGGTGGGCATGGTGTTCCAGAAGCCCAACCCGTTTCCCAAGTCCATCTACGATAACGTGGCCTATGGACCGCGCATTCACGGTCTGGCCAACCGCAAGTCGGAGCTGGACGATATTGTCGAGAACAGCCTGCGCAAGGCCGGCCTTTGGCAGGAGGTGAAGGACCGGCTGGATGCCCCCGCAACCGGCATGTCCGGCGGTCAGCAGCAACGTCTGTGTATCGCCCGCACCATCGCCGTCAGCCCGGAGGTGGTGCTGATGGACGAGCCCTGTTCGGCACTGGATCCGATCGCCACCGCCCGGGTGGAGGAGCTGATTGCCGAGTTGTCGGAGAGCTACACCATCATCATCGTCACCCATTCCATGCAGCAGGCGGCGCGGGTGTCCCACCGCACGGCGTACTTCCACCTGGGTCACCTGGTGGAGGTGAACGAGACCAACAAGGTGTTCACCGCGCCGGAGCATGAGCTGACTGAGTCTTACATCACCGGACGTTTCGGTTAATCGCGCCCGCTGACAGGATACGAGGAGAACAAAACCTATGCCACATCAAAAGGACGACGTATACGGTGATCACATTTCCCATCAGTTCAACGAAGAACTGGCGGAGCTGAAAACCGAATTCCTGAAAATGGGTGGGATGGTCGAGCAGCAGCTGAACGACGCGGTCCAGGCCCTGATCGAAAGCGATGGCCAACTGGCGGACGAGGTTCGCGCCCGCGACAAGGCCGTTGACCAGATGGAAGTGGACATCGACGAGGAAGCGACCCGGGTCATTGCCCGTCGCCAGCCCACGGCGCGGGACCTGCGGCTGGTGGTGTCGGTGATCAAAATGGTGGCGGACCTGGAACGGGTCGGTGATGAGGCCAAGAAGATTGCCAAATTCGCCATCGGGCTGGCGGAAGAGGGCAAGGCGCCCCGCGGCTATGTGGAGGTCCGTCACATCGGCAATCACGTGGCCACCATGCTGCACGACGCCCTGGATGCCTTCGCCCGCCTGGATTCCGAGCAGGCCCTGCAGATCATGAAGGAGGACAAGCGGGTGGATGAGGAGTATCAGGCGGCCACCCGCAGTCTGCTGACCTTCATGATGGAGGACACCCGCAACATCTCCCGCTGCATGTCGGTGATGTGGGTGTTGCGCGCCCTGGAGCGGGTCGGTGACCATGCCTGCAACCTGGCGGAGAACGTGATCTTCATGGCCAAGGGTGAGGACGTGCGCCATACCTCCATGGAAGAGGCCGAACGGGTGGTGGGACATACCACGGAGTGATCGTCGCTTCCCTCCTGATTGGGGACAGGTCTCGATTCTGTTCCCGATCTGAAAAACCGGCCGGGTTTGCCTGAGCCGGTTTTTTTGTGCGCGCTTGCCGGCCAGCGGCCTGGGGACAGAGTTGAAATCTGCCGCCGACGGGAGGGCCTTGGCTTTGGCGTTACGCCTGCTTCATCCGGTCGGTGTAGGGCGGCCAGCCAAAGGGCTTGCCGGCCAGCAGGTGCAGGTGCAGGTGAAACACCGTCTGGCCGGCATTCTCGCCGCAGTTCATCACCGTCCGGTAGCCGTCGTCGTCAAACCCCATGTCCTTGGCCAGTTTGGCCGCCACCAGGAACAGGTGACCGACCAGTTCGCGGTCTTCCGGTGCCAGGTCGTTGATGGTGGCGATGGCCTTCTTGGGAATCACCAGCAGGTGGACCGGGGCCTGGGGGTTGATGTCCTTGAAGGCCAGGCAGCGATCGTCTTCGTACACGATGTCGGCGGGAATTTCGCGGTTGATGATCTTGCTGAACAGCGTCTCTGACATGGCTCGTATCCTTGCGATCGAGGGGTGCCTCAGGCTTCGGTCAGCGTGATCCGAGGCCGGGCAGCCGGTTTGCGAGTAACTGCACCATGCGGGGCAGTGTCTCCTCAATGCCCATGGCGTACCGCGCCACCCGGTTTTTGGCCGCGGGCATGGCCTGTGCGAGGCCAAGCCCCAGGTTGCGGGCCAGGTGAAGCGGTGGAATTCGGTTGCTGAACAAATAGTAGAACAGATCCATCGCCAGCATCATGCGACGATTGGCGGGCCGGCGCAGATTCTCGTATCGCTGCAGCCATTGTGCCTGGCCGGGGTCCTGTCCGGCCCGGCGGCATTCGTGCAGCAGCCCCTGCAGACAGTCAGCGTCCTGGAAACCGAGGTTGACGCCTTGCCCGGCCAACGGGTTGATGGTGTGGGCGGCGTCCCCCACCAGCACAACCCGGTCGAGGTGATAGCGCTTGGCGTGCTGGCGGGCGATGGGGAAACTGGCGCGACCATCGACATGGGTCAGTCGGGGCAGGTCAGCAGGAAAGGCCTGCTGCACGGTGGCCAGAAACTCCCCTGCCGGGAGCGCCTTGAGGCGAGCCAGCGTGTCCGGGCTGTCGTACCAAACCAGCGAGGCCCAGCTCTCCCCGGGGTGGGTTTCGCCCGCGGTGTGCAGGGGCAGGAAGGCGCGGGGGCCCGAGGGATGGAACGCCTGCCAGGTGATGTCCTCCACCGCCCCCTGATAGCGAACCGACGCTACCAGCGCCTGTTGGCCGTACTGGTCCCGTTCGGTGCCGATGCCCGCCAGGGCACGGACCCGGGACTGGGCACCATCGGCGCCTACCACCAGGGCACTGTTTAGCGCGGTGCCATCCTCAAGGGTGACCATGGCAGTCTCGCGATCCGACTGCAGGGCCGCGACGCCCTGCCCCACCAGCAGGGTGACGTTGTCCTGGGCATCCGCCAGTTGCCACAGAGCGCGCTGGGTTACGCGGTTTTCCACGATGTGACCGAGGTGGCTGGTGTCGAGCCCGGTGGCATCGAAGACGGTTCGCGGTGCCTTGCCCGGCAGCAGGTTCTGTAGCGGGTGGGCGCTGGCGTCCCAGACCGCGAGGCGGCGATAGGGCGTCATGCGCATGGCCGCCATGATGGGCCAGGCCCCCAGCTTACGCAGGTAGCGTTCACTGCCAACGCTCAGTGCCGACACCCGAAGGTCCGGAGCGTCGCTGGGGGCAAAGTCGCTGGCACGCGCGCGATCGATGAGGGCCACCCGGTAGCCGCTCTGGCCCAGGCCGCAGGCAAGGGCGGCGCCAACCATGCCGGCGCCAACCACCACAATGTCAAAGGAGTGTGTCATAGAAAGGGCTTCCCGTCTGGAGAGCCCCAGTTTACGCGATGGGGCGTGTCAGACAAACCGGCCCGGTTGTCGAAAGCGGCCTGCTGGCTCAGTACCCGGCCATGCCGGTGGGACGGTCGCTGGCCGCAAGCTGACGGGGTTTACGGCTTTTACGCAACCAGGCGGGCTTTTGGGCGCCCGGTTTGGTGAAGCCCTGGTCGATCACCACCGGGTGCACCAGGTTGAGGAAGTCGGCGGTTTTCATGTGGATGGATTCGCTGTGGCTGCCCGCGGCAAACGCCAGTTCCGGTTGGTTGGTCAGTGCCTCGCAGCAATAGACGGACATGTCGAATAGGTTGCCGAACGGCGGCATGGCGCCCACTTCGCAGTCGGGGAACCGATCCTGGAATTCCTGCTCATCCGCCAGGTCGACGAAATCGGTATCCAGGACGTTGCTGAGCCGGTCCCAGCGAATCCGCCAGGTGGCGGGCATCACCAGCATGGCCATCTTGCCATCGAGCTCGATGATGACGGTCTTGACCACCCGGTCTCCGGCAATCTGAACGTGATGGGCCAGCTCCTGGGCGGTAAAGGCGGGGGGATGGGGCAGGCACATGTACTCCACATCCGCCTGGTCAAGGAATTCTTTCAACTGCTGTACCGGCATAGTGACTACCTCCTACCAGCAATGACAGCGTTCCGGCCTGCGTCCCGCGGGACGTCTGCCCGTGCGCAAGAAAGTGGCCAATGGGCACGATGACTTCCTTACCCGTCAGCTTAGCTGAGGCTGTCAGGAATGCGAGAGGTTTTAACCCCGTTTTGCGAAATGCCTCCCAGGTGGAAACAAACGGTAACAGGGGCGTCACAACGGGCGGGGGCAGGGCCGGGTTGTTGGGGCAACCCGGCCCTGCCGGTCAGTCGGCCTTGTACAGGTGCACGTCGCGCTGGGGGAACGGAATGGAGATGCCTTCGGCGTCGAAGGTTTTCTTGACGTTCTCCTGCATGTCGAAATAGAACGGCCAGTAATCGGAGGCCTTCAGCCAGACCCGCACGGTGAAGTCCACCGAGCTCTCGCCCAGACCGCCCACCACCACCATGGGTTCGGGGTCCTTCATGGCGCGCTCATCGCTGCCGATCAGCCGCTGGATGATCGCCTTGGCCTTCTCGATATCGTCGCCGTAGCCGATGCCGAAACTCATGTCGCAACGCCGGGTTTCGTAGGCGCTGAGGTTAATCAGGCTGGAGTTGGACAGGTTGCCGTTGGGAATCACGATGCGGCGGTTGTCGAAGGTGTTGAGGATGGTGTAGAGGATCTGGATTTCCACCACCGTGCCCAGGTAACCCTGGGCCTCGACCACGTCGCCCACCTTGAACGGCTTGAAGATCAGAATGAGCACGCCGCCGGCGAAGTTGGCCAGGCTGCCCTGCAGGGCCAGGCCGACGGCCAGGCCGGCGGCACCCATGACAGCAATAAAGGAGGTGGTGGCGATGCCCACCATCGAGGCCACGGAGATCAGCAGCAGGATCTTCAGGGTGACGCCGATCAGCCCGCAGAGGAACTTGCTCAGGGTCGGGTCCTTGGCGGTCAGCCGGGTTTCGAGCACGCCGACCAGTTTGCTGATCAGCCACAGGCCGATCAGCAAGGTAATGAGGGCCAGCACCACCTTGGGGGCATAGGCCATGACCATGGCCATGGCCTGGTCCATCAGTTCAGCGGCTTTTCCATCCGCTCCAAGCATGTCTTCCATCGAGGACTCCTTCTTTCCTGGTTCTTCTTTCCGATCATGCGCACAGGGTTGTTTACGGCCGAACGGGAGAGCTGGATGATGCCGGCCTGCGGTAGGTTATAGCAGAGTATCGTGACCGGCGGGTAGCAGGCAGGTGACTTTGGGGGCCAATAATGCCTTGATCGGACGGTTGTTTGTCCGGTTAGCGCCGGCTCCAGCCGAGGATCTCCGATGCGGTTCCCCGCACCGCCACCCGGCCTGCCTTCTGGCTCAGCTGGTAGTCGTACATGGGGTCGTAGTAGTCCGCCAGCAGGACCTCGATCCAGGCGTCGTGACCGCTGAGATCGTCCTGGGTCTGCTGCCGGTGCAGGGCGGCCGCCATGGTCTCGCGCAGCCGCCGGTGCCGCTCGCCCCCCAGCCGCTTGCGGATGCGGTCCAGGGCGCTGAGCAGGTAATCCTGGAAATTGGCCCAGCCGGCGGCCTCGCCATCCCGGTGCTGGAACTCGGCGAGCATGTTTTCGACGTAGTCTTCCCGGATGATGGCGATCCGTTCAACTAACGGGCGTTCCAGGATCATCAGGTCGGCCTGGGCCATTTTCTGGCGGAAGCTGTCGGGCAGGGCGCAGCGGCCGATCAATCGGCTCTCGTCCTCCAGGTACAGCGCACCGCCACGGCGGTGGCAGGCCTTGATCAGGGACACCGCCAGGGCATTCTCGAAGTCGATCTGGGACGGCTGTGGCGTCACATGGCGGCCGAAGCTGGAACCGCGGTGATTGGCCAGGCCTTCCAGATCGATGGGGTTGGGCAGCTGTTGCAACAGCCGGGTCTTACCGGTACCGGTGCGGCCGCTGAGGATGCGGAACTCGCTGGCCTGGGCCAGCTCTTCGAGCTGGTCGATCAGGAAGCGGCGCAGGGCCTTGTAGCCGCCGATGACCAGGGGATAGTCGATGCCGGCGTCCCGCAGCCATTGCTGGGTCAGGCGCGAGCGCAGTCCGCCCCGGAAGCAGTACAGGTAGCCGTCCGGGTGCTGCACCGCGAAGCGCTTCCAGGCGGCAATCCGTTCCGCCTTGATGTCCCCGGAAACCAGCTGGTGGCCCAGCTCGATGGCCTGCTGCTGGCCCCTGTTTTTGTAGCAGATCCCCACCCGGTGGCGCTCATCGTCGTTCATCAGCGGGGCATTGACGCTCTGGGGGAAGCTGCCTCGCAGGTATTCCACCGGTGCACGAACGTCCATCAGGGGCACATCGTTCAGGAACAGCTCCAGGTAGTTGTCGGTATCCGCTCTGGCCATCGCCACGCCCTCATCGCCACAAAATAACAGGGGCGCAGTATACCGGACCGGGGGAGTCGCTGAATAATCCCGTTGTCCATGCGCGAGCCCCAAACGCCAGGCCGATATTCAGGGAATCTCCGCGACGGCGTGAATCAGGGGGGATGCCCAGACGCCCATGGCGGTTTAGAATGCTCCGTTTTGACCAAGGGCAGAACCTGACATGTCGCCGGAACAGCTTGATCGACACCTCCAGCAAACCCTTCCCCATGGTCGGGTGGCCGAAACCCGGCCGGCCGGTTGCCCGGCTATCCGCCTGTACCTGTTCGACCCGGCTGTGCTCGAGGGGCCGTTGAGTCACGACGAGGCCCAGGCGGTAGTGGACGAGCCCGCCTACTGGTCATTCTGCTGGGCCAGCGGGCAGGTCCTGGCGGGCTGGATCCTGGCACACCCGGAACGGGTCGCTGGCAAGCGGGTGCTGGACTTTGGCAGCGGCTCCGGCGTGGTGGCCATTGCCGCAGCCCTGGCCGGTGCCCAAGAGGTCATCGCCTGTGACCTGGACCCGGCCGCGCTGGATGCGGCCCAGGCCAATGCGGCGCTGAACGGCGTGACCCTGTCCCGTTGTGAGGATTGGTATCGACGCCCAGGGGATCTGGATGTCATCACCGCGGCGGACGTGCTCTACGACCCGGACAACCGGCATTTTCTGGCGGAGTTTCGCAGCGCCGCCCCGTCGGTGCTGCTGGCGGATTCGAGGGTCAAAGTGCTGGGGGACGACACCTATCGTCGTCAGGCCGTCATCGAAGGGCGAACCTGGCCCGACCTGAATGAATTTGAGGAATTCAACCGGGTGAGGATCTATCACGCTGGTTCATGAAGCTGGCGTCCCGACGGCGGACAACATAGGGTAAGAAGCTCTTTCGTTACTAAGACCTCTGACGAGGAGGTCTCGGACCCGCTATGACACAATTGCACCCGGACATCCGCAATACCGCCAGGGCACTGATTATCAGGGAAAACGCCGTTCTGTTGCTGCGCAAACGGGGACCTGGGCGAGGGGAGTATTACACTCTGCCCGGCGGCGGCCAGCAAACCGGTGAAACCCTGGAGCAGACCGTGGCCCGGGAGTGCCTGGAAGAGATTGATGCCGAGGTCTGCCTGCAGGACCTGCTCTGGGTGGCGGATTATTTTCGCTGCCGCACCACCCGTCGTCACGTCATCGAAATGGTGTTCCGCTGTGATGTGCCCCCCCTGTACGAACCCCGCAATGGCAGCCAGCCCGACCGTTACCAGGTGGAGGTCTGCTGGCTGCGTCTCGACGAATTGGAGCGCCATACCCTGGCCGAACCCTATCTGGCGTCGGCCATGGCGAGCTACAGTGGGCAACAGGCTTCCCCGGTCTATCTGGGGTGCTTCCGTGACCCGGTCTTTGCCTGAGGATTATCGATCAGGATGGTTTGGGAGGGTCGGGAACTTCTGCTGCTGCGACACGGCAAGTCCGACTGGAGCCGCGAGCTGCCGGATTTTGATCGGCCGTTGAAAAAGCGGGGGCGTCAGGGCGCCCAGCGTATTGGCGCCTGGCTGCAGCAGGAAGCGTTGGTTCCGGACTATGTGCTGTCGTCACCGGCGGAGCGGGCCCGGCAGACCGCTGACCTGTGTTGCAAGGCCCTGGGCATGGACGCGGCCAGCGTGCATCCAGACCGGCGCCTGTACCTGGCCGACACGGCGGCGTTGAGGCGGGCGCTGGCCAGGGTCCCGGACGAATGCCGGCGGGTCCTGCTGGTGGGGCACAACCCGGGCTTGGAAGAGCTGTTGCTGGCGTTGGCCGAACCAGCACCGGAACGGACCGACGACGGCAAGCTGTTGACGACTGCCACGCTCGCCCATCTGCGGTTCGGCCTGTCGCACTGGCACAACCTGACTGCGTGCAGCGGAGAGTTGGTCCAGCTGGTCCAGGCCCGCTCACTCGATCACCGCTTCCCCTTTCCCCACGCCCACGAACGCCAGGAGTGGCGGCCGCGGCCCGCCTACTACTATCACCAGGCGGCGGCCATTCCCTATCGCTACTGCCACGGCCGGCTGGAAATCCTGTTGACCGGCTCCGGCAATGGTAAGCATTGGCGCCTGCCCCAGGGCGTGGTGGCACCCGGCCGCAGCGAAGCGAACACCGCGCGGGATCAGGCGCTGGCGCAGGGCGGGGTCGTGGGTGAGATCCAGCTGCCTTGCCTGGGTTACTTTCGCCGGGAAAAGTGGGGGGCGGACTGCGAGGTTGCGGTCTACGGCCTGGAGGTGGTGCGGGTACTGGAGGACGCTCAGTGGCCAGAGGCCCCGCGTGGCCGCCAGTGGCTGGAGGCGGCGCGGGCCAGCCAGCTGGTTCGCCAGCCGGGGGTGGGGCGTCTGATCACCAAGCTGGCTCGTCTGCTGGCCTGACCCGCTCGACGCTGGCAAAGCAAACAGCCAAGCAACAAAAAAAGGGCAACCCCTCGGGGCTGCCCTTGTGTCGGAACAGGTCGTGGCTTCCTTGCGCACGTGCGACCGCCTTGTCGCGTTATGTTGTCCTGATGCCAGCTCCGTGGCGCCAGCGTCCTGGCCGGCGATCCGAAAGTTATCCCTCAAGCTCGGCGTCCGTACGTCCCTGCTTCTCTCCGCATCCAGTTGCGGGGGTGCTTCCCAGCGGCTTCCTTCTCCCTGTCATCCTTGACGATTCCACTATAGCAATCGGCCGATGTTGTTTTTGTGACAGCGTCGTAGTGTTTTGGCCGGCGTCGGCGAACACTCAAGTTGGTCTTCTAAAAATCAATTGGTTGCGCTGTTCTGGTACGAACGTGCACAGTCTGCGCACGTCACATTGCCGAAAATTCTCACCGGCATGTGAGAAATCTCGCACGCGGTTCAGGGAGGATTTCGCAAATGCCGTTCTTGGCGAATGGCGTAGGCCTGCAGACGCGCCAGGACCGGCCAGAGCAACAGCCCCAGGCCGATGCCGGCAGCATCGGCCAGCATGTCCGCCGCGGAGAAGTCCCGGTGCTCAAGCTGGCCCTGGATCAGCTCAATGAGCAGTCCATAGCCGGCAAGGGCCAGCAGCGCCGGCAGCCGTCGGCCATGGGGCCAGCCCAGTTGCACCAGCAGGGTCAGTTCCAGGAAGGCCAGCAGGTGATTGACCTTGTCGATGGGCGCCGCCGGAATGGGGTAGGGCGAGCTGGTGGTGGCCAGGTACAGGATGGCCACCACCGACAGCACCAGGGCGGCACGCCAGAGGGACTGGAGGCGGACCAGGGTCAACAGTTGCAAGGTGATGGTTTTCATAGGGCATTCGGGCTGTGGACTCAGGCGCAACATGGTATGCTTTGCGCCCCGTTACTGTCATTACATTAGGTGCCACCAGCGGAGTGCCTGTCACCATGCTCAAAGGCAATTTCTTTCATGGCCTGGGTTATCTGGCGGAGGGGTTTCGCCTGATCCGGCAGCCCGGCCTGCGACTGTTCGTTATTATCCCCCTGTGTCTCAACATCCTGCTGTTCGCCCTCCTGTTCTACCTGCTCGCCGAATTTTTCTCCGTGCTGATTGCCACCGCCATGGGGTGGCTGCCGGACTGGGCCTGGCTGCAGAGCCTGGACTGGCTGTTCTGGATCCTGTACGGCGCGGTCATCCTGTTGCTGCTGGCCTACGGGTTTGTGATTGTCGCCAACCTGATCGGCTCGCCGTTCTATGGCTACCTGGCGGAATTGACCGAGAAACACCTGACCGGTCAGGAGGTTGGCGTGGACGGCGGCTGGACGCAGATCATCAAGGACATTCCCCGTGCGCTGTGGCGTGAGGTGCAGAAAATCCTCTACTACCTGCCGCGGGCCCTGGGGCTGTTCCTCATTGGCCTGATTCCCGTCGTCAACCTGGTGGCCGCGGTACTGTGGTTCCTGTTCAACAGCTGGATGATGGCGCTGCAGTATGTCGACTATCCCGCCGACAACAACCGGGTCAGTTTCCCGAAACTGCGGCAACAACTGGCCCAGCGACGGCTGTCGGCCCTGGGCTTCGGTCTGCCGGTGGCCCTGGCGGCCATGGTGCCGGTTCTCAATCTGTTCGTGGTGCCAGCAGCCGTGTGCGGCGCCACCGCTTTCTGGGTGCGTGAACCCCGCTTACCGTCAACGCAATAGTTCGGAGGTTTTTTGGAGATATCAGATTTTGTCATCGGACAGCGCTGGGTCAGCCACAGCGACAGCGGCCTGGGCCTTGGGATTGTGACGGATGTGTCCGGTCGCCGGGTAACGCTGGGATTTCCCGCCGCCGATGAAGAGCGCACCTACGCCATCGATAACGCGCCGCTGGCGCGGGTGGTGTTCCAGATGGGCGAGCAGATTGAGACCTTCGACGGCGATCGGTTCACCGTGCGGGCGGTGGAGGATCTGGGTGGAGTCCTGCTTTACCACGCTGACGACGGCAGTGGCGACCTGCAGCAGATCTCGGAAGTGAAACTCAGCAGCGTGGTCAATTTCTCCGCGCCCCACCAGCGACTGTTTGCCGGCCAGTTCGACCGCAATGGGGCGTTCCGCCTGCGGGTGGCGGCGTTGCAGCACCTGGACCGCTTGCGGTCGTCACCGGCCCAGGGGCTGATCGGTGCCCGCACCCAGCACCTGCCGCACCAGATCCACATTGCCCACGAGGTGGCCCGGCGCTTCGCTCCGCGCGTGCTGCTGGCGGATGAGGTGGGGCTGGGCAAGACTATCGAAGCCGGCCTGATCCTGCATTACCAGTTGCACACCGAACGGGCCCGTCGGGTGCTGATTGTGGTGCCGGATTCGTTGGTTCACCAGTGGCTGGTGGAAATGCTGCGTCGTTTCAACCTGCGTTTTGCCATCGTCGACCAGGACCATTACAGCCACGACTACGACCGCGAAGCGCCGGTGGAAGTGGCCGAAGACGAGCGGGAGAACCCGTTCGAGGCGGACCAGTTGGTGCTGTGCAGCCTGGACTTCCTGAGCCACAACCGTACCGCCCAGTACGACGTCGAGGCGGCGGGCTGGGACCTGCTGGTGGTGGACGAGGCCCATCACCTGGCCTGGAGTCCGGAGGGCGCGAGTACCCAGTACCAGGTCATCGAACGCCTGGCGGAACTGACCCGCGGGCTGTTGCTGCTGACTGCAACCCCGGAGCAGGTGGGCGTGGCCAGCCACTTTGCCCGCCTGCGGCTGCTGGATCCGGCGCGATTCCACGACCTGGACGCCTTCTGTCTGCAGGAACAGGACTACGAGCGGCTCAACGACGTGGTGCGGGGGCTGCTGGCCAAGTCTGGCGCGCCCGGCGAGGCCGAACAGGCCGTCCTGCGCTCCTGGCTGGGGGACGAGCTGGAGGCCATGCTGCAGACTGAGGACCCGGTGACCACCATCGTCGACGCCCTGCTGGACCGTCACGGCACCGGCCGAGTGCTGTTTCGCAATACCCGTGCCGCCATTCAGGGCTTTCCCGAGCGACAGCCGGAGCCGGTAGCACTGGCCTGTCCGGAGCTGTACCGGGATCGGGTCCAGGGCGTACCGGGGCTGACCCCGGAGCAGGGCCTGCCGGAGGAGGACTGGCTGGCCAGTGATCCCCGGGTGAGCTGGCTGGAGCAGACCCTGACCGCACTCAAGCGGGAGAAGGTGGTGGTGATCTGTGCCCACGCCGAAACGGCGATGGCGTTGGAGTACCACCTGCAGTTGCGGGCCGGCATTCGCAGTGCGGCGTTCCACGAACACCTGAGCCTGGTGGAGCGGGACCGGGCCGCGGCCTACTTCGCCGAAACCGAGCAGGGGGCGCAGGCGCTGATCTGTTCCGAGATTGGCAGTGAGGGCCGTAACTTCCAGTTTGCCCACCACCTGATCCTGTTCGACCTGCCCCAGAATCCGGACCTGCTGGAGCAGCGGATCGGCCGTCTGGATCGCATCGGCCAGTCCGAGACCATCCGTATTCACCTGCCGTACCTGGCCGGCACGGCCCAGGAGCGCCAGTTCCGCTGGTTCCACGAAGGCCTGAATGCCTTCGCCGAGAGCTGCGCGGTGGGCGTGGCGGTCAAGGAAACACTGGCGGACGACTGGCAGGCGGTGCTGGACGGTGGTAGCGACCTGGAGGCCCTGATCGCCCGCACCCGCGAGGAAGCGGGCCGGTTGCGAACCCTGCTGCAGAATGGCCGAGATGCGCTGATTGAGCTCAATTCCTGCCGCCGTGATCAGGCCCTGGCACTGATCGAGCGTATCGAGGAGGAAGAGGCGGAAGCGCCGGTGCGCGACTTCATGATGGAGGCCTTCGATATCCTCGGTGTCGACGTGGAGGACCATTCCGAGCACGCCGATGTCCTGCGCCCCAGCGAACAGCGTCATACCGGCCATGTGCCGGACCTGCCGGAAGACGGCCTGACCGTGACCTGGGACCGGCAGCAGGCGCTGGAGCGGGAAGACATGGCCTTCATGAGCTGGGAACACCCGCTGGTCACCGGCGTGATGGAGTCGGTGACCGGCACCGACCTGGGCAAGGCGGCCCTGGCCAGCATGTCCGTCAAGGGGCTGCCCCCGGGGACCTTGATGCTGGAGGCGCTGTTCAAGGTGCACTGTCCGGCTCCCGAGTCGTTGCAATTGTCCCGTTACCTGCCGTTGTCGCCGTTGAGGCTGCTGGTGGACGTCCAGGGCCGGGACCTGTCTGCGGCCCTGCCCCATGAACGCCTCAACGACCTGTGCTCCAACATCCGCCGCCGCACCGCTCAGGCGGTGGTGCCGAAAATCCGTGCCGAGGTGGAAACCATGGTGGACCATGCCGAGGGGCTGGCCGACCAACACCTGGCGCCGATGCGGGAGGCTGCCCTGGCCCGGGTTCGGGCCTTTTTCTCGCCGGAGATTGATCGACTGACGGCGTTGCAACGTACCAACCCGGCGATCCGTGCTGAAGAAATCGACTTCTTTGCGGCCCAGTTGGCGGCCAGCGAGCAGGCCCTGAGCCGGGCAACGCTGGCGCTGGAGGGGATCCGGGTGATTGTGACCTCGTGAGTTGACGGCAACGGCTTGGCGAGTAACCATCTAAGAGGGTCTTGCCGGGCCCCCTGAACATTGTCAGGAAAGAAGTTTCAGGTATCTGATTCAGTTAACTGGAGGGCGGGCGCCGTGGCAACGTGCGTCGCGTGAGGTCCGCCGCGGTCTTCAGGATAAATTCAACGGCTCCCAAAGGACGTGAGTGGCTATGATGACGTTAATCCTGTCCCTAATCGCTGTGGCCGGCATTCTGGTGGTCATGCGCAATGAATCGGGGGCCAAGCCCGCTATCACCCTGCTGGTGGTGGTCGGTGTGGTCTCCCTGTTGTTTGCCTCCGCTACCCTGGCGCTGGTGCTGTTCCTCGCGGCGGCGGTGACCGCAGCCTGCGGCTTGCCGGGCCTTCGCCAAGGCTGGCTGACCCCACGGATATTCGACCTGTTCAAGAAGGTGGCTCCGAAGGTCTCGGACACCGAGCGCACCGCCCTGGAGGCGGGCACCGTCGGCTGGGACGGCGAGCTGTTCAGCGGCCGTCCGGACTGGCACAACCTGTTGATCAATCGCAACACCGGCCTGACCGACGAGGAGCAGGCCTTCGTCGACAACCAGTGCACCACCGCCATTTCCATGTGCAACGCCTGGGACGTCGCCTTCGAGCGCGCCGACCTGCCGCCGGAGGTGTGGGAGTTCCTGAAGCGTGAGAAGTTCTTCGGCATGATCATTCCCAGGGAATACGGCGGCCTGGAGTTTTCCGCCAAGGCGCAGACCGCGGTGCTGCAGAAACTGGCCCCCAACGAGTCGCTGATGGTCACCGTGGGCGTGCCCAACTCCCTGGGGCCGGGCGAGCTGCTGCTCAAGTACGGGACCGACGAACAGAAGCAGCATTACCTGCCACGGCTGGCGGACGGCCGGGAGATTCCCTGTTTCGGCCTCACCGGCCCGCGGGCCGGCTCCGATGCCACCTCCATTCCCGACACCGGCGTTGTCTGCAAGGGCACCTTCGAGGGCAAGGAGGTACTGGGGCTCAAGCTGAATTTTGAGAAACGCTGGATCACCCTGGCCCCGGTGGCCACGGTGGTGGGGCTGGCCTTCCGCATGTTCGACCCCGACGGCCTGCTGGGGGACACCAAGGACTACGGCATCACCTGTGCCCTGATCCCCCGGGACACCAAGGGCATGGAGATTGGCCGCCGCCATTGCCCCATCGGCAGCCCGTTCCTGAACGGTCCCATCAAGGGCAAGGATGTGTTTATTCCGCTGGATTACATCATTGGCGGCCAGGAAATGGCCGGCCAGGGCTGGCGGATGCTGGTGGAGTGCCTGTCGGTGGGCCGTTGCATCACCTTGCCGTCCGGTGCGGCGGGGGCCGCCGCCTACGCCGTCGGCACGGCCGGGGGCTTCACCCGCGTCCGCCGTCAGTTCAACGCCCCGGTGGCGGAAATGGAGGGCGTGCAGGAGCCGCTGGCCCGGATTGCCGCCCATACCTACATTGCCCAGGCTGCGGTGAACCAGACCGCGAACATGGTGGATGGGGGCGAGAAGCCCGCAGTGCCGTCCGCCATCCTGAAATACCACCTGACCGAATACCAGCGCGGTGTGCTCACCGATGCCATGGACGTCCACGGTGGCAAGACGGTGACCCTGGGGCCCCGGAACTACCTGGGGATCAGTTTTGCCGGCTCGGCGGTGTCCATCACCGTGGAGGGCGCCAACATCATGACCCGCAGCCTGATGATCTTCGGCCAGGGGGCGATTCGCTGCCACCCCTACGTACTGAAGGAACTGGCGGCCAAGGACAACGACGACATCACCGCCTTCGACCGGGCTTTCTTCGGTCACGCCGGACTGATCCTGGGCAATGCGGCGCGGGCCTTCACCCAGGCCCTCGGCCTGGGCCGGGGCGAGGTGCCGTTTGACAGTGATTCCCGGCGCTACGCCCAGGGGGTAGCCCGCTTCAGCGCCGCCTTCGGGCTGTGTGCCGATGCCGCCATGACCACCTTGGGCGCCGAACTCAAGATGCGGGAGCTGATTTCCGCCCGGCTGGGGGATATGCTGTCCAACCTCTACCTCGCGTCCATGGTGCTCAAGCACTGGTATGAGACGCATCCGGTGGAAGGTGAGCGGGAAATCATGCAGTACAGCCTGAAACTGCTGCTGCACCGGGCCGAGGCGGCCCTCGAGGAGTTCCTGCAGAACCTGCCCAACCGGCCAGTGGCCATGGCCCTGCGGGCAATCACCATGCCGCTGGGGCAGCATTGGGACAAGCCCCACGACGACAGCGCCCGGGCCCTGGCTCGTGCCATCTCCACCGACACGCCGCTGCGCGCCAAGCTGTTGGCGGGGGCCTGGACGGCGACCGGGGATAAGGGCGTGGACAACCCCGTGGCACGCTACAACGCGCTGCTCAAGGATTACCCCCGCGCCGAGGACCTGTACCGCAAGGTGACCAAGGCCTACGCCAAGGGCGAGTTGCCGATGGAGGCCCTACATCCGGAGCAGCGGGTCGAGGCCGCACTGAAGGCGGAGCTCATCAGCGAACAGGACGCCGAGTTCATGCGCGAGTACGAGGCCGAAGTCCTGGACCTGCTGAGCGTCGACGATTTCCCCTTCGACGCCTTCGCCCAGAACAAAGAGTCGGTGATCGAGCACAACGCGGCCTGACCGTGGCCTTCATATCCGCCGGGAGAGCCGTTTGCAGGCCTCCCGGCGGCACGCAGTGGAGACAACTGAAAGCATGTGGTGGTCGATTCTTGCCGTCAGCAGCGGTGCGGTGATTGGAGCCAACCTGCGCTGGGCGCTGGGGCTGTGGCTGAACAGCGAGTACCACGTGCTGCCGCCGGGCACCCTGCTGGCCAACCTGGCGGGTGGCTGGCTGGTCGGGCTGCTGATCAGCTATTTCAGCCACGGCAGCTCACTGGCGCCGGAATGGCGGTTGTTCGCCATCACCGGGCTGTGCGGCGCCCTCACCACCTTTTCCACCTTCTCCCTGGAAATGTTCGCCGCCATCCAGGACGGCAAGTGGCTGATGGCCGTGCTGGGCAGCCTGGCCCACCTGCTGGGCTCCTTGCTGATGGTGGCCCTGGGTGTCTACACCTTTAGTCTACTGCGCAGCTGATGACGGGCCATTGGGCCTTGCTCAGAGCCTCGCAGCGCCAGGGCTGCCGGGGGCAGCGTCGAACCCCAGTTATCGTCGGTATCTTCCCCTATAGCTCGAAAATGCGCTTGGCAAGTCGTTGAACTAAGAGTAAAGTGCTCAGTGAAGGAAAGATTAGCAAAGCATTTCATGAATAAGACGTATCCCACCGTTGGTTGTAGTGCAACGTCCTGTTTTTGATTCCGCGCGTTGAGTTTTTCCGTAACCGTCGGTCGCAGTGGCTGCGACGACAACCCCAAGATTGATTTCAGGAAGTGTAAGTATGTCTACAACTACCGGTACCGTTAAATTCTTCAACGAAACCAAAGGCTTCGGCTTTATTACCCGTGAAGATGGCCCGGACGTATTCGTTCACTACAGCGCCATTCAGGGCTCTGGCTTCAAGACCCTGGCCGAAGGTCAGCAGGTTGAGTTCACCGTGACTCAGGGCCAGAAAGGTCCTCAGGCGGAGAACGTGGTTGCCCTGTAATCCAGGCACCCGTTGAGCAAAAAGGCAGCCTTGGCTGCCTTTTTTATTGCCCGAATCCCGGGTCTACTGATCAAACAGTTCCCGGTAGAAGGCCAGGGTGCCACGCCAGGTGCGTTCGGCGGCCGCCCGGTCGTAGCCGATGGGCAGGTCGAACTGGTCGGCCATGGCGTCGGCGCGGGGGTTGCTGAAGGAATGCGTAACTCCCGGAAAGCTGGTCAGGGACAGGTCGACGCCTGCGGTCTGCATCTCCTTCACCAGGCCAGCCACCTGATCCGGGGGCACCATCTGGTCGGCGCCCCCCGTGTACACTTGCACCCGAGCCTTGACCTTGCCGGGCTCGGCCTGGATCGGGCTTGCCAGGGAGCCGTGGATGCTGACCACGCCATCCAGGTCGATGCCCTGCCGCGCCATGTTGAGTACCACCGCACCGCCAAAGCAGTAGCCCTGGGCGGCAATACGCTCGCTGTCTACGGTGGGATGGCGCTGCAGCCACTCCATGGCCGTGACGAATCGCTGCCGTAACTGATCGCCATCGGCCGTGGCCTCCTGCATGAAGGCGCGGGCCTCGTCGGGGTGGTCGGCCAGCTTGCCGCTGCCATACATGTCCAGGGCGAAGGCGGTGTAGCCCTCCTGGGCGAGCTTGTCCGCCTGCTCGCGGGCGAAGGCGTTGTGCCCCCACCATTCGTGGACGATCAGGATGCCCGGCCGCTTGGCCGTGCTGGCATCATCATACGCCAGGTAGCCGGTGAATTCCTGGCCGTTGACGTGGTAACTGACGGACTCCGACTTCAGCGCCGCCTGGCTCGCCCCTGACACCAGTAACAGGGCGAGGGACGCCGCTGGGGCTGTGGCTGTCCGCATGGTCTGTCCTCCTTGTGTTGCAATCCGATTAACGAGCCTTTCAGGGAAATCTGGGCCTTATCAGTGTAATCGTTCTGGCGTCCTTGTCAGGCCCCGGCCACCGCTTGTCCCCCTCGCCCAGGGGCGCTCGGTTGTCGGATCCGCGTCCATCTGCTGAACTAAAGGACGGGGTGACTTGAGCTGGGCAGCCGTGGCGGTGTTGACGGGGGGCAGGAAAGCATGATCATCGGTGTTCCCAAGGAAATCAAAAACAACGAATATCGGGTCGGGCTGCCGCCCGCGGCGGTCCGCGAGCTGTGTGGTCACGGCCACCGGGTCGTGGTGGAGAGCCTGGCCGGCGCCGGTATCGGCTATCTGGATGCCGACTACGGGGCCGCCGGCGCTACCGTGGCCGCCTCGGCCCGGGAGGTGTTCGAGCAGGCTGAGTTGATCGTCAAGGTCAAGGAGCCGCAGGCCGCCGAGCGCGCGCTGTTGAGCCCTGACCACACCCTGTTCACCTACCTGCACCTGGCACCGGACCGAGTCCAGACCGACGAGCTGGTTGCCTCCGGTGCCACCTGCATTGCCTACGAAACCGTCACCGATGCCCTGGGGCATTTGCCCCTGTTGGCACCGATGTCCGAGGTGGCCGGGCGGATGTCGGTGCAGGCCGGTGCCTGGTGCCTGGAGAAAGCCATGGGCGGACGCGGGGTGCTGTTGGGCGGTGTGCCCGGTGTGCCGCCGGCGCGGGTGACGGTGATTGGCGGCGGCGTGGTGGGCCAGAGTGCGGTGGCCATGGCGGTGGGCATGGGGGCCGATGTCACGGTGCTGGACCGCAATATCGAGGTATTGCGGGCGCTGGATCATCGCTATGGCAACCGGGTCCACACCCTGTTCTCGACCCGGGATGCCCTGGAGCAGTCGGTCAGTCAGGCGGACCTGGTGATCGGTGCGGTGCTGATTCCCGGTGCGTCCGCCCCCAAGCTGGTGACCCGGGAAATGCTCCGGCAAATGGCCAATGGCAGTGTCATTGTCGACGTTGCCATCGACCAGGGCGGGTGCGTCGAGACGTCCCGCCCCACCACCCACGCCGATCCCACCTTTGTGGAGGAGGGCGTGGTGCATTACTGTGTCGCCAATATGCCGGGCGCCGTGGCGCGCACCTCCAGCCAGGCCCTGAGTCATGTCACCCTGCCGTTTATCGTGGCCCTGGCGGATCGTGGCCCGGTGGCGGCCCTGCTGGCCAATCCTCACCTGAGGGCGGGTCTGAACGTCTGTGACGGCAAGGTCACCTACCGGGAGGTGGCGGAGGCCCACGGCTACCAGTACACCGAGCCGGAGCCGCTGCTGAAGCGCTTGTAGGCTCATTGAGACCCATTGACAAAGGAATGGCCATGAAACTGATCGGATCGACCACCTCGCCCTATGTGCGCCGTATTCGCCTGCTGCTGGCGGGACAGGACTACGAGTTCGTGAACCTGGACATCTACGGCGCCGACCGGGACGAACTGCGACGGCAGAACCCGGCGCTGAAAATCCCCATGCTGGTGGACGGCGACCAGGTGGTCTATGACTCCCGGGTGATCTCCCGCGACCTGAGCGCCAAGCTCGGCCTGCCGGCCCTGGACTGGGACCAGGAGAACCAGCTCACCCTGATCGATGCCGCCAACGATTCCTTTGTCACCCTGCTGCTGTCCAAGCGGTCCGGGCTCGACATCGAGCAGGACGCCATGTTCTACCGCCTGCAGTGGGAGCGGGTGGCGAAGACCCTGGCGGCCCTGGCCGAGATGGTTCGTGGTCACGAGTTCGAGGGCTGGACCTACCCGAGCATTTGCCTGTATTGCCTGGTGGACTGGCTGGACTTCCGGGAGCTGCTCGGCGGCGAGGCCCGGGAGACCCTGCTGGCCTTCCGGGACACCCATCGTGAGCGGGAGGCGGTCAAGGCCACCGATCCCCGGTCGGCCTGAATGGCTGGAGCTTTCGCCGTTTCTGATCTAATTTGAAATCGAGGCGTATCCAAAGACGCAATACAACAAGAGGGAAACGGCTATGCTATTGGGTCATGCGTTTGGTCTGTTTACCCACCCAGACGACGAGTGGGCATCCATCCGAAAAGAACATGAAACCCCAACCCGGGTCTATGCGGCCTATGTGCTGCTGCTGGCGCTGATCGGGCCGGTCTGTGCGTACATCTCCACTGCCCACTTTGGCTGGAGCGTGGGGGAGCGTACGCTCAAACTCACCGAAATGAGCGCCATCCAACTCAGTGTGCTCACCTACCTGGCCATGCTGGTGGGGGTCTTTGCCCTGGGTTACGCCATCAACTGGATGGCCCGCACCTACGGTGCCCGTGAAGAACACAACGCGGCCAATGGCATTGCCCTGGCGGCCTATTCCTGCACACCGTTGTTCCTGGCGGGGTTTGCGCTGCTGTATCCGGTGCCCTGGTTCAATGCCCTGGTCTTCTTGGGGGCGGCCTGTTACGGCGCCTGGCTGCTGTACGATGGTTTGCCCATAGTGATGCAGATTCCCAAGGAGCAGGCCATCATGTACGCGGGCGCCCTGCTGGCGGTGGCCCTGGTGATCCTGGTGTCCACCCGCGTCGGTTCGGTACTGCTGTGGAGCTACGGTTTCGAACCCACCTTCATCGAGGTTTAGCCCATCCCGCCCGGAGTGTTGTCGTCGCCTGTGGTGACAACGCTCCTGTCCAGTCAACCCGACTGCACGTCCTGGCTGCTGGCCAGGGCAATTTCCCGCTCGGTGTAGTGGCCCACCATGGTGGCCAGTCCCTCCACCAGTTCGTCGAAGCTGATCGGCGGCGCCGGCTCCGACAGGTGCCGGACCACCGCGAAGATGCCACCGTTGATCATGATGTAACTCATGGTAGGAATATTGCGCATCTTCAGGGTTTCCGGGTGGTGCATCAGGTACTGGGTCACCAACTCCTGCAGGGCCTTCTGCAGCGGTTCCATGTGTGCCTCAAAGCCCAGGGTCATGGCGTGGCGGGCGCATTTGAGGTAGCGGCCGTCGTTTTGCTGGAGGAAATCCCGGAACTGCTGCAGCAATTCGCGCACGGCATCCTTAATCGGTTTCCGAACAAGGATGGGGGTGAGGGGGTGGATCAGGCCAATGGTGTCGGCCACGAACCGTTCCGACATCACCTCAAAGATCTGCTCCTTGTTGTCGAAATACTCGTACAGAGACCCCACGCCAACGCCTGCAATATCAGCAATTTGCCGGGTCGTTGTGGCGGCCGGGCCATGCTCGGCCATCGCGATGAAGCTGGCCTCTATAATGGCGTTCACGGTTTCTTTGGCGCGTTTCTGTCGGGGTACTCTGGCCATATTTTTTCCGAATTGAATCCGAACAAGCATTCGCTTTAATGTGGTCCTGACATTCTACTACTCAAAGAAAACAGGTTCACCATGTTTGGAATTCGTGCCCCGAAAAAAACCAGTACCGCCGCCAACGCCGTGGTCACCGGCGCCGGCAGCGGCATCGGTCGGGCCTTCGCCCTGGAAATCGCCCAGCGTGGTGGGGCGGTGTTGTGCTCGGACATCAATCTGGAGTCCGCGACAGAGACCGTGCAACTGATCGAGCAGGCTGGCGGCCAGGCCTGGGCCTGTCGCTGTGACGTCAGCCAACTGGCCGAGGTGGAGGCGCTGGCGGCCAAGGCCGACGAACTGCTGCCGGCGTCGGTGGACCTGGTGGTCAACAACGCCGGGGTGGGCGTGGGTGGCCAGCCGATTGGCGAAGTCTCCATCGACGACTGGAAGTGGACCCTGGGCATCAACCTGTGGGGTGTGATCCACGGCTGTCACGTGTTCACGCCGCGGCTGAGGAAGTTGGGCCGGGGTGGCATCATTAACGTGGCCTCCACCGCCAGTTTCTCCGCCGCCCCGCTGATGGGCCCCTACAACGTCACCAAGGCCGGTGCCCTGGCGCTCAGCGAGACCCTGTCCGCCGAACTGGCAGGCACCGGGGTCTCGGTCACCGCCCTGTGTCCGACCCTGGTCAAGACCAACATCAACGCCAACGGCCGCATCGTCGGGGACTCCTCCAAGCTGCTGGACCGGCTGATGAGCCGTCTCGGCATGTCCGCCCAGCGGGTGGCCCGGGACACCCTCAACGCCCTCGACCGCGGCGACCTCTATGTCATGCCCCAGTTCGACGCTCGCATGATCTGGCGCGCCAAGCGCTTGATCCCCCGCACCTACGCCGGCGCCGCCGGGCTGATCAGCCGTTTTGGCACCAGCCGCCTGCACTGAAATCAAGGCCAAAGGAGTAAATCATGGCTAAGATCGATCTCGATAAAATGCTCGCCAAGGTAAAGAGTACCCAATGGGCCCTGTCGGACATCGACTGGGACGCCCCGGGCGCGGACCTGATCACGGAAGAGCAGTGGCCGAAACTGAAGGCGTTCATGGCGGACCTGATGTGGATCGAGCACGTCGGTGCCCGCGCCTTCGCCGCGATGGCCAAGAAGGCCCCCACCGACACCCTGCGGGAACTGTACAGCTATTTCCACGCCGAGGAACAGCGCCACGCCAATGCCGAGATGGCCCTGATGAAGCGCTGGGGCATGCTGGAGGGTGACGAGCTGCCGGAGCCCAACATCAACCTGCGTCTGGTGATCGAGTGGCTGGACCGCTACAGCGACGAGATGCCGGTGTACGTGCTCGGCACCGTGGTGCCGATGCTGGAAATCGCCCTGGACGGCGCGCTGTGCAAGTTCCTGCTGGATACCGTGGACGATCCGGTCTGTCACCAGGCGTTTGAGAAGATCAACGACGACGAGTCCCGTCACCTGGGTGTGGGCTTCACGGTGATGGAAATGCAGGGCCATGGCGCCACCTACATCAAGATGGTGCAGATGGCGGCGCGGTTGATGGACCCGCGGTTGATCCTGGGCATCGCCTCCTACTTCCCGCTGCTCAACAAGATGCGGGACAACGTGGTGGCCATGGGGCTCTCGGAAGAGAAGCTCTACGAGTGCATGCAGAAGTTCGAGAAGATTGGCGGGCGCACCGAAGATGGCCGTCGCAATCCCTGGTTCCAGATCATCAAGTTCCAAAGCCGCTGGATGGTGGACCGCAATAACCGTTTTTACCACACCCCGGTGGATGCCCTGGTGAAAGCCTCCGGCTACATCCCTCGCAAGCTGTTGCCGGCGGTGCCGAGCTGGGTCAAGGAATTGACCTACAAGCCGACCGCCTGAACCGGTCCCCAACAGACAGCTGCATCGGTCGCCGCCAAGGGGGGCAGGGCCGGTGCATCGTAATACGTGTACAGTGAGACGTGATTATGACCAACGCGACCAGCAACCGTAAGCGCGGTAAGCGTGCCAGTGCTGCGAAGGCCGAGGCCCAGGTAACCCCCATCAAGAGCAAGCCCAGTACCGTGCTGATCGTCGGCGCCGGCTTTGCCGGACTGGGCACCGCCATCCGGCTGAAACAGGCCGGCATCAACAACATCGTGATCCTGGAGCGGGCCGGCGAGGTGGGTGGCACCTGGCGGGATAACAATTATCCCGGCGCGGCCTGCGATATCCCCTCGAACCTCTACTCCTTCTCGTTCGACCAGAACCCCGAGTGGTCCCGCAGCTTTTCCGGCAGTGCCGAGATCCTCGATTACATCAGGTCGATGGTGGAAAAGTTCGATCTGGCCCGGTACATCCGCTTCAACCAGAACGTCACCGACCTGGCCTTCGACGACGATTACGGGCTGTGGCACGCCACCACCGACAGGGGCGAGGTCTTCAGCGCCCGGGCGGCGGTGATGGCCCAGGGGCCGCTGTCCAACGCCCGCTTCCCGGATATCGAGGGCATCGAGGAGTACCAGGGCCACAAGATCCACAGCGCCGCCTGGGATCACGACTACGACTTTCGCGGCAAGAAGGTCGGGGTGGTCGGCACCGGCGCCAGCGCCATCCAGATCATCCCCGAGCTGGTCAAGGAGGCCGGCAAGCTGACGGTGTTCCAGCGTACGCCGGCCTGGGTGATGCCAAGGCCGGATTTCGAGACCCCAAATTGGCAGAAAGTCCTGTTCCGCAAGCTGCCGGTGAGCCAGAGCGCCCTGCGCAAGGGGCTCTACCTCGCTCATGAGTCCATGGCGCTGGCGGTGATCTGGAACTCCCCGATGACTCGCCTGGCCGAACGTCTGGGACGTGGCCACCTGAAGCGTCAGGTCAAGGACCGGTGGCTGCGGCGTCAGTTGACGCCCAACTACCGCATCGGCTGCAAGCGCATCCTGGTGTCCAACGATTACTACCCGGCATTGCAGCAGCCCAACTGCAAGCTGATCACCTGGCCCATCGTGCGGCTGTCCAGGAACGGTATTCGCACGGTGGAAGGTATCGAGCACCAGTTCGACTGCATCGTCTTTGCCACCGGTTTCGATGTCAGCAACTCCGGCACACCGTTCCCGGTACGGGGCAGTGGTGGCCGGCTGCTGTCGGAGGACTGGCAGCGCGGCGCCCAGGCCTACAAGAGCATCAATGTGGCGGGTTACCCGAACCTGTTCCTGACCTTTGGCCCCAACTCCGGCCCGGGCCACAACTCGGCCCTGGTCTACATGGAGTCCCAGATCGACTACATCGTGAAGGGGGTGCAGACCATCCTGGAGAAGAACCTGAAGGCGCTGGCGGTCCGTGATCGGGCCCAGCAGACCTACAACGACGACATCCAGCGACGTTTGGCCAAAACCAACTGGAACTCCGGCTGCAAGAGCTGGTACCTCACCGAAGATGGCTATAACGCCACCATGTTCCCGGGGTTTGCCACCCAGTACGCCCGCCAGATGGCGGAGCTGGATCTCAGGGATTACGCGCTGATAACTGCCTGACACTGGCCGGCCGGCTCCAGTAGTAACCCTGGCCGTAAAGGCCCGGGAACTGCTGGAGCCAGCTGGCCACCTCCTCGCTTTCCACCCCTTCCACCACAATCCTCAGCTGCAAGGCCTCCCCCAGTTCCAGCGCGGTCCGCAGGATACGCTGCCGGGTTCGGTCGGTGGTGATGTCCTGCAGGAAGCTGCGATCGATCTTCAGCTCGTCCAGGTCGAAGCTGGCCAGGGTTCCCAGTGAGGAATGGCCGGTGCCGAAATCGTCCAGGGCGATCTGGAAGCCGGCTTCGCTGAGCCGATGGATCATGCGTTGGGCCAGGGCCGTGTTGGCCATCATCGAGGTCTCGGTGATTTCCAGGATCAGCTGCTGCGGGGCGATGCCGTGTCGCCCCACCGCAGCCAGGGCGCCCTGGTCGAAGTTCGGCTGGGTCAGGTCAAGCGCCGAGATATTGATGGCCAGCCTCAGGTCATTGCCGTAGTGCCGGGCTAACGAGTGCCAATCCTGGCATACCCGGTCCAGGGTCCAGCGGGTGACCCGATGGATGGCGCCCACCTGTTCGGCCAGTGGGATCCACTGGTCCGGTGCGATCGGCCCAAACTCCGGGTGCCGCCAGCGGATCAGGGCCTCAAAGGCAACGATCTGGCGGTCGGCGAGGCGCACCTTGGGCTGGTACAGCAGGTAGATGTCGCCATTGGCCAGGGCGCCGTCCAGGTCCAGCATTAGCATCTGTTTCTGGTACTGTTGTTCGGCCACCGCGGAATCGTACTCGGTCAGGGTCCGGGTCTGGTTGAGGGCGGCAAAGCCGGCGCAGGACAGGACCTCGGCACCGGTCTGGCCATGACGCTGGGAGTCGGCGAGACCCACCGACGGCGCCCAACTGAAGGCGTAGCGGTCCTCCACGAAACTCGCTTCCAGCCACTGGGTGAGCGCGGACCAGAGCGGCTCCGGGGGCTGCGCCAGGCGCTGGCTATAGACGGCAAAGGTGTGGTTGACGGTGTCGATGGTGCCCAGCGGCTGCCGATTGAAGCGCACCAGGGCGTTGCCCAGCAGTTGCCGCAGAAAGCTGTCGAACTGGTCCAAATAGGTGTTCAGCAGGTTCTCGGCGGCATGGTGGCCGAGGGACTGCTCAATCTCATGGAACCGTTCCACCCGGATCAGAAACAGCAGATAGGGCTCCTCCTGACGGTGCAGCTGATCCAGGGTTTCCTCCACCACCACCCTGTTGGGCCGGCCGGTCACCCGGTGGGTGATCAGCAACTGGTCGTAATCCGCTTTCAACCGGGCCCGCAGCCGGCGTTCCTTGCGGACCCGCAGTGAGGCCAGCAGCCGTCGGCGTCGCTCTTCCAGCAGTTGCTGGCCGATGCCCATGGTGAGGATCAGGGCGGCGGCGCTGGTACCCAGGAAGAACGCAGAATTGGTGACGCTGTTAACCGGCACCCAACCAATGGTGCGGACAGAGGAGACCAGCGCACCCGCCAGCAGGGCGAGGACCGCGCAGGCATAGTAACGGGCATAGAGATGGCTGCGAAGGCGCTGTACCACCAGCGCCAGAATGTAGAGCAGGGCGAAGGCGGCCAGCACCAGCAGGCTGCCCTGACCCAGGTAGGGGATCTGCAGGGGGGTGGTCACCAGCAACAGCAAGGCCAGCAGAGACAGCCCATTGAGCGCCCACGAGGAGGTCCGGGGCAGGTCGATGAAGTGGTGGGTGAACTGGCAGATGGCGATCAGGCACATGGGCAGGCTGATACCAATCAGGGCGTTGGCGGCGGGCACCGCAGGCCACAGCAGCCAGGGACCAAAGCCTTCAATGACCAGCTGGGTCAGGATGACGCCGAGCAGCAGCACGCTGAGCCAGGCCAGCCCGGGACGCCGCAGCATGCTGACCATGATCAGGTTGAACAGCAGGGCAAACCCCAGCAGTCCGGCGACGAAGGCCTTCCAGACCAGGGTCAGCGCACTGGAACCGACCACTTCCTGAGGCGTTTGCAGCGACACCGGCAGCATGGTGGGGCCGCTGTTGCGCACTTCAAACAGATACACCGTGGAACTGCGGGGCGGCAGGGTGACCGGCCAGACCCACTGGGGCAGCTGGTAGATGCGGGTGTTGAACGGATACAGGTCTCCCATCACCGGGAGTCGCTCGGCTACCCCGTCCCGGACCGCCACCGGGGCGATGTGGTCGAGGAACGGTGCCGCCACCACGATGAGACGGTGTTGAGGCCGGTCGTCTGGGTTGTCCAACCGGAATCGGAAAGTGGTCGGGCCGGTCAGGTAACCGATGCCACTGCCATTGTTGGGCGTGGTTTGCCAGCGCTCGTGTTGCCAGTTTCCGCTCGCCAGCAGCCGATCCACCCCCTCGAGGACATACTCCAGGCTGGGCCGGGGGGGCTCGTCCGGGGAGAGCTCGAGCGGAGCGGCCAGGGTGGGCACTGGCTGGTTCAATGCCTGCATCAGCAGGCTGTAACTGATTGCCAGCACCACCAGCAGCAAAGGAATCCAGGTCCGCGCCAGCGCCATCGTCTGGGCCAGGGGCGGGTAAGCTGGTTGAATGTGGGGGGGACTGGTTTCCATGTCTGGCCCGGAGTAAGTACGGTGCAAGCCGGCCGGTGTTGGGTTTGCCGGTTACACAGAGAAACGAATGTATACGCTATGTAACATATTGAATTACGGTACATTTTACGTAATTTTAAGATCCCTTTCATGGGTCTGTTGGTCACGATGTGGCGTAGTCGTAATATTTTTTAACCCGGTTCGGCCATTCGTTGGCCGGACCGGGCTGGTATAGTAGACGCCCGGTCCGGCCCTGGGGCGAAACCCACCGGCGAAAGTCACCGTCTGGAGCGATACTGGTACCATGCGCCGTTTGCTATCAATGACCCTCCTTGTCTCGTTTTGCCTGGTGATGGGATTGGCCCGGGCGAGCGTGCCCGAGTCGAAGCCCAATCTGGCCTCGGTCAACGCTGCAGTGGCCTACGCCGACGATGGCGAATTGATCCTGGCCAAGAACGCCGACCGGGTTGTGCCCATTGCATCGGTGACCAAACTGATGACGGCACTGGTGGTGCTGGAAGCGGGCCAGCCCCTGGGGGAGTGGCTGGAATTCTACCCCCGTCACCTGCCGGCGGCGGCCAACGCCTACACGCGCATTCGCGAGGGCTCGGAGATGCGGCGTCGGGACATGCTGCGTATTGCCCTGATGTCCTCGGAAAACTTTGCCGCCTACACCCTGGCCCGCCACTATCCCGGTGGCTATGAGGCCTTCGTGGCAGCGATGAACGCCAAGGCCCGGGCCCTGGGCATGGACGACTCCCGCTTTGTCGACCCCACCGGGCTGTCCAGCGACAACCGCTCCACCGCCGCCGATTTGGTCAAGCTGGCCCTGGCGGTGGCCGAATACCCGCAAATTCGGGAATACTCCACCACCCGCTACTACACCGGCCGTTTTCGCCAGCCCCGTTACAGCCTGGCCTTTGGCAACACCAACGTGTTGGTACACCGCGACAGCTGGGGGGTGGCCCTGAGCAAAACCGGCTATCTGGATGAGGCGGGACGCTGTCTGGTGATGATGGCCGAGGTGGATGGCCGGCAGGTCATCAATGTACTGCTGGATTCATTCGGCTCCCGCTCGCCCGTCGGAGATGCCGGGCGAATCAAGCGCTGGCTGCAAACCGGAGCGCTCGGGCGGGTGGCCGGTGCCGCCAGGGCCTACGAACGTCGCAAGAATGCCCAGTACGCCGCAGCGGGTGACGCCCCCGCTGCACAGTAATCTCCCAGGACGGTTTCTTCATGATCCAGGTCTTCACCACCGGCGGTACCATCGACAAGCACTATTTCGATGCCAACAGCGAGTTCCGCATTGCCGAGAGCCTGGTGCCCGGAATGCTACAGGAAGCCGGTGTGGCGGAGGATTACCGGTTGGCCGAGCTGATGCGCAAGGACAGCCTGGACCTTGACGACAGTGACCGGGCCCGGATTCGTGACGCCATACAACGCTGCGGTGCCAGCCGCATTCTGTTGACCCATGGCACCGACACCATGACCGACACCGCCGAGGCACTGGCCGCGGTCTCGGGCAAGACCGTCGTGTTGGTGGGGGCCATGCAGCCGGCGCGCATGCGCTGCAGCGACGCCGAATTCAACCTGGGATTCGCCTGGGCGGCGGTCAAGCTGTTGCCGCCGGGGATCTACCTTGCCATGAATGGCAAGGTGTTTGAAGCCGGTCGGGTGCGCAAGAACCGGGCAGCCCAGCGATTCGAGTCCGCCTGAGCCTCAGGTTCCCCCAACACTGCCCACCTCTGCCTCGGTCAGCGGCCGGAACTCGCCGGGCGCCAGGGCCGGATCCAGCTGGATATCGCCAATACGGGTGCGGTGCAGGCCCACCACCCGGTTGCCCACCGCCGCCAGCATCCGTTTAACCTGATGGTAACGGCCCTCGACGAGGGTGAGCTCGATCGAGCGCGGTCCCAGCTGGATCACCTCGGCCGGGGCCGTGGGCTGGGGATCATTGCGTAGCTCGACGCCCTGTCGCAGCTGCTCCAGCGCGGTCGGGGCAATGGCGTCGGCCAGGGTGACACGGTAGGTTTTCGGGCACCGTCGCCGTGGTGAAGTGACCCGATGGGACCACTGGCCATCATTGGTCAGCAACAGCAGGCCGGTGGTGTCCAGATCCAGCCGCCCCACCAGGCGCAGGTCCGGTCGCAGCTCAGCTGGGATCAGGCTGAGCGCGCTGGGGTGCGGCTCGTCACCGGTGCTGCTCACCACCCCGACCGGCTTGTTCAGCATCAGATAGCGGGGTCCGGGTGGCGACAGGGGCTGACCATCCAGGCACACCGTCTGAGTGGGGGCGACCTGGCTGGCGGCCTGCCGGCAGGGGCTGCCGTCCACCGAGACCGCGCCCCGGCCGATGGCGCGTTTGGCGTCCTTGCGGGACAGTCCGCTCGCTTTGGCGACAAAGTGGTCCAGGCGCATGGTCAGGAGCAGTGATGATCCAGGGTGGGAGGCGCCAGCGCCGCCAGGCAGGGCTCGCCTTGTCGCCCCAGCAGCCGCTGCCAGAGGGCGTCGAGCAGGTGCGGCGGTACCGACGGCCTCGGCAACCGGTAGCTGGGGGTGGCCGCCCAGTCGCCGTCCTGCTGTTGGGCGAGGACGAAGGTGAACGGGTGGGCGCCGGGCAGGCCCAGGCGGATATCGGTGGCGGTGAGCTGGTCGCCCTGCTGTTGGACATCCAGAAACCCCCGCGTGAACCAGGCCAGTCGCTCCCCTTCGGGAAAGGCCATCAACCGGGCGGCGAGCCCGGAGGCTCTCGGGTAGTGTTGGACCTGGGGGGGCGCGTCGCCATCGAGAAAGCCGGTCACCAGCTCCAGTCGTTCATCGCCGTTGAGTACGGTGACGCGCCACAGCAGGGTGGACAGCGGCATGGGCTGGACCAGGCGTGGCGCCGACTCCGCCCCCAATTCCGCCAGTACCGGGGTCACCCGGGCGGTGACCAACTGCTGGGCCACCAGGCTCCAGCCCAGATAGCCGGTGGATACCACCAGGGCCATCACCAGCGGCCGTACCTGCCAGGGTCGCCACAGGGCGAAGGCCACCCCAAGCAGCAGGGGGAGGGTGTACAGCGGGTCAATGATGAATACGCTGGTGAGTGCCACCGGCGTACCAAACGGCCATAACAGCTGGGTGCCGTAGGTGGTGAAGGCATCGAGCAGGGGGTGGGTGAGCAGGATGGTGGCGCAGAACACCGTCCAGTGGCGGTAGCTCAACACCGGTCGCCAGCGGTGCAACAGCCAGGCCAGGAGTAGGCTTAACGGAGTCAGCACCAGCAGCGAATGGCTGAATCCCCGGTGTTGGGTAAAGTTGGCCACTGCCGTGCCGTAATCGATCACCACGTCCAGGTCCGGCAGCGTACCCAGCAGGGCGCCCCCCAGCAGGGCAGAGCGGCCCAGGGCATTGCCGGCGATGGCTCCGCCCAGGGTGGCACCGAGTGCGGCCTGGGTTACTGAGTCCATGTTTCCAGGCCCAACGCTTCGAACAGCGCCTGATCCGGGTAGCCGTCGGCGGTCAGCTCGTGCGCGCTCTGGAACTGGCGGATGGCACGGCGGGTGCCCGGGCCGAGGATGCCATCCGGCTCGCCGGCGTTATAGCCCCGCTCGTTGAGGGTCAGCTGCAGGCTCTTGATGGTGTCGCGGGACAATGCCGGTGCATCTTCCGGCGGCGGATTCTGCAAGCCGCCGGCCCCGGCGATCCGGTCCGCTAGGTGACCCACCGCAATGGCGTAGAACTCGGACCGGTTCCAGCCCATGATGACCTTGAAATTGTGGTAGGCCAGGAAGGCCGGCCCCTGGTGGCCGGCGGGCACGATCAGCGCGGCATCGATCGGCGCGTCGGCCAGGGGCTTGCCAAAGGCATCGGTCAGGCCGAGCTCGCGCCATTCCGACAACGGCCGTTTGCCGCCATCGGCGAGACCGTAGTCGAAGTCCGCTGGCAACAACACTTCCCGGCCCCAGCGGTAATCCGGGTTCCAGCCCATGGACTGGAGAAACTTGCCGGCGGACATCAACGCGTCGGGGAGGCTGTTCCACAGGTTGCGTCGGCCGTCACCGTCGGCATCCACCGCATGCTGCAGGAACACCGTGGGCATGAACTGAACGTGGCCCATGGCGCCGGCCCAGGAGCCCTCCATCTGGTCGGCGCTGATGGCGCCCTCGTCGATGATCTTCAGCGCCGCGATGAGCTGGTTGGTGAAGAAGCGGCTGCGGCGGGGGTCGCAGGCCAGGGTGGCGAGGGAACTGGGCACCGACATCTTGCCGAAGTAGCTGCCGAAGTTGGTTTCCAGGCCCCAGAAAGCCAGCAGGTAGGCCGGCGGGACGCCGGTTTCCCGGGTAACCCGTTGCAGCAAATCGTGATGTTGGCGCAGCAGCAGGCGGCCCTGGAGAATCCGGCGGGCATTGACCCGGCGGTTCAGGTAGTCGGCGAAGGTGGTGGTGAATTCCGGTTGCCGACGGTCCAGTTCGATGACCCGTTCCAGGTATTCCACCTGGGCCAAAACGGTATTGGCGACGTTCTCGGAGACGCCCTCGGCAATGGCCTTGTGCTCCAGATCGCTCACGCATTGCTGGAACTGCTCGGGGTTGGCGCCCTGGGCAAGCGGTGACGCCAGTATGGCAAGCACAGTGACAAAACGGTAAAGGGCGGCTTTGGGCTGCCGGAACTGGGAGCTGGACACAAATGACCTCAAAGCGAAGTGACTGAAATCAGTGCCTATGTTAACGCGTTTGCGGGCCCTTGAAACGGGGATTTCCTGGCCGAAAGTGACAATTCCTTCAGGGAGCCGGATCGTAACCGGATTCTGCGGTTTGTTGTGCGCTGGTAACTGTCGTGTCTCTCGACAGGGGATTGGATTATAGTTACCCGATGGCATTTCATACCATACTGAAGGTGGCTGGTGACGATTCGCCGGTTCGGGGCCGGGCCCCGGTCCTCATCTGATAAGGACTGTGATATGGCAGCATTAAAGGCGCTGGTGGTGGACGACGCCAGCTTTGTCCGGGACCTGGTGAAGCGGACGGTTCGCGAGCGTTTCCCGGTGATCGGGGTGAGTGAGGCGCCGAACGGGCGGCGAGCCCAGTTGCTGATGTCCCGCACGTCCTTCGATCTGGTTCTCTGTGACTGGGAGATGCCGGAAATGTCCGGCCTGGAGCTGCTGCAGTGGATGCGCCAGCAGGATCAATACCGTAAGACCCCCTTCATCATGATAACCAGCCGGGGGGACAAGGACCACGTCATTGAAGCGGTGAAGGAAGGCGTCTCCGAGTACCTGGGCAAGCCCTTCAGTCCCGAGGGCTTGAGCGGCAAGATCATCAAGGTATTGGGACATCGCCTGAAAGCGGCGATGGCCGGGGGCAATCACTCCATGACCGGGCCGGCGGATGCGTTCAAGGAATCCGCGGCTCTGCTGACCAGGAAGCGCGACCCGGGTGAGCGCGAGTCGCCGGCCAAGCCCGCCCCGCCATCTCCCCCCGCCGAGGGGCAGGCACCACCGGCGGCGCCGGCAGCCAGGCCCGGTTTGACCGTGGCGGCGGTGCGGTTTGCCGACCACACGTTGCGTTCAGTCATCAAGGACATCAATTTGACCGAGGTGAAGGTCATTGCCAAGCGGGATCAGGCGTTTCCGGGCATTCTGGACCAGGCGGTGGTGGACATCGAGGTGGCGGACGGCAAGATGGCTCGCCTGAATGGTTATGTCCACCAACTGCAGGCAGTGGACAAGCGTCAGGACACCGATTTCGTCAGTGTGGTGATCCGATTCGTGGACGAAGATCCCAGCAAGCTGGAAGACCTTTCCCGCTTTATCGCCCGGTTCCGTTCGCGAAACTAAACCGCCCGGTTGCGGCGTTCAGGTGGCCTGCTGGCGCTCTGGCGGCCGTTCGGCCAACCGTTCCCGGGGGAAATGGCAGATGAACTCGCTGCCCTCGCCGATCCGGCTCTTGATTTCCAGGGTGCCGTCGTGATTGAGCAGTACGTGCTTGACAATGGCCAGGCCGAGGCCGGTGCCACCGGTTTCCTTGTGGCGACTGGGGTCGGCCCGGTAGAAGCGTTCGGTCAGGCGGGGAATGTGGATCGGGTCGATGCCGATACCGGTATCCTTGACGGAAAGGTGGGCTCCATTGCGGTCGGTGTACCAGGCAACCTGGATGGCGCCCCCGGCCGGAGTGTACTTCACGGCATTGAAAATCAGGTTGGAGAAAGCGCTGCGAATCTGGCTCTCATCCCCCCGCAGCAACCGGCGTTCGCCGATCTCCAGGCTGATCTCGTGATGTTGATCGCCGCTGAGGGCCTTGGCGTCGTTGCAGATCTGGGTGATCAGGGTCTGCACGTCGGTCACGCTGTCCGCCATGGACTGCTCGCCGGTCTCGATCCTGGACAGCAGGATCAGGTCGGTGATCAGGGCCTCCATCCGGGAGGCCTGCTGGGCCATGGTGACGATGGCGCGGCGCCATCGGGGCGGCAGGTCGTCGGCGTTGTCCACCAGGGTTTCCAGATAGCCGCTGATGACCGTTAACGGCGTGCGCATCTCGTGGGAGACGTTGCCAACGAAGTCGCGGCGCATCTGCTCCAGCTGGAACAGGCGGGTGACGTCTTTGGCCACGATCAGCCGGTCATCGTCCCCGAACAGGCTGATCTGGATCTGCAGGTGAATGTGGGGTTTGGCCGGCGACGTGATTTCCAGCGGTTCGCGGTAATCGCGGGCGTCGAAATAGCTCTTGAAGGCCGGGGTGCGGATCAGGTTGTGGATCAGCTGGCCCCGGTCGGAATGGCGCTGGAAGCCCAGCAGGTATTCCGCCGAGCCGTTCCACCACTCCATCACACCGCGGGAATCAGTCATGATGACGCCATCGCGCATGGCGTTGGTGGACTCCTGCACCCGGTTGATCTGGGCTAACAGCCGATCGCGGGTCCGCAGGTGATTCTGGTTCAGCCGGTGCAGGCCATCGAAAATGTCGCCCCACATGCCCAGGCTTTCCGGCGCGCCGTCGCTGGCGCTGGGATTGGCCAGCCACTGGTACAGCTTGCGCGCCTGCGCCAGGGTCCAGGCCAGGTAAATCACCAGCCCCGCCAGCAGGCCCAGCAGGGGCTGGCCGAAGAACAATCCAATGCCGGTACTGGCAATCAGAAACCCGAAAATCAGGCGCAGATACCGCGACCAGTTATGCTGCATGAATATTCCGTTGTCAGGGGGGAGTCCTTGGTACTGCTGCCCCGTGTGCCATACCCCGTGATCGACTGCGGCGGCATGGCGCAGGGCCGATGCTGCCGTTAGGCCGCCCGGGTGGAAAACCGGTATCCGGTGCCCCGCACGGTCTGGATCAGATGATCGTACTTGTCTCCCAGGGCCTTGCGCAACCGCCGTATGTGTACATCCACGGTGCGTTCTTCCACGTACACGTTGCCGCCCCAGACCTGGTCCAGCAGCTGGGAACGGGTGTAGACCCGTTCCTGGTGGGTCATGAAGAACTGCAGCAGGCGGTACTCGGTCGGGCCCATGTTAAGGGCGCCTTCCTCGGTGGTGACCCGATGGCCCACCGGATCCAGGGTCAGGCCATCCACCTCGATCGGCGATTCCACCCCCGGTGGCGTGGCCCTGCGCAGCACCGCCTTCAGGCGCGCCACCAGTTCCCGCGGGGAGAAGGGTTTGGTGATGTAATCGTCCGCCCCCACCTCCAGGCCCTGGATCTTGTTGTCCTCTTCCACCTTGGCGGTGAGCATGATGATGGGGATTTCCGCGGTGGTTTCGTCCTTCTTGAGGCGCCGGGCCAGTTCCACCCCACTGGTGCCGGGCAGCATCCAGTCCAGCAGAATCAGGTCCGGCTGCTTGTCGACGATCAGGGCATGCGCTTCGCGGGCATCCGCTGCCTCCAGATAGTTGTAGTCTGCCATCTCGAGGGCCACGGCAATCATCTCGCGGATCGGGGCCTCGTCATCAACGATCAGGACGGTTTTTCCAGACATGAGCATCAACCTGTATCAATCGGAATATTGTTGCTGCCTCATTACAACCTCACAGTGTTACAAGTATATGACAGTTGCGGTGTCCGCTGGATAGGTTCGTCCCGATGACCGGTCTGTCAGAACAGGTGATCCAGCAACAGGCCGGTGAATACCGAAAACCCGGCCCAGTTGTTGTTGAGGAAAGCTCGGAAACAGCCGTCCCGCTCCCGCCCCCGGGCCAGCAACTGCTGGTAGCCGAACAGCACGGCCATGCCCGCCAGGCCGAGGTAAAACCAGGGGCCGAGGTCTGCCTGCAGGCCCACCATCGCCAGTATCAGCACAACCAGGGCCTGCAGCATCGCGATGATGGCGCGATCGGCATCGCCGAACAGAATTGCCGTCGACTTGACGCCGATCTTGAGGTCGTCATCCCGGTCGACCATGGCGTAGAGGGTGTCGTAGGCCACGGTCCACAGCACGTTGGCGGTGAACAACAGCCAGGCCAGTTGGGTGATCTCGCCGGACTCGGCCGCCCAGGCCATGGGAATCGCCCAGGAAAACGCCGCTCCCAGGAACAGCTGGGGCAGGTGGGTGTAGCGTTTCATGAACGGGTAGATAAACGCCAGCACGATGCCACCAAACGACAGGTACAGGGTCAGGGCATTGGTGAACAGCACCACCATCAGGAACGCGGTCAGGGAGAGGCCGGCAAACAGCGCCACCGCCTCCGCCGGCTTGATGCGTCCGGCGGCCAGCGGGCGGTCCTGGGTGCGCTTGACGTGGCCATCGACCTTGCGATCGGCGAAATCGTTGATGGCACAACCGGCGGCCCGCATCAGGAATACCCCGAGGGTGAAGATCACCAGGTTGGCCAGACTGGGAAAACCGTCGGCGGCCAGCCACAGCGCCCAGTAGGTCGGCCACAGCAACAGCAGGCTGCCAATGGGGCGGTCCAGCCGCAGCAGGCGGGCGTAGTCGCTCAGGCGGGTCTGCAGTTCGGGGGAAGCGAAAGCCGGGGGCATGACGACGGATCCTTTAATCGAGGTCGGCTGAGAGTTGCCCGATTATAGCCCGTCGGCGCCGGCGAATTTAAGGGGTGACTCCCTGTTCCAGCAGGGCGGGCAGGAAATATTCCCCCACCAGTAACCCGCCGCCGTTGCGGGTCGCAAAGCGGGAACGCCGGGCCAGCATTGGCAGGCCGGCACGGCGGCACTGGCAGCGCCCGACTTCCAGTGGTCCCCTCTGCCAGCGGGGGTCGCTGAACAGAAAGGCGCCCAACGGCTTGCGGCCCAGGTGGCGCAGGCGTCGGCCGGCGCCCTCGAGGGTGCTGCGGGGAATCACCGTGCGGGCAAGTACCCAGGGCACGCCATCGCCGCACAGCCGCACTTCACGGATCCAGGCCACCTGCCGTAGCGGGATGCCCAGGGTGCGGGCTTCCTCCAGGGTCGGGCGGGCGAAGCCCTCCTGGCTGATCTCGACGTGGAACCGGTGGCGGCAACGCAATTGCAAGGCCCGGGTCAGCGAGCCTTCCAGTTGCAGCCAATAGCGGGCCGCCGGACTGGTGTCGTGAGCGCTCAGGCCCGCCGCCACCCGCGAGCGATACCAGGCGGTGGGGGGGATGCAGGGCGGACTCACCGTCGTGGCGACGTCAAAGTCCCTTAACGGCATAGATCCCCGGAGCGTTGCGCCAGTAGCCTTTGTAGTCCATGCCGAAGCCGAACAGGAAGCGGTCTTCCACCTCCAGTCCGGTGAAATCCGCCTTCAGGCCGGGGCGGGCCTTGCGGTCGTGCTGTTTGTCCACCAGCACCGCGGTCAGCACCTCGGCCGCGCCATGGGCCTGGCAGAAGTCGGCGATGGCATCGAGGGTGGTCCCTTCGTCGAGGATGTCGTCGACTATCAGCACCGTCCGGTCCTTCAGTTCCTGTTCCGGCCGCAGCTTCCACTCCAGGATGCCGCCGGTGGTCTCCTGGCGGTAGCGGGTGGCGTGCAGGTATTCCGCCTGGACCGGAAAGGGCAGGCGGGGCAGGAGTTGTCCGGTCAGGATCAGGCCGCCGTTCATCACACAGAACAGCAGCGGATTGCGGTCCTTCAGGCGGGCAGTGATGGCGTTGGCCATGCGGTCGATGGCGGCATGCACCTGCGGCTCCGGGACCAGGCAATCCGCCTCGGCGAGCACCTGGTTCATTTCGGCGACGGTATCGGTCATAGTGGTCGGATCCTGTCGTAAAACGCCGCATTATACCGAAGCCCGTGCCGGTAAGGGAGCCTTGTCAGGGCCAGCGAAGCGCTGTCGGCCATGGGTAGATGTCGCTATTGGCAGAAACAACGACCAATGGCCGTCCGCTTTGGCATTGGTGTACGGGTGTTCGCTCGGTATGATGGGCGGCCAACGATGACATTGCGCCTTTCCGGGTTTTGGCCTTCGGCCGTGTCGTGTATGATTGTCCGACAAAAATGGCGCACCGAATAACAACGGAGGAACAGCATGAAAAAGTGGCAGTGTGTGGTGTGTGGCTGGATCTATGACGAAGCCCAAGGCTGGCCGGAAGACGGTATCGAGCCGGGCACCAAGTGGGAAGACGTGCCCGAAGACTGGGTTTGTCCGGACTGTGGTGTCGGTAAAGAAGATTTTGAAATGATTGAAATCGGTTAAGCCGGTTTGACAGGAGAGCAGTGAATGAGTGCAGCAGCCCCCATCGTAATTGTAGGTACCGGCCTGTCCGGTTTTTCCCTGGCGCGGGAAATGCGCAAGCAAGACAAGGACATCCCGATCCTGATGGTGACCGCGGACGACGGCTACAGCTATTCCAAGCCGATGCTCTCCACCGGCTTTACCAAGGGGAAGGAGGCGGACGAGCTGGCCCAGGCCACGGCCGCGGCCATGGTCGAGCAGCTCAATATTGATCTGCGTGCCCACACTACGGTCACCGGAATCGACACCGAGGCCCACGAACTGCTGATCGGCGACGAACGGCTGGCTTACTCCAAGCTGGTGCTGGCCTGGGGGGCGGATGTGATTCGCCTGTCCATCGATGGGGATGGTCAGGAGTACGTCTACTCCATCAACGACCTGATGGACTATCGGGCCTTCCGCAAGGCGGTGGCCGGCAAGCAGAAGGTGGCCATCATGGGCGCCGGCCTGATCGGCTGTGAGTTCGCCAACGATCTTCGCAACGGTGGCATCGAGGTGGATGTCATCGCGCCTTGTGAAACGGTGATGCCGGGGCTGCTGCCTCCGGAAGCGGGTGACGCGGTGGTTGACGCCCTCAAGGCCGAAGGTGTCCGCTTTCACCTGGAAACCGTGGTGGAGCGCATCGACAAGGACGGGGACGGCGTTCGGCTGACCCTTGCCAATGGCGACATCGTCAATGCGGACCTGGTGCTGTCGGCGATCGGCCTGCGCCCCCGTATCGGCCTGGCGGCGAACGCCGGCCTGGAGACCGGTCGCGGCATCCAGGTGAACCGTGCCCTGGAGACCTCGGCGCCGGATGTCTACGCCCTGGGCGATTGCGCCGAGGTGGACGGGCACGTGTTGCTCTACGTGCTGCCGCTGATGGCCTGTGCCCGGGCCCTGGCCAAGACCCTGCTGGGCGAGCGGACCGAGGTGGCCTACGGCACCATGCCGGTGATGGTGAAAACCCCCTGTTGCCCGACTGCGGTGTGTCCTCCGCCCGCGTCGGCCGAAGGCGACTGGGAGATTGAGCGCAACGGCAACAACGTGCGTGCCCTGTTCAAGGGGGCGGACGGCCAGGTGCTCGGCTTCGCGGTGACCGGCGACTACGCCCTGGAGAAGCAGACCCTGGCGAAGGAAGTGCCGCCGATTCACGACTGAGGCGGGGGCCAGAGGTCTGGCCGGCACCGGCAAAGGGCAGCGTGGTTCAGCCGCGCTGCCCTTTTTTGTTTGCGCCGGCGGTTGTCTTGCGGTAGAACCATTTACTTAGTGAGCTAAGGAGCCTCCGGTCTCGTCGGTCAGGGCCGGGTGATCTCCGCGAAGTGAGAAGAGGAGTCGGCATGCTGGAAGTCACCAGAAAACTGGTAGAGTTGCTCGATCTGTCGCCCACCGGTGACGATCATTTTCAGGGTGATAGCGAAGACCTCGGTTTTCGCAACGTGTTTGGTGGTCAGGTACTGGGCCAGGCCCTGATGGCCGCCAGCCGCACCGTTGAGGATCGCCTGCCCCATTCCCTCCACGCCTATTTTTTGCGTCCCGGCAATCACAGCCTGCCCATTGACTACGAAGTTCAGCGAGTGCGTGATGGCGGCAGTTTCTCGGTGCGCCGGGTGATCGCCCGCCAGGACGGCAAGGAAATCCTCACCGGGTCGATGTCGTTCCAGGGCGAGGAGCCAGGCTTTGATCACCAGGCCGAGATGCCGGCCGCCACCGGGCCGGAGGGGTTGATGTCGGAGTCGGACTACGTGGAAAAGCTGCTGCCGAAGATCCCCGAGGCGATGCGGGCCAAGCTGGCCCGGGACCGCCCGGTGGAGATTCGCCCCATCGACCCGGTCAACCCGCTCAAACCGGAGCCCAAGCCCCCGGTCAAGCAGAGCTGGTTGCGGGTGCAGGGCGAGCTGCCGGACGACCCGATCCTGCACCGCTGTCTGCTGGCCTACGCCTCGGATTTTTCCTTCCTGGCCACGTCACTCAATCCTCACGGGGTCACTTTCATGAGCCCGAAGATGCAGGTCGCCAGCCTGGACCACGCCATGTGGTTCCACCGGGATATCCGCATGGACGACTGGCTGCTGTATGACAAGGACAGCCCCAGCGCCTCCAGTGGACGCGGTTTCAATCGCGGCAATTTCTTCAATCGGCAGGGAGTGCTGGTGGCCTCCACCACCCAGGAAGCGCTGATCCGTCGGAAGAGCTAAGGAACCTCTGAGTAACTCCTGAATCGTCTCTGCGTGCTCTGAAGGCTGTAGCCCAAGCGGTTCGGCGCTCCGACGCGGCTCGCCGCCAATGGTCTGGGCCGCACGCGGATAGTCCTTGGCAAGGGCCGCGTCGTCACCCAATCTTGCGGGCCCCGTCGGCGGCCCGTCCATCCAGCCAGGTGAGCAACTCCCCCAGCGGCAGGGGGCGGGTGAGCAGGAACCCCTGGATCATGTCGCAGCCCATCTCGGCCAGCAGCGCCTGCGTCTGCTGGTCCTCCACGCCCTCGGCCACCACCTGGTAACCCAGGCTGTGACACATGTTGATGGTGGTCTGGACAATCACCCGATCCTCGCTCTGGGTGGGCAGGTCGCTGACCAGCGAGCGGTCGATCTTGATCTCCCCGGCCGGCAGCTGCTTGATGTAGGACAACGACGAGTAGCCCGAGCCAAAATCATCAATCGACAGTGGGATCCCGGTGGCATTCAGTGACTGCAGGGCCCGCAGGGAGTTGACCGGGTCCAGCATCATCGAGGTCTCGGTCACCTCCAGGGTGATGTGGCCGCGGTGCTGGGGCTGGCTGGCCATCAGGCGCTGGACGTAGAGAGGGAAGTCCGGTTCTCGCAGGTTGTTGGGAGAGATGTTCACCGAGACACCGATCCGGTGGCCGTGTTCCAGCAACTGTCCGCGCACCGTGATGGCCTGCTCCAGCACCCAGCGGGTCAGTGGTTTGATCAGTCCGGTCTGCTCGGCGATCGCCACCAGCTGGTCGGTGGGCACCGGTGATTTGCGTCCCGGCCAGCGAATCAGGGCCTCGGCGCCGACAACGGTATTGTCGTGCAGGCGGAGCTTGGGCTGCAGGTACAATGCCAGCGCCTTGTCCTGCAGCGCCTGACGAAACTCCGACACCAGCGTGAGCCGGTCGGCGCTGTAGGAATCCCGGGTGGGCTGGTAGTAGGCCAGCCCCCGGTCCCGTGCCTCGTCGGACTCCTGGGCGATATAGGCGCGCCGGATCAGCGAGTTGGTGTCCTGGGCGTGCTCGGGGTAGATGGCGACGCCGGTCTGGGGGTCCAGCGGCAGTTGCATGCCCAGGTAATCGATGGGTTCCCTGAACTGTTCCAGGCCGAGCACGATGTTGCGGGGTGTCTGGCCAATCACGTCGGCGTCGATCAGGAAGCCGAAGGTCGCGGATTCGAGCGAGGCCAGGTGAAACGCCCGCCGGTCCGTCTGCTCGATGGGGTAAACCCCGGGCAGCTCGCTGACGATGCTGTTGAACCGGCGTGCCGACAACTCCAGCAGTCGGTCGGTGTTGCGGTGTCCCAGGGTCTTGGTGATGGCCTGAAGGTTGGTGAGGTAGATGATGCCCACGGCGAGACGCTGCTTGGGGTGCCGGTTGATCAGGTCGTTGATCGCCATCTCGAAGCTGGTGCGATTGGGCAGGCCGGTTAGGGGGTTATGCAGGGCCTGCTCCATCATGCGCAGTTCGGCCTTGCGCCGGGCGGCCATGGCGTTGACTTCCGCCTCCCGGGCCGACACCTTGCCTTCCCGTTCCTGGTAGAGCCGGGCCGCCAGCGCAATGGTCAGCAGGATGGCTTCCAGGGCCGAGCCAATCTGCATGCCATAGGCGGTCACGAAGCTGTTGGGGATCAGCCCATACTTGTTGGCGGCGGTGATGATGCTGCCCAGGGTCAGCAGACCCCAGGCAATGGTGTAAAAACCGGCCAGGGAGCTGCCCCGGGCCCAGAGCAGGGGGCCGATGATGGTCAGCAGCAAGAAGCTGGGAATGGCCAGGGCCACCGATAGCCGGATCGAGGCATTGTAGTCCAGCAGGAATACGCCGGCTATTGCGGCTAGGTTACAAAAAATGCTGATGCGCACCATCAGGTCGAGGCGGCTGGCGTAGCGGGGCAAACGCAGGAACGAGCGGGCGAACAGCAGACTGAACAGCACCGCTGCCGGCACCGCTATCAGCACGGCCGTGTTTTGCAGCCAGGGAGTGTCCGGCCACAGCAGTTGGAAGGTGACCCCTCGCAACGACGCCATCAGGAACAGGTAACCGAAGGTGGACAGCACGTACAGGAAGTAGGTGACTTCCCGCAGCGCCAGAAAAATAAACAGGTTGAAGAAGATCACCGTGATCAGCACACCGTAGTACAGGCTGTGCAGTTGATCCTCGAGGGCGATGTGGTCGAACAAGGCGCTTTGGCCCCAAATCCGCAGTGGTACCTGGAGTGCACCGTTGGTCTGAACCCGGAGAAAGATCTCCGCATCGCTGTCGGCACTGAGTTCGTACGGGATCAAGAACGTCGGGTGTTGCAGGGGACGCTGGGCAAAGGGGATGTGGTCCCCGATCACCTCGGTGTGTCGGAGCTGGTCGTTTTCCACCAGGTAAAAGGTGACGTAGTCGAGTTGCGGGTAGCTGATGTCGAGGAGCTGGCTGTCAGGGGTCGCCGGCGGGGTCATGCGGAACCAGTATTCTTCGGTCTGGTAGCCAAAATTCGGGGTCCGCTCCTCCAGCGGCTGCCAGTCCGTGCGGGTGCGGGCCTGGTCCAGGGTGAGCTGAGTGCCGGGCGCAGCTTTCAGGTAGGCGATGTCCGGCTGAACCCAGCCCGGCCCCTGGACTTCATCGCCATAGGCCGCGGAAGCCAGGGTGAGGAGTACGCCCACCAGGGCACACAATAGAGCAAGTTGACGCACGGCAATCCGGTCTTGTTGTGGTTGTTGTCTTGCTATCGGGGGAGCGAGGTGTCTCTCCCCGTTGCGTGCGTTTCTGTCGCACGGTAATTGAAGGAGTGAATAAAGGCTCCTTACTTTCCTGGCGCCAGTATGGCGTGTGCGGATACCGCACTCAAGACTAAAGTACGGTTGACTGAGAGAAACGCGACGGAGTCTTACAAAATAGCCGTTAAAGCTGGTCCAGCCATTGTCGAACCCAGGGCAGCGCCTCCGCCTCGGGCTCGGTGGTTTCCAGGGCATCGATCTTCAGGGTGTCCCCCACCTTTTGTGCCGCTGTCTCATAAAACGCCTCTTCCATCAGTTCGCCGGCGCCGCAGAAGGTGTCGCCGTAGGAACTGTCGCCCAGCACCAGCACGCCAAACTTGCGGCCCGGCTGCTGGGGCAGTTGCTCGCGAAGGGCGAGGTAGAACGGAAGCAGGTTGGGGGGGATTTCCCCCTGTCCGGTGGTGGAGGTGCAGATCAACACCGGACAGGTATCGGCCACCAGGTCCGCCAGGGTGGGGTTGTCCAGCACGGTGATCTGGTGCCCTTCCGCTTCCAGGGCCTGCTTGATGGCTCGGGCGGTCATCAGTGCTCCGCCATACACGCTGCCGACGATAATCTGGATCGAAGCCATGGGGTCAGTCTCTCTGCGGCGATTGGGGCCGCCATGGTAACGGCAGCGAGGGGGAGTCTCAAGCGTCCTGCGGTGGTCGCGAGTCGGGGTCGCTGACCTGGCTGCGGACCCGGGGAGCGATCTGGTTGCGGCCGTTGGCTTTGGCGGAATACAGCTGCGCGTCCACCTGTTGCAGCAGCTGGTTGATGGAGTCGGCCTGGGTAATCGAACCAACCCCGGCGCTGATGGTGACCGGCAATGCCCGCCCGCGGAAGTGGAAATCCGCCTGGGTCACCTCCGCCCGCAACCGCTCCGCCAGGCTCAGGGCCTGGAGCAGTGAGGTATCCGGCAGCAGGACCAGGAACTCCTCGCCGCCCCAGCGGGCCGCGAGATCGGTTTGCCGCACCAGTTTCTGCAGCAGCCTGGCAAAGCGCTGCAGCGCGATGTCGCCGGCGTCGTGACCAAATTCGTCATTAATCCGCTTGAACCAGTCCAGGTCGATCAGGGCAATGGAGAAATGGTGACCGGAACGCTGATAGCGGGAATGCTCGGCCAGCAACCGCTGATGCATGTCACGGCGATTGGCCAGTCCGGTGAGTTCGTCAGTGCGGGCGGCCCGTTCATGGCTCAGGGCCAGAGCCATCAGCTCGCTGCGGGCCTTCAGCCGGCTATACTCCAGCACGTAGCAGAAGATCGACTCGAAGGCGATGGTGGCAAAGAACCGCACCTTGAAATCGAGGGTGTACTCCGCGCTGACGAAGGGCAGGCCGGGAAACTGGAACACGATGGTGGCAAACAGCAGGCAGCTGAGCAGCAGCAGGGTGCCGAGCTGCAGACCGGTGAGATAGAACAGCAGTGGCGGGAAGACATAGAACCACAGGGGGCCGGTGTTGCTCTCGCCGCCTGAGGCGAACAGGTAGGCGAACAGGCCCGCGACCACCAGGATCAGGCCTCCCTTGTGCTGCCGGGAGTTGCGGGTCCACAGGAACAGCAGGATGTTCAGGCCCACCAGCAGGGCGAACCCCCACAGTACCAGGGCGTGGGTGGGATGGCCGGACAGCCAGGACTTGACGCCGATGCCGACCAGGAACAACAGGGCCATGGCGGAGAGCCAGGCCAGCACCCGTGCGACCCGGTTCTCCTCGTCCCGCTGGGTGTTGTCGTCTTGTAGCTTGGTGAGCTCGGTCATGGCCGCAAACGGAGGTTGTTGTAATTATTGGTTGGTGACCTGCAGCATCAGCCATCGGTCCACTCAATGCACCGATTATGCGCCAATTTTGACGACAATACAGCCAATTAGCATGACCTGGTCGACAACCTGAAGCGGAAGTTGGCCTCCCTTGGGGGAGCGGTTGGCGCGTTCGAAGATTTCAATTTGGTGACAAAAAAATTATAGTGCGCCCCTGATTCACGAGGTACAGGCACGGTAGTTCCCATGGCCCAAACGAACAGTTTTCTTGACACCCTTCTCACCAGTTCCGGTACGGAACGCTATCGCGTAGGACTCAGTCTGTTGTTCCTGCTGGGGATATTCCTGGCGGTTGGTCACCTCAGCAGCGGCATGCCCAACAGCATGCTGTTGATGGCGGCGGCCGTAATCGGCGGTTACATGGCCATCAATATCGGCGCCAACGATGTGGCCAACAATGTGGGGCCGGCCGTCGGTTCCGGCGCCCTGACGCTGGGGGGCGCGGTCCTGCTGGCGGCGGTGTTTGAGGCGGCGGGCGCCCTGATTGCCGGTGGCGATGTGGTGTCCACCATCAAGGGAGGCATCATCGCGCCGGAGCGGCTGAGCAATCCGGACAGCTTCGTCTGGCTGATGACCGCGGCCCTGCTGGCCGGTGCCCTGTGGCTCAACCTCGCCACCTGGATGGGCGCGCCGGTGTCCACCACCCACTCCATCGTGGGGGGCGTGCTGGGTGCCGGTATCGCGGCCGGTGGCTGGGGCATTGCCGACTGGTTCGTGATGGGCAAGATCGTCGCCAGTTGGGTGATCTCGCCCGTGCTGGGCGGTGTGCTGGCGGCCTTGTTCCTGTTCCTGATCAAGAAGGCGGTGCTCTACCGGGCCAATGTGATTCCGGCGGCCCGCACCTTCGTACCCTGGCTGGTGGCCATCATGGCCTGGGCGTTTGGCACCTACCTGATGGTCAAGGGCGTCAAGAAGGTGGTCAAGGTGGACTTCCTGGACGCCTCGCTGGTGGGACTGGGCGTGGCGGCCCTGGGTTTGCTGGTGATGCGGGTGCTGGTGTCCCGGCGGGCGGCCACCATGGAGAACAGCGCCTCCGGCGTGAACACCCTGTTTACCTGGCCGCTGATCTTCGCCGCCGCCCTGCTCAGCTTCGCCCACGGCGCCAATGACGTGGCCAACGCCATTGGCCCGCTGGCCGCCATCAACGATGCCTTGAGCTCCGGGGGCGTCATCACCGCCGCCAGCATCCCGACCTGGGTGATGGTGGTCGGCGCGCTTGGCCTGGCGGTGGGGCTGATGCTGTTCGGACCGCGGCTGATCAAGACCGTGGGCAGCGAGATCACCGAGCTGGACAAGACCCGGGCGTTCTGTATTGCGTTGTCGGCGGCGCTGACGGTCATCATCGCCTCCCAGCTCGGCCTGCCGGTCAGCTCCACCCACATCGCCATCGGCGGGGTGTTCGGGGTCGGTTTCCTGCGGGAGTACCTGAAGTCCAATTACGCCAGTCAGCTGCACTCCATCATCGACAATCACGACGCTGCCGAGCGGGCGCGTCTGCAGCCGTTCCTCGACAACTTCCGGGACGCCTCGGTGGAAGAGATGGAGTCGCTGCTGAAGAAAGCCCGCAAGAACAAGCGCGAGGTGCCGCTGTCCAAGGCCGAGCGCAAGCGCCTGAAAAAGATCTACCGGGAAGAGATGGTGAAGCGCTCGCACCTGACCCGGATCGTGGCGGCGTGGGTGATCACCGTGCCGGCCTCCGCGTCCATGGCGGCCGTGCTGTTCTTCACCATCCGGGGGCTGTTGGTCCAGTGATGCCTAGAGTCCCGTCTGGTTGCCAGCCCGGGCAATCGTCCATACTATTGAATGCGGACCCGGACACGGGGCCGCAGCGTACCATCAGCCGGGGAGTACCCAATGAGCTCAGCAGAAGAAAGTCGTCAGTCCAAGACCATCAGTGAGTTACGGGGCTTTATCAAGAAGGTGTTGAGCGATCCAACCGTGGCGGTCAAGTCGGTGGAAATTGCCCGCAAGTACCGGGATCAGCCGGGCGCAGACGAGAAAATCGCGGAAGAGATCAGCGCCAACACCATCCTGCGCATTCCTGAAAACTGGAGTGAAGCGGATCGGATGTTCCTGGAGGTCCTGCACGAGGTGCTGGACGACGAGGCGGCGCTCTACTGATCGCCCCCCTTCCTTCCCGTCGAGCGGGCAGGCGTTCAGGCCTGCCTGCTGTCGGGTTGATGCTGCGCCAGCACCGCCTGCGCAGTTTCCGTCAGAATCGTCAGCTCATCATGGATGCCCGGCTCGTGCGCCAGGGCCGCCTGTTCGGCCAGGATGTCCCGCAGGATGTCTTCGGTGGTCAGGGGGTTGGCCAGCACCACCCGGAACACAATGCAGGGGAAGTGCTGATACCGCGCCGGCTCCAGGCGGGTTCGAGAGACGAAGGCCTTGCCGCGTTCCCGCTGGGTCTTCTGGATGAACTTGGTGATCCGGTTCAGGCAGGTGTTGATGCGCTCCATCTGAGCCGGGTCCGCCAGCGCCAGGGCCTGCTGCACCAGGGGTGGGTTGTAGCGGTAGGTGAGGATGTTTAGCTCCGGCCGGGTGATCAGTTCGAAGTCTTCCCGGTCGTTGATCAGGTCCGCAAACAACCTGGCCTTGGCAATGCCCTGATTGATCAGGATTTCGTACCCTTCCCGGGCCAGAATCTTGAGCCCGGAATGGATCAGCATCGACATCCCGGGCCGGGAGCCTTCCAGCGTGGTGCTGCCCAGGTCGCGGGAGCCCTTGCGGATAATGTATTGGGCGTGGTGCTCCACCGCGCTGGCCAGCGCCGGGTCGCGGAATACCACCAGGCCTACCCCCATCGGTACATAGAGCTGTTTGTGGGCGTCGAAGGTGACCGAGTCGGCCTGTTCGATGCCTTTGAGCAGGCGGCCATGTTCGCGGGAGAACAGGGTGGGGCCACCCCAGGCGGCATCGACGTGGAAATGGGCGCCAAACTCCCGGGCAATGTCGGCCATGGCCTCCAGCGGGTCGACGTTACCGGTCTCGGTGGTGCCGGCGATGCCGCAAATGGCCATCACCTTGATCTTCTGTTTCTGCAGTTCCAGGCACTTGTCCCGCAGGGCGTCGGTCTGGATGCGGTTGTCGTCGTCGGTGTCCACCGCCACCAGGAATTCCCGGCCCAGCCCCAGCACGTCGGCGGCCTTGCGCAGGGAATAATGGCCACGTCGTGACACCAGCACCGCGGCGCCCTCGTAACCGTAGTAACGCAGGGCCCGGAACAGGCCCTCCTCGTGTATGCCGCGGAAGCTGCCCTCGGCCGGGAAGGCGCGGTTGCGGGCCACCCACAGGGCGGTCAGGTTGGCGATGGTGCCGCCGGAACACATGGCACCCAGGGAGTGGCGGGGGTCGTGCATCCACTTGCGGTAGAAGGCACCGTCCTCGTTGTACACCAGCCGGTGAATCATGCCCAGTACCTGACGCTCCATCGGGGTGAACGCCTTGGAGGTCTCGGTCTTCACCAGGTTCTGGTTGAGCGCGATCATGATCTTCGACAGCGGCAACATGAAGTAGGGCAGGGCCGAGGTCATGTGGCCGATGAAGCTGGGGGACGCGGTGTGGACCGAGTTGGCCACCAGCTTGTCGAGCAGGAACTGGGCCTGCTCGGACACGAACACCGGCTTCTCCGGAATGGCGGAGTCGGAGAAGTCCTTCTCGACGTCGCTGAGATCGCGTTCGATGGCGACGATGTGTTCCTGCAGGAACCCAGCCAGATTGCTGGAGATGTTCTGGTCAATCCGGCTCAGGGTGGATTCCGGTGCCTCGGGAACCGTGAATACTCGATACATCGCCTCTACCGAGGCGTGAGCGGATTTTTTCTTTCCAGTCATAAGCGCCACTCTGTCTCAGTGGTATTCCGCGGGGCCATCCCGGCTGGCCAGCGGATCACGGCGAGAAGCCCTGCTTCTCATCAAACTGTCATCAGCAGTCTGGCACAGTTGCCCCGCCAAGGGCCATGCCACTGCCATCCGGCGTCCTTAGGGGGCCGTAGTATACGGGGTCGCCCATGCTCATGCCACACGGCCCTTGGTCTAAGGGCTGAAACGGGGTTGCCGGGATTGGGCACGGTGCCGGGGACGGGATGGCTCGCCGGGGCTAGAGCAGTTCCCTGTGGACGCTCAATACCGGCGCGTCGATGCGCTCGGCAATGGCTTTTTCGATCTGGTCGAGCCGTTGGGCGATCAATTGGGAGGAGGTGCCCAGGGCGGCGATCGACCAGGTGGCGCAGTCCAGGGCATCCAGGTCGGCGGTTTCGGCCACGGCCAGGTCCGCCTCCTTGCCCCAGAGCACTCGCAACGGTGCGAAGGCTTTGCGCTTTGCCTTGATGTCCTCACAGCCATACACCTGAAAGTGCAGGGTCATGACACCGATGTGCGGTGTGATGGACGGTTGCTGGCTGTCGGTGTTCAGTAGGCGACGGAGAGTGTCGGACATGATCGGGCCCTTGCGCAATGACCGCCGTGCCCGCTGCGTTGAGCGGGCACGGTCAGAGGGAGTTGCGATCAGTCTACTACAGGCGTGGCACGCTGGATAATGGCCTGAACGTCCACGCCGCGGGGCAGGTTGCCATAATTGAGGCCGCCGGGCTGTTCCAGGCGGGAGGCGCAGAAGGCATCCGCCACGGCGGCATCGGAGTGTTGCAGCAGCAGCGCGCCCTGCAGGGACAGCGCCAGCCGGTCCACCAGGTTGCGGGCGCGGTACTGCAGGTCCTGGCTGTTGCCAAAATCCGTTTTCAGCTCGCTGACGAAGCGGTCAAAGCGGTTGTCGGCACCCCTGGCCCGTTCCAGCTCGGCGAAAAACGCGGCCAACGCATCCGGCGATTTCTGCAGGGCCCGCAGGGTGTCGAGACACTGAACGTTGCCGCTGCCCTCCCAGATGGCGTTCACCGGCGCTTCCCGGTACAGCCGGGGCATGATGCAGTTCTCCATGACCCCGCTGCCGCCAATGCATTCCATGGCCTCGTAGGCGTGGTTGGGGGTGCGCTTGCAGATCCAGTACTTGCCCACCGGCGTGGCCAGGCGGGTGAGCAGGCGCTCGTGTTCGTCATCTTGCTGGTCCAGGGCCCGGGCCACCCGCAGGGTCAGGGTCATGGCCGCCTCGCTCTCCAGCGCCAGGTCGGCCAGCACGTTCTGCATCAGTGGCTGCTCGCTGAGGCGGGCACCGAAGGCGCTGCGGTGACGACAGTGGTGCAGGGCCTGGGCGGCGGCCTGGCGCAGGCCGCCGGAGCTGCCGATCATACAGTCGAAGCGGGTCATGGCGACCATTTCGATGATGGTCGGCACACCGCGTCCTTCCTCGCCGATCATCCAGGCCAGCGCGCCCCGCAGTTCGGCCTCGCTGGAGGCGTTGGCCACGTTGCCCATCTTGTGTTTCAGGCGCTGGATCTGCCAGGGGTTCTTGCTGCCGTCCGGGCGCCAGCGGGGCATCAGGAAGCAGGACAGGCCGCCCGGTGCCTGGGCCAGCACCAGGAAGGCGTCGCACATGGGGGCCGATACGAACCACTTGTGGCCGACCAACTCGTAGGCCTGGCCCGGGCCTCCCTGGCCCAGGGGGTAGGCGCGGGTGCTGTTGGCGCGCACGTCGCTGCCCCCCTGTTTCTCGGTCATCGCCATGCCGATGGTCACCGACTGCTTCTCGCCGTCGGGCACGTTGCGCGGGTCGTAGCTGTTGGCGAGGATCTTGGCTTCCCACTGCGCCGCCAGTTCCGGCTGCCTTCGGATGGACGGGATGGCCGCAAAGGTCATGGTGATGGGACAGCCGTGGGCAGCCTCCACCTGGGAGTGCATGAAGTACTTGGCGGCGCGCGCGACGTTGGCGCCAGGACCAGGGTGGGTCCAGGGGCTGCTGTGCAGGCCATGCTCCATGGAGATCTTCATCAACTGGTGATAGGCGGGATGGAACTCCACCTCATCGATGCGGTGACCGTAACGGTCGTGGGTGTGGAACACCGGCTTGTGCTCGTTGGCCTTGAAGCCCAGGTCGATGGTCTCGGCACGGCCGGCGAGGGCACCGAACTGAACCAGCTCCTCGTGGGCCCAGCCGCCCCCTTCCCGTGCCACCCCTTGCTGCAGGGCCTGGTCCTGCAGGTACAGGTTGTAGTTTTCCAGCGCCGGCGGTTGATTGGTCACTTCATGGGTGACCGCCAGGTAGCGGTCGTCGGCGGACCGTGTGTGCGGGGCAGCTTGCTGGCTGTTCATGATTACCTCCGGGTACCGGTCAACCCCTGCAGGCAGAAATTGACGATGGTGTTGATCAACGGTTCGTGGTCGGTGGCAGCCACCACCTCCGTCCCGCTCTGGACGGGGGACAGCGGTCCCACCAGGCTTTCCGCGATGGCGCCAACCAGGCAGGTGCTGCTGTGCCGTGCCTCCTGCGGTGGCAGCGAGCCCTCCGCAACGCCTTGCCGAATGGCTTTTTCGAACAGCGCGGCGTAGGCCCGGCGGTAGACCAGTCGCTCCGCCTCCACCCGCGGGTCCACCGGCTCGGCGATCAGTGCCCACGCCGTCACCGGTCCCCGCAGGGCACGGTTGGCAAAACTCCGCAGGGCACGATCGAGCCGTTCCACCGCATCGCCCTCGCCGGCCAGCTGCTCCGCGACCTTGTCCACCTCGTGCTGGGTGGCGGCGCGGAACACCTCGGCAAACAGCTGCTCTTTCGACTCGAAATGGCGGTAGATGGTGCCGGTGGCCACTTCCGCCCGACTGGCCACCTGGGTGACCTGGGCGTGACGGAAGCCGCCTTCACTCACCAGGTGCCGGGCGCAGTCCAGGATACGCTGTCGGGTCTCGGCCTTGCGTCGGCGCATCTTCTCAGTCTCGCGATAAGCCATGTGGCTTCCTCTTGCTAACAAGTGAATCACTATTCATTCCTTCTGTCAAACGCTCCGGTGACACCGTTGCCCTGGCCTGAGCGCTATTCAGAGGCTACTTAGGCGTTGTTAAACCGTAACTTACCGCAAAATGACACGTGCTTCCTGTGGCGATGGAGGCAGCCCTGACCGGCGGCTGGGAGACTGTCATCGTTTGGTAATATAGTTGCAGTTACCCTAACCGCTTTGGAGCCTGTCTGCGTGGGTGTCCGGGCGTGTATGATTGGGGCAAGCCGTTTTGTTTCCGAACTGCCTTACACACCTACAGGAGGTTTTCGTGGTCACTCCCACGCATCGAGCATTCTCCGCCACCCGCCTGCGCCGTAACCGGGCCGACGATTTTTCCCGCCGCCTGGTCCGGGAAAATCGACTCAGCGTCGACAACCTGATCTACCCGGTCTTTGTGCTGGAGGGGGAGGGCCAGCGTGAGGCGGTGCCGTCCATGCCCGGTGTCGAGCGGCTCAGCATCGACCTGCTGGTGGAGCAGGCCGCCGAGTGGGTGGCCCTGGGGATTCCGGCGCTGGCTCTGTTTCCGGTGATACCGCCGGACGAAAAGTCGCTGTCTGCCGCCGGGGCCTGGGACAGTCAGGGCCTGGTGCAGCGCACGGTGCGTGCCTTGAAGAAGGCCCACCCGCAGCTGGGGGTGATCACCGACGTTGCCCTCGATCCCTACACCACCCACGGTCAGGACGGCATCATCGACAACGATGGCTACGTGCTCAACGACGTGACGGTGGAGGCCCTGGTCAACCAGGCGATGTCCCACGCCGATGCCGGCGCCGATGTGGTGGCGCCATCGGACATGATGGATGGCCGGATTGGTGCGATCCGCCAGGCGCTGGAGGAGGGCGGGCACGTCAACACCCGCATCCTGGCATACTCCGCCAAGTACGCCTCCAGCTACTACGGCCCCTTCCGCGACGCGGTCGGTTCCGCCGCCAACCTGGGTAAGGGCAACAAGGCCACCTACCAGATGGACCCGGCCAACAGCGACGAGGCCCTGCACGAGGTGGCCCTGGACCTGGAAGAAGGTGCCGACATGGTGATGATCAAGCCGGGCATGCCCTACCTGGACATCGTCCATCGGGTAAAGCGGGAGTTGCAGGTGCCGACCTTCGTGTACCAGGTTAGCGGTGAATACGCTATGCACATGGCGGCGGCACAAAACGGCTGGCTGGACGGCGACCAGGTGATGATGGAGAGCCTGACGGCCATGCGCCGGGCCGGTGCCGATGGCATCCTGACCTATTTTGCGGTGCGCGCAGCGCGCCTATTGAAACAACAGGGGTGATGGCCATTCACGCCAGCGGCGTGGCAGCCGTTCACCCGGTGACAGACACCAAGCCAAGGATCCTAGCGAGATGAGTACGGAATCTGCGAACGCCCTGACACCCGCCAATGAGGCGCTGGAGGAGCAGGCAGCCGGCGCCGGGGAATTGCTGCCGGCGATTGATCCGACCGCCAGCGAGAACTACTTCAACCGGGAGCTCAGTCATCTGCAGTTCAATTACCGGGTGTTGCAGCAGGCGCTGGATCCCACTCATCCCCTCCTCAACCGGCTGATTTTCTGCTGTATCTTCAGTAGCAACATGGATGAGTTCTTCGAGATCCGGGTTGCCGGGCTGCGTCAGCAGATCAAGTATGGCCGCGAGAGCGTCGGCCCGGACGGCATGCTGCCCAATCAGCTGCTGAGCGAAATCAGCCAGGTGGCGCATCAGTACATCGCCGAACAGTACGACATCCTCAACAACGTGCTGATCCCGGAGATGGAGAAGGAGAACATCCACTTCGTCCGCCGTCGCGAATGGACTGCGGCGCAGGCGGAGTGGGTAAGGCGCTACTTCGAGGACGAGATCCTGCCGGTGGTTAACCCCATTGGGCTGGACCCGTCCCACCCCTTCCCGCGGCTGGTCAACAAGAGTCTGAACTTTATTGTCGAACTGGACGGCAAGGATGCCTTCGGCCGGGAGACCGGGATGGCCATCGTGCCGGCGCCCCGATCGCTGCCTCGTCTGGTGCGGTTGCCGGATGAGGTGTGCGACGGCGGCGACAACCTGGTGTTCCTGTCGTCGATGATCCACGCCCACGCCGACGAGCTGTTCCCGGGTATGGAAGTGAAGGGCTGCTACCAGTTCCGCCTGACCCGAAACGCCGACCTGGAGCTGGAAGACGACCTGGAAGACCTGGCCTCGGCGTTGCGTGGCGAGCTGCTCAGCCGTCGCTTCGGCGATGGCGTGCGGCTGGAGGTGGCGGACAACTGCCCGGAAGAACTGGTGCAATTCCTGTTGCGGGAGTTCGGCCTCACCGAGCGGGATCTGTATCAGGTGCATGGGCCGGTCAACCTGACCCGGCTGATGGCGGTGAGCGGCCTGGTGGAGCGGGAAGACCTGGTGTATCCGGGGTTCTCCCCGGCGGTGCCGAAGAAGATCCGCAACAGCGAAGACATTTTCGACGTCATCCGTCAGAAGCCGGTGTTGCTGCTGCATCCCTATGAGAGCTTCACTCCGGTCATCGATTTCCTGCGCCAGGCAGCCAAGGATCCCCAGGTGCTGGCGATTCGCCAGACCCTGTATCGCACCGGCGCCGATTCCGAGATCGTCGAGGCGCTGATGGACGCCGCCCGTCGGGGCAAGGAGGTGACCGCGGTGATCGAGCTGCGGGCCCGTTTCGACGAGGCGGAAAACCTGGAACTGGCCAGCCGCCTGCAGGAGGCCGGGGTGATCGTGGTCTACGGCGTGGTAGGTTTCAAGACCCACGCCAAGATGATCCTGATTGTGCGCCGCGAGGAAGGGCGCCTGAAGCGCTACGTCCACCTGGGTACCGGCAACTACCACGCTGGCAATGCCCGCTTGTACACCGACTACAGTCTGTTGTCCTGTGACGATGCCCTCGGTGATGACGTCAACAAACTGTTCCAGCAGCTCACCGGCATGGGCAAGGCGCTGAAGATCAAGAAGCTGTTCCACGCCCCCTTCACCCTGCACAAGAAGCTGATCGAGCTGATTGACCGGGAGGCCGGCTATGGCGAGAAGGGCCACATCGTGTTCAAGATCAATGCCCTGACCGAGCCGGAAGTGATGCTGGCGCTGTATCGGGCGTCCCAGGCCGGGGTGCGGGTGGATCTGATCATCCGCGGCATCTGCTGTTTGCGGCCGGGCGTGTCGGGGCTGTCGGAGAACATTCACGTGCGCTCCATCATCGGTCGCTTCCTGGAGCACACCCGGGTCTACAGCTTCGGCAACAACGGCAAGCCGGAGGTCTACTGTTCCAGCGCCGATGGCATGGTGCGCAACCTGATCAACCGGGTGGAAGTGGCCTTCCCGGTGGAGGACAAGGACCTGGCCGAACGCCTTCGCGGCGAACTGGACGCCTACCTGGCGGACAACTGCCAGAGCTGGGTCTTGCAGGCCGATGGCCAGTACGTCCAGAATCATCCGGCAGAGGGGGAGGAGCGTTTCGCATCGCAGCTGGTGCTGCTGGAGCGCCTGACCGGCAAGTAGGTGGCCGGCTCTGTCGGCCCAAGACGGGAGTAGCAGGATCTGTGAACAGAAAATGGATGTTGGCCGGCGGACTCGCGCTGGTAACCGCGGCCGCCGCGCCCTGGGTGGTGGGCAGCGTGACCGAGCGCCAGTGGCGGCAGGCCACTGACGAACTGAATACAAGCCAGTCGCTGTTTGAGCTGGCGACCGAGCACTACGACCGCCGTTATCTGGGCGCCGATCTGGCCGGGACGCTTATTATCCAGAACCCCCAGACCGGAGAGACCACCGCCATTCCCTACCACGGCGAGGTGAGCCACCGGCTCTGGGGCAGCGAATTGCGGTTCTCCCTCGAGCAGGCGTTTGGCGAGGCCGCCGCCGAACTGTTCCCGCAGGAACAGCCCCGTCTGGTGGTGGACACCCGGCTCTGGGGCACCGTGTTGGTGGAGCTGGAGGTGCCGGCCATCAGCGTGGACGATCCCGACACCGGGGAAAGCCTGAACCTGGCGGAGAGCTACGGCTGGGCGGAGATCGGTGACGGCGGACGCCAGGTGGACATGGACCTGCGCTGGCCGGGCCTGGCGGTGCGGGGGCCGGGCATGCGCGTCGGGATGGACGACCTGCGACTGAGCCAGAGCATGGCCCGGATCAAGGGCGATGTCTGGGCCGGCGAGGGCGAGATTCGCATGGCCCGGCTGGAGCTGGTGGACGATGCCCGGGCCTCGGTGGCCCTGGAAAACCTCACCGTGACCAGTGAGACGACCAGCGAGGACGGCGACCGGCGCTTCACCTCCCACTCCGAGCTGGCGTTGGAGAACGTGGTGGTGGACGACCAGAGCATCGGTCCCCACCGGCTTTCGTTCGAGCTGGCGGGCGCGGAAGTGGACAGCTGGAACCGGCTGACCGATGCGCTGGGCCAGTTGCAGACCCTGGGGTCGGCGATGGCCAGCCTGGCACCGCAGGCGCAGTTTGAGCGCCAGCGACAGGTGATGGCCCAGGTGTCGGAGGCACTCCGGCAGTTGGCCGGTCACGGCATTTCACTGAACATGCCGGAGCTGAGCCTGCAGACGCCGGCGGGGGCCATGACCGGCTCGCTGGCACTGCGTCATCCGCAGTTGGACGAACCGGCACGCCAGCAGATGCTGATGGTGATGCCGGGGCTCGAGGGCGAGCTGGAGCTCAGTGTGCCGGAGGCGCTGCTGGAGCAATACCCGGCGTTGCGGCCCCAGCTGCTGCCGGCCATCGAGCAGGGGCTGTTGGTGCCGGACGGCAACCGCCTGCGCCTGAAGGCGCATCTGCAGGATCTGGAGGTGGACATCAACGGTCAGGTATGGCCGCTGCCACCGATGATCTGAGGGGGAAGGTTTCAGCCCCGTTCTGGCGAACGGGGCGGTCAGCACTTACTGACCGGTGAGCTGGTGGTACTTCGCCATCAACTGTTCCTGGTTCTCCACCCGTTCCGGGTCCACCGGTATGCAGTCCACCGGGCAGACGGCCTGGCACTGGGGCTCGTCGTAGTGGCCGACGCACTCGGTGCACTTGTTGGGATCGATCACGTAAATCTCGTCCCCCGGCGAAATGGCTTCGTTGGGACATTCCGGTTCACAGACGTCGCAGTTGATGCATTCGTCGGTAATCATCAGGGCCATCGGGCTACACCTCGGGGTCTTGCTGAAACACCGCTATTCTACCGGAAACCGCCGCCTATTTGGCGAATGATTGTGCTCCCGATTGTCGGTTGTTCAGCTTCTGCCGAATTTCCGGTTCAGGGCCTCGGCCACCACCGGCGCCACAAATTCCGAGACATCCCCGCCCAGGGAGGCGATTTCCCGGATCAGGGTGGAGGAGATGTAGGACAGGTGGTTGGCCGGGGTCAGGAACACGCTCTCCACTTCCGGCGCCAGGTGACGGTTCATGTCCGCCAGCTGGAACTCGTACTCGAAATCCGACACCGCCCGCAGTCCCCGCAGGATCACGGATGCCCCCTGGTCGCGGACGAATTCCGCCAGCAGGTTGCTGAATCCGGTGACCCGCACATTGTCCAGGTGGCTGGTGGCCTGTTCCACCAGCTCAACCCGCTCCTCCAGGCTCAGCAGCGGCTGCTTCTTCGGGCTGTAGGCCACCGCAACCACCACCTGGTCAAACAGCTTGCCGGCCCGTTCGATCAGGTCGGTATGGCCGTTGGTGATCGGGTCAAAGGTTCCGGGATAAATGACAGTGGGCATACTGGGCTCCTTCTGGTCTGGAAGCGGGTAGCATACCAGCATCCGGGCCAAATGTTGGCCGGGCATCCCACCTTTGTCGCGGTGGTGGAACGCCCGCCCGTTCAGCCCGTGAGTCGGTGGACCAGGTGGCTGCTGTTGCGTGCGGCCAGGGTATAGACCGACAGCTGTGGGTTGGCGCCGATACTGGTGGGGAACAGCGAGGCGTCATGCACGCTAAGGTTGGCGACCTGGTGGTGACGGCCAAAACCGTCGACCACGGATTCCCGCGGATCTTGCCCCATGCCGCAGCCGCCCATCTGGTGGGCGGTGAATAGTCGGGCGCGATGCAGCTCCATGGGGATGCCGGCGATCGCGGCGCGGGCTTCCGTCCAGGAGCGATACCAGGGCGAGTCCATGTGGACCAGCCGCACCTGCTTGGCACCGGCGGCGAATTGGGCCTCGGCCATGCGCAGGTAGGCCTGGCGAAGCCCCTGCCAGAGGTAGTCGGTCACCGGATAGTCCAGCACCGGACTGCCGTCGTCCCGCAGGCTGACGGTGCCGCCCTCACTGTCGGGGTGGAAGCCGTCACGCACCAGCGCCAGCATCGACTGCAGCCAGGGCAGTCGGGCCAGGTTGTCGCGCATGGCCTCACCGTGACCGGGCAACACCCCGCTGGCCATGGCCGGGTGCAGGGGCGGCACTTCCAGCTTGAAGCCGGCGGGACCGTCCACCCCCTGCTTGAAGTTGAACTCGTCGGAGTAGATGGATTGGGGGGCACCGTAGTAGGGGTCGGTCCGCTCCGGCATCTCCGCCACCGTGGCGTTGACCGGATGGAGGAAGGTGCGCTTGCCCAGCCGCTCATAGGGATCCGGCAGCTCCGAGCGCAGCAGCAGTCCCGGCGTGCCGATGGCGCTGGCGGCCACCACGAAGTGGCGGGCGCGGACCTGGAGGCGCACCGGCTTGGCCGTGACGCCGTCCGCCTCGAACGGGGTGGCCTCCAGATGGGTGATACGGTCCTGGTCCAGTACCAGGCGGTCGGCCCGCAGGCCGTGGATAAGGCGGGCCCCGTGGTCCAGCGCGCCGGGTACGGTGGTGGTTAGGGCGCCCTGCTTGGCGTTGGTGGGACAGCCCACGCCACAGTAGCCCAGGTTCCAGCAGGCCTTGACATTGCGGGGGATCACCGCCCAGGACCAGCCCAGTTGTTCGCAGGCCCGTTTCAGGGTGTCGTTGTTGGCGTTCGGGGGCACCTGCCAGGGGGCGATGTTGTGGCGCTGGGTGCGACCGTCAAACCAGGGGGCCAGCTGGTCGGGGCGCAGGTCCTCGAGGCCGAAGCGGTCGGCCCAGAAGTTCAGGGTGGGTTCCGGGGTGCGGAAGCTGGAAGTCCAGTTCACCGTGGTGGAACCGCCCACGCAGCGCCCCTGCAGGATGGCGATGGCGCCGTCTCGGGTCACTCGGCTCATGCCTTCCTGGTAGAGGGTGGCGTAGGCGGTGAGTTCGTCCATCCGGAAGTCTTTCTGGTGGTAAAGGCGGCCCTCTTCCACCATCAGCACCGACAGCCCGGCGCGGGCAAGGATCTCGGCGCTGGTGCCGCCACCGGCACCGGTGCCGATGACCACCACGTCGGCTTCCAGGGTCTGGTCCTGGTGCAGGGTGGCGCCGTCGGTGACCGCCCAGCCTTTCGCCAGGCCCTCGGCAATGGGATCGTTTACAGCCATCTCATACTCCAGGTTGGGGTCAGGCGGGGGGGTGGAATTGTGGCAGGCTCCGGGTGGCCCAGTCCTGGGGCCCCGGATAACCGCTCACTGACCAATGGTCGCGGTGGCCGTAGAAGGCCACATTGCTGATCTTGGTCAGCGCGATGTAGCCCTTGTTGAACAGGCCGATACCGCTGGAGCGCCAGCGCTCGAGGAAGGCCTCGGCCTCGGCGGTGGTCACGTTGGGCCAGCTGGACCAGACCCGGGCCACGGTGACCCGGGTCAACCCCAGGTTGAGCAGGTCGAACAGTTTGCGCAGTTCCGCCTGGTTGGTGGGGCCGAACCGGACGATGGCGGCATCGATGCGTTCGATGGTGGCGCGGATCTGCAGGCGCCGCTCCTCCGGCTGCTCGGTCATGGCCGAGCCAATGATCGCCGGCAACAGGGCCTCAAACAGCACGATGTCGTCAGCGGTCAGGAAGCGGAACCGGTAACCGTCGGTGGCTTGGGCGGCATCCCCCGGTTGCTGGCCGGCGGGTGTGGTGGCGCAGCCGGATAGGGCGGCGGTGAGGCTGGCCCCGGAGAGCAGCAGGGCGCCTCCAAGGCCGGTTTTCAGCAATTGGCGGCGCCCGGGATCGTCGGGCGCCGCCTTATCCTGGCAGGGGCGGTGTGGCATAAAGAGACGCTCTTATTGTTGTAATGCCGTCTTGCGGTTGAGTCGTTGTCGGGACGTCAGCGGATGAACAGCTTGTACACCATCTTGTGCATGGCGGTGCCATGGGGGGCGTAGACAAACTTGCCGCTGTTGAACCGTTGCTTGGTAAAGATAGAACGGTGATGGGAAAAAGTCAGGAAACCTTCCCTGCCGTGGTAGTGCCCCATACCGGAATCGCCGATACCGCCGAAGGGCAGGTCGTCCTGGGCCACGTGCATCAGCGCGTCGTTGATGCACATGCCGCCGGAATGGGTATTCTCCACCACGTGATTCTGCAGGCTCCGGTCGTAGCCGAAGTAATACAGCGCCAGCGGCCGCGGTCGCTCGTTGATGTAGTGGATGGCCTCGTCCAGGCTGCCGTAGCTGACAATCGGCAGGATCGGGCCGAAGATCTCGTCCTGCATCACCTTCATGTCCGGCGTGGTCTTGAGCACCAGGGTCAGCGGGATCTTGCGGGTGCCGTCCTTGAGGCTCTCCCGCGCGGGGTTGATCTCGATCAGCTCGGCCCCCTTCTCGCGGGCGTCGTCCAGATAGGCCTGCAGCCGCTGGTATTGGCGCTCGTTGATGATGGCGGTGTAGTCCTCGTTGTCCCGCAGGGTGGGGTACATGTTGGAGAACTGGGTGCGGAACTCGTCAACGAAGGCCTGGGTGCGGTCTGCCGGGCACAGCACGTAGTCCGGGGCGACGCAGGTCTGGCCGGCGTTGAAGGCCTTGCCGAACGCCAGGCGCTGGGCCGCGTCGGTCATGGGCACATCCGCCGACAGCAGGGCGGGGGACTTGCCACCCAGTTCCAGGGTCACCGGGGTCAGGTTCTCCGCCGCCGCCCGCATGACGAGTTTGCCCACCGAGGTGGAGCCGGTGAACAGCAGGTGGTCGAAGGCCCGGCCGGAGAAGTCGGCGGCCACCTCCGCTTCCCCCAGGATGACGGCGACCAGGTCTTCCGGGAAGGTGCTGGTGATGATGTCGTGGAACACGGCGGAGGTGTGGGGGGTGAACTCGGACATCTTGATCATCGCCCGGTTGCCTGCCGCCAGGGCCGCCACCAGGGGGCCGACCGCCAGGAACAGCGGGTAGTTCCAGGGCACGATGATGCCCACCACGCCCTTGGGCTGGTAGCTCACCTGGTTGCTGGCCGGGCGAAACAGCACCGACACGTGGCGCTTCGAGGGCTTCATCCAGTCGCCAAGGTTTTTCATGGCGTAGTTGATGCCCTGCACCGACGGCATCACTTCGGCGATCCGGGTCTCGTCGCGGGAACGGCAGCTGAAATCCTTGTCGATGGCCTGGATCAGGCGCTCTTCGTGGGTGAGCAGGGCGCGTTTGAGCCGCTTCAGGTTTTCCTGCCGCTCTGCCAGCGATGGCATGGGGTTCTTGCGAAACGCTGCGCGTTGAGCCGCTAACACTTGCCCGGTGTGTTGAATCTGCTTCTTGCTCTCGGTCAGTTCAATGACGGTCGCACCCATAGCTCTCTCCTCGTGTCCGCCGGTGTGCTCCCGGAATGCGGGCGCAGGCGGTTTCAAATCGGATCGCGGTATCGGACGATTGTGCGTAAATTGTCCAATTTGCGCTCACTGCTATTATTAGAGTATATACTCTAGCCGTCAAGCCAACGAAATAACGGGAATAACGGGTGCAACGGGTCACCCCGTCTCGCGGGTCAATGGCGGGGCGAACAACAACAATTACTGTGAGCGTATGAAAACCAGAGACAAGATTATCCTGGCCAGCCTGGAGCTGTTTAATGAGCGTGGGGAGCGCAATGTCACCACCAATCACATCGCCGCGCATCTGGCGATCTCTCCGGGCAACCTGTATTACCACTTTCGCAACAAGTCCGACATCATCTACGAGATCTTTCTCGAGTATGAGAAGCTGGTGGACTATTACCTGCAGATACCGGACGATCGTCCGCTCACCCTGGACGACATGAAGTTCTACCTGGAGTCGGTATTCGATGGCCTGTGGGCCTACCGTTTCTTCCACCGGGACCTGGAGTTCCTGCTCGACAGTGACGAACGACTGCGTCAGGACTACCGGGAGTTCACCAACCGCTGCCTGGTGGCCATCGACCGAATCTTCCTCGGGCTGACCGACGGCGGGGTGATCCAGCGGCAGTCGGAGGAATTGCGCCGGGCCATGTCGCTGAACGTCTGGCTGGTGATCACCAACTGGATGGCCTTCCTCAAGACCGCCCATGGCACCGAGATGGACAGCAGCCTGTCGACCAAGCGGATGCGGCAGGGCATCTACCAGGTGCTGACCCTCGAAATTCCCTACCTGACGGCGGAGTTCTATGACCGGGTGATGACGTTGCGGGAGCAGTACCGCCCGGACTTGCCGGACAACGGGATCTAAGGGGGGCGGCCGGAACGCGGAACGGGGTCGACACAAAAATTGTGGAACTTTTGATCAATTTCCGGGTCTTAATTTCGACGCTGATGGATTCGGACATCCGGGGCGTCTCCTGAGTGAGTTCTCAGGTTTTAGCACGTCGCAAACCCTGACGTATTGCCGGCGCCGCCAATGGTGAGCCGGCTTTTTTTTGGCCGCCTCAGACCTGCTGAATCTCCGGAGCCTCCTCGATGGGCTGCTCCAGCCAGTCCGCCAGGATCTCCCGGGTCTCGTCCACGCCACGCTTGGAGGTGGCGGAGAACATCACCAGGTGTTGCACACAGCTGAAGGCCTTCAGTTTCTTGCCAATGGTCAGCATGGTGGTCTTGGCCTGACCGAACTTGAGCTTGTCGGCCTTGGTGGCGAGGATGGTCAGCGGCAGGCCATTGTGCTCACACCACTCCACCATCATCTGGTCGAAGTCGGTCAGCGGGTGGCGGATGTCCATCACCAGCACCAAGCCGCGTAGACAGCGCCGGGCATTCAGGTAATGGCCCAGGTGCTGCTGCCAGTCGTCCTTCATGTCCCTTGAAACCTTGGCATAGCCGTAGCCCGGCAGATCCACCAGACGGCAGTGTTCGCGGTTGAGGGAGAAGAAATTGATCAGCCGGGTCCGGCCCGGCGTCTTGCTGGTGCGTGCCAGTTTGCCATGGCCGGTGATGCAGTTGATGGCGCTGGACTTGCCGGCGTTGGAGCGTCCGGCAAATGCCACCTCGGCGCCGAAATCCGGCGGACACTCCTGCAACCGGGAGGCGCTGATCAGGAAGCGGGCGCTGTTGAACGATACGGGTTTGGGCTGTTGGTCATCCGTCACGGAATTCGGTTTTCCTATTGGATTTCAGTTATCAGGGATTAATGTATAATGCTACACCAATTTTGGGCGGCACGCCGAGCGTCGCTGCCGACAGCCCCGGTTAAAGCCTGGACGGCCTGTGCCTGCCGGCTGCAAGACAAATAATCTTTTTGAGATGAGAGAGAAGCGGAGCGAGCATGAAGAAACTGATCGCAGGTGTTGTTCTCGGCGTTGGCCTCACTGCGCTGGCGCACGGGGCAGGAAATCCTGAAGCAGGCCAACAGAATGCGGCGGTATGCGCCGGCTGTCACGGCCAGGGCGGCGCCCAGCCTGTCATGGCGACCTACCCGAAACTGGCGGGTATTGGTGAAAACTACCTGTACCGCCAGCTGAGCAATATCAAGTCCGGGGCCCGCACGGTGCCGGAAATGACCGGCCTGCTGAACAACCTGTCCGATCAGGACCTGCAGGACCTGGCGGCCTACTTTAACCAGCAGAGCACGCCAATCGGTCAGGCCGACCCGGAGCTGGTCGATCGCGGTGCCGCCCTCTATCGCGGTGGTAACCTGGCCTCCGGCGTGCCTGCCTGTGCCGGCTGCCACAACCCGCAGGGCAAGGGTAACGAGCCGGCGGGCTACCCCCGTCTGGGTGGTCAGAATGCCGAGTACGTGGCCAAGCAGCTGAAGGCGTTCCGCGACGGCACCCGCTCGGGCACCCCGAACGCCCAGATCATGGCTGACGTGGCGGCACGCCTGACCGACGCCGAGATCGAGGCCGTGGCCAGCTACGTGTCCGGTCTGCACTGATTATTGCTGGTGCGCCGATCAAAAACCCGCTTCGGCGGGTTTTTTTGTGGGTTACGCGGGTGTAACCCGGCGGGTGTGGCTAGCGTTGCCGGGGCTGGGTCATAATTGGTGCCCTGCCGGGAGCTTATACAATGCGGTGGACTCACAGACAGCTTGGGACCGTCAGGTCGAACTTCACTATCAACACCTTTTGCAAACCGGAGACTTGCTATGATCAGAATGCTGAAAATGACGCTGTGGTTACTGTTGGTGGCCACCTTTGCGGTCCAGGCCGAGCCCCAGTGGCAAGAAGGGCGTCATTATGAGCGTTTGGAAGATCCGATTCGCACCACCAGCGAGGACCGGATCGAGGTGCTGGAGGTGTTCTGGTACGGTTGCCCCCATTGTTACGACTTCAAGCCGCTGGTCGAGGCTTGGGAGGAGGACCTGCCCGAAGACGTCGAGTTCGCCATGCTGCCGGCGGCCCTGGGACGGACCTGGGAGGTTCACGCCCGCACCTTCTATGCCCTGGAAGCCCTGGGCGAGATGAATCCGACCACCAACGACGCGCTGTTCGATGCGATCGCGGGCGAACGTCGGCCGCTCAACAACGTCGAGGCACTGGCCGGGTTCCTGGCCGACTACGACGTCGACCCCGAGGCCTTTACCAAGGCGTTCAACAGCTTCGGCGTGAACGCCCGGTTCCAGCAGGCCCAGGCAAAGGTTCGGGGGGCGCGCATCACCGGTGTTCCGACTATGCTGGTAAATGGGAAGTACAAAGTCAGCGGAAGCACCGCGGGTGGCCACGAGCAGATGATCGAGGTGGTGGATTACCTGATTGAGCAGGAGCGCGCCGCCGTCGAATGAAGTCCGTAGGGGGGCGGGTAAGGTGGCCGGCTGGATCGCCCCTGTCGATTGGTGAATATCGAGTCATGTACAAGCGTATCCGCAAGCAATTCACGGGGGTGCCGGGGGCGGAGGCCGTTCCCCGGGGGGCCTGTTCCGGCGAGGTGCATGTGCCGGACTTCGAGCCCCAGCGCCATATCCGCTTGCTGACCTTCAATATCCAGGTCGGTATCAATACCTCGTCCTACCACCATTACGTGACACGCAGCTGGCAGCACCTCCTGCCCCATCGCCGCCGCATCGAAAACCTGGACCGCATCGCGGCCCTGCTACGCAGCTACGATGTGGTGGCCCTGCAGGAGTGTGATGGCGGCAGCCTGCGCAGCGGCTACATCAACCAGGTGCAGTACCTGGCCGAGGCGGCAGGGATTCCCTACTGGCATCAGCAGCTGAATCGCAACCTGGGGCCGTTGGCCCAGCACAGCAACGGCCTGCTCAGCCGCTACCGGCCGCTGGATGTCACCGAGCACCGCCTACCGGCGCTGATTCCCGGTCGCGGCGCCATCATTGCCCGTTACGGGGTGGAGGAGGACCCGCTGGTACTGGTGATGATGCACCTGTCCCTGAGCCGGTCCGCCCAGCAGCGCCAGTTGGGCTACATCCGCGAACTGATTGCGGAGTACGAGCACGTGGTGCTGATGGGGGATATGAACAATCACGCCGAGGAGTTGCTGGAAGAGACGCCGCTGCGGGAAACGGATCTGGTGCCGTTACCCTCAACCGCGCACAGTTTTCCTAGCTGGCGGCCCGAGCGGGCACTGGATCATATCCTGGTGAGTCCCAGCCTGGAGATCCGCCGTTCGGAGGTGGTGAGCTACCCGCTGTCCGATCACCTGCCCATCGCCATGGATATCGCCCTGCCCAAGGGCTATCTGGAGAAATACTGAGCCGGCAGTGACCGTTTACCCATAAAAAAACCCGGCTTGGTGCCGGGTTTTTTGTGGTCGCCAGATCGGAGTTACTTGATCTTGGCTTCCTTGTACGCAACGTGCTTGCGAACCACCGGGTCGTACTTCTTGATCTCGACCTTTTCCGGGGTGTTGCGCTTGTTCTTGGTGGTCGTGTAGAAGTGACCAGTACCTGCAGATGAAACCAGCTTGATCTTCTCGCGCATGATGCGGCTCCTTAAACTTTCTCGCCGCGGGCGCGAAGATCGGCCAGCACAGCGTCAATGCCTTTTTTATCGATGATGCGCATGCCCTTGGTGGATACGCGCAGCTTTACAAAGCGCTTCTCAGACTCAACCCAGAAGCGGTGGTTCTGCAGGTTGGGCAGAAAACGACGCTTGGTGTGGTTCATCGCGTGAGAAACATTGTTACCGGTTACCGGCCGCTTACCGGTTACCTGACAAACTCTGGACATACTTGCCTCCGACCTGAGCGTTGGTCTACTAAACGAATTCGTTAAATCGCGTCTCTGGTTGCTACTTGCGCCTTGGGGTGCACGCGCTGCCCGCCAGACTCCGCCAGAAAGGGACGCTTTTATACCAGAACTGCCCCCCTAACGCAAAAAATTGTTGGGAAATTGGCCAGCTTTTTTGCCGGTGCCGCCGGGAATCGCTCGCCAGGGGATTAGACAAGCCCCCGTTCCGCCAGTGAGATCACCTCGCCATGGCCCACCACCATATGGTCCAATACCCGGATATCCACCAGCGCCAGGGCCTCTTTCAGCCGGGCGGTGAGCGAGATGTCGGCCTGGCTGGGTTCGGCCACGCCGGAAGGGTGGTTGTGAGCGAAGATCACCGCGGCGGCGTTGTCCTCCAGGGCCTGACGGACCACCTCCCGGGGGTAGACCGCCGCGCCGTCAATGGTGCCACGAAACAGCTCCCGGTAGTGTATGACCCGATGGCGGTTGTCCAGCAGCAGGGCGGCGAACACCTCGTGGGGGTAAGTGCCCAGGCGGCTGCGCAGGTAGGCACGGGTGTCTTCCGGGGACCGCAACGGACTGCCCTGGCGCAACGGCTCGTCCATCACCCGTCTGGCCATCTCCATGGCGGCCTGGACCTGGGCGTACTTGGCGGTACCCAGGCCCCGGATCTCGCAGAACTGGCGCTGTGAGGCGGTCATCAACCCCCGTAGGCCGGCAAAGCTGTCGATCAGGTGGCGGGCCAGGTCCATCACCGGCATGCCGGCGGTGCCGGTACGCAGGAAAATGGCCAGCAGTTCTGCGTCGGAGAGGCTGCCCGGGCCATGGGCCAGCAGCCGCTCCCGGGGCCGTTCATCGGTCGGCCAGGGGGCGTTGGTCATCGCGGAGTCCTTTCTCTGAAGTTGTTGGAGTCGGCGCCTCCTGCGCCGGCCCGCAAGTGTACCACGACCGGTCTGGCGGGCGTTGGTGGGCCGGGCATCCCGGGCTGTTTGCGAGGGCCTTGCGGTGCTATCTTATAAGCCTTTCATTTCAGAGGCTCGACTGAGTCTCCTGAGTCTTGAGTGAGCATTGAGCGACGGCGATGGCCCAGGCGGCATCGGCGTACCGGCATCGGGAGTTGGAGAGATCATGGCGCAGAAACGAATTCTGCTGGGCGTGACCGGGGGAATTGCCGCTTACAAGAGCGCGGAGCTGGTCCGGTTGCTGAAGAAGTCGGGCCATGCGGTGCGTGTGGTGATGACCCGGGGGGCCGAGGCCTTCGTCGCCCCGTTGACCTTTCAGGCCCTCAGTGGCGAGCCGGTGCGAACCTCCCTGCTGGACCCGGAAGCCGAGGCGGGCATGGGCCACATCGAGCTGGCCAAGTGGGCGGACACCGTGGTGGTGGCCCCGGCCTCGGCGGACTTCCTGGCCCGTCTGGCCCAGGGGCTGGCCGATGACCTGCTGACCACCTTGTGTTGTGCCACCGAGGCTCCCATTGTGCTGGCGCCGGCGATGAACCAGGCGATGTGGCGCAACCGGCGCACCCAGCGCAACGTGGAACTGCTGCAGGCGGACCCCCAGGTCACCCTGTGGGGACCGGACCAGGGCGAGCAGGCATGCGGCGATACCGGGCCGGGGCGCATGCTGGAGCCTCAGGCGCTGGCGGATCGGCTCAATGGTGCTTGCGAGGGGCCGCTGAGCGGTTTGCGCCTAGTGATTACCGCCGGCCCAACGCGGGAGCCCATCGATCCGGTGCGTTACATCAGCAACCACAGTTCCGGCAAGATGGGCTACGCCCTGGCAGCCGCGGCCCGGGCCGCCGGCGCGGACGTCACCCTGGTCAGTGGGCCGGTCAACCTGGCTGGGCCGGCTGGCGTCACGCGGGTATCGGTGGTGACCGCCGAGGACATGCTCGCCGCGGCAAGCGAGGCGGTGGACCGGGGCTGTGACATTTTTATCGCCACCGCGGCGGTGGCGGACTATCGCCCCGCCAACTGCGCCGACCAGAAAATCAAGAAAACCGCCAGCGACCTGTCGCTGGAGCTGGTCCGCAACCCGGACACCCTCGCCACCATCGCCGGGCGTCCGGATGCGCCGTTTACCGTGGGGTTTGCGGCAGAAACCACAGACGTGGCCAAGTACGCCAACGATAAAATGCAACGCAAGAAACTCAGCATGATCGTGGCCAACGACGTGTCCCAGCCCGGGGTGGGCTTCAACAGCGACAACAATGCGGTCACGGTGTTCTGGCCTGGCGGCCAGCAGGACTTTGCGCCTGAGAGTAAAACCGCACTGGCCGGGCGACTGGTGTCCTTGATCGCCGAACGCTACCGGACCGCTCGCGCTAACCAGACCAAGCCGTAATGACAAGGATTACCGATGACCAAACGTAAATTGCAGGTGCGGGTGCTGGACGCCCGCATCGGCGACACCATCGCCTTCCCCGAATACGCCACCGACGGCTCCGCCGGACTGGATCTGCGGGCCTGTCTGGACCAGCCGCTGACGCTGGCGCCGGGCGAGACCGAATTGCTCAAGACCGGGCTGGCCATCCACATCGAGGACCCCTCCCTGGCGGCGATGATCCTGCCCCGCAGTGGCCTGGGCCACAAGCACGGCATCGTGCTGGGCAACCTGGTGGGGCTGATCGACTCGGATTATCAGGGCGAGCTGATGGTTTCCTGCTGGAACCGTGGCCAGAGGCCGTTCACCATCGAGGTGGGCGAGCGCATTGCCCAATTGATCCTGGTGCCGGTGGTGCAGGCCGAATTTGAGGTGGTGGAGTCATTCGAGACCAGCGACCGGGGCGCGGGTGGATTTGGTTCAACCGGAACCCGTTGATAACGCGAACGGGCATGCACAGTCTATTGAGGCTATACTTTTCCAATAAGATTCAGTGCCTTAAAGGGGCGTCAACGGTCACGCAGGGTTTGCTATGAAACTGGGTAAAAAAAAGGAAGCGGTCGAGGACGCACCGGCCAGCAAACAGGGCAAAAGTGGCAAGAAGGCGAAACGGCCCAGGGGGCCGGGCCTCAAGCAGCTGACGAGCATTGCCGGGATGCAGGCCGGTATCGTCGTGCTGGCCGGGCTGGTGGTCGCGGCGGTAATGCATTTTTTGGTGGTGCTGCCGGCCGAGACCGAGCGTCAGGCTGACCACGCCCGCCTGATGGCCGAGCATGCCAAGGCCCGACTGGAACAGCGCCTGGGGGCGTTGCAGGCGCTGGTCGACGGCATGGCGTCGCAGCAACGGGTTCGCAATGCCCTGGCCGGCACGGTGGAGACCGAGACGGTCGCTGCCGAGTTGCACAGCCTGATGCCCGAGATTGAGGCGGTTTACCTGTTTCCCTACGGCGACATCCCGCGCTCGGCCATCGGTTCGGCGTCCCTCGGTTTTGCCAGTCTCGATTTGGCCCGGCGGGCGGAATCCGGCCGACCGCTCCATCCGGATGCCTTTCCCCGGGACGGCCAATGGTATGTCCAGTTTGCCGCCACCGTGCGCAAACCCAGCAACGATGCGGTGGCGGGTAGCCTGCTGGTGCTGATGAGGGCGGGCGCGCTGGCATCAACCCTGAGTACCCTGATGCCGCAGCAGGAAGGCGGGCTGGCGCTGGTCCAGACGGTTTCCGGCAAGGCCACGACGGTGGTCCAGCGGGGCAGTGGCAGTGGCGAGCGCATCGAGCTCGACCTGAGCACCCCCAACTGGAGTCTTCGCTATACCCCGGCCGCGGCGCCGGCCCCCCTGGTGGACTCGGTGCTTGCCGCGGCGGTGGTCATGGTACCGCTGGCGCTTGCGGCGCTGTTGGTCTGGCTGGTGCTGGGCCAGGCCCAGAAGGGGCTGCGGGCGGAGGTGTCGGCGCTCATCCAATGGGCCCAGAAAACCTTCAGTGGCGAGCGCCAGAAACTTCCCTCGGCCCGCTGGGACATGACCGCCGCGTTGGGGGAGGCGCTACAGCGGTTGGCCCAGACCACCGAGAAGCGCCTGCTCAAGGCGGCTGAAGCGGCCCGGGGCAAGCCCGCGGCACCGGCGGCCGCAGCCGACCAGCCGGCGGCGGGGGGTGACGAGCCGCTGTTCCAGGACAAGGACGTGCTCGATATTGACATGCTCGATGGCGACGACGATGTGCTGGGACTGGGGGGAGCGGCCCAGGAGGCCAGTTCCGGGGTGGAGATCGCGGAAGTGGCGGCGCCGGCCACGGACGTGTCCGCGGACATTTTTCGCGCCTACGACATCCGCGGCATCGTCGGGGAAAGCCTGACCCCGGAGGTGGTCGAGGTGATTGGCCGGGCCATCGGCAGTGAGGCCCGGCAGCGGGCCCTGGATACCCTGTGCGTCGGTTACGACGGTCGCCACAGCAGCCCGGAGCTGGCGTCCGCGCTGTCACGGGGGATCCTGGCCACCGGTTGCAACGTGATTGAAATCGGCTCGGTACCCACGCCGGTGCTGTACTTCGCCACCCACCATCTGGAAACCGGCTCCGGGGTGATGGTCACCGGCAGCCACAACCCGGCCAACTACAACGGGCTCAAGATGATGCTCGGGGGCGAGACGCTGTCCGGCGAGGCGATCCAGAAACTGCAGCAGCGGATCCAGGCCAACGATTTCGCCAGCGGGCAGGGCAGCCTGTCCCAGCAGGACGTGCGCCGCGACTACCTGGACCGGATCGTCGGCGATATCGCCGTGGCGGCGCCGTTGAAGGTGGTGGTGGACGCCGGCAACGGCATTGCCGGTGAGCTGGGGCCACTGCTGGTCGAGGAGCTGGGCTGTGAGGCCATCCCGCTGTACTGCGAGGTGGATGGCAGCTTCCCCAATCACCACCCCGATCCCGGCAAGCCGGCCAACCTGGCGGACCTGATTCAGCGGGTGCGGGACGAAGGCGCCGACCTGGGGGTGGCGTTCGATGGCGATGGCGACCGGCTGGGGGTGGTCACCAACAGCGGCAAGATCATCTGGCCCGATCGCCTGCTGATGCTGTTTGCCCGTGACGTGGTCTCCCGCAACCCGGGCGCGGACGTGCTGTACGACGTCAAGTGCAGCCGGCGCCTGGCGGGGGTGATCAACGAGGCCGGCGGTCGTCCGATCATGTGGAAGACCGGTCACTCGCTGATGAAAGCCAAGATGAAGGAAACTGGCGCCTTGCTGGCCGGGGAAATGAGCGGCCATGTGTTCTTCAAGGAGCGCTGGTACGGCTTCGATGACGGCCTCTATTCCGCGGCCCGGCTGTTGGAGATTCTGGGGATTGAGGATCGCCAGAGTGATGAGGTGTTTGCCGATTTCCCGGAGGACATCAGCACGCCCGAGCTCAATGTGGAGGTGACCGAAGCCAGCAAGTTCCCGCTGGTGGAACGGCTGAGCGCCGAGGGCGACTTTGGCGAGGGCAGTGTGAGCACCATCGACGGCATCCGGGTGGACTATCCCGACGGCTGGGGCCTGTGTCGGGCCTCCAACACCACGCCGGTGCTGGTGCTGCGCTTCGAGGCGGAAGACGAGTCGGCGCTGGAGCGCATCAAGTCGGTGTTCCGCGCCCAGTTGCAACGCATCGCCCCGGACCTGGTACTGGATTTCTGAGGGCGCCCCGCGCCGCAGACGAACTGAACAACTGACCAACGACCTGAACAGCTGAAGGTGTAACGAATGGCACTGGATCGTGAGACGGCCATGCAGGTGGCTGCAGTATTAAGCAAGGGCTTACCCTATATCCAACGGTTCACCGGCAAGACCGTGGTGATCAAGTACGGCGGCAACGCCATGGAGAACGAAGAGCTCAAGAGCAGCTTCGCCCGTGACATGGTGTTGATGAAGCTGGTGGGGATCAACCCCATCGTGGTTCACGGCGGCGGCCCGCAGATCGGCGACCTGCTCGAGCGGCTCAACATCAAGTCCCACTTCGTCAACGGCATGCGGGTCACCGACAGTGAAACCATGGACGTGGTGGAGATGGTGCTCGGTGGCCAGGTGAACAAGGAAATCGTATCGCTGATCAACCAGCAGGGCGGTACCGCGGTGGGGCTCACCGGCAAGGACGGCAACCTGATCCGCGCCCGCAAGCTGGAAGTGACCCAGCACTCCGACGAACTGGCCCGGCCGGAGATCATCGACATCGGCCACGTGGGCGAGGTCGCTCAGGTGAACGTGGAAGTGATCGACATGCTCACCCGCAGCAACGTGATCCCGGTCATCGCGCCGATCGGTGTGGGCGACGATGGTGCCTCCTACAACATCAATGCCGATCTGGTGGCCGGCAAGGTGGCCGAGGCGGTCCAGGCCGAGAAGCTGATCCTGCTGACCAACGTGTCCGGCCTGAAGAGCAAGGACGGCGAGGTGCTCACCGGCTTGACCGCCCGCCAGGTCAACGACCTGATCGAGGATGGCACCATCCACGGTGGCATGTTACCGAAGATCCGTTGCGCCCTCAGTGCGGTGGAGCAGGGGGTGCGGACGTCGCACATCATCGACGGGCGGGTGGCCCACGCCACCCTGCTGGAAATTTTTACCGATGAGGGCGTGGGCACACTGATCTCCCGGAACTGACGCCGCCCGGCTGTGCCACCTGTCAGAGGAGCCGACTGTTGAAGAAAATGCTAACCACCGTACTGGTGCTGGCCCTGTTGGGGTTCGCCGGGTTCAAGGCGACCGTCTGGTGGCTGGTGGATCGCGATCTGCGCCAGGCCCAGCTCGCCATGGACGAACTGGGGGTGATCGAGCGGGGCAGTATTCACTCCAGCATCGCCGGACGCGTCACCCTGCAGGAGGCCGCCTACCAGGACTTCCGCCTGACCCAGCCGCTGACGGTGGCGAAGCTGACCTTCGATGCCGGCTCGCCGCTGACGCTGCTGGGGTTCCTGGCGGACCCGGTGACACTGCCCGGGCAGTGGCAGGCCATCGCCACCGGCTGGCGGCTGGGCCTGGATGCCAGCATGTTCCGCAGTTGGGTGACCGCCGGTCGCACCGAGGATCCGGCGCTGTTTGCCCCGGTGTGCGGTCCGGATGCCCGCCAGCGGCTGGGCGCCGGCGACCTGGTGCGGGTGGGCATCACCGATGTCCGTGGCGAAGCCCTGCTGCGCCAAGGTGCCGACCGACTGTATTTCGAGCTCAACACCGAGGGCACCGGGAGCCTGGAAGTCAGCTGGCCCGGAGCCCGGCTCAACCTGGCCGACGCGGATCAGTGGGTGACGACAACGGATGCGCCCATGACGCTGACCGTGCGCGACGGTGGCCTGATGCGCAGGATCGCCGCCTACTGCGCCCGGGAGTCGGGCCTGGCGGTGAGTGACTGGTCGGATCAGGTGCTGGCGGCGTTCCGGACACAGCTCAATCGCACGGGCTATGAGCCCAGTCACCAGTTGCTGGCGCTGTATCGCCGCTGGCTGGAGGAGGGCGGTGAACTCACCCTGCCCCTCTCGCCACACTCCGATACCTACGGGGTACCGGTGCGGGAAGCGGGCACCAGCGGCGACGAGGGGCTGGCGCTGACCTACAACGGGGCGGCCGTACCCGGGGTGTACCTGAGCCCCTACACCCCGCCGGAGGAGTCGGTGCCGCAGCCCGCCCTGGCGCCGGTGGTGCCGGAAGAGGAGGGCCGGTGGGCCACGGCCGGTGGCTGGCGAGCGCGGCCGGTGACCAGCGCCGGGCAATGGTTGGGCCACCGGGTGCGGGTGCGGTTGCGCAGCGACCGGATTGTCGAGGGCCGCCTGGTTCGTGCGGATGAGCGCCAGTTGGAAGTGGCCCGTGCGGTGGACGGCGGCGAGGTGGCCTACCCGATGGCCGTCGAGGCAGTGACTCAGTTCGAGGTCTGGCGGCGCGGCAGCCAACCCCACTAACCCGGCAGGAGGAAGCCCATGTCAGCGAACGCAAACAACCCGGCGCAACAACCACCGGGCATCCGGGAGATGCTCACCCGGCTGATTTCGTTGCCGTCGGTCAGCAGCGCCTCGCCAAACTGGGACCAGAGCAACGAGGCGGTGGTGCAGACCCTGGCCGAGTGGCTGCGGCCGCTCGGCTTCAAGACCGAGCTGATGCCGGTGCCGGGCGCCCCCGGCAAGTTCAACCTGATCGCCACCCTGGGCAGCGGCCCGGGTGGCTTGGTGCTGTCCGGCCACACCGATACCGTGCCCTACGACGACAAGCGCTGGCAGAGCGACCCCTTCACCCTCACCGAGCGGGATGACCGCTGGTACGGCCTGGGCACCTGCGACATGAAAGGCTTTTTCGCCCTGGCCATCGAGGCCGCCCGGGACCTGGTGGGCCAGCCCCTGAAGCAGCCGTTGATTCTGCTGGCCACGGCAGACGAGGAAAGCTCGATGAACGGCGCCCGGGCCCTGGCGGAGGCCGGCCGGCCCCAAGGCCGCTACGCGGTGATTGGCGAGCCCACCAGCCTCAAGCCCATCCGCATGCACAAGGGCATCATGATGGAACGGCTGGTGTTCCAGGGTCAATCCGGCCACTCCTCCAACCCGGCCCTGGGCCGAAATGCGCTGGAGGGTATGCACGAGGCCATGGGCGAGTTGCTCGCCCTGCGTGGTGACTGGCAGGCCCGGTTCCAGAACCCCAGCTTCGAGGTTCAGGTGCCCACGCTCAACCTGGGGTGCATCCACGGCGGCGACAACCCGAACCGCATCTGTGGCCGCTGCGAGCTGCATTTTGACCTGCGCCCGTTACCGGGCATGCAGATGGCAGAGCTGCGCCAGGCCATCCTGGACCGGCTGCAGCCGGTGGCCCGCCAGCGGGAGCTGGACCTGGAATTCAGCCCGCTGTTCGACGGCGTGCCGCCGTTCGAGACGGCGGCGGACGCCGAACTGGTGCGAGTCTGTGAGCAGTTGACTGGCCATCGCGCGGAGGCGGTGGCCTTCGCCACCGAGGCCCCCTGGTTGCAGCAGCTGGGCCTTGAGACGCTGGTGATGGGGCCGGGCTCGATCGACCAGGCCCACCAGCCCGACGAATACCTGGCGCTGTCCCAGGTCCAGCCCACCGTGACGGTGCTGCGCCAACTGATACAGCGCTTCTGCCTGGAGTGACGTCTTGAAATCGACCGACTGGTTACACGGGTTTCGCCACTCATCGCCGTACATCAACGCCCACCGCGGTCGCACGGTGGTGTTGACCATCGGCGGTGATGCCATCGCCCACGACAACCTGATCAACATCATCCACGACCTGGCGCTGCTCAGCAGCCTGGGCATCCGCCTGGTGGTGACCTTCGGCGCCCGGCCGCAGATCCAGAAGCGGCTGGAGGCGGCGGGGGAGTCGTCGTCGTTCCACCGGGGCCTGCGGGTGACCCGGGAAGCCCAGTTGCCCCTGGTGCTGGAGGCCATCGGCGGGTTGCGCAGCTACCTGGAGAGCCAGCTGTCCCAGGGGCTGGTCAATTCCCCCATGCACAATGCCCGCATCCGGGTCAGTAGCGGTAACTTTGTCACCGCCAAGCCGGTGGGCGTGCTCGACGGCGTGGACTTCGGCTTCACTGGCAAGGTGCGTCGGGTGGACGTGGACGGCATTGAGAGCCTGCTGGATCTGGGCTATATCGTGCTGGTGCCGCCCCAGGGCTATTCGCCCACCGGCGACGTGTTCAACCTGTCCTACGAGGACGTCGGCAGCCAGGTGGCTGCCGCCCTGCAGGCGGAAAAACTCATCATCTACACCCGTCACCAGGGGGTGCTGGACGAACAGGGGCAGTTGATCCGGGAGCTGTCGGCGCGGGAGGCCTCGGACCGACTGGCCGCGTCCAAGGCCAGCGGCGAGGACGCCGACCTGCTGCGCGCGGCCTGCAACGCCTGCGTCCAGGGCGTGAAGCGGGCCCATATCATCAGTCATCAGGTGGATGGCGCCTTGCTCGAGGAGCTGTTCACCCGGGATGGCTCGGGGACCCTGGTCAGTAGCGACAACTATGAGCAGATCCGTACCGCCAGTGTGGAAGATATCGGGGGCATCGTCGAACTGATTCGGCCGCTGGAGGAGCAGGGGATCCTGGTCCGGCGGTCCCGCGAGTTGCTGGAAACCGAGATCGACCGGTTTGTGGTGGCCGAGCGGGATGGCACCGTGGTCGGCTGCGCCGCCCTGTACCACTACCCCGAGGAACAGGCCGGCGAGCTGTCCTGCTTTGCCGTGGACGCTGCCTACCGGCGTGGTGGCCGCGGCGACGAGCTGCTGGCGATGGTGGAGCAGATGGCCCGCCAGCAGGGTATCCGCCGGCTGTTCGTGCTCACCACCCAGACCGAACACTGGTTCCGCGAGCGCGGCTTCCAGCCCTCGACCGTGCAGGCGCTGCCGGGGCCCAAGCTGGCGGCCTACAACGTCCAGCGCAACTCAAAGGTGTTCGTCAAACCGCTGGGCTAGTCGATCGAGCCGCTGCCGCCGTGCGTCCGGTGCCAGCCGAGACAGCGCCTCGACGGCCTGATAGAAGTCCGGGAAGTCAAAGTCCTGATCCCGCAGCAGCTGGCGAAACGCCGGTACAAACTGGTGGTACTGCTGGAACAGAGCCAGGTGGGCGTTGTTGAGGTTCGCTGGATCCCGCCCCAGTGGGCCCGGCTGGGCCCAGTCCTCGGACAGGGCCAGATAATCCGCCCGCAACTGCTGCAGGATGGCCTGCTTGTCGGCGCGCAATTCCGCGTCCGGCCGCTGGCCCGCCTGAGCGTACAGCGTTTCCAGTCGGGCGGTGGCCTGGGTGACCAGGGCCTGGGTCTGGCGTCGCCGCGCCAGTCGCTCCAGCGCCCGGTTGAACCCTGCCGGTTCGCCCTGCTCGGCCAGCCACAGGCGCAGCCCTTCCAGTTCCACCGCGGTGGCGAAACTCTCGTTGAACGCGGTGTCCCCGGCCAGGTAGACCACCTGATGGCTGAGCTCATGAAACAGCAGGGCAACCATGCGCTCGCTGGGCAGGTCGGTGAAACCGCTGTGCAGCGGATCGTCGAACCAGCCCAGGGTGGAGTAGGCGGTGACAGCGCCGAGCAGGGTGTCGAAGCCCTGAGCATCGAACTGCGCTTGCTCGAGCCGGGCATTGGCCGGGTCGAAATAACCGCGATAGGATTGGCAGCCCACGACCGGGTAACACCATTGGTGAGGGGCCAGGGAGAACTCCGGGACCGCCATCAGGTTGACCACCACGTGGGGCCGCTCGAGCTGGATGTATTCCTGGTAGCTGTTTCCCACCGGCAACGCCAGCCGCTGGCGGGCGAACTGCCGCGCCGCCATGGCGGTGCGCAGTTGCCTGCGAAGCCCGGCATCCAACTGCGGATCGGCCAGCAGCTCGTGGATGGGCTGGCCCGAGACCATCAGATCCCATTGACCGCCGATGGCCTGACTGTAATAGCGCAGGGAGGTACAGCCGCTGACAGCCGCCAGTGTTAGCAAAATGAGGCAGAACTGGCTAAGCTGTTTCATTACTCTGATAGGACACTCGACGCCCGTTACGATGTACATTGTTCACCAGCCGGTTAGCGGCGGCCGCGACCGCGCTTGGAGTTTTTTCCTCAACGGTGTAACGGCTATACTACAGTCACACCCCCCGGAGTGGCAGTGAGTTTCTGCTGACTTTACAGGGACACTGGCTGATGGCCGGGCGGTATCCCCAGCTCTGGCTGTCGGCATTGCCAGCAATCAGGTAGTCAATGGATTCCAAGGAACGTCGCGCCAGTCCCCGAAGGCCCATCAAGCTTGCCGCCCAGCTGGTATTGGGTGACAACCTTGGGTTGCCCTGCCAGATCGCCGATTTTTGCGCGGAAGGTCTGTTCGTACGCTTCTCCGCCGACACCGAGCGCAAACTGGACGGAGCCCTGTCGCGGGCGGGCAACGGCAGTCTGCGGATTCGCTTTCGCAGTCCCGATGGCCAGGGCCGTCACGAAGTGTTGGTGGATGTGGTCCGCCGCATTGAAGGGGCGATCGGTGTGGTGTTCGCCCGCGCCAACCCGGACGCGGTGGCCGCCATGCTGAAAGTGTGTGGCGGCAATGGCGAAACCGAGCGCCCCAGGCTGCGTCCCCCCAGCGAGCGGGTACAGTTCATCCTGCACCAGTGTGCCAGGGTGGTTGTCCAGCATCTTGAGCCATTGATGGATGGCTGTTTCAGGCGGATGATTGAGGCGCTCAGACAGTCCGCCCAGCAAGCGGGCAACGACCAACAGGCCAACGAATTCATGGATGCCTCCGGCCAGTTGGCAGCGCGTCAGAGAATCATCTGGCACCAGATGAACCAGGCCCTGCAGTCCCCCTTGAAACCTCGCCCGAAGGGACCGCCCGGCGCCGAGCTGTCGCTGGTGGACAAGGGGGAATTCGAGGACTGGCTGACCCTGCGGGTGATGGTGACCAAGGCGGACACGCTGTATCGGGCCGAATTGCTGCGGCTGAAACTGCGGCTCGACAGCCTGGCCATCAGTAACGACACCGGCCACCAGAACCCCCTCGGTCCGGCTCTGGTGTGCGAGGCCTTTCATTCCGGGTTGGCCCTGCTGAAGGCCAGCCGCATGGTGGAGAGGGTGTGCCTGAAGGTGTTCGAAACCCAGGTGCTCAACCATCTCGAGCCCCTCTACCGGGAACTCAATACCATCTTGGTGCGCCACGGCATCCTGCCGGAGCTGGACCTGAGCAAGTACCTGAGTGAACGGAAATCGCCGTCATCCCCCAAGCCACAGGTGTCGGCGGCGGAAGCGCCGGAGCGCTCGCTGCGCCAGCCCGAGCCCGCACCGGCGGCAGCCGTTGAACGCTCGGGGGTGTCCCCGCGAGCCAACGGTGATGGACATCGCGGCGACGGCTTTCGATTCCACGACCAGGAGGCCCGGTCCGCGTTCGCAACGGTGCGCAACCTGTTGGATACCCTGAGCGCCAGCCGGCTGGCTCATGGCGACCCGGAGCCGGTGAGCTTTCCGCCCAATGCCCGCCCATTGTCCGCTGGCGAATTCCAGTACCAGTTGCAGCAGTTGCAGCGGGACAGTCTGGAACTGGACGCGGCCACGCCCTCGCTGAAGGAGCGGGTCGTCGAGCGGGTCCGTGCCGGGGGCGAAGCCCGGCTCAACGACGACCAGCAAGGCACGGTGGATGTGGTGGATCAATTCTTCGCCAGTGTGGTGGAGAGCCCCCGCATTACCCAGAACATGCAGACCCAGTTGCGGCAGCTGGAAGTGCCGGTGCTGAAGGTAGTGATGCGGGACCGTGGTTTCTTCGATGACAAGAACAGCCCGGTCCGGGGCGTGCTCAACCGGCTGGCCCAGCTCAGCGTGAAAGGTGGGCGCATCAATCCAGTCAGCCAGCGGCGCATTGAGGAAGTGATCCAGCGGGTGGTCAACGACTTCGATCAGGATACCGGCGTCTTCGACTGGGCGGTGCGGGAACTGGACGGCCTGATCGAGCGCCAGAACCTGGTGTATCGCCGCAATGTGGAACGGGTGACGGCCGCGGCGGAGGGCGCGCAGAAAGTATCCGAATCCAAAACCGCCGTCTCCGCCGCCCTCAATCAACGACTACAGGGACGGCGTGTGCCCAAGGTGGTGCTCAGCCTGCTGGATGGAGGCTGGCGTGACCTGCTGTCGCTGACCTGGATCCGGCAGGGGCCGGAGAGTCAGTTGTGGGAAGATTATCTGGCGGTGATCGACTCCCTGGTGGCCTTCGGCGAGGACCCGGAGAGCGCCATCAACCTGCCCGAACTGCTGCGGGTGATCCAGGACGGCCTGGCCTCCATCTCCAGCAACCACATGCCGCCGTCGCAAATCCGCGATGAACTGAAGCGGTTCCTGGTGCGTAAGCCCGACACTCCGGTGGAGATGGTGGAAGTCCGCGAGGAGAGGCCTGCGCCGTCGCCCGCGGAGCAGTTGTCCGAGCGGGAGGAGCGCAGCCTGCAGCGCTGGATTCAACGTGCCCAGCAACTGCGCACCGGGGACTGGCTGCGGGACCAGGAAAAGCCGGAGGAGGTGCAGTACATCCGGCTGGTGTGGGTGGCCCGCGGTTTCAGCCGTTTTGTCTTCGTGAACCACCAGGGCATGCGGGTGGTGGAGCTGGAGTTGCGGGAGCTGGCCCAACGCATGAAGCTGGGCCGAATCATCCCGGACAGTCAGTACGACCGACCGCTGGTGGACGAAAGCATCGACCGCATGGTGCGCAAGGTCTACGACCAGTTGTCCTGGGCCTCCACCCACGACGAGCTCACCGGGTTGCTGGCGCGCCGGGAGTTTGAGCGGGTGCTGGAACAGCAACTGGCCCGCCACGAGGACGAGCGGGTGCTGGTGATGCTGGACCTGCGGCAGTTCCGCCTGCTCAACGACACCGCCGGCTATAAGGCCGGGGACGAGGCGCTCAAGTCGGTGGCGGACATCCTCCGCAACCAGGTGGGGGAGGGCATGCCCCTGGCCCGGCTGGCGGGGAATGAGTTTGCCTTCCTGCTGCCGGCGGAACAGGCCGAAGACACCGTTGGCCTGATCATCCGCACCATCGAGGCCCTGGAACTGAATTATTCGGGCCGGCGCTATCACCTGTCCGCCAACGCCGGCCTGTCCGCCCCGATGGCGGCGTTGTCTACCCCGGAACGCTGGTTGCGGGGGGCGGATGAAGCCTGCAAGAGTGCGAAACAGCAAGGCAATGGCCGGCTGGCCTGGTTCGCCCTGGATGCCAGCGACCAGAGCCGCCAGGAGCAGATCGCGGCCAAGCTGGCCAGTCTGGCGAACCTGGACGAGGAGCGCATGCTGCTGCGCTGCCAGAAGATCATCCCGTTGCATGCCCAGGCCACCATGGCCACCCAATATGAGATTCTGATCAGCATGTACGACGACGCCGGCAACCTGATCACCGGTAGCGATTTTGTCCGCACCGCCGAGCGCTACAACCGGATGCAGGCGGTGGACCGGTGGGTGGTGGGCCACATGTTGGATTGGCTGCGGGAGGCTGGGGCGGACACCCCGGGTGGGGTCTGCATCAACCTGTCCGGCCATTCGCTGAACGATGAGTCACTGCTGGAGTATGTCTACGACAAACTCAGCGAAAAGGACGCCCCCATCGAGCGACTGTGGTTCGAGATCACCGAGGCGGCCGCCATCAACGATCTTCAGGGAGTGGCCGATTTCATCAACGAGATGAAGGAACTGGGGTGCCGCTTCTGCCTGGGTAACTTCGGCAGTGGCCCCACTTCGTACCAGTACCTGCGCAGTTTGCCGGTGGACCTGATCAAGCTGGATGGTGCCTTCACCGCCCAGCTCTGCAGTAGCGAAACCGACCGGGCCATGGTGGCGTCCATGGTGGACATGGCCCACTACATGAACCGCGAAGTCATCGCCTCCCAGGTGGAAAGCCGGGACGTGCTCGATATTCTGCGCCAGCTCGGTGTGGATTATGCCCAGGGGTTCGCGATCGAAAAGCCCCGCCTGCTCGGCAGCCTTAACTGATTCACCGGAACCTGGTACTCCTATGTCCAAGCGCCATCCCATCATTGCGGTAACCGGTTCCTCCGGAGCCGGTACCACCACCACGGGCCGGGTCTTCAGTCGTCTGTTTGCCAGCGAGGGGCTGCACGCGGCCATGGTCAGCGGCGACAGCTTTCACCGCTACACCCGGGAACAGATGGCCCGTCTGGCCGCCAAGGGCCAGTTTGGTGAGCGCAACCACTTCGCCCTGGCGGCCAATCACATCGACAAGCTGGAGGCGCTGTTCTACGACTACGGCCACACCGGCAACGGCCGCCACCGCCAGTACGTCCACGACGAGGACCGGGCGCTGATCGAGGCCGGCCACAAACCGGGCACCTTCACCCCCTGGGAGCCGCTGCCGCCGAACACCGACCTGCTGTTCTACGAGGGCCTGCACGGCGGGGTGGTGAGCGAAACCTGCAACACCGCCCAGTACGTCGACCTGCTGATCGGCGTGGTGCCCATCGTCAACCTGGAGTGGATCCAGAAGATCCACCGGGACACCTTCCGCCGCGGTTATTCCCAGGAGGCGGTGGTGAAAACCATCATCAACCGGATGGATGACTACGTTCACGACATCGTGCCGCAGTTCTCCCACACCCACGTCAACTTCCAGCGCATCCCGCTGGTGGACACCTCCAACCCCTTCGTGGCTCGGGACGTGCCCACCGAGGACGAGAGCATGGTGGTGATCCGTTTCCGCGACGCGGGGGAGGTGGATTTCCCCTACCTGCTGCAGATGATCGCCGGCAGCTCCGTCTCCCGCCACGACACCCTGGTGATCCCCGGCCCCAAACTCTCCCTGGCCATGGACCTGATCATTCGCCCGATGGTGCTGAATCTGATCGGGCAAAAGTCGTTTGCCTGAGGCCTGGGCTTGGCCGATAAATGTACACCGTTTCCATCGGGGCTGTTCGAGTTCATGGAAAAAAGAAGACTGAATCGGAGCTGGATCGTCTACAGTCTCGGACTCCTGCCAATAGCCTTGCTTAACGAATATTTGAGAGATCAGGAAGTAAGCGGTTGGTGGCGGTTCGGTTTGGTGCTTACATGCATAGTGCTACTTCGATTAATTGGTGACTACATTGAGTCCCGTGTAAGTCGCAACACTTAACCGGTGATTGTGCTGTCAGATCCTCGGGCACTCGTCTCGCATCAGCCCCAGACAACAAAGGCCCCGCTTGGGGCCTTTGGCTGACGGTGGGCAACCGATCCGGCTACTGCTGTTGCTGGCGGCGCTTCCTCCCTGCCACTCCCAGGATACCCAGGCCCAGCAGGGCCAGGGTGCCGGGCTCGGGCACCGGAACTGGGCTTGCCCCATAGAGGTTGACGTGGGACAGACCTCCGCCTCTCCCGTATTCGTTAATGAATGCCCAGTCGCCGCCGGTCATGCCCAATTGAAGGGAGTAAACGAACCATTCGTCGGGCTGGTTGCCGGTTCCAAATTTGAACGCGATGGCACCGCTGTTGTAGGTGTTCCAGAAGCTGCTGTCGAAGCTCCAGCTTCCCGCTTCACCGGTTTGGGAATAAGCGATGTTGAACGGGTTATCGAATGAGGGCTGTTTGCCAGCCGGTTCATAGTCGGCACCGGCAGAGCTGTTGAGGAACAGGTCGTTGTGCAACTCGCCGGTCAGGTTGCCGGTCCCGGAGGCCAGGCAGGCCGAGACCTGGCTGTCATCGACTGAGAGGCGGTTTTTGGTGGGGTCCGTGCTGCAAAGGACTGAAGCGGCGAGTGCTTGATTGCCCAATAGATAAGCGGCCAAGGCGATCCCGCCGACAACCTTCCGGGTTGGTTTAAGGGGAGTCACGTCCGTTTTGCTCCTATAGCTTACAAATTGTAGAGAACAGGACGCGCTATAGGCAAAATCCGGGCCACCTAAAATAATATTTATTAATCAAGATGTTGCAAGTTTGGCTCTCTCTTCCTGAGAACAAGGTGTAAAAAAGTCGGACAGTGCATCTTGATGTGCCTGCAACGAAAAAAGCCGTCTACCCAAGGGGCAAACGGCTCATTCCCGCTTCGGGGTCAGGCGGTCAGGCGGCCGTCCCGGTAATCCTCCAGCGCCTGCTCGATTTCCTCCCGGCTGTTCATCACGAACGGCCCGTACTGCACGATGGGCTCGCCGATGGGTTTGCCCGCCACCAGGACCAGCCGGGCGCCCTCCGGGCCGCCCTGTAGGGTGAGGCGGTCACCCTCGCTGAGCAGGCTGGCGGCGCTGGTGCGCAGGGCCTCGCCGGCCAGCTTGGCGCTGCCTTCGTAGAGGTAGGCCATGGCGTTGAGTTCCGCCTCCAGCGGCAGGGTCAGCTCGCCGTGGGCGGCCAGCTCGATGTCCAGGTAGACCGGTCGGGTATTGCCGCCACTGACGGCGCCCTGATGGCTCTGGCCGTCCAGTTCCAGGGTCCCGGCGATCAGCTTGATGGCGCTGCCCTCGAGGTCCACGCGGGGGATCTCTTCCGCCTGGATGTCCCGGTAGCCCGCCGGCTTCATCTTCTCCGCCGCCGGCAGGTTGAGCCAGAGCTGGAAGCCGCGCATCATGCCTGCTTCCTGCTGGGGCATTTCCGAGTGGATGACGCCGCGGCCGGCGGTCATCCACTGCACGCCGCCGTTCTTCAGGTTGCCCCGGTTACCCAGATGATCCTCGTGGAGCATGTGGCCCTCGATCATGTAGGTCACTGTCTCGAACCCGCGATGGGGGTGCGCCGGGAAGCCGGCGATGTAATCGGCGGCCTGGTCCGAGCCAAACTCGTCCAGCATCAGGAACGGGTCCATGCGAACCGCCTGGCTCTGGCCCAGGGAGCGCTTGATGCGCACGCCCGCGCCGTCGGAGGTTTCCAGGGCCGGGATGATCTGCTTGATGGTACGTTCTGTCATGTCACACCTCCTCTTGGGTCCAGCGGGCTGGCTGACCGTCAGGCGGTCAGCGCGTCAATGTGGTTGTCGGCCTTGTCCAGGGCCTGGGCTTTGCTGTCGTCGCCCATGTTCAGGCCCTCGGCGTAGACGAACTCCACGCTCTTGAGACCCAGGAAACCCAGGAACGATCGCAGGAACGGTGTCTGGCTGTCGTTCGGGGTGCCCGCGTAGATGCCACCCCGCGCGGCCAGCACGTAGACCGGCTTGTCGTCCAGCAGGCCCTCCGGGCCGTTCTCGGTATAGCGGAAGGTGATGCCGGCACGGGCTATGTGGTCGAAGTAGGCCTTCAGCACCGACGGCACGCCAAAGTTGTACATGGGCACACCCAGCAACACCGCGTCGGCCTGCTTGAACTCGGCAATCAGGGCGTCGGAGTAGGCCAGCACCTCGGCCTGTTCCGCCGTCGGTTCGCCCTGGGCGGCGAGGAAGGCGCCGAAACGCTCGGCGTCCAGGTGCGGCACCGGCTCCCTGGCCAGGTCGCGGATCTGAACCTGGGCGTCCGGGTGCTGACGGGTCAGCTTGTCCAGGGTCTTGGTGACCAGCTGGGAGGATTGGCCGTTTTGACCAAAAATACTGGCGGTAATGACAAGGATGTTCTTCATGGCTGATGCGCTCCTGTGTTCGTGTTGTCAGGTGATGGAGCTATTTAAGCGGGTTCAGCCGGGGGAAGAAATCGGAGAGATTTGGAGGGGTTGATCAGAAAAATTGAACGAGTGGCGGGGCGCCATGGCCCCACCACTCCGGAATGCGTTATTCCACGTTGCGGGAATAGAAGATCTCCAGCATCTCGCGCTTCAGGCGGTCTTCGATGGACTTGGCTTCGGCCGGGTCCAGGTCGCTGGCATTGACGCCGAACACGTAGTTGTCGAGGTTGAACTCCTTCAGCATCATCTTGGTGTGGAACAGGTTCTCCTGGTACACGTTGACGTCGATCATCTGATAGGCGTTGCGGGTGTCCTCGGACAGGTAGTTCTGGATCGAGTTGATGTCGTGATCGATGTAGTGCTTGGTACCGTCGACATCGCGGGTGAAGCCGCGCACCCGGTAGTCCACGGTGACTACGTCGGAATCGAAGCTGTGGATCAGGTAGTTCAACACCTTCAACGGCGAGATCAGCCCGCAGGTGGACACGTCAATGTCGGCCCGGAAGGTGCTGATGCCCTCATAGGGATGGCTCTCGGGGTAGGTGTGCACGGTGACGTGGCTCTTGTCCAGGTGCGCCACGATGGCGTCCGGCAGCGGGCCTGGCGACTCTTCGTTGTAGCCTTCCTCATTGGTGATCTCGTGCTCGGCAATCAGCATGGTGACCGAGGCACCGTGGGGCTCGTAGTCCTGGCGGGCGATGTTGAGGATATTGGCGCCAATGATCTTGACCACGTCGGACAGGATCTGGGTCAGCCGCTCGGCGTTGTACATCTCGTCGATGTACTCGATGTAGGCTTGCCGTTGTTCTTCGGTCTGTGCGTAACAGATATCGTAGATGTTGAAACTCAACGACTTGGTCAGGTTGTTGAAACCGTGTAACTGAAGTTTGGTTTCCATTTCAGCCCCCCCGATGATGGAGATGAATGACAATGACGCCGCCGCCAGGGCGTGTCACCTAGGCCGCCACCGAGTACTGACCCGTACCGGGACCGGGTAAAACGGCTGCGACGTTACCCGCTCTCGACTGATCACCTTTTGCGCAGACCGGCGGAGAAGGGTGCGTATTATGCACATCGCCTATGGCATTGGATAGGGTTTGAAAAAACATTTTAGCAGCCAGGATTCAGGCTGCAGGGTGGAGACCGGAACGGCCCCATTCCACGGGGGATTGTGGGGCCGTTTCGAGAGGCGGGGTGCCCTAGGCGGCGTTGCGGATCTCGTGGCTATGGGTGATCTGCACGCCGGCCTTTTCCAGCATGATGGAGGCCGAGCAGTACTTCTCCGCCGACAGGCTGACCGCCCGCTTGACGTGGTTTTCTTTCAGGTTGTTGCCAGTGACGATAAAGTGCAGGTGAATCCGGGTGAACACCGCGGGCACCGCATCGGCCCGTTCCGCCTCCAGTTCGGCGCGGCAGTCGGTGACATCCTGGCGGCTCTTTTTCAGGATGCTCATCACGTCGAAGGCCGAACAGCCGCCCAGCCCCATCAGCAGCATTTCCATCGGACGTGGCCCGAGGTTCTGACCGCCGTGATCGGGAGGCCCATCCATCTGGACCGAGTGGCCGCTACCGCTGGTGGCTTTGAAGCTGGCGTCGCCAGTCCAGTCTATGGTCGTCTTCATGGTGTCGGGTCTCCGCAATCAGTATGGCTAACAGGCCAGCGCCGGATGCTAGCACATTCCCACCATGGCGGCACAGGCTCCCGCGGTCGGGGGAAGCGGGCGGATTCCTCGGCCGGTCGGCCGCAATTCGTCAGACTCCCTTATCGTGCACAACTGTTCTATACTCGTCCGGGTTGCCGAAAAATGACCATCTTGTTATAAGTTGCCACGCCAAAGTGTCAAAAAGAACACTGAGGGCCGCCCCAGACCATTCACGCTCGAACCGTTCCGCGAGCAACCGGTGGCCCGAGCAATAATCACAAACCCGCACGGAAGGCAGGGTAGAAAAAACAACACCGGGACCCGCCAGTATTAAGGAGGCATGACTCGCACTATGGCCACTATCGTCAAGCCGGTCGAGCAGAAGACTAAGCACCTGGATTACTTCCTGTCGCAGTGCCATCGCCGGCGCTACCCAGCGAAAAGCACCATCATCTACGCCGGGGACAAGAGCGATTCGCTGTTCTACATTGTTAAGGGGTCGGTTACGGTCATCATCGAAGATGACGATGGCCGCGAAATGATCATGGCTTACCTGAACGCCGGTGACTTCTTCGGCGAGATGGGGCTGTTCGATAACATGGATTCCCGCAGTGCCTGGGTGAAGGCCAAGAGCGAGTGCGAGGTGGCGGAAATCAGCTACACCAAGTTCCGCGAAATCGCCCAGCAGGACCCCCGGGTGCTGTACTTCATTGGTGAGCAGATGGCCACCCGCCTGCGCCAGACGACTCGCAAGGTTGGCGACCTGGCGTTTCTGGACGTCACCGGTCGGGTGGCGCGCACCCTGCTGGACCTGTGCAAGGAACCCGACGCCATGACCCACCCGGACGGCATGCAGATCAAGATTACCCGCCAGGAGATCGGCCGCATCGTCGGTTGCTCTCGCGAGATGGTCGGCCGGGTCCTGAAGACCCTGGAAGACCAGGGCCTGGTTCAGGTCAAAGGCAAGACCATGGTGGTGTACGGCACCCGCTAGTGTCCTGATTTCGCTTCCCGCCGGTCAGCCCGGCTGCCTGCGCCACACCAGCAGGCGGTTGTTGGCCGGCATTCCGATATCCTCTTCCAGCTCCATCCCCACATCATCCGCCAGGGTGGCCAGATCGTCGATGTCCCGTAGGCCCATGCTGGGCTTCTGATTCTTCAGGTAGTGATCGAAAGCCCGGTTGGAGTCGCTGGTGTACTCACCGTGGTAGTTGAACGGGCCGTAGAGGCAGAACACCGCCCCCCGGGGTAACAGCCGGGCGATCCCGCGGAACATCGCCTGCACTTCGGGCCAGCTCATGATGTGGGCGGTATTGGCGGAGTACACGGCATCAGCGGTGGTTAGGGGCCAGACCGGAGCGCTGACATCCAGCGGCAGGGGCGGGCGAATGTTGTCCCGCTTGGCCGCGGCCAGCCAGGGCTGGCAGTAGTCTTCGGCGCCGGGTTGGTCGCTGGGCTGCCAGGTCAGCGAGGGCAGGGCCTCGGCAAAGAACACCGCATGCTGGCCTGTGCCGGTGCCGATTTCCAGCACCAGTCCCTGCTCGGGCAGCAGGCGTTGCAGCTGGGCCAGGATCGGCCGCTTGTTGTTCTCGCAGGCCTGGGAGAATGGCTTGTCGGTCATCCCTGGGGTCTCCGTCAAAGGGGCCGGGAGACCTCAGGCGCCCTCACCGAAGGCACGATTGAGTTCCCGGATGAAGCGAACGGGTTGATCCAGTATAGGCATGTGGCCGCTGTCCTCAAACATTACCAGGCGGGAGTCTGGCAGCAGTTCGTGCATTTTAGCCTGGCCCTGCCAGGGGTACATCTCCGAACGTCGGCCGGTGATGATGGTGGTGGGCACCTGCAGGGTGGGCAGCAGGGGCCGGAAGTCGTAATCCCGCTCGGCGTAGGCGCGCAGGTGCTGGAACAGCGTGTACCAGTTGTCCACCGGCACCAGTTGGTGAGCAATGGCCGGCACGCGGCTCAGGCGGCGGGCGCCCCACTTCATCCAGCGACGGCTCAGCGCCTTGCTCAGGAAGCTCCCCAGGTGGTCGTAGAAGCGCTCCCGTTCCGGTGCCGGAAAATCCTCGAAGCGGCTGTTGCGATCGGCGTTGGTGAAGAACTCCAGGGTGGGCTGCCAGCGGCGAATGTGCTCCGGTCCTTCCTCGCCAAACAGGCCCCAGGACCAGTCCGGGCCGTGGGACACCCGGGGTGCCTGGTCGATGTGCAGGTAATGGCGGACGGCATCGGCGCCAAACAGCTCCATATAGCGCAGGGCGGTGGTGGCGCCCAGGGAGATGCCGCCCAGCCCGACGGCCCCGTCCTGCCCGTAATGCTGGATGACCGCATGCAGATCCCGGGCGTGGCTGCTGGCCACGCAGTCTTCGCTGCAGCTGAGACGGGAGGAGCGGCCGAAACCACGCAGGTCCGGCAAAACGAACCGATAGCGGTGAGCCAGCGGCAGCACCAGTGGTAGCCAGTGCAGGCTGTCCATGCCGAATCCGTGAACCAGGACCACCACCGGTCCGCGGCCGATCTCCCGGACGTACAGCTTGCGATGATCGTGGGTGGTAATGCGTGCCATGGGAACTCCTGCGGGGTTAACGGGTTGCCGGCATGGTACTTGGAGTCTCGGGCCGCGACCACGGAGGGTTGGGCCAAATGCAGGGGGAAAGGGGTCACTCCACAAGGGCAACCGATTTGACCTGTACCCACACCGGTAGTTCCGGCTGAAGCTCCAGGCGGTGGGCAGAGCGGCTGGTCAACCGGGCCAGCAGCGGGGTGGGGCCCAGGGAGAGCCGCACCAGGGTCATGGCCGGGTGCGCCTCGGTGGCCAGTTCCCCGACCGTGGCCGGCAGCAGGTTCTGGATGCTCTGGTCCGGATGGGCCGCGAGGGCGATACTGACGTCCCGGGCCAGCACCCGCAGCCGGATTCCGTCACCCACCCCGATGCCCGACTGATCCCGAATCCACAGGTTGCCGCCGGCAAATTCGGCCCGGCACAGGTGCCATTGGGGGTCCTTCTCGCGAATCACCGCGGGAATGATCACGCCGGCATCCTCTCCCGCCGCCAGGGGCAAGTCCAGTCGGGACATCAGTTCTGCCAACGGCCCCTGGGCCCGTACCCGGCCCTGCTCCATCAGCACCAGGTAGTCGGCCAGCCGGGCCATTTCGTCCGGGGAGTGGGTGACGTACAGCACCGGAATGGCGAGTTCGGCGTGCAGGCGTTCCAGGTAGGGCAGGATGTCCTGTTTGCTTTGACGGTCCAGGGCCGACAGTGGCTCGTCCATCAGCAGCAGGCGTGGACTGGTGAGCAGGGCCCGCGCGATGGCCACCCGCTGGCGCTGGCCGCCGGAGAGCTGGTGGGGGCGCCGTTCCAGCAGGTCGCCCAGCCCCAGCCAGTTAACCGCCTGGTCGAAGGCGATGTGCCGCTGCCGGGCGGGAACCCGCCGATACCCGTAGCGCAGGTTGCCGCGCACTGACAAGTGAGGGAACAGGCTGGCCTCCTGGAACACGTAGGCCAGCGGCCGCTGGTGTACCGGGCGACGGTGGCCGTCCTGCTGCCAGCAGTCGCCGTTCACCGTCAGCCTGCCCTGAGCCGGTTGCAGGCCGGCGATGCAGCGCAGCAGGGTAGTCTTGCCGCAGCCGGAGGGGCCGAAGATCACCGTGATGCCTCGCCCCGGCAGGGTCAGGTCCACCGCCAGGGTGAAGTGGCGGTGATGGCTGGTGAGGGTGGCGTGGATGCTCGGGTTCATGGTCGCAGGCTGTCCCCGCCCAGACGGCCGTTGATCCGGTACAGGCCCAGCAGCACCAGGAAGGCGAAGGCGATCATGCCACCGGCCAGCCAGTGGGCCTGGGTGTACTGCAGGGTTTCCACATGGTCGTAGATGGCCACCGAGAGCACCCGGGTCTCGCCGGGGATGTTGCCGCCGATCATCAGAACCACACCAAACTCGCCGATGGTGTGGGCGAAGGTCAGGACCGTGGCGGTGAGGAAGCCGGGCCGGGCGAGCGGCAGGGCGACGCTGACAAAGCGGTCCCAGGGGGAGGCCCGCAGGGTGCCGGCCACTTCCAGCAGGCGCTCGCCGATGCCGGCGAAGGCATTCTGCAGGGGTTGGACGGTGAACGGCAGCGAGTAGATCACCGAAGCCACCACCAGACCTTCGAAGGTGAACGGCAGGGTGCCCAGGTCCAGGCTTTGGGTAAGCTGGCCGACCGGTCCGGAGGGCGCCATCAGGATCAGCAGGTAGAAGCCCAGTACGGTGGGCGGCAGCACCAGGGGCATGGCGACAATTGCGGCGATTGGATGGCGCAGCCAGTGACGGCTGCGGGCCAGCCACCAGGCCAGGGGCGTGGCCAGCACCAGCAGTACCAGGGTGGTGATACTGGCCAGCTTGAGGGTGAGCCAGACCGCCTGCCACTCGGGGCTCATCGTTCCGCGCCCTGCCCTGAGGCATCGAGGTGGTAACCGAAATGGCGGATCTGGGCGCGGCCGGAATCGCTGCGCAGGAAGGCCAGCCAGGCGTAGGCGGCGGGGTTGTCTTCGCCCCGGGTCAGCAGCACCGCCTGCTGGGCGATGGGCTGGTGGTAGCCGGTGGGGACCGGCCACAGCGAGCCGGTCTGATCCGGCCAGGCACGCACCTGGGACAGCGCCACCAAGCCGGCTTCGGCGTTGCCGGTGGCCACGAACTGGAAGGTCTGGGCGATGGAATCACCCCGCACCAGCCGGTCTTGCATCGCCGGCCACCGGTGCAGGTGTTCCAGCACCTGGCGGGCGGCCAGGCCATAGGGGGCGGTCCGGGGATTGGCGATCGCCAGCGGCGCGGACCCGCTTGCTGCCAGGTAGGTCTCCCCATCCTGGAACAGCTCGGGCAGGGGACTCCACAGCACCAGTTGGCCGCGGGCGTAGGTGAAGCGAGTGCCGGCGACCGCCAGTCCCCGTTCCTCGATCATGGCCGGATGGCGGCTGTCGGCGGCCAGGAGCACCTCAAACGGGGCGCCATGAACAATCTGGGCGTAGAGCTTGCCGGTGGAGCCAAAACTGAGCCTGGCCCGGTGTCCGGTCTGCGCCTCAAAGCGTTCGGCCAGCTGGCGGGCGGGGTCGGTGAAATTGGCCGCCACCGCCACCAGCACCTCGCCGGCCCGGGCGCCGGTGGCGACCAGCATCAGCAGCAGGGTGGTGAGCAGGGGCAGGGCGAGGCGAGTCATTGTCTGTTCTCGTTATATACAGGTGGATATAATGCTAGCCGCGATGCTGACGGGTTGGCAAATCCCGATCAATGACATTCGTCAGGCGGCGTGCTGCTGGCGAGTTGGCTCAGGGCTGTCAGTTCGGGGCTGTCCAGCAGGCGCTGCTCGGCCTGCCGGTACAGGGCGAGCACTTCCCGGCCCAGCGGCGACAGGCGGGCACCACCGCCGCGCCGCCCGCCGGTGGCGGTGTCCACCAGCGGCGCGGCAAAGCACTGGTTCATGGTGTCCACCAGCAGCCAGGCCCGCCGGTAACTCATGCCCATCCGCTTGGCGGCGGCGGAGATCGAGCGGGTGTTGTCGATCTGCTCCAGCAGCTCTGCCTTGCCCGGTCCCATCGCGATTTCCTTGCCCAGTTTCAGGCGAAGTCGTGGGGACAGTTGCGGCTTGTTGTCGAGGTTGCTCATGGTGGTCATCTCGGGGCCGGGGAACCGTCTGGACAGGGCCAGACTATACCGGCGCCTTGAGATCGGGCAAGTTCCGGGATCAACCGACGACTGAGGGCGTCTCCGGCTGATCCTGGAGATTGGCGAGCGGCAGGCAGCCGAGCAGGTGCTGCCAGACTTCCTGGGCATTGACCTCGTTGATCAGCTCGTGCCGGGCGCTGTTGTACAAACGAAAGGTGGCCACGGCGATGCCGGCATTGTGGAGTGCTTCGCAGTGCAGGCTCACTCCCCGGCCCATCTCGCCCACCGGGTCGGCGCTGCCGGCAATCAGGTGCACCGGCAGATCCCGGCGCCACTGCTGTGGGTCGATGGTGAGCATGCCGGTTACAAAGTCGTACCACAGCCCGATGGTGCACTCGAACCCGCAGTAGGGGTCGGCCAGGTACCGGTCCACCTGCTCCGGATCCCGGCTCAACCAGTCGTGGCTGGTGCGGGTGGGCTCGAATTTCTTGTTGAAGGCGCCGAAGGTCATGTCGCCAATCAGCTTGCTGTGACGGCGGGCGCCCCGCAGCTTGCGAAGGGTGCCAATCAGCAGGCGCGAGGCCTTCAGCTCCTTGCGGTTGAGGCGGTTGGTGGCGCACAGGATCAGGCTGTCCAGGTCCTCGCCGTGTTGCTGGGCACAGGCCTGGGCAATAAACGAACCCATGCTGTGACCGAACAGGGTGAGGGGCAACTCCGGCGCCAGGGCCTGGGCGTAGCGGATCACCTGGTGCAGGTCGTCGATCACCTTTTGCCAGCCGTCCCGGTCGGCGTAGTGGCCCCGGTCGTCCGGAGGGCAGTGGGGGCCGTGGCCGCGATGGTCCAGGACCACCACCAGGATGCCCTGATCCCGCAGCCACTGCGCCAGGGGCGCGTAACGGGCGCCATGCTCCGCCATGCCGTGGGAGATCACCAGTACCGCTTGGGGGCGGTCGGGGCGCCAGGTGTAGACCGGGATACGGTGGCTGTCGCGGGCAATCAGGAAAGTGTCTTGGTGGCTCATGGCAGGCGGTCCGTTGCAGTGAAGGTCCAGTGTATCGCGTTCCGCGAGCAGGGTATGAGACATCGGTTAAACTTCTGTGACCCCGGCTGGACGGGGTGGGGTGGACACAGCGCTTTAGTCCGTTTTGGTTGCCGGTGCCTCCGGCCGCCGCCACTCCGGTGGCCGCCACAGCCGCTGTAGTCGCTCTCCCCAGTGGCGGGACCGCAGCATGTCCCGAAACAGGTCAACGTACTCATGGGTCCACAGGGTGACCAGCCGGTTGTCGGGGATCGGTGTGGTGATGCCATACTCCGGCGGGTTCTGGGCGTCCTCATCAACAAAGGTGCCAAACAGCCGGTCCCAGATGATCAGCACGCCGCCGTAGTTGCGATCGATGTACCCGGGATTGCGACCATGGTGAACCCGGTGATGGCTGGGGGTGTTGAAGATCAGCTCGATCCAGCCGGGCATCCGTCCCACCAGGGTGGTGTGGATGAAGAACTGGTACACCAGCGACAGTGCATAGGCCACCCCAATCCACACCGGGTTGAAGCCGATCAGGGCCAGCGGCAGGTAAAACAGCCAGTTGCCGTTGAAGATGTTGGTGGCGTTCTGGCGCATGGCGGTGGAGAAGTTCATCCGTCTGGACGAATGGTGAACCACGTGGGCCGCCCAGAACCAGCGCATGCGGTGACTGCAGCGGTGCATCCAGTAGAAACAGAACTCCACGCCCAGGAAGGTCAGCGCCCCGGTCAGCCAGCCCAGCTCCAGGTCGAGCAGCCGGTGGTGGTAGAGCCAGGCGTACACCGGAAACGCGAGGATGCCCGCGAACACCAGTTCGGTGACCTGGTAGCCGGCGCCCAGGGCAAAGTTGCGGATCGCCTCCCGCACGTCCATGCGACTGTGATCATGGCGGAGCTTGGCGTACTCCCAGCCGGCGACCAGCAGGAACGCCGGGGTGGCGATCACGAAGATCAGTTGCCGTTCATCCAGTGCCAGCCAGGGCGCCACCGTCTGCCAAATCGGCAGCAGCCCGCTGCGCTCCAGTACGGAAAGCATCATGTCGGTCAGGGTCACGGGGATGTCCCTCTCGTTGGTTCGGGGCGTCGATGGTCGCGCCTGTTGTTGTCGATGTTTCCATTTTTGTGGTTCTATCGGTAAATGGATTGACTAACAATGACAACGTTTTGACAATTTGCGTCATTTGGGGAGCGCCATGGCGGTCATCAGGGTAACCGGGGCCTGGGTTGGGCTGTTGTCGGACTGGCTCGATCGGGAGGGGGTGGAGGCCCGCTCCGTGCGGGCGGCGTTGGCACGCTGGTCCAGCGAGGAGAACGTACCAGTGCCGGTCTGGCGACAGATGCTGGCGGAGGCCATCGCCCTGGTGCCGGGGCAAGTGGCTCCGGAGTTGGCCATCGGGGCCGGGGTGCTGCCGCGCCACGTCGGCGTGCTGGGGTACCTGGTGCTGGCGGCGGACACCCTGGGCGAAGCCATGCTGGCCTATCAGCGTTACGAGACCCTGTTCTACGGGACCCGGCTGGCGGAGGTGGAACTGCTGGGGCGGGAGGCGGAGATCCGCTGGCCACCGGCGGAGCAGGAACTGGGGCAGCAGGCCGATGGCGTGGCCATTGCCGCCCTGGTCACCTTCCTGCGGCGACAGCTGGACGATTCACCGCCGCCGTCCGGCATCAGCTTCATGGAGTCGGTGGACGACGCGGCGGCCCACGCCTATGAGGCGTTCTTTGGCTGCCCGATCCGCTGGCAGGACAGCCACGTGCGGGTGCGCTTTCCGGTAGAGTATTTGGCCATTCCCATGCCGCGGCGGGACCCGGCGCTGCGTGCGGTGCTGGATCGACAGGCCCAGGCCCTGCTGCGGGCCCTGCCGGAAGCCTCGGCCGTGGAGCGCCAGCTGCAGCAGGTGTTGCTGCGGCTGCTGGCAGAGGGGGAGCCCACCCTGGCCCGTGCCGCCGAGGCGATGCACATGTCGCCGCGCACCCTGCAGCGTAAGCTAGCCAGTCACGGCCTGAGCTGGCAGCAGTGGCTGGATCGCAGCCGGGAGCAGCTGGCGCGCCAGTATCTGGATGATCCCTCCCTGGCCCTGACCGATGTGGCGCTGTTGTTGGGTTTCTCGGAGCAGAGCGCCTTCACCCGGGCGTTCCGGCGCTGGACCGGTTGCTCTCCCGGCCGGTTTCGCCGTGTCAGCGCCACCGAGGCGTTGCGTCAGGAGGCACCCTAGGCCACAGGTTCGCCTCGCCGTGGTCAGGAACGAGCGGCCCGATGTTGCTGGTACACCCGCTGCAGCGGCAGTAGCTCCGGCTGTTGCCCGGTCACCCAGTCACGCATCGGTTCCGGCAGCTTTTCCATGGTAGGCCAGGGTACCGGGTAGCTCTCGGGCTGGAACAGTGGCGCAAACAGGGCCGCGGCAGTGAGGTCGGCGCGGCTGAACCGGTCGCCCACCAGGTAGTCCGACTGCTGATAGGCTTTGGTCAGCTCTTTCAGCACCTGCTCCATGGCGTCCTGGGAGCTGCGCGCGGTCTGTTCGTTGATTTTCATGAACTTGCGCATAAGCTCTTCGATGCGGCTAAAGCCCAGACGGATCAGGTAGCGGTTGTAGAAGGGCGTCTGTGCGGCCAGCATGGGGGCCACCAGTTTCGGTCGTTGCAGCAGGTAGTGGTAGCAATAGCAGCGCACTGCCGGCCCGGCGACCTTGTCCAGTCGTCGCTCCCACTCGAGCACCCGCTGTCGGGTTTCCGGATCCGTCGGTGTCAGCGGTGGCTCCGGGAATGCCTTGTCCAGGTAATCGATAATGGCCGCCGAGCCCTGCACGACCCGGTCGTCGTGCACCAGCACCGGCACCGAAGACTGGTCCGCCAGTTGCTTGACCACCTTGATGTGCTGGCCCGGCAGCAAATTCACCGGCTGGTATTGGATCCCCTTGTAGTCGAGGGCCCAGCGGGCTTTCTCGCAGTAGTGGGAGATGGCGAACTGGTACAGTTTGACGGCCATGAGGATCGGGCTCCATATTCGGGAATGGCTTAAGAGTAATGTTTTTTCACGGAATTTATAAGCAGAACGTACTACCATCGCGGCAATGCGACGAACAAGGAGTAATAGCATGAAGGCAGTTCTGGCAGGGATCTCGCTCATCGGTGGGCTGGGGTTGGCAGGGTGTTCCGGCCTGCCCAATGAGCCGGTATCGGGGGAGATCAGCACGGTGACGGCAATGGAATGTGGTCAGTTGGATGTTCAACTGGTCCCCCATGAGGAAGGGGTGCTGCTGCAGGCCGGTACGGAGGAATACCTGCTGGCGCCGACTCGCAGTGCCTCCGGTGCCCGTTACGCGCTGCCGGTGGACCCTTCCACCTGGTTCTGGAGCAGTGGCGAGCGGGCCCTGCTGGAGACCGGCGGACGACGCTGGCCGGAATGTGTGATGGCTGGCGGGCTCACCGAGCCGTTTTCCGCCCAGGGCAACGAACCGTTCTGGCGGGTATCGGTGGCGGACGACAAACTGCGTGTGGAGGAGCTCGACGGCCAGGCGCTTGTGGCGGATGTTCGGGTGGTCAACAAGACCTCCAGCGGGCGCACGCTGGTTGGAGACAACACCGATCAGTCCGTGGAGGTGGCGGTGGCCCGTCAGCTGTGCCGGGATTCCATGTCCGGCATGCCCCATCCCTACCAGGTCCGCCTGACCCTGAATGGCGACGTGAGAAACGGCTGTGGCGGCGACCCGGCGCTCCTGTTGCGAGGGGTTGAGTGGACGGTCGAAGCCATCGACGGCAGCGCGGTGCTCGCGGACTCGCGGGTCAATCTCACTTTTCTCGCGGACAATCGGGTGGCCGGCAAGGCGTCCTGCAATAATTTTATGGGCGGCTATGAGCTGAGTGGGGAGGGGCTGGCCTTCAGTCAGACCGCCACCACCTTGATGGCCTGTGCGCCAGCACTGATGCAGCAGGAAGACCGATTCCTCAAGTTGCTGGCGGAGGTGGCGCGGTTCGACTTCGATGCCCGCGGCAAGCTGGTACTCCAGACCGCCGATGGCCGCACCCTCACCGCCCAGAGCCGTCAGACCCTGGGGCGCTGATTCCGGCTGTGCAGTGGTGCTGTCACCAAAATGCAGTACTACCGTCATAGTCTGGCTGGACAGTAGCCATTGATCGGGAGACCACCATGACGGAATTGCGCGCGCTGACCCCCCACGAGGCCATCCCGGAGGAACAGGCGGCCCGCAGCAGTCGTCAACGCCGATTGCTGCGCACCTTCCTGCCGGAACTGGTGAAGCTGGAGCGGGTCTTGGCGGAAGCGCCGGAATGGGTCTCCACGCGGGTGCTGGATCGGGTGATGCTGAAAGACGTGACCGTGCCCATTTACCGCACCGACCTGGGCAGCGACTCGCCGGACGCCCCGGTGCTGCTGCTGGTGGGAGGCGTTCACGGCCTGGAGCGCATCGGCAGTCAGGTGGTGATTACCTGGCTGGCCAACCTGCTGGCCCGGCTGCGTTGGGACGATCATCTGCAGGCCCTGCTGGCCAAGGTGCACATCACCGTGCTGCCGATCCTCAATCCCGGCGGCATGTTCCTGAACCAGCGCAGCAACCCCAATGGCGTCGACCTGATGCGCAATGCCCCGATCACCGCCCAGGACCGCAGCGCCTTCCTGCTGGGCGGACAGCGGCTGTCCCCCCGGCTGCCCTGGTATACCGGGGACCCGGAGCAGGGGATGGAACCGGAGAACCAGGCCCTGGAAGCGGTGATCAATCAGCTGTTGCCCGGACGCCCGTTCAGCCTGGCCCTGGACTGTCACTCCGGATTCGGCTGGCAGGACCAGATCTGGTTTCCCTATGCCTACCGGCGCCGGCCGATGCGGCGTATTGCCTCGGTGATGGCTCTCAAGTTGATCTGGGAGCAGGCCTATCCCAACCACCAGTACCGCTTCGAGCCCCAGTCCCGCCATTACCTGACCCACGGCGACCTGTGGGACTACTTCTACAAGCAGGTCAATCGCGGTGGTGAGGGCACCTTCATCCCGCTCACCCTGGAAATGGGCTCCTGGCGCTGGATCCGCAAACGGCCGCGTCAGTTGCTGCGGCTCGACGGCCTGTTCAATCCGTTGGTGCCCCACCGCCATCAGCGGGTGCTGCGCAGTCACCTGCCGTTCATGGATTTCCTGCTCAATGCGGCAGCCAGCCACGACGGCTGGTTGCCAGCCATGGAAGAGGAGTCCATGCTGAGAGAGGCGGCAATCATGCATTGGTACCGGGAACACGGCTGATATGAAGTGGATTCTGTTGCGGGGGCTGGCGCGGGAACGGGGCCATTGGGGGCATTTTATCGAGCAGTTGCGTCAGGCCTTCCCGGAGCACCAGTTCCATGCCGTGGATTTGCCCGGTACCGGCGTTCACTTCAAGGAGCCCTGCCCGCCAACCATCCCTGAGATTCGTCGACGCGTACAGCAGCAGGTGGCCCACATTCCTCCACCTTACTGCATCCTGGCCCTCTCCCTGGGTGGGATGGTGGCCCTGGACTGGGCCCAACAGGTCCCCGAGGGGGAGATTCAGCAACTGGTGCTGATCAACACCAGTTCCGGTTATTCGCCTCCCTGGCAGCGCCTGCGTCCCGGCAGCTGGCCTCGCGTCCTGCGGCTGTTGATGCGCCGGGACCTGTTCCGCCGAGAGGCGGATGTGCTGGCATTGACCTCCAATCGACCGGTGGCCCTGGAGACCGTCAAGCACTGGTACAGCATCCAGCGTCAGCGTCCTGTCAGCGCCCGCAATGCGTTGCACCAGATTACCGCCGCCGCCCGCTTCCGTCCGGCTGACAAACGCCCGCTGTCCGATGCCCTGCTGCTGGCCAGCCGCCGTGACCGAATCGTGAGCTGGCGTTGCAGCCAGGCCCTGGAACAGCGCTGGCAGTGGACGCTGAAACTGCATCCCGATGCCGGCCATGACCTGCCCCTGGACGACCCGCAATGGATCATCCGGCAGCTCCGGCAATACCTGGGTTTTCGATAATGGTTGCTTGACGCAACTCTTTTTTGTGGGCAGTCTCTGGGTGCAGGGTATCCGTTTTTGCAGCAGACAGAGGCACAACAATGAAAATCTACGAAGCCAAGATGGCCCCGAATCCCCGTCGCGTCCGCATGTTCCTGGCCGAGAAGGGCCTGTTGGACCAGGTGGCGTTCGTCGAACTCGACCTGCAGCGGGGCGACAACCTTACTCCGGAGTTTGCCGCCAGGAACCCGATGAAGAAGGTGCCGGTGCTGGAGCTGGACGACGGCAGCCACATCGCCGAGACCATGGCGATCTGCCGCTACTTCGAGGAGACCCATCCCGAGCACCCGCTGCTGGGCACCACCCCGAGGGAGAAGGCGCACATCGAACAGTGGCTGCGTTGGATCGATTTCTATTTCTTCCTGCCCACCGGCATGTGCTTCCAGCACACCAGCGGCTACTTCAAGGACCGGATGAACCCGGTCAAGGAGTGGGGGGAGGAGTGCCGGGTCAATGTGGAGAAATTCCTCCATTTCCTCAACCAGCACCTGGAAGGCCGCGACTACATCTGTGGCGATCAGTTCACCGCCGCCGACATCAACGCTTTTGTCACGGTGGCCTTCAACAAGGTCAACCAGGTCCGGATCAAGCCGGAGCAGGTTCACCTGCAGGCCTGGTTCGACCGCGTCAAGGGCCGCCCATCCGCGTCCGTGTAATCATTCGAGAGGAGCCGTCCGATGATTGACCTGTATACCTCACCCACGCCCAATGGCCACAAGATCACCGTGGCCCTGGAGGAAATGGGGGTCGAGTACAACCTGATTCCGGTGGACCTGTCGAAGGGGGAGCAGAAGACGCCCGAGTTCCTGGCGATGAACCCCAACGGCCGGATTCCGGTGATTGTGGACCGGGACAACGACGACTTCGTGGTGTTCGAGTCCGGCGCCATCCTGATCTACCTGGCGGAGAAGTATGGCCAGTTCTACCCGCAGGAGCCCAAGGCCCGTTCGCGCACCTTGCAGTGGTTGATGTTCCAGATGGGCGGGGTGGGGCCGATGATGGGCCAGGCCAATGTGTTCTATCGTTACTTCCCGGAGAAAATTCAGCCGGCCATCGACCGCTACCAGCATGAATGTCGCCGGCTGTTCGAGGTGCTCAACCACCGACTGTCCGAGGCCCGCTACCTGGCCGGCGACGAGTTGACCATCGCCGATTTCGCCAACTGGTGCTGGGCCCGCACCCACACCTGGTCCGGCGTGTCGGTGGAGGGGCTGGAGCACCTCCAGCGCTGGCTCGATGAGCTGGCCGCCCGGCCGGGGTGCCAGAGTGGTGTCCGCAAGCCGGAGCGGATGACCGAGTCAGAGGAGTTGGTCAAGGTGGCCCGGAGCATGGTCACCACCTGATCCGGGCATTCCGCGGGTGGCCTTCCGGTCACCCGCGCGGTTATTGGCTCAGGCGATCAAAAGAACAGCTCCGTCAGTTTCCGGCCGGGATCGTCGGCGCGCATGAAGGACTCGCCCACCAGGAAGCCATAGATGTCGCGCTCGGTCATGGCGGTGACGTCGTCCCGGCTGAGGATGCCGCTTTCGGTGACCGTCAGCCGCTCCGTCGGGATGCGTCGGTGCAGGTCGAAGGTGGTGTCGAGCGACACCTCGAAGGTGTGCAGGTTGCGGTTGTTGATGCCCACCAGGGGGGTGGTCAGCGTCAGCGCGTCGTCCAGCTCCTCGCCGTCGTGCACCTCCACCAGCACGTCCAGGCCGATTTCGTGGGCAATGCCCTCCAGCTCCTGCATCTGGTCTTTGGTCAGGCACGCGGCGATCAGCAGGATGCAGTCCGCCCCCAGCGCCCGGCTCTCGTAAACCTGGTAGGGCGCCACCATGAAGTCCTTGCGGATCACCGGTAGGTCGCAGGCGTCGCGAGCGGCCACCAAATAGTCTTCGTGGCCCTGGAAGTAGTCCCGGTCAGTGAGTACTGACAAACAGGCGGCGCCGGCCCGGGCGTAGCTCTCGGCGATGGCCGGCGGATCAAACGGGTCCCGCAGCACACCCTTGCTCGGCGAGGCCTTCTTGATCTCGGCGATCACCGCAGGTTGCCGGGCCTCGATCCGTGAGCGCATGGCAGCGGTGAAGCCCCGGCTTGGCGGCTGATCACCGGCGCGGGCCTTGAGCTCTGCCAGCGAGGCCCTGGGCGTGCGCTCATCGATTTCCTGCCACTTGCGATCAACGATCTTGCGCAGGATCGTCGGGGTGCGGTCGTTATGTCGGTTGGTCATGGCTGTGGGTCTGTTCAATCAAAGCAATGGGAGAAGTCGGCGAGCTCGGACAGCTTGCCAGCGGCCAGGCCACTGCCGATGGCATCCAGGGCCATCTCCACGCCGTCCTTCATGGTGTCGGCGAGGCCCGCCACGTAGATGGCGGCACCGGCGTTGAGGGCGATCATGTCGCGGGCCTTCTCGGCCATGTCGTCGTGGCCGCGACCAAACGCCGCGCGGATCAGGTTCAGGGATTCCTCGGAGGTGGTCACCTCAAGGCCCACCAGGGTCTGGCTCTTCAGGCCCAGGTCTTCCGGCGTGATGGTGTATTCGCGGATCTCGCCGTCCTTCAGTTCGGCGACGTAGGTTTCGCTGGCCAGGCTGATTTCATCCAGGCCATCCTTGGAGTGCACCACCAGGATGTGCTCGCTGCCGAGCTTTTTCAGGACTTCGGCCATGGGGCGGCACAGCTCGCGGGTGAACACGCCGATCAGCTGGCGCTTGACGCCGGCGGGGTTGGTCATCGGGCCAAGGATGTTGAAGATGGTGCGCATGCCCAGTTCCCGGCGCGGGCCGATGGCGTGTTTCATGGCGCTGTGGTGGGCCGGGGCGAACATGAAGCCGACGCCGATCTGTTCGACGCAGCGGGCGACCTGTTCCGGGGTCATGTCGAGGTTGATGCCGGCTTTCTCCAGCAGGTCGGCGCTGCCGCTCTTGGAGGACACGGCGCGACCGCCATGCTTGGCGACGTAACCGCCGGCGGCGGCGACCACGAAGGTGGCGGCGCTGGACACGTTGAACAGGTTGGCGCCGTCGCCACCGGTGCCGACGATGTCCACCAGCGGCTGGGCATTGACGGTGACGCCGGTGGCCAGTTCCCGCATGACCTCGGTGGCGCCGGTGATTTCCTCGATGGTTTCGCTCTTGAGGCGCAGGCCCATCAGCAGGGCGCCGATCTGGGCGTCGGTGGCTTCGCCGTTCATGACGATGGCCATGACCTCTCGCATTTCCTCACGGCTGAGGTCGAGGTTGGCGGCGATTCGGTTGAGCGCTTCTTTCATGTCCATTCGGTGGTCTCTTCTGGTCGGTTCTTGTCGGTGCCTTTAGAGAGCTTAGCAAGCAGGCTCGCTTCATGTTTCTGGGTGAGTTGATTTTCACTCGGGAGCACAGCAACCAGGAGGGAACTTTCTCCGTCACCCGAGACGGCACGTCCCTGTGCCGGCTCGGGTTCCGCGGCTTCCCTGCCGCTGCTCCGAAAGTTCCCTCCTGTATGCTCCTTTGCCTTGGAGTTCCAATCAGCTCCGCAAAAAATTCCGCAACAGCTCATGCCCCTGCTCGGTCATGATCGATTCCGGGTGGAACTGCACCCCCTCGATGGGGAGGGTCTTGTGCCGTACCCCCATGATCTCTTCCACCGAGCCGTCCTCGTTGCGGGTCCAGGCGGTGACTTCCAGGCAGTCCGGCAGGGTATTCTTGTCGATCACCAGGCTGTGGTAGCGGGTGGCCTGCAGCGGGTTGTTGAGGCTGCGGAACACGCCGGTGTCCTTGTGGTAGACCGGGGAGACCTTGCCGTGCATGACGTGGCCGGCGCGGACGATGTCGCCGCCGAACACCTGGCCGATGGACTGGTGGCCCAGGCAGATGCCCAGGATCGGCAGCTTGCCGGCGAAGTGCTCGATGGCCGCCATGGAAATGCCCGCCTCGTTCGGGGTGCAGGGCCCCGGGGAGACCACCAGCCGCTCCGGCTTCAGCGCCTCGATCTGCTCGATGGTGATCTCGTCGTTGCGGTACACCTGAACCTCGGCACCCAGCTCCGCCAGGTACTGGACCACGTTGTAGGTAAAGGAGTCGTAGTTATCGATCATCAGTAACATGGGGCGGCTCCTCAGTGGTCGAAGTCGTTCAGGGTCATGGCGACGGCGCGGAAGATGGCGCGACCTTTGTTCATGGTTTCCTTCCATTCCAGCCGCGGAATCGAGTCCGCCACCACGCCGGCGCCGGCCTGGATGTGCAGCAGGTTGTCCTGGATCACCGCGGTGCGGATGGCGATGGCGGTGTCCATGTTGCCGTTCCACGAGAGGTAGCCCACGGCGCCGCCGTAGACACCGCGTTTGACCGGCTCCAGTTCGTCGATGATTTCCATGGCGCGGATCTTGGGGGCGCCGGACAGGGTGCCGGCGGGCAGGGTGGCCCGCAACACGTCGAGGCAGGACATGCCGTCCTTCAGCCGGCCGGTGACGTTGGAAACGATGTGCATCACGTGGGAGTAGCGTTCCACGATCATCTTGTCGGTCAGCCGCACGGTGCCGGTTTCCGAGACCCGGCCGGCGTCGTTGCGACCCAGGTCGATCAGCATCAGGTGCTCGGCAATTTCCTTCGGGTCGGCTAGCAGTTCGGCCTCCAGGGCCTTGTCCTCGGCGTCGGTGGCGCCGCGCTTACGGGTGCCGGCGATGGGGCGGACGGTGACTTCGTCGTCTTCCACTCGCGCCAGGATCTCCGGCGAGGAGCCGACGATCTGGAAGTCGTCCAGGTCGAGGAAGTACATGTACGGCGACGGGTTCAGCACCCGCAGCGAGCGGTACAGGTTCAACGGCGGCGCCTCGAAGGGAATGGTCATGCGCTGGGAGATCACCGTCTGCATGACGTCGCCGTCCAGCACGTACTCCTTGATCTTGTCCACCGCGGCCTCGAACTTCTCCTTGGAGAAACCGGAGACGAAATCTTCCTCGTTGACCGTCTGGCCGCTCAGGTGCGCGGGCGTGCGGGGCGCGTCGGCGGTCTGGCGGTGAAGACGGCTTTCCAGCTCCTCCAGCCGTTGCTGGGCCAGGGCCAATGCGCCGTCGATGTTGGGATCGACGTGGACGATCAGGTGCAGCTTGCCCCGCAGGTTGTCGAACACCACGATCTCGTCGGACACCATCAGCAGGATGTCCGGGGTGCCGATCTTGTCCGGCGGGCAGGATGGCTGCAGCCGTTTCTCGATGTAGCGCACGGTGTCGTAGCCGAAATAGCCCACCAGGCCCCCGTTGAACCGGGGCAGGTCGTCCAGGTCCGGGGCCTTGAAGCGCTGCTGGTAGTCTTCGATGAAGGTCAGCGGGTCGTCGCTGTCGGTGGCCTCGACCACCTCACCGTCGCGACGGATAGTGATGTGGTGGCCGTGGACCTTGAGCACTTCCCGGCTGGGCAGGCCGATGATGGAGTAGCGCCCCCACTTCTCGCCGCCCTGTACCGATTCGAACAGGTAGGAGTAGGGGCCACTGGCCAGCTTCAGGTAGGTGCTGAGCGGGGTGTCCAGGTCGGCCAGGACTTCGCGGGAGACGGGAATACGGTTATAGCCGGCGGCGGCCAGCTCGGCGAACTGTTCAGGGGTCATGGATTCTTCCTGCAATCTGACGAAACACACATTCGGGAGCGAGACTCTCGACCTTGGCTGGGGATCCGGGAGTCGTCGGAAAAGGCGGTGCCTTCATCAAGCAGGCGGGCACCACCGGGCTGAACGCTCAGCCGTTACGCCATCGCCACCATCGTGTTGCGCGGGAAGTCAGCACACCGCGCGCGGTCGTCAGATTCTGTCCCTGCACGGCAGGAATCTCCCAAAAACAGCGTTGTACCAAAGAAAATCGTACCAGAAGGATGCTGACGAGGTTACAAAAGCTCCGTCAGCGAATCAACCACAATCTCCGCGCCCAGGCTGTCGATGGGGGCGCCGTAGTTGTAGCCGTACCGAACCGCCACCACCGGCAGGCCGGCGTTGCGGGCCGCCCGCACATCGGTGACCGAGTCGCCAATCATCAGCGCGCGGCCGGCATCGCCGCCCAGGGCCTCGAGGGCGTGGTGGAGCGGGTCGGCGTGGGGTTTCTTGACGCTCAGGGTGTCGCCGCTGACGGTGATGTCGAACCAGTGGGATAGCCCCATCTGGTCCAGCAGGAGGTCGGTGAAGGCGGCGGGCTTGTTGGTGACCACGCCCAGTCGGCATCCCTGTTGCCGGGCCTGGCTGAGGAAGGTTTCGATGCCGTCGTAGACGGTGGCGTACAGGCCATTGTGGTCGTGGTAGGCATCGAAGAACCGGGCCAGCGCCTGGCGGTAGGTGTCCTCGTCCAGCGGGCCGGCGGCTTCGTGATCGTGGCGGCCGGCGAGGGCGCGCTGGACCAGCACCGCCACGCCGTTGCCCACCCATTCACGGACCCGGGCTTCGCCGGCCATCTCGCGGCCCAGCTCCCGCAGCATCTGGTCCACCGCGGCGGTCAGGTCGGCGGCGCTGTCCACCAGGGTGCCGTCCAGGTCGAACAGGATGGTCTGCGGCCAGTGGCCGTCGAACAGGTCGGTCAGTTTCATCATGGGGCTCCAGTTGTCGCGGCGGGTTATCGGGCTTTCGCCAGCTCGGCCCGCATCCGTTCGATGGTGGCCTGGTAGTCGTCGGTGTTGAAGATGGCGGAGCCGGCGACGAAGGTGTCGGCGCCGGCCTCGGCGATCTCGCGGATGTTGTCGATCTTGACGCCACCGTCGATCTCCAGGCGTATGTCCAGGCCGCTGTCGTCGATGCGCTTGCGGGCCTCCCGTAGCTTGTCGAGGGTACCGGGGATGAACTTCTGGCCGCCGAAGCCCGGGTTGACCGACATCAGCAGGATCATGTCCAGTTTGTCCATGACGTGGTCCAGATGGTGCAGCGGGGTGGCCGGGTTGAACACCAGGCCGGCTTTGCAGCCGCCGTCGCGGATCAGCTGCAGGGAGCGGTCGATGTGCTGGGAGGCCTCCGGATGGAAGGTAATGTAGCTGGCCCCGGCATCGATGAACATGCGGATCAGGTCGTCCACCGGCGACACCATCAGGTGGACGTCGATAGGGGCCGTGACACCGTGCTTGCGCAGGGCCTCGCAGACCATTGGGCCGATGGTGAGGTTGGGCACGTAGTGATTGTCCATCACATCGAAGTGTACGATGTCCGCGCCGGCGGCCAGAACGTTGTCGACTTCTTCGCCCAGGCGGGCAAAATCGGCGGACAGGATGGATGGGGCAATCTGAAACGGCTTCATGGCGGCTCTCTCGGGCAGCATTGGGTCTGGGAGCGGGTCCTGGCATGGCCCGCGATGCAAAGGTGCTAGTCTAACAGTTTGTGGTGAGGGTTTTCAGTCGTGGCGGGGATGGGAGTTACCGAAATGGTCTTGGATCGACGGGATGCCAGGCGTCAATCCGGGCCCGGGCGGCATTGGCAAATGGCACTGCTGTTCTGTCTGTTGGGCAGTGGGGTCACGGCGCAGGAGCCGGTGGGCCAGGCCGAATCGCCTGCGGCGTCACCGGCCACCCAGGAGGCGGCCAGCCAGCGCCCGATGATCTCTACCGGCCTGGGCGAGCGGGCCCTGGCCGAGCGCTTCCCGCGCGCCGCCGTCTGGCTGGAGAACAGCGAGGGGGGCGCCGAGCTGGCGCTGTTTGCGCCGGCCGACCGGCCCGAGGCGAAAGGCGCGTTGTTGCTGTTGGCGGACGAGGGGCAGTCCGGTGGCGGTGGCTTCGAGGGGGCCGTGCGCCAGTTGTTGCCGGAACGGGGCTGGGCGGTGATGACGCTGGGGTTGCCCCCGGCACCCCTTGGCCAGCCATTGGCACAGCCGGATCGTGCCGCTGACGAGCCAGAGGCCGAAGCCACGGAGACGGCGGTTGCGGCGAGTGGGCGGACCCCAGCCCAGGACGAATCGGTGATGATCGATGTGATGGCACCAGGAAGGCCTGAAGAACGCTTGCAGCGATACCGGCAACGGCTGGGGGCTACCCTGGCCGCGGCCTTGGCGGAGCTGCAGGGGCGGGGGCACCGGCGGGTGGTGGTGGCCGGTGTCGGCTTGGCGGCCTGGCCGGTGATGCAGGTCGCCGGTGCCAGTGGCGAGCCCATGGAGCTGGTGTGGATTGCCCCCCGGTTTGCCGCTGGAGTGGATCAGGCCTGGGCCGAACGGTTGGCCGGCGTGGAGCGCTGGCCGTTACTGGATCTGGCCAGCAGTCTGGGGAACCGTGCCGAGGCCCGCGCCCGTGCCGCCGAGTTCCGGCGTCAGGGCGTCGCTGGCTACCAGCAGCAGGTCCTGACGCTGCCCCTGCCGCTGTCGGAGCGGGATGCGCCGCAATTGGTCAACCGGGTGGTGGCGTGGCTCGCCCGTGCCGGGGGTTAGGCGCTTTGGTGATGGCGGCGGATGATGTCCCAGGACTGCTGGTAGCGAAGCAGTCGTTCCTTGGCCAAGGCCAGCTCGGAGGGGCTGATGTCCCTGGGCAGTTTGTCCGGATGGCAACTGGACACCCGCTTGCGGTAGGTCTGTTTGATGGTCTTCAGGGAGTCTCGTCGGGTAATGCCGAGCACCTTGCAGGCGTCTTCGTAGGACTTGGGCGGCGACTGGTGTTCTGGCTGGTTGACCCACACCTTGCTGGCGTAACTTTCCAGCACTTCCTCCACCACCAGGATGTCCAGGCCGATGTAATCCACCGCGTCCTCGCATCGGTAGCGACGGGTCTTGTTGGGCCGGCCATGGAGTTGGGCGGCGTGGCACAGGCAGAGTGCTACCCGCAGCGCCGGCAGCGGGCGCCAGCGATGGCTCATGCGTAACCCCAGCGCCTTCAGGGCGGGCAGGGTGCGCTGCTGCTTGCCGTTCTGGAACTGCTGGATGGCGCGCCGGCGTTGGCGGGGGGAGAGCTTCAGGGCCTTGATCAGGTCTTCGGCGAAGCCGATGTCCTGCTCGGTCACCCGGCCATTGGACTTGGCCACGTAGCCCAGGAAAAAGAACAGGCTGCGGCGGCACCAGCCGGGCAGCCCGGATTCGGCGAGCAGGGCGCTGGCCCGGTGCTGGTGCCGGGCAAGGTCGTTCAATACCTGGCTGAAGGCCGCCTCGACCCGGGGCGGCAAAACCGGCTGGCGGGTAGCCGTGGTCATCGGTGGTGCTCCTCTCCCTGTCCCAGTCGACGGTCCAGTTCGGCCAGTCGCTCCGGGGTGCCGATATCATACCACTGACCGGTGTGGTGTACCCCGCTGACCCGATGCTGGGCCATGGCTTGGCGAAGGAGAGGGGCCAGGGCATGGTGTCCGGGCTCGAGTCTGTCAAACAGCGAGCGGTGCAGCAGGCTGATGCCGGCGAAGGTCAGCTTCTGCGGCCCGTCGGCGTGGACCCGGTGCGCTTGGTCCAGGTGGAAGTCCCCGGCGGGGTGGTGGGGCGGATTGTCGGTCAGCACCAGTACCGCCTGCAGGTCGGGCTGATCCGGTATTGTCAGCTGGCGGAGGTCGAAATCGCACCAGATGTCGCCGTTGATGACCAGAAACCAGTCCTCGCCGGCGGTGGTCAGCAGCGGCAGGGCCTGGCGTATGCCGCCCGCGGTTTCCAGCGGTTCCGCCTCGCGGGAGTACTCGATGTGCAGCCCGTAATCGCGGCCGTCACCGAGGGCCTGTTCGATCTGGGTGCCCAGCCAGGCATGGTTGATGACCACCTCGTGGAAGCCGCAGCGGCGCAGCCGGTGCAGGTGGTAGCCAATCAGTGGCTGGCCGCCGGCCGGCAGCAGGGGCTTGGGGGTGGTCAGGGTCAGGGGGCGCATGCGCTCGCCTTTGCCGGCGGCGAGAATCATGGCTTTCACGGCGCCGGGCTCTCCTGCTGCAGTTCAGGGACCAGCCGCGTCTCAATGGCCGGCATCACCACCTCCACCAGCCAGTCATGGAAATGCCGCAGCGCGCCCTGGCGGGCACTGGCATCCACCAGGTATTGCACTGTGCGCGGGATATCCCCCAGAAAACCGGTCTTGCCATCGCGGATGGACAGGCGGGCGAAGATGCCGGCCGCCTTCAGGTGGCGCTGCATCCCCATCAGCTCAAACCACTGGCGAAAGGTGTCGGCATCGGCGTGATGGCGGCCGGCGTCCAGGCTCTGCAGCCGGTATTGCTCGACCCAGCGGCCGATCCGGGCTTCCGGCCAGCGGATGTAGCAGTCCTTGAGCAGGGATACCAGGTCGTAGGTCACCGGGCCCCGCACCGCGTCCTGGAAGTCGATCACCCCCGGCAGGTTGGTGCCGGGACGCGCCAGCAGGTTGCGGGAGTGGTAATCCCGGTGCACCACCACTTCCGGCTGGGCCAGCGCGCTTTCCCGCAAATAGGCGAACACGGTGTCCAGCAGGGCGCGTTCGTTGTTGCCCAGTTCCAGGCCGAGCTGTTGGCTCAACAGCCAATCCGGGAACAGCTGCATCTCACGGTCCAGCAGGGCGGCGTCGTAAGGGGGCAGGGGGTAATCGGGGGCGTCGGTCAGTTGCTGGATGCGCAGCAGTTCGGTCAGTGCCCCGCCATAGAGATCCTCGGCCGTGTCTTCGGTCAGTTGGCCGAGCAGCAGCTGATCGCCGAAATCCTCCAGCAACAGGAAGCCCTGCTCCAAATCCTGCTGGACCAGTGCCGGCACCGCGACCCCATGCCGGTGCCAGTGCCGGGCCAGGGCGACAAAGGGAACGCAGTCTTCATGGGAGGGCGGCGCGTCCATGACAATATAGGTCGTGTCGGCGTTGGTGACCCGGAAGTAGCGGCGGAAACTGGCATCGCCGGAAACCGGCACCGGTTGGGCCTGCGCCAGGCCCGGAAACTGCCTGACCCAGTCGGTCAGCTGTTGCAAACGGGTATCCATGCGGGGGCGTTCTGTCGTTGTGGATTGGGGGTAAACAAACAGGAAAGTTAGCAGAAGCCGGTGGCGGGGGTAAAACGGTTTCCGTTAACAAGGCGGAATGGGCCGTGTAAACTAGGCGGCTACCTAAGTCGGGCCAAACCAGCAGGCTCCGCGACGAGACCGTGCAAGGGTGAATTGCACCAGCTCGAAACCCCAGTGACCAGGACAGGATTACCGCCACCGTGCCCGTTCCCCCCACCCATTCGCGAACGCCCAGCCGTGCCTACCGCCGTTATTCGCTGCCGTCTGTCACGTTCGCCCTGGGGTGTCTGCTGGCCAGTGCGCCGGCCCTGGCCCAGTCGCCCAGTGCCGCCGAGCTGGATTGGCGGCCGCGCGCCGACTTGCCGCCGGAAGTCCGCGACCGCTTGCCGGTGTTCTGTGAGGGGGGCTATCTGCCCTCCGTCGCCGGCGAGGGCGGCTCGGTGCCTGCGCTCGGGCAGGGAACGACCGGGGATCTGCCCATCCATGCCAGCGGCCTGAACGCCCGCTACGAAATCGATCGGGAGCTTTATCTGGAAGGGGATGTCCGCCTGCGCCAGGGCGCGTTCTCCATGACCGGGGACGAGGCCCGCTACGACCAGCGCACCGGCACCGTCAACCTGGGGGGGGCGCTGGTGAGCCGCGGCACCGGTTTCCTGCTGACCGGTGACGAAGCCCAGTACGACACCGTATCCGGGCAGTTCGAGCTGAACACCGCGACCTTTCTGCTGCACGAGTCGGAAATGCGCGGCTCCGCCCGCACCCTGGCACGGGTGGCCGACCAGCAGGTGCTGATCCGGCAAGGCTCGCTGACTACCTGCGCCCCCAATCGCAATGACTGGTCCATCGTGGCCTCGGAGATCCTGCTGGACCAGGCGGAAGGCTTCGGCACCGCCCGCCACCTGCGACTGGAAGTCAAGGACGTGCCGGTTTTCTACTGGCCCTACGCCAGTTTTCCCATCGATGACCGCCGCAAGACCGGCTTCCTGTATCCGGCGTTTGGCACCTCCAATACCGGTACCGGTGTGTTCCTGGCGGTGCCCTATTACCTCAACCTGGCACCGCACTACGATGCCACCCTGACCCCCCAGTACATCCATGGCCGGGGGCTGCTGTCGGAAGTGGAGGGGCGCTACCTCAGCGGTTTCGGGGAGTCGGTGCTGCAGTTGGGCTACATCGACAGCGACTCCGAGTTCAAGGGCGAGCATCCCGACGACAATGGTCAGCGCTGGGGGGTGGATTTCACCACCCGGGCCCGGTTCAGCGATGACTGGAGCGGGTATGGCGACTACTCGGTGGTGTCGGACAACGACTACCTCAGCGACCTCAACCGCTCGCTCGACATCAGTCAGGCCACGCACCTGCAGCGGCGGGGCGGGGTCCGTTACAGTGGCAGCCAGCAGTACCTGGAGGCCTACCTGAATGGCTACCAGACCATCGCCGACCGGATCAGCGAAGCCAACAAACCCTATGCCCAGCTGCCGGACGTGCTTTATGGCGGTCAGGCCAACCTGGGCTGGCTGGAAACCTCGCTGGAAGGCCAGTACACCTATTTCTACCGGGACAACGCCGAGCTGACCGGCCTGGACCGCAGCAACGGCCAGCGGTTGCGGCTGTTACCGGAGGTGGCGGTGCCGATGCAGGCCCTGTGGGGCTATGCCCGGCCGTCACTGACCCTGGACCATACCTACTACCAGCTGGAGGACTACGAACTGGGCGACAGCCGGATCGACCGCACCGTGCCGGTAGTGGAATGGGATTCGGGGCTGTACTTCGATCGACGTCTGGCGCTGTTTGGCGATGACTACAACCAGACCCTGGAGCCCCGGCTCTACTACGCCTGGGCGAAGGCCGAGGGGGGCCAGGACGACCTTCCCGATTTCGATACCGCCCTGCGCTCCTTCAGCTTCGACGAACTGTTCCGCCGCAACCGGTTCAGCGGCGGCGACCGGGTGGGGGATACCAACCAGTTGACCCTGGCACTGACCAGCCGCTTCAATGACCTGGCCACCGGCACCGAGCGGGCCCGGTTCAGCCTGGGGCAGGTGTACTATTACGACGACCGCGAGGTCACCCTCAACGGCCTGGGCGCGGACGACCGCAGCGACTCCCCGCTGGCCGGCGAGGCGGTGCTGCGTCCCCTCGATTCCCTGGATCTGCGCTATTCCCTGTTGTGGGACCCGCGGGCCCGGGAGACCGAAGAGAGCCGCAGCCAGCTGGTGTTCCATTCGGAGGATTACCGCTACCTGGCCAGTCTGGGCCACACTTACAGTCGCGACTCGTTTGAACAGTCGGATATAGCGGGGGTGTTTCCGGTCACAGATCAGGTGAGTGTGATCGGGCGCTGGGTGTACGATAGCCAGCTGGATCGCACCGTCGGCTCCCTGGCGGGGCTGGAATACAACAGCTGCTGCTGGAGTGTGCAGTTGGTACACCAGAATTACCTGACCGACGACGAGCAACTGGAAAACCGGGTGTTGTTCCAGGTCCAGCTCAAGGGGCTGGGGGGCACCAGCGGCTCCTCCAGCAAGATCTCCGAGGCCATCTACGGCTTTGACGAACGCGAACGCCGTCGGTTCGGGGACCAATACTGACTTACTTTCTATTGTCGTTGCCGATAACGCAGACAGAGGTGGATATGAAGGCCGATTGGCGCAGAGGTGCACAAGCAGTGGTGTTGATGATGGCGTGGTTCCTGGCCGCTCTGGCCCAGGCCGAGCGTCAGCCCCTGGACCGGGTGATCGCCATTGTGGAGGACAACGTTATCCTCCAGTCCGAGCTCGACACCCGGGTGCAGACCGTGGTGTCCCGGCTCACCGCCCAGGGCACCGGCCTGCCGCCCCGGTCGTTGTTGGAGGAGCGGGTACTGGACCAGTTGATTACCGACGCCATCCAACTGCAGCGGGCCGAGCAGATGGGGATGCGCATCAGCGACAACGAGCTGAACGAGACCCTGCGCTCCATCGCCCGCCGCAACAACCTGACCCTGGAACAGTTCGAGCAACAGCTGACTGCCGAGGGACTGACTTACGCCCAGGCCCGCGACCAGATTCGCGAGGAAATGCTGATCAGCCGGGTACAGCAGCGCAGTGTCGGCAACCGGGTGCGGGTGACCGACCGGGAAGTGGCCAACTACCTCGCCGCCCAGGCCAGCCGGCCCGACAGCGGCACCGAGTATCAGCTGGCGCACATCCTGGTGGCGGTGGACGACTTCAGCGACACCGAAGCGGTGGCAAGGGCCCGGGCCAAGGCGGAGCGGCTGCTGAGCGAAATCCGTAACGGGCGGGACTTCCGGGCTGCTGCGGTGGCCGAGTCCGACGCCAGCAACGCCCTGGAGGGCGGGGTTATGGGCTGGCGTCCGGAGAGTCAGCTGCCCTCCCTGGTGGAGAACGTGGTGCCGAAACTGGCGCTGAACCAGCCTTCCGAGGTGCTGCAAAGTGGCAGTGGCTTTCACCTGATTACCGTGCTCGCCAAACGGGGCGGAGACGGCGAGCAACTGATCCAGCAGCACCGGGTTCGGCACATTCTGGTGCGGCCGACGGAGACGGTGACCGACATCCAGGCGGAACGTCGTATCCGCGACCTCTACCGGCAGTTGCAGGCGGGGGCCGACTTCGCCGAGCTGGCCAGGGAGCACTCCGACGATCCGGTGTCCGGGTCCGATGGCGGCAACCTGGGTTGGGTCAGCCGAGGGCAAATGGTGCCGGCGTTCGAGCAGGCCATGCTGGAGGCGGACATCGACGAGCTCAAGGGGCCGTTCCGCTCCCAGTTTGGTTGGCACATCCTGCAGGTCCAGGAGCGCCGGCAGAAGGACATCAGCGACCAGGTCAAGGAGAGCGAGGCCCGGCAGGCGATCTACCGCCGCAAGTTCGATGTGGAGCTGCAGGCCTGGTTGCGGGAGATCCGCGACGAGGCGTTCGTGGAAGTGAAGACCGACGCCAATGAAGGTGATAACGCCTGATGGTTCGGCCTGTCACCCTTGCCCTCACCGCCGGCGAGCCGGCCGGCATCGGTCCTGACTTGTGCCTGCAACTGGCCGGGGAGGAACGCCGCGTCGGGCTGGTGGCCATCGCCAGCCGGGACCTGCTGGAGGCTCGGGCACGGGTGCTGGGGCTGGCGGTCACCCTGGTGCCGTGGCAACCGGGGGACGAGGCGGTGACCACCCCTGGCCAGCTGTCGGTGTTCCATGTACCCGGATTGGCCAGCCCCCGGCCAGGGGTGCTGGATACCGGCAACAGCCGCTATGTGCTCACCACCCTGACCGAGGCCTGCCAGGGCTGCCTCAACGGTCGTTTCGACGGCATGGTGACGGCGCCGGTGCACAAGGGCGTGATCAACGATGCCGGTATCGCCTTCAGCGGTCACACCGAGTTCCTGCAGGAGATGTGCGGGGTCGAGCGGGTGGTGATGATGCTGGCCACCGAAGAATTGCGGGTCGCCCTGGTGACCACGCACCTGCCGCTGAAGGACGTGGCCGCCGCCATCACACCGGAGCGGCTGACCCAGGTGACCCGCATCCTGGACCAGGACCTGCGGACCTTCTTCGGCCTCGAGCGGCCGCGGATCCTGGTGGCCGGGCTCAATCCCCACGCCGGCGAGGGTGGCCACCTGGGGCGGGAGGAACTGGAGGTCATCGAGCCTACCCTGGCGGCATTGCGGAAGGATGGCCTGCAACTGACCGGCCCGTTGCCCGCCGATACCCTGTTTACCCCCCATTGGCTGCAGGATGCCGACGCCGTGCTGGCCATGTACCACGACCAGGGCCTGCCGGTGCTCAAGTACCAGGGCTTTGGGCGGGCGGTGAATATCACCCTCGGCCTGCCCATCGTGCGGACCTCGGTCGATCACGGCACCGCCCTGGATCTGGCCGGCACCGGCCGCGCCGATGGTGGCAGCCTGTTTACTGCCATCGCCGTGGCGGAGCGTATGGCGCATGGTCAGCGTGCCCACCAGTCTGGAGAATCCCGATGAGTCGCAAGGCCGGGCATCAGGCCCGCAAACGTTTTGGTCAGAACTTCCTGCACGACCCGGGGGTGATCGAGCGCATCGTCCGCGCCATCAATCCCCGGCCAGACGACGTCATGGTGGAGATCGGCCCGGGCCTCGGTGCGTTGACCGAGGAGATCCTGGCGGTGAACCCGAACCTCCAGGTGGTGGAACTGGACCGTGACCTGATCCCGGTGTTACGGACCAAGTTTTTCAATTACCCGAACTTCCGCATCCACGAAGCCGATGCCCTGAAGTTCGACTTCGGTCAGCTGGTCCAGGCGCCGGCGAGCGGCGAGCCCAAGGCGCTGCGCATCGTCGGCAACCTGCCGTACAACATCTCCACGCCGCTGATCTTCCACCTGCTGGGCCAGGCCGGGGTGGTGGAGGACATGCACTTCATGCTGCAGAAAGAAGTGGTGCAGCGGCTGGCGGCGGTCTCCGGGGACAACCACTACGGTCGCCTGGGCATCATGGCGCAGTATTTCTGCAAGGTGCAGCCGCTGTTCGAGGTGGGCCCCGGTGCCTTCCGGCCGGCGCCCAAGGTGGACTCCGCCATCGTCCGCCTGGTGCCCCATCAGACCCTGCCGCACCCGGCGCGGGATCTGGCCACCCTGCAGCGGGTGGTCCGTACCGCCTTCAACGCCCGCCGCAAGACCCTTCGCAAGGCCCTGGCCGGGGTTATCACTGCGTCCCAGTTGCAGGCGCTGGGTATTGATGACGGCCTGCGGCCGGAGAACCTGACCCTGGCCCAGTATGTGACCATTGCCGATGCGGTGTTGACGGGCGAGGCCGATGCCGGCGCTATGGTAGACGAGGAGGAGGAGGGGAGCGACCGCTCATGACGGACTACGCCATCGGAGACATTCAGGGCTGCTACGACCGCCTGCGCTCGGTGCTGGACAAGGTGGCGTTCTCGCCGTCCCGGGACAACCTGTGGGTGGCCGGGGACCTGATCAACCGCGGGCCGTCGTCGCTGGAAACCCTGCGCTTCCTGGAGAGCCTCGGCTCCGCCACCACCGTGGTGCTGGGCAATCACGATCTGCACCTGCTGGCGGTGGCACTGGGCGGGCACCAGACCCGCAAGAAAGATACCCTGCATGACATCCTGGAGGCCCCCGATCACGACCGCCTGGTGGACTGGCTGCGTCAACAACGTCTGTGCCTGTACGACGCCACGCGGGACCTGTTCATGGCCCACGCCGGCCTGCCCCATATCTGGAGTGTCGATCAGGCGCTGGCCTTGGGACGTGAGGTGGAGACGGTGATTCGCGGCCCCGAGGCGCGGGAGTACTTCACCCACATGTACGGCAACCTGCCGGCCCGCTGGCTGGACGACCTGCGGGGCATCGATCGCTGGCGCGCCATCACCAACTATTTCACCCGCATGCGCTTCATCACCGAGGACGGTACCCTGGAACTGGCCTCCAAGGAATCCGTCGACGCGGCCCCCGACGGCTACGAGCCCTGGTTCCGCTTTCCCCGTACCGACGGGGTCAAGGTGATCTTCGGGCACTGGGCCGCGCTGGAAGGCCGCACCGGCAGTGAGCAGTTCATTGGTCTGGACACCGGCTGTGTCTGGGGCGGCGCATTGACCATCATGAACCTGGACAGCGGGGAGAAGATCCACTGTGCCTGCTGAGCGTCCTGAGCTGCTGCGGCTCCCGCTGGTGGCTGGGGCGTCCCTGGCACTGCTGGCGGTGGTGGCTGGCGCCTTCGGCGCCCATGGCCTGCGCCCCCTGGTGAGCGAGCGGGGGCTTGAAGTCTTCCAGACGGCCGTTACCTATCAGGTATACCATTCGCTAGCATTAATCCTGGTGGCAATGCTGGTAGGCTTTGGGTGCCCGCGGCGCTGGCTGCTGGTGGCGGCCGGTTTTTTCCTGGCCGGCATTGTGATGTTCAGTGGTAGTCTGTACCTGCTGGTCCTCACCGGGATGCGCTGGCTGGGACCGGTTACCCCGCTCGGGGGACTGTGTTTTATGATCGGCTGGACCCTGGTGATTGTCGCCGGGCTCCGGCGCTAAGCAGTAGAGTGTCAAAGTGATGAATATACTCGTAAATGGCGACACCTTCGAGGTGGCCGAGCCGGCCACCATCGCCACCCTGCTGGAGCGGATGTCGTTGACCGGCAAGCGCCTGGCGGTGGAAGTCAACGAAGAGATAGTGCCCCGCAGCCAGCACGGTGACTACCGGCTTAACGCCGGGGACCGGGTGGAGGTGGTGCACGCCATTGGCGGCGGTTAACCTACCTGCATCCGCCGTGTGCCTGTTGGGCGCCCAGCCGCGTCCCCCTATTCCATGATTCAATCGGGTGTTCCATGACCAACCAAGCCTTGCCTGAAGACAAACCGCTGGTGCTCGCCGGCCGCAGCTACCACTCCCGGCTGCTGGTGGGTACCGGCAAGTACCGGGACCTGGATGAAACCGGCCGGGCCATCGACGCCAGCGGTGCGGAGATTGTCACCGTGGCGGTGCGCCGCACCAACCTCGGCCAGAACCCGGACGAGCCCAACCTGCTGGACGTGATCTCGCCGCAGCGTTACACCATCCTGCCCAACACCGCCGGCTGTTACACCGCCAAGGACGCGGTGCGGACCTGCAAACTGGCGCGGGAACTGCTGGATGGCCACAACCTGGTGAAGCTGGAGGTGCTGGGGGAGGAGAAGACCCTGTACCCGAACATGACCGAAACCCTGGTGGCCGCCGAAGAGCTGATCCGGGACGGCTTCCAGATCATGGTGTACTGCTCCGACGATCCGCTGCTGGCGAAGCGGCTGGAAGAAATGGGCTGCATCGCCATCATGCCACTGGGGGCGCCCATAGGCTCCGGCCTGGGCATCCAGAACCGCTACAACATCCGCCTGATTGTGGATAACGCCGAGGTGCCGGTGCTGGTGGACGCCGGCGTGGGCACCGCGTCCGACGCCACCCTGGCGATGGAACTGGGCTGTGATGGGGTGCTGATGAACACCGCCATTGCCCAGGCCAAGGACCCGGTGCGGATGGCCAATGCCATGCGCCTGGCCATCGACTCCGGTCGCGAGGCCTACCTGGCCGGCCGCATGCCGAAGAAGCTCTACGCCAGTGCCTCCTCGCCCCTGGACGGCACCTTCCTCTAGCGCGTTCGCTCTGGATCAGTCCACCCGGGCACTGGCCCGCTGCAGCAGTTCCCGCACCGGCTCGAACAGGGCCGGGGCGGTGATCAGGATGTCCTGGCCCCACAGGTCTTCCGGATAACCCGCCGGCACCTCGCTGAAATGCCCGGCCCGGGCGCCGGCTTCCTGCGCAATCAGTCTTGCCGCCGCGAAATCCCACGGGCTCACCGTCTCGTAGTAGATATCCAGCCGGCCGCAGGCCACCCAACAGATATCCAACGCCGCCGAGCCGATCCGCCGCAGATCCCGGCAGTGGCGGATCATCGCATCCAGCCGACGGACCAGCGGTTCCAGTTCGTCTTTGGTGTAGGGAAAGCCGGTGGCGAACAGGGCTTCCCGTGGCACTTTGCAGCCACTGTGCTGGATGGGCACGCCGTTGAGGGTGGCCCCTTCGCCCTTGGTGGCGCGGAAGGTTTCACCGGAAAACGGCGCGTGCACCACCCCGGCCTGAACCTGCCCCTTCTCGGCAAAGGCGATGGACACGGCGACCTGGGGGTGCCCGTAGGCATAGTTCACCGTGCCGTCGATGGGGTCGACAATCCACAGCGGTGTCTCCAGCTCCTCGGCCTGACTAAGGTCGGGCATGGACTCTTCCGACAGGATGCGATGCTCGGGAAAGCGTTGACGGATGGCGTCGGTGATGAACCGGTCCGCCATCAGGTCGGCGTGGGTGACCAGTTCGGTCTGCTGCTTGTAGTCGGTCCGGAGGGTGTTCTCCTCCCGCTCCCGGCGGATCAGCTCGCCGGCGTCCCGGGCGAGTTGCTCGGCAAAATCGGTGATGTCGGTCAGAGACACGGTGGTTCCCCCTGCTGGATGGTGTGATCTGGACGGCCAATGGAACCACTGTCCAGTGGCGTTCTGCAAGCGGGTTATCACAACTGCCCCAACCACCCCTCCATCTTATCCATCGCCGCTACCAACCTTGGGCAGGCCTGCTGCACGAAGGCGTCGTCCAGTGGCTGCTCGGCGTAGTCCCCCCCGGCCAGTTTCAGGGCGCCGGCGCCGTCGAAGTCGACGAACGCCAGGCGCGCCCCCAGGTGGTCCGGCACGAAGCCGAAGTCGCTGGCGGGCAGGATGGCCACGCCGGTTTTTTCCAATAACGCCTGACACAGGGCTTGGCTGGTCTTGATGTCGTGGCGGGCGAGGGCATCGCGGAAGTTGTCGAAGTTGGGGAACAGGTAAAAGGCCCCTTCCGGTTTCTGCACGATGGCGCCCATGGCGGTGAGGCGGCGGTGCAGGTATTCCCCCAGCACCTTGAGCACCCGGCGCGACTGCTTGAGGTATTCGTCGATGTCGTCACCGCCATTGAAGGCGGCGATGGCGGCGTGCTGGATCGGCGCGCTGGTGGCGGTGTAGGTCTCGCTGGCGATGATCGCCATGGCGTCCTGCAGGGGCCGCAGCTCCGCCGGGAAGATGAAGGTGCCCAGCCGCCAGCCACCGGCGCCGGCCCACTTGCTCAGCCCGGTGCTGATGATGGTGCCTTCCGGGTAGTAACGGGCGATGGACTTGTGCTTGCCCTCGAAGTGGGTTTCCCCATAGATCTCATCCGACAGCAGGATCAGCTTGTACTTGCGCGCCACGTTGGCGATGGCCAGCAACTGGTCGTCGGTGTAGGTGCAGCCGGTGGGGTTGGACGGGTAGTTGAGGATCAGGATCCGCGGGCGCGACGGGTCGTCCCGGCAGATGATGTCCAGCTCCTCGGCGGTGAGCTGCCAGTTGTTCTCGGCGTGGGTGGGTAGCCAGTACACCGAGCGGCCGATGATCCGGGCCTGGGGCGCGTAGGACACCCAGCTCGGGCGGGGGATCAACAGGTCGCCGTAGTAGGCCAGCTGCAGGATGAACAGCAGCTCCTTGGAGCCCGGGCCGATCAGTACGTCCTCCCAGGTACAGCGCATGCGCTCGCCCCGGTTGATGTAGCCGGCAATGGATTCCCGCAGGGCCTTGAGGCCCTTCACCGGCAGGTAGTCCTTCTCGTGGGCATGCTCCTGCAGCGCCTGCACCACCCGGTCGGGCACTGGGAACGGGGACTGGCCCAGGCCGAGCTTGATGATGTCCCGGCCTTCCTGGCGCAGCTGGTTGCTCAGTTCGTTGATGCGAAGGGTGGCGGACGGCTGGATGCCACGCACGTTCAGGTTGATGGCGTAATGGCGGTCGGTGTTGTTGATGTCCATGGTCCCGGTCTGCAGTGAAATGGAGGTCTTCACTGGCAGTATAGGAAACCGCCGCCACAGGGGTTAGTTCGGCCGAATAGGGGATTGCCGAGGGATCAGCGGCGGACCCAGACTTCCACTCGGCCATTGCGCCGGGCACCGCTTTCACCCCCGGCGCTGCCCACCGGCATGTAGTGGCCATAACCGGTGTGGGCGCTGACCGGTAGACCCAGTTCCCGCAATGCGCGGCTGACCGACAGGGCCCGCAGTTCCGAGATCATCTGCGCCCGCAGTTCGTTGCTCTGCTGGTCGGCGAAGCCGATCAGCATCAGATCGGCGGCGTCTTTGTTCTCCCGTTCCAGGTAGTCCTGGATGCGCACCAGGTCCCGGTGGGCCTTGTTGTCGAGCCGGGTACGGCCCTCGGCAAAGCGGAAGTTGACCGACAGGCGACGGTAACTGCCGGTGAGGGTGCGGAAGGTCTCCGGCACCGAGGCGTCGTGCGCCACCTCCAGCGCGATGGGGTTCTGGGAGATGAAGCCGGATTGGGCAACCAGATCCTGGCCGGCCTGGCCCTGGGCGAACTCGAGGAATTCGTTCACCAGCTTGGGATCGTCGTCGCGGCTGTACAGGAACAGGCGCCGGGACAACGGATAGTCCTCGCTGGCCACGGTCAACTGGGTGGGCTTGAGGGCGGGCGCATCGCCATCGGATACCGCCAGCAGCTTGCTGCTGCGCACCGACGCCAGGCCGCTGAAGCCGATGGCCGACGGATCACGGCTGACATCGTCGGACAGCTGGTCGTTGGACTCGTAGCGAAAGGCCGAGGCGTCCAGGTGGTAGGTGTCGCCCAGTACCAGGGTCTTGAAGGTGTCCCAGGTGCCGGACTGGTTGTCCCGGGCATACAGCCGGATGGGGCGATCGGCGCCACCCACGGCCGCCCAGTTGTCGATCTCGCCGGCGAAGATTTTACCGAGGGTGTCGATGCTGATGCGTTCCAGGGGATTGGAGGGATGAACGAGGATGGCGAGGCCATCGATGGCGATCACATGTTCGTTGTCGGCCGTGGTGAGGTCAGACTGGGCCCGCAGGGCCTCGATCTCCGTCGCCTTGGCCGGCCGTGAGGAGGCCCAGAGGTCGGCAATGCCGTCGTTCAAGGCGCGAAAGCCGGTGCTGGAACCGTGGGCGGCAATGCGGGCCGAGACGGGTTTACTGCCCTGGCTGACGCTCAGCAGGTGTTCGTTCTCCGATTGGCCCGGGCGGCTGGTTACCTCACCGCCAAAGCGCTGGCTGAGGAACCCGCTCATCAACATGGGAGCCAGGGTGGCGCCTACGGTATTGGAGCCGTGGATCTCGATGTCATTGGCGTGGCTCAGGGCGGGCAGGGCAACGGCGAGCAGACACAGTGCCCGAATACGGCGGACAGCAGACAACATGGTAAAGCCTCATTATGACCAGCGGGATGTAAGGAGCCTCGGATGAAGGCCTGGGTTGCCTCCGGCATTCGGAGGCTCCTTGGATGCGCGGCCAGAATGCGACAGTTTTATGACAATACGATGACAGCGTTGTAACAGAGTGTTTCAGGATCAATGGCTTGGGTGCCCGGGCAGTGCCGGGTAGGGCGCGGGTCAAGGGGTACGGTCGAACCGGTGGGGCTCCAGCTCCATATGCTCGATGCGCTGGCCCAGCATGATCACCCGGCCCACGTAACGCTCCTCGCCGGTGGCGGTGAAGTCGAACAGGAACCGGCGCCAGACCCGCAGCCGGCCCTGGCGGTCCCGCTTGAACCAAAGGCCCCGCAGGTAGACGGCGTCGTCCAGCAACATCACGTCCATCTGCTGGCAGTAGCGCTTGGCCGCGGCCAGCACCGAATCCTTGATGGCCTTGGCCCGCCACCAGTACCAGACGGCAAAGCCGATCAGGAAAAGCCAGAACAGGGTGCCGAGGGTCACGTCAGGGTCTCGCTGCGGTTGAGGGAAAGTGCTGAAAGCCTACACCGAACCGGCGGGGGAATGCGAACGGCGATCAGTGAATAGGAACAGGGGACAGGCAGAAGCCTGTCCCCGTGAGGTTGCCGTGGATTATGCCTGCGCTTCCGGCTGATGCAGCCTTGCCGGGGCCACGTCGTGGTGCTCCCGGGCCAGCAGGATGTACACCGCCGGCAACACGAACAGGGTGAAGAAGGTGCCGATGCCGAGCCCGGTGCTGATGGTCAGGCCGATGGCGAAGCGGCTCTGGGCGCCCGCGCTGGAGGCAATGAGCAGCGGCACCATGGCCACGATCAGCGCCAGCGAGGTCATGATGATCGGCCGCAACCGGATGGCCGCCGCCTCGATCACCGCCTGGCGCTTGTTCAGGGCGCGCTCCTGCTGCAGCTGGTTGGCGAACTCCACGATCAGGATGCCGTTCTTCGCCACCACCCCGATCAGGGTGATCAGCCCCACCTGGGTGTAGATGTTGACCGTGGTGAAGCCCAGCACGATGAACGCCATGGCGCCGGCAATGGACATGGGCACCGACACCAGGATGATCAGCGGGTCCCGCCAGCTCTCGAACTGCGCCGCCAGAACCAGGTAGATCACCAGCAGCGACAGGAACAGGGTCACCGTCAGGGCGCTGCCCTCGGTGGCCAGCTGCCGGCTCTCGCCGGTGTAGTCGAAGCTGAAGCCGGCCGGTAGCAGCTCGTCGGCCAGATCCTCCATGAACGCCATGGCGTCACCGGCCGTTACGCCGGGCATCACCACGCCCTGGAGGGTCAGCGAGTTGAGCTGGTTGAACTGGGTGCGCTGGGACGGCTCCACGTCGTGGCTGAAGCTGACCACGCCGCCCAGGGGCACCAGCTCACCGTTGTCGGCGCGGATGTAGTAGGAGTCCAGGGCGTCGGCGCTGGCCCGGAACTCTCGCTCCACCTGGGGCACCACCTGGTAAGAGCGCTCATCCATGCTGAACCAGTTGATGTAGCCGCCGCCGAGCATGCTGGACAATGCCTGACCCACGTCCTGCATGGACAGCCCCAGGTCCGCCACCCGGTCCCGGTCCACATGGATGCGGGTGACCGGACGGTCGAAGTTGATGGATTTCTGCAAGAACATGAAGTTGCCACTGGCCATGGCCCGGCCGAGCATCTCGTTGGCGACATCGTCCAGTCGGTCGTAGTCGTCGCCGGTGGTGATCACGAACTGGAACGGCAGGCCGTCGGAGCCGGGCAGGGAGGGCACGGGGAAGACCGCGGTCTGCAGACCGGTGACCTTGCGCAGCTCCTGCTGCAGCATCGGCTGGGCCTCGAACTGACTGATCTCCCGCTCGCTCCAGGGCGCCATCTTGAACCCGCCGAACACGGCATTGGGGCTGGTCAGGCCGAGGATCATGAAGTCCTCCTCGTAGCCGGGCACGGTGGCCATTCGCCGCTGCACCTCGTCGCCGTGCTCCTGCAGGTAGTCCAGGTTGGCGGTCTGTGGGCCCAGGCCCTGGTAGAACAGGATGCCCTGGTCCTCGGTGGGCGCCAGTTCGGACTGGCTCATCATGAACATGAAGTAGATGGACACCAGCACCACCACGGCAAAGAACAGCACCACCGAGATGGTCTCCATCGCGGATGACAGGGCCCGTTTGTAGCCGTTGGCCAGGCCGGTGAAGACCCGTTCCACCTGTACCTCGAACCTGCCGGGATTGCCGTGGGGCTTGAGCACCTTGCCGGACATCATCGGTGACAGGGTCAACGCGACGATGCCGGACACCACCACGGTGCCGGCCAGGGTGAAGGCGAACTCGGTGAACAGGGAACCCACCAGCCCCCCCATGAAACCGATGGGGGCGTACACCGCCACCAGGGTGGTGGTCATGGCGATGATGGGCACGGCCATTTCCCGCGCACCGTTGAGGGCGGCGTTGAAGCGGGTCTCGCCGGCCTCGATGTGGCGGTGGACGTTCTCCACCATGATGATGGCGTCGTCCACCACCAGGCCGATGGCCAGCACCATCGACAGCAGGGTGAGCAGGTTCAGCGAGAAGCCCATCAGCAGCATCAGGAACACGCCGCCGACCAGTGACAGCGGCACCGCCACCGAGGGCACGATGGCCGCCCGCAGGGACCCCAGGGTGAGGAACACCACCACCAAGACGATCAACAGGGCCTCGATCAGGGTCTGGATCACCTCGTCGATGGAGTCGTCGATGAAGTCGGAGGCATCGTAGGCCAGGCGTACCTCCAGACCCGAGGGCAGCTGGCGCTCGATATCCGGCAGTTCAGCCTTCACCAGCCCCGCCACCGTGAGCGGGTTGGCGCCCGGGGACAGCTCGATGGCCACGTAGGTGGCCGGCTGGCCCTTGTACAGCGCCAGCTCGTCGTAGGACTCCGAGCCCAGCTCCACCCGGGCGATGTCCCGCAGGCGGATCAGGGTGCCCTCGGACTCCCGGATCACCAGATCCCGGAACTGGTCGGGATCGGCCACGTCGGTGTCACTGGTGAGGGTGATCTTGGTGTATTCGCCCTCGGTGTTGCCGACACCGGCCTGGTAGTTGTTGCGCAGCAGGACGTCGACCACTTCCCGGGGTGTCATATCCACCGCCGACAGCCGGTCCGGATCCAGCCACACCCGCAGGGCAAACTTGCGCCCCAGCAGGCTCGCCTGGCCGACACCGGGCAGGGCCTGCAGCTTGGGCTGAACCACCCGCGCCAGGTAATCGGTGATCTGCGGTACCTTGAGGTCCGAACTGTAGAAGGCGATGTACATCAGCGCAGTGGAATCGCCGGTGGTGGAGGTGATCACCGGGTCCTGGGCCGCCGCCGGCAGCACGTTGCGCTGACTGGCCACCTTGGCCTGGATTTCCGCCAGAGCCGCGTTGGCGTCGTAGTTGAGCTCCATCCGCGCCTGGATGGTGGACACCCCCTGAGAGCTGGTGGAGGTCAGGTAGTCGATGCCGCTGGCCTCGGCAATGGCCTGTTGCAACGGGTTGGTGATGAAGCCCTTGACCAGATCGGAGCTGGCCCCGGGGTAGGCGGTGGCCACCGTAACCGTGGTGCTCTCCAACTTGGGGTACTGGCGGATTTCCATCTCCAGGGCGGCCCGGGTGCCAAGCAACAGGATCAGCAGGCTGACCACCGTGGCCAGCACCGGTCGCTGGACAAAAATGTCGGTGAATCGCATCACTCAGCGGCCTCCGTGTTGGTCTGCTCCCCCGATGGGGCCTGGATCTCCACATGCTGGCCGGCCCGCAGCCGTAGCAGCCCTTTGGAGACCACCTGCTCGCCGGCTTCCAGGCCGTTCACTACCGCCACCCGGCCATCCCGGACCTGGCCGGTTTCGACGGTGCGGCGGTTGACCACCAGCTGGTCGTCTTCGCCGGGCTCGATCACAAAGACAAAGTCGCCGTAAGTGTTATAGGAAATCGCCGTCTGCGGCACGGTGATCACCTCGGTATCCTCCGGCTGACGGGTGTGGATGGTGGCGAACATGCCGGGGCGCAACTTGCCCGCTTCGTTGTCGATGGTGGCGCGAACCCGGACCGTGCGGGTTTCCGGGTTCACCGAGGTGTTGATGGCGCTCACTTCGCCGGAGAAAACCTCGTCGGGCATGGCGGCCACGGTTACCTCAACCTGGTAGCCGGTCTGTACCAGTGGCAGGTCTTTTTCCGACAGGGTGTAGTCGACGTAGATCGGGTCCAGCATGTTGATCTCGACAATCGCCGTGCCGGTGGCCAGGTACTCGCCCTGATCCACCATGCGCAGGCCCAGGGTGCCGTCGAACGGGGCCCGGATCACCTTCTTGCTCAGAGTGGCTTCGGCTTCGTTGACGCGGGCCTTGGCGGCGTCAAAGTTGGCCTTGGCTTCGTCATACTGGGACTGGGACACGGCCCGGCGGGGCAGCAGGTCGGAGACCCGCTTGAACTCCTGTTCCGCCAGCTGCGCCTCGGCCCGGCGGGTGCGCAGCGCCGCCTCGTCGATGGCGGCGTTGAGCCGCAGCAGGACATCCCCCGCCTTCACCGAATCGCCGGATTCGAAATTAATGGTTTCCACCACACCGGGGACCTCGTTGGCCACCGCGATGCCATTGACGGCAAGCGTGCTGCCAACCGCCTTCTTGGCCGGTGTCCAGGCGTCCTCACGGGCGGTGGTGGCGGACACGATGGCCGGAGGCTGGGGTTGGGCAAACATCTCTTTCATCTGACCAAACTGGTAAAATTTGTAGCCAAAGATGCCGCCAAGCACGACGCCGAGGAATATCAGTACGATCAGAAAGCGGGAGGCTGTGCGCATAATTCAGGTCCTGGATCACAAGTTCCTTGACGGTGGCCGTTCCGGATTGACGCCACCAAAGTGTTGTATAAAGAAGACTGTAAAAAGTTGAGAATCTGTAATTTTAGCCGAAACGATAGCATCCTATACAAGCCTGGCCTAGGTTGTCACCGGGTTGTCAGGGTTAATACTTACGGTAATTACCCGCAGTGTTAATACGCCATAATAGCTATGTTTATCGGCAGTTAGCGACGAAAGGTGGACGCATGCAATGGATTCTCGGGCTGGCCCTGGCCGCCATCCTTTTTTTGGTCCTCAAACAGTGGGGGACGCTGACACCGGAGGAGCGTAAGCGTTCCGGCTGGAGGCTGGCGGTGGCGGCCTTTGTTATTGTCCTGCTGGTGTTGGTGATGACCGGCCGTATTCACGTGATCACCGCGGGCATTGCCGCCCTCTTGCCCTTGTTGAAGAAGTTGCCGGCCCTGTTGCGTTTCCTGCCCCTGCTGGACCGCTGGGCGGCCAGTCGCCACCAGGGACCTCAGGGTAGCGGCCAGCATCGCCAGCACCAGCAGCGGCAGGACCAGCACCAGCGCCGCCAGCAGCATCGCGCCTCAGGAACCGGGGCCATGTCTTACCGGGAGGCCTGTGACATTCTTGGCGTGGCGCCGGGATGCACGGCGGACGAGGTGAGAGCGGCCCACCGGCGACTGATCCAGAAACTCCATCCCGATCGCGGCGGTACCGATTACCTGGCGGCGAAACTCAATGAGGCCAAGGACGTACTATTGCGTCAGCAAGGCTAGAGAGTCATCGGTCACAACACATCGATACGGACCTGGAAGCGCTGGCTGGCCTGGCCGTTGCCGCCGACCTGATAGACGATGCCGCGTTCGCTGCTCCGGGACGTGCGACTGGCGCTTCCCAGCTCCACCCAGGTGCCCGTCGCGACCCGACGGGTGGTCACCACGGCTTCGGTTTCGTAGCCGGGCTGTTCGGTGACCGGCATGTTGTCGAAGGCGATCACGTTCAGCTCCACCTGTTGCCCTGAAATCACCCGGGGGCTGACTACAAACCCGCTACGTACGGGCACCTGCTGGTAGAGTACGGCTGGGTTGAAGCCTCCCTGGACTGCCACCGGCAACACCCGGACCTGACCGGAGTGGATGTGGGCGGACTGGCCATCCTGGATGATCAGTGATTGCTCCCGCTGGCGACGGGTGGAGGTGGTGCGGCTCTCGGCGCGCAGGGTCACGTTGCCGTCCCGGACGGATACGTCACCACCACGCTGCACGCCATGATCGGTGCCGCCGCTGCGCACGGTGACACGCAGCTGTGCCGGCGCCACATCCATGGTGTCGATGAGCTGGTCGATTTCTTCAAGAATGACGGCGTCGCCACGAATCACCAGCCGCTGGCCATGGGCGGTGATGGCTGCCTGTTCGCCGGGATAAAGCGCTCGCAGCTGGCCGGCCACGTCCTCGGCGGGGCGATGCTGAAGCTCCCAGCTGCGGGCTTCGGTGGCGGCGAGCAGGGGAGAACCGAGCGACAGGGCCAGCACCAGGGCGAGCCAAAAGCGAACGGGGGTCATGAATCGGATCCAGCCAATATCAGGGAAATTGCGCAAACGGGTTGCAAAGGTTTGAACCCGGGTTATATATTGTTGAGCATGAAGACGACACACGCGACCTGTCAATTGAATGTTTCTTCAGCCGTCCCCGAATCGATGGCTGCAGTCGCTGCTGTGTTTTTTTGGTGGTTTGGTTATGGCTTTTACTTTAGCCAGAGCCCGGGCCGCCCGTAAGATCTTCATCGACCGAACAACGAGGAAGGCAGCCCGGCAGGAACCCAGGCTGCCACCGGACTCAGAAAGCCCCGACTGGTAGCCCAGCCGGGGCTTTCTTGATTCTGGAGACAGGGAAACACTGACCATGAACATGCCACTGAGTAACGCAACGTTGGAGACGCCCGCCCGGGCAGGACAGCCAACCGACGAGGAGAACCGCACCATGATCCTGCCCACGCCCCGGCAGCTTCGCCACGACCTGCCAGTGCCCCCGGTGCTGGCGCAGCAGATCGACCGCCATCGGGAGGCCATTCGCCGGGTGCTGCACGGTGACGACCCCCGTACCCTGGTGGTGGTGGGGCCCTGCTCCATCCACGACGAGGTGGCCGCCCTGGAGTACAGCGAGAAGCTGGCGGCGTTGGCGGACGAGGTCAGTGACCGCTTCCTGATCGTGGTGCGGGCCTACCTGGAGAAGCCCCGCACCACCGTGGGCTGGAAGGGGCTGCTGTACGATCCGGAGCGGACCGGAGCGGGTGATTTGCACGAAGGGTTGATTCGCTGCCGCCGGCTGTTGCTGAACCTGGCGGAACTGGGTCTGCCCATTGCCACGGAGGCGCTCAGCCCGATGGCCATGGACTACCTGGCGGACCTGGTGAGCTGGAGTGCCATCGGCGCCCGGACCACCGAATCCCAGATTCATCGCGAGTTGGTCAGTGGCTTGCCGATGCCGGTGGGGTTCAAGAACGGCACCGACGGCGGCATGACCGTGGCGATCAACGCCATGAAGTCCGCCGCCCATGGCCATCACCGCCTGGGCCTGTCCGATAATGGGGTGCCTGCCATGGTGACCACCGCCGGCAATCCGGACACCCATCTGGTCCTGCGGGGCGGTCGCGGACTCACCAACTACGACGCCGGCAGCATCGCCGAGGCGGTGGATGCACTCACCGCGGCTGGCGTTTCTCCTGCCATCATGGTGGATTGCAGCCACGACAATGCCCGCAAGCAGGCGGAACGCCAACTGGACATCGCCCGGGAAGTGATGGCGCAGAAACGGGCGGGCAATGGCCACATCCGTGGCCTGATGCTGGAAAGCTTCCTGCAGCCGGGCCGTCAGGACGATGGCGACGAGCTGGTGTACGGCTGTTCGATCACCGATCCGTGTATCGGCTGGGAGCAGACCGAGCAATTGCTGCGCTCGCTGTAACTCGCTGTAAGCTGTAATGGATCGGGCTCAGCGAGGGAGGCATGTCACGCCAACATGGCCCCTCGCGGTTCGTCCGGCAACGGCAGCCCCCTTCCCTGGATGTGGGCATCCAGGATGCAAGGGTGGTGGAAGTTCGTCTCCTGTAGACGGTTTTTCCAGCGTTGTTCGTGGTCCTTACGCCAGGACTCCCGGGTGACCTTGCGCCACTTGAACGGGTCCCGCCCGGTGCGTTCATCGTGTGCGGCGGTCACCGGGTCCCGGGCGCGGAAGGGCTCGAAGATCGGCACGTCCGGCAGGGGGCCGCTCACGTCCATGAACTGCTGGATCATGTCCCAGTAGGCATACACTTCCTTCTGGTTCATGGCGTCGGTGAGCAGGCCCTTCA
>NZ_JAWVYN010000012.1:0-127005 GCF_033722735.1 Marinobacter sp.
CGCCGGGGCTTCAACCAGGCCGAGGACATCGCCGAGAAGCTCAGCCGGCGCCTGGGGATCCCCTGGTCCATTACCCTGGCCCGACGGATTCGCTCCGCCCCCAGTCAATCCGGGCTGAACCGGGCGCAGCGCCAGCAGAACCTGAGGGGCATCTTCCAGGTATCGGGCCAACCGCCCAGGCGGGTGGCGATCGTTGAAGATGTAGTGACCACCGGTGCCACCGCGCGCACGCTGAGCCAGGCCTTGCTCGATGCCGGCGCCGAAGACGTCCAGGTCTGGGCCCTGGCTCGCACCCCCTGAGCACCGCTCGGACCGGGACAGCTGCGCTCCGTCCCTCAAACCAGCCGGTCGGCCACTTCCTCCGCAATCGCCAGACTCGCGGTCAACCCCGGTGATTCAATGCCAAACAGGTGCACCAGCCCTGGAACACCATGGCTCGCCGCATCCTGGATCATGAAGTCACCAGCCGGTGCGCCAGGCCCCACCAGCTTGGGACGCACGCCGGCATAGGCCGGTTGCAGGCGGGCAGGTTCCAACGCCGGCCACCACTGCCGCACGGCCTCGGCGAAGGCCCGGGCTCGCCGCTCGTCCACCCGGAAATCCGGATGTTCGATCCACTCAACATCCGGGCCAAACCGCAACTGGCCAGCCAGGTCCAAGGTCAGGTGAATGCCCAGCCCCCCCGGCTGGGGCACCGGATAGACCAGTTGTTGAAACGGATGCCGCCCGCTGTAACTGAAGTAGACCCCTCGGGCATAGAAGGGCGTGGGGCACTGCTCCAAGGGAAATCCCTGCCAACGCCGCGCCAACGGCACCGCCTCGAGACCGGCGGCATTGACCACCCGGCTGGCCCGGAGGCCGCAGGGGGCCGCGCCGCCAATCGAGAGGGTATGACCCGACTGGTCACTGGCGGCCGACAGCACCGGGGCAAGGCACACCAACTGACCACCGGCGGACTCCAGATCCGCCAGCAGCGCCAGCATCAGCTGATGGCTGTCGAGGATACCGGTTTCCGGTGAGAACAGGGCTGCAGCAGCAGTCACCTCGGGCAACGCCCTCGCCAGGGCGAACCGGTCGGCCCAGTCCAACGCCACACCGTTGCGCCGGGCCTGCTGGCGAATGCGCTCCAGCTCCTGGACCTGGTCCGGGGTCACCGCAACGATCCACTTGCCGCACTTGTGATGGGGAATGTTCCGCTCCCGGCAGTACCGATAGAGCATTTCCCGCCCCCGGACGCACATCGTCGCCTTGAGGGAGCGGTCCGGGTAATAGATGCCGGCGTGGATCACCTCGCTGTTGCGGGAGGAGATGCCCTCGCCAAAGTGCCCTGCCCGCTCCAGCACCAGCACCTGCTGCCCTTGAAGCGCCAGGGCCCGGGCCGTCGCCAGACCGATAACGCCTGCTCCGATCACCACGGTATCGACGGTCAGTGTGTCTTCGCCGCTCACAAACTCCGCTCCTCACTCGAAAGCCGCAGGGTATCGCAATCCCGGCCGAATCGAAAAAACGCCAACGCTGCCCTTAGTCAGGTCATGATGAACAAGATATACTGAGCGCCGATTTAAATGCAGGGAGCGAAAGTGGGTATGTCAGACAGGAAGCAGTTCCTGGTCGTGATGATAGTGGCAGCGTTGTTCGTCAGCTGGCTGGGTTGGCGCGGCTTTGAGGTGATCAGCCTGAACCAGAGACTGAAGGATGACCCAACCGTAGCCGACTACCCCTATCAGCACCGGGTTTTGCGGGTCGAGGGCCGAACCGCCATCATGAGTTCGCTGCGTTCTCACGATGTCTCCACCCGGGAGGCGCTGACTACCCTTTTCCCCAGCATGAAGTCGCTACCTGACAACCACCGGGAGTGGCAGCGGGCGGAACGGGAACTGGCCCGGGTACAGGCCAGGGCCGGCAATCTCGTTCTGCAATCGTCAGGAATTTCCCGCATTCGTTGGGAACTGGACAGCAACTGGTACCATCTCACACGCATGCAGAACAACAGCAACCGTTTTCACTGACCGGAGCCTATGACCGATACCGCCCACCCCTATGACGCGCTCACCCCGGACCGGATTCTGGACGCCGTGGAAGCCGAAGGCTTTGAGGTCAACGGTCGACTGTTCGCCCTGAACAGTTACGAGAACCGGGTTTATCAGGTGGGGCTGGAGGACGGCCCGCCGGTGATTGCCAAGTTTTACCGGCCCAATCGCTGGAGCGAGGCGCAGATCCGCGAGGAGCATGACTTCGCGACGGAGTTGGTCGGGGCCGACCTGCCCCTGGTTGCCCCACTCCCCCTCCGCCGGACGGAAGACACCCTGGGCCGACACGGCGATTTTCTGTTCGCGCTGTTTCCCCAGCGTGGCGGCCAGGCTCCGGAAACCAGTGTTGAAGACACCCTGTACCGCCTGGGCCAGTGGCTGGGACAGTGGCACAATGTCGGCGCCACGCGGCCATTCGAGCATCGGCCTGCCTTTGCCATTCTCGCCGGCATCACCGACAACAGCCGTTATCTGACGGACAACCACTGGGTGCCGGTGGACCTGCGCCCGGCCTGGGACAGCCTGATTCCCGATCTGATTGACGCCTGTGCCCGTCGCATCGACGAAGCCGGACCGGTGGACTCGGTTCGGCTGCACGGCGACTGCCACGCCGGCAACATCCTGGTGCGGGATGAGCAAATGCTGTTTGTCGACCTGGACGACTGCCGCATGGGGCCGGCGGTCCAGGACCTCTGGCTACTGCTCAATGGGGCCGAGGCCGACCAGGGGGCGCAGTTTGGGGAACTGCTGGAAGGCTACGAAACGTTCAGGGAGTTCAACCGCCGCGAGCGTTTCCTGATCGAGCCCCTGCGCTGCTATCGCCAGATTGCCCATAGCGCCTGGCTTGCCCGGCGCTGGGATGACCCGGCGTTCCCCCGCTTTTTCCCGTGGTTCACGCAACCACGTTACTGGTCCGATCAGATTCTGGCGCTGCGGGAGCAGCTTGCCGCCCTGCAGGCAGCGCCGGTCGCCATCCCGGGCCAATACTGACACCGCCCAAATCACCCTGTCTGGAGTTAACGCATGAGCCAAACCGAGGGCCGATATTCCGCTCGCAGCCTGATTGCCGTGGGGGTCATCAGCATTGTCGTGACGGTACTGACACTGGAAATGAGTGGCCGGATTGACCACTCCGGAAACAAGGACGAGGTACCGGTGGGCGAGTTCAAGGCCATTCATGTGTCACCGGACCGGGAAGGTTTTCGGATGTCCAAGAAATCCTCGGAATTGCACGCCGTGTGCGAGCAGGGCTATCTGGCCATAGCCTCGGACGTGGACCCGGCGTTCCGCGGCGTGTTGGTGGACTACAAAAACCGCGGTGTACGATGCGGCGAGATTCGTACCGTGGTGGACGGATCACCCGCACCAACCCGTGAGGCTGCCGATGACTGACCGCAAACACCCCGACCAGGCCACCGACCGGCTGTTCGCCGAACACCTACCGCGCTCGGACTTTCGTTTTGACGCCTCGGTCGCACGGGTGTTTCCCGACATGATCCGCCGATCCGTACCGGGCTACACGACAATCATTCCCATGATCGAGGTGATTACCGAGCAGTACGCCCAGTCCGGCAGCCACTGCTACGACCTGGGGTGTTCGCTGGGCGCCTCCACGCTGGCGATGCGTCATGGCATCCCCTTTGACGATTGCACCCTGGTGGGCGTTGACAACTCCGAGGCCATGATCGAGCGTTGCCAGCATTACATCGCCCTGGACGACCATCCCCTGCCAGTCACCCTGCGGTGCGAGGACATTCTCGACACCCGGCTGGCAGACGCGTCGGTGACCACCCTCAATTTCACCCTGCAGTTCGTGGCACCGGAACGTCGGGAGGAACTGCTGGGCAGGATTGCCACGGCCACCCGCCCAGGCGGCGTACTGATCCTGTCGGAGAAGATCCGCTTCGAATCCCCCCACGAGCAGGACATCCAGACCCGGCTGCACCATGACTTCAAACGGGCCAATGGCTATTCCGACCTGGAAATCAGTCAGAAACGCTCAGCGCTGGAGCGGGTGCTGATTCCCGAGACCCTGGTCGAGCATCGGGCGCGCCTGGTCGCCGCCGGCTTCGACCAGGTCCTGGTGTGGTACCAGTGCTTCAATTTCGTGTCCATGCTCGCGATCAAATCCGCCTAAGCGACCCCATTTCCTCATGAGTACCTTCAACTGGCAACACTGCTTTACCCCCCTCCTAGAGAACCTCGCTGCCAGCGGCCTGGAAGACTGGGCCGACCTGTTGCGCAGACAGCTCACCTGGCGCTTCGACGACAACCCGCACGGCGACGTCCGGCGCTGGCACAAGGCCTGGTCACAACTGCCCGAGCTGGACGATGCCTCGGTAGACCTTAACCGGTCCGCCATCTCCCTTCGCTCAGACTCTATCGACGTTCCACGCCAGGAGCAGCTGGAAGCGGGCTTGCGGGGCCTGATGCCCTGGCGCAAGGGACCGTTCGACTTCTTCGGTACCCACATCGACACCGAATGGCGCTCGGACTGGAAATGGGAGCGGGTTGCGCCCCACCTGTCGGACCTGGCGGGTCGCCGGATACTGGACGTCGGCTGCGGCTCCGGGTACCACTGCTGGCGCATGTACGGCGCCGGCGCCCGGCGGGTGATCGGCATCGACCCGGGCCTGCTGTTCCTGTTCCAGTTCCTCAGCGTCAAACGCTACCTGGGCGAGGTGCCGGTGGATCTGCTGCCCGTGCGCGCGGAAGACCTTCCGCCGAAGCTGGAAACCTTCGACACCACCTTCTCCATGGGCGTGCTCTACCATCGCCGGTCGCCGCTGGACCACCTGCTGGAGCTGAAGGATACCCTGCGCCGTGGCGGGGAACTGGTGCTGGAAACGCTGGTGGTGGACGGCCCGGAAGGGTTCAGCCTGATGCCGGAGGATCGCTATGGCCAGATGCGCAACGTCTGGTTCCTGCCCAGCTGCGACACCCTGCTGCGCTGGCTCCACCGCACCGGCTACCGGAATGCCCGGGTGGTGGACGTCACGGTGACCACCACCGAGGAGCAACGGGCCACAGACTGGATGCGGTTCCAGTCGCTGAAGGACTTTCTCGACCCGGAAGATCCCACCAGGACCATCGAGGGCTATCCCGGCCCCAAACGGGCGACGGTGATTGCCGAGAAACCCTGAACAAGCAGGCTCAACGGAAAGTCGGTGAGCCACGGTTCATCTCGAGGCGCGAGGCCTGGCTCACTGCCAGCTAATTTGGCGATACCAACAAAAAGGGCCAGCAATTGCTGGCCCTTTCCAACTCCGTGCGGCTTACTGACCGAACGGGTGGCGCATGATGACAGTCTCCACCCGGTCCGGACCGGTGGAAATGATGTCGATCGGCGCCTCGATCTGCTGTTCCAGGAAGCGGATGTACGCCTTGGCGTTCTCCGGCAGCTGGTCGATGCTGGTCAGCCCCACGGTACTCTCCTGCCAGCCGGGCAGCTCCTCGTAAACGGGCTCGATGTCCCGATAGTTGTCACAGCCGATGGGAGGACGGTGGAGCTCCCCCTTCGGGGTCTTGTAGCCGACACAGACCTTGACCGTTTCCAGACCGTCCAGCACATCGAGTTTGGTCAGGCAGATGCCGGAGACGCTGTTGATCTGGATAGCATGGCGCAGGGCCACGGCGTCAAACCAGCCACAGCGCCGGCCCCGACCGGTGGTGGTGCCCACCTCGTTGCCTTTCACCGCCAGGTATTCGCCGGTCTCGTCGAAAAGTTCGGTGGGGAAGGGGCCGGAACCGACCCGGGTGGTGTAAGCCTTGGTGATCCCCAGCACGTAGTCCAGGAACAGCGGGCCAAAGCCGGAACCGGTGGCGGTGCCGCCGGCCGTGGTGTTGGAGGAGGTCACGTACGGATAGGTGCCCAGATCGATGTCCAGCAGCGAGCCCTGGGCGCCCTCGAACAGGATGTGCTCGCCTTTCTTGCGATAGTCGTGGAGCAGATCGGTCACATCTGCTGCCATCGGCAGCACGTCTTTACCCAGCGCCGTCAGCTCCGCCAGCGCCTGGTCCACATCTACCGGCTCTTCCTTGAAGTATTCGGTGAGCACGAAGTTATGGTACTCCATGATGTCGCGGAGCTTGGTCGCAAAACTGGCCGCATCAAGCATGTCACCCACCCGCAGGCCGCGACGGGAGACCTTGTCTTCATAGGCGGGACCGATGCCGCGACCGGTGGTACCAATCTTGTCGTTGCCGCGAGCTTTCTCACGGGCCTGGTCGATGCGGATGTGGCTGGGCAGGATCAGCGGACAGGCAAGGCTGATCTTGAGGCGATCACGCACTGCAACGCCCCGTTCTTCCAGCTCCCGGACTTCCTTCATCAGCGCTTCCATCGAAAGCACGACACCATTGCCGATCAGGCAGTTCACATGCTCCCGCAGGATACCGGAAGGGATCAGGTGCAGCGCGGTTTTCTTGCCCTCGATCACCAGGGTGTGACCGGCATTGTGACCGCCCTGAAAACGGACCACGGCCGCCACCTGATCGGTCAGCAGGTCAACAATTTTGCCTTTACCTTCATCACCCCACTGGGTGCCAAGAACTACAACGTTTTTACCCATGCTTCTCTCTCGATGTGCCGCCACCCCGGGGAGCGGCAACGGTCAAATAATCTCAATGGATGCTGACACTCAACCAGCCCGTTTACAGGGTCTCCACGACCCACTGATCCCCCTGCCTGACCAAGGCGCGGTCGCAACCGCGCTGGCGGGGATCCACCTCGGCATCTTCCGGCAAGGCCTGTACCACGGTCTCGGTCATGCGCAGACCGGCAATCACTCCGGCCAACGCCGGGTCTTCGCTGGCCGGCGCCCAGATGGCTCCAGACTGCCGTCCGGCACGCTCGCCCAGGGCCACCAGGGCACGGACATCGAGGCTGAACCCGGTGGCCGGCCGGGCCCGGCCAAAGTCACCGCCGATGGCATCGTAGCGCCCGCCCTTGGCAACGGCATCGCCGTGGCCGGGGGAATAGGCGGCGAACACCAGTCCGGTATGGTAGTTGTAGCCCCGGAGTTCGCAGAAATCGAAACCGACACCCACTTCCGGGAAATCCCGGTTGAGCATGGCGGCCACTCGCTCCAGTTGATCCAGAGCGCCGGTCACGGTTGCCGATGCCCCCTTCAGCACTTCCCGCGCCTGGGCGAGGGCATCCATACCCCCGGTAATGGCGGCCAACTCCCGCAACCGTCCACCCGCGCTATCGGCGGCACAGTCCCCCAACAGCTCGTTCAGCTCGGGCACCGACTTGCGCCGCATCGCATCAAAGATCGCGCTCTCGGTCCCGGTATCGAAATCAGCGTCACCGATCAGCGATTCGTAGATGGCCACGTGGGCCAAATCCAGGTGCACCCGCGGTAATCCGGAGACTCGCAAGGTCTCCAGCATCAGGCTGATCACTTCGAGATCCGCCGCCTCGGAGCCGCTGCCAAACAATTCGCAACCGGCCTGGATCGGCGTCCGCCCGGTCAGCATGTGTTGCGGACGGGTATTGAGCACATGACCGGCATAACACAGCCGGGTGACGCCCTCCTGCCGGAGGGTATGGGCATCGATTCTCGCCGCCTGGGGGGTCATGTCCGCCCGCACCCCCATCATCCGACCGGTCAGCTGATCGGTCAGCTTGAAGGTCTGCAGTTCCAGGTCATGCCCGGTGCCGGTAAACAGGGATTCGAGGTATTCGATCAGAGGCGGGATAACAAGCTGGTAGCCCCAGCGTTGGCACGTGTCCATCACGTCCCGGCGGAGGGATTCGATTCGTCCTGCCAGTGGCGGCAGTATGTCTTCCACCCCGTCTGGCAGCAACCAGCGATCAGATACTGTCATGCGCGTCTAGTGTCCGTCTGCATCCCGGTGCCCGGCCGTGACCGTCCGGTAGCGGGATATGGGAGAGTTGAGGGCCGGGCCCGTTGCGAAGCGGAAGGCCACACCAAAACCGGCCGAATTTTACACTGTTCATAACCACAAAAAAACCGGAATGCCTGTGGGAGTCGTTTCCGGCTCCCTGACATTCCGGCTTGCGGCCCGTTCCGACCTCAGTTTCCGCCCAGAGGATCCTTCAGGAACCGCAGGAAGTCGCTGTCGGAATCGATCACCATCAAATCTTCCTTGGTGGCGAAGGTCTTCTGGTAGGCCTCCAGGCTCCGGTAGAACTGATAGAACTCTTCATTGGAGCTGTAGGCATCGGCGTAGATCGAGGCAGCCCGACCGTCACCCTCACCTCGCAGCGTTTCCGCCTTGGCGAACGCCTCCGCCAGGATTACCGTGCGCTGACGATCGGCGTCGGCACGAATACCCTCGGAAGCCTCGCGGCCCCGGGAGCGGAACTCCTGGGCCAGTTTTTCACGCTCGGTGGCCATCCGCCGGTAAACGTTCTCACTGACCTGACCCGGCAGTTCAATCGCCTTGACGCGGATATCCAGAACCTCAATCCCAAACTCGTCGATCGAGGTCTCGTTCACCCGGTCCCGCAGGGTGTGCATCAGCTCATCCCGCTGGCCGGACACCACCTCATGCATGGTGCGAACGCCGAATTCGTCACGCAGACCGTTATCCACCCGCGAGGACAGCAACGACTGGGCCCGCAACTCATCGCCACCAGTGGCCCGGTAGAACTCGTCCACGTCCCGGATCCGCCAGGCGATGTAGGAATCCACATCCAGCGGCTTCTTCTCGATGGTCAGGTACTGCTTGGCCGGGAGGTCGTTGGTCAATACCCGTACATCGAAGCGCCGGACCTCATCGATCACCGGCACCTTGAAGTGGATGCCGGCCTTGATATCGGTTTCGATCAACTCACCGAAGCGCAGTAATACGCCGCGATGGGTTTCCGGAATGATGTACACGCTCGACAGCACCAGCAGGACTACGATGAGGGTGCCTGCAAGACCCACAACACCTTTAGGTCCCATGATTATCTCCCCCTCCGTACACTGTTACCCTGTCTGCCCTGAATTTCCTGAATCACCCGATCCGTCAGCACCCGGATATCGTTCTCCGTCATGGTGGGATGCGGGCTCTGCGAATCCTCATTCCGGCTGGGGAGACCTGAACGCCCAACCAGGCGATCCAGCGGCAGGTACATCATGTTGTTGCTACCCTGGGTATCCACCAGGATCTTGCTGGTGTTGGACATAACATTCTCAATCGCCTGCAGGTACATGCGGTCGCGGGTGACCTTCGGCGCCAGCTGGTAGACCGCGAGCATCTCCAGGAAGCGGGACGTCTCACCGTTGGCCCGCTCGATCACCTCTTCCTTGTAGGCCAGGGCCTCTTCCACCATACGCTGGGCACGACCACGGGCTTCCGGCACCACCTTGTTGCGGTAGGTCTCCGCCTCTTCCTTCAGGCGCTGCTCGTCCTCACGGGCGCGCTGAACTTCACGGAAGGAGTCCTGCACCGGCGCGGGAGGCTGGGTGCTTTCAACGTTGACCCGGACGATTTCCAGGCCAGTGCCGTAATCTTCCAGGAACCGCTGCAAACGCTGCTCGACACGAACCGCCAGTTCGGCACGACCCTCGGTGAGCACTTCATCAAGCAGCGAGCTGCCCACTTCGTGGCGCAACGCGCTGTCGGTGGCGAACGCCAGTGCCTGATTGGAGTCACGAACGTTCAGTACATAGTCCCGGGCACTGGCGACGCGGTACTGCACCTGCAGATCGACAGTTACCAGGTTTTCGTCCTGGGTCAGCATCTGGCCCCGGGACTCGGCATTCCGGACATTGGTCACCCGTACCTTGGTGACGTCGTCAATCAGCGGCACCTTGAAACGCAGACCGGGATTTTCAGTCTTGTGGTACTCACCAAAGCGCAATACCACGGCACGCTCCTGCTCGTCCACGGTGTAGAACGATTGGAACAGGATGTAGCCCACCAGCAAAATGCCCACCAGTGCCAGAATGGCACCGAAGCCACCGCCGCTCTCGGAAGAACCGCCGTTGCCGCCAGACTTTCCGCCCTTGCCACCGAGCATCTTGTTGAGCCGGTCCAGCCCTTTTTTCAGCGCTTCGTCCAGGTCTGGTGGCCCCTGGTCGTTGCCACGACGACCGCCCGTTCCCCAGGGGTCATTGTCGTTTCGGTTTCCACCCGGTTCATTCCAGGCCATAGTGCTCTCCGTTCTAAACTGTTCAGATGGCTGCAAATACTAGGGATTTATGGGCGCTCGGGCAATAGCCGTCGGATTACGGCCTGCCAACATCGCCTACCCCGCGCTCCAGACGGACATCGCCCTCACTCAAACCAGCCCGCCTTAGCAACTGTAGCCAGTCCCGTTCCTGAAGGCGAACTTCCATCACGGTATCGCCGTTTTCCCGGTGCTGCTCACGCAGCACGGACCCGGCCTGGTGTAGCAGGGAGCGAAACTTGCCATCCCCAGGCCCCAACACCACGAACTGGTGCAGTACTTTCTCAGCCAGACGCTCAACGATGGCATCGGACAGCTCCGCCATACCGTCTCCGGTGACCGCAGATACCCAGACCCGCACCGGCACGCCGTCCTCATTGCGCTCAACCCGGGGCCGGAAGTCGTCCAGCAGATCAATCTTGTTGAATACCTGGAGCACCGGAACCTCATCGGCGCCGATCTCCAGCAACACCTCTTCCACCTGGTCGATGTTGTCATCCCGTCGCTCGTCACTGCAGTCGATGACGTGAAGCAGCAGGGTGGCGTCGGTGGTTTCCTCCAGGGTGGCGCGGAATGCCTCCACCAGCTTGTGGGGCAAGTGGCGGATGAAGCCCACGGTATCAGCGATGACCACACCACCAATGTCCGGCATATCCAGGCGGCGCAGGGTTGGATCCAGGGTCGCGAACAGTTGGTTGGCAGCATAGACCGCGGATTCGGTCATACGGTTGAACAGGGTGGACTTGCCTGCGTTGGTATAGCCCACCAGGGAAACCGTGGGAATGTCCGCCCGGTTCCTGGCCCGGCGTCCCTGGTCCCGCTGTTTGCGCACCTTCTCGAGACGCCGGTGGATGGACTTGATCCGCTCCCGCAACAGCCGCCGGTCGGTCTCGAGCTGGGTTTCCCCCGGCCCCCGCAGGCCAATACCGCCCTTCTGCCGCTCCAGGTGGGTCCAGCCGCGCACCAGACGGGTCGCCATGTGCTCCAGCTGAGCCAGCTCCACCTGCAGCTTCCCCTCATGGGTTCGTGCCCGCTGGGCGAAGATATCGAGGATGACCCCGGTTCGATCCAGCACCCGGCACTTCAGCTCCCGTTCCAGGTTGCGTTCCTGACTGGGGCTGAGCGCATGGTTGAAGAGCACTACGTCCGCGTCGTAGAGCTGGATGGCCTGACGGATCTCCTCCAGCTTGCCCTCACCGACGAACAGCCGTGGGCTGGGCTGATTACGGGATCCTGACACCGTGGTCATGGCTTCGACTCCGGCGGAGGTGACCAGATCGACAAACTCGCCCAGGTCTTCGCCTTCGTTATGGGACGAGAACTCGATATGGACCAGAATCGCCCGTTCACCGACATCAGGACGTTCAAACAAGGGATGCAGACTCCAGGATCAGACTATCTTTACGAGACAAGCGCAGAGACCCACCCTTCCTGGCACCAGGGTTGCTGGTACCCGAAAAGGCGGGTCGAAACTGGCTCCCAGGCCAGAAAACGCGGGAAATGCAATCAGCCTTCGGCTTCGCCTTCACCGGCCGGGTTTTGCTGCGGAACGCGAACGTTACGGGCTGGCACCACGGTGGAAATTGCATGCTTGTACACCATCTGGCTGACGGTGTTCTTCAGCAGGATCACAAACTGATCGAAGGACTCGATCTGGCCCTGAAGCTTGATGCCATTAACGAGGAAGATGGATACCGGAATTCGCTCCTTGCGCAATGCATTGAGGTAAGGGTCTTGTAGAGAGTGCCCTTTTGACATGTGTTTTCTCCTGTAATTTATTAAAGCAGATCGTCTTATTCAGTTAAATGTGGTGCGAGAGCTGATAATTTTCAAGGCTTTCTCAGCATTTTGCCCGGTTTCTGACGCCAGCCAGTGAACCTCCGGCCATTTCCTCAGCCAGGTCAACTGACGCTTGGCCAGTTGCCGCGTCGCAGCCACGCCGGTTGCCACCAGGGTGTCCCGCTCGCCATCTTCGGCCAGGTAGGTCCAGGCCTGGCGGTAGCCGACGCATCGCATGGAAGGTAAGTCCGGGGTCAGATCACCTCGCGCCATCAGCGTCCGGACTTCATCCAGAAATCCCAGATCCAGCATTTTCAGGAACCGGAGGCGAATCCGTTCATGGAGCACGCGCCGCTCAGAGGGGGCTATCGCAAGCTGGACCACAGTATACGGCAGCGTGGACGATTCGTCTGCCTGCCACTGCGTAAAATAAGGGTAATCCTCAACAATCTGTCCGGACTCATCCTGCTGCGCCCGCTGCGACTGCCATATCCGGGAAATTGGCTTGCCGGTTATGCGGACGACTTCCAGTGCGCGCAACAGCCGCTGACGGTTATTGGGGTGGATCAGTGCCGCCGCCGTCGGGTCCAGTCTCGCCAACTCCTGGTGCAGCGCCTCCCAGCCTCGCTGCTGGGCCTCCTGCTGCAGGGCCTTGCGAAGGTCCGGATCCGCCGAGGGCAAGTCGGACAGGCCATGCCACAGCGCCTTGAAGTACATCATAGTGCCGCCCACCAGAAGTGGTATGCGACCTTTAGCGGTAATCTCGGCCATTTCGCGCAGGGCATCCCGACGAAAATCCGCGGCCGAATAGGTCTCTGCGGGGTCGCAGATGTCAATCAAACGGTGCGGGGCGCGGGCCAGCTCGGCGGCATCGGGCTTCGCGGTGCCAATGTCCATGCCGCGGTAGATCATCGCCGAATCGACGCTGATGATGTCGCAGGGCAGGCGCTGGCACAGCTCAATGGCCAGATCGGTCTTACCCGACGCCGTGGGCCCCATCAGGAAGATGGCGGGCGGCAGGATCCCGGAGTCTGCAAACGACGCGGACATGACGCCTAACGCCCCCTCAGGAACAGTTTGTCCAGCTCAGACAGGGTCACCAGTGTCCAGGTCGGTCGACCGTGATTGCACTGGCCACTGCGCTCCGTCGCTTCCATGTCCCGCAGCAGGGCATTCATTTCCGGAATGGTCAGTTGGCGGTTGGCGCGCACGGACCCGTGACAGGCCATGGTACCCAACAGTTCGTGGGTCACCGCCTCCACCCGGTCACTCTGGCCATGCTCGATCAGGTCCGCCAGCACGTCCCGCACCAATTGCTCGGTGTCGGCGCCCCGCAGCAAGGCCGGCACCTGCCGCACCGCCACGGTTTCCGGGCCAATCCGCTCGATCAGCAGCCCCAGACGCTGCAACTCGTCGCCGTGGGTCTCCGCCAGGGCAGCCTCTTTCTGGCTTACCGCCAGGGACAGGGGCACCAACAGCGGCTGACTCTTCAGGTCCTGGGCCGCCAACGCCAGCTTCATCCGCTCATAGGTAATCCGCTCGTGCGCCGCGTGCATGTCCACCACAATCATTCCCTGGTGGCTCTGGGCCAGGATATAGATGCCGTGGAGCTGGGCAATGGCGTAGCCCAGCGGTGGCTGGTCGCCATCCATCGATGGCGTGGTGGGCGCCGCTTCCAGGTGGGCCGGCGCAGCCGCCGGGGCTGAGGACCAGCCCCCTGATGAAGCCGGCATCGGGGGTACGCCAGTGACCGATTCTGTCACTGCGGCCGGTGACGGCGTGTCCACCCCACCGCCCTGGTTCAGGGACTGGTAGAAGGCCATCTGGTCGCGGGCCTCCCAGGTTTTCTGGGCTGGCGGGGGTACCTGGCCCGAAAATGGGGAACTTCCCGCCACGGGAGCTTGGTGCCCGGCGACGTCCTGGGCCGCTTGGGGCATGCCCCCCGCCCCGACCTCCGACTGGGCCAGGGCCCCGCGAAAATGGTCGTCCGGTCGCACGTCCGCCAGCGCCTTGTGCAGGGTGCGGAAGATGAAATCGTGGACCAGGCGGCCATCGCGGAACCGGACCTCATGCTTGGTGGGATGGACATTGACGTCCACCGTGGCCGGGTCCACTTCCAGATAGAGCACAAACGCCGGGTGGCGGTTGTTGTACAACACGTCCCGATAGGCCTGGCGTACCGCATGGGCGACCAGGCGGTCGCGGATCACCCGGTTGTTGACGAAGAAATACTGCAAGTCGGCCTGGCTGCGGGAAAAGGTGGGCAGCGCCACCCAGCCCCAGAGCCGCAGCCCCGTGGCCTCGGCATCGATCACCACCGCGTTGTCGATGAATTTTTGCCCGCACAGGGCTCCGATGCGACGCTCCCGATCCAGCTGGCTGGCCGCCGGGCGCAGATTCTGCACCACCTTCTGGTTGTGGCGCAGGGTAAAGCCGGTGTCGAAACGCCCCAGGGCCTGGCGTCGCAGGCACTCCTCCAGGTGATTGAACTCGGTCTTTTCGGTACGCAGGAACTTGCGACGGGCCGGAGTGTTGAAGAACAGGTCGCGAACCTCGACCGTGGTGCCCACGGGATGCGCGGCGGGGGAGATCCGGGCTTCCATCTCCCGCCCCTCGACCTCCACCCGGCTGGCGGCCTGCTGCTGTTCGGTGCGGGAGGTCAGCGCCAATCGCGACACCGAGCTGATACTGGCCAGGGCCTCACCGCGAAACCCCAGAGAGGCGACGGCCTCCAGGTCTTCCAGGCTGGAAATCTTGCTGGTGGCGTGCCGGCTCAGCGCCAGGGGCAAGTCGTCCTCACCAATCCCGGCGCCGTTGTCCCGCACCCGGATCAGCTTGACGCCCCCCTGCTCCACCTCCACGTCGATATTGCCGGCGCCAGCGTCCAGGGCGTTTTCCACCAGCTCCTTCAGCACCGACGCCGGACGCTCCACCACCTCACCGGCGGCGATCTGGTTGGCGAGTCGGGGAGACAGCAGTTTGATGGCGGACATGAAATGAAACAGCCTCTGGAAGTGGCGGAATGAATAACCCGGTTAAAGGCTGGCATCATACCAGATGGAACAGTAACGGCTCATCCGTGATCGACGCAATCTCATCCGCCCGGGGCAGCAAACGCCTGCCGGGGGGGGGGGACAGAATGCAGCTTTGCCCCCGCCACGGTCAGCCCCCGACTCAGGACGCTGGTATCCGGATGGTCTGACCCACCACCACCCGGTCATCGCTCAGTCCGTTGAACCGCATCAACTCGCTGACCGTGGTCTGGTTATCCCGGGCCACCGCGGACAGGGTATCGCCCCGCCGTATCTGGTAATGACTGATACCCTGATTGCCCTGCCGCTTCTGCCAGGCGACCAGGGTACCAGGCGGCGGCGTATGGTCGAAGTAGTCTTCGATACCGCGGAATACCGCCCGGGCCAGCTTTTGCCGGTAGTTGGAACTGCCCAGATTGAGCTCTTCATCCGGATTGGAAATAAAGCCCGCCTCCACCAGGATGGATGGAATATCGGGCGACTTGAGCACCACAAACGCCGCCTGTTCCACGCCGGGCTTGTGCAGACGCGTCACCTGGTCCAACTGGCGCAGCACGTAATCGCCGACACCAATACTGGCGTTGATGCTGGCGGTCATGGACAGATCCAGCAGGACACCGGCCAGGGTATCGTCCTTGCCATCCAGCGACACACCGCCGGAGCCCCCGATCAGGTCGGACCGGTTCTCGGTGCGCGCCAACCAGCGCGCGGTCTCACTGGTGGCACCCCGCTGCGACAGAGCGAACACCGACGCGCCCCGGGGCTGCGGCGTACGGAAAGCATCGGCGTGCACCGACACGAACAGATCGGCGTTGTGGCGTCGGGCCAGCAGGGTGCGCTGGCGAAGGGGGATGTAGTAATCGCCGGTGCGGGTCAAGCGGGCGGTGTAGCCGGGCTTGGCCTCGATGACGTCTGCCAGGGTCTTGGCCAGTCGCAGCACCACGTCCTTTTCCCGGGAGCCCCGGGGACCGATGGCGCCGGGGTCTTCACCACCGTGGCCGGCGTCGATCACCACGATAATGTCACGCTTGCCGGATGCATCGTCACTGATGGTGGGCTGCGGTGCGGCCTCGGTTCCGCGCGGATCGCCCTCGCCCACCAGATCCAGCACCAGCCGGTGGCCGTATTGCTGGTTGGGTTCGAGCTGGAAACTGCGGGGCTTGATCTCGCCGGTCAGATCCAGCACCACCCGGAGGTCTGAGCCGTTACGCGGCGCACTGCGGATTCGGCGGATGGGACTGCCGTCCAGGTCGAGCGCCCCGAAGTTGGCGCTCAGGGTGGCGTCGCGAATATCGATCACCAGGCGCTTGGGGTTGTCCAGGGTGAAGATGTTGTGCTGCACAGGCCCGGCGGTGTCCAACACCAGACGGGTGTGATCGGGCGCCGGCCAGATCCGGACCCCCTCGACATCCGTGGCGGCGCTGGCGCCCATCACGGACAACGCCATGACCATGGTTAGCATACCCTGCAGGATCCAACGGGGGACCCATCCGCCGATCAAGCTGCCCATGCTATACACCTGCCTCTCCCTGGGGCCGATTGGCCACCAATGCCAACACCGTGTCACTCCCCCGCCGGGTTCCCGCATTCAGGTAGGCGATCCGGCCACGGCCCTGGGCCTCAATGCGCACTACCAGATCCGGCTCCGGCAACACCCCCTGGCCCCGCTCGGCCCACTCGATCAGGCACACGTCGTCTCCCAGGAAATAGTCGCGGATCCCCATGTACTCCAGCTCTTCCGGGTCCCCCAGGCGATAGAGGTCGAAATGATAGGCCGGCGGCTGCAGGTGCTCATAGGGCTCCACCAGGGTGTAGGTTGGGCTCTTCACCGCCCCCTGGTGCCCCAGGCCACGCAGCAGCCCGCGGCTGAGCGTGGTTTTGCCCATGCCCAGGTTGCCCTCCAGAAACACCGTCAGCCCGGTTCCGCTGGCCCGAACCTGCCGGGCGATCTCCTTGCCCAGCTGTTCCGTCTCACTTTCGTCGGCCATGGTGACCGAACAGCGCACTGCCTCACTCGCCGTCAACATCATCACTCTATCCCACGAGCGGCCCGTTCCAGCCTGACTTCCGCCTCGCACAGCAGCTCAGGCAACGCACCAATCACATCAGTCGGCGCCAGGGCCATGTAACCCAACTGCCCCGACGCCCGGTTGGCGCCTGCCAGGTGCAGTGCCGCGCCGAGCTCGGCAGCCGGCCCGACCGCTCCCAGTTGCGCCAGTAAAGCGCCGATAATACCCGACAGCACATCACCCATACCACCCGTTGCCATGCCCGGATTGGCGCCCTGCAGCACGGCGCAGCCATTGTCACCGGCAATCACCGTCCCGGCCCCCTTGAGCAGGATGACGCCCCCATACCGCTGCTGCAGGGCGACAGCGGCCGCGAGCCGGTCCGACTCCACCTCGGCCACGGTCACGCCCAGTAGCCGGGCCGCCTCCCCCGGATGCGGGGTTAACAGCTGATTGGCCGCCTGCACCGGCACCCGTTGCGCCAACAGGTTAAGGGCGTCGGCATCCAGCACCCTTGGCGGCCGGCTGGCCAGCACCTGCTGCAGCATTTGCTGCCCCCAGGCCGCCTGCCCCAGGCCGGGCCCGCATACCACGGTGGTCGCCTTGGCGAGATACGGCGCCAGCTCAGAACCGTGGGTCATGCCCTGGACCATGACTGAGGGACAGCGGGCCAGGGCTGGCGCCACATGCTCGGGACGGGTGGCCAGAGTCACCAGGCCGGCACCGGAGCGAACCGCCGCCTCGGCCGCCATCAATCCGGCGCCGCCGAAGCCCCGGTCACCGGCCACAATCAACAGGTGCCCGAAGCGCCCCTTGTGGGCGCTGGCCGGCCGCAAGGGCAGCCGATGCCGCAGGGTCCCCCAATCAATGCGCCGAGCCAGCGGTGGCTCGGTAAACCCGGACAAGGCTCCCTCATCGACCAGCCGGTCAAACAGCACCGTGCCTGCACAGTCGGGTCCCTGACCGGTAAACAGCCCGGCTTTCAGACCAATAAACGTTACCGTGGCGGCCGCCCGGACAGCCACCCCGGCGGTTTCCCCGGTGGTTGCATCCAGTCCCGACGGCACATCCACCGACAGGATGGGCGCCGGAGCGGCGTTGCAGCGCTGGATCATCGCCGAGAAGGCCGCTCGGGGCGCGCCAGAGGCACCAGTGCCCAGCATGGCATCGACGATCAACCCGGCCTCGCGGACCCGCGTGTCAATATCCGCATCGTCCAACTGTTCCAGACAACGGATCTCCACGCCATCGCCCACCGCGGCCTGCCAGGCCTGACGGGCATCGCCCTGGAGTCGCTCGGGGTCGGTCAGGGCCAGACAACTCACCTCCAGACCGTGACGCCTGGCACTGGCCGCCACCAAATAGCCATCGCCACCGTTGTTGCCCGGCCCGCACAACACCAGCAGCGGCCGCGGCTCAGGCCACAACCGGACCAACTGCCGGAAGATGGCACTGGCCGCCCGCCGCATCAACTCGAAACCGGGTACATGGCCACCGTCGATCAGAAAGCGATCCATCTCACGCACCGCATCGGCGGAATACAGGGATTCTGGTAAGCTGTTATCACCGGATGTGATCATAGGGTCTGTCCCGGTAAAGAAATCGGTTTAAGTACACTGGCCAGATGTCTGTAAAGCATAGCAAAACACTCTGAAAGGTCCTAACTTAATCAAATTAACCTTCCCTCACCTTCGCACACCATGACCCACACCCTGGACAACCTGCCGGCCACCATCCGCGAATGGGCGCGGGAACTCGGCTTTGCCGACGTTGGCATCACCCTGCCGGACACCGGGCAGCACGCAGACCACCTGAAGCGATGGCTGGCCGAGGGGCTGCATGGCGAAATGGGGTACATGGCGGACCACGGCGACAAACGGTACACACCGCAATCGCTGGTGCCCGGCACGGCGCGGGTGATTTCCGTGCGGATGGACTACCTGACCGCCCCAGACAGCCCCGGTGACGTCCTGGCCAACCCCGAGAAGGCTTACATTTCCCGCTACACCCTGGGGCGGGATTACCACAAGCTGATCCGAAAGCGTCTGGCCGCCCTGGCCAAGCGTATCGATGCGGCGGTAGCGGGGTTCGATTACCGGGCCTTTGTCGACAGTGCACCGGTGCTGGAACGAGCCCTGGGACAACAAGCGGGTCTGGGCTGGCAGGGCAAGAACACCATGCTGCTGAACCGCAAGGCCGGGTCCTTCTTCTTTCTGGGGGAAATTTTTACCAGCGCCCCGCTGCCGGTGGACACCCCCTACGACAAGGACCATTGCGGCCGCTGCCACGCCTGCCTGGACCTGTGCCCCACCAACGCCTTTCCCGAGCCTTACCGGCTGGATGCAAGACGCTGCATCAGCTACCTGACCATCGAGCTGAAGGGCAGCATTCCGGAAGAGCTTCGCCCCCTGATGGGCAACCGGGTGTTCGGCTGTGACGACTGTCAGTTGGTGTGTCCGTGGAACCGGTTCAGCAAGGTGTCGGAGGAGGACGACTTCAGGCCTCGCCACCAGCTCGACAACACCGAACTGGCGACGCTGTTCCTCTGGAGCGAGGAGGCGTTCCTCAAACGAACGGAAGGCTCCGCCATCCGTCGCACCGGCTATGAGGGCTGGTTACGCAACCTGGCGGTCGGACTGGGCAACGCACCCAGCACCATCCCGGTGATCGAGGCCCTGAAGTGCCGGGCCAATCACCCCTCTGCCCTGGTGCGCGAGCATGTGCACTGGGCCCTGGCCCGGCACGGCATCACACCGGAGGCAGCTGTCCGGCAGAATCAGGACGACTCCGGGGTAGACTCCGACGCCAACTGAAAGAAGTTGTCGCGATAGTGCCGCAGCTCGGCAATGGAATCGCGGATGTCGTCCAGGGCCAAATGGGAGCCCTTCTTCGTCACGCCGGCCAACACGTCCGGCCGCCAGCGCCGCGCCAGCTCCTTGATGGTGCTGACATCCAGGTTGCGGTAGTGGAAGAATCCCTCCAGCTCGGGCATGTACTTCACCAGGAAGCGCCGGTCCTGGCCGATGCTGTTGCCACACAGGGGGGACTGCCCTGCCTCCAGGTGTTGACGGAGGAACGCAAGGGTCTGCTGCTCCGCTTCGGCCTCGGACACCTTGCTGTCCTTGACCCGCTGGGTCAGACCGTTTTCCCCGTGAGTGCGGGTGCACCACTCGTCCATGGCCTCCAGCAAGCTGTCCGGCTGGTGCACCGCGATGACCGGCCCCTCGGCAATCACCTCCAGGTTGGAGTCGGTCACGATGGTGGCAATCTCGATGATGCGCTCACGTTCCGGATCCAGTCCGGTCATTTCCAGGTCGATCCAGACCAGGCGGTCGCTTGCAGCCATGGGCAGTCTCCACATTGGCGGGTTGTTGGTGCGGCGTTTGCCATCGCGGGCAGACACCGGGCAAATCGCGTATGATGTTACACCAGATTGGACCCCGACACGGACACCTGAAACGCAATCCATGGCCAAACGTCGACTCAACAAGCAGCAACAGTGGCGCATCCGCAAGATTCAGGCGGAACGTGCCGAACGCGCCAAACGCAAGGAACGGGCGATTGACCAGCAACTGGAGTCGGGGGACCTGGGCGATGAACAGGCGGGCCTGGTCATTGCCCATTACGGCCAGCAACTGGATGTGGAGGCGCTGGAGGGCGATCGCCAGGGCACCGTCTTTCGCTGCTTCGTGCGCGCCAATATCGACAACCTGGTGACCGGAGACCGGGTAGTCTGGCGCCCCGGGGCCGACAAGACCGGCGTCATCGTCGCACGCTCCGATCGCCATACGCTGCTGCAGCGACCGGACAAGTTTGGCCAGATCAAGCCGGTGGCGGCCAACATTGACCACATCATCCTGGTGATCGCCCCGGAACCGGAGCCCCACGACAACCTGATCGACCGTTACCTGGTGGCGGCGGAAATCACCGACATTCCCGCGGTTATCCTCCTCAACAAACAGGACCTGGTGACGGACGACAACCGCCAGGCCATCGACACGCTCCTGGCCCGATACGAGGCACTGGGATACCCGGTGGTTCGCACCAGTGCCAAGGCAGCGGACGGCGGCCCGGCCCCCCAGGTACAGGACCTGGTCACCCGGCAAACCAGCGTGTTTGTGGGGCAATCCGGGGTGGGCAAGTCTTCGATCATTCAGACGCTTCTGCCCGACGAGGCCATCCGGGTGGGCGCCGTGTCGGAAAGCACCGGCAAAGGCGTCCACACCACCACCACCGCCCGTCTGTTCCACCTGGACTGCGGCGGCGACCTGATCGACTCACCGGGCATCCGGGAGTTTGGGCTCTGGCACATGACACCGCAGGAAATCGAGTACGGCTTTCGGGAGATACGCGAGCTGGTGGGCCACTGCCGCTTCCGCAACTGCAGCCACCAGGGGGACCCGGGCTGCGCCTTCGACCAGGCGGTGGCCAACGGTACCCTGAGCGCGGAACGCCTGAGCAGCTTTCACCGCATCCTGCAGGATATGGCCGAACAGCAGTCCCGGGGGCTCACCCTGAACTAACCCCCCCCTGCCGGCGACACTGGCCGGCGCGTTCACCCTTACCAGCTCAACTGCTGCGGATCCGGCTCCTCTCTCGGCTCCAGCAGCTCGCCACTCTCCAGCAGTTCCCGGGCCTCCTGCTGCTCCGCCTCTGTCGGCGCGGTCAGGTCGATCAGCGGGGCATTGGGATCGGTTCGCCCGGCCTTGTCCTGAATGTCCTGCTGGGCCTTCTTGTTGAGCACAATGATGGAAATACGCCGGTTTACCGGGGCGGTGGGGTCGTCTTCGTCAAACAGCACCGAATCGCTCAGCCCCACCACCCGGGCAATCTGCGAGGCCCCCACACCGCCGGCAACCAGCGCGCGGCGGGCGGTGTTGGCCCGGTCGGCGGACAGCTCCCAGTTGGTGTAACCCGGCCGCCCGCTGAACGGGGTGGCGTCGGTATGGCCGGTGATGCTGAGCTTGTTGGTGACGGCGCTGAGCGGCTTGGCCAATTCGAACAGGATTTCCTGGGAGTAGTACTTGAGCTGGGCACGACCGCTGTCGAACATCGGCCGCTGGGAGCGGTCGACGATCTGGATGCGCAGACCCTCGTCGGTAATGTCGATCAGCAGCTGGTCCTTGAACTCCTGCAGGGTCTGGCTCTGCTCGATCTGGTCCTGCAGGTCCTGACGTAGCTCCTGCATCTGCCGGCGTTCGAGGGTGTCGGCCAACTCCTCGATACGCTGGTCTTCCAAGCGGATTTCCGTGTCGGCGACATCGGCACTGGAGGAGTCCACCACCGAGGCACTGCCCTCCAGATCCACCGGGTGGGGCGAGCCGCCCTCGGTGAAACCCACCGGGTCCTTGAAATAGCCCTGCACATTGCGGATCTGCTCCGGCGAGGCGGTGGCGGTCAGCCACAGCACCAGGAAGAAGGCCATCATGGCGGTGGCAAAGTCGGCAAAAGCCACCTTCCAGGAGCCGCCGTGATGCCCGCCGGCCACCTTCTTCACGCGCTTGACGATGATCGGTCTTTCTTCCACTAGGTCACCCGTGCTGCGTGGCGTTCAGCGACAATTTACTTGGAGCGCACATGATCATTGAGCTCCTGGAACCCCGGCCGCTTGTGGGTCGGCAGCGCCTTGCGCCCGAATTCGATGGCCATCTGGGGCGCCTGGCCGGACACCGTGGCCACCACCGCCGCCTTGACGCACTCGTAGGCCTTGATCTCGTACTTGGCCGAATGCTCCAGGGCAATGGAGGTGGGCCCCACAAAGCCGTAGCCCATAAATATCCCCAGGAAGGTACCCACCAGCGCGGCGGCCACGCTCAGGCCGATTCGCTCCGGCCCTTCGCTGAGGAAATTCATGGTAATGACGATGCCCAGGACCGCCGCCACAATCCCCAGACCGGGCAAGGCGTCGGCGATCTTGTTCACCGCATGGGCGGGCTCTTCCAGCTCATGGTGGCGGCTGTCGATCTCGCTCTCCATCATCCCCTCCAACTCATGGGGCGCCATATTGCCGGAACTGATGATCCGCAGATAATCGGTAATGAACGCCAGAAGTTCGCTGGACTTCATCACTGCCGGATAGCGGGAGAAGATCTGGCTGGCCTCGGGGTTGTCGATGTCCTCCTCGATCGCCATCACCCCCTGCTTGCGGGACTTGTCGAAGATGTCGTAGAGCAGGCTGAGCAGGTCCAGATAGAAAGCCTTATTGAAGGGGGAACCGACCAGCAGGCGCATGATCCCTTGGAACACCTGCTTGATGATCGTGGGGGGATTCGCAATGACAAAGGAGCCCAGTGCTGCGCCAAAGATGATCAACACCTCGGTGGGCTGCCACAACACCAGCAGATTCCCGCCATGAAGTACATACCCGCCGAGCACACAGGCCAGGACGACAATCGCGCCAATAATCAATGCCATAGAGTCAACTACACCCGTTTATCCGATTTAAGCCGTCTCAATCATAGCAAGCCCTTGAACGGACCGCGAAAACAGCAACCACTTTTCATGACCATCGGCACAACACGGACACCCTCCGCCCTTTTTATCAGGCCGTTTCACGATTGCGTCGTTACCTGGCTGGCAGACTTTGCTAGAATCACGCGCTTTCAGTGCAAGAGATTCGCTTCATGTTCGACAAGCTGTTCGTTCTCAGTCAATACGTTACCCCACAACTGGCCGTCTCGCGGCTGGCCGGCAAGCTTGCCGACAACGACCGGGCACCCGCCCTCAAGAACCAGGTGGTCAACTGGTTTATCGGCCGCTATGGCGTAGACATGAGCGAAGCACAGGAATCCGATCCGTCTGCCTACCCCAGCTTCAATGCCTTTTTTACCCGACAACTGAAACCCGGCCTGCGTCCGGTTGACCCGGACCCGAAGGTACTGACCAGCCCCGTGGACGGCACCATCAGCCAGCTCGGCCAGATCAGCGACGGACGGGTCTTCCAGGCCAAGGGCCAGTCTTTCAGCCTGACTGAGCTGCTGGGGGGCGATGACCATCGCGCCGCCCCCTTTGTGGACGGCGAATTTGCCACCATCTACCTGGCGCCCAAGGATTATCATCGCATCCACATGCCCCTGGCCGGCACCCTGCGGGAAATGGTTTACGTCCCGGGCAAGCTGTTCTCGGTGAACCCGGTCACCGCCGCCAACGTCCCCAACCTGTTCGCTCGCAATGAGCGGGTAGTTACCCTCTTCGACACAGATTTTGGCCCCATGGCGATGGTGCTGGTGGGCGCCATGATCGTGGGCAGCGTGGAAACCACCTGGGCTGGTGTCGTCGCTCCGGGCACCGGGCTGGTCACCACCACCCGCTACGAGCACATGAAAACCCCGATCCAATTCGACAAGGGGGAGGAAATGGGCCGTTTCCGCCTTGGCTCGACGGTCATCATGCTGCTACCCAAAGGGGCCGCGCACTGGAACGCAGAACTGGACGCCGGCAAGACCGTACGGATGGGAACGGCATTTGGCCACCGAGCCTAGGCATGCCGCGGCAAACCCGGCTGCGCCCGGCCCAGCAGGCTCATCTGACGCACGTTGACGCCTGGCTCAGGCCCGCTCCAGCGGAAAGCTGATCACCTCGTCAATGCGTTCGGCGCCGACTTTCAGCATCAGCAGCCGGTCCAGCCCCAGGGCCACGCCGGCACAGTCCGGCAACCCCGCCGTCAGCGCCGCCAGCAAGGCCTCGTCCACTGCCATGGCCGGCTTGCCCGCCGCTACCCGGGCGGCATTGTCGGCCTCAAAACGCCGGCGCTGTTCCGCCGGGTCGGTCAGCTCCCAGTAACCGTTGCAGAGCTCGATCCCCGCCACGTAGAGTTCAAACCGGTGCGCCACGGCATGCCCGTCCCTGCCGGAGACCCGCGCCAGCGCCGCCTGGCTGGCCGGGTACTCCACGATGAACGTCGGCGGCTGGCACCGCAGGGCAGGCTCCACCTCATGGCTCATCAACAGCTCCAGACAACCATCCCGCCCCAGTTCTGCGGCACCCGGCTGACCCAGCCAGCCCGCGCAGCGGCGATACAGCGCGCCATCGGATATCTCAAAGGGATCAATGCCCGCGTATCGGTCCATGGCCGTCCGGTAACTCAGGGTCTGCGGGCGCTCGCAAGCCAGCCAGCCGCACACCAGATCCGCCACCTCCTCCATCAGGTCGCGGTCATTGAAACCCGGGCGATACCACTCCAGCAGGGAGAATTCGGGATTGTGGCGCCCGCCCCGCTCGCCATCGCGAAACGCCCGGAAGACCTGGTAAATGGCACCGGCACCTGCCGCCAGCAGCCGTTTCATGTGAAATTCGGGAGAAGTCTGCAGCCAGCCCTCTGTCTGGTCACAGCCCGGCGTGGGCAGCAGCCGGGCGGCGACACTGTCCAGGTGGAGGTCGGTGACACCATGACGGCCCAGCACCGGGGTCTCCACCTCGAGCACGCCCCGCTTTGCGAAGAAGGCACGCAGGTAGGCCAACTGGCGGGCTCGCTGATGCAGCGCCTCGAGGTGACTAGTGGGTCGCCAGCTATCGGCGTCAGCCATAGCGCCGGTCCGGATCAGGCATTCTTGACGCGGCTGACGTACTCTCCGGTACGGGTATCCACCTTCAGCACTTCACCGATGGAGATGAACAGCGGCACGTTGACCACGGCGCCGGTGGACAGGGTTGCCGGCTTGGAGCCCCCCTGGGCAGTGTCGCCCTTCATCCCCGGATCGGTTTCCACCACTTCCAGCTCAACAAAGTTGGGTGGCGTCACCGTCAGCGGAGCGCCGTTGTACAGGGTCACCGTGTAGACATCCTGCTCTTTCAGCCATTTCAGGGCATCGCCAACGGCCTTGGCATCGGCGGCGTACTGTTCGAAAGAACCGTCGGTCAGCATGAAGTGCCAGAACTCGCCGTCGGTATACAGGTATTCCATATCCTGATCCATGACGTCAGCAGCCTCCAGGCTTTCACCGGACTTGAAGGTCCGCTCCCAGACCCGGCTGGTCATCAGGTTGCGGAGCTTGACCCGGTTGAAGGCCTGCCCCTTGCCGGGTTTGACGAATTCGTTTTCCAGAATCACGCAGGGGTCACCGTCGAGCAAAACTTTAAGACCACTGCGAAATTCGTTGGTAGAATAGGATGCCATGATAAAACCACCTGCAAGAAAGCTGTTTGGAATCGAAAGGTCGCTATGATACAGCGAACCCCCACTGCGATAGAAGCCCGCCCACTCGATCACGACAATCGCACCTGGCAGCAACTGCTAGCTGATTCGATCACGACGCCCGAAGATCTCCTGCGACGTCTCGACCTGCCGGCCGGACGCTGGCTCGATGGTGCCCGGGGGGGGCATCGGCTGTTCCCGATCCGGGTGCCGGAGCCCTACCTGGAGCGAATCGAGCGAGGCAATGCCGCCGATCCCCTGCTGCGGCAGATCCTTCCGCTGATGGACGAAACCCAGGCGCGTGACGGCTACGTTCGCGATCCGCTGGCCGAGCAGGCGGCCACCCCCTCGCCCGGGCTGATACGCAAATACCGCAGTCGTGCCCTGCTGATGGTCACCGGTCAGTGCGCCATCAACTGCCGGTACTGCTTTCGTCGCCACTTTCCCTACGATGAACACCGCTTGTCGCCTGAGGAACGGGCAGGCGTCATCCAGGCGCTGGCACAGGCGCCGGAAGTCAATGAGGTTATCTTCAGCGGCGGCGACCCGCTGGCGGTTAATGACCGCCTGCTGGCACGCTGGGCCCGCGACCTGGCTACCGTTCCGCAACTTCGTCGCATTCGTATCCACAGCCGGCTCCCGGTGGTCATCCCCCAGCGCGTCTGCGATGACCTGATTGGATGGCTGACGGAGACCCGCCTGCAAACGGTCCTGGTGCTGCACGTCAACCACCCCAATGAGCTGGACCGGCAAACCCGGTCCGCCCTCGGCCGGCTGCGCGCCGCGGGTGTGACACTGCTGAATCAGAGCGTGATACTGAAAGGGGTCAACGATGACGCCAACACCCTCGCGGCCTTGAGTGAATCGCTGTTCGAGGCCGGTGTGCTGCCCTACTACCTGCACGCATTCGACCCGGTTGCCGGTGCACACCATTTTGACGTGAGCGATGACAAAGCGCGACAATTGGTGCGTAAGCTGGTCGAACGACTACCCGGTTTCCTGGTGCCGAAACTGGTGCGAGAGCAGCCCGGACGAGCCGGCAAGACACCGATAGACCTGCACTTCTGAGGCGATAGACGGAACCCGATCAGCGCACAAGTGTCAAATTTTGCAAACATGCCCTGTAGGTGGCTTTTTGTCGGACCTCTGCTATTTTACAGTGCGTGGACTAATAGTAATAAAGAGCTGTATTTTCGGCTTTTTTTGTGGGCCCCGTCACACTTCAGGGATGAAGGGTCCTGCAAGGGAAGTACAGCGACGCTCCTTCGCATGGCCTGAGCATAAAAACGAATGACCCTTAAACCAGATCTGACCGTACCCGAGCAAAAAATCGCCAGCCTTTCATTCTGCGATGCCACCCCCAAGGCGTTTCGGGACTGGACGCGCAACCTGCCCATGGCCAACGTCGGCGAGGCCTCACGACAGCTCTATCACGCCATTATCGAGTTGAACCAGCTGTTTCTTGCGCCTCAGACCCGGTTCCAGCTGCTGGAGCTGCTTCGGCCCAAGATCCGCTTCGTCTGTGGTGAGCTGGCCCGGCATTTCCTTGGCCACGCCGTGTCCCTGCCGGAAAAGCAGCGCAAGATCGCCAACCTGACCCAGGCCCTGCAGTTGCACCTGGCCAACGGCTATAAACTGTGTGTTCTGGAGTTGATCGACGAAGGCAACGTCGAGAAGAACCGGAAGTTCCTGGTCACCAGCTGCCACCGCGCCATTGCCGAACTTGGCGCCACGATCGTCCGCGCCCAGCAACTGTACTGCCCCAGCCCCGCACGCAGCTGGCTGGAGTGCCATCGACTGTTCCGCTTTGCCCAACGCAATAAACTGACCGATGCGGCGATCGAGGACGATACCCTGAGCCATCGGCGGGACAGCACCATTGCCGATGGCTACAAGCAGATCCTGCTGCTGGGCTGCGCCCGTCCCAACCAGCTCCGCCAGAATGAGCTGACCCAGGCCTACGAGCTCTTCGAACGCTGGACCGACCTGGTTCATTGCGGCTCGGAGCCAAACGACGACGCCCTGTTTGTGGTCCACATGGAGCAGGATTCCCCTCCGGTATACCGCAGCCTGGTGCAGGGCGGCAGATCCGGCGACGATTTTGGCTTCGACACCCGCAAGCTGTCCGAATGCATCGCTGAATACCTGCATGAACACGTTGAGCAGCGCAACCGGCGTTATCAGCCACGCATGCCGCTGCCGGCCGGCGTCAGTGACACCCTGTTGACCCATCTGAGCCAGGCCTTTGGCGTTCTCACCAAGCGCAATTTCAACCGTATCGCCAGCCAGGGCCGCCTGGAAATCTGCGTGGGCCTCACCGCGGCGCACTACTTCATTTCTGGCCAGAAAAGCTTCAAGGAATTTGTGGCGGGCAACGAACCCGAGGAAGTGGAGAACCGCTTCCTCGACACCGCCAGGCGCAAGGAGGACGCCTGGGCCGGAGCCTTCGACGCAGGCCCAAGCGAAGAACGCTCGCACGCCATAGACGCCCCCATCAACTTCCCGAGCCGCGCCGCCGACAGGGACGCCGGCAAGAACAAGCCCGTGGCCCATCAAGCCACCCTGGTCAACACCAGCCCCGGGGGCTATTGCGTCTCCTGGGATGTGAATCTGCCGCCGTCCATGCAGGCGGGGGAGATTCTGGGCGTGCGGGAGCAATCCAGCCACCCCTGGAGCGTCGCCATTGTCCGGTGGATTCGTCAGATCAAGAACCAGGGCACCCAGATTGGCATCGAATTGCTGGCCCCCAGTGCTGCGCCGTGTGGCGTCAAGTTGATTCAGAAGGTGGGCAACAGCAGTGAATTTCTTCGCGGCCTGCTGCTGCCGGAAATCAGCGTCGCCAATCAGGCCGCCACGCTGATCACCCCTCGCCTGCCCTTCCAGGCCGGCAGCCGTATCACCCTGCTGCACGACGGCCGGGAAGATCAGGGCCAACTGACCCATCGCATCGCGGCCTCCGGCAGCATCAGCCAGTTTGAGCTGAAATTGCAGAATAGCGCGCCTCTCACCGCATCGACGCCCTCACCCTCCTCCGGCACCAGCGAAGATGAGTTCGACTCGCTCTGGCCCTCCCTTTAGCCATCCGGTTCGCAACGAATGACCACAAGGGTTGTTATTAGCTGACAACCCTTGCATCATTCGGCATACATTAATGGAAATTCAGGGTTTCCTGCTGGCTGGTGTCCGGCCAGGTTAACTCGTTAGCCTACTGAGTCACTGAAAGCCTTGAGAGCAAGGCAGGCGCCCGTGCCTGCCAGCAACTCCGAAACCGACGACACGCCCTGATTACCACCTGGATTCCGATAACACCGGAACTGTCCGGCTTTCCTCATCCGCGAGACACCTGACGTATGCAGAAGAAGAATTCAACGGTTCACGTACTGATTCTCGACCCCTCACAGAACGATGCCGAAACCCTGGTGAGCCTGTTACGCAATTCCGGCCGGGCCACCCGGGCGCACCGCATCACCTCGGAAGAGGATCTGGAAGAAACGTTGAAGTCTGGCACCTGGGACCTGCTACTGGCCAGGGACATCGAGCAGGAATTCACACCGGATGCCGCTCTGGCCATGATCCGGCGCCTGGACAAGGACTTGCCATTCATTCTGCTCACCGACAGTTTCGACCGCGACCGTACCGTGGACATCATCAGGGCCGGCGCCCAGGACACGGTGCAGGCGGAACACACCGACCTGCTGGTGCTGACCGTGAAGCGGGAGCTGGCAGCCCTGGAGGAACGTCGTAAGCGCCGGTCCCTGGAAGCCCATCTGCGGGAGGCGGAACAGCGCTGCCAGCTGCTCCTGGAAAGCTCAAAAGACGCCATCGCCTACATCAACGACGGCATGCATATCTACGCCAACCGCTCCTACATGGACTTCCTCGGCTACGACGACCTCGACGAGCTGATGTGCGTGCCGATTCTGGACACCCTGACGCCGGACAGCCAGGCCAAATACAAGGAGTTCATGAAGGAGTTCGCGGACACCGGCAAGGACGGCATGAGCCTCAACTGTCAGGCGCGCCGTAGCGACGACCAGCAACTGAATGTCACCATGTCGGTCTCCTCGGCTACCTACGACAGCGAGCCCTGCACCCAGGTCGTGATTCAGCCGGAATACAGCGATGCCGAACTGGAGGAGAAGCTGCGCCAGATCAGCAGCCAGGACCTGCTGACCGGCCTGTACAACCGGCAACACTTCATGGACGAGCTCGCCTCAGCCGTTACCCAGGCCACCGAAGGCAGTGAACCGGGTGTGCTCGCCTACATCGCCCTGGACAACTTCATGTCGATCAAGAGTCAGCTTGGCATTGCCGGCGCCGACCTGCTGCTGGGTGATCTCTCCGCCATTCTCGAAGAACAGGCCGGAGAAGACATGGTGCTGGCCCGCTTGAGTGATGACGCATTCGGGCTTCTGGCCACGCCGTGCGAGGACAAGGCCATGCTCGACACCTGCGAGCGCCTGCGCAAGACCATTGCGGACCACCTGTTTGATATCAACGGCCGCACGATCCCCCTAACCGTCAGCATCGGTATTGCCGCCATCACCGAGAATGCCCCGCAGGCGGCCGACATGCTGGGCCGCGGGCATACGGCCTCGGCCGAAGTGCGCAAACAGCAGGGTCACGAGGACGGCAACGGGATCGTGGTCTACAACCCCGCCGAGGCCGAAGGCCTGGGTGAAGCCAGTGCCGCCGAGGCTATCCAGGACGCGCTGGATGAAGACCGCTTCCGCCTGCTGTACCAGCCGATCATCAACCTGCGTGGCGAAGGGGAAGAACACTACGAAGCCACCGTCCGCATGATCGACAAGGACGGCGAGGAGGTATCCCCCTACGAAATCCTGCCGCCGATGGGACCGTCGGAAATGGCGGTGAAGATCGACCGCTGGGTCATTCTCCAAACCATCAAGCACCTGGCCTCCCACCGTTCGCGGGGACACGATTCCCGTCTGTTCCTCAATGTTTGCGCGGAAACCATCCAGGACAAGACCTTCACCCCCTGGCTCAGCGTCGCCCTGAAAGCCGCAAGGCTACCGGGGGATGCCCTGATCTTCCAGATTCGGGAGGGCGACGCCAACAATCACCTGAAGCTGGCCAAGGAATTCGTCAAATCACTGCATGAACTTCACTGCAAGGTGTCGCTGGGGCAATTTGGCGGTGCGCTGAACCCGTTCAACACCCTCAAGCACCTGGATGTGGACTACGTGAAGATCGATGGCTCCTACACCGAAGAACTTCAGAAGAACGACGAGGCGAAGGAGCAGGTCAAGACCATGATCAAGGAGCTGCAGTCCGCCGGCAAACTGACCATTATCCCGATGGTGGAAAACGCGGTGGTACTCTCCACCCTGTGGCAAGCCGGGGTCAACTACATCCAGGGCTACTACGTGCAGGCGCCGGTTCCGGAAATGAACTACGACTTCGGGGAGCAATAACCCCGTCGGACGGCCCCGGCAGGAACTGATGGGAGGCCACCGCGGGCCTCCCGGAAGACCCTCAGCGGTTCTCGCTCTCGCGGAATCCGATCAGGTAGAGAATGGCGTCCAGCCCCAGCGTCGAGATCGAATGCCGGGCCGACTCCTTCACCAGCGGCTTGGCCCGGAAGGCCACCCCCAGGCCGGCCTGGCTCAACATGGGCAGGTCGTTGGCACCATCCCCCACGGCAATCACCTGCTCCCGCGAGATGTGCTCCTTCTCGGCAATCTCCAGCAACAGCTGGGACTTGCGCTGGCCATCGACGATGGGACCGGAGACCCGCCCCGTCACCTTGCCGTCAACAATCTCCAGTTCGTTGGCATAGACGTAATCAATGCCCAGCTTGCGTTGCAAGTGGCGGGCAAAATAGGTGAATCCGCCGGACAGGATCGCCGTGCGATAACCCAGGGACTTGAGCCGCTGGATCAGGTGCTCGGCCCCCTCGGTCAATTTCAGCCGCTGGGCAATCTTCTCCAGCACGGACTCGTCCAGCCCTTTCAGCAGACCCAGGCGTTCGGCAAAACTCTGGCTGAAGTCCAGCTCCCCCTGCATGGCCCGCTCGGTGATTTCGGCGACCTGATCGCCCACACCCGCCTCCCGGGCCAACTCGTCGATCACCTCAGCCTCGATCAGGGTCGAGTCCATATCGAACACCACCAGACGGCGGTTGCGACGAAAGATGGAGTCCTCCTGGAACGCAATGTCCACGTTCATCTCCGCTGCGATGTGGAGGAAATCCGAGCGTAGCTGCCTGGCATCCGAGGGCGCACCGCGCACGGAAAACTCAACACAGGCGATGTGGTTCTCGGCTGGATCCAGAGACGGTCGTCCGGACAGGCGGGAGATGTTATCGATGTTCAGCCCATAACGGGCGGTGATGGCCGATACCCTGGCGATCTGCTCGGCCTTGATGTCCCTCGACAACAGGGTCACGATGTAGCGGGCACGGTTACGGCCTTCCGCCCATTGCTGGTACTCCTCGGCGGTGATCGGCGCAAACCGTACCTGCAGGTCCAGGGCATGCAGACGGAACAGCAGGTCCCGGATCACTGGCGGCGCCTTGGACTCATCGGGTATCTCCGCCAGGATGCCCCAGGTCAGGTGATCATGGATCACCGCCTGGCCAATATCGAGAATCCGCACATCGTAGCGCCCCATGATGCCGGTGATCTCCGACGTCAGTCCGGGCTTGTCTCGCCCGGACACATTAATCAAGACCAGCTCACTCACTGTCGCTTTGCTCCTTGTTGTCCGGTGCGCGAATCACCTCAATGCCGTCAACCCGCTGCAGGCCGCGGGGCAGTTTGTGCCCCCGACGGCCACGCTCGCCCAGGTAGTGCTCCAGGTCGCGGAACTGGAGCCCAAGCTTGCGCTTGCCGGCCCGAATTTCCAGTTGATCCGTGTCTGCGAACACCGCGGTGGCGACGACAAACTCTTCCCGGTTCTGGACCCGGGCCCCGGGAATGCTGATGATCTTGTTGCCTTTGCCCTTGGCCAGTTCCGGCAATTCACTGAGCGGGAACACCAGCATGCGCCCCTCATTGGAGACCGCCGCCAGGTAGAGATTGGCCGCCTCCCGGGGCAGCAGCTGAGGCGGCATGATGCGCGCCCCCTTGGGCACGGTCACCACCGCCTTGCCGTTACGGTTCTTGCTGATCATATCGTCAAGGGATGCCACGAAGCCGTAGCCGCCATCGGTCACCAGCAACACCTTCTGCTCCGACTCCCCCATCAGCAAGCCGGCGAAAGTGGCACCGGAGGGCGGGTTGATACGTCCGGTCAGGGGTTCCCCCTGCCCGCGGGCCGACGGCAGCGAATGGGCCATCAGCGCGTAGGCGCGCCCGGTGGAATCGAGGAAGATCGCCTGCTGGTTGTTGCGGCCACGGGCCGCCAGGGCGAAGCGGTCACCGGACTTGTAGCTGAGCCCCTCCGGTTCGATGTCGTGGCCCTTGGCCGCGCGCACCCACCCCTTCTCCGACAGCACCACCGTGACCGGGTCGTTGGATACCAGGTCCGTCTCGCTGAACGCCTTGGCTTCGCCGCGCTCGACGATGGGGGAACGACGGTCGTCGCCGTACTGTTCGGCGTCGGCCTGCAATTCGGCCTTGATCAGGTCCCGCAGGCGCTCTTCCGAGGCGAGGATGGCCTGGAGCTCATCACGCTCGGCGGACAGCTCGTCCTGCTCGCCGCGGATCTTCATTTCCTCCAGCTTGGCCAGGTGACGCAGCTTGAGTTCGAGGATGGCTTCGGCCTGGTCGGCCGACAACCCGAAGCGCTCCATCAGCACCGGCTTGGGCTTGTCCTCATTGCGGATGATCTCGATCACCTCGTCGATATTGAGGAACGCAATCAGCAGACCTTCCAGGATATGCAGCCTTGCCAGCACCTTGTCCAAGCGGTGCTGGAGACGGCGACGGACGGTGGCTCGCCGGAAACTCAGCCATTCGGTCAGCAGGGTTCGCAGGTCCTTCACCCCTGGACGACCGTCGTTGCCGATCACGTTGATGTTGACCCGGTATGTTTTTTCAAGGTCCGTGGTCGCGAACAGGTGGGTCATCAAGCCGTCCAGATCCACCCGGCTGGACCGGGGCACGATGACCAAGCGGGTCGGGTTCTCATGGTCGGATTCGTCACGCAGATCCGCCACCATGGGCAGCTTCTTGCCCTGCATCTGCTGGGCAATCTGCTCCAGGATCTTGTTGCCGGAAACCTGGTGGGGCAGGTCGGTAACGACAATTTCACCGCTTTCATTGATCCAGCGCGCCCGCATCCGCAGGGAGCCTCGGCCGGTTTCGTACATCTGCCGCAAGTCCTTGCGGGGAGTGATCAGCTCCGCCTGGGTCGGAAAATCCGGCCCCTTGATGTGCTCGCAGAGCTCGTTCACGCCGGCATCAGGTTCGTCCAGCAGCCGGATACAGGCGGCCGTGACTTCACGAGCGTTGTGGGGAGGGATATCGGTGGCCATCCCCACCGCGATCCCGGTGGTGCCGTTTAGTAGCACGTGGGGCAGCCGGGCCGGCAGCGTTGCCGGCTCCTCCATGGTGCCGTCGAAGTTGGGCACCCAGTCCACCGTGCCCTGACCCAGTTCGCTCAGCAACACCTCGGAGAACGCCGTCAGACGGGATTCGGTGTAACGCATGGCGGCAAACGACTTGGGATCGTCCGGCGACCCCCAGTTGCCCTGGCCGTCCACCAGCGGGTAGCGGTAGGAGAACGGCTGCGCCATCAGCACCATGGCCTCGTAGCAGGCACTGTCGCCATGGGGATGGAACTTACCGAGAACGTCCCCCACGGTCCGCGCGGACTTCTTGTACTTGGCAGTGGATTTCAGCCCCAATTCCGACATGGCGTAGATAATCCGCCGCTGCACCGGCTTCAGGCCGTCGCCAATGTTGGGCAGGGCCCGGTCGAGGATGACGTACATGGAGTAGTCGAGGTAGGCCTTCTCGGTATATTCCTTGAGGGAGACCCGTTCAAACCCCTCGTCCGTCGTCTGAAACTCTGGCATGGATGCCTCTTACTGACTGTTATGAATTCCCTCTGCCGTAGTGCTCCTTCAAGATCACCCTGAAGAAGCACTACGGCGGCACCTTATTGGTCGCTCATTATATGGAGCCAGGGACTCCGACACCAACCCTATTGCGGGCAACCCGACCGCCAGCGGAGCAAACCGCCACCCCTTTCCAATAGCGGAATTCACGAATGGAGGAGTTAGCCGCCTGGCCCTATTCTGCCGGCAGATGATACGCCCGTCTGTATTGACGAAAGCCAGAGCGAAGTCTATGACCACAAACCTCAAAGCCTGTCTGCGCGCCATGCTGACCGCTCTGATCAACGGATCACTGGCCCTGTTGCTGATGCTCCTGGTCGAGTTCGCCATCAGCGGTACGCTGCGCATCACCGCCCCCTACCTGTGGGCCGGCCTGCTGATATGGGTGGTCATTTTTGTGGCCCAGTTCCTGCGCCAACGACGCCTGTGCCGCTCCAACCAGGCTCACCACCAGCCTTCAGCCTGCCACACGCGCCACTGAAACGCCCGCCTTGCCGACTTAACACAGGTCAGCCGACCGTAGCCCCCAGGTCTCAATCGTTCAGTCCGCAGACTATCAGGAAGATTTCGTCGTGAAGCCACTGCTGGGCTGGGGAAGGAATGGGTCAGCCCCGGGTCTGGCCCGGAACTGACCCCGAGAGGGGTAATTCGGAGGGGTTACTGACGCACACCCTCGATCGAGATGATCATTTCCACCGTTTCGGAGGCGGGCCCCAAATCCATGGGGATGCCAAAGTCTGCGAGCTTCAGCTCGGTTTCCGCCTCAAACCCCATGCGGTAGCCCCCCCAGGGATCTTCGCCGTGGCCAATCAGCTCCGCGTCCAGCGTGACCTCCCGGGTGACACCGCGCAGGGTCAGGTCACCAATGATATCCGCTTCATCGCCGTCCTCATCCACCACAACACGCTTGCTTTCAAAGGTGGCCTGGGGAAATTCGTCCACGAACAGGAAGTCTTCACTGCGAAGGTGCTTGTCTCGCTCGGCGTGATTGGAGTCCACGCTGGCGGTATCGATGGTCACACTGACCGAGCTCGCGGCCGGGTCATCAGCGTTGAAGTTGAATTCGCCTTCAAATTCATTGAAACGGCCATACAGCCAGCTGTAGCCCAGGTGAGAGATCTTGAACATCACGAACTGATGCGCGCCTTCCTTGTCGAAGGCATAGGTTCCCGCCCCGTCATCGGCCTGAACCCCGGAAGTCAATGCCGTAGCCGCAATGGCCGCAACCAACCAACGCTTCTTCATATCAATTCTCCTTATTACTTGCCCGCAGGCGTTTGGTAAAAACGGTATCGTCAGGACCGGGGCGACAACCCGCACATCCGGCGCAGGGTTTCATCCCGATCAATCACGTGATGCTTAATGGCAGCCAGGCCATGCAACACCGCCAGAAGCACCAGTGCCCATGTACTCCAGTAGTGGGCATCCCCGGCGATCTCTTCCAGACCATGAACCCGGCCGGTCACCGATGGAACCTGGAACCAGTTGAACACCTGGATAGCAGAGCCATCGGCGGTGGAGATCAGATAGCCACTGGCCAGGGCGGTAAAGATCAGTAAATACAACACCCCGTGGGTCGCATGGGCGAAGACCACTTCCCAGCGCCGGTGACTGGGCAGAGGCCCGGGCATGCGATGAGTCAGGCGCCATATCACTCGGAACACCATCACCGCCACCAGCAACAGACCAATGCTGCGGTGAATATGCGGTCCGGTGCGGTACCAGGGGTGGTAATAGCCCAGATCGACCATGTAGTAGCCAAGACCAAACAGTCCGAACACGACCAGCGCCACGCTCCAGTGCAGCAGAATATGAGTGAAGCCGAATCGCGCTCCCGTGTTTCCCCGCGCCATGCCGTAATGCCCTTCCCTTAAATTCAGTAACTTGTGCCGATGCAGTGTAGGAATCCGGAACGGAAAAACCAATCGAAATGTTTTGGCTGGCTCGTTCAGTTTTTTTGATCAAGCCGACAGCAAAAAAACAACGCCTTTGCCGGCCGACCTCTGGTGGGAGGGGCGCCTTTAGTCGTATTCGGGTTTTACGGATTGAGTGAATTTTTGCAACTAATAGACTTTGTATCTATCAGCGACCACCCAAAGGAGGAGGTACCATGGAAGTCGAATTTGACGAAACCGTCGTCGTCCCCAGCAACAACTAGTCCCCTTTCCGGCGAGCGCCGCCCGTTCCCTGTCCAGGAGGTGGCGGCATCACGCCACTCGCCCTCATTGCGCACTGACCGCGATTGTCAGTAGCAAGTTGGCGGAAAGTCTGGCAAGCTCTTCAGGTTTCTCAACAATAATGAAGAAACCGTAAGACTGCAGGCGCCGCTATTGTCGCAAAGATCGACCGGCCGCTGCATCAGCCGTTTCACGATGTCAGTAGTGCTTCATGTCAAAGTTACTGCCTAAACCGCTGGCGACCACGGAACTCGGACTGATCGATCCGTTGCTGAGCCAAAGCGGCTCTTGCTGGAGTGCCGACTATCAGGGCCTGACGCTCAAAACCGCGCTACAACCCATCTACAGCATTTCCCACAAACGGGTAGTCGGCTATGAAGCCCTGGTACGGGCCTTTGACAACGACCGGGCCCGGGTTCTGCCATTGCACCTGTTTCAGTTACCCCGGGACGCTGCCGAAAACCTGCTGCTCGACCGGTTGTGCCGGTACCTCCACCTGCAGAACTACGCCGCCTTCAACGACCCAGTCAACTGGCTGTTCCTCAACGTGTCGCCGCGGGTGGTGGCCAACGGCCGCCAATGCGATTCGTTCTTCGGCCAGCTACTGGAACACACGGGTCTGCCACCACACCGGGTGGTCATCGAAATTGTGGAACAGCCCACCGATGACGCCACCCTGCTGCAGGAGGCCGTCAATTACTACCAACACCTGGGCTGCCTGACGGCAATAGACGATTTCGGCGCCGGCCACTCCAACTTCGAAAGGATCTGGAACCTGTCTCCGGACATCGTGAAGCTGGACCGCTCTCTGCTGATTCGCGCCACCGGCGACGCCAAGGCTCGGCACATCCTCAACGGCATTGTCTCACTGTTACACCAATCCGGCTGTCTGGTTTTGCTGGAGGGCGTGGAGACCCGGGATCAGGCCATGATCGCCGTTGACGCCGGCGTTGATTTTGTACAGGGGTTCTATTTCTGCCATCCGACCACCGAGCTGCCCACCTTGTCCCGGGGGGCGTCGGAGATCACCGCCGTACTGGCGGACTACAAAAGCCACAAACGCCTGGACCAGGACCCAACCACACAGCTGATTCCCCATTTCAGTGACTTTTTCCTTCGTTCGATCCAGCTGCTGAACGAGGGCGCGCCCCTGGCCCGGGCCTGTCAGGACTTGCTGGCACAGCCGGCAGTGTCCCGCTGCTACCTGATGGACATCAATGGCATACAGAGAGAGCGGACCGCCGTGGCAGCGGCGCCCGAGAACCTTCAGGACCCCCGCTTCCTGCCGCTGGAGAATACCGAGAATGCCGACTGGTTCCGCCAGAACTACCTGAAACAGGCCGTGGCCCAGCCCAACATCCTGCAGGCCAGCGCCCCCTACCTGTCGGTCACCGGTGCCCACATGTGCATTACCCTGTCACTGGCATTCAAGCGGGGCGAGCGTCTCCAGGTCCTGTGCTGCGACCTGCTGGCCAACCAGGTGGATCGGTTGGGCCAGCGCCCGCTGACCGCTCAGAACGGAAGGTTGTAGACCAGGCCGATCGCCACCACACTGACCAGCCCGATGAACAGGTTGAAGGGCAACCCCACCCTGACGAAATCCAGGAACCGGTAACCGCCGGGGCCGAACACCATCATGTTGGTCTGGTAACCCAACGGCGTGGCAAAGCTGGCCGATGCGGCCATCATCACGGCAATGACAAAGGGCTCCGGGGCCACGCCCAGGGTGCCGGTCATCGACAATACTACCGGCACCACCAGCACGGCGGCCGCGTTATTGGTAATCACCTCGGTCAGTACCGACACCACCAGATAGACAAGCAGCAGCGTCAGCCAGGGATGACCGGCGCTGAGCGTCAGGATTTCGGTCGCCATGTAGCCAGCAGCCCCGGTGGACTCCAGAGCCGCCCCCAGGGCAAAGGAGGCGGCAATGGTCAACAACACCGGCACGTCCACTGCCTTCTGCGCCTGGCCCACCGAACAGCAGCCGGTGACAATCATCAGCGCGGCCCCCACCAGTGCCGCGTTCAGCATGCTCAGCACCCCCATCGCGGCGGCGCCCACCAGCGCCAACAGGATTCCCCAGGACAAATAGGCCCGATCGTGCCGCGGCGTCTGCGTATCCAGGTCATTGATCAGCAGGAAATCCTTGGCATACCGCTGACGACTGATAAAGGCGGGACGCGCCTCCAGCAGCAGGACGTCGCCGGGCTTGAGCCGAATATTGCCCAGGTTACCGGATACCCGCTCGCCACCCCGGGCGACCGCGAGCACCACGGCACCGTAGCGGTCGCGGAACCGGGCATCCCGGATGGTGAGGCCCAATACATCAGACTGCGGCGACAGGGCGGCTTCCACCAGGCAACGCTCGGCCCGGTCCTGACTGAGGCTGGGTTCGTCCTCATGGACTGACGGCACGATGCCATTGATCCGCAGAAGATCGGAAATGGCCTGGGTGTCTCCCGCAAACACCAACCGGTCCCCGCCCCGCAGCCGTTCCTCGGAGGGCACCGCCGTCACCACACTGCCGTCCCGCTCGATCTCCACCAGGTACAGCCGCTCCAACTCCCGCAGGCCGGCCTCGCCGACGCTCTTCCCCACCAGGGGGCCATCGAAGGCCACTGCCACCTCGAGGGTGAACTCCCGCATAGAGCCAAACTTCTGTTGATCCTTGCGATCCGGGAGCAGTCGCGGGAGAAACACCAACATGGTCAGCAGGCCGATGATTGCCACCGGCAAGCCCACCGCCGTGATGGAGAAAATGGAGAATCCGGGGTCCCCGGTCAAGTCCCGGTACTGGCCGTTAACAACCAGGTTGGTGCTGGTCCCGATCAGCGTCAGGGTGCCGCCGAGGATGGCGGAGTAACTCAGCGGCATCATCAACTTGGACGGCGCAATGCCAATCTTGCGGGACCAGGCATGCACCGCCGGGATCATGGTTGCGACCACCGGCGTGTTGTTGAGAAAACCGCTCAGGAGGGAGACCGGCAGGGCGATACGGGCTTGCGCCGAGCGAACGGTGCGGGGGGAGCGCAACAGGTACTGAACCAGCAGATCGACACCGCCGGAATGGTGAATGCCCGCCGCCACCACAAACATCGCCACCACGGTGATCAGGCCACTGTTGCTGAAGCCCGACAGGGCCTGCGCGGAATCGATGATGCCGGTGGCGCTGAGCAGGATCATCACCCCCAGCATCACCAGGTGCGGGCCCAACCGGCCTATACTCATCAGCAGCAGCGCCAGCCCCGCCAGGCCCAGCGCGAACCAGCCTTGCCATTCCATACGACTTACCCAGGGTGGAAAAGCGCAAGAATAACGAAGATCGCCAAGTCAGAGAAAGAATAAAGAATACTTTTGAAAGCACTAATAGGCATTAGCGGCCAGGGTGGCGCACCAAGTCCGCCGCTGTCCCCACTCCACACTCAGGCACTCAGCCAAAGCAGCCCTATCCCGACAGGATCGCTCCGATAGAGCATAGATTGGGTAAATCAGGCGGGAAAATGGCTTTAATTGGCGGGACCTCCCATGGATCACTCCTTTGCCAAGGTTGCCATGGAGTTCCGGGGCCAGACCAACAGGGCCAACAAGGTCACAGCTGCGCTCGCTGCCCCGAACCAGAACGGTGCCGCTAACCCCAGGGGAACGCTCACCGAGCCGGCGATCAGGCCCGCCGCCACACCGCCCCACTTGGCACCGCTGTCCAGCGACCCAAACAGCCGACCGCTGTATTGCGACACCAGTGAATTGCTGACTAACCGATGAAGCCCGATGAAGCACAGCGTCATTCCCCCGCCCATGACTACACGCCCAGGTATCAGCTGGACCCAGTCAGCCGCGACCGCCTGGACTGGCATCGCCAGCACCAGTAATCCTAGGCCCACCGCAAAGATATGGACGGCTGGAACGGGCTCGGTCAGACGAACTGTCGCCCAGACCAACAGCAGGTAAACCAGATGAGGCAGACTGAACAACAGCCCCGCCTGCAGCGTCGAAGCGCCGGTTTCCTGCGCGAAGGAGACAAAGTACGGAAAAGTCACGACGGTACAGAAGGAAAACCCGAACTGGAGTCCATAGATCAACCCGCACGGCCATTGGCCACCACGCGTCGAAGGCGTATCGTCCCGAGCAGACCTGGGGCCGACTTCGGCTCGCGGTTGCAGGGTGGCCGGCCCACACCAAAGAATCAATGCGGCCAGCAGCGGCACTAGGGCTAGATAGCCATAGAGGGTCAGGGGATCAACCTGCATCACCAAAAAGCCGAACAACGCCGGCGCCACAACCATCGCCGCCCGCGCTGACCCCTGCATGAGATTCAGGTAACGAGCCAGCGCCTCACCACGCACGAACGTACTGAGATAAGCGTTGGATGCCGCAAAGGTGCCGCCAAATACGCCTTGTACCACCAAGGCCAGCATAAATATCCACAGGCTATCGGCCAAACTGGCCAAACCGAAACCCAATGCCAGCCCAAGCTGGGCCCGCAACAGCGACACTCTTTTGCCGAAGCGATCGGCAAACCGCCCCCACCAAGGACTCGTCAAGGCGGTGCACACCGGAGGCACCACATAGCTCCAGCCGACCAGAAAGCCGGCACTAACACCAAGCGAATCCGCAAGAATGAAGCCAAAAAACGGTGGCATGCCCAAAGCCGCCAAGGCTGCGGTGAAATGGCAGAATAACACCAGCATCACCCGCCGCCGCTGGGAGCTATTCTTAACGCTGCCTCTATTCGTCTCCGGTCTGATGAGGTTTTGGCGGGAGCGGTGGGACATACCTCTCATCAACTTCTTGGCCTTGTTCGGAGTTGTTTGGGGCGGGACTCGCCTAAAAAACCGCAAAGATATGGGATCCGGAGGCTGTGACCGCTGGAAGGCGGTGCCATGAGTCGGTTATTAAAGGCTTCGCTGGTGGGTCGCTCGGTACCGCCACGACCCACCCGGTGATCGCCGGATTCAGTTAGAAATCCAGTTGCGCTGAAACCAGATAAGCTCTACCTGGCGCGGGTACCCGTCCAACCGGGCTCACATCAACGCCACGAAAGTAATAGTCATCATCCAGCAAGTTGTTCACCGACAGCGCCAGACGCAGGTCGCGGGATTGCCCGACGTTGAAATCACGACCAACCTCGGCGTTCAGCAACACGTAATCCGGCAGTTCACCGGCACTGCCGTCGGCGGTTTCTTCGTCGGTATTGCCGGCGTCGCTAAAGCTCTCGCTGACATAGTTGCCGGTCAGGCTGGCGTTCCACTGCTGGTAGTCATAAGCGGCACCGGCGGTCACGTGATGACGAGGCGCATTCGGCAGCTCATTGCCCTTGTCATTACCACTTCGCTGCTCAGTGTCTAGGAACGTATAGCCCAGCCGGAACGACAGGTTGTCGGTCGCCTGCCACTGATTATCCAGCTCGACGCCCTGATGCCGGGTTTCACCCAGGTTCTCGAAACGGCTGGTCGTTCGGTTGAACTGAATCTGGTCCTCATAATCGATGCGGAACAGGGTAGCCGACGTCAACAGGTCCGGACGTACCTGAACACGGCCGCCCAGCTCATAGTTCCAGGCGGTTTCGTTTGCCACCTCGCCTTCGCGAGATACCTGGGCGATCTGGACCGGCACCAGCGACCGCTGGCCATTGGCGAACAGGAACACCTCGTTGGAGGCCTGATAGCCGACGGTCAGCCCCGGCAATAACTCTTCTGCGTGGTTGTCCTGATCCGCGTTAGCAACATTGTCAGTAAAGTCCATTTTGACGTTTTCGTAACGCAGGCCCGGGGTGACCGTCAAACGGTCGTCCATGAAGCTCATGGTATCGCTGACATAGACCGCCACGGCTTCGGTATCCAGGGACCAGTCACGGACATTGCTGGTGATTCCCGTGGCCAGTTCCTCGCGATTCACCAGGAACTGCACGTCTTCCATGACATAACGCGCGCCGACCATCACCGTGTGGTTACCCTGGCGCAGCGTCAGACGCGGCTCGGTACCATACACCTTGAACTGCCGCGGCGAATCCGCGACGAGGGTGGACGGGATGGCAGGATCCGCCCAATGACCGCCGCTGCTGAAGTTCTGGCCAAAGTCGAAGGTACGGTCTGCATCGTGGGCGAAGTTGCGCCACTCGAATTTGACATCGTCACTGGGTGTATACACCCACTCCAGGGTGCCTCGCAGAATGTCGGCATCAAATTCATCGAAGGGACGCTGGGACTGGGTACGGTCTTCCCGGTAGGCGTCCGGGCTCAGGGCGCCGGGGAGTTCCGCTCTCACATCGTAGTACTGCAACTGGCCAGCCACTTCGTGCTCTTCGTTAATGAAATAACGGCCCCCCAGGATGACATTGTCGACTTCGGTGTCGCTGTGATCGCGGAAGCCGTCGCCGCGCTGGACATTGGCCTGAAGCTGAAGCGCGAGTTTATCGGTCACGTGGCCACCGGCGCGGTAGTAGGTGTCGCTGAAGACGTTGCCGGTTTCTTCGGCAATGGTCAGCTGCTGACGGAGCGTCTGCTCAACTTCGTAGGGGATCGGACTTGTCTCGAAGTTAAGTACACCGCCGACGTTATTGGGGCCATAGTGCACCGCTGCGCCGCCGCGCACGATATCGACCGCGTTGATACTGGCCATGGTCACCGGGAACAGAGACACGCCCACGTTGCTGTAGGGGCCAAGCGCAATCGGGTAACCATCCACCAGCAACTGCACCCGCTCCGATCGCAGCGGATTCAAGCCCCGGACGCCGATATTTGGCAGCACACCGGTACCGGTTTCATCCAGCACCTGCACACCGGGCGTCGAACGCATCGCATCCTCCAGATTAAGGGCGCCACGTTGATGCAACTCTTCCTGCTCAATCACGGTACGCGCCCCGGTGTAGGTTCGCGCGGACTCGTTGGTAGACGCACCGATCCAGTCGCCAACCACTTCCAGCACGCCAAGTTCAACCGGCTCCTGGCCAGAATCCTGCGCCAGAGCGACACTTGGGGCGCTCGCGACCAGCAACAGCGGCAACCAGGTGGAGGTGCCGCTACCAAGGCGTCTAATTGCGCAGGCCAATGGTCGTAACGGGGTGTTGGGGTGGTTACTCATTCTTTGCAAACTCCTCGTTGAACTGCAATACATTTACAAATGCGTCTTACTTGTTTTCAGAAGTCAGTGAGCCACGGCCTCACAGCCAGAGGATCCGCAATGCTTGGTCTAGTTCGAGAAAGCTCTGTCGGTGGGATTTCAAGCCGCGGAACAGCAACCCTCGATCTTCACCAATTGCACTATGTGCCCATGACGAAGCCCATAATCGACTTGAGATGCAGGGCGCAGCGGGGCGCCATCACGTTGGCAGGCGAGGACGCTATGATTCAAGCGGGGAAACCTTAACGCTAACCATTATCATTTGCAAATCTGTAGTTTAAGGAAGAGTGGAATCGGCAGGACAAGTGCCGGGATAGCGGGTCCGACTCGACCTGTCCCCGAACCCGGAAGACGCGGGCCAGCAGGTCTTCGGTCAATGTTGAGGCGGGTTCGCCGTGGGCGACAATGCGTCCCCGCTCCATCACCACCAGTTGATGAGCATAACGCGCGGCTTGATTGATATCGTGCAGCGACATCACCACGGTGAGGCCATGCTCCCGGTTCAAGTCCGTCAACAACTCCATCACCTCAAGCTGATGGCCCAGGTCCAAAAAGGTGGTGGGCTCGTCCAGCAGCAGAATGGGCGCCTGCTGCGCCAGCGCCAGGGCGATCCACACCCGCTGCCGCTCCCCCCCGGATAATTGGGAAAGCCGCCGTGAGCCATACGCAGCCAGACCGGTGGCAGCCAGCGCCCAGGCCACGATCTCGTCATCTTCCCGGGAACGGGCACCCCAGAAACCCTGATGCGGTGAACGTCCGTAATGCACCAGCTCGCCCACCAGCAGCCCCTCTGGGGCCACCGGGTGCTGAGGCAGCAACGCCAATTGCCGTGCCAACGCCTTGCCGGGCCACTGCGCGAGCGCTCGATCACCGAGCACCACCTGACCCGAGACTGGCTGTAACGACCCGGCCAGTGCCTTCAACAAGGTGCTTTTTCCCGAGCCGTTCGGCCCCAGCAGGCAGGTAATCGCGCCCTCGCTGAGGGTCAGCGACAAATCGTCGAGCACCCGGCTTTTGCCATAATCGACACAGATCTGTTGAGCGGATAAGCGCATAGTTCTCTCCTTAGCCTGGCAACTGGCGTCCGGCAGGTCCACTCAGAGGCGCCCGGACCGGGCACGTCATGACTGGCGCCTGAGCACGTAAATGAAAAAGGGCACCCCTACCAGTGATGTCACCACGCCCACCGGCAATTCATTGACTCCAGGCATTGACCGTCCCACGCCATCGGCAGCCACCACCAGCAACGCCCCCAGCACCCCACTCAACGGTAGCTGTCGGCGCATGTCAGAGCCGACCAGAGCCTGGGCGATTGGCGGTACCAGCAGCCCTACAAACCCCACCGGCCCAACCATGCCCACGGCGCTGGCTGCCAACAGGCTTGCTACGACCAGACTCAAGCCACGCCACCTGGTGACCGACAACCCCAACGACGACGCCGACTCTTCGCCCAGTTGCAACAGGTTCAACGGCTTCGCCATGACGGGCAACAACAGCAGACCCAGCACGCTCCACGGCAACAGGGCCCAGACATAGAGCCAATCACGGCCATACAGTGTGCCCGCCAGCCAAGCCAGTACGGTTTCAGCATTGGCGTGCCCCCAGCCGGCAAGAATCCCGCCCACCAGGGCATTCAACACACTGGCCACGGCGATCCCGCACAGCACCAGTCGCATCGGCGTCAGACCTCCGGCCGCACTAAGCCGGAAGACCAGGCCTGCGGCGAGCAACCCACCAGCCGTGGCCGCCCAGGGCATCATATATAGGACCGACACTTGCCAATCCCAGACCGCCAGGGTCAGCACGCCATCGGTGGCGAACAGAAACAGCAACACCGCCAGCAAGCTCGCACCGCCTGAGATACCAAGAATATGGGAATCCGCCAGCGGATTACGCAACACCACCTGCAGGATGGCCCCGGCCATTGCCAGCTGACCGCCCACCAGCAACCCCAGTAACAGCCGCGGCATACGCAGTTGCCAGAGTACCTCGGCGGCCACGGCATCAGGCCCTGCCGCCGCATTCACCGAAGACCAGAGGCTCTGCCAAAGAACGGCGAACGGTATGGACACGGGGCCCGCCAGCAGGTTGATCAAAATCGCCGCCATCGCCAGCAGCATCAGCCCCAGCGCCATCATGGGACGATACCGTGACGACTGCAGCGACCATCCTGGACTCGACATCAGATCCCCTCCCGGTTATAAGCGCTGGCGGTAAATCAAGGCGATGAATCCCGCTCCCCCAAGGGTGGCGGTAAACAGCCCCACCGGGAGTTCGGCTGGCGCCACCAACGTTCTGGCAGTTACATCGGCCACCACCATCAACCACGCACCCAGACAAGTGGCGACGGGCAATAGGCGGCGCTGATCGTCGCCCACCAGGACGCGGGCAAGGTGAGGAATCACCAACCCAACGAAGCCAATAGGTCCAGCAACGGCCACCACCTGCGCGGTCAGGAAAACCGCCAGTACCGCCAACCCCAGACGCCAACGCCAAACCCGTATGCCCAGACTTCGAACCACCTCGTCCCCGAGGGCTAACAGATTCAACTGGCGCCGGAACACCAGCGCCAGCAAAAGCCCCGCTAATGAGGTCGCGCCGATCAGTTCCAGTTGCGGCCAACTGCGCCCCAACAAGCCACCGGCCATCCAGAAGAACAGCTCGTCGGCCGAGGAACCCACGTTCAACAGCACGGCGGTCACCACCGCGCTGCACAGAGCGGTGACCGCCACGCCCGCCAAGGCCAGGCGCACCGGTGCCAGCCGCCCGTTCCAGGCAAGGCCAATGCTGGCCGCCGCCCCCAGCACCCCACCCACCAGTGCGGCATACGGGCTCGCAGTTGCCGGCCAGGACGAGTAGCTCATGACTAGCACGACCCCCAAGGCACCGCCGGCCATCACTCCGGTCAGGCTTGGCGAGGCCAACGGGTTGCGGGTCACCGCCTGCATCAATACGCCCGCAACGGCCAGATTCGCTCCCACCAGTAACCCCAGCAGTGTTCGTGGCAATCGAAGCTCCCAGACCAACACCTTGGCCAAGCCCCCCTGCTCTCCTAGCAAGACCTCGATGATCGCGGAGGCTGCCACCGGTACGACCCCCAGGCTCAGGCTCATCAGGATCAGCACAAGAGAACCGGACAAAGCGACCAGTCCCCAGCCCCCCCAACGAAACCAGGGTGCGGCCTGCTCGGAAGCCATTACAGGGTCTCCAAGCTATGGCTGCGAATAAGCTCCGGCATGGCCGGTGCAGGAAACGTTTCAGGGTAAAGGAGATGCGCCATCTCTTTCAGGATGTATCTGCGGGCAATGGGCCCAGCACCTTCCTTCCAGTGCTGCCCCACCTCATAAACACGTCCGGTGCGAACAGCTTTGAGATAGGGCCAGATTGGATTGTTGCGGTACGCCTGCTGCTGAATGGATGGAAAGACGAACAATACATCCGGGTCCAGCACCAGCAGCTCTTCCAGGCTAATCCGGTAGCCCAGGCTCTGACCTGCTTCCCGGGGTGCCGAGCCAACCACATTGACGCCGTTGAGTCGGTTCAACAGATAGGCGGGTAAGAAATTGTCGTAGTAGGCAAAGGGGGTTTCGCTGCTGGACACCAACAGCGCTGCACGAACGCCCCCAGGAGCCGCCTGGCCCAGGCGCTCCACCTCAGCGACGAACTCCCGGTTCAGGCGTTCGCCCTCCTGCTCAAGCCCCAGCGCGCGACTGACCTGACGCACCGCCCGCAAGCTGTCTCGGTAGCTGATCACGTTAAAGGCCAGATAGGGCGCCAGCCGTTCATACTGGCGCTCGTAAGGCTCGGTGTAGCGGCGAATGGCAACAATCAAGTCCGGCTGTACCGCCGTGAGCAGTTCGAGATTGGTTTTCGCCCGCGGTCCCAGGCTTGTTGCCCCGCTGACCCGGTCCCCGAGATACAGCGGCAGTGGTTGGTCAGCAAACGTCGATGCCGCGACCGGCGGTACTCCCAAAGCCACCAAAATATCGGCCGCAAACGTGGAGATCGCCGCCACCCGCTCGACATTCTGCGGCACCGTCACCCACACTCCCCGATCATCCTGCACCCGACTGGCAGCGCGAGCAGCTTGCGAGATTAAAATAAAAACCAGTACAGCTGTCAGAGCGACTGCCCCAAGCCGTTTTATCACCGATCTTGCCATGCCTACCCCCGCCAAGATATGCCACCCCTTGGGTCAAGGACCGGAATTCTAATGCGTCATATTCTCATTTTCAAATGAGACTAATGACCAATAAATCGGACAACCGATACTGGGATTGCAAGGATTAAAGCGTCGATTCAATCGGGCAAACAAGAAAAGGCCAGTTGTTGAACGATGGTTGCCCGACTTCAATAGGTGGGATGGGCAAGCACCAGCTTGCCCCATAAATCAAATAAAGAGATGTGTCGAAGACCCGGTTATACCACCAGGTCCGCCATGTTGCCCTTGCTTTCCAGCCAACTGCGCCGGTCCGAGGCCCGCTTCTTGCCCAGCAGCATGTCCATGCGCTCGTCGGTTTCATCCCCTTCTGCCAGGGTCAGCATCACCAGGCGTCGGGTATCCGGTGCCATAGTGGTCTCCCGCAACTGCAGTGGGTTCATTTCACCGAGGCCCTTGAAGCGGGTGACCTGGATCTTGCCCCGGCGCTTCTCCGCCTCCAGGCGGTCGAGGATGCCCTGCTTCTCGTGCTCGTCCAGGGCATAGAAGGTTTCCTTGCCCAGGTCCACCCGGTACAGCGGCGGCATGGCGACAAACACGTGCCCCGCGGCGACCAGGGGTCGGAAATGCTTGACGAACAGGGCGCATAACAGGGTAGCGATGTGCAGGCCGTCGGAATCCGCATCCGCGAGGATGCAGATCCGGTTGTATCGCAGGCCGGCCAGGTTGTCGGACCCCGGGTCCACCCCGATGGCGACCGCGATATCGTGCACTTCCTGGGAGGCCAGAATCTCGCCGGAATCCACCTCCCAGGTGTTGAGAATCTTGCCCCGCAGCGGCATGACCGCCTGGAACTCCCGGTCCCGGGCCTGCTTGGCGGAGCCACCGGCGGAGTCCCCCTCCACCAGGAACAGTTCGGCGCGGCTGGTATCGGCGCCGGAGCAGTCCGCCAGCTTGCCCGGCAATGCCGGGCCGGAGGTCACCTTCTTACGGGCGACCTTCTTGCTCGCCCGCAGGCGGCGCTGGGCGTTGCTGATGAACAGCTCCGCCAGGGCCTCCGCCACGTCGGTATGCTGGTTGAGCCACAGGCTGAAGGCATCCTTGACCACCCCCGAGACAAACGCCGCCGCCTCGCGGGAGGACAGCCGCTCCTTGGTCTGGCCGGAGAACTGGGGATCCTGCATCTTGAACGACAGCACGTAGCTGCAACGTTCCCAGATGTCTTCCGGTGACAGTTTCACCCCCCGCGGCAACAGGTTGCGGAACTCGCAGAACTCCCTCATGGCTTCCAGCAAGCCGGTGCGCAGGCCGTTGACGTGGGTACCCCCCTGGGCCGTGGGAATCAGGTTGACGTAGCTCTCGGTGACCGCCTCACCGCCTTCCGGCAGCCACTGCAGGGCCCAGTCCACTTCCTCGGTGTTGCCGGAGAAGGTGCCAGTGAACGGGTCCAGCGGTACCGCCTCGATGTCGGCGAGGGCGGTGCGCAGATAGTCCCGCAGTCCATCCTCATAGAACCACTCGTCCTTCTCGCCGGTGGCCTCCTGCAGGAAGGTGACCGTGAGCCCCGGGCACAGCACGGCTTTGGCCCGCAGGTTGTGACGCAGCCGTGTCACCGAGAATTTGGGGCTGTCGAAGTAGCTGGCATCGGGCAGGAACTGCAGCCGGGTACCGGTGTTGCGTTTGCCAACAGAATCGATGACCTCGAGCTCTGACGCCTTCTCACCGTCGGCGAAGGTCATGCGATGGAGCTGGCCATCCCGTTTGATGGTGACTTCCAGGGTCCGGGACAGGGCATTCACCACCGAGACCCCTACCCCGTGGAGACCGCCGGAGAAGTTGTAGTTGCCCTGGGAGAACTTGCCGCCGGCATGAAGCCGGGTCAGGATCAGCTCAACCCCAGGCAGCCCCTCTTCCTTATGGACATCCACCGGCATGCCCCGGCCGTCGTCTTCCACGCTCAGCGAGCCATCGCTGTGGAGCACCACGTCGATACGGCGGGCATGGCCAGCCAACGCCTCGTCAACACTGTTGTCGATCACCTCCTGGGCCAGGTGGTTTGGACGGCTGGTATCGGTGTACATGCCGGGCCGCTTGCGGACCGGGTCCAGGCCACTCAGGACTTCAATGGCATCGGCGTTGTATTGTTTCTGGCTCATAGAAGAGACATTACTCCAGGCAAAACCCATCAACTTGTTCAATGGGCCTCTAGCTTAGGGATTCCCCGGCAAAGATCAACGGTTGTTTTCCGGAGGCAGGCGTGGCCGGACGGGCTCAGCGATGACGGGACATACTGGGCAGCCCATCGCCGGCCACGGTCAGCCGGCGCCAGCCGCGACTGGTAACGGCAATGGCGACACAGGGGGTGGTCAGCACCTGGGCCACCATGGCGCCAGCGGGAGGTTCCTGAAGCACCATCTCCAGCCTTAGCTCATCCCCACTCAGGCGGGCGAAATCCAGCGACACGCCGTAGCCCGCGGTGGTTTTCTGGCCCAACGCGACAATGACCAGGTGCTCCCGGGAAAAGTCGAGCCCAGACAGTGAGGAGGGTGACAGGGCCTGCCCCGGCAACTCCGTCAACCGCCGGAGATCGTCCGCCTTGCTCAGGTAGAGCATCCCCGGGGCCGACAACCCGCAATGGGCCGAGGCCGTTACCTGTCGGGCCAGCGAAGCGGTCACGGGCTGGGGCTCAGACTGGTTGGCGCAGGCACTGGCCAACGCCATCACCGACACCACAAGCGCGATCGTCAACACACGCCCCATTCCCATTACTGGCCTCCCTGGTATTGGCGAACCGGCTCACTGGCCTCAACCCGGGCTCTGACCGGGTACCCGGTAAAACCATAGCGGGGCCGGTTCAGGACAGTCAGGGTGGGACGCCGGAAGCTGGTGTTCATGGTCACCCCGGTGACCGGTTCGGCGCCGATGGTAATCGGCTCCAGCAGGCCCACCACCGGGTACTCCGCGCAGGCCTCTCCGTTCTCGCAGATGAAGCCATTGTTGTCCATGTCGGTCCCCGCCACCAGGAAGTACTGGCCGGTGTCCAGTTCGTCAAAGGCAAACCGGTAGCGGCCGTCACTGGCCTCCACGGTGACCTGGTCAACCAAGCTGCGTTCCTGGTCGGTATTCAGCAGCAGCACGTAATGACGTCCGGCATCACGCTGGTCCGCTTCGTCCTGGCGTAACACCGTGATCGGAACGTTCAACCGCTGTCCGGAACTGCTGCCCTCATAAGTGATCCGAAGATCGGCGGCATAGTTGGTGTTTGGGTCCAGCAGGCTGGTGTCCACCGACACCTGAACCTCTGCCGGTGACGGCTGGCCCACCACCAGTTCTGGCGAGAGGCTGAGCCAGGGAGGCAGGTCCTGCACCGCCTGGATCTCAACGGTCTCGCCGTCCGGATAGACCTGAAAGCGCAGCGGCTGCTGGATAACCGCGGCGGTGAACTGCAGCGCTGACGGCGAAGCGGCAAGGACCGTGGGGATGTTACCGTTCAAGGCGGCATCCACCGCCTTGATGGCATTGATCAGCCCCGCGCCGTACTCGCTCTCGCTGCCCAGGTCGTCGGTGATGCTGCCACTGTTGAGCAAGGCAAAAAACTGGTTCGGGGTCACGTCCTCGCCCATCGAGTTGGCCGACCCCTTCATCAGCGCATAGACACCGGCCACATGGGGCGATGCCATGGAGGTCCCTTGCAGCCCCGCATAGCGGGGTTCCGGCGGTGACACGGAATCGTCGCCCCAGGTACTGATGACCAGGTCGGCATTGCCATCCAGGTTACCATCCCGGCTGGCGTCGCCCCCCGGCGCCACCAGATCCACCGATGGGCCGATGTTGGAATAGGACGCCCGCTGCTTGCCCGCATCCACCGCGCCGACACCGACCACGTTGGCAAATGCCGCCGGGTAGGTCGGGGTATCCGTCCCACTGTTGCCGGCTGCCGCAACCAGCAACTTGCCGTTGGCATAGGCCTGATCAATGGCGGCCTTGAGGGTGTCGGAATTGGGCAATCCCCCCAGGCTCAGGTTGATCACATCGATGTCGCTGCGGGTAGACGCCCAGTTGAGGGCCGCAATCAGATCGCCGGAGCTGCCAACGCCATCCTTGCCCAATACCCGTACGGGATACAAGGTGGCTTGCGGTGCCACGCCAAGGATGCCGGTGGTATTGTCCACTCCGGCGGCAATGCCGGCCACATGGGTGCCGTGGAAACTGCTGTTCTGGGCCCGTCCGTCTCCGGGATCCGCGGGGTTGGTGTCCCGCTGCCCGTCATCCTCCTGGTCGATGTCGAGACTGCCGGACACATAATCGAGAATCTCACCGGTGAAGGGCACCACGTTGGCGTCGATATCCGGATGCCAGTTGCCATAACTGGTCGGCGCCATGCTGAACAGCCCCGTATCCATCACCGCAATCCCGATGCCGTCGCCGGCATCCGGTGCCGCCTGCCAGGCCACCGGCAAACTGATCAGCGGGTAATGCCACTGCAGCCGGTACAGGTCATCATTGTCCGGGGTCACCGCCTGGGCCCGCAGCAGGTAGTTGGGCTCGGCTGTGACCCCCGGCTGCCGGTTCAGGGTTTCCACCCACTCGAGGGTTTGCCGCCGCAGTGTGGCGGCATCCGCGGCCGCCCCCTGTTGCAACGCGACCGGTTGACTGCGGGTGAGTCGCCACATGCCCTGCCCCAGATCCCGGGCCTGTGCCGCCGACAACCTTGCTGTCACCTCCAGCGCACGGGCACTGCCGCCCTGAGCAGGCTCGTCCTGCAGCATAACCACGGCTTCGTTGGGAACCAGTTCCGGCTCCTGGAAGCTTACATTGGACGACACCCCGGAACCCTCGGCGGCAATGGTCAGCACATAGCGAAAAGGCCCGCCACCGGTGGCACGCACCTGGATGACATGGCTGGTCGGATCGCTATCGGCGAGGGTGTCCACGACATGGGTAAACGGTGGTGAGCCATCGCAATCAACGCCGCAGATCTCGCTGCCCCCCACCTCGGTAATGGTCATGTCGACACCGGCGGGCGCGGAGCTCGACAGGAAGGTTTGCAGCACGACCCGATCGCCCTGGCGGAGACGCACCACGTAAGTGTCCTTGGTATCGGCCACAAACGTGAATTCCTGGTCGCCGGAGCTGCCGTAACTGCCACTGGAGGCGCTCAGATACCCGGCCACGGTGCCGGTTTCCGGGACCGCCTGGGCCGTGGCGGCATCGTCGTTGGACACGGCGACGCCAATGCGGCTATCGTCGGCGGTATCGGAATCGACCCGGCTGCGACTCTCGATCGTGATCACCCCACTGAGGGCATCGATATCCGAGGAGCCCCCGCCTCCACCACAGCCGCTCAGTCCCATGACCAACGCAATAACTGGCGATATCTTTACACAATGCCAGACCACCATACTGTCGCCTTTTACCAAAATCCTGTCTCAACACGTCCCGGGCACCGGTTTCGTTCCACCAAAACCGGCCACGCCAGATACCGGCCGTGCGTTTGTGGGTATACGGGCCATACCTGAAAGTCGATCAAAAAAAACCGCCTGAAGGCTTGTGCCTGCAGGCGGTTCGATTCCAGCTGCCTCTGTTACAAAGCGTAGAACAGCATGGGGACAAAGGCTACCAGCAACAGGGTGGTGGCCATCACGGTCAGCGGCAGCAGCAGCCGCTCGTAGCGATGCCAGAACGACCCGGTCCGTTCTGCCGCCAATACCTCGGTTTCCCCCACCACCTGGCGCGTCAACAGGTGGTTCAGGGCCACTGGCGGACTCAGGTAACCCAGCTCAAACGCGACCAGACAGACGATCCAGAAGTGCAGTGGATCGATCCCCAGATTGATCGCAGCCTGGGCGATGGTCGCGGACACCAGGATGACGGCACCAAACGGATCCATCACCATGCCGATGAAGGTCAGCATGAACACTACCACCAGCATGACCAGCCAGGGGTTGTCCAGGTGCTCCGGGAAGACCGCATGGACGATCTCGGAGCGCTCGAGGATACCACCCAGACAGATCGAGAAGCCGATCAGTGCCAACAGGGCCCCGATATGCACGGCCGAGTCGCTGGCGGCCGAGGCACTGCGGGACCAGAAGGCGGCCAGTCGCGACTGGCCCTCGTCCCGGTTGTCCTTACCGGCATCCAGGTAGACCAGCACCAGCATGACCAGGGGCAGGATCAACGGCGCGGTGTACTCGTTGAAGCTCAGATCCAGCAGCAGCCAGATGGTAAAGATCACCAGGCCGCCCACCAGTACGTAGGGGAACAACGGACGGAGCTGGGCGACGGCCTCACGGAAGGCACCGGGCGCCGGCTTCGGTTTCCACTCGCCTTCGGTCTTGCACACGATGAAGGAGAACAACGTGGCGGACATCAGGAACACCCACAAACCCCAGCCGTACATTTCGGAGGTGGTCACTTCCTTGTTCAGGGCCGCCACAACCACAATCAGCAGACAGGGATTCAACACCACACCCAGACTGCCGGACATGGCGGTGGTTGCCAGCGCCAGCTGGCGGCCGGCCCCGGCCCGGCGCAGCTCATCGTAAACCACACCCCCCACCGCGAGGATAAAGATACCGGAGGCACCGGTAAACGCGGTCGGGAAGGCAGTCGCAAAGATCATGACCGCGGCCAGCATGGGTGCCGGCAGGTTGAACGGCTTGATCACATTCACCAACAGTTCCGGGACACGAGTCTGTTTGAGCGCCATACCCACCAGCACATACAGCCCGATGTTGATGAACATGGACGACAGGTTGCTCATCATGCCGAAGTAGATGGCCAGGCCCGACTTGTAGCCATCGACAAAGAAGAAGTAGCTCATGGCGATCAGGCCCATCGCGCAGTAGAGCGGAATCACCAGCCCGGAAGAAGCACTCAGCCCACCGGCCTTGACCCGCTCCGGCACCCACATCAGCCGGATCGCGTTAATCACCATGAACAGGCCGAAGACCAGGGTCCAGGCGTTTTGCAGGGTGGCCGTGCTCTCCGAGCCCGGCGTCGAGGCAAGCAATCCCGAATAGGACTGCAGCGACAGCACCATCAGCCCATTCACCAACAGCTGGGTGCCCTGGCTAAGCCGCCATTCCGCCCGGTTGCGAGGTAGACGCAGCGCGATATGGTCGGCATCCAGTGCCGAGATGGCGGCCGCCATGGCGAACATCGCAATGAACAGGTACTTGGTCAGCTCAATGTTATCGAGAAGGAAATGGGCCAGTCCCTGTTCCACCGTCTTGAAAGCGGCGAGGGCCGGCGTGGCGTGTTTCTGGTTCTCTTCGTAGAGCTGATACTTCTGCTGACACACCTCCAGGTTTCGCTGCAGCGATTCCCGCAGGGCCTCCGGGTTGGGGGGCGAGCTGAACAGGTCGTCAGGATCGGGCTGGTACGCATCCAGCCTGCGCTGTACTTCCCGGTCGATGTCCATTTCGAGTTGACAATCCGGCTCGACCGCATCCGGGTTGAGCAGATAGTAGTTCGGCCAGGTCTGCTCACCAATCCAGAGTAGCCGAGAGTGGAAAGTGTTCCCCATTCCTAGGAGCAGGGTAAACAACAGGAGCAGCAGCAAGATGCCCCCGTGCAGGCGATGCACGGGGTAAATTGTTGTCGCCCTGGCTGAAGACAGTACGCGCGAGATCATGAAGGTTCAGCCCTATGTTTGTTATTTTTGAATCGCTGTTATTCGCGGTTACCAGCGGTGCACTCGGAAGCGCCGGGGTTGCTGGCGCAGCGAATGTTGCTGAGCAGGCTCATCATCTTCGGATGGTAAACCTTGCTGGCTCCACCAGTGCCATCGCGCAGCTGGATACGGTTCTCACGGAACATTTCCTGGTAGCCCTGGATGTCAGACTCGGAGATGCGGATCCACTTCTCCTCGGGAATCGCGTCTTCCAGACGGTTCACCAGGTCCATCGCCTGACCATACATGCCCCAGGCCACTTCACGGGATTTCTGGGCGGTCTCATCGTCCAGCACGTCGTCCTTGGCGATGATCTGGACGGTCAGCTGGGCCAGCGGGTAGTCGACAATGCCGCCGGTGTCACCAATGCCCTTGTACAGCTCCAGCGCCTCATAGGCAAAGGCCGGCGCGTAGGCAGTATCCACCGAGCCGTTGTTGAACTTACCGGCGAAGTTGGTGATGTCGGACGGCACCACGGTCGCCTTGACGTAGTTCACCATGTGAATGGCGTCTTTCTGGTAATCCAGGGTTGCCATACGCTTGCCAGCCAGCTCACCGGCGGTATCGATGGAACGGTCGTTCACGAACAGGTAGCCGGCACCGGCCGGTACGATACCCAGTACTTCGTAGCCGTTCTCCTTCATCAGAGGCGCGGCCTTGGGCTGGGCCAGGGTGGCCAGCAGGGTGCGCAGGTCATCGTAGGTCGGGATGGCGCCCACGGCACTGATGCTGCCGGTGAAGCGGTTGAACGGACGGGTACGCAGGTCGGTCGCGGCTACCGCATCACATTGTCCAGAGTTGAAGTCGCCGACGGCTACGCCCTCGTCGGTGTACGGGCGCAGCTCGAAGTCAACGCCGTGGCTTTTCATCTCCAGGGCATAGTCCTTCACCATGTTGAAGACGTCACCGTTCGCACCAATGACATCGAACACGCACATCTTGATGGGTTCAGCGGCGGCAATCGGTGCGGCCAGGGACAGGGTCATAGCAGCAAGGGATTTACGTAACATGTGAGACCTCCGGGTCATTTTTATGTTTGTACAGATTGAGGAAGGATCGAGTCGCCCGCTTACAGCAGGCTATCCAGATCCATGACTTCCGTTTCTTCACCGGGACGCTCCTCGCTGAGCTGCCCGAAGAACCGTTGCGGAGTGCGGTAGCCATAGTTCGCCGTCCAATGCTTGTCGGACACGTACATCATGACATCGCCGGCAATGGTATCGATGAGTCGGTACTCTTCCCGAACTTCAAATCGGTCTTCTGATTCCACGTAACGTGACAGTACGTCTTCCAACACGTCAGGACGACCAAAGGTTTCCGCGGCAATCGCCTCCAGCGCCATGGAAATCCGCATACCTTTCTCGACGCCGATGCGGGCACTGTCCTCGAAGACCCGCCAGGGATCCGGAGCCAGCGCCGGCTGGGTATCGGGGATCAGCAGCCAGACCAGGGCCCGGATGGCGTTGGGCAACCCTGCCCATTTCTCGTTGTCGAGGCACTGAGCGGCCCGCTCCGCCTGGGGGGCGATGTTCCGGGGCACACCAGCCATGGCGCCGGAGTTGGCATCGTTGACGATGCCCTGCATGCCGGTCAGCAGGCCGACCATGAAGGTCAGCTCATCCTGATCCTCGAACAGGAAGGGGCACTCGACATTTTCCTGGCTGGGGTCATAGTCGTAGGCGCGCATCGCCCGCTGGAAGGCCTGGTAACGACGCTTGGCCACCTCGGCATTCAGCCGTTTCATGCTCTCCCGAGCATCCTTGGCCTCGGCCACGTTGCCCTGGTAATCCGCTCGCAGGTACCGCAGCTCCTCTTCCCAGGCCAACAGCTCGGTGCAGTTGCCGGCCAGCAACATCAGCAGTGAACCGGTAGTATCCGGTGAGGACGTTACCCGGGAGAAGGAATACACCAAGGGATCCAGCGATTCACCCAGGCTGCAGGCCATCTTGGGATCGTCCATCTGCAACACGTAGGGGGTGGCTTCGCCTTCGGCATAGTTAGTCAGAACAATGCCCGTGGTGGAATAGATAGGGTTGGCAGAACAGCCCGCCAGCACTAGCAGAGAGGCTACTACCAGCAGCTTGGCATGGATTCCGCGCAGGATTGCTTTTGGAGTCGCTAAGGAGGAAGTCATAGATCGCCCTGTTTACGTTGTTTTTATTGACTCAAGAGGCCAGCGCAATTGACCCACCCGCATTTCCAGCCGAAGCAATCGGACCAGCCAACGGCACGCCACTCAAGTCGTGTCTCTCAATTACGAAGAATGCGACGAACGTCGCACAACGATAATGGCTTTATCGCCAAAAAAATATGCCGATCAGGCCAATGGCCCATTTGCAATAGTTGGAAAATTCTTCGCATCCCGTTTTATTTCAGGATGTTACTGTAAATAGCAGAAATGGCACGAACGTGCCAGACAAGAATGGAAAATCAGGAAATTCCGGCCAACTTTTTAACCCGTCAGCCCGAGGCTCCGCATCACCTGATCGGTCAACTCCGACATCCCCATCTCCCCGCCGGGGCGGTACCAGGTCACGGTCCAGCTTAAGGCACCGGTGAGGAGGCGACGAACAACAAATGGCTCGGCGGCAACGTCGCCAGTCTCGTACAGGCGGCTGAGCACATCCAGCCACAGCTGCTCGTAGATATCCCGCAGCGCCAGGACTTCCTCCTGCGCTTCCGGGGACAGGCTGCGCCACTCGAACACCAGCACCGACATGGCCTCACTGGTCTGGCCGTTGATCGATTCCAGCTCGGCGTAAATCAGTGCCCGCAACTTCGCCCGGTCGCCGTCCGCTTGATCGACGGCTGCCTGCATCAGCGCCGTGTTGAGCCGAATGGTTTCCACCATTACCGCCTTGAGGATGGCCTCCTTGGTGCGGAAATGGTGAAACAGACTGCCGGACTGAATGCCAACTGCCGCCGCGAGATCCCGCACGGTGGTCCGTTCGTAGCCCTTGTCCCGGAACAGGCGCGCCGCCTCTTTCAGCAATCGACCGCGAGCGCTGTCCGGGGCGGAAACCAGATTATCGGCAATGAGGGCATGGAGGATGTCGTCTTGGTTCACAGGCAGATCCGGCTGATTGTCAGGAAAGACCCATTCTATCGTGTTGCGCCCTATTTACAAACCAAGCGCTTGCTTGGTATCGTCATTTGACACTCGCAACATGGCAGCCATGCCATCCACGACGTCACTGTCATCCGCACAATAAGGTCAACTCATGGCAGAGCTCGACACCCAATCCCAGTCAATCCGGATCGGCTGTTCCGCCGCTTTCTGGGGCGATACCGAAACCGCCGCCCGGCAGTTGGTCCAGCGCGGTGACCTCGATTACCTGGTCTCCGACTACCTGGCCGAAATCACCATGTCCATTATGGCCGGACAGAAAATGAAGGATCCCAAGGCCGGCTATGCGCGGGACTTCGTCCAGAGCGTGATGGGCCCGCTGCTTCAGGAACTGAAAACCAAAGGCATCCGGGTGCTCAGCAACGCCGGTGGGGTCAACCCGGTGGCCTGCCGGGATGCCCTGCAGGCGCTGTGTGACCAAGCCGGCGTGGACCTGAAGATTGCCCTGGTACTGGGGGACGACTTGATGCCCCAGAAAAAAGCTCTGGTACAAGCCGGTGTTACCGAACTGACCACCGGGGCGCCGATGCCGCCGGTCATGGTGAGCCTGAATGCCTACCTGGGCGCACCGGGCCTGGTGGCCGCGCTGGAGCAAGGCGCGGACATCGTGATTACCGGTCGCGTTGCCGACAGCGCCCTGGTGCTCGCCCCCCTGGTCCACGAGTTCGGCTGGGCCTGGGACGACTACGATCGCCTGGCCCAGGGCAGCCTGGCCGGGCACCTGCTGGAATGCGGCGCTCAGGCCACCGGCGGCAACTTCACCGACTGGCAGGACGTGGCGGACGGCTTTGAGGACATGGGGTTCCCCATCGCCGAAGTCAGTGCCACGGGCGACTTCATCGTCACCAAACCGGAAGGGACGGGCGGCCAGGTCACCCGCGGCACCGTCGCCGAGCAACTGGTCTACGAAATCGGCGATCCCCGCGCCTACCTGCTCCCGGATGTAAGCTGCGATTTCACCCGGGTCGTCCTTGAGGAACTGGGCGATGACCGGGTTCGGGTTACCGGAGCCAAGGGCCGACCACCGACCGACAGCTACAAGGTATCGGGCACCTGGCCCGATGGTTTCAAATGCACCGTCACCTTCCTGCTGGCCGGCATCGATGCCAAGGCCAAAGCCCAGCGGGTGGCCGACGCGATCCTGGCCAAGACCGGCCGGATGTTTGAAGAGCGCGGTTTCCCCCCCTACAGCGAGACCAGCATCGAACTGCTCGGCACCGAAGCCACCTACGGCCCCCATGGCCGAGCCGACCAGTGCCGGGAAGTGGTGGTCAAGATCAGCGTGGCACACCCTAAAAAAGAGGCCCTGGTACTGTTCTCACGGGAAATTGCCCAGGCCGCCACCGGGATGGCCCCGGGTCTGACCGGCATTGTTGGCGGCCGCCCCACAGTATGGCCGAAGATCCGCCTGTATTCCTGCCTGGTGCCCAAAGACCGGGTGACCGTCACCATCGACCTCGGGGGCGAAGTCACGCCGGTGCTTGTGGACACCCAGGGCGGCTTCAAACCGGATACTCTGCTGACCAACAAGGTGCCTGCCCCCGACCAGGACTCCGACACCGAGGTTCCCCTCATCGAGCTCGCCTGGGCCCGCAGTGGCGACAAGGGCGACCACAGCAACATCGGCGTCATCGCCCGGCAGCCGGAATACCTGCCATACATCGCCGCGGCCCTCAGCGAGCAACGGGTCGCCGACTGGATGGCCCACACCCTGAATCCGGACCACGGCCGGGTCACTCGCTGGGCACTGCCCGGGCTGCACGCCCTGAATTTCCTGCTGGAGCACAGCCTGGGAGGCGGCGGTGTCGCCAGCCTGCGCATCGACCCCCAAGGCAAGGCCTTTGCCCAGCAGTTACTGGAAATCCCGGTCCCGATCGCCTCCTCCGTCTTGAACAAAGGAACTCCATCATGAGCTATCAATCCGTACTTCGCCCCGGCCTGTTCGAGGGCCAAACCTTCATTGTGACCGGTGGCGGCTCCGGCATCGGCCGCTGCACCGCCCACGAACTGGCCTCCCTGGGTGCCCGGGTGGCGCTGGTAGGACGCAAGGCAGAAAAGGTGGACGCGGTGAAGGCCGAGATCACCGAAGACGGCGGCAGCGCCACCGCCCACGTCTGCGACATCCGTGAAGAGGAGTCGGTGAAAGCCACGGTGGCGGCCATCGTCGAGGAACATGGCGGCCTGCACGGGGTGGTGAACAACGCCGGCGGCCAGTTCCCCTCGCCGTTGACCGGCATCAACCAGAAAGGCTGGGAAACCGTGGTCCGCACCAACCTCACTGGCGGTTTCCTGATGGCCCGGGAGGCCTATACCCAGGTGCTGGCCAAGTCCGGCGGCGCCATCGTCAACATCGTGGCCGACATGTGGGGCGGCATGCCCGGTATGGGGCACTCCGGTGCCGCCCGGGCGGGCATGGTGAACTTCACCCAGACCGCCGCCTACGAGTGGGGGCACTCCGGGGTAAGGGTTAACGCCGTGGCCCCCGGCTGGATCGCCTCCAGCGGGATGGACAACTACCCCCCCGCCATGCGGGAGTGGATCCGCAACCTGGCCAGCTTCGTGCCGCTGAAACGCATGGGCACCGAGGCGGAAATCAGCGCAGCCATCTGCTTCCTGCTCAGCCCCGGTGCCGCCTTTATCAATGGCGACTGCCTGCGGATCGATGGCGGTGCCTCCCAGGGGTCGCCGATCTGGCCGCTTCCGGAGGCCAAAAACAATGATCCGTTCAACGGATTCCATCGCAGCACAACGCCCAAAGTGCTCAGCGAGGACTGAGGAGACCTGCCATGGAAGTATTGGAAAGCACCCTCTCGGCCCATTCCGACGAGTTCCGGGCCAACGCCGAGGCCATGGAGGCCCATATCCAGACCTGGCGCGAGGTGGAGCAGAAGGTCCTGGACCTGGCGGAAGCCGCCCGGGACAAGTTCACCAAGCGCGGCAAACTGCTGCCGCGGGACCGACTCAACCGCCTGCTGGACCGGGGCACCCCGTTCCTGGAGCTGTGCTCCCTGGTCGGTTACAAGATGCACGACGACAAAGACGGCAGCATGGCCGGGGGCGGCATCATCGCCGGCATTGGCGTGGTCAGCGGGGTACGCTGCCTGGTGGTGGCCAGCAACAGCGCGATCAAGGGCGGCACCATCACCCCGGCCGGTCTCGACAAGACCCTGCGGCTACAGCAGATCGCCATGGAGAACAAGCTGCCGGTGGTGTCCCTGTCCGAGAGCGGCGGCGCCAATCTCAACTACGCCACCGATATCTTCGTACTCGGCGCCCGGGGCTTCGCCAACCAGGCCCGCCTGTCCGCCGCCGGCATCCCCCAGGTGACCGTGGTGCACGGCAACGCCACCGCCGGGGGCGCCTACCAGCCCGGCCTGTCGGATTACGTTGTGACTGTACGCAACAAGGCCAAGATGTTTCTCGCAGGCCCGCCGCTGCTGAAGGCGGCCACCGGCGAAGTGGCCACCGATGAGGAACTGGGCGGCGCCGAGATGCACGCCCAGGTGGCCGGCACCGCCGAATACCTGGCAGAGGACGACGCCGACGGCATCCGCTATGCCCGCAACATCCTCTCCGCCCTGCCCTGGAACGAGCAGTTGCCGCCCCAGCGGGAACTTGACTGGGAGGAGCCGAAGTACTCACCGGAGGAGCTGATCGGGGTGGTCCCGGCGGACGCCAAGAAGCCCTACGACGTACGGGAGGTTATTGCTCGCATTGCCGACGGCTCCCGCTTCATGGACTTCAAGAACGAGTACGACGACCAGACCGTGTGCGGCACCATCCGCATCGAGGGGCACTCGGTGGGGGTGATCGGCAACAACGGTCCCATCACCCCACAGGGGGCCGTCAAGGCGGCGCAATTCATCCAACTCTGCGACCAGGCCGGTACCCCCCTGCTGTTCCTGCACAACACCACCGGTTTCTTGGTGGGTACCCATGCCGAGCAGCACGGCATCATCAAACACGGCTCCAAGATGATCCAGGCCGTCGCCAACTGCCGGGTACCCAAACTGGCCGTTGTAGTCGGTGGCTCCTACGGTGCCGGCAACTACGCCATGTGCGGTCGTGGCCTGGACCCGCGCTTTATTTTCGCCTGGCCCAACAGCCGCACCGCCGTCATGGGCCCGGCCCAGGCGGGCAAGGTGATGCGCATTGTGGCGGAGGAGAAACAGCGCCGCAGCGGTGTCGAACCGGATGAGAAGACCCTGGCGTTCCTCGAGCAGGCCACCGCCAAGAAACTGGAGGACGGCTCCACCGCCCTGTTCGGTACCGCCCGGCTGTGGGACGACGGCCTGATCGATCCCCGGGACACCCGCCGGGTCCTGGCCCTGGCGTTGTCCGTCTGTCGCGAGGCCGAAGCCCGACCGCTGCGCCCCAACACCTTCGGCGTCGGCCGGCTTTAAGCCCACAAGAACAAGCATCCATTACCCAGTTACGGAGAGACCCATGAAATTCACCGCAGAACACAAGGCCCTCAGAAAGACCGTCCGCGATTTCGTCGAGAAGGAGCTCAACCCCTACATCGACGAATGGGAAGCCGCCGGCGAGTACCCCATCCACGACGTCTTCAAGAAACTCGGCAACCTCGGTCTGCTGGGCATCCACAAACCGGAAGAGTATGGCGGCATGGGGCTGGACTACAGCTACAACCTGGTGGCCGCAGAGGAATTCGGCCGCGCCAAGTGTGGCGGCGTGCCCCTGTCCATCGGGGTACAGACCGATATGTGTACCCCGGCCCTGGCCCGCTTCGGCTCCGACGAACTGAAACGGGACTACCTGGTCCCGGCCATCGCGGGCGACATGGTGGGCTGCATCGGCGTTAGCGAGGTGGGCGCCGGCTCTGATGTTGCCGGCCTGAAGACCACCGCCAAGAAAGACGGGGATGATTACATCATCAACGGCTCCAAGATGTGGATCACCAACTCGCCCAAGGCGGATTTCATCTGCCTGCTGGCCAACACCTCCGACGATTCCGCCCACAAGAACAAGTCGCTGATCGTGGTGCCGATGAACAGCCCGGGCATCAGCTTCAGCAATCACCTGGACAAGCTGGGCATGCGCTCCTCGGAGACCGCCCAGGTGTTCTTCGACGACGTTAGGGTGCCCCAGCGCAACCGCATCGGCGCCGAGGGCACCGGCTTCATGATGCAGATGATGCAGTTCCAGGAAGAGCGCATGTGGGCGTCCGCCAACATGATCCTGGCGCTGGAGAACTGCGTCGAGCAGACCATCGCCTACTGCCGCGAGCGTCAGACCTTCGGCCAGCCGCTGATCGACAACCAGGTCATCCATTTCCGGATGGCCGAGCTGCAAACGGAAATCGAAGCCTTGCGGGCGCTTACCTACGAGGCCTGCGACCTGCACATCCAGGGCAAGGACGCCACCCGCCTGGCGTCCATGGCCAAGCTGAAAGCCGGCCGCCTGGGCCGTGAGGTGACCGACAGCTGCCTTCAGTACTGGGGCGGCATGGGCTACATGTGGGACAACCCGCTGTCCCGGGCTTACCGGGACGTACGGCTGGCGTCCATCGGCGGCGGTGCCGACGAGATCATGCTGGGCATCATCTGCAAGATGATGGGCACCCTTCCCGGCAAGAAAAAGTAAGCACCAGGCAGGGAGACAGCCATGACCGATCTACCCCATTGCGACACCTTAACCCTGGAGCGCCAGGGTCACGCCCTGCGGATCACCCTCAACCGGCCCCAGGTCCGCAACGCCATGAGCCTGCAGATGGTGGCCGAACTGGCGACCGTGTTCAGCCAGATCGAAACCGATGACAGCATCCGCGCCGTGGTCCTGCGCGGCAGCGAGGGCCACTTCTGCGCCGGCGGCGACATCAAGGACATGGCCGGCGCCCGCGGTCAACCCGCGGCCGAGGGCGAACAGGACCCGTTCTACCGCCTCAACCGCGCCTTTGGCCACATGATCCAGCAGGTCAACGAATCGTCCAAGGTGGTCATTGCGGTGCTGGACGGCGCGGTGATGGGGGGCGGATTCGGCCTGGCCTGCGTCTCCGATGTCGCCCTTGCCGGACCCACGGTGACCTTCGGCCTGCCGGAAACCAGCCTTGGGGTCATTCCCGCCCAGATCGCGCCCTTCGTGGTGGAACGCATCGGCCTGACCCAGACCCGCCGGCTGGCCCTGCTGGGGTTACGGATCGACGGCGAGGAGGCCGCGCGACTGGGATTGATCCATCAGCTCTGCGCCGAGGACACGGCTCTCGAGGCCGCTGTCGCCGAGGCCCTGGATCGCATCCGCCATTGCGCTCCGCAAGCCACGGCCGCGACCAAACAGTTGCTGCACCGCGTCGGCAAGGAGCCCATGCACAGCCTGCTGGACGATGCGGCAGAACAGTTCGCCGCGGCGATTCGCGGCCAGGAAGGTGCCGAGGGCACCCTGGCCTTTATGCAGAAGCGCCCACCGGCCTGGGCGGAATCCGGACCGGTACAGGAAGACTGAGGAAGCGTCATGTTGAAGAAACTGTTAGTCGCCAACCGGGGCGAAATCGCCGTCCGGGTCATCCGTACCGCCCGCGCCCTGGGCTACCGCACCGTGGCCGTATACTCTGAGGCTGACGCCCACGCCCTGCACGTGCAGGAAGCCGACGAGGCGGTGCTGATCGGCCCGCCGCAGGTGTCGGCGTCCTACCTCAAGGCCGAGGCCATCCTCGACGCCGCCCGCAAGACCGGCGCCGACTGCGTGCATCCCGGCTATGGCTTCCTGTCGGAGAATGCCGGCTTCGCCAACGCCTGCGCCAATGCCGGCCTGGTGTTCGTCGGCCCGCCGGCCGCCGCCATCGAGTTGATGGGCAGCAAGCGGCGCTCCAAGATCGCCATGCAGGAGGCCGGCGTGCCAGTGGTGCCCGGTTTCGAGGGGGACAACGCCAGCGATGACGAGCTGATGGCCGCCGCCCGGGACATCGGCTACCCGCTGATGATCAAGGCCTCCGCCGGCGGCGGTGGCCGCGGCATGCGGCTGGTCCATGGCGAAGTCGACTTGGCGGACAACATCGCCAGGGCCCGCTCCGAGGCCAAACAGGCCTTTGGCGACGACGAGCTGATCCTGGAAAAGGCGGTGATCGAGCCCCGCCACATCGAGATCCAGGTCTTCGCGGACAACCACGGCAACGCCGTCTACCTGGGGGAGCGGGACTGCTCCATCCAGCGCCGGCACCAGAAAGTGGTGGAAGAGGCCCCCTCCCCGTTCGTCACCCCGGAACTGCGCCAGGCCATGGGCGAGGCCGCGGTCAAGGCGGCCCTGGCCTGCAACTATCGGGGCGCGGGGACGGTGGAGTTCCTGGTGGACCAGCAGCGCAACTTCTACTTTCTGGAAATGAATACCCGGCTGCAGGTCGAACACCCGGTGACCGAACTGGTCACCGGCCAGGACCTGGTGGCCTGGCAACTCGCGGTGGCAGAGGGAGAGCCGCTGCCGCTGGACCAGGACCAGATCCGGCTCGACGGGCACGCCATTGAAGTCCGCCTCTACGCCGAGGACCCGGCCCACCAGTTCACCCCTCAGACCGGTCGACTGGACCGGTTTGAGCCGGCTTCGGGGGATGGCATCCGGGTGGACAGCGGCATCCGTAGCGGCGATACCGTCACCCCCCACTACGACCCCATGCTGGCCAAAGTGATTGCCTGGGGCCAGACCCGCAACGAGGCCCGGCGACGGCTGATACGGGCCCTGGAAGATACCCAGGTCAACGGCGTGGTGACCAACCGCTATTTCCTGAGCCGGGTTATTGACCACGAGGTCTTCGGAGCCGGTGAAGCCACCACCGCCTTCCTGGACCAACACTTTGCCGGCGATCCCTCGCTGTCGGAGGCAACCGTTTCGCCACGGCAATTGGCGATGGCCGCCGCCGTGCTCAACCACGACCATGGCCACACCCGGGGCTGGAGCAACGCGCTGGCGACGGTGGTCCCGCTGCGCCTGGAAAGCGGCCAGGGCACCCACGAATTGCTGGTCCAGCGTCACGGCAACGACCTTCAGGTGCGTATTGGCGATGAACAAATCGGGCTGGCAGACCTCCAGGTTGACGATGGCCAGCTATGCTATATCGACAACGGGGTTCGTCACCGTTGCCAATATCAGCATTGCGGCGATCACCTATATTTGCAGCTGTCTGGACAGTCGGTGCGGTTGACCGACCGGACCCACCAGCCCCCGCAAGTGGACAGTCTGGCCGGCTCCGGCAAGGTCCTGGCCACCATGGACGGCGCCATCATCGACGTACTGGTCGAGGAAGGGCAGCCGGTCCGCCAGGGGGATGTGCTGGTGATTCTGGAAGCCATGAAGATGGAACACCCGGTCAAGGCCGATCGGGATGGCCGGATTCGTAGCGTCCATACCGCACAGGGCGATCAGGTCCGAAGGCAGCAGTTGTTGGTGGAAGTCGAACCCACCATCGAAGCACAAGCCGCCAAGGAGACAGATCAATGAGCCGACTTTCCGATCGAACCGTGTTTATCACCGGAGGCAGCCGCGGTATTGGCCGCGCCATCGCCCTGGCCTGTGCCCGGGAAGGCGCCCGGGTGGTGATCGCCGCCAAGTCCGACACCCCGCACCCCAAGCTGCCGGGCACCATTCATACGGTGGCCGATGAAATCCGGCAACTGGGTGGCGAGGTTCTGCCGCTGGTGCTGGATGTGCGGGACGAAAACATGGTCAAGGCCCGCATCGATGAAGCCGCCAACCATTTTGGTGGCCTCGACATGCTGGTCAACAACGCCGGCGCCATTCGCCTGCAGGGGGTCGAGAAGCTCAAGGTGAGCCGTTACGACCTGATGCACCAGGTGAATGCCCGGGCGGTGTTTGCCTGCAGTCAGGCCGCACTGCCCTGGCTCAAGGACTCGCCCCAGGCCCACATTCTGAGCCTGTCGCCGCCGTTGAACCTGAATCCGAAGTGGTTTGCCCAGTACGGGGCCTATACCACCACAAAATACGCCATGACCATGCTCACCATCGGCATGGCCGAAGAGTTTCGACGCTACGGCGTCAGCGTCAACGCCCTGTGGCCGAAGACGCTGATCGCCACCGCCGCCATCGAATTCGAGGTGGGCGGCAAGGCAATGATGGAGCAAGGACGCAAGCCGGACATCATGGCCGATGCCGCGGTCAGCATCCTCGGCCGCAGCGACCAATCCCTGACCGGGCAGGCGCTGATCGACGAGGACGTGTTGAGGCAGGATGGGGCGAGTGACTTCGATCGCTACCGCTACGCCGAGACCGACAAGCCGCTGCTGCCGGACCTGTTTCTCGACTGAGCCCCGGGGCATTGCGTATCCGCGGGGCCGGCAAACAACATTACTGATCCATTGCACCAACCCGAACGGATAACCGCATGACCGACAACACCGTCACCGCACGCGATCTGGTCCGCAGTCTGCCTGGCATACTGCGGCGCATTCCCTCCATCGCCAAGGGGTTCTACTACTACTCGGTAAAGGACGATCAGAAAGAGCTGACCCTTGGCACCCTGATCGAGCATAACGCCGAGAAGTACGGCGACCGCAATGCCATCCTCTATGAAGACCGCAGCATCAACTGGCAGGACTTCAACGCCTGGGCCAACCGCTACGCCCATTTCTTCCGCGCCCAGGGTCTGCAGAAAGGCGATGCGATTGCCATCTTCCTGGAGAACCGGCCGGAGCTGCTGGCGGTGGTGGCCGGTGCCGCCAAGATCGGCGTCGCCTGCGCCATGCTCAACACCTCCCAGAAGGGCAAGGTACTGGAGCACAGCATCAATCTGATCCAGCCCAAGCTGGTGGTGGTGGGCGAGGAACTCACCGAGTCCTTCGACGGCATCAGGGACAGGCTGGAGCTCCAGCACGAACGTCCCTTCCTGTTCCTCGCCGACGCCAACACCCTCAACGTGTTTGGCGAAGCGCCCCAGGGCTATGCCAACCTGGCGGAACTGGTGAGCGCCTACAAGGGCGTCAACCCGGTGGTCAACACCCCGCCCACCCTGGGCGACACCGCCATCTACCTGTTCACCTCCGGCACCACCGGCCTGCCCAAGGCGGCGCCGGGCTCCCACCGCAAGTTCATCAAGGCCTACGGCGGCTTTGGCCTGATGTCCCTGAGCATGGAACCCGAGGACGTGCTGTACTGCACCCTGCCGCTGTACCATGGCACCGCCCTGCTGGTGTGCTGGGGGTCGGTCATTGCCGGCGGCTCCGCCATCGCCCTGCGCCGCAAGTTCTCCGCCAGTGCCTTCTGGGACGACGTGCGCCGCTACCACGCCACCACCTTCGGCTACGTGGGCGAGCTGTGCCGCTACCTGCTGAACCAGCCGGCCAGCGACCAGGACCGCAACCACAGCCTCACCAAGATGATTGGCAACGGCCTGAGGCCATCGATCTGGACGCCCTTCAAGGACCGTTTCGGCATCGAGACCGTGGCAGAGCTGTACGCCTCCAGCGAAGGCAACATCGGCTTCAGCAACTTCTTCAACATGGACAACACTGTGGGCTTCTCCACCGCCCCCTACAAGCTGGTGAAGTTCCATGAGGGTACCCGGGACCCGATCCGCAACGCCAAGGGTTTCATGGAGGAAGTGAAGCCGGGTGAGCCGGGCCTGCTGCTCGGCGAAATCACCAAGAAGTGGTCCTTCGAGGGCTACACCCAGAAGGAAGCCACCGAGAAGTCCATCCTTCGGGACGCCTTCAAGAAGGGCGACCAGTGGTTCAACACCGGCGACGTGCTGCGGGAAATCGGTTTCCGCCACCTGCAGTTCGTGGACCGCATGGGGGACACCTTCCGCTGGAAGGGTGAGAACGTCTCCACCACCGAGGTGGAGAACATCATCGACGGCTCCGGCCTGGTGGAGGAAGCCATCGGTTACGGTGTCGAGATCCCCAACACCAACGGCAAGGCCGGCATGGTGACCCTGGTGCCCCAGCAGGGCAAGGCGGATTTCGACATCCAGGCGCTGTTCAACTATCTCAGCGAGAACCTGCCGCCCTATGCCATCCCGGTATTCATCCGGGTGACCGACGGCATCGAGAAGACCGGCACCTTCAAGTACCGCAAGGTGGATATCCAGAAGCTGGCCTATTCCACCGAGAAGGCCGAGGACGATGTCTACGTCAGGTTGCCGAAGACTCAGGAATACACCCTGGTGACGCCAGAGTTGGAGAAGGAGATCAACGAAGGCAAGGTGCGGTTCTGATCACCCGCCAGATTCATTCAGCGGGGGCGTGAAGGATCACGCCCTTCTGCTCTTTCCCCGCAGTGTCCTCCCTATCCTAACGGCCGGTTGAACAATGACGCGCATCCGCGTCATGCAAATTGAGTATTCAACTAACCCGGCGGTTGCCCGATAATCCCCTGACAACAGAACACCCCAACCCATGGAAAGATCACTGAATCAGGGATGTAGCACCTATGACGACACTGATTATTGGCGCGAACGGTAAGATTGGACGTCTGCTGGTTGAGAAATGCGTTGCCAACGGCATGGCCGTCAGGGCGATGGTCCGTCACAGCGGGCAGGCCCAGCAGTTTGAGGAGATGGGCGCCGAGGCCGTAATGGGCAATCTGGAAGGCTCGATGGATGAGGCCTTTCGGGGCTGCGAGCGGGTGGTATTCAGCGCCGGCTCCGGCCCTTCGACCAGTCCCCACAAGACACTGCTGGTGGACCTGTGGGGCTCGATTCGGGCCATCGAGCACGCCGAACGGCAAGGGATACGCCAGTTCGTCATGGTGAGCTCGCTCAAGGCGGACGATCCCCTCCGCGGCCCCGAGAAGATCCGTCACTACCTGGTGGCTCGCAATTGCGCCGACGACCGGCTGATGCGATCCAGCCTCGACTACACCCTGCTGAGACCGGGGCGACTGCTGGACGAGCCCGCCCAGGGCGCCTTCGACAACCAGGTGGACTGGGCCGACGACACCAATCGCACCTCGGTCATCAGCCGGGAAGACGTTGCGGATGCCATCGTCGAGCTGCTGCGCCACCCCCTTCCCTCCAGCAGAGTGATTGACATGGTTTCGGGCCAGCAACCCCTGCCGGAATTCCTGAAGCAATATGCAAGAAGTGTGGGCAATCCAGAGAGACCGCTAAGACAATGAGCCTGATCGAACACATTGCAGATCGCTCCGCCTGGACACCACGGGACCTTGAGAAGGATGACAGCTGGAAGGTCTCCCTGACCGACAGACACTGTAACAGCAATATCCGGATGCAGGTTTTGGTGAGGTCTATCGGCCTCATGCGTTGACTGAAAGCACCCTGGCAGCCCGTAACATGGGCGGGGCTAACGGTACCGTGCCGCGGTGATGAATTCACCGAAGGACTCGCACCAAACCACCGCCGTGGTGTAGCGGGACGGGTCCACATCCGGCGGTAAGGACACCTGGAAATTGTCGAAGGTATTGACGTCGCCGACACGAACCATCCGCGCCTTCAATTGCTCAAACGCTTCTTCACTTTCCACAAACTCCGGCGACAGATAGAGCTTATAATCCGGGCCTGGGGCCAGTTCGCCCTTGAAGGAAATACTCTGCTCGCCAACGAACAGCGTGCCCTCCCCCCAATGCAACGCATCGCTCCCCTCGAGGTCTCGGCGAAACTGCCCGGAGAACCGTGCACCGTCGTCCGCGGCCGCGACTTCAGCGGCAGAGGGCGCGGGTGGTGCAGTGAGAATTGGCAACACGTAGATGCCAGCGATAAACCCAACAAGCCCAACAATGCCGTGGGATGCGAGTAGTGCGAGCACAGCAAGCTTCTTCATGAATCGGATCTCCGATGGGCACAACAGTAGTGACTGTTATCGACCCCCCTCACACGCATTGAATCACCCTATTGGGGGCACAAAGGTTAAAGATCACTGTGCCACCCACTGGCGACATCGGCCTCAATTACTGAACGCGTCTGGGTATTCCAAATATTAAAGCCGGATTTGGCGGTGGCCGCCAATGAACCCGGCTTGCTGTCGCAGAATCCGGCCAGCCGCAAGGCCGGTATTGCACGCCGGCCTAACTCTGCCCGCAGTTACCAGCGTGCTCCAGCCGTCACAGTGCTCAGTAGTGCCAAGTCAGGCTGGCCTGTAGGTTCCGCGGGGCGCCGTGGAACGCCTGATACCACTGCGGGCTGTTGAGGTATTTCTCGTCGGTCAGGTTCTCCACATTCACCGCCACATTCAGGTGGGTGGAGAGGTCGTAGCTGGCAAACAGGTCCACCAGGTAATAACTGTCCTGAACTTCCGTGCTGCCGGCAAAGGTTTCATTTTGCCACTTCACCCCACCGCCGACTCGCAGGGCCGGCACTGGCGGTAGCTGGTAGGCCGCGGCCAGCTTCAGCAGCTTGGTCGGGATATGGGTCCGGGTGTCGTTGCCGTCTTCATCTTCGATATCCAGGTAGGTGTACCCGGCGCTCATGTTCAGGCCGGTGAGCACTTCGCCAGAGACCTCAATTTCAAAGCCCTCGCTCTCGATTTCCGTTCCCCGGTACAGGTTCAGTTGCGTATCCGGGTCGCGGCCCACGAACTGGCCGAAGTTCTCCTGCCGGGACCGGAACAGGGCCAGGGTCACCACGGCCCGGCCGTCGTTGAGTTCCTGCTTGAGCCCCACCTCGGTACTCTCGCCCTCAACCGGCCCCAGGGGATCCAGGTTTTCATCCACCCAGGTCTGGGCCTTGAACACCTCGCTGTAACTGGAGTAGACAATCAGGCTGTCGAGGATGTTGTAGGTGGCCCCGATGTAGGGCACGGTTTCGGTTTCAGACACCTCCTGCGAAGAGCCATAACTTACCCCATCCTGATCAATCTCCACGGTTCGGGCACCCAGCAGGATGGACAGATCGTCGGTCGGGTTGAGCCGGGACGACACATAGTAGGAGTTCTGGGTCTGATCGATGTCGGTCGAAGACGTAGCCGGATCGTCGATATCGAAGGCGGGACGCGGCGTATTGCCCTCAGCCCAGTCGCCGCCGACCGGATCGTCGTAACCGGACCAGGCGCTGGCATAGACAGATCGTCCCGTCAGCTCGATGTCGGCCAGGTTTACGCCGGCAACCAGTTCGTGCTCCCGGCCGCCCAATGAGAAGACGCCGCTGAAAAAGGCGTCAACAATGTGTTGCTTGTCTTCCGCCCTATACTGGCTGGCGGAGCCGACGAGCCCTTGCTCGGTGACGGGATCGGGGACACCGGACAGGTAGAAGGTTTCCGAATCTTGGTCAATGTCGTTGTAGGTGTAGATCGCCTTGAACGTCCAATCGCCACCCAGCTGCTGGGCCAGCTCGACAAACGTCTGGTTCCGCTCGACGTCCCAGAACGCCCAGTCCGGCGCCGTATTGGTTGAAACCGGGTAATCGGTCAGCGAGCCGTCGGAATAGAACAGCGGTAAACCACCGGAGGAAGCGGCATCGGCATCGCTGTTATTGTAGCTGTGCCCCAGGGTCACCAGGGTGGTGTCGGTGATATCCGCCTCGATCACACCGTAAATCACCGCCTTCTCTTCCGAGTAGCGATCGAGATAGGAGTCACCTTCCTCCCCAGCGACAACCAGCCGCCCCCTGATGCGGTCGTTGATCGCGCCCGAGAGATCCCCCTCGATGCGGCGGGTATCCCACTCACCGACCGTGACCGCCGCCGACGCCTGCACATAGTCGGTGGGACGCTTGCGAATGAAGTTGATGGTTGCCGAAGGGTTGGCCAGTCCGGTCACCAACCCGGACGCACCCTTGACTACTTCCACCTGCTCGAAGATCGCCGTGTCTTCCTGACCCTGGTTCAGGCCGAAGGCAAACGGAACCCCGACGCCATCGTACTGGAAGTTAACAATGTCGAAGCCCCGGGCCGTGTAATAGGTGCGGTCGGTTTCGACCTTCTCCACAGTCACACCCGGCATGTAATCCAGCACATCATTGACCTCACGTAAGGAAAAGTCTTCGATCTGGTCCCGGGAGATCACCGATACGGATTGCGGTGTTTCGAACACCGGCAGGTTCAGTTTGGTGGCCGTGGCCGTAGTATCGGGTTCGCCGTAAACAAAGATGGCATCCAGCGTGCCAACGCCCTGCTGCGGTTTGTCCGCCCGTCCCCCCCGGTCAGAGGTTACGGCGGCGCCGTTTTGTTGGGGATCCGTTTCGGAATCGGCTGCGGCGTGGGCATAACCATTACAGAAGGAGGCCGTGGTGAGCAGCGCGGCCCCGAGAGGCAATGTCTTCATCATTTTCTCCGTAAAATGCGTGAAGCTTGTCCAAGGGGTTGTACAAGCCAAAAAACGTGCCTATGCTAAGCTCACTACGCCTTTAATGCAAATCATTCTCATAATCATTTATTCCAGTGACCGGAGTCATCGCGGCCCCCGCCACGGAACTCAACGATGGAATCTCAGGACCATCGACGGCATCGGTCGATGAAACAGGAACTGACTTTAACGCGGCCAAGGCAAGGTGTTGCCCCCGAACCGGGGCATCACTGGTGCCTGGCAGCGACACGGAAGTTCATAAGGAGGAAGCAATGGAACTGCTCACTCACCAGGCCCTGTCGGTTGCCGCCGGCTTGACGCTCCAGCTACTGGCCTGGCTGGCCCCACTGCGGACGCAGTCCGGCGAGAAAGAAACCCGCTGGGACCTCACCGCCATGCTGTGCGGGGTCGGCTTCGCGCACATCTACACGTTTCTGGTTGCGGTGCCGCTGTCTGGCCTCCTGGTGTCACTGGCCCCGGTTCAGCAATGGCAGGCCTGGGTTGGGACAGGCCCACTCTGGCAGACCTGGATCCTGTACCTGGTGCTTGGCGACTTTCTTGCCTACTGGGCCCACCGCTGGCTCCATGGCCGACTGTTCTGGCACAGCCACGCCTGGCATCACTCGCCGAAACACATCTGGTGGCTGTCCGGCCTGCGCGCCTCACCGCTGCACGTGGTGCTGCTGATGCTCCCCTACACGGTCAGCTACCTGGTCTTCCCATTGGACGCCACTGGCCTGGCGCTGTTCGGCGTAATCCTGTTCGGCATCGCCAACCAGCACTGGCTACACTCCAACATCCGGGTTCCCTTTCCCCGCCAACTGGAATGGCTGGTGGTGACGCCGCGCTATCACTTCGTGCATCACAGCGCCGACAAGCGATTCACCAACTCCAATTACGGTTTCATCTTCACCGTCTGGGACCGGCTCTTTGGAAGCCATACCCCGCCGGAGCGGGTTGCCCCTGACGAGCGACTCGGATTGGACTACGACAACAGCAATGTGCGTTTTTTGTTGGGATTGCCGCCCGCCACCGTGACGGACAGGGGCACTGCGCCATCGAGTGAGGGCAGAGAAAGGCCGCAAGCTAAAGAGGAAGGAGCAGCCCCGGCCCTGCCAGACTGAACAGGTTCATCCGGGGCATGAGGTGTTCGGTCAGGCGGAGACTTTCAGTACAATCTTGCCCTTGGCCCTTCGCTCGCTGAGCGCATTCAAGGCGTTGACGTAGTCCTCGAATTCGTACACTTCGCTCACCTTCGGGTCGATCTTGCCCTGCTCGTACAGCGCCAACAGCTCCATCATGTTGCTGGCGCTGGCTTCCGGCTCCATGCGGGTGAAGTTGCCCCAGAATACGCCCACCACCGAGCAGCCTTTGAGCAGAGCCAGGTTGGCGGGGATCTTGGGAATCTCGCCGGCGGCAAAGCCGATGATCAGATGCCGGCCGTTCCAGGCCATGGCACGCAGCGCCTGCTCGGTGAAGTCACCGCCCACCGGATCGTAGATCACATCGACGCCCTTGCCATGGGTCAGGTTCTTGACCCGCTCCTTTAATGGCTCCTCGGTGTAATTGATCACCTCATCGGCGCCGGCGCCCCTGGCCACCTCGAGTTTCTCGGCGCTGCTGGCCGCGGCAATGACTTTTGCCCCCATCGCCTTGCCCAGCTCGACCGTGGCCAGTCCCACACCGCCACTGGCCCCCAGCACCAGCAGGGTCTCGCCGGGCTGGATGTCGGCGCGCTGCTTCAAGGCGTAATAGGAGGTGCCGTACACCATGGTGAACGCGGCCGCCTTCTCGTCGCTCATGCTGGCGGGCACCGGCAGCAGGTTCTCCTCGGCGATGACGATTTCTTCGGCAAAGGCGCCGAACCCGGTCAGCCCAGCCACCCGGTCGCCCACTTTGAACCGAATCACCTTGTCGCCGACAGCCACCACCTCACCGGACATTTCTCCGCCGGGAGAGAAGGGCATGGTGGGTTTGAACTGGTACTTGCCTTCAATGATCAGGGTGTCGGGAAAGTTCAGGCCAGCAGCCTTGATCCGAATCTTGACTCCCCGCCCCTTGGCTTCCGGGCTCTTGACATCTTCGATCACCAGCTTTTCCGCCGGCCCGTATTCTTTGCATAGAATCGCGCGCATGGTGGTTTTCCTGTTTTGGCCTGCCTGTCCATTCAGAGGCTAACTAATCTGGAGGCTATCGGTTAACGCTAATCCCAGACCTACCATGAATCAAATAAAACGGACTGATACTCCACTATCGAAGCTGTTTATGGAGAGGAATGAAAGCCCCCCCAGAGAAGCGGGAAGCACGCTTTAATGGTGAATCCGTGACCGATTTTCGCTATGCTGCGCGCACTTCAAAACACCCCTTTATCCCGAAGATCACGCGGAACTGTACGTCCATGTTCGACATCATCTATGGCCTGGAAATGATCGGCGTCGTCGCCTTCGCCATTTCTGGCATGATTGCCGCCCGCTCCAAGAATATGGACCCGGTGGGCGTGTTTACCATCGGCTTTATCACCGCGCTGGGCGGCGGTACCCTGCGCGACCTAATGATGGACAACCACCCGTTATACTGGATCAAGCACCAGGAACAGCCCATGCTTATCCTGGCACTGGCCATTATCTTCAGCTACTGGCATCGCCTGGGTCGCCTCAGGGAATCTCGCATCGTGTTTCCCGACGCCATTGGGCTGGGGATCTTCTCGATCCTGGGCGCACAGTTGGCCCTGGATCTGGGTCACTCCTGGTTTATCGCCTCCCTGCTCGGCGTAATGACCGGCACCTTCGGCGGCGCACTGCGCGATACCCTGTGCAACGAGGTACCGTTCATCTTCCGCAAGGACCAGGTTTACGCGTCCATTTCCTTTGCCGGGTGCTGGCTCTATTTCCTCTGTCAGTGGCAGCTGGCCAGCGAAAGCGCAGCCCTGACCATTGGTCTGCTGTTCATTGTTATCGGTCGCTTGCTGGCAGTGCGCTTCGATATCCGGCTGCAACGCCCCCATCACTGACCGGCCAGGACCAACGATTTAACTCGTTTCGCAGCCGTCGTACTGGGGGCTTCCCCTACTTGGCCCAGGGAACCTCTGCCGGTACCATTGCGATTTTTTAATCCATTGGCCTGATACTGGCGCGAAACCGCCGCCAAAATCGAATCTTCGACCAGCCCCAAAAGGCAGACATTCCCCATGCTTGAACGACTGTTCCAACTCAAGGCGCACGGCACCACGGTCCGTAAAGAGGTTATCGCCGGCATCACCACCTTCCTGACCATGGCCTACATTATTGTGGTCAACCCCAGCATCCTGCAGGGCACCGGCATGGATTTTGGCGCGGTCTTCGTCGCCACCTGCCTGGCCGCCGTCATCGGTACCCTGATCATGGGGCTCTGGGCCAACTACCCCATTGCCCTGGCGCCCGGCATGGGTCTGAACGCTTTTTTCTCGTTCACTGTTGTCGGCAGCATGGGCTACAGTTGGCAGATTGCATTGGGCGCCGTGTTCATTTCCGGTCTGTTGTTCTTCCTACTCAGCATCCTTCGGGTGCGGGAGTGGATCATCAACAGCATTCCCATGTCCCTGCGGTTTGGCATATCCGCCGGCATCGGCTTCTTCCTGGCGCTGATCGCCCTGAAGAATGCCGGGATCGTCATCGATCATCCGGCAACCCTGGTGGGCCTGGGCGACATCAAGACGGCGGAGACGCTGCTGTTCTTTGGTGGTTTCCTGCTGATTTGCGCCCTGTCCTACCGACAGGTCACCGGCTCGGTGATGATCGGCATCATCGTGGTCACCCTGGCGGCCATGGGCCTGGGCATGGTGGAGTACCAGGGCCTCATTTCGGCGCCGCCCAGCCTGGCGCCCACCCTGCTACAGCTGGACATTGCCGGTGCCCTCGACGTGGCCATGATCAGCGTGATCTTTGCCTTTCTCTTCGTTGACCTGTTCGACACCTCCGGCACCCTGATCGGCGCGGCCCAGCGGGGCAACCTGCTGGACGAGGACGGCAAGCTGCCGCGCCTGGGCCGGGCGCTGATGAGCGATTCCGTCGCCACCATGTCCGGCGCCGCCCTCGGCACCTCCACCACCACCAGCTACATCGAATCCACCGCCGGCATCTCGGCCGGGGGCCGAACCGGTCTGACCGCCGTGGTGGTCGCCGCCCTGTTCCTAGCCTGCCTGCTCCTGTCACCCATCGCCAGCATCATTCCGGCCTACGCCACGGCGCCCGCCCTGCTGTATGTCGCCGTGCTGATGACCAGCGGGCTCAAGCTGATCGACTGGGATGACCTTACCGAGGCCGCCCCGGCGGTGGTTACCGCCCTGATGATGCCGCTGACCTTCTCCATCGCCAATGGCATTGCCCTGGGGTTCATCACCTATGCTTTACTGAAAGCAATGAGCGGCCGCTGGTCCCAGCTAAGCGCAAGCGTGAGCATTATCGCCGTGGTGTTCGTACTGAAATACATTTTCCTGGACGCAGCCTGATCGGATCCGCTATGGACTACTTTGCAGACAACATCAAGAAAGCCATCCGCACCGTGCCGGACTGGCCCAAACCAGGCGTCAATTTCCGGGACATCACCACCGTGCTGCAGGACCGGACCACGTTTCGCAAGCTGATTGACGCCTTTGTGCACCGCTATCATGGCCAGAACATCGATGCCATTGCCGCGGTGGATGCCCGCGGCTTCGTCATCGGCTCCGCCCTGGCCTATGAGATCAACGCCGGCCTGGTATTGATCCGCAAGAAGGGCAAGCTGCCGTTCGACACCCTGGTGGAGGACTACGAGTTGGAGTACGGCACCGCCTCGGTGGAGCTGCACAAGGACGCCTTCCACCCCGGCGACCGGGTGGTGCTGGTGGACGACCTGATCGCCACCGGTGGCACCATGCTGGCCGCGGCCCGGCTGATTCGCCGCATTGGCGCTGACATTGTCGAGGTTGCTGCGATGATTGACCTGCCGGAACTGGGCGGGTCGCAAAAACTGCGCGACGAGGGCCTGGACGTTTATACTGTGTGCTCGTTTGACGGCGATTAAAGGAGTACGGCCATGCACGACTACCAGCACCACTGGAAGGACGGCACCCCTATCCACCTGCCCCTGGGCAAGATTGTCTGTATTGGCCGCAACTACGCCGAACACGCTCGGGAGTTGAACAACCCGATTCCGGACGAGCCGCTGCTGTTTATCAAACCGGCGACAGCCGCCATGCACATCACCCGCCCACTGAATCCCCCCAGGGACCGGGGGTCGGTTCACTTCGAGACCGAGCTGGCGGTCCTGATCGGGCGCCCGCTGTCCAGCGCCTCGGAGGAAGACGCGAGAGACGCCATTCTCGGTTATGGTCTGGCGCTGGACCTCACCCTGCGGGACGTCCAGGCCAAGCTGAAGGACCAGGGGCATCCCTGGGAGCGGGCCAAGGCGTTCGACGGTGCCTGCCCCCTGTCGCCGTTCGTGGCCGCCGAAAAACTGGCGAAGGATCATCTGGAGTTCACCCTGGACATCAACCGTGAGCGTCGCCAGAGCGGCGATACCCGCCATATGCTGACGCCAATCGTTCCCCTGATTTGCCATATCAGCCAGCATTTCTCCCTGCTCCCTGGAGATGTGGTGCTGACTGGAACCCCCGCCGGCGTCGGCAAACTTGAACCCGGGCAACGGCTGTCGCTGGAACTGGAGGATGCCCTGTTTGTCGAAACGACGGTCGTCTGAGACCATCAACCTCATCGCCTATACAGGACACCAATAACCGCCATGGCCAAAAAACCGGTTACCACCCGCAGCGGACGTTTCTTCAAACTGGCCGGCATGACCGCGTCGGTGGCCAGCCAGTACGCCGGCCAACGTGCCCGCCGCCTGTTTGCCGGCGAAGAGAGCTACGAGGCCCGCAGCGAAGGCTACACCCGCATGGCGGACCAGATTGCCAACACCCTCGGGGAGATGAAGGGCGCGGTGATGAAGGTGGGCCAAATCGCCTCCCAGACTCAGGACTTCCTGCCCAAGGAATTCTCCGACGCGCTGCAGCGACTGCAGAAAGAAGCCCCGCCCATGCCGTTCGAGGTGATCGTGGGGCAGATCGAGTCGGAGTTGGGCAAACCGGTGAGCGAGCTGTTCGAATACCTGCAGGAAAAGCCCTACGCAGCGGCCTCCATCGGCCAGGTCCACCGCGCTCGGTTAAACGAAGGCACCGATGTGATCGTCAAGGTCCAGTACCCCGGCGTGGACGAGTCCTGCGATTCCGACCTCAAGCAACTGCGCCTGGCCCTCAAGCTCGGCGGCCTGCTGAAGATGCCCAAGGAAAGCGTCGACCAGCTGTTCGCCGAGATCCGCGAGCGATTGAAGGAAGAGCTGGACTACGAGAACGAAGCCCGCAACATCCACCAGTTCCGGGACTTTCACCAGGACGACCCCTGGGTACTTATTCCCGACGTCATCGACAGCCATTCCACCCGCCGGGTGCTCACTCTGGAGCTGCTGGAAGGCGACCATGTCAGCGAGGTGACGCCGGAGCGCTACGGCCAGGACATGATCAATGAGATCGGGCACCGGATCTTCACCACTATGGCGGACCAGCTGTTTCGTTTCCAGTGCATCCACGGCGATCCCCACGCCGGCAATTTTGCCTACCGGCCGGACGGCACCATCATCCTGTACGACTTCGGTTGCGTGAAGAAGCTCAAACCGGAGATTGTCGAGGCCTACCGCAAGGCCCTGGTCGCGGCCCTGCAGGAAGACTACGAGGCCCTGGACCGCCACCTCATCGACCTGGGCGCCCGGGTGGAATCCAAACCCGCCATCGACGAGGCCTACTACGCCATGTGGCGGGACATCCTGATCCAACCGTTCGACACCGCTAACCCCTACAATTTCGCCGAATCGGAGATTCACAAGGACGTCGCGGCCAAGACCAGCACGGTGTTCAAGTACCTGGACTATTTCCAGCCGCCGGTGGAGAGCATCTTCATCGACCGGATGATTGCCGGGCATTACTGGATGCTGAAGCGGCTGGGGGTGCAGGCGGCGTTTCGGTCGGAATTGGAAAAGTATCTAGAAGGTGCGGGCTAATTGCCTCCAGCTTGAGGGTTTTGTGCTTGTGGTCGGTGGTGGGTCTTCCTCCGCTCTCCTCTAAGGTACGTCCCTGTACCTGTCGGAGACCGCGGCATCCCTGCCGCTGCTCCGGAAGACCCACCACCGTCCACCCCGAGGCTGAGGAGATATCGCTTCAGAACCAAACGTGCTAGTTCGTTATTGCTGACAGGCTTTAGACCCGTAAATTGTCCGGGCCATCGGGAGGGGGAGCCATACGGAACAGGGGCATGGACGCCCCAGGAACCTCTGGATGGACCAAGCGGTAATTTTGTGGGTGCTGAAGTGCTCAGTGACAAGGCGCGGATCGCCGGAAATAGCCGTAGCCCCTACTTAGCGCTCAATGAGCACTTTAGCGCTCACCCGAAGGGGCGCTCTGAACGAGCGCCAGAATTATCAGTTGGTCCATTCAGCGGTTCACGAACATTGCAGGTACAGCACGTACCTTCAATGCGGTGGAGTATGGCTCCCCCTCCCGATGGCTTGCACCAAAGCTTAAATCTTACCCAGACTAGCGATCCACTCCGCAACACCCTCACAGGCACCTTTCCGGATTACCCTGGCTCGCGTCACACTCGCCGGCTCACCCGGATCAACTACCGTTACTGGTACATCGAAATCTACCTCATGCACCAACCCGGCAGCGGGATAGACCTGCAAGGACGTCCCCACAATCAGCAACTGATCGGCAGTGCGGACCACTTCCGCGGCCACCTCGATCATCGGTACCAGCTCGCCAAACCAGACAATGTGCGGACGCAACTGGCTGCCGCGCTGGCAGGTATCCCCCAACTGGATGGGTTTGTAGCCAATGTCGTAAATGTCGTCAGGATAGCGGGTGCTGCGGGCTTTGGTGAGCTCGCCGTGCAGGTGGATCACCTCGCTGGAGCCGGCCCGCTCATGCAGGTTGTCCACGTTCTGGGTGATGATGGAGACTCGGTAGTCGGCCTCCAGCTCTGCCAGCAACCGGTGGGCCCGATTGGGCTGGGCGGATTCCAGCTGCCGGCGGCGGTCGTTGTAGAAGCGCAACACCAGCTCCGGGTTACGCTCGAACGCCTCGGGCGTGGCCACATCGTAGACACTGTGCTGCTCCCACAGCCCACCGTTGTCACGGAAGGTGGAGAGGCCGCTTTCGGCGCTGACGCCAGCGCCGGTCAGGACTACGATGCGGGGTTTCATCAGTCGATCAGCTTGCCCGGGTTCATGATGCCGTTGGGGTCAAACACCTGCTTGATGCCGCGCATGTAGGCGATCTCCGCCTCGCTGCGGGTGTACTGCAGGTAGGGCTTCTTGGTCATGCCCACGCCATGCTCGGCGGAGACACTGCCCTGGTGGCGTTCCACAATCTCGAACACCCACTTGTTAACCTGTTGGCACTTCTCGAAGAAGTCTTCCTTCGCCATGCCTTCGGGCTTGAGGATATTCAGGTGCAGGTTGCCGTCACCGATGTGGCCGAACCAGATGATCTCGAAATCCGGGTAGTGCTCGGTGACCACCGCGTCGATCTCGGTGAGGAACTCCGGAACCTTGGAAACCACCACGGAGATATCGTTCTTGTAGGGCGTACGCGGGGCGATCGACTCGGAGATGCCTTCACGCAGCATCCACAGGTTCCTGGCCTGGGTCTCGCTCTGGCTGATCACACCGTCGAGCACCCAGCCATTCTCCACGCACTGCTCGAACAGGCTCATGGCCTCATCCATTACCTGATCGGACACCGCCTCGAACTCCAGCAGCGCGTAGTACGGGGCCTCGGCCTCAAACGGCGCCTGTACCTGACCGTGGGCCAGCACATGCTGCATCGCCTGGTGAGAGAAGAACTCGTAGGCGGTCAGGTCGATGCTCTTCTGGAAGGTCTGCAACACGTCCATGGTGTTGGTCAGGTCGTTCAGCCCCAGCACCAGCACGGTTAGATTGTCCGGCTGGCGAGTCAGCTTCATGGTCGCTTCGGTAATGAAGCCCAGGGTGCCCTCGGCGCCGATGAACAGGTGGCGCAGGTCGTAACCAGTGTTGTTCTTCTCCAGGTCCTTGTTGAGCTCCAGAATATCGCCCTTGCCGGTCACCACCGTCAGGCCGGCCACCCAGTCCCGGCTCATGCCATAGCGAATCACCTTGATGCCGCCGGCGTTGGTGGACAGGTTACCCCCCAGCTGGCTGGAACCGGCGGAGGCGAAATCCACCGGGTAGTAGAGTCCCTTGTCTTCGGCAAAATCCTGCAGCTGCTCGGTGATCACCCCGGCCTGGCAGTGCACGGTACGGTCACTGGCGCTGAATTCGAGAATCTGGTTCATGTAATCGAAAGCCACCACCACCTCGCCGTTCGCCGCCACCGCGCCGGCACTTAGGCCGGTACGGCCGCCCGACGGAACCAGGGCAACCTCCGCTTCATTGGCGAACTTCACCAGGGCCTGCACCTGCCCGGTGGTCTTGGGAAACACGATCGCCAGGGGCTTGGGGGGGTAAATCTTGGTCCAGTCTTTTCCGTAGTTTTCCAGGTCGGCGGGATCAGTCAGCACTTTGCCATCGTCCACCAGGGTCTTGAGAGTGGCAATGATCTGTTCGGGATTCATGCAGTTTCCGGTCTCAGTAAGGGTTAAGCAGCCGCCACCAATGGGGAATTGATCCAGGTGATGCGACGCGCTGTGAAAATCTGCGTTTATGGTATCATACCGCCCCTGTTCTGTGAGCCTGACCGCTGGCAGCGGCCCTGTAGGGGCTCACAGGTGACATTACAGTCATACGACGCGACGAAAGGTCTGGAAGCAAGCCCATGTCAAATACGTCTCTCGAAAAGAGCAAAATCCGGATCCTGCTGCTGGAAGGCGTGCATCAATCCGCTATTGATACCCTCAATGCCGCAGGCTACACGAACATTGAGTATCTGACTCACTCGCTGGCCGAGGACGATCTGATCGAAAAGATCGCCGACGCTCATTTCGTGGGTATCCGCTCGAGAACTCAACTGACCGAAAAAGTATTTGATGCCGCCCAAAAGCTGGTGGCCGTAGGCTGCTTCTGCATCGGCACCAACCAGGTGGACCTGAAGGCAGCCACCCGTCGTGGTATTGCGGTGTTCAACGCGCCATTCTCCAACACCCGCAGTGTGGCCGAGCTGGTGCTGGCCCAGGCCATCCTGCTGTTGCGCGGCATTCCCGAGAAGAGCGCCAAGGCCCATCGCGGCGAGTGGATCAAGTCCGCCAAGAACAGCTACGAGATTCGCGGCAAGAAGCTCGGTATCATCGGCTACGGCAGCATCGGTACCCAGTTCAGCGTGCTGGCGGAAGCGCTAGGCATGGACGTGTACTTCTACGACGTGGTGTCCAAGCTGCCGCTTGGCAACGCCACCCAGGTGGGCACCCTCCATGAGCTGCTGAACATCGCCGATGTGGTCAGCCTGCACGTGCCGGAAACCCCCGCCACCAAATACATGTTCGGTGCCGAGCAGTTCGCCCAGATGAAGCCGGGCAGCATCCTGATGAACGCCTCCCGGGGCACCGTGGTCGACATTGACGCCCTGGCCGAGGCGGTTCGCAGCGGCAAGCTGTTGGGCGCAGCCGTGGACGTCTTCCCGGTGGAGCCGAAGTCTAACGACGAGGAATTCGTCTCTCCCCTGCGGGAATTCGACAACGTCATCCTGACGCCACACATTGGCGGCTCCACCATGGAAGCCCAGGAAAACATCGGCCGCGAGGTGGCCGAGAAGCTGTCCATGTACAGCGACAACGGCACCTCCGTGTCCTCCGTCAACTTCCCGGAAGTGGCCTTGCCGTCCCACCCGAACCAGCATCGCCTGCTGCACATCCACGAGAACGTGCCGGGCGTGATGTCCGAGATCAACCAGGTATTCTCGGAGAACGGCATCAACATCTGTGGTCAGTACCTGCAGACCAAGGAAGAAATTGGCTACGTAGTGGTTGATGTCGATAAGGAGTACAGCGAACTGGCGCTGGAGAAGCTGAAGTCCGTCAAGGGCACGATCCGCTGCCGCGTGCTGTTCTGATCCGCGTGAAAGGACGGACATCGGAAAAGGCCTCGCTTTCGAGGCCTTTTTTGTGCCTGGCCATTCTCCATTAACAAATTGTAGAGATTTCCCGGCTCCGAATACTTGCGATGCAAAAATTAAAGACCATGGTAAATGGTACACATCTACCAAAGAGGTATCTGCCATGTCGATCAAAGACTCGCTGATCAACAAACTGGAAACCCAGGCGGGAAAATGGAATAAAGAAATCGAAGCCCTTCATGCCAAAGCCGAGGCCAAGATCGCAAACGCTAAGGATGAGGAGGCAGAAGCCCGTATTGAGAAGGAGTTTGCCGAAAAAATCAAAGAGCTTGAAGACCGAATTGAACAGTCCCGGGAAGAGCTCAAGAAGATAGTCGATGCGGGTGAGGACAAGCTGAAGGACCTCCGGGAACGCATCGACGAATGGCTGCCCAGCAACACCAACTGAGCGGCTGGGCTCTCCCAGCGCCGGAGGAACTCATGGCGCTGGGACATGGAACCACCTACCGACTTACTGAATCGGAGCGAGTGTCAGCTCAACACGACGGTTCTGCTCACGGCCCGCGGCTGTGTCGTTGGAGGCAATCGGGTAGCGCGGTCCGTAGCCTACGGCACGGGTTCGGCCGGGCTCGATGCCCTGGTTCAACAGGAAGTCACGAACCGAACCGGCACGACGCTCACTCAGCAACTGGTTGTAGTTCTGGGAACCGGTGCTGTCCGTGTGCCCCTCGATACCAATCACGGTCTTGTCGAACTCCTTCAGCACCAGCGCCACAGACTCAAGAACGCCGGTAAAGTTGGGCTTGATGGTGGACTGGTTAACATCGAAGGTAATGTTACCCGGCATGATCAGCTCGATCTGGTCGCCATTGCGCACCACCCGAACCCCGGAGCCTTCGAGCTTCTGGCGCAACTGCGCTTCCTGGCGGTCCATGTAGTAGCCGATACCACCACCGACCGCGCCACCAGCGGCCGCACCGATGAGGGCGCCCTTACCACGATCGCTGCTGCTGGAGGTTGCCGCCCCCACAGCAGCACCGCCAATGGCACCAATGATGCTGCCCTTGGTGGCGCTGGAGACCTTCTCCTCACCGGTATAAGGGTCATAGGTCATGCAACCTGCGAGTCCCACTGTTGCGACTGTGAATGCCAGAATTGTTTTTTTCACCATACACCTCTGCACTTTGACTTGGTTGTGAGAATTGATGACTCAGCAGGCCTCCGAGTAACGCCCCGACTCAACTTGATCAAACGAATCGATGATGCTGTTGAATACGGTCGCCTGCAGATCCTTTGCTTCATTCACCAGATGGTGTCGACCATCGGGAATCCGGATTTCCTCGACTGACGCAAACTTGTTTCTTATGATCCGCAGGTTATGTTGCCAGTCAACGGTTAAATCTTTTTCACCTTGCACGACGGTAATCGGAAACTGAACCGGCCGGCAGGATTCGATATGCGGTACCCACTGCCGCAGCGCCGTTACCCAGTCCACATGCACCGCCCTGGCCTGTAACGGGTCGTGTTCTTTCAGGAATCTCAGGAACCGGCCATTGCCACTGTTTTCCGAGAAGATCCTGCGCCACCGTTTGAGAAACGGGCGTGCAAGGCTGTGCAGCATCTTGGCGCCCAGCCACCCCATCGGCCGAACCAGCGGCGCCAATAGCACCACCCGCCGAAATTCAGAGGTCTGTTCGTCATGGTGATTGGACAGCAGATAGTCCAGAAGTATCGCGCCCCCGGTGCTCTGGCCGACCGCGTACCAGGGCGCCTGGATCCGTTTGCGCAACCGCGCCATCACGTCACACAGTACCGTCTGATATTCCATAAAGCTGCCAATGGCCGCTGGCGTACCACTGGACAGCCCGTGACCGGGCTGGTCATAGGCCAGCACGTCATAGCCAGCACCAAGGCAGCGGTCAATCAACTGACTGTACAAGCCAATATGGTCGAAGTAACCGTGCATGATAAACACGGTACCTCTCGACGCCTCCGGTTGCCGGTAATAGTGCACCACCACCTGATGACCTCCCGCCGTCAGGTAGCCTTGCCTGTACCGCACCTTCGGATGCTCCACCCACAGATCCAGACCATAGAACCGGCAGTAGGCCGTCGCTTCCTCACCCAAGGCGGTCGCCTGATCCGGATCAAACGGCGGAATCTTGCCGAGCAGCGAGCTCCTGTCCCAGTCCGGAATTTCTATGTTATCGGTTTTCCAATACACGTAGGATTACACGCCTGTCATGATGGGTTGGTCAAAGTAAGGAGAAGATTAGCACACCCGGCCGGAAATCCAGCGCCGCGTTGTGGCTGTCACCCTTGCCAATGGCCCCTCGCAACTCACTGACTATGCTGAGGGCCAAACCATTACCGCCCCCCAGGAGATCCCTTGATGCTGCAAACCGTCCTGACCACCGGACTACGCCAAACCCTGCAACGGCTGGTCAAACCCCTGTTAAACCCGGCCATTCCGGTGCCGCTGCAGCGCAGCCTGATCCGCCAGGTCTATCGAAGCTCCATTCCCCCCCTGGGCAGCCGTTTCAGCAAGATCCAGTTGGCCAACGTGCCGGTGCTGCGCACCCGGTACGGTAAGGAATCCAGGCACGCCATCCTTTATCTGCACGGTGGCGCCTATGTTATTGGTTCTCCTGAGACACACAAGGGCATAACCGGCCACCTGGTAAAGACCGCCCAGTCGACGGTGTACGCCCCGGATTACCGCCTGGCCCCGGAGCACCCCTTCCCGGCGGCGCTCGATGACGCGGTTACCGTCTATAAGGCCCTGCTTGACCGGGGGCATGCTCCGGAGAACATTGCCGTTGCCGGCGACTCCGCCGGTGGCGGGCTCGCCTTGGCCCTGGCCATGCGCCTGCGGGACGAAGGCGTTGCCCTACCCGGCTCGCTCACCCTGTTTTCGCCCTGGGTCGACCTGACCCACGCCGCACTCTACGCGCCGGAGAGCGAGCCGGTACTGCAGCGGCGCTGGATCGAGAACGCCGCCGGCCTTTACTGTGCCGGCGAACTCCGCACCCATCCCTACATTTCGCCGATTCATGGTGATCTCCATGGTCTGCCACCCATCCTGATTCAGGTAGGCAGTGATGAAATCCTGCTGAACGACTCCCAGCGCCTTGCCGACAAGGCCCGTCAACAAGAAACCGAGGTCACCCTGGAGGTTTACAACAGCCTCTGGCATGTCTTCCAGGTGCATGCCGGGCAGTTGTCCCGCGCCACCGAAGCCATGACAACCGCCGGTGATCACATACGGAGCAACCAAACCCTATGAAAACCATCCTGATCACCGGTGCGGCATCAGGCATCGGCGCCGCCACCGCTCGCAAATTCGCCCGCGAAGGCTGGCGCCTGGGCCTGATGGACATCAACGGCAAGGCGCTGTCCGAGCTCAACCAGACCCTCGGCGGCCAGCACTGGACCTGCGAGGTCGACATCACCAAGGGCGAGTCCATTGACACGGCATTACGTGAGTTTGCCAGCTTCAGCAACGGCAAGCTGGACCTGCTGTTCAACTGCGCCGGCATCCTGCGCGTCGGGCAGTTTGAAGACATCGACATCGAGGACCACGCCCGCATCATCGACATCAACGTCACCGGCCTGATCCGGATGTGTCGCGCTGCATTCCCGCTGCTCAAACAGACCGAGGGCGCGCGGGTCATCAACATGAGCTCAGCCTCGGCCCTGTACGGCACGCCGCACTTCGCCAGCTACTCCGCCTCGAAATTCGCCGTGCGTGGCCTGACCGAGGCCCTGAACATCGAGTGGAAGGCCCATGACATTGTCGTACAGGACATCATGACGCCCTTCGTCAAAACCCCCATGGTCGACAGCCAGACCTTCAAGGCACCGGTGATCGAACGGCTGGGCGTCAACCTGTCGGCGGAGAACCTGGCGGACGAAGTCTGGCTGGCCTCCCGAACCGATGAGGTCCATCACCTGGTTGGCTTGCAGTTCAAATCCCTGGCCCTGGCCAGCAAATGGCTGCCCAACTTCTTTACCCGTGGCCTGATGGCAGCCCTCAGTCACTGAGCACGGAATTCGGGCCGGCCTTGCTCTCCCCAGCATCGGACAAGACCGGCAACGATTCGTCGCCGCGGATCAGGGCTTCCTTGCGCGCCCTGCGCCAACGCTTGACCTGCCATTCCAGCCGCAACGCGTCGGATCGGCTGCCCACTGCCACCGAGAACGCCAGGGACAGGGGGCCCTTGCCCCGCAGACTGCGCGCGCCTTTGGGTGCACCCGCCTGATGCTCCGCAAAACGTCGCGTTACGTCGGTGGTGATTCCGGTGTAGAGCTGGCCGGAGGCCGTTCGCACCAGATACAGATGCCAGCCACTCATGATGCTGCGGCCTCGGTCATCTTGCCCCGCACCTTCCGCTGCTGGATCCACAGGCCGGTCACAATCAGCACCAACCCCACATAGGTAGACTCCAGGATGACCTCCCCCAGAATCCAGGAGATAAACACCAGGGAAAGGAACGGCGAAATGAAAATCAGGTTGCTGACCCGCGCGGTGTTTTCCGCTCGCTTCATGGCGTAGGACCACAACACGAAGGCCAGCCCCATCTCAAAGACACCGACATAGATGGCGCTGAACAAGCCGGTTCCCGGGGTGAATTCGAAATCATCGGTCAGCGCACAGGCTACCAATATGAAGGGCAAGCCACAGACAAAGTTCAACAGCAGTCCGATCACCGGATCCCGCGTGTCCCGGGTAGCAATGATCCAATAGGCCGCCCAGACCAGCGTGCTGCCCAACGCAAAGGCCACCCCCACCGGGTTGGAGAAGCTCAACGACAGCACCTCGCCGCGGGTGGCAATCACCACCACACCGCTGTAACAGACCAATCCGGCCAGAACATCCGCCGAGCGCAGGCGCTGGCCCAGAAAGGGTACTGACAGGTAGGCCAGCACCAGTGCCCAGGTGTAGTTCAGCGGCTGGGCCTCCTGGGCGGGCAGGCGGTCGAAGGCGCCAAACAGCAGGAAATAATAGAGGCCGGGATTGATCAGCCCCATCAGCAGGGAAAGCAGGTATTGCCGCCGGCTGAGACTGAATAGCTGCCGCCAACGTCCCTGTATGACCACCACCCCTGCCATCACTGCTATGGAGGCGAGACAGGCCACCAGCAGCATCTGAACCGGGCTTAATTCCCGTAACGACAGCTTGAAGGCGGTGGCCACCGTCGACCAAAGCAGGACCGCGCCAAGCCCGAAGAGCATGGCGTGAGTCTGGTTCTTCATAGATTGACTGACCCGGTTGGGCCTGGCCCTACTCCATCAGGCCAGGCAGGAACAACGCGATCTGCGGGAACAGAATCAGCAACACCGTCGACAGTAACAGCAACACGATGAACGGCGGCGTTCCAGCGATCACATCCAGATAGGGCCTTCGGAAAATGGCCACGGCGGTGAATATATCGCATCCAAATGGCGGTGTCGCCGAACCGATGGCGGCCTGCAGAGTCACTAGGGTACCCACCAGCACCGGATCGATGCCCGCTGCAGCCACGGCAGGCGCAAAGATTGGGGTCAGGATCAGGATGACCACAATGGGATCAACGAACATACAGCCGATGAAGTAGGACACCGCGATCAGCGCCAGCACCATGTAGGGACTGTCTGCCGCATTCTCGATCACTCCGCTCAACATCAGTTCCGGCAGCTTGGCGAAGGAAATGACCCAGGAGAAGGCGGTACCCGCCGCCACCAGGATAAACACCACCGCGGTGATTAACCCGGTGGAAAGAGCCACGGAAGGCAGATCACGGAAACTGACCTGACGAAAGATGACCATCTCCAGCAACAGGGCATAGGCCACCGACATGGAGGCCGCCTCGGTAGGGCTGAACATGCCGGAATAGATGCCACCGATAATGATCACCGGGAACCCCATCGGCAGCAGCGCCCGCCGCAGCGCGACCAGACGATCGTGCCAACTGGCCTTCTTCATCAGGGGGATCTTCAGTTTGACGGACTTGACGTAGCAATACACCGAGAACAGCGCCAGGATCATCAGCCCCGGTCCAATTCCGGCAATGAACAGGTCTCCCACCGAGGTGCCGGACACCACCCCATAGATGATCATGCCGATGGATGGGGGAATCAGCAGGGCAATGTCACTGGCGTTGATGATCAGCGCCATGGTGAACTTGTCGGAGTAGCCGGCCTCGATCAGCTTGGGCCGCAGTGGCTGCCCCATAGCCACCACCGTCGCCTGGGTGGAGCCGGACACGGCGCCAAACAGGGTACAGGAAACCGCGGTGGTCATTGGCAGGCCGCCGCGCATGTGACCGACAAACTTGGCCACCAGGTCCAGCAGCCGGTCGGCGGTGTGGCCCTTGATCATGATGTCGGCCGCGAGGATGAACATCGGTACCGCCACCAGAACGCTCTGGGAGATACCACCAATCATCTGCTGGACAAGCACCGGCCCCTCCATAAACGGGAACTGAGTGAACAGCAGCACCATCGCCCCCACCAGCAGCGGCACCATCATCGGGAAGCCCATCAGCAATAGCACGATCATCACCACGGCAACAACAATGGCCATGGAGTCCATCCCCAGACCGGCCAGCCCCAACATTTCCATCAATTCAGTCACGGGATTCCTCCTGGCTGCTCGACTTCTTCTTGTCATCGGCTTGCAGATCAGACTCCCAGAACTCGTCAGCCAGTCCAACCTCGGAAGTCAGCTCATCAAGCTCCGCCTCGTACTCATCCGGATGGTGCCAGGACAACCAGGCCCCCGGACTCACCAGATTTCGGACCCCGGCCAGCAGGAACTGGGCAGAACCTACCGCCAGACCAACTGGCGCAATCAGGTACACCGTCCACAGCGGCATCCCCAAAGACGGCATCCTGCGGCCAGTGGTCTGCAACTTCATCACGTATTCCCAGGCGTAGACCGCCAGCAGGGCGAGGAGTGCACAAGATACGAAACTGACAACGGTCAGGAGTATCTTCTGACCGACGGGGGGCAGCAGGTCATGAATGGCGGATACCCGAATATGGCGGGCGTTACGCACCCCATGCCCCACGCCCACGAACGTCACCACCACAACCAGCAGCTGTGCCACCTCATCCGCAAATGACAGGCTTGCACCGAGATTGCGGGCAAAGACGTTGATGACGCTGACCGTGGCCATGGCAAGGATGCCTACGATCAGGATGGATTTTTCGATGAAATTGAGACCCGTATCCAGCCAACGAAAAGGAATTTTGATGTAGTTTCCGACACGTTGGCCTGCGGATTCCCCGGTCGGCTCAGTCATTTGCGAGACTCCATTTCCAATGTCCTTTCACACAGTATAGGGTGATAAAGGTGGAAAACATCAAGAAATATGTCTATCTAATAACGTGTTATCTTGATTTTTGCGCCACCGTTTATAACGAGGAAGACATCGCTAAGGAGATAAGAAATGACGATACTCACACGCTGGCTGGGAAGCTTGATCGTGGCACTTTCACTGGTTCTGGTGGGGTGCTCCGATAGCGGCGAGGAAGAGCAGGCCGCATCGACCACCACGCAGTCCTCCCAGGAATCCGCCCCCGAGGCCATGGCGGAACCTGTCACTTGGCGCTTTGCGCTGGAAGAGATCGAAGGCAGCGTCCAGGATGCCTACGCACAGGAGTTCAAGCGTCAGATCGAGGAGATCTCCGATGGCCAGATTTCAATTGAGATCTACCCCTACGGCGCCCTGGGCACGTCCTCCCAACTGACCGAATTGGTCCAGGACGGCTCCATTCAGCTGGCCTTCGCCTCTCCGGGCCACCTGGCGTCGGTCATCCCGGAAGTGGGCATCTTCACCATGCACTTTGTGCTGTCTGACGATAACGACATCAACAAGGAAGTGCTGTCGAGCGATCGGGTACAGAACCTGTTTGAAGAGCCATATGCCGAGCAAAACATGAAGCTGCTGGGCATCGTGCCGGAAGGCTGGATGGTGTGGACCGGCAGCAAGGCGCTGCGCTCCCCCGCCGACTTCAAAGAGTTCAAGATGCGCACGATGACGTCGCCGATTCTTACCGAGTCCTACAAGGCCTATGGCGCGAACCCGTCGCCCATGCCCTACTCCGAGGTGTACAGCGGCCTGCAGCTGAAGCAGATCGACGGCCAGGTCAACCCGATCTTCGCCATCGAGGAAATGAGCTTCTACGAAGTGCAGGAAGCCATGACCTTCGCCAACCACGCCCAGTTCATTGCCACGGTGGTGTCCAACAAGGAGTGGTATGAAAACCTGCCGGACGACCAGCGTCAGTGGCTGGATGACACTCGTGAGTCGTTGGTGGATTACATCTACGAGAAGCAGGCCCAGTTCAACCAAGAGCGCCTGGAGAAGATCAAGGCAAACAGCGACATCGAAGTGGTTGAACTCACCGATGAGGAGCGAGAGGTATTCCGCGAAGCCAGCATGGGTGTCCGGGATATTTACGTAAAGGCCGCCGGTGAGCGCGGCCAGGAAATCCTCGACACCATCACTGAAATGGTCAAGGAGGCCGAGGCAGGCCAGATGTAACTCACTGCCTTCCGGTGAGATCCCACAAGGCACGGCTCCGGCCGTGCCTTTTTTGAATCAACGGGTCACCGGCGTGGACTATCAATTCACCAGCGGCGGCACACGGGCAAATCGAACACCTTCGTTCGATAGCGCCTCTGAACTGCGCGTCACCAGGTCACTCTGGAACGCAAACTGGTCCTTCGGAGCCAATGGGTAGGCCTTGATCTTGTAGCACATGCCGTAGGGCTGATTGCTCACATTCACCACCACCGGTTGCCAGGTCTTGACCAGCGGACTGGTGTAAGCCACATCCCGCAATAATGATCTCACCTGCCCCACATCATGGTCTGGCTGCAGGCACAGTTCGGTGACACACATCAGGTTGTCTGTGCCGTCGTTGCCGTTCGCAATCAGGGCGCTCCACAGCACACTGTGGGGGATCACCACCACGGTGTCGTCCGGGGTGACGATCTTAGCGGCCCGGGTACCAATATGGCGCACTTCGCCGTACCGGCCGTTCACTTCGATCCAGTCACCGGGCCGGTAGGGCATTTCGTAGAGGGTGACAATGCCGGCAATCAAACTGTTGGCGTAGTCCTTGAAAGCAAACCCCAGGGCCAGCCCCAGCGCGCCAAACACCGCCAGCATGTTCTCAAAGGAGGGTTCGATCAGCACCGGTACCACCAGCACGATCGCCACTACAATCACCATCAGGCGCAATAGCGGCACGGACGCCAACAGGTACAGCCGAAGCTTGCCACCCAGAGACTGGGCCAGCCGGGGCAAGAACGTCTGAATCACAGTGATCACGACGACTGCAATCGCCACCAGCAGAACCGCCTCGATGACGGACTCCGACGTCAGGGAGGACAGCGCCTCCTTCAGGCCAAAATCGTCCATTACGTTTTCCCCCTAGAACCCATCAACCGGATAGCCCTCGCTTTGCAACCGACGTCTGACCCAGGGGTAACCCTGCGGCGTCACCTGCCACGCCTCGTCCTGATTGACCACCAGGTCGTAACGTTCCAGGTAACCCAGGGCCCCCTCAACCTCCCCCGGAGAAAGACCGGTCACCAGGGCCAGGCGCTGACGGTTCAGGCCGCTGTGCAGCAAGACGGCGTGGAGCACCAGGCCTGCCGGTCGCGAGATCGTTGAAACGGAAGGCAGGGCAACCTGATCCAGCGGCACCACCCAACAGTCTCGCTGACCCGCCACTGTGGCCTTAGCAGGCCCCGCCTCGCCTTCCGGCAACGCTTCATCCGGCCTTACCCGCAACGCACGCTGCCAGATGGCAAGCGCAACCCCGGGATTCCCCCGCGCCAGGGCAGCCAGATCCTTCAGGTAGGTGCTCAAGCGGGCACCGTTGGCAGCGTTGGGTTCATCAAGGGGCAGCACCCAGTAACCATTATTGGACTTGCGCACCCGCAGCGGTAACCCCGATCCATCCCCAGGCAGACTCTCCAGCCATACCGAAAGCTCTTCTGCCCTCATCGGCGCCGGCGTATAGACGGTAACCGGCAGATCGGAGAGGTAGCGATACCAAAAACTCCAACACCAGCTGGAACAACCGACAATCCCGGGCGCAGTGTGGCCGAGGGTCACCCGGTTGAACAGCTCTTTCACCAAGGCTAGCCCCGCGTAATGCCGAAGCCAGAACTTTGCCAGCTCCGGGATCACCCAGGGCCGGTCCAATGGCTGCGCATTCCACCAGGCGGCGGCCTCCTCCGGCCCCATCCCCAATTCCTCCGGCGGCTCGATCACCTGCCACTGACGAGCTTCCGCAAGGCGCCACAGCGGCGCATCCAACCCGGAAAACGGCGGTGCCACCAGGAAGGCGGTGGTGCCATTCGAAGTCGGACCTGGCCCCGCCTCATCCAGAGCCATCCCCAGAGCCATGGCTCGCATGGACCAGTCCGGCTCCGGGGCCAGGCGCCGGAGCTGCAATTGACTGACGGTGGTGATATCCGCCGCAGCAGTGAAACCGGCGTCATCCAACCGCCCTCCTTGGCGAAGCCGGACCCAGGCTGACCGTAATCCGTCTCGCAGAGTATGTCTGACTGACGCAGTGGGCAGTTGCCAGTCGGCCAGGGGTACAACGCCTCCGGGCAACGCGTGTCCGCACGTTATCGCCTGTCCCTGATCAGCCAAGGCGTTTCCTGCTAAATCGTTTGCCATGCGGCGGTTCCTTATCCGATAACCCACTTAGTAACGATCATCCCTTCTTGACCTCGCCACGCCAAGCGCCACACTCCCAATTAGGCCCCATCAGCCTGAACATATCCGGGATCCCGACACTGGCACGGCGGTTTCTGTACCGGGATAATCACGTTCCCGCACTGACTGACCGCCCGAAACTCCAGGAGCAGGAAGTTTGACCGAAGCGAGCAAGAACGCCACAGACAAACTGTACGACCTGATCGCCAACGAAGAGGACGCCCGTGCCTGCAGCGACATCCCGGACGAGGCCTGCCGGGAGGTGCCACGGAATTTTTTCCTGATCCTGGCCAGCAACGTGCTCACCAAACTGGGTGATCTGCTGACCAGCCCCAAGACCGTCCTGACCTGGTTAATGGGTACCATCGGTACCCCGGCGCTGGTCGCCTGGCTGGTGCCCATTCGCGAATCCGGTTCCATGGTGCCACAGCTGCTGATTGGCGCCTGGGTAAGGCGTAGGCCGGTCCGCAAGGGGTTCTGGGTGCTCGGCAGCCTGGGCCAGGCGGCCAGTGTGGCCGTCATGGCGGCGAGTATCTGGTGGTTGCAGGGTTATGCCGCCGGCGGGGTAATCCTGGCCGCTCTGGTGTGCTTCTCGCTGTTTCGTGGCTTCTGCTCGGTGGCAATGAAAGATGTCCAGGGTAAGTGCGTTCCCAAGGGGCGACGGGGCCGCCTGTCCGGTCTGGCCACTACCCTTGGGGGTGCCGGCACCGTGCTGCTGACGTTGCTGCTGTTCTGGGGTCGGGGTGAGCCCGGCATCGCCTTCTACACCGGGGTGCTGCTACTGGCCGCGCTCATGTGGCTGGTGGCCGGCAGCCTGTTTGCCTGTGTGGAGGAGTATCAGGGGGAAACCGGTGGCGGCGGCAACGCCTTCAGGCAGGCTGTGGTCAATCTCAGCCTGCTGAAAACCGACGCCCCTTTCCGTCATTTCGTGTTCACCCGCAGTTGCCTGTTGTGTTCGGCCCTCGCCGCCCCCTACCTGGTCCTGCTGGCGCAACAGCAAACCGATTCCGGCTGGCTGCTGGGGGGCTTCCTGCTGGCCAGCAGTCTTGCCGCATCACTCAGCGCCAGCGTCTGGGGCTGGATGGCGGACCAGTCCAGCCGCCAGGTGATGCTTCGCGGCGCCATCATCGCCAGCTCCCTGTGCCTGATTATCGGAACACACGCCCTGTTTATGACCTCGCAACCGGCACCGATCTGGCTGTACCCGGCCGCCTTCTTTATTCTGGGCATCGCCCACGCCGGCGTTCGCCTGGGCCGCAAGACCTACCTGGTGGACATGGCCGGTGGCAACAAACGCACAGATTACACGTCCGTCAGTAATACCCTGGCCGGCGTGCTGCTGCTGGTTGTCGGTGGTCTGAGCGCCGCGGTGTCATTCCTGTCCGAGGGGGCCGTCATAATCATGCTGGGTCTTCTCGGCCTGGTTGGCACACTCTCGGCCCAACGGCTTCCCGAAGTATGACCAATGGGGAATATCGGAACCCCGACGCCTTCAACCACCCTACATTTTGTGACGCGCCTCACGGTTTGAGTGTTAAACTAGGAACCTATCCCAACCGGGCTAGAGCTCTTCAGCGTTGTTAGAAATTGATTGATCCACCAGCCGGTCTCTGCTTTGGAGGTCGTTCCATATCATTGCCGGCCCCTCTGGCAAAGATCGCTGTCCCAAACCGGCTGGCGGCGGGTGTTTTACAGGATTGACCATGCAGAACGATTCTCATGCAGTAGCCGAACGACAGGATCCACCCGAGGTGGCCGAACTCCCCAACCGGTTTATTGATACGTCAGTGGGTTGGTACGTGCTAACACGGGAACGGGCGGACCTTGGCCCCTACGTGTCGCTGTCCGAGGCCAAGAGCGCCCTGTCCCGGCACCTGAAGCAACACCAGAGTGTCACCAGCCGTTCCCCGTACGCGTCGTTTTCCGGGTTTGACGTGCACGACCCCCAGACCTGCCACAAGATCAATTGTGGCCGCTGTGCCGAAGCGGCGCTGCTGGAGGAGAGGATGACGTCGGGATGGTAGCTAGGAGAATTATCGCCTACAGGGCGACTCCGGCATAAGGACTCCCCAGCACCAGGGATGGGACGGTGTGCCCAGACTGTTGGTGGCGGCATCCTCAACGAAAAAAGCCCCGATCTCTCGGGGCTTTTTTTGTGCCAGGATTATCCCTTAGAGCGCATCCGGGCTCGCACACACTGCGAAGACGTCCAGCGTATTCAGTAGGTTGAGCCCCCCCAAGGAGACCACTACTTCGTCAAAGTCTTCAGTCGTGTCGAAGGTCAGGAAACCTACGGTGGTATCACTGATACTGCCCATCAAATCCAGGTTGGCCAGTGTGAGATCCGAGAAGGTCTCCTGGGCGCTACCATCCAGTCTCGTAGTAACGGTAATCTCGCTCAGCAGGGACACGCTCAGCAAGTCACCCGCATCCGCCACCGCCACGCCGAGCTTGTTCGGTCCTTCATAGGTCTCGATGGCATCGGTCACGGTCAGTTCTGGACTTCCAGCTACCCCGGAGTCCAGGGTCGCCGTATTCAACAGATTGCCGTCCACAACGTTGTCCGCGTTGTACACACAGCCCGACAGGCACAGGAATGTTTGAGAGCCAGACGCCGAAGCCGCCGGCTCCTGGAACGGCTTATACGGTGCAGATTCAGCCGTACCGCAGGCGTATGCGTCCTCACCTGAGTTGTCTACCGGATCACAGGCATCACCAACGCCATCACCATCGGCATCTTCCTGACCCGCATTGGCGGTGTCCGGACAGTTGTCCTGGTCATCTTGAATGCCATCACCGTCGGTATCGGTGTTGTCATCACAGGCATCCCCGATGCCATCACCGTCCTCGTCTTCCTGTCCCGGGTTGAAGACATCACGGCAATTGTCGTCGCCATTGGTGATGCCGTCGCCGTCATCATCGCCACTGTCTTCGCAACCCGGCGCATTGTTGGGGTCAGCGGGGCAGTCATCCACGGAATCATCGATGCCGTCACCGTCCCGGTCGCTGTCACAGACATCGCCCAGGCCATCGCCGTCCAGGTCTTCCTGATCCGGGTTGGGGATCAATACGCAATTGTCATCGCCATTGCGAATGCCGTCACCGTCGTCATCCGCGTTAAAAATGGCGCTATCGCCAGCCACTGCCCCATCAGAGGTGCCGTCTGACTGACACCCCGCCAAAGCCAGTAAAAACGTGACCAATACAACCAAAGGCCAATTCAGTTTTGTTTTCATACTTCTTCACCTTCCTTTTGCGTCACTTGGAGATGACATTGAATTCAACTCGACGATTCCGTTCACGCCCTTCCTCGGTATCGTTACTCCGAACAGGCTGAGTTTCACCGTAGCCCACCGCCGTCATCTGGCCGGGGTCGACTCCCTGCTCGATCAGATAGTTCCTGACCGAATCTGCACGTGCCTGGGACAGTTCCAGGTTGTAGCTGTCGGAGCCCACCGAATCGGTGTGGCCAGCCAGCTCCACGCTTAGATCTGTTTGGCCCTTCAGCGCTTCCGCGGCGCGGTTAAGGATGTCCCGCGCGTTCGCTGTCAGGCGATCAGAGTTGAATTCGAAGGTGACACCACGAAGTACCACGGACTGTTTCTCATCGGTTTTCACACAGCCCACGTTATCAACTTGCAAACCTTCGAGGGTATTCGGGCACTGGTCGACACCATCCACCACACCGTCGTTATCGGAGTCTGCCAGTTCGACAACGCGCTCAGACTCAACCACAACCGGACGTTCGATCACAGTAACCTTTTCGACGACCTGGCGACGGGTGGCGCCGATGGGCACGGTAATGCCCACCCCAAAGTGCCAGTCAAACAGGCCGTCATCGTAATTGTCATACAGGTAACGCACTTCACCCCGGAGACGGAGGCCGGATTCGGTCAGCGGAGAGGTCAGCACCCCCAGTCCCAGATTGGCGTAGCCATCAAACTCGCTGGCGGGGTTGTTGGCAACGTCGTTGCGGGAAATGCCCAAACCGGCCAAACCATAGGGGGTAAACTCGGCGTCTCCAAAGAACCGGTAGGAAATGTCTGCCCCCAGACCCTGCTGGTAGAAATCCGGACCACCGTCTTCACCGGTTTCCATCACGCCGGCAAAAAAGGTCGGTTCCAACCACCAGTGACGATCAATTCGAAGCCCATAGATAACCCGGACAGCAGAGCCGTACTCATCGGTACGGTCCTCGTCCGGCTCAATGTAGGTACCCAAAATCGAGATTTCGTCGGTGTGCTGCACACTGTCCGTAGCAAGTACAGGCGTTGCAGCAGCCAGTGCCATTGCCAGCGCCGATTTCCCCAGTCGTTTCATCGCAATCCCCTTCATGGATGGCCGTTTTTTTAGATTATGTAGCTTTTCAAGCTAGTTACTCACACGAAGTTCACTTGAAGTATTAGCATGCATGGTGATCCATGCCAGTTCATGCTGCGTAATAGATGTATCAAGTGATAAAGCCGTTTCCCTACTCTTGGCCCAAAGCGAGCACCTTGCACGCTTTCCGCTGGGACTGGGAGTCAAAAAAAGAACACGCACTGTTCATACTTTGGTATGAGCAAACATTGATCAGTTGCACCTTTTGCAAAGCTTTGCGTGTACGTGCGCCCCCGTCTTTTCGCAAGTCACTGATTCCCTTTGATCAAGGAAGGGCCAGCATGCTTAATTGTACATATGTGCCATCAACATAACAGAAGATAACAGAAAGAAATTGACCGTTACGTCGAAAAATGACGTCAAGCGTGTCATCTCAGGCCAAGCCACCCGCAGGGCTCAGGACAGAAAATCCAGGGCGATGGGAAGACGCCGATGGGGGACAAAGAACCGAGGTTACGGCAACCGGCGGGGGCTCAGGGAGACACACCATCGTTGAGCGCCAGGGCGCCTTTAACGATGCGGTAGATCAGCCAGATGGAGGCGGCTAGCAAAATCAGCCAACCGATGAGGATGAAAGTGGTAATGGTGCCGATCACCATCCACAGAAGACCGAGCCAGAAGGTCCGGATCTGCCAGCGAAAATGCGGTTCAACCCAACTACCGGTCACGTCGTCCAGCTTGACGTAGTTGATGATGATACCCACCAGACCGGTTACGCCACCGGTAAAGAACACCAGGGCTTGCAGGATATAGACCACCACCGCCAGATTACGCGCAGGGTCAGAACGCCGGGCGACCGGATCGGGGTCTGCGGGGATGAATTCCTGGTCGGCCACGCAATGCTCTCCTCCGAGTGGATACCGGAATAAACATACCACATTCCCTAGCAATTCCCACACAGCCCAACGTTACCCGAGTCCGCCGGGGTTGATGCCATTGAGCGCGAGATGGAGCGCAATGCCCCCCATCATGGCGGCGATGGCACCGTCGATCATGCGCCAGGCGACAGGTTTGGCCAGCACCGGGGCCAGGGCCGCCCCGCCCCAGGCCAGCAGGCCGAACCAGAGTACCGAGGCGCTGCTGGCGCCGGCCAGGAAACCATAGGGCTCCGATTGCTGGGCCCCGACGGCGGGCACTAACAGCAAGGTGTCCAGGTACACCTGTGGATTGAGCAGGGTCACCGCCAGCGTTGTCGCCACCACCACGGTCCGGCTGTTACCGGCAGAATCGCCAGAGCGTAACTGCGCGCGTCCACCCAGCGTCCGCCACAACGCCAGCACCGCGAGCCAGGCCAGGAAGCCAACGCCCAGCCAGCGCAATACCTCCAGGGATGCCGGATACGCCATTAACAGCGCGCTCACGCCAAACATGCCGGCACTGAACAGCAGCACATCCGCCCCCATGCACAATCCTGCCACCCACCAGTGATGCTGTCGGCGAATGGCCTGCCCCAGGACATAGGCATTCTGCGCCCCGATGGCAACGATGATCCCGCCGCACACCAACAACCCGGTCAGATAGCTCTCCAACATGTCCGTCCCTCCATACCTGCACGGCCGGTGGCGATAACCGCCGGTTTCATGGGGGCCAGATTACGCCTGCTCGCGTATACTTAAAAATCATTCTCTTAATCATCCATTAGAATTTCTTATGCTGGATTACAAACTGCTGGAAGCCTTGGCCACCGTGGTGGAAGCCGGCGGTTTCGAGCGCGCAGGTGTTGAGCTGGGACTCTCCCAGTCAGCCGTCTCGCAACGCATCAAACTGCTGGAAAGCCGAGTGGGACAACCGGTTCTGGTCCGTCACCCGGAACTGCGGGCCACTGCCCTTGGCCGGCAATTGCTTAACCATGTTCAGCAGGTACAGTTGCTGGAGCGGGACCTGCAACGCGGCTTGCCGAGCCTGCACACCGAACGGAGCCGATTACGCATTGCCCTGAACGCCGATTCCCTGGCCACCTGGTGGGCCGAGGCCATCGGCCGTTTCTGTCGAGAGGAAGGCCTGTTGCTGGACCTGGTGATCGAAGACCAGGACATTGGTCTGCGCCGAATGCGCGAAGGCGACGTCGCCGCCTGCCTGTGTGCCGGCGACCAGCCGGTGGCGGGGGCCCGCTGTGTTGAGTTGGGGCGAATGACCTACCGGGCCCTCGCCCGCCCGGACTACCTTCGCCAGCACTTCCCCGACGAGCTGGCGTTGGGCCGTTTTCGACAGGCGCCGGCCATTGTGTTCGGCCCCCACGACCAGCTCCAGCACCGGTTCCTCGCCCAATGCGGGTATCACGGCCAGTTTCCCTACCATCTGTGCCCCTCATCCGAGGGGTTTGTGCAACTGGCGCGGGCGGGCATGGGCTATGGCATGATTCCGGACCACCAGGGACGTCCGCTACTGGCCAGCGGCGAACTTGTGGAGATCGCCCCCGAGGCGCCCCTACAGGTGCGGCTTTACTGGCATTACTGGCGTCACGGGGGCGATTTCATGGATCGGCTGACCCGGACCCTGGTTCACCAGGCCAGTCACCTGCTGGCCTGATCCGGCTCGGTCCTGTTGGGACGGTAACCCAGCCGGAAACCGCCCCAGTGCCTGCCCTGAACGTATATGGGCACCGACAGATCGTGCATGATTTCCCCGGTATCCCGGCGATAGGTTTGCAGCAACATGTCCTCGGTGTGGCTGCCACAGCGGGCGCCCGTTCGGTCGTTGAACAGTCGCTTGCTGCGGCTCTTGACCAGGTCCACCTCATGATTGCCGGTGGATGAATGGGCGAAATCCCGATTATGGGTCGGCACATAGCCGTCCGGCGCGCAGGCAATGGCGAACACCAGGGCGGGATGGGCATCCTTGATCGGTTCCTGGATCGCCGGCAGGTGTTGATCGGTGAACCGGTCGAAACCGCAACGGTACTTGGGCGGATCGGCGTTGAGGATGGGCTCACGGTTCCGGTCAAAGAGCTCAGTCTCCCGCAACTGCCCGTCTCTGAGGGCCTGTTCGAACCGGGCACCGATACGGTCGGCCCCCTCCCGGGCCTGGCGGTAGAAAAACTGATGGTAGCTGGCATCGCTGCTCAGGGCATAGGCGGCGTTCGCTTCCTCCGCCAACTCCATGAGCTTGCCCGCCTGCACCGCCAGGGACTCGACGCTGACATCGCTCTCCGAAATCTGATCCCGGAGGGATGCGATGGCATGAAACATCTGTTGCAGGCTCTCGTCGTTGTGCTGGTCGTTGGCCGCCATCTGGGCCACCCGCTGCTCCAACTGGTCGGACTGCTCACGGATCTCGTGGAGTCGCTCTCCCACCCCTTCCACCGAAGCCAGCCCCTCGTCCACACTGTCGGCCAGCGCCTCGATCCGGGACACGATCACAGCGGTATCGTTGCGTATCTCGTCCAGGGTCTGGGCCACCTCACCGGTGGCCTGGGCGGTCCGGCTCGCCAGTTGCCTGACCTCATCGGCCACCACCGCGAAGCCCCGCCCCTGGTCACCGGCCCGCGCAGCCTCGATGGCGGCATTCAGTGCCAGCAGATTGGTCTGCTCGGCAATACCCTGGATCACACTGGTCACACCCTGGATGCGATTGGATTTCTCATTGAGGTCCTGAATCAGCGCCAGGTTTTCGCTGGATTGCTGATGGGCCAGGCGTACCCGCTCGATGGCACTGTCCAGGGCCTGCTTGCCCTCGGCGCTCAACTGGCTGGCCTGCCGCGCCATCCCCGACGCTTCCTTGGCCTGCTGAGCGGACTGGCGGACAGTTTCGGTAATCTGCCCGGCGTAGTCGGTCATTTGCGAGGTCTCACGGACCTGCTGATCCAGACGGAGCTTGAGCTGGTCCGAGTTGTAGGAGACTTCAGCAGCGGAAATGGCATTGGCATCGGCGTTGGCGGACAGCCGCCGAATGAGTGAGCGGGCGGTTTCGGCGTCGGTCACCAGCTTTCGCCCCGCCTCTCCCAGGGGGTTGTCTGGATCCAACTCGCCCTTGAGCATGCACTGGAGCCCCCGGTCCAGAGGCTCCAGCACCCGCAGCACGAAAAATCCGGTGGCCACCGCCATACCGAGGGTCAGCCCTATCAGAATGGATATCGGTTCCAGCGTCAAAAACAATGCCAATGAATGCCCCACAATCGCCAGTAAAAGCGCAACAATGGCCCCAGCCACCGCCACACGCCCCTTCAATAACCTCATAGCAACCTCAGCGTCAGCTTCGCACCAGAATGGCCCGGCGGTTCGGGACCACCCTCGGACAAGCCTAAGAAATTGCGTTACGGTTATAACTGATACTTTAGTGTCGATTTCGGGGAATATAACGAGGCGATTACGAATTAAGGCGCCCCTGAACGCCAGAGGTGATCCAGAAATAGTCAGATGCTCCTTAAAACAACAAACGCTCCGGTCCTACCAAGAATCGGACCAGAGCGTTTTTATAGGGTCTGACCGTGAATCAGCTGCCGATAACACCACCGTCATCCTTGGTGACAATCACGGTGGCATCACGGGGCCGGGCGGAATCCGCATCCGGCCAATGGCCGTCGGGATGCTGGATGTTGACGAACATGGTCCTGCAGTCCGGCGTGGTGACGACTCCGGTGACCTCGCACCCCACCGGTCCCACGAAGAAGCGGCGAATATCCCGGGTGCGGGGGTTCGCCGCCAGCATCATGTTGTTCTGGTAGGGCGGGGCATCGGAGCCGTCGGTCTGGATCCACAGCTTGCCCTGATAGTCGAACCACAGGCCGTCGGGGCTGTTGAAGTGGTTGGATTCATCCAGGGTGACCACGGCTTCGCCATCCACCACGGTTTCGGTACCGGGTTCGCCGGCAAAGACAAAGATGTCCCAGGTAAACCGGGTGGCATCGTGCTTGTTGCCTTGCTCCCGCCAGTTGATGATGTGGCCGTTGGGGTTGGGTCCCTGGGGGTTGGCGGCGTTGGTGTCGTCCGGTGAACGGCGGCTGTTGTTGGTGAGGGTGAAGTACACCTTGCCACTGGCGGGGTCCACCGCGCCCCACTCCGGCCGGTCCATGGGGGTAGCTCCAGCAATGTCGGCGGCCAGACGGGTGTTCAGCAACAGGTCTGCCTGGCTGCTGAAGGGGGCCTCGAACGGGATGTTCCCCACTCTCCCGGCGGCTAACGCCGCATTCATCCGGGCAACAAAGTCGGCATCCTCCAGGGACAGCGGCAACCAGTCACCGGTGCCGTCATCATTGAAGCGGGCAACGTACAGGGCGCCCTCGTCCAGCAGGCGACCATCGGCGGTATCCGGGTAGTAAGGCTGGGCGGACACGAACTTGTAGATGTATTCGAACCGGGAGTCATCACCGGAGTAGCAGACCACCGGCTCACCTTCACGCACCGGCGCGAAGATCACGCCTTCGTGCCCGAAGCGCCCCAGGGCAGTCCGCTTCTGGGGCTTGCTCTCGGGCGCAAATGGGTCAATCTCCACCATGTAGCCGAACGTGTTGGGCTCATTGCGGTAGTCGTCCAGGGAAGACGCTCCCGACGCGGAGGCATTGAACCGGACGTATTCGTCCGCCCCGCTCTCCGCCAACTCCCAATCGTAACGGGACGCGCCCCCCACGCCATGACGGATCTGTTCTTTCGGTCGCTGCTGGTCGCGGTTGGCAAAGTAACCATGCCAGTTCTCTTCGGCGGTCAGGTAGGTGCCCCAGGGCGTCGGCCCCATGGAGCAGTTGTTCAGGGTGCCTCGGGTGCGGGTGCCATCGCTGCTGAACTTTGTGTAGAGCTTGCTGAAACCGCGCAGCGGACCACGGATGTCCATTTCGGTGCCGCCGGTGATTCGGCGGTTGTAATCGCTGCCGTGAACCACCTGCCATTCGCCGTCGCTGTCACGCTTGATGTGAATGACGGACACACCGTGGGCGGCAATTTCCTTGCGCACTTCGTCATCCGGCCGTGCGCCGTTCACATAGGTGGCGCCGGCCGGGTGCAACGCCTCCTGGTTAATGTACTCGTGGTTCATGACCAGCAGGCCCTCGCTGGAGTCCTGACCACCCGCCTTCAGGTCGATCGGGAAGAAATGCATGCCGTCATGGTGCATGCCCACCTGGCTTTCATGGTCCGCCCCGGTGTTGGAACCGTCGTCCAGAAAATCCGGCAGACCACCGGTCAGCGGAGTCCCCCAGGGCACAAACGTCTGGGCGGTATAGCCTTCCGGCACAACCACCCGGTTCAGGGTGGATACACCAACGGCCGCAAAGCCCAGCCTGGCGTCGAGGTGGGCACGACCGTTGCCCTTGCCACGACGATCATCCGGACCGCCGATGGTCAGGGCCGCGCCTCCCATCAGACCGACCAAGGCTGCGCCAACGCCGCCCTTCATCAATGTCCGCCGCTTCATACGGTTGGCGAGCACAGAGGCAAATGGCGTATTGTCAGACTCATTGACAACCGGTTCATAGTTCGGGTCCTGAAACTGGGGATCTACATCTTTCTTGGCCATAGCGATCGTCTCTCTGGGTTATTAGGTAGGACCGGGCAAACGACAAATTGCACCCGGTGCTCCCAGTGTCATGATCGGACTTGACCAATTGGTGAAATAACGAAGACAACCTGGTGACAGGTTGATGAAAAGATGAAACGAAACACGGACTGACCCCGGGTCAGGGTGAAAGAGCCTGCCCATTGAGGAGAATCAGGTGGTCCAGCCGTATCAGTTTGCCACGTCCGCTGAGTAGAAAATCCTCGCCGGCCCGGGAGAACATTTCACGCACCACGTCATGCACCGTCTGCACCTGGCCAGACTCATCGCGATAGATGAGTTCAACCAGCTCTCCGGACTGCAGGTATTCTCTCAATGCGGACTGGATCGCGCAGCCAACTGGCTGATAGTCATTGGTCATGGAAAACCTCTGCGACCCCCATGGGGATCCCATTCCGACACAGCGGCGTTCGTTATTTTTGTTCAGCTCAGTGTGGTTCACACGAGCGGATTTCGCCAACCGCCGGCCCGCAATCATCAGGCACTGACAGGTTCCTGACAGGTCTGAACAACGGACGACCCCGTATTTCCCGGTAGGTATCGGCGATGATGCCACCTTTGATCCGGTGGCACGCCATATGCAGCATTAAAGAATATCGGAGCACTGCCGATATCATTGTAAAAGACTCTGACAAGAGTGTTTTAAGGCGCAATAACGAGGTGTTAGACGTGGGAGGTAAGTACCATGAATGCACCGGAGCGAGCAGACCAGACAGCCTTACTCAACCGCCTTTACGACCTGAAACTCAAACAGCTGCTTCAGGCCCGCAAACAGGCTGACAGCCTGTTATACCGAGTTCTCTCGGCCGAAGCCCAGGCCATTAGCGATGCCATGAAAGCCAACCGCTAACCCTGCCTTCCAGCTTCAACGAGCTGGACACCCAGGTTCCAGGACCAACGGGGCCCCTGCCCGGCTCCGTTGGCCTTCGCCGCACCCGGCTGGTAAAGCGGCGAATCATTGCCGCCTTTCCTACCCTGACGGCCAAACCACTTCGCGCTGGGGTGCCACCGGGGCAAGCCGTTAACCGGATCAATCACCGGGGAGCCTCCGACGTGGTAGCATAGCCGCTTTCGAGCAGATCAGGAAAAGGTAGGCCACCACGATGAGCGCAGATAACGAACGGGTTTTGCTGGACATTGAACAGGGCATTGCCACCGTCACCCTGAACCGTCCGGACAAGTACAACGGCCTGGACATGCCCATGTTCGAGGCGATCACCCGGGTGGCCCGCCAGTTAAAGAAAGACCGCAGCGTTCGGGTCATCATTCTCAAGGGGGCGGGTGAAGCCTTCTGCTCCGGCCTGGATGTGGCCAAAGTGTCCAAGAACCCGATGAACTTCCTCAAGCTGCTGGTCAAGCCAGGCCGCAAGATCAGCAACCTCGCGCAGGACGTCGCCTACCTTTGGCGGGACGTTCCTGCCCCGGTTATCGCGGTGACCCATGGCTACTGCTTTGGCGGTGGCTTCCAGATCGCCCTGGGTGCCGATTTCCGCTTTACCACGGCGGACTGCGAATTCTCCATCATGGAAAGCAAATGGGGACTGATTCCCGACATGAGCCTGTCAGTGACCCTCAGGGAGCTGATCAGTATCGATCTGGCCAAGGAGTTGACCATGACCGCCCGTCGCTTTACCGGCCAAGAGGCCAAAGCTATAGGGCTGGTCTCCAGGGTATGCGACGATCCGCTGGCTGAAGCCCAGACCTTTGCCCGGGAGCTGGCCTCCCGCTCTCCGGACGCGGTGGCCGCCAGCAAACTGCTGTTCAACCGGACCTGGACAGCCCCGGACAAGACAGCCCTGGACTGGGAAACCCGACTGCAGAAGAAGATCCTGGCACGCAGCAACCAGCGCACCGCAGTTGCCCGCAACACCAACGACCCGGATCGTGGTTACGGGGACCGGCGGGGGTTTTGAGCCGATCCGGAAAAGAAAAAGCCCCGCTAGTCCTTACCGGGGCTTTGGGGTCGCGAACGCTGCCTTATTCCATCGGCATCACGCTTTGCTCAAATTCTTCCCTGTCGATGCTGCCATCCTGGTTTGCATCGCTAACGTCCAGCGTGATGGACTCGCCGGCAGCCTCTGCAGCTTGGCCGGCGGCGGTGCTGCCATAAATATTCAGCTCCTCAGCACTGATCAGGCCATTGCCATCAGCGTCCAGTTCTTCGAACTGGGGCGAGCTCATGCTGGTCATACCCTGATCTTCCATCATGGTGTCCTCGCCGGCTCCAGCTTCGTCAGTAGCAGCCAGCGCCAGCGGTGACATCAGCGCGAACGACACTGCGGTGGCAAAGGTCAAGGTCTTGATCTTCATAAGATATCTCCTGTTATAGATGCCTTGATTCGATCTGGTTTTGACCACAAGCCTGGCGCAATCGGACCAAGGTCCGGTGTCGCCGGTCTCAACCCGGTTACCCTCCTTTCCGCTGAACCGCAGGAAAGTCGTGCAGGGTCAACCGGTGATCGGGTCTCAGATCCGGCAGGACAACCCTGGGTAGGGCCTCTCTCCTGCCACCCGATGTAACTATTAAGGACCGGGAATACCGGTTTATCCAGTGAAATCTGCTTAATATGTAACCAAAGTGGATAGATCCCTGGGACTCACCTGACTGAACAGACGGTCAATATTCACGCCAAAGTCTTGACCTGAAAGGAGGGCCACGTATCATCACACTTCGCGAATTGATTGCGGAGCGTTCATGACTGTTTGGCCCAGAGTTCATCCAGGCCCAGTTCCACCTCAAACCCTGGCGTGCACGGGCGTGCGTTGGGGCCGGCTTCCGTATTTTCCAGACCCACCCCGCCAACTCTGAGTAGCCTCCGGCTGCCTCTGCAGCCTCGGTGATGGCTACTAAACTCAGGCAACCAAAGTAATTAACTCAGCCACAACAGTGGCATGGATTCAACAACGAGGTTGCGATGACGCTATCGCTAGTCGTTTTACTACCGTTTCTCGGGGCTGTTGCTGCGCCCCTGTTTGCCCAGGCTGGCCGCACGGCCATCGCCATCGCTTCGTCCGTGCCGGCGCTGATCGCCCTGATGGCGCTCTTCCCGCACTGGAAACGACTGGCCGACGGCGGCGTTCTGGTTCAGACCTTCGAATGGATGCCTTCCATTGGTCTCTCTCTGAGCTTCCGCCTCGACGGGCTGTCGCTGCTGTTTGCACTGCTGATTCTGGTGATTGGCCTGCTCATCATTCTGTACGCCCGTTATTACCTCAAGCCCCACGAGAATGTTGGCAAGTTCTACGCCATGCTGTTGTGTTTCAAGGGGGCCATGCTGGGGATTGTGCTGTCCAGCAACCTGCTGCTGATGCTGGTGTTCTGGGAGCTGACCAGTCTGACGTCGTTCCTGCTGATCAGCTTCTGGAACCACAAGAAGGATGCCCGTCGCGGCGCCCGCATGGCGCTGGCGGTCACCGGCGGTGGTGGCCTGGCCCTGTTGGCCGGTATCCTGTTGATCGGGCGCATCGTCGGCAGTTACGAGCTGGATGACGTGCTGGCCGCCGCCGACCTCATTCAGGCCCATGCGCTGTACCCGTTCGCGCTGACCCTGGTGCTGCTGGGCGCCTTCACCAAATCGGCCCAGTTCCCATTCCATTTCTGGCTGCCACACGCCATGCAGGCGCCCACACCGGTTTCCGCCTACCTGCACTCCGCCACCATGGTGAAGGCGGGCATCTTCCTGATGGCCCGGCTGTACCCGGCCCTGGCGGGCACCGAGCAATGGTTCTACATGGTCAGCTTCACCGGCATGGCCACTTTGCTCATTGGCGCCTACGTGGCGCTGTTCAAGCATGACCTGAAAGGGCTGCTGGCCCACTCCACCGTGAGTCACCTGGGACTGATTACGCTGCTGTTTGGCATGGGCACCAAGCTCGCGGCGGTGGCCGCGCTGTTCCACGTGATTAACCACGCCACCTTCAAGGCCTCCCTGTTCATGGCCGCCGGCATCATCGACCATGAAACCGGCACCCGCGACATGCGCCGCATCAACGGCCTTTGGCAGTTCATGCCCCACACCGCCACCCTGGCCATGGTGGCTGCGGCCTCCATGGCCGGTGTCCCCCTGCTCAATGGCTTCCTGAGCAAGGAGATGTTCTTTGCCGAATCCCTGGCCCTTAACCTGCCGGGCCTGTGGGCCTATGTGCCTCCCCTGGTGGCAACCCTGGCGGGGATCTTCGCGGTCGCCTATTCGGCGCGCTTTATCCATGATGTGTTTTTCAACGGCAAGCCAAAGGACCTGCCCGTCTATCCGCCCCACGAGCCACCACGTTACATGAAAATTCCGGTGGAGATCCTGGTGTTTGCCTGTGTGATGGTGGGGATGTTTCCGGCCATCTCCATCGGGCCGCTGCTCAACATTGCCGCCTCCGCCACCCTGGCCGGCAACGTACCGGACTATCAACTGGCGGTGATGCACGGCTTCAACCTGCCGCTGCTGATGAGTTTCCTGGCATTCTTCGGCGGATTGCTGATGTACAGCCAGCGCCAGCGTTTCTTTGACTTCCACGCCCGGTTCAAGGAAATCGACGAGAAGGCGATCTTCGAGAAGGTCGCCCTGAAAATGGAGGACCTGGCCGCAACCTTTACCCACATGCTGGAGAGCGGCTCGCTGCAACGCTACGCCCTGCTGTTCGTGCTCAGCGCCATTGCCGTTGCCTGGGGCCCCATCAGTGAGCTGGGCGTCTTCGTAGGAGCCAATGGCCTGTCCCCGATTGACGTCCCCACGGCCACTGGCGCCCTGGTGCTGATGCTCTGCGCCGTTGGCACAGCGGCAATGCACCGGACCCGTTTCTACGCCCTGATCCTGCTCAGCGTGGTGGGATTATTGGTGGCGCTGGCCTTCGCCCGTTTTTCCGCCCCGGACCTGGCGATGACCCAGTTGTCGGTGGAGGTGGTCACCATCGTGCTGTTGATGATGGCCCTGTACTACATGCCGTCCTGGACTCCCATTGAAGCATCCTGGTCCCGGCGGATTCGCGACATCGCCATCGCCCTGGTGGCGGGGGCCGGCATGACCCTGATCACCCTGGCCATGCTGACCCAGCCGTTCGACTCGATATCCAGCTATTTCCTGGAGCACAGCAAGAAAGGCGGTGGCGGCACCAACGTGGTCAACGTCATCCTGGTGGATTTCCGGGGCTTCGATACCCTGGGCGAGATTACCGTGCTGGCCATCGCCGCCCTGGGCATCTACACCCTGCTGAAAAATGTTCAGCTGACGCCGCCTCCCGGCGACGGCCACGGCCATCCCTGGACGCGGGATGCCTATCCGGTGATGCTGCGCCAGATTGCCCGGCCGATGCTGCCGCTGGCACTGATGGTGTCGCTGTACATCTTCCTGCGCGGCCACAACCTGCCTGGCGGTGGCTTCATTGCCGGCCTGATTACCGCCGTGGCCCTGCTGTTGCAGTACATTGCCAGCGGCATGCAATGGACCCAGGCCCGGGTCTCCATCCGCTACCACAATGTGATCGGCCTGGGGCTGTTGTTCGCCGTGGTTGCCGGTGCTGGCAGCTATGCCTTTGGCTTCCCGTTCCTGACCTCCACCTTCGGTTACATTACCTGGCCGGTGGTAGGCAAGTTTGAAGTGGCCTCGGCGCTGATCTTCGACCTGGGGGTTTACCTGACAGTGATCGGCGCCACACTGCTGGCCCTGGTCAGCCTGGGTAACCTGTCCCCCCACTCGGCCATCACACACCTGAAAGGAGGCGAATGATGGAACTGGCCTTTGCCCTGACAATCGGCACCCTGACCGCCTCCGGTGTCTACCTGCTGCTACGCGCCCGCACCTTCCCGGTGATCGTTGGCCTGACCCTGCTGTCATATGGGGTCAACCTGTTTCTGTTCTCCACCGGTCGCCTGGTCACCGGAGGACAGCCGATCCTGGGCAGTACCGACAACTATTCCGACCCGCTCCCCCAGGCCCTGGTGCTGACCGCCATCGTCATCGGCTTTGCCATGACCGCTTTTGTGGTCGTGCTGGCGTTGCGCAAACAGGCAGACCACCATGACGACCACGTCGACGGCCGGGAGAGTTCCGCCCGTCTGCGGTTGGAGGATGAGGAGGAAGACGGCCGATGAACCACTGGCTGACCGCACCAATCCTGATTCCGTTACTCGGCGGTATCATTCAGATCTTTATCGGCTATGCGCCGATTTCCCTGCGCCGGACACTGGCCCTGTCCACCACCGTACTGCTGCTGGTGTCCACCATCGGCCTGCTGGCGCTGGCCAGCGATGGCAGCTACCGGGTTTACACCTTCGGTAACTGGGCGCCGCCGTTCGGCATCGTCCTGATACTCGATCGGCTGTCGGCGCTGATGCTGTTGATGACAGCCATCCTGGCGTTTTTCTGCCACCTGTTCGCCGTCCACAAGACCGACGAGAGCAGCCGCCAGTTCCACGCCCTGTTCCTGTTTCAGTTGCTGGGACTGAACATTGCGTTCCTCACCGGCGACCTGTTCAACCTGTTCGTGGCCTTTGAGGTACTGCTGATCGCCTCCTACGGTCTGCTGATGCAGGGGACCGGCACCAAGCGCACCATCCCCAGCCTGCACTACGTGGTGCTGAACCTGGCGGGCTCCGCGGTGTTCCTGATCAGCGTGGGCATGCTGTACAGCGTCACCGGCACCCTCAACATGGCCGACCTGGCGGTCAAGGTTCCCCAGGTGAGCGCCGAGGACCTGCCGCTGGTGAAAGCGGGCGGCCTCATGCTGCTGGTGGTGTTCGGCCTCAAGGCCGCCATCCTGCCGCTGTGTTTCTGGCTGCCCAAAGCCTACGGAGCCGCCACGGCGCCGGTGGCGGCCCTGTTCGCGGTGATGACCAAGGTGGGTTTCTACGCCATCGTCCGGGTGTTCACGCTGATCTTCGGCGCCGATGCCGGGCCGCTGGCCCACCTGGGGCTGGATTGGCTGTTCCCCCTCGCGCTGGCCACCCTGGCCATGGGTGTCGTGGGTGCAATCGGGTCCCGCAGCCTGCGCACCCTGATCACCTGGCAAGTCATTATCTCCATCGGCACGCTGTTGGCGGCGGTGGGCCTGGGAACCCAAGAGGGCACCTCGGCAGCGCTGTTCTACCTGCTAAACACCACCTGGATCGTGGCCGGTCTGTTCCTGGTGGTGGACCTGATTGCAGGCCAGCGCGGTGCCGCGGCGGACAAGATCGTCACCGCACCGCCCATGTACAACCGTACCCTGCTGAGCGTGCTGTTCATGCTCGGCGCGGTTGCCTCGGTCGGCTTGCCGCCGCTCAGCGGTTTCTTCGCCAAGCTGCTGATCCTTCAGGCCGCCACTCCCGGACCCCAGCTGGCCTGGCTGTGGGGGGGGCTGATCATCGGCAGCTTCTTTACCCTGATTGCCTATAGCCGCGCCGGCTCCATCGTGTTCTGGCGTACCGTGGAGGGCCACGTATCGCAGCCGGAACGGCTGACCCTGCCATTGACAGTGGCCGCCGGCGGTCTGGTGGGCATGGCGGTGGTGATTGTGTTGCTGGCAGGCCCGATCAGCGCCTATGTGGATGCCACCGCCGAGCAACTGTTCAATACCAGTGAGTACCTGGCCATCCTGCAGGCCCAGGTCGTGGTGGGAGGACTCTGATGCTGTCCCGACTCGGATTTCCACAACCGTTTCTCAGCCTGAACCTGTTCCTGGTCTGGCAAGTGCTCAACGACGGCGTGTCCGGTGCCAGCGTCGTGATGGGCCTGATCCTGGCCTGGCTACTACCGCGACTGACCAGTAATTTCTGGCCGGAGCGCCCGGCCCTGGTCAAGGGGTGGCTGCTGCCCATGTACATCTTGCGGGTACTCTGGGACATTGTGGTGGCCAGCGTGGCGGTGGCCCGTCTGGTATTGAGCCCGCGCAAGCCCCGACCGGTGTTCATTTCCTACCCGCTCAGCCTGGAACACCCTCTAGCCATCACCATGCTGGCCAGCACCATCTCCCTAACCCCGGGCACAGTGAGTGCCGATGTCAGTGACGACAACCGCATCCTGCTGATTCACGCCCTCGACGCCGAGGACGAGCAGGAAGTCATCGACACCATCAGGCAGCGGTATGAAAAACCGCTTCAGGAGATTTTCCAATGATCACAACCCTGCCCGTACTCGCCTGGGCCCTGCATATCACCATTGGCATGGTGACCCTGGCAGCCCTGCTGAACGTCTACCGGCTGATCAAGGGACCGGACGCGCCGGATCGGGTGCTGGCCCTGGACACCCTGTACATCAATGCCATCGCCCTGATCATCTTGCTGGGTATCACCCTGGAGACCCGGCTCTACATGGAGTCCGCCCTGCTGATCGCGGTCATGGGCTTCGTCGGAACCGTGGCCCTGGCCAAGTACCTCAAACGCGGCAGCGTGATCGAGTAACGGTCACGGACTGGGAGCAATAACCATGCAGCCTGTCTATCAATACTTCATCGCCGCCCTACTGCTGATTGGTGGCTTCTTTTCCCTGGTCGGCGCCATCGGCCTGGCTCGCCTGCCGGACTTCTTCACCCGCCTGCACGGCCCCACCAAGGCCACCACCCTGGGCGTGGGCGCCATCATGCTGGGTTCAGTGGCGTATTTCACCGTGCGCAGCCCGGGGATCAACATCGCAGAGATCCTCATCACCGTGTTCCTGTTCCTCACCGCGCCGGTAAGCGCCAACATCCTGGCCAAGGCGGCCATGCACATTGGCGTGGACCGTACCCCGGAGACCCGGGGCAAGCCCTGGGATCAGTAAGCGACAACAGCGGGTTCGAACAGGGGCGCCAGCAACGAGGTGCCCACCAGGGCCAGCAATAGCAGCATCAGGATGGCGAAGACACCAATCAGGACATAGGACAGCCAGGGCCGCCGTGGTCGCGCCGGCGTCAGCTTGCGTTCGATATGGCCGCGCAGCAGCGCGGCGTTTCGGTCATTGGCCCGCCACATCAGGTCGAACGCGTCCCCCAGTACCGGTACCAGGCCGATCACGAACTCTGCCAGCAGATTGCCCAGCATTCGAACCACCACCCCGGGCCCGGCCCCGATGCGAATGGCCTCCACCACCAGATAGAGCGACAACACCAGGCCGACCACGTCACCAATCCCGGGCAGCAGCCCAATCAGCGGATCAAGACCGAAGCGGATGCGGGTGAACGGAATACGGAACTGGCTGTCCAGGGTCCTGGCGTAGCGGTCAAGCCGAGTCAGGGCCCGTTGGTATCGTTCGCGCTCGGGGTGTTGCCCAGAAGAGTCAGGAACCTTCGTCAATTTTGTCATTCCCAGTTGGTATTTTTGCCGTATAGTAAGCCCCCAACCGTTTCAAGGAGCCCAATCGATGCTGCAAGTTAACGAATATTTTGACGGCAAGGCAAAGTCGATCGCCTTCCAGACCGCCACCCTGCCCGCCACTGTTGGCGTGATCAGCCCCGGCGAGTACGAGTTTGGCACCACCCAGAAAGAGACCATGACCGTAATCAGCGGCGCCCTGACCGTGCTGTTGCCCGGCATGAGCGAGTGGATGACCTACGGCGCGGGTGAAGCCTTTGAAGTCGCCGGTCAGTCCAGTTTCAAGGCGAAGACCGACATCGACACCGCCTATCTCTGCACCTACGAATAAGCCTCAGGGAGCCGCTGATTCACTCCTGGATCGACTCTGACCCGCACAACGCGCAGAGACGATTCAGGCGTCTATCAGAGGGTCCCGAGCTGTCGTTCATCCGTATTTGCGGATGAGCCGAGGTGATGCCCGGGCGCCAGACGGACCGATCTTCCGCCCCTTCCGCGCCCTACCTGTCCTAGCGCCTTTCCATACCAATCCCGCTGCGCCCAACGCCAACTTCAGTCCGGTACCGGATTATCGCTGATTGTCCCAGCCGCTTCTCCCATTGAACAGGCCAAATGGAAAATCGTTGACATTCTGCCCCCGGTGTCCAGAGTAGACTGACAGGCCATCCAGATCGCCAAGACCAACAACAAGCATGGAGACCGCGATTCATGACACAGACAAAGTTACTTCCCGCAGCGGAAAACGCCTACCAGTATCCCCTGCTGATCAAACAGCTGCTCCTGTCCGGCCCTCGTTATGCCCCGAACCAGGAGATTGTCTATGCCAACCGCAGCAAGTACACCTACGCCGACCTGGTTGAGCGGGTAAACCGACTGGCTAACGCCCTCACCGACGCCGGCGTCAAGGCCGGAGATACCGTTGCGGTGATGGACTGGGACACGCCCCGCTACCTTGAATGCTTCTTCGCCATCCCCATGCTCGGTGCCGTTCTGCACACGGTTAACGTGCGACTGTCGCCGGAGCAGATCGTCTACACCATGAACCATGCCGAGGACGACTTCGTGCTGGTGCACGACGACTTCTTGCCCATCATGGAAGGAATAAAGGACCAGATCGAGACGGTCAGGGGCTATATCCAGCTTACCGACCAGGACACACCCGCCAACACCTCGCTGGCGACGCTGGGCAGCTACGAGGCGCTTCTGGATCAGTCCGGTGCCACATTCGATTTCCCCGATTTCGACGAAAACAGCATTGCCACCACCTTCTACACCACCGGCACCACCGGCAACCCCAAGGGCGTTTTCTTCAGCCACCGACAGCTGGTCCTGCATACCCTGGCCATGGCCGGCAGCCTGTCCGCCTACGACGAGATGCCGATGCTGCGTTCCTCGTCGGTGTACATGCCCATCACCCCCATGTTCCACGTCCACGCCTGGGGGGTGCCCTATGCCGCTACCCTGCTTGGCATCAAGCAGGTCTATCCGGGGCGCTACGAGCCCGAACTACTGGTGAACCTGCTCAAGGAACACAAGGTCACCTTTTCCCACTGCGTGCCTACCATCATGCAGATGATGCTGGCCACCGAGTCGATCAAGACGGCCGACCTGAGCAACTGGCACGTGTTGATTGGCGGCAGTGCGCTCACCGAGAGCCTGTGCAACGCCGGTGCCGAGCTGGGCATTCACATGTACACCGGCTATGGCATGTCGGAGACGGGGCCGTTGCTGACCACTACCCATCTGCAGCCGGAAGACCTGGAGTTACCGCTGGAGCAGCAGACTGCTCGGCGAATCAAGACTGGCGTGCCGGTCCCCCTGGTGGATATCCGCATCGTTGATTCCGAGGGCAACTCCCTGCCACACGACGGCGTTAGCAAGGGCGAAGTGGTTGCCCGCGCGCCCTGGCTGACCCAGAGCTATCTGAAGGAGCCGGAGAAGGGGCGCGAGCTGTGGGAAGGCGGCTGGCTGCACACCGGCGATGTCGCCAGCATCGACCCGGACCAGACCCTGCTGATCAAGGACCGTATCAAGGACGTGATCAAGACCGGTGGCGAATGGCTGTCGTCCCTGGACCTGGAAAACCTGATCAGCCAGCATCCCGCCGTCGCCGCCGCAGCCGTTGTGGGCGTGCCGGACGACAAATGGGGTGAGCGCCCCCACGCCCTGGTGACCCTGAGGGCCGGTAAGGAGGCCAATCTGGAAGACATCCAGAATCACCTGACGCAGTTTGTCGAGAGCGGGGAAATCAACAAGTGGGCCATCCCGGCCCAGATCGACTTTGTCGACGACATTCCCAAGACCAGTGTCGGCAAGATCAACAAGAAACTGATCCGCGACCAGCTCGGCTAATGCGCCGAATTGTGCCCGCTCACCGGCTGGTGGCGGGCGCAACCTGTCTCCCCTCGATTATTCCCTCTCAGAAACCGGCAAAGGCGAAATCCACCTCCGGACGCTTGCCGGCAATGATGTCCACCAGCGCCGCGGCGGAGCCGCAGGAATGGGTCCAGCCCAGGGTACCATGGCCGGTGTTGAGGTAGAGGTTGCCCAGGTGGCTTCGGCCGATGTAGGGCACGTTGGACGGGGTCGCCGGGCGCAGGCCACTCCAGAACTCCGCCTGTTCCCAGTGGGCCGCCTCTGGCATCAGTTCGGCCGTGCGACGGACGATGGCCCGGCAGCGGGTGAGATTGAGTTTGCGGTCGTAACCGTTCAGCTCGGCCGTACCGGCCACCCGTATCCGATCCCCTAGCCTTGAATAGACCAGCTTGTATTCATCGTCGGTGAGGCTAACCTGGTAGGCCGCCTTGTCCTCCTTCACCGGCACGGTAATGGAGTAACCCTTGGCAGGGTAAATATTGAGAAACAGCCCCAGTTGCCGGGCCAGTACGGCACTGAAACTGCCCAGACTGAGCACATAGCTGTCCGCGTGCAGGGTTTCGTAATGGCCCTCATGCAGCGTACGCACCCCCAGAATCCGGTCACGGGTATGCTCAAACCCGAGAATGTCGGTGCCAAAGCGGAACTTCACCCCGGCCGCCGCAGCCAGGTCAGCCAGGGCCTGGGTAAACTTGCGGGCGTCGCCGGATTCATCCTCGCAGGTGTAGGTGGCGCCGACGATGCGATGGCGCGCCGGCGCCAGTGCCGGCTCCAGCTCAATCGCCCGGTCCGCATCGATAACCTGACGGTCACAGCCCAGCTCCCGCATCAAACGCGCGGGTTCCAGGGCGGCTTCAAACTCGCGGGGATTGGTGTAGAAATGCAGGATCCCCTTGGACAGGCTGTCATACTCGATGCCGGTTTCCTGCCGAAGCGCCTGCAGCTGGGTGCGGCTGTAGGTGCCCAGATTCACCATCTGGCGAATGTTGTAGGCGGCCTTGGCGGAGGTGCACTGAGTCAGGAAACTGATCGCCCAACGCCATTGCGCCAAATCCAGACGGGGTTTGAACAGGATGGGGGCGTCCGGCTGGGTAAGCCACTTCAACACCTTCAGGGGCGTGCCCGGGTTAGCCCAGGGCTCGGCGTGGGAAACCGAAATCTGACCGCCGTTGGCGTAGCTGGTTTCCAGCCCGGCCTTGTTCTGGCGATCCACCACCGTCACATCGTAACCGGCCTGACGCAGATACCAGGCTGAGGTGATGCCGACCACACCGGCGCCCATAACCAGAACGTGCATATTTACCCTCCGCTGGAAAATCCAAGAGTACAAAAGCAGCCATTGTAACCGTTTAGAGACACAATGGGTTGGTGACCTTCGGCCAGGGTGTGAGAAGACCCGAAACCATCAGCAATAATCGGGGGGCGCTATCCACCCGCCCGTTTGACGGTCCAGCCTTTCTGTTCGAGCAGGGGGACCAGAACGTCCCGCTGGTCACCCTGAATTTCCACCACACCGTCCTTCACGGTGCCGCCGGTACCGCATCTGGCCTTCAGGGTCTTGGCCAGGGCCTTGAGTTCCTTTTCCGCCAGCGGGATTCCGGTAACCAGGGTAACGCCCTTGCCCTTGCGGCCCTTGGTTTCCCGGCTCACCCGCACAACACCGTCGCCAGCAGGCAGCTGGGGCTGGCGGCAGGTACAGTCATCAAGGGGATTCCGGCATCCGGGGCACATGCGGCCCTGATCGGTGGAATACACCAGCCCCCCCTGGGATCGTTTCTTCATGGAGACTCCAAGTTATCGGTAAATTCAACGTGTTTCCGGCGGAAACCGATTGAACATCTCGGTGACCAGCTCGTCAATCAATTCACTGCGGTATTCCGGCGACTGATCTTCGGTGAGATAACGCCGACTGGCAGCCCGCCAAACGACTTTTTCACTGGCACGGTCCACCAGTTCAACCACCAGTTTGCCTTCCTTCACTTCCCGCACCGGCGGCGCCGAGGCAATGCCCCAGCCGAAAGGACGGTGCCCGAATCCCAGTCCGTAACTGAACCCGTAGCTTTGCAGACGCTCTTCCTCGACCACCTGATAGGCCACCAGCAAGTCCGCCTGCTCGGAGGACACACTACGCAACTGTTTGGCCGCCATCTCGCGGGTCACCGCATTCTTTACCCGGGCACTGTCCAGGGAGGTGAACCCCTGAGCCTGAAGGCCGGGGGCAAACGCCCAGGTCTGGTAATTCTCGAAGGATGCAGCGGCGTCGTAATCGGTTACCACTTTGCTGGCGCAACCGGCCAGCAGCGACAGGGCTAGCAAGAGTGCTGGAATTCGCATGAGCTGTTTCCTCGTTCGCATCTGAGGGAGTATCCTTTTGACCGAATTTACCGCCAGCGTTCATTCCTGCGTGAATTGCAGCTTCTGCGCCTCACAGAAGGCTGTAAAATCCGCCAGTGAGGTGACGGGCACCTCAACCACCGCCTGCACACCGGCGCTGTAGTCGACCGAGACAACCTGGGCACCATGCTGGCTGCACCAGTGCCGAACCGGCTGTTCGTCGGCATAGGACATGGCAACCTGGACGGACTGCAGGGCTGGCTGGATCACCCGCTCCACCTGGGACAGCACACTCTCCGCCGCCCCGGCATAGGCCCGCACCAATCCGCCCGCCCCCAGCTTGATGCCACCGAAATAGCGGATGACCATCACCAGCACATCCCCCATATCCTTATGCTGGATGACATTCAGGATGGGCTTGCCAGCGGTACCGGACGGTTCACCGTCGTCGTTCATAGCCGCCTCGGCGGCCGAGCCGGGCCGCCCGATCTGGTAGGCCCAACAGATATGCCGCGCATCGGGATGGTCCCGATGCGCCTGGTCCAGCCACGCCCGAACCTCATCACGACTGGACACCGGTGCCACCCGGGCGATGAACCGGCTTTTCTTGACGTCGGTCTCGCATTCCAGAAAACCGGCGGGTATGGGATAATCTTTGCTCACATCACAGTACCTGATCGAACTTTGGAACCGACAGGGGGTATGCCGTCATGTCTGATCGCCAACATCCTACCCCGGGAACCGCACCACCGGCCAACGTCAGGAAGGCCGCCTGCGGCATCCGGTACGACGACGAGGAACTGCAGGAAGGTATTGATTTTTCTGGTGCTGTTCAACTCCGTCCGCAACCAGCGGAGGACAACACCCAGGTTGGCAACTCAGTCCCCGACGAACACCGGTAGAGCGATCCGTACGACCAGTCCGCCGTCCTGGCCGTTGGCCGCTTCGATGGCCCCATCGTGCCCTACGACAATATCCCGCGCAATCGCCAGCCCCAACCCCCAGCCCTGTCCCGAGCGGGCCTCGTCGGTGCGGTAAAAAGGTTCGAACAGGTGTGCCAGGGCGGCGTCGGCCACGCCGGGGCCCTGGTCCTGCACCTCAAGGCAAAACCGGTCATCGGTCCGCCGGCAACGGCAAACGACCACCCGGCCGGGCGGCGTATGGTCCAGGGCATTCTGCAGGATGTTGTCGAAGGCTCGCTGCAGCAGGTGTGGATCCCCAAGCACCGACACCAACCGACAGTCCGCTCTCACCTCGAGGCGGCAGTCTACCCCACGCTGTTCCGCGTAGTCTGCCGCATCCTGCAACACCTGCTGCAACACCCGCACCGGATCAACCGCTTCGCGGCTCATTTCCCCACCCTCCTCAATCACCTGGTACAGGGTAAGAATCTGGGCGGTCATCGCCTCCAACCGTTCATTCTGGCGCAGGATGCTGGCCATCAGCCCGGGATCTGCGCCGGTGTCACTGGCCAGCTCAATGGCAATACGCTGTCGGGTCAGCGGGGTGCGAAGATCGTGGGAAATGTCCCGCAGCAGGTGTTTCTGCCGCTCCAGCAGGTGGCAGAGCCGATCGGTCATGTCATTGAACGCCGTGGCCAGGGCACCGATTTCATCCAATCGATTGGCGATTCGGTCGCTGACCCGCAGCGTCGGGTCGCCACCGGCGATCTGCCGGGCGGTGTGTTCCATGTGCCGCAGCGGCCGGGATATCCGCCGGGCGAGCCACCAGCAGGCCAGAGTGATCAAAACAAAGCCAATGATCAGTTCCAGCAAACGGAACAGTCGGGGATCCAGCCAGCCCTCACCCCCGATACGAGGCCAGGCCACCAGCCGGTAGCCATCCCCGACGGGGAACACGGCCGGCCGGGGTCGGTGCCACCCCGGCTCCATCCGGTCCCGAACCTCTGGCGGCAGGTGCTCGTTACGCCGCCCCGGCTCCAGCAATACAATATGCAGGTCCCGTTCCAGGCCCTGCTGATGCAAGAACCGACGCAGAGCCCGCCCCCCTCGCGTTTGGCGAATCCGGATCGCCTCCTGCGCGAGCGTTCGCAACCCTTCCTGGCGCTCAATCGCCTGACGCTCCTGGTCGATCAGTTGCCGGGTGGCCAGATTGCTGGCCAATACCGTCACCGCCATGGCCAACCAGATGAGCAGGAAAATCCGCCAGAACAGGGGAAACAGGCGTCGCTTGGCCATCAGGCAGGTTCCCGCAGGGTGTAGCCCAGGCCACGAACCGTTTCGATACGTGTGGGCCGTTCCTCACCGAGCTTGCGGCGAAGGTTACTGATGTGCATATCCAGGGTGCGGTCATGGGGGGCCAATCGACGGCCCAGGGCCCACTGCATCAAATCGGTCTTGCGGACGACGCTGCCGGCATGGGCCAGCAGCACCTGCAGGATCTCGTACTCGGTGGCGGTCAGTTCCAACGGCGACTCCTTCAGGAAAACCCGCCGCTGGTCCGGTTCGATGCGCAGGTCGCCGACACGGCGGGCAGCGGATTCCTCCGACTTGCGGTCCCAGCTCACCCGCCGCAGCAGGGCCTGCAGACGCGCCACCAGTTCCCGTGGATTGCAGGGTTTGGGGATGTAATCGTCCGCGCCCACCTCAAACCCCACGATGCGGTCGGTCTCATCCCCGCGAGCCGTCAGCAACACCACCGGCAGATGGGTGCGGGTGCGCAGCTCCCGCAGCACTTCCAGACCATTGAGGTCTGGCAACATGATATCCAGAACCACCACGTCGCAATGATGCTCCACCGCCAACGACAGGCCGTCCCGGCCGTTGGCCGCTTCCCGCACAGTGAAGCCCTGGCCGCTGAGGTACCGGGCCAGCAACTGCCGCAGTTCCTCGTCGTCTTCGATCAGCAATACCCGGTTCTGCAAAGCTCCAACCTCCTGAAACCTCCAAGGATTCTAGCATGTCAGGCCGATCTCCCCCGTCACAACACTCGATCTTTGCAGAACCTTTACAGCTGGCTGACAGCCTTTGACAAAACCCGGGGCTAAACTGATCGTTGTCCATTCAACGACCTGGGAGCAACACCATGAGAAGCACCACCGCAACCCACTGGCTGATGCCGGCGCTGTTTTCCGTCACCCTGCTGGCCAGCCCACTGGCCCTCGCCGGCCACCATGGCGCCGAATCACACCATGGCAAACCGCCCGGCGATGTCTGCGAACGACTGCGGGCCGGAGAAGCCCCGCTTGACCGGGACGAGCGTCGGGCGGCGTTTCATGAACGCATGGAGCAACGTCGGGCCGAAATGGCAGACCGTCTGCAACTCACCGAGACACAGCGGGAAATCTGGGACCAGATTCATGAAGAGCAGAAAGCCGAGTGGGAGCAACACCGGGAAGAGCGCCGCGCCCGGATGATGGAACACTGTGAGGGACGGCAGGCACAGGACTGATCTCGGCAACCATCCCCGAACACCCGGGCGTCTGGAACGCGAGCGGTTGCGCTCCAGACGCCCGGTCGGCAGCAGTTACGCCAGCGAGCCATAGCGGCCATCGATCAGTGTCGGGATATCGCCAGCAAGCCCCGGCTCAGGCTGGCAACCTGCTCGAAACCACTCTCCTTGAGAATGTTCACCGCCATCGCCGACCGACGCCCGGCACGACACAGTGTCACGACTGGCTTGTCTTTGGGCACTTCCCCCACCCTCGCGCGCAACTGGTCCAGCGGTATGTGCAGGTCCACCAGGGCTTCGGACACCGGGGCGTCCTTCACTTCCTCGTCGAGACGGACGTCCAGTACGGTGACCTTGTCCAGGTGTCGCTCCAGCCAGTTGTAGTCAATCTCGGGAACGCCGCCAAAGGTCACATGGATATCGGCCCAGCTCGGGTCCTCCGGCAACCGGCCGTCTTCCGGGCAGCCACTGCGCATATTCGCCGGCAACGCCTCATCGATCTTCTTGGGATGGGGAAGTTTCATGGCGTGCATGTATTCCACAAAGTCCGTCACATTGGCTCCGCCCCCCACCCGGGCGTTGAACGCTTTTTCCTCACCAATGGTACTGACGGTCCGGCCGTTGTAGTCATGGGCCGGATAGACCAGACAGGCGTCGGGCAGGGCAAACAGGCGCTTGGTAATGGACTCGAACAGCTTGTGGGCACTGCCCTGCTGGAAATCACTGCGACCGCAGCCCCGGATCAGCAGGGCGTCGCCGGTGAACACCATGGACTGGTCCGAGAGCACATAGCTCATGCAGCCGTCGGTATGGCCGGGTGTGGCGACAGCCTTGAGCCGCACTCCATCGACACCAAACTCCTGGCCGTCCTCCAGGGGAAGGTCCACATTTTCAGCCTGGAGGACCTTGGCGGAGGCAATCTGGCACCCGGTTTTCTGCTTCAGCAGCCAGGCGGCGGTGATGTGGTCGGCGTGGGCATGGGTATCGACCACCAGGGCCAGCGTCAGGCCCAGCTCCTCCAGCAGGGCCAGATCCCGCCTGGCCTGGGAGAACACCGGGTCGATCAGGAGCGCGCGCTTGCTGCCTTCATCGGCCAGGAGATAAGTATAGGTGGATGACACCACATCAAAGAGTTGACGAAAGATCATGGGCTACCTCCCGGAGAATCGTCTGGATGGGCTTGGCCTTTACCAGCCCCTTGAATAAATGGGTGTGACGCTACGGGCTCGGCGGCAAGCACCCTGGGCTGGGTCACCAGCGCATTCCAGGCCTCGTAGGTACTCAGAAATATGCGACCGCGCAGTTGCCGGTAGAAGTCCGTAGTGCGGAGCCGATCCATGACCGGCCCCTTGACTTCCGCCAGGTATAACCGGATTCCGGCATCCGCCAGCCGACTGTTGATCGCCTCGAGACTTTCCAGCGCCGAGGCATCGATATCGTTGACCGCCTGGCAGGCCAGCACCAGATTCCGGACCTCCGGTCGGGAGGCAACCAGCGCCAGTACCGTATCCTCCAGATACCGGGCGTTGGCGAAGTACAGACTGCCATCCACCCGCAGGAAGAGGGTTTCATCGTCAGTCTCCACCCTGTGGCGCTGAACGTTACGGAAGTGTTCCGTTCCCGGGATGCGTCCTACCACCGCGCTGTGGGGACGGCTCGTGCGATACAGGTACAGCCCCAGGGACATGGCCACGCCCGCTGTGATACCGGCCTCCACGCCATGGGCCAGGGTAAGCACAATGGTGGCCAGCATGGCCGCCCCATCCGCTTTCGAATAATTCAGGGTGCGGCGGATGGCGGGCAGGTCGATCAGGGTACTGACAGCCACGATGATGGTGGCCGCCAGGGTTGCCTTGGGCAGGAATGCCAGCAGCCCGGTCAGGGTCAGTGTTGTGATCGCGATGCCTGCCGCCGTCAGAATGCCCGCGATGGGGGTTTGCGCCCCCGCCTCAAAATTCACCACCGAACGGGAAAAGCCACCGGAGACCGGTGAACCGCCGCTCATCCCGGACCCCACGTTGGCCAGGCCCAGGGCCATCAGTTCGGAGTTGGGATCGATGCGCTGCCGGCGCTTGGCGGCCAGGGTCTGGGCCACCGACACCGATTCCACAAACCCAACCAGACTGATCAGCACGGCTGCGGGGAGCAACGCGCGCCAGATATCGGAATCCGGCATTGGCAAGCGGATACTGGGCAAGCCACTCGGCACCGCGCCCACCAGGTTGACCCCGGCCGCCTCCAGTTGCCAGTACCAGGCCGCGGGGGGGGTGGGCAACCCCCCCCCCCCCCGGGGGGGGGAGGCGGGGGGGTGCGCCCAAACCCAGGACCCGGCGCGCGCCACCAGGCCAG
>NZ_JAWVYN010000013.1:0-119929 GCF_033722735.1 Marinobacter sp.
ATGACCCTGTCCGGCGCCTGGCACAAACTGCGTACCGACCCGATCCTGCGGTTCCTGGTGGTGTCCCTGTCCTTTTACGGCATGTCCACCTTCGAAGGGCCGATGATGGCTATCAAGACCGTCAACGCTCTGTCCCACAACCCCGACTGGACCATCGGTCACGTCCACTCCGGTGCCCTGGGCTGGGTTGCCATGATCAGTATCGGCGCCATCTATCACCTGGTTCCCAAGCTGTGGGGCGTACGTGAGATGTACAGCACCGCGCTGATCAACCTGCACTTCTGGCTGGCCACCGTTGGTACCGTCCTGTACATCGTCGCCATGTGGGTCAACGGCATCATGCAGGGCCTGATGTGGCGTGCAGTCAACGCCGACGGCACCCTGACCTACAGCTTCGTGGAAGCCCTGGAGGCCTCCGGCCCGGGTTACTTCGTACGCTGGCTGGGCGGTGTCATCTTCGTCTCCGGCATGCTCGTAATGGCATACAACGTCCGTATGACCATCAAGCAAAAAGACGCTGTTGCCGCCGATAGCGCCGCGGCCCAGGCTGCCTGAGAGGAGTTGAGAGACCAATGAAACACGATATTGTTGAAAAGAATATCGGCCTGATGGCCGTGTTGATCCTCCTGGTCATCAGCAGCGGCTTCCTGGTAGAAGTTGTGCCCCTGTTCTTCCTGAAGGAGCCCAACGAGCCGGTGGAAGGCCTCGAGCCGCTGTCCGCCCTGGAACTGGAAGGCCGCGACATCTACATCCGCGAAGGCTGCCACGTCTGTCACACCCAGATGATCCGTCCGTTCCGGGCCGAGACCGAGCGCTACGGCCATTACTCCGTCGCCGGCGAGTACGTCTACGAGCACCCCTTCCTGTGGGGCTCCAAGCGCACCGGTCCGGATCTGGCACGGGTTGGCGGCCGCTACTCCGACGCCTGGCAGCGTATGCACCTGTTCGATCCGCGCAGTGTGGTTCCCGAGTCCAACATGCCGGCCTTCCCCTGGCTGTTCGAGAACAAGGTTGACCACACCGACACCGCCGCCAAGCTGAAGGTCATGCAGCGTCTGGGCGTGCCCTACACCGATGAGCAGATTGCCAACGCAGCTGCCGAGGTGGAAGGCAAGTACGAGATTGAAGCGCTGGTTGCCTATCTGCAACAGCTCGGCACAGTGATTTCAACCAAGCGGTGATCCCGATGGATATTAACGAGGTACGCGGTATACACACCCTGCTCGTCATGATTGCGTTTCTCGGCGTTTGCTGGTGGGCCTACAGCGCCCGCCGCAAGAAACCGAACGACGAGGCGGCCCACCTGCCCTTCGATGACGACGAGATCGATCGCCGTACCCTGGAAAAAGACAAGACGGAGAAGAAACAATGAGTACCTTCTGGAGCATTTGGATCAGCGCGATCGTGCTCGGTACCATCTTTGGTTGCTGGTGGCTGCTGGTGGCAACCCGTAAGGGCCAGACAACCGACACGGAAACCGACCGTACCACCGGCCATTCCTTTGATGGCATTGAAGAGTACGACAACCCGATGCCCAAGTGGTGGTACTACCTGTTCATCGCCACCTGTGTGTTCAGCCTGGGCTATCTGGCACTGTATCCGGGACTTGGCAACTTCAAGGGCCTGCTGGGCTGGACCCAGTACAACCAGTGGGAACAGGAAGTTCAGGTTGCCGAAGCCAAGTACAGTGAGATTTACGCCCAGTACGGCGATACCCCGATCGTGGAACTGGCCCAGGATGATGACGCCATGAAGATGGGTCAGCGCCTGTTCGCCAACAACTGCGCGGTGTGTCACGGTTCGGCGGGCCGAGGTTCCATCGGCTTCCCCAACCTGACCGATGATGACTGGTTGTACGGCGGTGAGCCGGACACCATCCTGCACACCATCACCCAGGGGCGTCAGGGTGCCATGCCGGCCAAGGGCATGATGCCGAACATGACCGCCGAGCAGGTGGACCAGGTCGTGAACTACGTGCTGAGCTTCAGTGACCGCGCCCAAAGCGAGGAAGCGGCCGAGGCCGGCAAGCAGATCTTCGGCCAGGCCTGTGCGGCCTGCCACGGCCAGGACGCGAAAGGCAACCAGGCCATGGGCGCGCCCAACCTGACCGACAACACCTGGCTCTATGGCAGCACCTACGACCGCATCAAGGAGACCGTCATGTACGGTCGCCAGAACCAGATGCCGGCCCAGGGCGGACGTCTGAGCGAAGATCAGATCCACATCCTCGCCGCGTACGTCTACAGCCTGTCGAACTAAAGCACCCGGACGCTGTCTTTGGGACAGCGTCCGAGTCTTTTGAACCCTGCGTCCGCCCCTCTCGGGCGCAGGCTTGAAAAGACTTGATGACGCCCCCCGGGGCGTTTTCCCCGTATTGGGAGGTAGTGATGAGCAGTCAGATACCGGTGAAACAGATCGACCCTAACCCTGACGCCTCCAATAACAACAAACCCGAGACCGTCGAACTCTACGCCAGCCGCAAGAAGATTTACGTCAAGGAAGTCAAAGGCCTGTTCCAGCGTATTCGCTTTTTCAGCCTGTTGGGCCTGATGGGTATGTACTTCCTGTTCTGCTGGATCACCGTCAACGGTCAACCGCTGATACATTTCGACCTGCCCGCCCGGGAATTCCACCTGTTTGGCGCCACCTTCTTCCCCAAGGACTTTATCCTGTTGTCCGGCATGCTGATCATTTCGGCGTTCGGCCTGTTCTTCGTCACCACCCTGTTTGGCCGGGTCTGGTGCGGCTATACCTGCCCGCAAACCGTGTGGACCTTTATCTTCATGTGGGTGGAGGAGCGCATTGAAGGCAGCCGCAACAAACGCATGAAGCTGGACAAGGCGCTCAACTCGCCGGAAAAGGTGATCAAGAAGTCCCTCAAACACGCCGCCTGGCTGGCCATTGCCTTGGCGACCGGTCTCACCTTCGTGGGCTACTTTTACCCCATTCGCGAGCTCGCGGTCGATCTCGTTACCTTCGACGCCAACGGCTGGGCCTACTTCTGGGTGGCGTTCTTTACCGTGGCGACGTACATGAACGCAGGCTGGATGCGGGAGCAGGTCTGCCTGTACATGTGCCCCTATGCCCGCTTCCAGTCGGTGATGTTCGACCCCAACACCCGGGTGGTGTCCTACGACCCGATTCGTGGTGAGCCCCGCGGGGGCCGCAAGAAGTCCGCCTCCAAGGAGGAACTGGGACTGGGTGACTGCATTGACTGCGGCCTCTGCGTTCAGGTCTGCCCTACCGGTATCGACATCCGTGATGGCCTGCAATATGAATGCATCGGTTGCGCCCTGTGCATCGACGCCTGTGACAGTGTCATGGACAAGATGAACTACCCCCGGGGGCTGATCCGCTATACCACCGAAAATGAACTCGAGGGCAAGACCTCGAAATTGCTACGGCCACGGACCTTCGGTTACGGCGCCGTGCTGGGCCTGATGATCGGCGCCATCGTCTTCACCCTGACAACGCGGGTGGCAGCGGAGCTGGATGTGCTGAGGGACCGGGGCGCCCTGTTCAACTATAACGGGCGGGGGTTGATCGAAAACTCCTACACCCTGAAAATCGCCAACCTCAGCGAAGTGCCCCAAACCTATCAGCTGTCGGTCACCGGCCTGGAGACCCTCAACCTGACCACCCGCAAGGAGGTCTCGGTGGACAGCGGTGAGCATCTGTCCGTGCCGGCGGTGGTGGAGGTGGATCCGGAAGTGATCACCGAGACCAACAACAGCATCACCTTCCGGTTGCATTCCCTCACGGACAATACCGTGACAGTGGAGACGGAAAGCCGATTTGTCGGCCCCAGCCAGTAATCCAGACAACGGTCCACCGTAAGAGAACCCAAGATGACTCAAGAAAACGCTGTAAGCCCCTGGTATCGCCAGCCCTGGTTCTGGTTCCTGTTGATCTTTCCGACCGCGGCGATCCTCTGGTGCGCGGTCATGATCACCGTGGCCATCAATACCGAAAACGCCATGGTGACCGACGACTACTCCAAGGAAGGTAAAGCCATCAACCTCGAGCTGGCACGGGATACCCGGGCCGCCGAACTGGGGCTGGTGGCCAACCTGGATTTTTCCGGACAGCAGGTCCAGGTGGTACTCACCAGCGATGCCGCCGACACCGCCTACCCGTACCTGGTGCTGCAGGTGTTCCACCCCACCCTGGAAGAGCGTGACCGTACCATCCAGCTCAGTCCGGTGTCGGAACAGGACTACGCTGGCCAGCTCCCCCGGGATATGGATGGCCGCTGGTACCTTGACCTGAGAGGTCCGGACAACGACTGGCGTCTCAAGGGTGAAATGACCCTGCCAGCTTCCACTCCGCTGGTGCTTGGGGCAGCTGCCGATAACGCCGGGTGAACGGTTTGGACTGTTTCCACTGCGGCGAGCCGGTGCTTGTCGAGCCTCCCATCACCCTGGAGCTGGACGGTCAGACCGAGTCGTTCTGCTGTTACGGCTGCCGGTCGGTCTGTGAGACCATCCACGCCGAAGGACTGACCGGCTTCTATCAGCACCGGACGGCCCCCGCCGTCACGCCGAAGGAGCTGACCGCCACCGAACTGGAGCAGCTGCGGGAGCTCGACCATCCGTTGTTGCAGAGATCGTTTGTGGTGCCGGTCAAGGCCGGCCAGGAAGCGCAGTTGCTGATTGAAGGCATTACCTGCGCTGCCTGTATCTGGCTACTGGAAAATCACCTGGCACAGCGACCCGGCGTCCTCTCCTTCTCCGTGAATCACTCCACTCAGCGGGCCCGGCTGGTGTGGGACCCGCAGCAGGCACAGTTGAGCGACCTGCTGATTGCCATCCAGGAACTGGGCTACCGCGCCAAACCCTATCGCGCCGATGAAGCCGAGCTGGCCTTGAAGGCGGAAAAGCGCAGTGCCCTGATTCGAATCTGTGTAGCCGGTGTTGGCACGGTGCAGAGCATGATGCTGGCCTTTCCCCTGTACTTCGGGCTGGTCAACGATCTTTCCCCCACTTTTATCCAGTTTTTCCGCTGGTTTAGCCTGCTGGTGGCGACACCCGTGGTGCTCTATAGTGCCCGGCCTTTCTTTCGCAATGCCCTGAGGGACCTGCGCAGCCGCCACCTGACCATGGACGTGCCGGTCGCCACGGCCATCGGGCTGGCGTACCTGGCCAGCATCTGGGTCACCGTAGTGGGTGGAGAAGAAGTGTATTTTGAATCCGTCTGCATGTTCACCTTCCTGCTGTCCCTGGGGCGCTACATTGAGATGCAGGCACGTTATCGTGCCGGGCTGACCGGCAACGCCCTGGCCGGCGTCTTGCCGTCTGTCGCCGCTCGGGTTACGGGCGATACCACCGAGCTGGTCGTCGCCCATGAGTTGCAAGCGGGCGAGACCGTGCGCGTGAAACCGGGTGACACCATTCCGGTGGACGGCGTGATCCTGTCCGGCCATTCCACCGTTAACGAGGCGGCCCTCACCGGCGAATACCTGCCCGAAACCCGTCATCCGGGCGACCGGGTCCACGCCGGCAGCATCAATGGTGAGAATCCACTCACTGTCCGTGTCGAGAGCAGCGGCGCTAAAACCCGGCTCTCCGGCATTCTGCGCATCCTGGACCGGGTCCAGGCGGAAAAACCACCGGTGGCCCGAACTGCCGACCGCATCGCCGGTGTCTTTGTCAGTCGAATCCTGATCCTGTCGCCCATCATCTGGCTGGGGTGGTGGCTCGCCGGCTCCGACCGGGCCTTCGACATCACCCTGTCGGTGCTGGTGGTAACCTGTCCCTGCGCCCTGTCCCTGGCCACGCCCACCGCCATCACCAGCGCTACCATGAAGCTGCGCAAGCTGGGGTTTCTGCCCAGCCGTGGGCACACCCTGGAATCCCTGAATGCCGTCGACACCGCCGTCTTCGACAAGACCGGCACCCTGACCCGGGGCGAGCTGTCGCTGTTGATGACCCGCAGCTTCTCCGAGTTCGGCGAAGGCCAGCTCCAGTCGCTGGCCGCGGGTCTGGAGCAGGCCTCCGAACACCCCATCGCCCAGGTATTCCGCCCCTTCCATCCGGCCACCGTGGAACAGCTACAGAACCATGTTGGGGGCGGTCTCACCGGTCGCTGGCAGGGCCGGACTGTGGCCATTGGCCATGCCAGGTTTGTGGCTCGGTACACCGGCGCGGGCCAACCGGACTTTGCAGACCAGCATGGCATGGTGATCTGGCTGGCGGACGAGGCCCGGTGGTTGGGCTGCTTCGTGCTCGACGACCAGCCCCGTGAGGATGCCGCCAGCACCGTTGCGGCCCTGCGCGAGCTGGGCATCCGCAGCGTCCTGCTCAGCGGCGACCGCTCGGGCCATGTGGCCCGCATTGCGCAACAGGTAGGCATCGACGAGGCCTTCGGGCAGTGCTCGCCGGAAGACAAGCTCGCCCGGCTGGAGCAGCTACGGCAACAGGGCCATCAGATCATGATGGTGGGCGACGGACTCAACGACCTGCCCTCCATGGCCGGGGCCGGGGTGTCGGTGGCGATGGGCAGTGCCGCCGACCTAACCCAGCTGCGGGCGGACGCGATCCTGCTGAACGGCCAACTGAAGACCCTGGTCCAAGCACTGACCACCGCCCGCGACACCCGCCGGGTGATTCGCCAGAACATGGGCTGGGCCCTGGGCTACAACCTCTGCGCCCTACCCCTGGCGGCCGCCGGTATGATCCCGCCCTGGCTGGCAGCTATCGGCATGGCGTCAAGCTCCCTGGTGGTGGTCCTCAATGCCCTGCGTCTGGGCCGGGCGGATCCTGTTTCCCGGGTTACTGAAGCCCAGGCGGGTATTGGGGTAGAATGCTCCTAAGGCGCGTAAAGCATACCCCGTGCGGTTCACTGAGCCGGCGTGGGTAACTGGGCCCACGTGGGTAACCGAGAGAGGTGCGAAAGTGAAAATTGTCATGATACTGGTCCCCGTCACCCTGATCCTGGTCGCGCTGGGTATCGTACTGTTTTCCTGGGCCGTGAAGAATGGTCAGTATGACGACCTGGAGGGGCCGGCCCATCGCATCCTGTACGACGATGACAAGGACCTGATCCCGGACGACGCCCGCCAGGACAAGGCGACGACCAGGGACTCCCGTAAATCCGCCAATCCCCCCGAAGACGACCGAAACGCCTGATGACCGGTGAGCTGTACCTCGGTTTTTCCAGCGCCTTCCTGATAGGCTTGCTGGGCAGCAGCCACTGCCTGGGGATGTGCGGTGGCATCAGCGCGTCCCTCTCCATGGCACTGCCGGTGGGCCCGGGCTTTCGGCTCCGCCAATCCGCCATGCTGTTTGCCTTCAACGGCGGCCGTATCGCCAGCTATGTCATGCTGGCTTCCCTCATTGCGGTATTCAGCACCGGCGCCGCCGATCGATGGGCCCAACTGGCACCGGTGCTGCGGACACTGGCTGGGGTCCTGCTGATCCTGATGGGGCTCTCCATGGGACAGTGGTGGCAGGGCATCCGTTACGTGGAAAAAGTCGGCGCGCCAATCTGGCAACGGCTCTCCCCGCTCACCCGCCGCTTCCTGCCGCTCCAGCATCCAGGCCAGGCCCTGGCCCTGGGCGCGCTGTGGGGCTGGCTTCCCTGTGGCCTGGTTTACAGTACCTTGGGCTGGGCGGCCCTGCAGCCCACAGTACCCATGGCGGCGGCCACCATGCTGTGCTTCGGCCTGGGCACCCTCCCAGCCATGCTCGCCACGGGCTACGCCGCCGCCAGCATCAAGCGGCTCCAGCAGCACCGGGGTTTCCGCCAGTTTACCGGCCTGCTACTGGTCGGTTTCGGGCTCTGGACCCTCCCCTTGCCTCGTCTGGTCTGACTACTGAGCATCGGCCCCACCGTTCGAAGCGTGTAAGCGCTATCGCCATGGCTTTTCGCGGCAGCGATTACAACCTGCCCCGAGCGCCCTGATACGCCCTGCCTCGGATGGTATCGATGGCCAGTCCGCCCGTTGACTGATTGGCTTCGGCCTGCGCCACCCACCTTGCTGGAAAGCAGGTCGATCAATGCTTCGCCAATCGATATGACCTTTCTCACGGTTATTCTCTCCGACGGGTGACCTTACGATTCTGGCTCACTTACCAGCACGTGCTGTTTCACGATGTCCATCAACCCCCGGGTGGAAGCGTCATAATCGGCGTTATTGACTTCAATGTTCCGGCTGATTTCGGTCGCCAGGCGCTTACCCAGTTGCACTCCCCACTGATCGAACGAGTTGATGTTCCAGATGGCCCCCTGCACAAACACCTTGTGTTCGTACAAGGCAATCAGGGCACCCAGGTTGCGGGGGCTGAGCTCGTCCAACAGCAGCACGTTGCTGGGACGGTTACCGGGGCAACTGGCGTAGCCCTTCAAATTGTCCTGGAGATCTCCATTCATGAAGGCATTCGCCTGGGCCAGCATGTTGGTCAACAGTGCAAAATGGTGCTCCTGGGTGTCGGCGTCGGCCTTGAGCGAGGCAATAAAGTCGGTGGGCACAAACCGAGTGCCCTGGTGCAGCAGCTGGAAGAACGCATGCTGGCCATTGGAGCCAGTCTGTCCCCACACAATCGGCCCGGTGGCACAACGAACCGGGTTGCCGGCGATGTCCACCGACTTGCCGTTGCTCTCCATGTCCAGTTGCTGGAGGAAGGCCGGTAGCTGGTGCAACGCCTGATCGTAAGGGATCACCGCCTGGGCCTCGGCGCCCAGGAAATTGATGTACCAGATGCCGACCGACGCCAGAATCACCGGTATGTTGCTGGCCAGCGGCGCCTCGAGAAAGTGCCGGTCCATCTCATAAGCACCCTCAAGCAATTCGTTAAAGCCTTCGAAACCAATGCTCAAGGCAATGGGCAGGCCGATAGACGACCAAAGCGAGTAGCGGCCGCCCACCCAGTCCCAGAACTCGAAAATGCCGTCCGGATGGATACCAAAATCCAGGGCAGCCTGCCTGTTCGTCGACACGGCGATGAAGTGCTGGCCAATGTGTTCATCGCCACTGCCCGTCCTGTCCTGGAACCAGCGCTTGGCACTGTTGGCGTTGAGCAGGGTCTCCTGGGTCGAGAAGGTCTTGGTGGACACGATAAACAGCGTCTCTTCCGGGTCCAGGTTCTTCAGTACCTTCTTGAGGTGCCGGCCATCGACATTGGAGATGAAATGCAAACCCAGGTCGGGGTGCTTGTAGTCGAGCAGCGCCCGGCACACCATGCTGGGCCCCAGGTCCGACCCACCGGTGCCAACATTGACGACGTTGCGTATCTTCTTGCCGGTATACCCGAGCCACCGGCCCTCCCGAACCCGGTTGCTGAAATCCTCAATCCTGGCCAGGCTGGCCCGGACAGCAGGCATGACGTCTTCACCATTGACCAGCACCGGCTCCTCCCCCCGATGCCGCAACGCCGTGTGCAATACCGGGCGCTTCTCGGTGACGTTGATGTCAGCCCCGGAAAACATCCGCTCACGACGCTCCAGCAGCGGTGAATCCTCCGCCAGTTGCAGCAGGGACGACAGGACCTCGTCCGAGATCCGGTTCTTCGAGTAGTCCAGGAACAGCCCGCCGAGCCGCAGGCTCATCTTGTCGAACCGCGCCGGATCGGTCTGGAAGTAATCCGCAATCCGGTCCTGCCGTGTCGTGACAGCCAGTTCGTCCAGTCTTTTCCAGTGCACGGATTGATCAGGCTCGTACATAGTGTTCTCTCACGTCTTTTATTATTCAGACTCATTCAGAAAGATTGATGCGGTAGCAGCGCCGACAATAAGCCGAGGGACTCCCACTGCTCCACGGTATCCGGACTACACCTCCGGATTTCGCAACGCCTCGGCGGCGCCCAGCAGCCCGGTGTATTTCTCGGTGACCACAAACACCGGCGTGGCTTCCAGCAACGGCCGCATGCGGCCCTTGTCCTCAAAGCCGTGCTGAAAATTGCTTTCGAGGAAGAAATGCAGGAACCGGGGCAGGATGCCGAGACTGGCCACTTCCAAATCGTCCGTGGGCGCATAGTCGACGTGTCCGCCTTCGGTCATTAACGGTAGCCGGCCGGTGTTGGTGGGAATCAGTCCGGAGACCCCCATACCGGTGCCCGGCCCCATTACCAGACGGGGTCGCGCCGGATTGCCCTCGCCCCCGCACACCGCCACCAGCCTGTCTTCCGTGACATGCAGTACGCCCAAGGCCATGGCGGTAAAGTCATTGATGACCTTGAACGCCGTCCAGCCGAACTGCTGCCGCACAACCTCACTGTCGAACCGCCAATGGTTATTGGTCATTCTCACTTGGGTGCCCCGAACGGGGGAGGCCACGGCCAGACAGGCTTCTTCCACCTGGGCGACGCCGGTCCGTGCCAGGTAGTCCCTGATCGCGTCGTCCAGGTTGGTAGTCGTTGCCGGCCAACACTTCGATACTGCCCAGTGCCACCTCCCCGGTCTTCACCAGGGCCAGGCGGCATTGGTCCCGCCGATGTCCCCGACCAGGGCATAGTCTGCTGTCTTCATGCGTCGTGATTCCAGAAAAAACTTGCCCCCTGTTCCGGGTTGCTCGCCGTGCGGCGCATCCAGCCAAACAGCTCCCGGCCCAATCCGGTGTGATGGTGTGACAGGTCCGCGCCGGCGGGTTGCCGATCCGCCAGCTCCTCCTCCGACACCAACACGGTCAACTCCCCCCTGTCCGCATCCAGCCGAATCCGGTCGCCCTTGCGCACACGCGACAGTGGTCCACCATCGAGGGCTTCAGGATACACATGAATGGCCGCGGGTACCTTGCCGGAGGCACCGGACATCCGGCCGTCTGTCACCAGGGCCACGCGATACCCTCTATCCTGCAACACGCCCAGGTAGGGGGTCAGCTTGTGCAACTCCGGCATGCCGTTGGCCCTGGGCCCCTGAAAGCGAACCACTACCACGCAGTCACGGTCCAGCTCGCCGGCGTCAAACGCTGCCGCCAGTTCATTCTGGTCGTCAAAGACCACCGCCGGCGCTTCCACCACACGATGCTCCCGAGCCACCGCGGACACCTTGATAACACCTCGCCCCAGGTTGCCGTCGAGCACCTTGAGACCGCCATCGGGCGCGAATGGCTCCGCCACCGGAGTCAGTACCGCCGGGTTCAGGGACTCCTTGACCGCCGCCGACCAGGTCAACTTGCCCGCCTCCAGCGTTGGCACCTGCGCGTAGCGCTCCAGACCAAAGCCGGCCACGGTGTTGACCTCATTGTGCAGGTAGCCGCCGTCCAACAGCTCGCGAATCAGGAACGGGGTACCGCCGGCTTCCTGGAAGGCATTGATATCCGCTTGGCCGTTTGGGTAGATCCGGGTCAGGGAGGGCACCACCGATGACAGCTCGGCGTAGTCGTTCCAGTCAATGAGTATACCGGCAGCACGGGCAATGGCGATCCAGTGCATGGTGTGATTGGTGGATCCGCCGGTGGCCAACAGGGCCACCAGGGCATTGACGATGGTTTTCTCATCCACCATGTCCGCCAGGCCAAAGTCACCACCGTTGGGCTGGGACAGACGAATGACCTGTTCGGTCGCGGCCCGGGTCAGCTCATCCCGTAACGGCGTGTTGGGGTGAACGAAAGCGGCGCCGGGCAGGTGCAGCCCCATCACCTCCACCAACAGCTGGTTACTGTTGGCGGTGCCGTAGAAGGTACACGTACCCGGGCTGTGGTAGGAGCGGCTTTCCGACTCCAGAAGCTCATCCCTACCCACCTTGCCTTCGGCGTACAGCTGGCGGATACGCTGCTTTTCCTTGTTGGGCAACCCCGATGGCATGGGGCCGGCCGGAATCAGGATGGCCGGCAGGTGACCGTAGCTCAAGGCACCGATCAACAGCCCCGGCACGATCTTGTCGCAGATTCCCAACAACACCGTGGCGTCGAACATATTGTGGCTCAGCGCAACCGCTGTGCTCAGGGCAATCACGTCGCGGGAGAACAGGCTGAGCTCCATTCCCGGTTGCCCCTGAGTCACGCCGTCGCACATGGCAGGGGTGCCGCCGGCAAACTGGGCCACCGAGCCCATGCCGTGGGCCGCTTCGCGAATGAGAGCGGGATAGTCGCCGTAGGGCTGGTGAGCGGACAACATATCGTTATACGCCGAGACAATGGCGACATTCGCCCGATTCATCAACGTCAGGGTGTCCTTCTCCGCCTGGGGGCAGGCGGCAAACCCATGGGCAAGGTTGCCACAGGACAGGGTGGCCCGCTGGGGACCCTGGCGTTTCAGGTCGTTCATCCGCGCCAGGTAATCCCGGCGGATGCCTCGGCTTCTCTCAACGATTCGGTTCGTCACCTTGGTAACCGTTGGGTTCATCGACTTCTCCTCAAAACGGTGCGGGTGGTTGTTGGCGGCGACGTAGTAATATTACGTTCTTTTTTTATTTTCTTCACCACCGGCAGTTCATTTTTTTGGGTTTTGTTGATACATTTACTACATAAAACAAGAAACCCACCCTGGACACGGGAGCTTGAACATGACAATTCGCATTGCAATCAATGGCTTCGGGCGAATCGGCCGAAACACCCTACGGGCACTTTATGAAAATAACTACCGCGACCGCCTCCAGGTCGTGGCCATCAACGACCTCGGAGATCCCGCCGCCAACGCCCACCTGCTGAAATACGACAGCGTTCATGGCCGCTTTAACGGAACCGTCAGCAACGATTCAGAATCCCTGAGCGTTAACGGCGATCGCATCTCGATCAGCGCCATTCGCAATCCGGACGACCTGCCCTGGAAAGACCTCCAGGTCGACGTGGTGCTCGAGTGTACCGGCCTGTTCACCGCCCGCAGCAAGGCAGAAGCCCACCTCAGGGCGGGCGCCAACAAGGTCATCGTCTCCGCCCCCTCGACCGATGCAGACGCCACCGTGGTCTACGGAGTCAATCACAATGTACTGACTGCCGACCATCAGATCATCTCCAACGCGTCATGCACCACCAACTGCCTGGCTCCCATAGCCGAAGCACTGCACAACGCCGTGGGCATCGAGAGCGGACTGATGACCACCATCCACTCCTACACCAACGACCAGAAGCTGAGCGACGTTTACCACTCCGACCTCTACCGGGCTCGCTCGGCCACCCAGTCGATGATTCCCACCAAAACCGGAGCGGCTGCCGCCATCGGCAAGGTCATTCCCGAGCTGAACGGCAAGCTTGATGGACTGGCTGTACGGGTGCCCACCATCAACGTTTCCCTGGTGGACTTCAGCTTCATTGCCGGCAGGGCCACCTCCACGGACGAGATCAACCGGATTGTCCAGCAGGCCGCTGACGGCAGCCCGGTCCTGGGCTACAACGATGAGCCCCTGGTCAGCGTCGATTTCAACCACAGCCCGCTCTCCAGCGTGTTCGATGCCAACCACACCCGAGTCATCGGCGCTCAGGTCAAGGTCATGGCCTGGTACGACAACGAATGGGGTTTCTCCAACCGTATGCTCGATAACGCGATCGCGTTGATGGACGCCCGCAAGTAATCGGGCGTCCCGTTTCTTTCTGCCGACTTCAACCTTGAACTCCATAGGACAACACCATGTTACGGCGCACTAAAATCGTGGCGACCCTGGGTCCAGCCATCGATGCCCCCGATACGCTCGCCGCAATCATTGCCGCCGGCGTGAACGTCACCCGTCTGAATTTTTCCCATGGCAGCGCCAAAGAGCACTGCGACCGGGCCCGCCAGGTCCGGGAAACTGCCGCCGCCCAAAACCGGCATGTGGCGCTGCTGGCCGACCTGCAGGGGCCCAAACTCAGAATTGCTCGCTTTGCCCACAACAAAGTGACGCTGACAACCGGCCAGACCTTCGTGCTCGATGCCGCGATGGACAAAAACGCCGGCGATGAACACGCCGTCGGCATCGATTACGAACAGCTCATTGACGACGTTGAACCTGGCGACATCCTGGTACTCGACGACGGCCGCATTGAAATGGAGGTGACCGCCGTCGACCAGCGTCGCATCACTTCCAGGGTGCTCATCGGCGGCCCCCTGTCCAACAACAAGGGGCTCAACAAACGCGGCGGCGGCCTCTCCGCCGATGCCCTGACCGACAAGGACATCAACGACATCGCCGTTGCCGCCGAACTGGAAGCGGACTACGTGGCAGTCTCCTTCGTGCGCACCGCCGAGGACCTTCACACCGCCCGCAAACTGCTCCAACAGGCCGGCTCCCAGGCCCGGATTGTGGCCAAGATCGAACGGGCCGAGCTGGCCCACGATCCTGCCGCCCTGGACGCCGTCATCGAAGCCTCCGACGCCGTCATGGTGGCCCGCGGCGATCTCGCGGTAGAAATCGGCGACGCCGAGCTGGTGGGGGTGCAGAAGCACATCATCGCCCGTGCCCGCGCCCTCAACAAAGTGGTCATTACCGCCACCCAGATGATGGAATCGATGATCGACAATCCCATGCCTACCCGGGCGGAGGTGTCCGACGTCGCCAATGCGGTGATGGACTGTACCGATGCGGTGATGCTCTCGGCCGAAACCGCCGTGGGCGACTATCCGCGCCAGGCGGTGGAGGCCATGGTGCGCATTTGCCTGGGCGCGGAGAAACACCCGTCGATGCACCAATCCAAGCACCGCATTCACGAGAGCATGGCCCACGTTGACGAGGCGATTGCCCTGTCCGCCATGTACGCCGCCAATCATCTGGACTCTGTGTCCGCCATCATCTGCATGACCGAAACCGGTGCCACGCCCCTGTTGATGTCCCGCATCAAGTCCAGTCTGCCGATCTACGCCTTTTCCCGCCGATCCGAGACCCAGAACCGGGTGGCGCTGTATCGGGGCGTCCAGACCGTGCCCTTCGATGCCAATGCCCTGCCCCACGACCAGACCAATGCGCTGGCGGTTGCGCAGTTGGTCGAATGTGGAGCGGTGTCCGAAGGCGACCTGGTTATTATCACCAAGGGCGACTACGTCAACGCCCAGGGCGGCACCAACACCCTAAAAATCGTCCGCGTCGGGCAGCCTATCCGCTAACGGGACGATCGTAACCACAGGGGACGCCAGGCGCGAACGCCTTAACACTTATGAAAATTTACAACGAATGACCGGGTGCTTCCGTCACTCGCCCGTAGAGATGAAAACCATGGTCGACGAAATCAGAACACCTTGTGACTTGATTCTTTTTGGTGCGCTGGGGGACCTGGCCCAGCGAAAACTCTTCCCCGCCCTGTATCAACTGGAGCGCGCCGGGCTGCTGGATGCCAGCAGTCGAATTCTGGCGCTGGCCCGCAAACAGGCGTCGGCCGACGACATGCGGGGCCAACTGACGGATCTGTTACGACAGCGCCTGCCGGAATCTGACATCGACGAGGCAGTGCTCGATTCCTTTGTCCAGAAACTGGATTACCAGTATCTCGACTTTTCAGATCCGGACGGTTTTGCGGCGCTGACCGAATGGCGTCAAGGACGAGACGCCAACCTGATCGTGTACATGGCAACGCCGCCATCCATGTACGGCTATATCGCAAGAAACCTGCGGGACGCCGGATGCTGTACCGACAGCACACGGGTGGTGGTCGAGAAACCCATCGGTCATGACCTGGAGAGCTCTCGCGTGATCAACGACCAGTTGGCGGAGGTGTTCAGCGAGCAGCAGCTGTACCGGATCGATCACTACCTCGGCAAGGAAACGGTCCAGAACCTGATTGCCCTGCGCTTCGCCAACAACCTGTTCGCTTCCCAGTGGGACCAGAACCACATTTCCCATGTTGAAATCACCGTGGCCGAAAGCGTAGGCATTGAAGGGCGCTGGGGTTACTTTGATCGGGCCGGCCAGGTACGGGACATGGTGCAAAACCACTTGTTGCAACTGCTCTGCCTAATCGCCATGGACCCGCCCTCCGACCTCTCGGCGGACAGTATCCGCGACGAGAAGGTCAAGGTGCTGAAGGCACTGCGACCGATCACACCGGACCTGATGGCGACCCATCTGGTGCGGGGACAATACACCGCCGGCACCAGCAACGGTCAACCGGTACCGGGTTACCTGGATGAAGAAGACGCGGTGGCGAACTCCACCACCGAAACTTTTGTCGCCCTCAAGGCCGAAATAGACAACTGGCGCTGGTCCGGTGTGCCGTTCTACATCCGCACGGGCAAGCGCCTGCCGGAGAAGCTTTCCCAGATCGTCATCCATTTCAAGCCGGCGCCTCACTACATCTTCGATTCCGACCAGAAACACCTGGCCAACAACAAACTCATCATCCGGCTGCAGCCGGACGAAGGCATGTCCTTGAATATCCTCACCAAGGACCAGGGGCTGGACAAGGGCATGAGGTTGCGCCAGGGGCCGCTTGAACTCACCTTTTCCGAGGCGTTTGGCAACGACCGCATTCCGGATGCCTATGAACGGCTGTTGTGGGAGGTGATGAAAGGCAACCAATATCTGTTCGTCCGCCGGGACGAGGTGGAGTTCGCCTGGCGCTGGGTCGATCAGGTGATCCGCAACTGGCAGGACTACGGCTCACATCCCAAGCGCTATGCCGCCGGCACCTGGGGCCCGGTAGCCTCCGTGGCCATGATCACCCGGGATGGCAGGAGTTGGTATGAAGATGTTTGAGCTCAGTCTGCCGGATGGGGTGGAGGCCGTCGCCGCCCCGGAGGCCGACGGGTTGGCCGTTCGGTTAGCCAATTCCGGCGCCACCCCCGAGGAAGCGCTGTTTCGCATCGAACAGGGACTGGACGCGGTGGCCTGGCCCCTCGACAGGCCGGACATACCCCGCTCCTGATCCAGGGGACCGGCAAGGTCGAGGCGCTTCGCGCGGCCTGCGAGGATCTGGACGACGTATTGACGATGCCGGTGTGGGCGTTTCTGAAACCCGGGTTGCAGGTGTACTGGAGCCCTTGAGCAGCGTATTGGGAGAACGAATGATGGGTGTATCAAAGTACCAGCAGGAGCGAATCGAGCAGGTAATGGCCGCCAGCCCGTTGGTGCCGGTGATCACCGTCCACAAGCCGGAGCATGCCCTGCCGCTGGCCGAGGCGCTGGTGGAAGGCGGCATCCGGGTGCTGGAAGTCACCCTGCGAACCGAGCACGGGCTGGCCGCCATCGAACAGCTGCGCTCCGCCTTACCCGATGCCTGGGTCGGTGCCGGCACCGTGACCAGCGTCGAGCAATATCGCGCGGTCGAGCGGGCGGGGGCGCAGTTCGTCATCACCCCGGGGGTGACCGAGGCCGTCCTGGAACACGGTGCGACATCGCAGGCCCCGCTGTTGCCGGGCATAGCGACGATTTCCGAGCTGATGATGGGGTATGCCCTGGGCTATCGCGCGTTCAAGTTCTTTCCGGCGGAAGTGTCCGGAGGAAAGGCAGCCCTGAAGGCGTTTGCCGGTCCGTTTGCCGACGTCCTGTTCTGTCCCACCGGCGGCATTCGCCAGGACACCGCGAAGGATTACCTGGCCCTGGCCAATGTCCAGGCCGTGGGCGGAACCTGGCTCACACCGGCTGAGGCGTTGGAACAGGGAGATTGGTCAAGGATCTCAACACTGGCCAGGGAGAGTCTGGCGCTCTTGTAACCGGGAAGGTCGCCAGCGATTCCGCCCCGGTGGTGGAATCGTTGGATAACCGGAGCAACGGGCTCCCCCTCCAGGAAAACCCCGCCGAGGCCTGACGGGGCCTCCCCCATGCCTCAAACCTAACGACCTGAAAAATACCTCCTCCACCTACACCCCAGCTCCGCCTGACGACTCCCCCCCTAAAAGATTGCCAACGGAGGATGTCCAGCCTGGCGACCTTAGGGAATATGGTGGCAGCTTTCCCCAATACCTGATTGGCCGAAGCTTAATGTATGGATAGCGGTCGCCTGGAAGGGGCATCCATAGAGTCACGCCGGCCGGGCCAGTCCGTATCCTTGGCACTCAATAACGACAACAAGCACAGGACACAGATGATGCAAAACACCTATCACCTTTTCCCTCGCAAACTCCCCCTGACGGCAGCGGTGACCGCCGCTGTACTGGCAACGCCCGCCCTGGCCATAGATTTCCATGGTTACGCTCGGGCCGGCGCCTCCACCAACCTGGGCAGTGGCGGCAAACAATCCTTTCCTAACCTGTGGCGGAAGGTCCGCTAGAGGTTCAGGATATCCACCCGACCGTAATCCGGCGTGGCGCTGTCGGAGGGCTCGACCGGATCAGGGCCGGCGTTCTTCAGGGTGTTATTGCGGAAATCGAACAGCGAGGTGTCCGCCAGGTGGGAGGGCTCGACGTTGCAGATAGCCCGGAACATGGTTTCCAGGCGACCCGGATGCTGTTTGTCCCAGCTTTGCAGCATGTCCTTGATCACCTGACGTTGCAGGTTCTCCTGGGAACCGCACAGGTTGCAGGGAATGATGGGGAACGCCCTCAAGGACGCATACTTGGCGATGTCCTTCTCCCGACAGTAGGCCAGCGGTCGAATCACGGTATTACGGCCGTCGTCACTGTGGAGCATCGGGGGCATGGTTTTCAGCTTGCCACCGTAGAACATGTTGAGGAACAGCGTTTCCATCAGGTCGTCCCGGTGATGGCCCAACGCAATCTTGGTAACTCCGTGTTCTTCTGCAAAATTGTAGAGAATTCCTCGGCGTAGGCGCGAACAAAGGCCACAGGTGGTCTTCCCTTCCGGCACTTTTTCTTTGACAATACTATAGGTATCTTTTTCGATGATGTGATACTCAATACCGAGCCTGGCCAGGTACTCCGGCAACACCTCTTCCGGGAACCCGGGTTGTTTCTGGTCCAGGTTCACCGCAATCAGCTCGAAGGACACCGGAGCACTTTTCTGCAGGTTGAGCAGTATGTCCAGCATGGCATAGGAATCTTTGCCGCCGCTCAGGCAGCACATGACCTTGTCGCCGGCTTCAATCATGGAGAAATCTGCAATGGCCTGCCCCACTTCCCGGCGCAGGCGCTTCTGGAGCTTGTTGAGTTCGAGCTTCTGTTTCCGGGCCGCCTCTGCCGATTGCGGCTCGGGCATTGAGGTTGTGGAATCGTCGTCAGACACAGTCATTACATCAGGCATACATGCTACATTTAATAAGTCAGTGAACGGGGCATTATACTCGGGCCTGAAATCCAAGGACAGGATACAGTTATGGATATACTGGAAACCCGCCATCGCCCGTTGGGTAAGCGGGAACGCAACCGCATCAACAACCGCAAGGCCATTCTGGAAGCTGCGCGTACCTGTTTTCGCGAGAAAGGTTTCGAGAACACCACCATTCGCGACATCGTGCGCCAGACCCGGCTGGCTGCGGGCACCTTCTACAACTACTTTGCCAGCAAGGAAGACATTTTTGTTGCCCTGCTGACGGACTTTCTCAATCACCAGAACGAGGCTCTCAGTCAGATTCGGCGGACCTCCGACACCACAGAGGAGTTCATCGAGTCGACCTACCTGGCGCTGTTCCGTTCCACGGCGGAGGATCCGCTGGTGTATGAACTGGCGCACCGCAACGACCAGGCCATCAAGAAGCTGTTTGGTTCCGGTATCATGGGTCTGGCGATGCTGACCCTGGAGGACGATGTCCGAGATGCGATCGACCGTGGTCTGCTCCCGCCGGTCGACATCGATTACCTCTGTGCGGCCTTCTTCGGAGTCGCCCTGGAGCTGTCGGTGAAGGTGGCGCGTCGCGCCAGCGACAACCCGGAGGCGGCGGAGCTGGAATCACGCAGGGCAGCCCGGTTTGCCTCGCGCCTGTTCCTGGGGGGGCTGGAACGCATGGCAGAGGTTTCCTGACGGCTCGCTGTCCAGTACCCTGTCAGCCATGACCAGCCAAATGCCGTACCCAGAGCGCCCAAGCCCGGAGCCCTCTCAACCCGGGGATCCCTCGGAGCTGATCCAATTGCTGTTGGTCGCCATTGAACGCGTGCTGCGGGACCATCCGGCGGGCGTCTCGGAGCTGACCCTGATCAAGACGTTGCAGGCGCCGCCCTGGCGCCTGCTGGGGCCCGTGGACTACTCCGAGCCAGCCAGGCTATACCCGGTCCACTTTCTGGTGTTTCACGCCCTGTACCGGCTGCGCGATCAGCTCGCCGAGCAGGGCGAATCCCTGACCATTTCGCCCTTGAACACCAAGTTGTGCGCCACAGAAGTGATTGCGGGCAAGGGCCTGCCGGATGCGCCGGACAAGCTCCGTGCTTTTTACCTCGATCTGAGCCAGTACCGCATGCCGGAGGAACTCATCACACGGATGATGGACGATTTCTGGGCTGGCCGGAGCGGCGGGCGGCTGGATTCAACCGAACTCCTGGAGGCAGCCCGGACGCTGGGACTCGATGCCGTTCCCGAACGCCTGGACACCGTCAAACGCCAGTTTCGGCGAGCGGTAATGAAGGCCCACCCGGACCGCGGCGGTGATACCCGCCGGATTCAGGCCCTCAATGAAGCCTTTGCCCTGCTGAAAGCCCACTTCCAGGCTACCACCAGTGCAGTTTGAACCCGCTACACCATGAGCCGACTTACCCGCCCCCCGATCCGAACCTTAGCCGCGCTCTGCATAGCCGCGTGGCTGGCAATCGCCACGCCACTGCACGCCGATCTGGTCATTTTGCAGTACCATCATGTCAGCGACGCCACACCGCCGTCCACCAGCACCAGTCGATCGTTGTTCCAGGCCCAGCTTGACCTGATCGCCGCCCAGCGGCTTGAGGTGGTGGCGCTGGATGAAGGGACCCGAGCCGCCATTCGGGGAGACCTGACGAACCGTCAGCAGATCGCCATCACCTTCGACGACGCCTACAGTTCGGTGCTCAGCCATGCCGCCCCCCGGTTACTGGAACGGGGCTGGCCATTCACGGTCTTTGTGAATACCGACGCCGTCGGCAGGCAGGGCTACATGAACTGGCAGCAGCTGACGGAGCTGGCCGCCAAACCCGGTGTACTCATTGCCAATCACAGTGCCGACCACGGCCACCTGGTCCGCCGTCCGGGAGAAGCCCACGCAGACTGGCGACGACGGGCCAGCAACAGCCTGGATCGGGCGCAGAACGCCCTGCAACGCCACCTTGGCGACGCCCCTCCACTGTTTGCCTATCCCTACGGCGAGTTCAGCGCCGAACTGGAGCAACTGCTGGAGGGGCGAGGCTGGTTCGGTTTCGGCCAACACTCCGGTGCGGTGGGGCCAACCAGTGCCGCCACCCGGTTACCGCGCTTTCCCATGGCCAATACCTACGGTCAACTGGCCACCCTCGGCGACAAGCTCCACAGCCGGGCGTTCCCCGTGGAGGCCGCGTCGCTGCCCGACGGCGTGCTGGAGCAGAACCCACCCACCCTGACCCTGCAGCTGCCGGGTGCCCTCTCCCACCACCACATGAGCTGTTTCGCTTCGGGCCAGGGCCGCATTGAGACCCGGTGGGATGAGCAATCCCGGCAACTGACGGTGACCGCGCCCCAGCCCTTCCACAGCCGCCGGTTTCGGTATAACTGCACCCATCCAACTGAAAACGGCCATTATTTCTGGTTGTCCCAGCCCTGGCTGGACCAGGCGCAAGCGCCTGATTGAGATCCCGGGAACAGGTCCGCACTGGGCGCAACGGGCGATCAGTCCGGGTTCATACTCAAGCCGATCAGCCCGGTCTGGCGATGGGGGATGACTCTGGGGCGGGGGCCCTCCTCGACCACGGTTTGACTGTTCACGTCGCTGTCGCGGGTATACAGCAGCAACCAGCGCTCCCCCCGGGCGGGGAACACCGGCAGGTAGGCCTGCAGGTAACCGTGACTGTGCCAGGACTCCGGGGCGTAGGGTGCAACCAGATCGGTGACGATCCGTATCGGGGTAAGGCTGTCATCAAGAAACGCCAACGACGGCACAAACAGCCCATCGCGGCTGAAGGACCGCAGCCGCAAGACAAAACTGGCCGGTAACCGGTCCGCCGGCAGGTGGATCAGACGGTAGGGGCTGGTGCCGGTCACAAATTCGTGGGTGGGGGCCTGGTGGTCGATGGTTACCGAGAATTCCCGCCCTGATTGCCATTCCTGCACCTGAATCAGCCCCAGGCCTTCACAACACCGGGCGCTCCACTGCTGGAAGTAGCCCTGCGCGGGAATCTCGATGCCGAGCACCCCAAAGGCTTCGGGGAGCGCGTCCGGGTTTGGCAATGCGGGCTGCCGATCGGTGCGGTGGTAGACGCTGGCCGGTGTCAACGCTACCGGCGGCTCGACCTTGCCCTGGGCAACCAGGGACCGGGTGTCCGGTTGGTAATAGCTGACCCGGATGTTGCCTTGGGCATCCCGCCAGGTGAAGTACGGCTGCGGATCGCCATCCCGGACAAAGCCAGCAGCCGCCAGCTCATTGCCATCCGGGTAGTTCGCCAGGCTGTATTCCTCATGCTCCGGCTCAGTGGGCTCTCCCGGCGCCGGGATCTCCGCGGCGACCTCGTCGATGGGACGAGTGTCTTCAGGTGGCTGCGGTTCGGTGCGAATCTGGGTCTGGCGCACCCGGCCCTGCTCATCCACCCAGGTAAAATAATCGACTTCACCTTGCCGCGGATCCGCCGACTGGCAACCGGCCAGCATTGTCATCATCAGCGGCAGGCATCCCAGCCACACACCTCGGCGCCACGCCATATCAAATCTGCCCTGTCATCAAACCCGCCAATACCCTACCAGAACTTTGCCCGTCAGTACTTTGTGCGACAGTACGTTGTTCGTCAAAACTTGGTCCGGAAGCTGAGACCGGCCATCACCACCCGCAGGGAGGTTTTGATGTCCAGACCGGCATAAGGGTTGTAGATGATGTTGGTAATGTTGTCACAGTTGACGTTACAACTGCTGTCCGCCGGGATGGTCTCGATCGAATGAAGGTAGCTGAGGTTCATATCGATCTCGGTGTCCTTGTCCCAGCGGTAGCCCATTCCGACACTGTACAGGTTGGCCCCGCCGAACGGCGCCATCACCTGGCGCTGATCATCAGGGATCACTGAATCCCGGATTTCTACCCCCGCACGCAAATCAAGGCGCGAGGAGGCGTGAAACTCCATGCCGAACGCCCAGTTCCACTGATCCTTGAAGCCCAGGGGCAGGCGTAACGAACTGGCGGTGGCATTGTCCGGCGACAGGATGCGGGCGGCATTAAGGAATTCCAGGTTCCGGTCAAACTGGAACACAAACGCATCCCACTGCTTGTAGTCGGTCCAGCCCACGTCGACGTTCAGGGTCAGCTTGGGGTGGACATCAACGCTGATCCCGGTCTGGAAATGCTGCGGGTATACCAGATCCATGCTGACATTGCCGGCTTCCCTGGGCGCGCCCGATGGCAGGCTCAGGATCGCCGAGGTGATGGCGCCGATCACCGAGCCGTTCAGCCGTTGCCAGAAGCCGGACCAGTCATCGGTGTACTCGATCTCAAAGGTGCCCTTGAGGTTCATGTCCGCTTCGGAGGTGTAACTGGCCCCCCAGCTGAACCAGTCCGTCGGCTCCCACATCACCCCCAGGGCATAGGTCGGGGACAGGGTTTCCTGAACGTCGATGTTGAGGGCCCCAATGTCGTCCCAGGGCCCCACATTACCACCACACAGGGCAATCCACGGCTGTAGCGGTTCGTTGCCCGACTCGCAGTTGAACGCCGTCTGCAGAATTTCCGCCACCCCCAGCAACATATTGGGGGCACGCATAAACTGGTCTGCCGCGATCCCCATATGGGACAGGTGAATCCCCAGGCCGACCGCCCATTCGTCGTTGATCTCGTAGGCCACGGTTGGGGACAGATAGGTGGTCCGCTGCATTGAGGTGGCCCGCGGTTGGTAACGCCCGGGATCGTCCCCGTCCCGGTAGAAACCGGCCGCCATGGGCAGGTAGAAGGCGTTACCGAAGGTGAGCTTGGACCCCGGCCGCTTGATGCTGACCCCGGCCGAAGGGACGAGGGCCGGCCCCGGCGGCAGCCGCAATATGCCGTAGCCCGGCACATACACCGCCACGTTGTTGGTGTGGCTGTGAGAGTTGGCCACCGGGTCCCGCTGCTCCCCGGTGCTGGGATCAGTCTCCAGGCCATCGATACCGAAAATCTCGTAGCCATCCGGCGCGTGAAAATCGGCATCAATGTCCAGGTAAACACTTGTCAGGTTTACCTCGAGTTGCCGGTCGTCCAGCTTGCTCAGCCCGGCGGGGTTGTAATGGATGGCCATCACGCCCGGGGGATCTGCCGTCACGGCGTTCCCCAGTGCCAGGGCTTTAGGGTGGATGGTGAGGTTCTGCGCCAACTGCGCCTGAGCGCCGCAGGAGACGGCCGAAGCCACCATCAACCCGAGTATCCGTTTTTTGTGGCTCAGCTTTGCCATGCGATTATTCCCTTCCCAAATGCGCCATCAACCCGTTTCAGTCTTTCAGGCCGGAGAAATTGATGGGCAGGGACAAGCCCAGGGAAAAATCCGGGGCATCTTCGGTCAAGCCGATTCCCAGGCTGGTATTGACGATCGTGGTGTCGCTAACGCGGGTGCCGAGGGACATGCTGAGGAAGCCGGTAACCTGGTCCTGGGCCACCGCTTCTGAGCCGTCGCTGAAGGACAACACGGTTTCGTCGCTGTAACTCACCTGGGCGGAGACGCTCAGGGAGATATCGTAGGACAGGGAATAGGCAAAACCGGCGGAACCGGAGAGACCAAAGCCGGGCTCCACCTTCTCCAGCAGCCGCGCACCCCGCACCTGATTGAGGTCGTCCGCGGGAAAGTTGTAGGACAGACTGGTGGAGCCGAAGATCACCACCGGGTCCAACACCTTGGACAGGCTCGCGCCCCCCGACACCGTGTAATAACCACTGCCGGTGGACAGTTCCCGCTTGATGTCGATTTCGTAGGGGCTGACCCCGGTCTTGCTGGAGAGGGTTCCGAACAGCGTCGTGCTCATTTTGCCCGGTACGTAGGCCAATGGCTGCCATCGGGCGGTGAAGGAAATGTCCCCGAAGTCGTACACGTTCAACTCGTCCTGGGTGTCGTACTTGACCACCAGGGGAATCCGGGTTCCGACGGTCAGGTTATCCAGCAGGCCGTAGTCGTAGGAAAAGGCGTTGGTGAAACTGTGGGTGGCAGACGGCACGACGTCCAGGTTCTGCACGCTGCCGCCAGTGATCGACAGGTCCAGGCGCTGATCCCCGGTGTAAGAGTAATCCAGGGAGTAATTGAGTGAATGGCTGCCCTTTTTCTGCAGTGAATAGTTCTTTTCAGCGGCCTGGAACACTTCTTCCAGTTGCTGGGAGGCGTCTTCGTCCCCCTCCTGCTGGGCCAGGGCCTCCCTGGCCCTGTCCACACTGTCCTCCTGGGCGGCCGCCAAGGCGGGTAACAAGCCGACCACGGAACCAAGGACACATCCTCGCACGAACCAACGATTCATCCCAACTCCCTACTTTTTACTTATATTTGGTTCTAAGGCCCGGGTCTGGATGCCGGGCTTAATTACGACGGTAATGAAGCTGTTTGCGGGTATTCTCCACCGTGCCGTCGGGATTGTTCTTCTGCTGTTCCAGCAAGTTCTGGATTCGCCGCTCTGTGGCCTCATGAAACACGGGGATCTGCTGCTGTGCCAGCAGCGTCATGGTCTGGTCGTCCACAAAGCGCAGGTCCTCCTCTTTAAGTTCCAGGGCGTCGAACGGCTGCTCGCTGCCCGGGAACACAATGAACAGAACGTTATCGTCCCACTTCTCCTCAAACTGGCTGAGGGTGAACGAAATGTTTCCCACCGAGGGATCGGCAAGGTACACCCGACCATCCCGAATGGTCCGCAGCACCACGAAGTGTTTGAACCCCGCATGGTGAATCGGAACGATGGCCGGATGGTCCAGATCAACCAGGTCGTCAATGGTGGCGCGGAACCCCCCTGACGGATACCCCAGTGCGGTGACCAGCCGCTTCATGTCGAGCATGGAGAAGGCCCGGCGCTCGACAATCCGCTCACTCTCCCCGTAGTGAAGCAACCCCTCCATCACCTGGCGCTCGGTCAGGTTTCGCCCCAGGTAGTAGGCCAGCACGGTGGTCAGGGCCGCACTGCCACAGCTGTAGTCGTAAGCCTGGCGGACGATGTTCCGGTAGCGCTGCTCCACCAGCGGCTCAACGACCACATCAGTGCGCAAGTCGATCGGGCTGGCATCCACATCCTGTTCGATGATCACCACACCCCGTTCATGCGGTTCGACGACGGTGGCCTCCTGCACCATTGCAAAGGTCATGATGGATCCAGCCAGCACCAGCAGCATGATTAAACGGGTTCCTATCTGGTTGTTGTTCCAAGGTGAATGGATTGGGTCGATTGCCTGGGCGCTTATTGTTCTTCACCAGTCCCGGCTATTCGCCAGCCCGAATACGTCCGGTTACATCCTGTTACGGTACGATACCGGATAACCTGGATGCTGAAAGATAACTGTGCCTCAAATCTACCCCGGCATAAGGGGCCGTGAGGCCAGAATGTGAGAACTGGTTCAACGCAAAACTCTACAACGCAACGAGCTGACGGTTGTGGATACGGGACAGCACCAGCAACGCCAGTATTGCACCGGCCAACGCAAAAGCCATGTCGGATTGGGTATCCCAGACATAGCCCTGGGTGCCGAGGAAAGCATCGGCCGCTTCCTTACTGGCCAGGGCCACCCACCACTCGATCAATTCATAGAACGCGCTCAGGGCGAGACAGAGGCAGACAATGAAGAAATGAGCCCAGGCACGGCTCTGGAAGACCCCGAGTCGCAGCACCACTTCCCGGGCAATCAGCGCAGGCACAAAACCCTGGGCAAAATGGCCCAGCTTATCGTAGTTATTCCGATCGCCGCCGGTGAGATCCCGAATCACATCGAACAGGGGTACTTCAGCGTAGGTGTAGTGGCCGCCCACCATCAGGATGATGGCGTGCACGAGAATCAGTTGATAAACCAACGGGGTCAACGGGAAACGACGATAGTTCGCTGCCAACACGACGAAGCCGATGATCGCCGGTAACACTTCGAGCAACCAGGTTGCCCGGTCCTTGGGCTGGATGCCGGACCAGATCAGTACCGACAAGAAAACCACCACCCATAGATACCTCATGGTCGCCCTTCCCTTCCGCACGCCGCCGCGCTCCATAGCTTATCGCTCCCGGACCCTGTCGCCATCGTTCAACTGCCGGTCCGGGTGCCGCACCACCCACTGCCCGGGTTTCAGCCCTTGCTCAATCACCGTGAACAGCCCGTTGCTGGGGCCGGCAGTCACCGGCCGAATCCGGGCTACGCCATCCTCGACCACGAATACTTGATGATCAGCAGCTTCGGTGAAAAGGGCCGAGGCCGGTAGCTGGAGCTGGTCGTCCCCCTGCCACAGAACGAACTCGGCGTCGATCCGATACCCATCACCCAACGTCGCCCAGTCTTCCTGTGGCGAGTGAAGGTCGACAATCACCCGAACCCTCTGCTCTTCCACCCCCAGCGCGGAGATGTCTTCAAATCCCACCGGCTCGATTCGCCGCACCCGGGCCTCCAGTTCCGGGCCACCCCAGCCATGCAGGCGCACCGGCAAAGCCGGCCGCAACTTGACCGCATCGTAGCTGAGCACTTCCACCACCACCTCCAGGGCCCCTGGATCGCCCACCTCAAGGATTGGGGTTCCGGCCTGCACCACCCCTTCGTTCTCCCGCAGCACCCCCAGGATGGAACCCCGCACCGGCGAACGGATCAGAACCTGTTCCATCGGCGGCCCCCCATCGGGGCTGGCCCCGGATATTTCCAGTCGGGTTCGGGCAGCGGCCAGCTCATGGGCGGCCACTTCCTCGTTGAACCTGGCGGAGCGTAACAGGGCGTCGGCGCGTGAGGCGACTGCCTGGGCCTGCTGCAAACGTTCACTGGAGACAAAGCCGGATTCGCTGAGCTGCAACAGACGCTGGTGATCCTGACGCGTGAACTGCGCATCCGCCTGGGCGGCCCGTACCGTTTGCCGGGCCGAGGCCAGTGAGGCCCGGGCAGCTTCCACCCTCGCCGCCGCTTCCGCCCGGCTGCGGGCATCGAGCACACTGACCGGCACCGGCTCGAGCTCTGCCAGTAGCTGGCTGGGTTCCACCGGGTCGCCGACATCCAACTCGATCCGATGCAGATAGCCGGCCACCGGCGAGGACACGATGTAACGATCTTTCACCCGAGTCTTGCCCTCCTCGACGATGGTGACGCTCAAGGGCCCACGGGTAACCTGAGCCAGCTCCACCCATACCGGTTCCGGCCGTAATGCCGCCGCCAGGGCCAACACCACCAGTATCGCGAAGACACTCCAGAATGCCCACCGACCGCCCAGTTTCATCTATGCCTCCTACCGCTGCCCGGTTACTCCCTGGTCTTCAACACCGCTACCAGATCCAGACGCGCCAATCGACGCCAGGCAACATAACCCGAGCCCACCGCCGACAACAGTACCACCGATGCTGACGCCGCCAGTGTCTGGCTGGTGATGATCAGCGGAACCCGGTAAAGCTCCGTCTGCAGGGCTGTGACCAACGCCGCAGACAGTCCCTGCCCGATCAGCCAGCCAAGCGGGATGCCCAACACCAGTATCAGTGCCAGTTCCCCCAGCAGCACGTGCGCCACTTCCCGACAGCTGTAGCCCAGTACACGCATGCTCGCCAGCTCTCGGCCCTTTTCCGCCAGTGAGATGCGCACCAAGTTGTAGATAACGCCAAAGGCGATAATACCGCCCAGCAAGGCATTGAAAAACGTGAAGGTCAGAAAGGTCTTGGCCAGGGTATCGTAGAAGCTGTCCAGCATCGCCTGGCGAATATTGACCGCCGCTACGCCCGGCATGGCGCGAAACCGCTGGTAAACACCATCGGCCATCCCCTCGTTGAGGTTCACCAGCGCCTGATCGACAACGGGTCCCTCGTGTAGCAACCGATTCAATGCGGGCAACGTCATATAGGCGCCAACCCCCAGAAACTCACTGGTCACACCGGCAACCTGGACCTTCGCCCGCTGCCTTTGTCCCTCCAGTACCTGAACGGTCAACCAGTCACCTGGAGCCACCGCGAGCCCCTGCGCCAGAAAATCCGTTAACAGCACGCCTGCCCGGGGCAACACCACCGGCGCCAGATCTGCGTCGATAACATGCTGAAGGGCCGCCTGCTCGGGCAGTCCGGACAGCGCCGTGCGCCATTGGCGATGACCGTGAATCAGTTCCACCGCGACGGTTCGACGGCCCTCAGCATAAGCAATGCCCGGTTGCCGGCGTAATTCATATATTGCCGACGCGTTCACCGGATCAGTCAGTACCAGCCCGACATCCTGCTGCTGGACCCGCACAAACTGGGCATGAACCATTAGCGCCACCGAATCAAACTGAAAGCTGCCGACCATGACAATGGCCGTTGCCAGGGCCACCCCCAGCATCGACAGGCCGGTGCGTAACGGACGCCGGGCAATTTGTCGGACAATCATTCGGGATGGTTGGGAAAAACCTATGGGGAGCAACCACCGCTCCAGCAGACCAACGCGGAATCGAGCGGGCCCCTCCGGGCGCATGGCCTCAGCCGGTGGTAACAGCGCGGCCCGCCGGATCGAACGCCACCCGCCCAGCCCAGCCACAGAAAACGTCAGGAGCGCCAGCACCGGAAACCACCAGGCGTTGATGTAGAAACGCAGTTGCGGAAACCGGTAGTATTCCATGTAAAGCTCACCCAGCCCCCGCCCCAACCAGAGCCCGGCCGCAGCCCCGAGCCCCAGGCCCACCAGGGCGATCACCAGCGTGAATTGAAGGTAGTGCCAGCCGATGGCCCGGTTGCTGTAACCATAGGCCTTGAGCACCGCGACAATGTCCCGCTGGGTGGCAATCAGGCGGCCAATGACCACATGCAACAGGAACATGGCCACCACCATGAAAATGACCGGGAACACGATGGCCATGGTTCTCAGCTGCTTGAGTTCATCGTCCAGGAAGCGGTGAGACAGCTGGTGCTCCCGGCCTATCCCGCCAGTCCCCCCATACGGGTCCAGCACCCGGTCCAGCCGGTCAATCACATCCGCCACTGAGTGACCGGGCTCGACGGTGAGTACCACACTGTTGAAGGCCCCCTTCATGTCCATGGCGGCGGCCAGCCCATCGCGCGTCATCCAGAGCACACCAAATCGCTGGTAGTCCGGCAGGATCCCGCCCGGAGGCAGCACATAGATGAACTCCGGCGATTCCACCACCCCCACCACTTGCAACACCTGCCAGCGACCATTGATGACGGCCCGCAACGGATCGCCCGGCTTCAGGTCATGGGCATCCGCGAAGCTCCCAATGACGGCGACCTCATCGTTTCGCTCACCGGCAGGCAAGCGCCCCTGCAGCAGATACAGCTGGTTTAGCCGTGGCAAGGGCCGGTCCGGTAATGACATCAGTTGAGCAGACACGGGATCGGCAAAGCCGGGCACCTCCAGCTTTGCCAACCCCTCCACCCGATCCCGGACTCGCGCCACCCCCGATACCTCCGCAATGCGCTGAGCCACATGGCGGGGAGCCCGCTTCAGGGATGCAAAGACTTCGGCAAACGCATAGTCCTCGTAATACTGGGCCCTGGTCGCCAGTAATGAGGAGTGGTTGACCACCGACATCAGGCTGACCGCCACCCCGCCAGCAATCACCAGGGCGATGGCGAGCACCTGGCTGCGCATCTGCCACAGTTCCCGACGGAGTTTGGTGTGGAGCACCGACATGACACTCACCCACCGGCTCTACCGGATCGTATCCACGTGCAATGAGCCCGTTCAGGCTTCGCGAACGGAGGCACCGGACCGTTCTCAGGCGCATCCACATGCAGGATGGCACCGAGGAAGGCCCCATCGACAGCAACCCCCCTTGCCATGCTTCCCTCCTTGGCTGGAAACGTTCGGGTCAAAAATCCGACCGAAGAGGTTTCGCAGCCCGGCAGATCCTTCCCGTCGCTCCCCCGGAAACGCGAACCCGGGCATAGGCGCCCGCTGGGCATCGAAGCTCTACCAGCTCAGGGTCTGTGGGTCCGCCCGTTGATCATTGCGGTAATCCCCACCAATAAGGCCGTCGGACAACCGCACCACCCGGTCGGCCATGGCCGCAATGGCGGCGTTATGGGTGATGATGACCGTGGTGGTGCCGGTCTCCCGGTTTGCCTTGTCCAGGGCAGCCAGCACCAGTATGCCAGTGGTGGAATCCAGGGCACCGGTTGGCTCGTCGCACAGCAATACCTCGGGCCGTTTCGCGATCGCCCGGGCAATCGCCACCCGCTGCTGCTCACCCCCGGACAGCTGAGCCGGAAAATGGTCCAGACGCTCCGCCAGGCCCACCAGGGCCAGGGCCTCCTCCGGAGACATTGGGGATCGGGCTATTTCGGTAACCGCAGCAACATTCTCCCGCGCCGTCAGGCTCGGAATCAGGTTGTAAAACTGAAACACAAAGCCAACGTAATCCCGGCGGTAACGGGTCAGCGTCCGGTCATCCGCGCCGGTCAGGGTCAGGTCCCGAAACCGCACCTCCCCCTGCGTGGCCACATCAAGCCCGCCCAGGATATTAAGCAGTGTCGACTTGCCGGAGCCGGACGCCCCCAACAGCACCACCAGCTCACCGCCATACAGGTCCAGATCCACCCCCCTGAGGGCCTGCACCTGAATCTCTCCCTGATCATAGACCTTGGTCAGTCCGGTGGTGCGGAAAACAACAGGGGCATCAGACATCCCGTTCAGGCCTGGCGTGTTAGCGGGAATCGGCGCATTTTACGCAAAGGGTGGTATAGGGCAGGATTTGGAGTCGTCGTGGATCAATGGGTTCACCGCAACGCTCGCAGTCTTCACCCTCGCCCGCCTCAATCCGCTCAAGGGCGCGATTGACCTGGGCAAGCTCCGCACGGGACTCCGCTTCGAGCCCGTCGACCACCTCATCGTTCTGGGTTTCAATGGCCTGTTCGGCGAAATCCCGGTTAATTGCACCGTCTTCCCGGTGCTGATGGGCCTGAAATCGCTTTAGACGAACCACCAGGTCCGCCCTCAGTGCCTGCAGTTCGGCTTTGCGATCACTCATAGACTTCCTCCCTGCTGATCCAACCAGCTTCAAAAACCCGCTAAACGGGTATCAGGGACCGTGCTCATTCGCAATGATTCACTTTCTTTGCATACAATAAAGCATAAGCCTCTTCCCCAATTGATGCCCGTCAAAATTCATTCCCGCAATTTAGGTAACAATCTTTCTATCCGGGCTATCACGTGCCCTTCGGCATCAAAGTCACCTATTGCACCGGGAGCCTCTGATGAACTCCGAATCGCCTCAGCGGGACCTTCCGAGCGATCCCAACTCGGTGTTGCAACTTTTCGAAAGGCAACCAGCCTTCCTGCAACGTCGCGCCTTGATGGTGAACCGCTGTGAAGATCCGGAGTTCATCAGAGGCTCCCAAGGATGGAATCGAGGCCATGGATAATGATTTGATCGACAGTTGCGGGGAAATATCCCGAGATCTGGTGGAGCAAGCGACCCGCTTCAATGAAACCCTGTTTGAACAGTTCACCAAGGCAACCGAGCTTCAGGTATTGATGTTCCGGCGCTATGCGGACGCCGCCATTGAGCAGGCCAGGAAGGTCTCGGAAGTGCGGGATCTTGACGATCTGAAATCATTCACACAGCAACAGGCCAATGCCTTCAAAGCCATGAGTGACCAATTTTCTGAGGATTGGAAGGCCTGGCAGGCGTACTTTTCCCAGACACGGAAAGAGCTCAGAGCTCTGTTTGACGCTGAATCACACTCGGCAATGGAGATTGGCAACAGTACGGACACCATCAAGCGACAGCCGTCCAACCAGGCGGACAATTGCTGACCCAGCATTGAATACCAGATAAGCCGCGATTACACGATTTGCTTCGATTGCCGCGGGGCCAGCAGCGGACAATGCCCAGCCCTTTCATCGTTTGCAAACATTCAGACGATCACAGCCAACACCACTCGACAGTGGCATAATCCTCGGCTTGGTCAATGCGTCAGGGGCTATACTGACCCTGTGATCATCTCGAAAAACTGCAGCGGACGAACATGCAACACAGGTCGCGGTTACAGCGATGCTCCCTGCAGCGTTATACTGTGAAATCGGAATGGAACTCCTACCCACAGGAACCGTATTCCCTAATCGAGCGGCAGAGGGATCGAAATGGAACGTCTCAGGGTTGCGTACATCAGCGCCAGTTATTCCCCTATTGTGGAAGCCTTGCACAAACAGGCCAACCTTACGTTGATCGTTGGCACAACACCCAGGCCGGAAAAATCTCGGCATCCCCTGGCATTGCTTCGCCGCTTTCTGGCCTATTGCCGGGGCTTCCGGTCGCTGGCTGATTGGGCCGATAAACAAAACCTTCCTTACCGGCAGTTCTCACGGGACCACCAACGGGAATTGGCTGACGAGATCCAAGATCAACGTATCGACGTGCTGGTCAGTTATGCGGCCCCGATCCTGGCCGATGACCTTCTCCATGCTCCTGCGAAGGAAGCCCTGAACATTCACCCATCCAGATTGCCGGATTATCGAGGTGGCAATCCCATTCTCTGGCAGATCATCGCCGGCGAGCAGGCTTCGGCAGTCACCATTCACCGACTGACCAACCAACTTGACCAGGGGGATATCCTGGCGCAAGTGCCCTATGCAATCTCGCCAGGGGACAGCCGAGACTCAATTGTCCGCACCGTTCACCAGACCGCCTCGACAGCGATCGTCGGTCTGCTCCAGGATATCGGCGCAGGACGGACACCTGAACCCAGGGCCCAGCCAAGTCATTCCGATACACCGGTGGCCTACAATCGCACCCGTGAGCAACTCGAGTCTTTAATTCCCTGGCAGCAGGCAAGTTCAGATCTTCTCTTTCGGGTCGTAGGCTATCTGGACCATTGGCCGTTCGAGATCGCAGTTCCCTCGGGATGGCGAAGCCTACTGCCCTATCGCGCGAGCCGACCATTGTCCCCGAGCGATGACCGACCAGCCGGGCTCAGTGCAAATTTGCTGGCCTTGGTCTATCAATCCAGTGGGGGCGCTGTGGAATTAAGACCTCGCTTGACCCCCATCGCCGTTCTGCGCCATCTACTGATGCTGAGACGCCTGCGTCGGGGCAGCCTGAAGTACCAGTACCTATAGGATCTACCATGACCTTGGAAAACAAACTCAAGCTTGTCATCTGGGATCTGGATGAAACGTTCTGGCAGGGCACCCTATCCGAGGAAGGCGTCCAACCCATTCAACGAAATATTGAATGGGTTCGAACCCTGAATCGCCGGGGGATCGTTAATGCCATTTGCTCGAAGAACAATACAGACGCGGTCAAGGCCAAACTGGAAGAATGGCAACTCAGCGACGAATTCGTTTTCAATAAGGTCGCGTTCGCGCCCAAGGGGGAGATGATCAGGGACATCCTTACCGGCATGAACCTTCGCGCCGAGAACACCCTGTTTCTTGACGACCGGGCTGCCAATCTTGAAGAGGCCAAATTCCATAATCCTGGCCTGATGGTTGGGCTTCCAGAGCAGATCGAAACGTTGTTCCAGCACGAACACGCTCGGGGAAAGGACGATTCGTCTCTCTCCCGCCTGAAGCAATACCGTCAACTGGAAACCAAATGGCAGGCCCAGACCGAGTCTTCCCTCACCAACGAGGCTTTCCTCCGACAGTCTGATATCAGGATCGAAGTCTGCGATACGCCGTTAACCCATCTGGATCGTATTGCCGAACTGGTCGAGCGTACCAACCAGCTCAATTTCACGAAAGTACGCCTGGATCAACAACAACTGCGTATGCAACTTCAACAGCCTGGGGTTCAGGCCGCTGCGATTCGTGTGGTGGACCGGTATGCCGATTACGGCTGGGTGGGCTTTTACCTGCTAGCCGATGGGCGGCTGGAGCACTTTGTCTTTTCCTGCCGAATCCTGAATATGGGCGTCGAGCAGTGGCTCTATCGAAAACTGGGACAACCGACGCTGGACATTGCCCCGCCGGTTTCTTCCAGCTTGCAGGACCTGGACGTGGACTGGATCACCGAAGGCGCGACCCAAGCGCCTACTGAGACACCAGCAAGCCTGGATGGCAAGGCGGACACTACCAGAATCGTTATCCGCGGTGCCTGTAATAATGACCAGATCATCCCCTATCTGGCCGGGAATTTTACCATCCAAAAAGAGTTCAACTTCCCTACAGACAATGGTTTTGAGGTTCAGAGACAATCGTTGGCCTGGCTGATGCTAGCGATGACGGCCGACGGAAGCCCACCGTTAGACGACCTCTATCGACTGCCGTTTTTTCATGGGGAGGCACTTGAGACCGAGGTGCCCGAATCCGATATTGTGATTTTCAACCCGGTTAACGATTTTCTGTCACTGTTTTACCGGCACAGGAAGAGTGCATGCCTGATCCCCGGGCCACCGGGCCTTGGTGATTTGACCGATGTCTCCATCTTTGAGGAGCTGGTTAACTCCGGTCATCCACAACTTGATGAGGGCTTTCAGCGCTGGTTCGGTGACACCTTCGAAACCCAGGGACTGCTCTCCCAGGACCTGTTGCAACATTGGCTGGAGGAAGTCGACCGTAAACTGGCCACCAAAACCCTGGTATTTCTCCTTCCACCACAGACCGATTACGGCAACGCCGGGTTTACGGCATTGTCTCAGCGTTTTGGAGATTACAACGAGCTTATCCGGAGCTGGGCCGCCAACCGGGACAATGCCCACACCATCGACTTTGCAGAGTTTGTGAGAAATGCGGACGACCTGAGCTACGGTGAACTTTTTCTGTACAAACGGCCGGTGTACTTCAAGGTCGCCAACGCTCTGTGTCAATTGCTGTCACACGTTCAGGGGGAAACCCTGGAGGTCCGAATATCCAAATCCCAGTTCCTGATCAGCCGCATTCCGTATCTCAAGCGAAGCTTACTCGCCTGGAGCGACCGATTGATCAACGCAATCGTACGGCGGGCTCAGCTCTGGCGGCAGCCATGAGCGGGGTTGGCCAGCCCCGCTCTTTTTCGACGCCTCACTCCACAGCCCCTGGCAACGTCCAGTCCTCGCAACTCCGAAGGGCAAGGTAGGTTTCCCGCACCTGTTTATCGCCTTTGCGAATTACGTACTCGTGCAGCCGGCTCAGCTTCAGCAAACGCTGGATACGGTGAAAACCGGCAAGCTCTCGCTGCAGGTCAATAAGTTCCGTAACCTGCTCACTGTAATCCTGGTGTAGTGTCCTCAGCCTGCGGAAATCTTGGCGCTCTGCCAGCCACGAAGCGATATCGTCCAATTTGGTTTGAATCAGCTGCTGATAGGCTTCGGTGTAGGGCGAAGCCAACTGGGGCCAGACAATCAGGAGTTCGCTTCGGAGCGATCGCTGCAAGTCTTTGATTTGTTCCCTGGTTGCCTGTTTTTTCTGCTCGGCGGCCGCGACTGTACTGGCATGCTCCCGGAGCCTGCGACTGATCTCCATGAGAAATTCGCGGGTGCCAACAACACTGTCGAAATCCCCGGCGAGCGCCTGTACCACTTCGGTAAACTCGTTGTCGATACCGGCAGACTGGTAGGAGGCCCAGCGCTGGGTCCAAGGCTCCATGGCCAACAGAAACTCTTCACTGGTCGAGCGGGGAACATCCGTACTGTGCACGTGCCCGACCGTGTACAGATGGGCCTCCCTGAGCGACACCTGGGTATCTCCGTTGGTATCCGCCTGAATCCTCATTGGGGTACCATCACGAGACTCGCCGGAGACGGCACCGAACAGGAAGGAAGCATAATCACGGTAATCATCGGTATTTACACTCGCCGTACACCCCTCAGACAGCTGGTTTTCAGCCACAGAAGTGAAGCCACACATCATTGGGCCCTTGGCGAGCCCTTCCTGAAAATCCAGGTTCTGAAAGGGCATAGCAGAAAAACCGCCGGAGAAACACTGGGGCAGCACAAAACGCACCGTGGCCCCGGGATCGGCTTCCAGCAGGTGCGATTGCATCTCTTCGGCCGACATGTCGGTGTTGTGCCAGAGATAGAGATAGTTCGATCCCGGACTGCCCCCCCGGCCACCGTGTCCGCTGTAAGTCAGCAACAGGCTATCGTCCTCGCCCATGCTGGATGCCAGTTGATCCAGCTCACTGCCAAGCGTCTCCTGCGTTAGCGGGCGCGGGGCGGCGTTGGTCACCTCACTCGGCCGAAAACGCAGTCGATTTTTCTCAACACTGTCGAATACCAACGCCAAAGACGCGTACGCTGATGACTCCGTGTCCTCGGCAAGGTAGTTCACTTCAACCGGATTGGCTCCCCCACTGCCAAACAACGTTATGGTCTGATCAAACCCCGCCTCCTGAAAGATTCGCTCGAACCAGATCACATTGGATTCGATGGAGAACTGAGTCCGCCCCGGGTTCGAGCCTCCCCCTATAAGCAACGAATAGTCTGCCGCGAGGGCCGGGCTACTTGCCGCAAGCACGATAACCAGACCGGCAACGCGAATTGGCACCGTCATAACCGAGCCCCCCTCACCAATAGCAGTGCGCCTATGAGCGCCAGGAGCCAGACCAGGCTCAATACCAACGCCTGGCCCGAAGCAATGTAAAACAACAGCCCGGCTGCGATAACACCCAATCGTCCAATCGCCGGTTTCAGTGAGTACAACCAGGCGGTCACTAACAGACCGAGCAAGCTCGTGATGCCGACAATCGAGAAGTTCTGGATAAGCTCAGCCAGCAGTTCTCGCCTGGAGCCGAATTCCCACTGGTAGAGCAGTTCTTTGCTGCCCAGGACGAAATCACCAACGAACAATCCGCAGGCATAAATGAGTCCCGCCGCCAACCACGCGATGACGAACCTTATTGCCATTCCATAGTGAGTGATCAATTTGCCTTCCCTGTCTGAAATTTGTTCCTGAAGAGCCGAATAACATCCTTGAGCCGAAGCAGTCCATACTCAAACAAGCCCCTCAGGGAGTAACTGTAGAGCGTTACCGTATAGACCGTCAGGGTTTCCGGGTGCCAGCGATCAGCCCAGGGTGGGCCTGTCACCAGGTTCACCTCATCCACGGTTGCCAACTCCGCGGCTTTCTGCAAGGTGCTTCTCAACAGCAGGTTACCCGGTGAGTAGTCGCTGTATTCGGGGTGATAGGAAATTTTAAGGAGATAATGCCTGTCACCGGCCAGAATGCCGAACTGCCCGGAAATCCGCCGGCCATTAACCTGGGCAAAACTCAGCAGCAACTGCCCGGTCTCGGTAAAGGCACGGGCCACGTTCCGGAAGAATGCAGCGGCCAAGGGTTCGGAAAGGATACTGGATTGAGTGCCAGCCTCGCCTTTCCAGCCACTGTTCTCGATGTCCAGGAACGCTTCGATTCCGTCCTCTGAAACGTTCTGGTACTCATACTCCAGGTTTCCATTCTCCTTGAGGAGCCTGCGTTCAAAGCGGTTGATATTCTTGAGGTGTTTTTTCGATAACGCGGTCAGATCCTGCTCATTCCGGGTCTTGAAAAAGGTGTTTCTTCGAACGACGTCGATACGGGTAAAGCCCGAACGCAACCGCACCAGCGCATACGCCCCCGAATCCGGTCTGATGCGGTGGAAGACGATGCTGCTCCAGGGGCCAAAGTGCCTGCGAACACCGGCGAGAAGCACTGCCAGGACCTGTTTGTTGCAATGCTCGGGATGGAGCAGGATATCGGCCAGGTCGGTGTACTTGCACACTGGCAGTTCAAGCACACGGGTCCTCTGCCCCACAGTCAGTGGGACAACGCCAATTAATTCCTGCCGCCAGTAGAGGCAGACAAAGGAGATGTCGGTGATCAGAAACCGGAACAGGCTGTGGTACCAACGCCAGTCGTGGTAGAAGGCTGGCTCTGGTATTCGGGAATAGAGGCGATCCCAGTCCGGCCTTAAAGCAACCAGGTCTTCCAGGGTATCAAAAACCTGATAACGGTAATCCTTGGGGGTCATCAGAGTCCGTACAAATCCTTTGTGTGTATACGGTGAGCAAGAAGTTCAAACGTTGATGCGCTGCGCGATTATCCAGATCCGCGCCCTTGCCGGAATAGTTAACTGGAGTTTAGAATCGGCCCGAGAGAGTTACAACTTCCTTCCTCCTTCTCCCGGAAAAATTTTTCCATCCGAAAACGCTCGAGCAAGACGCCTTTTTGTTCGACAACCTCCGTCTCAGTCACCCCGAATCCCATGGCCGTAAAGAACGACCGAGCGACACGGCTCGCCTCCGTATGGAGACGCCGCACACCACGACTGAACAACCTTCGTTCAGCCTGTTGGTACAACCGGGTCGCAACGCCAAGGCGTGCGCACTGGGGGTGGGTGAACAGCAGGTCGATGTGACCCTGGTCCGTGAAGCTGATAAACCCCATCAGGAAACCTGAGTTCTCGGCCACCAGGGTTTCACCGGCGGAAAGTCGCTGTTGCCAGAGCCCGGTATTGTCGACGGAAGATAGCCAGGCCCGACGCTGCGGTTCGGTGTAATATGCCTGCGTCAGCTCCGAAACCGACGCCTCGAACAGCTTAATCAGCTCATGCAACTCCGCAGCGCGGTAGGATCGGATCTCCATGGTTTCGTGCTCGATGCCGGCCATCCGTCACAACCCCAGATGGTCGGCATGAAACCGCAGATGGTCATCGATATAGCTGGCGATGAAATAATAGCTGTGGTCGTAACCTTCGTGGCGGCGCAGGGTCAGCGGAAAACGGCTTGCAGCCGCAGCCGATTCCAGGGTGTGGGGCCTGAGCTCCCGCTCCAAAAACTCATCCGCCAGCCCCTGGTCTACCAGCGTCGGCACCGGTTCCGCGGCGTCGGCCATCAGCAGGCTCGCGTCATACGACGCCCAGCCGCTACGGTCCTGGCCCAGATAGGCGCCGAAAGCCTTCCGCCCCCAGGGGCAGTTCACCGGGTTGCAGATGGGACTGAAGGCAGAGACCGAGGCATAGCGGTCGGGATTACGCAGGGCAATCACCAGGGCACCATGACCACCCATGGAGTGGCCGCTGATGGCACGGTGATGGCTCACCGGGAAGTGCGATTCGATCAGCGCTGGCAATTCATCCACTACATAGTCATACATCCGGTAATGCGCCCGCCAGGGCTCCTCGGTGGCGTTGACATAGAAGCCCGCCCCGAGGCCCAGGTCATAGGCCCCTTCCGGGTCGTCCGGCACCTCCTCACCCCGGGGGCTGGTGTCCGCTGCCACAATGGCCATACCCAGATCGGCAGCCAGGCGCTGGGCTCCCGCCTTCTGCATGAAGTTCTCATCCGTGCAGGTGAGCCCCGAGAGCCAATACAGCACCGGGACCTTCTCCCCCAGCATGGCGTCGGGAGGCAGGTACAGGGCAAACCGCATGGGGCAGTTCAGCACACTGGAAACATGCCGATACTGCTTGTGCCACCCTCCAAAGCTTTTACTCTCACTGATGCATTCCATGCCCGCTGCTGATTCGCTCATCATCGCCTCTCCGCTTGGCCCTATCCTTCACCGGTCGAAGTGAATCACACTTCGGATACTCTTGCCTTCATGCATCAGGTCAAAGGCCTGATTGATCTCCCCCAGCCCCATGGTGTGGGTGATGAAATCGTCCAGTCGGAACTCTCCCGCCAGGTAGCGTTCGACGTAGTCCGGCAGCTCGGTGCGGCCCTTAACGCCGCCAAAGGCGGTACCGCGCCACACCCGGCCTGTGACCAACTGGAACGGTCGGGTGGAAATCTCCTGCCCCGCCCCGGCCACACCAATGATCACCGACTCGCCCCACCCCTTGTGGCAGCACTCCAGCGCCGAGCGCATGACGTTGACGTTGCCGATGCATTCAAAGGAGTAGTCCACACCGCCGTCAGTCAACTCGACGATGACTTCCTGGATCGGCTTGTCGTGGTCCTTGGGGTTGATGCACTCGGTGGCGCCGAGTTTCCTGGCAAGTTCAAATTTGTCCTCATTGATATCAATACCGATGATACGGCTGGCCTTGGCCATGGTGGCGCCGATCACCGCCGACAATCCGATGCCGCCAAGACCGAAGATGGCAACGGTTGCCCCTTCCTCCACCTTGGCGGTGTTCATCACCGCGCCCATCCCGGTGGTTACGCCACAGCCCAGCAGGCAGACCTCCTTCAGGGGCGCCTCAGGGTTGACCTTGGCCAGGGAGATTTCCGGCAGCACCGTATACTCAGAGAAGGTGGAACACCCCATGTAGTGATAGATCGGCTGGCCATCCTTGTAGAACCGGGTGGTGCCGTCCGGCATCAGGCCCTTGCCCTGGGTTTCCCGGATTTTCTGGCACAGGTTGGTCTTGCCGGACAGGCAGAACTTGCACTCGCCACATTCCGGGGTGTAAAGCGGAATGACATGGTCCCCCGGTTTCACACTGGAGACACCCTCGCCCACCTGCTCCACGATGCCACCACCTTCATGCCCCAGGATGGCGGGAAAGTTTCCTTCCGGGTCCTCTCCGGACAGGGTAAAGGCATCGGTGTGACAGACCCCGCTAGCCTCGATTCGCACCAGGACTTCTCCCGCGCGGGGCAGCATCACGTCCACTTCTTCGATGGTCATGGGCTGATTGGGCGCCCAGGCAACGGCGGCCCTGGATTTGATGAACTGTTCAGACATGACATTCCCTCGCTTGGCATAAGGATGGATGGGTAACTTGTGTTAAGGGACACTCGAAGTGTAATAGATCCAGCGGATTCCGCTGGTTGCCACCCGAATCGCCGGGCGCGATTCATCGTCACTCAGGGCCCGAAACCAGTCAGCAGTTCTGACACCCGCTGGCGAATTGCCGGCACCACCTCGTCTTCGAACCAGGGGTTACGACGCAGCCACAGGTTGTTGCGGGGACTGGGGTGTGGCAGGGGCACCAGCTCCGGCCAGCAGTCGGACCAGTGGCGAACGGTCTCGGTCACTGACCGCCTCGGCCCGGGGATGTGGTAGGCCTGGGCGTACTGGCCGATGGCGAGGGTGAAACGGATATTGGGCAGCCTGGCCAGCAGCTCCTCCCGCCAGGCAGGCGCGCATTCGGGGCGCGGTGGCAGGTCGCCGGACTTGCCGGTACCGGGATAACAGAACCCCATGGGCAGAATCGCGAGCTGCTGCTCATCGTAGAAGGTGTCGCGGCTAACGCCCATCCAGTCCCGGAGTCGGTCGCCGCTGGGGTCGTTGAAGGGCAGCCCGGTTTCATGAACCCGCCGCCCAGGTGCCTGCCCCACCACCAGAATCCGGGCGCTCTCACTGGCCTGGACCACCGGCCGGGGTTCCAACGGCAACTCCGCAGCACAGAGGGTGCATTGCCGCACCCGCTTCAGCAGTTCGTCAAGCGATTCCGGCGGTGCCATGACCTACCCGCTCCGGCCCTTGGGCCCGTAGTTGCTCCAGGTGGTCGACCAACCGGAAGCACAGTTCAATGTATTGCATGGCCTCCGCCTTCCCCACCACAAACCCGGGGGCATGGGCCACCTTGTTGCGGAGCTGGCGCAGTTCGGCAAACAGCTTGCCCTTGCGGGTATTGATCAGGTTGTGTTCCACCAGTACCGTCTCGATGTCTTTGTATCGGGTTTCAGAGTCCAGATCCACCGGCAATCCGCGCTGCCGGATCACCGCCTCTGCGGCCTCGTCCACCGCGCCCCAGGCCTCCAACACCGAGGCATTGGGCAACTTGTCGGCACTCAAGAGGAGCAAACATTTCCGGTCGGCCTGCAGCTCCGGGAAGGCCGCTCTAGCCTTCAGGGAGGCCTCCTGCAGTTCCTGATGGAATTCCAGTTCCAACCCCTGAATCTTGAGCCGCTTCGCCAGTGGGATCAGTCGTCCCAGGGGCTTACGTATCAACAACAGGCCCAACAACAGGGCCAGGGGCCACCCCAACCTGTCCATGGCCTCGAGAGTGAATTGCATCCAGCTCACACACGACTTCCTTCTATGACTTGACCGCACAACCTTAGCAACAGATGGCGGCAATGACGAGGTTCGCTGGTGCCCCTGCCCCAAAGTCAGCGGTCTGAGAAATACTCGATTATTCGCCACAGCCAGCTCCGTGGTTTCAAGCGCCGCAAGCCCGTCCACGTACATGGTGGTCACTCACGACTCCCGATCCGGGTACAGCACATATTCCTTGCCATGTATCACCACCCGCTCCGCCTTCATGACCCGCTCGCCTTCCCGCGCTGAACGATGTCCGTGGACGGTGACCAGGGTCCCCTCCTGGAGGAGGTCATCGGAAAGCCCCGCCCGCATGTTCCGCCATGGCTGCCCCACCTCGATCAGCCAGCGCTCACCGACGGACTCTATCGTGACCTCGCCGTGGGGGTTGCCGAGGCGAACCCCGATAATGGTGCCAGTCAGCTGGAACTCTTCATCCATCGCCCAGCCCCAGCCGTGGTGGGCTGACGTTTGCAATGACAGGAACAGCCCGGTCACCAGGGAGGCGGCCAACAGGCTATGAAATGTCGGTCGTTCCACCATATGTCCCCCGTTCAACCATTCAGTCAGTGACCACCGCAACAACGGACCGCCAGCATTTCCCGGCCCGCGCCCATGCTGTAACCAGCAATAATTAAGGACAGGATCTGTCACGGAAAATTCCAGCCACGAGAGACCACCGGAAGTCCACTGACCACAACCGACGTACAGAAAATACGACCATTGACCATTTGCAACGACCGGGAATAGTCTACTTTTAGAAGCAATGCAATTTCCGATGGCTCGGTTATGATCAACTTGGAACAGTGGCGACAGGCAGGCAGCACCTTTGAGTTTCAGGGCATGCCCGTATTCACCCGTACCGGAGGGAACCCGAAAGGTCCAGCCGTGGTGCTGATCCACGGTTTCCCCACCTCCTCGTGGGATTGGAGCAAGATCTGGCCAAAGCTGGAGGCCCGGTTTTCACTCTATGCCGTGGACATGATCGGTTTCGGCGATTCGGCAAAGCCCAAGGACTTCACCTATCTCATTCAAGACCAGGCCACTCTGATCGAGACCTGGTTGCGGAAACAGCGGGTTGGCGAGTATCACATTCTGGCCCATGACTATGGCGATACCGTCGCGCAGGAGCTGATTGCACGGGATCTGGAACGGCGCACCGGTGAGCGGGAGGACGATTCATCGCTGAGGATCATGAGCGCCTGCCTGCTCAACGGCGGCATTTTCCCGGAAAGCCATCAACCGCTGCTACTGCAGAAACTGCTGTTATCGCCGGTGGGTTTTCTGATTGCCCGTCTGACCAGCAAACGCAAGCTTGCCGATAGCTTGGCCAACATTTTCGGCCCGGACACCCCGCCAAGTGACGAAGAAGTGGAGGTATTCTGGGAGCTAATCACACGCAACGACGGTGTCGGCGTGATGCACAAGCTGATTCATTACATGCCGCAGCGTCAGAAGTTCCGCGAACGCTGGGTAGGGGCGCTGCTGGATACCGAGGTTCCGGTCAAGCTCATCAACGGCCCCCTCGACCCAATCTCCGGCGAACATATGGCTGAACGTTACCGGCAACTGATCCTGGACCCCGACGTCACCCTGTTGCCGGGCATCGGTCATTACCCGCAGGTTGAGGCGCCGGATCTGGTGACCCGGCACTACCTTGAATTCCATAACAGCCTTGGCCGGTAGTACAGGCCCGGCTGCGGATCAGGCCTCCTCAGGGCCGGGATCCTTGACAAGGCTCAACGACGTCGCCTGCCGGCCCCGTGACCACACGAAGAACTGTCGATTGGGTCACAGGCAGCTGGGACGGCCCTGGGGGACAATGGGCTGCGGTTTCAATCGATTTGTCTTATGCACAACAGGAGGTTAGCTATGACAACCCGCATCGCAGCAACGCTCGTATTTACCCTTGTTTCGTCACTCGCCACCCCGCTGTTGGCCCAGGACGCCCAACAGCAGACCGTTCGCGAACCCACACGGGGATTCCTGCTGGAGCACGGCTACCTGTCCGGCTCGGGCAACGCGTCCGTCGATCTGTTCACGGGAACCGGCGACTTGAATACCGGCGGTGGAATACGGCTGGGGGTGCCCGGGGCCGAGATCATCTTCAACGCCGACCTGAGCGACAGCTCAACCAACGAGGCCATCCTCAAATACGGCCTGCCGGACCTCTCCGTTGGCGAAGCCGGCACGCTCAACTGGTCCGCCTTGGCGGGTATCGCCCACATTGACTCCGAGGACGAGAACGGCAATACCGGCCAGGACTATACCAATGTGCTGTTTGGCGCCGCCGCCACCATGGACATTGAGCCCCTGCGCGTCACCGGCCAGCCCCAGATCATCGTTGCCGACGACGACCGCGACGACACCTTCTTCGAGTTGGGGCTCGGAGCCGAGTTCACCCTGGCAGATACCGAGGTAGGCCGTTTCAGCCCCATGGTGGAGGCGGTGATCACCACCGAGGACGATACCGACAATACGGTGGTTGTCGGAGTTCGCTGGATCTACAACAATCGCCTGACGCTGGACCTGGTGCCCCTGTACTACGCCGACGATGAATTCATCAGCTTGCCCGGGGCCATCCGGTTAAACGCCGCTTTCTGAGTGGACCGAGCCTGGCCCCCTGGACCTCAGGGGGGGGTCAGGCGTCGCGATACCGTTCCTGGATCGCGGCCAGGTACTCATCCATTTCGCCCTCATCGGAGAACACTGTCAGGTCCGGCATCACCTTGACGATCTCGAAAACCTTACGGATGCTGGGTGACATTCCGGAAACACTCAGCTTGCCGCCCTGTCGCTTCAATGTTTTGATGTTCTTGAAGATAATGCGGAGTCCTGCAGAGCTGATGAAGGCCAAGTCGCTCATATCAATGGCCAGGGCGCGGGTCTCTTCGCTGACTCGATGCGCCAGCTCCCGCTCCAGATCGGGCGCGGTCTGGCTGTCCAGCGAGCCAGACAGAAGCACTTTCACGGTCTGTTTATCCGCCTTGGTAACAGAAATTTCGAGTGGCATTTAATTCCCTCTGGTGAGATGAATCTTGATGTCGAGACAGTTGTGACCCTCGCAATAACGGTAATCCAGGCCGTCTGACAGCTCCTTGATTAACAGAATCCCCAATCCACCTACCGGGCGGTCGTCAATGCCGCGTTCCCCGATGGTGGCATCATGACTGGTGGGATCGAAGCGGGCTCCGTCGTCCTGGAATCGCAGGACCAGATCATCGGCTTCGCGAAGCACCTCCAACGAGCAAACCTGCAAGGCGGATGGTCCGCGACCGTGACAGTTCAGGTTGGCCACGTACTCGTCGACAATCACTTTGCAGTCGTGGACCAGCGACGACGCCACCCCGAGCTCCTGAAGGCGGCCACTCAACCAGGCCAACACCCCGTCCAGGCTTTGCTGGACATCCACCTCAATTCGACTGCTCATGCTTGTGGGCCCTTCATTGCCGCTTGCTTACCACCATAATAGTCAGATCATCAGATTGAGGCGATGCTCCGGCATAGGCCCGCACCATGGTATCGATGCTCTCCACCAGGTTGCCCTGCTGGCCGACCAGAAGACGAGCCAGTTCTGCCAGTCGATCCTCACCAAACACTTCCCCAGCGGCATTCAGGGCTTCGGTCACGCCGTCGCTGTACAGCACCAGGCTGGACTCGGCCGGCAGCGACATGCGGTGAGACGGGAACTCCGCCTCTTCATAAAGCCCCACTGGTGGACCGTGCTCTTCCGCCAGAAAGGCAGGGGATATGCCCTGTCGCACCACCAGCGGCGCACAATGTCCGGCACTGCAATATTCCATTTGGCCGGTACGGGTATCCAATACCACCCCAATCAGGGTGGCAAACATACAATTGTCGTTACCGACCACCAATTCATCGTTCAACCGGGCCATGATCGAGGACAGGTCCAGCAATTCCCTGGTCAGGAAGTTGAGAATCGTCACCACCTTTGACATGAACAGCGCCGCCGGCACTCCCTTGTCGGACACATCGCCGACCGCGACCAGGACCCGACCGTCAGGAAGGGTGATATCGCTGAAGAAATCACCGCCCACGGCTCTGGCCGGTCGAAGCCGCGCACGGATATCCCAGCCCTGGTTAATCCGCCCGTATTGGCCGCCCCCCGGGATCATGGCGGCCTGGATTTCCTTGGCAATGTTCAGCTCGCCCTCGAGCTTCTCCCTCTCCGAACGATCCTTTGCGGCTTTTTCAGAGAGCGCTTCCATCAGCCAGATCTTGCCCAGCGCATTGGCCAGCATATCCGAGATGATTTCCAGATAGCTCTCCAGTTCCACCGGTAATCGCTCGGTCCCCAGGGACACCACCAGCAAACCGTCCAGGGTGCTCCGATCCGGCGATATCGCCATAATAAACAGGGGCCATTCCAGGTTATCCAGGCACAGACTCTGGTAGTGCTCACTTTGCCCCGGCTGCAGGTAGGCTTTGCCAGCAGCCCCCAGGACCGCCTGCAGGTCCGCTACCGGAATGTCATCGGTGAACGCGGGAAAATCCTGCGATTCACACAGTAGCCGAAGTACGCCCGAGTCGGACTGCCGGGAGGACCACAGCGCCATGCTGGGCACGTCCAGGTAACCACACATCTTGATCAGAATCGCCTTCAGCTCCTCAGCGTAGGCTTCGTTCGAAAGCTCGTGAATGCTGGCACCCACCTCCCGGATAAAAGTCTCGCTACTTAGAATCCTGGCCAGCCGCGCCTGCTGATTGGCGCGCTCAGCCGCCAGGCTGCACAGGTGGAGCACGGGCCCCAATTGCTCCACATGCTCTTCGGTCAGATCCGCGGGGCTGTTGAAAAACAGATTGACGACACCACACACAGCGCCTGTGGAATCGACGAACGGCAGTGACCACACCGCCATGACGCCCAGCTTCTGCAGCCCTTCCCGATGAAGGTGCCAGGAAGGATCTGCCAGCAAATCCTGACTGACGACTTGCCTATTGGTATAGGCCGCAGTACCGGCACTCGTTGCACCATACTGGCAAGGTGTCTCCCCAACGAGTTGACGATAATCGGCAGTAAAACGCCCCTGCCCTACACAGGATAACGTCCGCTGTTGGCGATTGAGCACCAACACGCAGCACTGGCTTCCGGCCACTTTGCTTTCTGCCAGTTCGGCAATCTGGTCGAGCACGTCCGCCAGCGGCCGATCCACCACCAGGGCGTTCAGCACACGCTGTTTGTTGAGCATTTCCGTCCTGGCTTCAACAAAGGGTGAAATATCCTTGGCGGTGACCAGCAAGGCACTTTCCTGCTGAAATCGGATTCGACGAGCCGACGCCTCCAGATGCGCATGCCCGCCACCCGCAACGGGTAAAAGCCACTCCCGGATCTGATCGCTCTGCCCCGACGCCCTGAGCAGCCATTGCCGGAAACTGTCCCGGCCATGGGGTTCACTCGACCAGACAGCATCATCATCGAACCACAGGAAGTTCAGGGCTTGGGCGTCAGCCACCTGGAATAACGTCAGGGCGGCCCGATTGGCATACTGGATGCTCCCTCCACTGGCCTCGAAGATCAGCGCCACCCAGGACACATCGTCAAGCAGGCCCTCGTTTTCGGCCGTCTCCAGTTTTAGATCACGGGCCAATCGTTCGTTTTGAACACCCAGGGACGCGCAGGCCTGCCGATATCGGTGCACCCTGACCTGTTGCACCAACAGAAGCAGGCATAAACACCCCATCAGGGTTGCAACACTCACTACATACAACGACATAGGCCTTTCCGAATAATGGTGTGGCGCAGGGGAGAAATTCGATGATACCGGCTCAACTCAGAGAAACGGCGGAGTCATCTCCATCCGCCATGATGCTGCCACGACCGCGGCGCTTGGCTTTCAACATGAACTGTTCGGCTCGGGCCTGTAGGCACTGGCCGGATTCACCCTCGCCGTTGCCCACCACTCCGGCGCTCACGGTGAGCCCTGAAACGGCCCCGACCTCCAGTTGCCCAACCTTGGCCCTCAACGCCTTCGCCACCTTCCGTGCACCGGGTACGGCGGTTTCCAGCAACAGCACCATATACCGGTCACCCGCCAGGCGGCCCACCACATCGGATGAGCGCACAGACGCCGCCAACAGACCGGCCACTGAGGAGATAACCTGATCGCCGGTATCATAACCGTATTGATCATTGATCTGGCCCAGGCCATCGATGTCCAACAGGATCACCGAAAATTTAGTCCGGTACCGTTTGGCCCGGACGGCTTCATAGGACAGCACCTCAAACATCTTCTGCCGGTTGAACAATCCGGTTAACGAATCCTTCTGCAGCTGATCGGCATCGCCCTCCACCAATCGGTTGCGACTCAGCAGGTCACGAAACAGGGGAATCAGGCCATCCACGACCCGCAGTGTATGGAGCTTGGCTGCAGCCCCCTCCATTACGGTGACGAAGCCTTCGAGACGGTGACCGGACTGAAGCGGAAACAGAATGATGGACTCTACCCCCAAGGCGTCATGGCGACTCAGGCTGTTCAGCAGATGACGGAACGTGGACTGCTCCCGGCTGAATCGATAACAGTTCTCCCGTAGCTCGGATGGCGCTGAACGCTTCAGCCGTTCCCTGAGCGCATTTTCCAGCCAGCTATTCAGCCGATGTTCGGGAATCGAACGATGGTGCGCGTTGTCGCCCTGCAGGTTGACTGAACGATAGCGGTTGGTGTCGTTGTCCAGTATCCACAGATCCAGCTCCGAGGTCCCCAGCGACAGATGTCTGCCAATCCGCTCCAGGGCCGAGGGCAGCACGGCCATCAACCGGGACAACTCGGTGAACCGTAACTCGTCGGAAAGCTCCCGGATGAACGCTTCGTCCGCCTCCGATTGACGCATTAGGCTGACCGCACGGGCATTCTCAATGGCCAACTGTGAAAGTGCCCTGAGCTGGTCCAGTGTGTCCGTCAGGCCAGCCTGCAAAGCGACCGGATCGGGCAACATCAGATCAAGAAGCCCCAGGACCTGACCCTTGCAGCCTACGATGGGATCAGACACCCACGCCTGGAAGCCATCGGACTGTAACCGGTTTTTCAGCGCCCGGGCGATGCGTTCATCGGTCTGGACCTGCTCGCACACCACCCGCCGCTGGCTGGCCAGGGCCACTTGGGAAATGCCGTGGGATTCGCCCGCCGACTCGAGATCCACCACGAGACCGTGATCGCCGCTACAGGTGCGGGAGGCCTTGCCGTCATCGTCCAGAAGGTGAACCACGCAATGGGCGCCGTGGATGAAGGTTGCCGCGTAACGGCAGATCTCCCGGAGCGTCAGCTCCAGAGGGTCACGATTGGCAATGCCGTCAATGATCTTGCGATAGAAGGCGTTTTTCTGCTCAGCGGCTTCCTGCCGGCTGCAATCGTCCAGAACACAGCACACCGGCGCGCCCGGCATTACGTTCAGGTAGCCGATACTGATGGCAAACCAATGGGGCTGACCGTGGATTCGCAGCTGACGCATCGACGAGGTCACCGGCGAGTTGGAATCCTGGCCGCGCTGCAGGTAGTCGCTGATCAAGGCATCAAAACCAGTATCAAGATCCCCCGTCCCGGAGGTTAACCGGCACTGGGCTATGTTTTCCTGAAGGTTTCCAGCACCGAAATAGCCCGTTGCGGCCTTATTGGCGAACGTAACGTCGTGACTGTCGCGGTCAAAAAGTAGAACAAGAAACGGCGTCTCATCGAGCACACTGAGCAAATCGGTCTGTGCCTGGTTCAGGTTTCGTTTGAGCGTGGCGGCCTCGTGGAGCGCCTCCATGGCCTTGCGCTGGGATCGTCTGACACCTGTCGAGAGGCACCACCAGGTAAGCCCAGCAACCAGCACGGCCATTCCGATACCGGTAAGGATGAGCAACAACGCATTGACTTCAACCATGAGCGCAAACGTTCCATTACCTGCCTATTCAGGCTCACGCTTCCGTAGACAGAAAGCCTATGAGCCTCGAGGATGCCGTGCTTGCTGACTGATAGCAGGGTACGGCTTGCATGCCTTGGGTGACTGCTTCAACGAGCAGGGTTGGCCAAGCCGAAACCCCGAAGAAGGAGCAATTACCAGCCATAACCGGGATGTTCTCAGGACTTTCTGTGATTTTCGTCACACTTTATTACACTTTTTCGCGAACAAATACAGAATTCACCTGATTTAACGCATTTTTACACTCATTAGAAGCATCACATATCTCCACAGGTGGTGTCGCAAACCTCTGGCCCGCCCCAAAACCCTTGCAGTGGAGCAGTAACCCCGGACCGGTCTATACGGCATGGCCTCACGCACAGTTCTCCGGGCCATTGCGACATCCCGCACCGGCCTGCGGTACAATGACGCCGGATCACCCCAACTCGTATCTGCCCAAGAAGCGTCTGAATGTCTCAAACTGATACACCCCAGCCCAAGGCCGGTATTTCCCGCCGCTTCAGTGTGGCCCCCATGATGGATTGGACCACCACCCATTACCGCTATCTGGCCCGGTGCCTGAGTCGGCGCGCCCTGCTTTACACCGAGATGGTGACCACCGGCGCACTGATTCACGGCGACACCGCCCGGTTCCTGCGCCACGATCCCACCGAGTATCCCCTCGCCCTGCAGCTGGGCGGCAGTGAGCCCGGCGAACTGGCGCACTGTGCCCGCTTGGCGGAGCAGTACGGGTTTGACGAAGTGAACCTGAACGTGGGATGCCCAAGCGACCGGGTCCAGAACAACATGATCGGCGCCTGCCTGATGGGCTATCCCCAGAAGGTGGCGGAGGGTGTTCGCGCCATGCAGGCGGCTACCAACCTGCCGGTGACCGTCAAGCATCGCATCGGGATCGATGGCCGGGAGTCGTGGGAGGACTTATGCAGCTTTATCGAGACCGTGGCCGAGGCCGGCTGCCGCACCTTCATCGTACACGCCCGCATCGCCATCCTGAACGGGTTGAGCCCGAAGGAGAACCGGGAAATTCCGCCCCTCAAGTATGACTGGGTTTACCGGCTCAAGGCGCGCTACCCGAACCTGGAAATCATCATCAACGGCGGCATTCGCACCATTGACGAATGCCATGAGCACCTGGCCCACACCGACGGCGTGATGCTCGGCCGGGAGGCGTACCACAACCCCTGGCTCCTGGCGCAGGTGGATGCGGAATTCTTCGGCGCGGAGGCACCGGTCAACAGCCGCCACCAGGCACTGAGAGCCATGCTGCCCTTCATCGAAAGCGAATTGTCCCGCGGTGTTTACCTCGGGCACATCTCCCGGCACCTGCTGGGCCTGTTCCATGGCTGCCCCGGCGGCCGTCAATTCCGTCGTCACCTCAGTGAGAATGCCCACAAGCCGGGAGCCGGGCTGGAAGTCATCGAACAGGCCATGGCGCGGGTGCCGGAGCAATCGCTGGCAGTGGCGGAGTGACCACGCAGTAGCCGAAGCTCCGTCTTGTCCCTGTCATCCGAGGCGGTTATTGTAGAGTTATCACGGTCCGTCAATCAGGCCCGATGGATCGGCCTGAGACAGACCAAGACCATAACAACGGATCAGGATGACAGGATTCATGACCAGCAAGCTCGACCAGCTCAAGACCATGACCACCGTGGTGGCCGATACCGGCGACCTGGAAGCCATTGCGCAATGGCGGCCACAGGACGCCACCACCAACCCCTCACTGCTGCTCAAGGCCGCGGCTTCAGAGGGTTATCGGCCGATGCTGGATGCCGCCGTCGACGACGCCCGCCGCCTGGGTGGCAGCGACGCCGAGCAGTTGAACTTCGCCACCGACATGCTCGCGGTACGGGCAGGCGAGCAGATCCTCGGCCTGATTCCCGGCGTGGTCTCCACGGAAGTGGACGCCCGCCTGTCCTTCGATACCGATGCCACCCTGGCGCGGGCCCGTCGCCTGATCGAGCTCTACGATCAGCGGGGCATTGACACCAGCCGGGTGCTGATCAAGATTGCCTCTACCTGGGAAGGAATCCGGGCCGCGGAGCAACTGGAAAAAGAGGGTATCCACTGCAACCTGACGTTGCTGTTTTCCTTCGCCCAGGCCGCCGCCTGTGCGGACGCCGGTGCCTACCTGATCTCGCCGTTCGTTGGCCGTATCCTGGACTGGCATCTGGCCAACGGCGATCGGGACGCCTTTGCCCCGTCGGAGGATCCCGGGGTGCTGTCCGTCACTCGCATCTACAACTACTACAAGACACACAACTACAACACCGTGGTGATGGGGGCCAGCTTCCGCAATACCGGCGAGATAGAAATGTTGGCCGGCTGCGACCGGCTGACCATCAGCCCCGCATTACTGCAGGAACTGGAAGACGACACCAGCGAACTGCCGCGCCAGCTGTCCGCCGATAGCGCACGGAGTGCCGATCGGCCGGTGGCCATGAGCGAATCCATGTTCCGCTGGGAGTCCAATGAGGATGCCATGGCAACAGAAAAGCTGGCGGACGGCATTCGCCGCTTTGCCGCCGACCAGATTGAACTGGAGAACCGGGTTCGCCGCCTGGCTTCGGCAGCCTGAGTCCGAGCGATGCGCGATCCCATCACACCGGGTGGGTAACCTGCAATGATCGACAAGCTGAAGCAGTTATTCGCAGTACAGCCGGCCACTGAGAAGCAAGGGCCCGGCCAACACCCATTGGCTGTGGCGGCCATGGCGCTGATGGTGCAGGTGGCCCGAGTTGATCGTCAGCAGGACGACCGTGAGCTTCAGGCCATGCTCGACAGTGCGGTGCGAGCCCATGAAATCAGCCCGGACGAAGCTCGGGACATCCTGGATGATGCCTTGTTGCATGCGGACGATGCCACCTCGTTGTACGAATTCACGGGCCTGATCAACGCTCACCTCGATCAGGAGGCCAAGAAACTGCTCCTGCAGCACATCTGGCAGGTGGCCTTCGCGGATGGGCATATCGACCGCTTCGAGGAGCACCTCATTCGCCGGATTGCCGAGTTGCTCCACCTGAACCACCGCGAGTATATCCAGGCAAAACACAACGCAGAGCGGGCTCACACTGCCCACGGATAAGGAGGCCCCCATGCTGGCCATTCTGCACCCGGATACCCGGCTCGATAGCGAGGAATACCGTCAGACCCTGCACTTTCTGGAGAACCTGCCCGGTGTGTCGGTTCGGGTTCATGAGGTTCAGGGCGCCAAACAGCGCCTGACCGAAATCTACCTGCTCGGCGACACCAAGTCCCTCAACCAGGATGAGATCATCGCTCTGCCCGCTGTCGAAAGAGTCATCCGAATATCCGACGAGTACCGCATACTGGGCCGCCACCGGGACGATCGTCGCCTCAGCGGCTTTACCTACAACGGCGTTACCTTTGACCAGGATGGCCTGAACGTGTTCGCCGGCTTATGCGCCGTGGACGTCCCGGAACACGTGGAGATCATGATGCAGGCGCTGGCGGAACAGGGCCAAAGCTGCACCCGCATGGGTGCCTACAAGCCTCGCACCAATCCTTATTCGTTCCAGGGACACGGCCGAGGTTGCCTGCCCTGGGTGTTCGAAAAAGCCGGCAAGCACGGCATCAGGGTGATTGCCATGGAAATCACCCATGAGAGCCACATCGAAGAAATCGACACCTGCCTGGAGAAACTCGGCCGCCCCACCGGCGTCATGCTTCAGGTCGGCACACGAAACACCCAGAACTTTGAACTGCTCAAGGCCATCGGCCGCCAGAGCACCTACCCGGTGCTGCTCAAGCGGGGCTTCGGCATCACCCTGGACGAATCCCTCAATGCCGCCGAGTACCTGGCCAGCGAAGGCAACGCCAATGTGATTTTCTGCCTGCGCGGCATGAAAACCGAAGCCGGTAACCCACATCGAAACATGGTGGATTTTGCCCACGTACCGGTGGTAAAAAGGCTCACCCGGATGCCGGTGTGCATCGACCCGTCCCACTCGGTCGGGAGCCGGGAGCATGCTCCGGACGGCATTCTCGACGTGATGCACGCAACCGCCCAGGGTGTCATTGCCGGCGCCAACATGGTGCTGGTGGACTTCCATCCACGGCCCGAGAAGGCCCTGGTCGATGGTCCCCAAGCACTGTTGATGGAAGAACTGCCGGCATACCTGGAAGATGTCCGCCTGTGCCACGAGACCTGGAAGAAGCGTCAGGCCCTGTACCGCAACCGTCAAACCAATGGATAAGGTGGAAAGAACCGCAATATGATCATCTACGGCCATCGAGGCGCCAAAGGCGAAGCTCCAGAAAACACCCTCGCCGGGTTCAAGCATGCGTACCGGCACGGCATTCGTCGCTTCGAGTTTGACCTGGCTTTGTCCCGGGACGGCCTACCGGTGGTGATTCACGATCTAACCCTGGAACGGACCACCGGACAAACCGGCAAGGTTATCGAACACACCGCGCAAGCGCTGAGACGCCTCGATGCGCGCCAGAATGCGGCTAAGTGGCCCACCCCCACCGGCATTCCCTCCCTGGATGACGTGTTGTCCGCCATTCCCGACTTCGAGCACCTGCAACTCGAGGTCAAGAGCGACAAGCGGTCTCACCTCAACGTGCTGGCCAACCGCCTCACCGAGCTCGTGCAGCGACGGGACCTCTACCAGCGCATTGTCATTACCTCCGCGGATTCCTGGTTCCTGCAGGAAGTACACCGCCGGGACCGGCGCGTGCAGATTGGCGTGGTCGTCGACCGCCGGTTCCCCAAAGCCACCACGGTAGCCCGGCGCCTGAATTGCAACTACCTGATCCTGAACTGGAAACTGTGCAGCAAGGCGTTGGTGGAGGACGCCCATCGGCACGATCTCCACGTCTCCACCTGGACGGTCAACCGTATTCACGACATGCTGGAGCTGGAATCCCAAGGTGTGGACAGCATCATCACGGATTATCCGACCAGCACCAAGATTTATTTCGACAATCGCACCGGTGCCTTACCGCACCTGACACCGAAGTCATCCCCGATTGACGATAAAAACGCCGAGCTGTCGTCCCTGTCGGTTAGCGAGTAACCGCGGGCGTGGACTCTTTCGGCCGCCGCCCCGCGGCCGAAGCCACGGGGGCGGTTTGTTCCTCCGGTTAGAATATCCGGTTCAGGCCGTTCAACGCAGCCACCCGGTAGGCCTCGGCCATGGTCGGGTAGTTGAAGGTGGTGTTGATGAAGTAATTGAGCGAATTGGCTTCGCCAGGCTGATTCATGATTGCCTGGCCGATGTGGACGATCTCGGCCGCCTGGTCGCCAAAACAGTGGATACCGAGAATTTCACGGGTTTCCCGGTGGAACAGGATTTTCAGCATGCCCACCGCTTCACCGGTAATCTGCGCACGGGCCAGGTCCTTGAAGAAGGCCTGTCCCACTTCGTAAGGCACCTTCGCCTCGGTCAGCTCCCGCTCGGTCTTGCCGACCGAGCTGATCTCCGGAATGGTGTAGATACCGGTGGGCACATCAGACACAAAGCGGAAGTACTCGTCGTGGACGATGTCGGACGCTGCGGAACGGCCTTGGTCGTAGGCCGCACTGGCCAGGCTCGGCCAGCCGATGACATCGCCGGCGGCGTAGATATGCGGCACCTCGGTGCGGTAGTGCTCATCCACCGACAGCTGGCCACGACTGTTGGGTTCCAGGCCCACATTCTCCAGGCCAAGGCGGTCGGTATTACCGGTGCGCCCGTTGCACCAGAGGAAGGCGTCGGCCCGGATCTTCTTGCCGGACTGCAGCGACAGCACCACACCGTGATCATCACCTTCAACGGACTCATACTGCTCATTGTGACGCACCAGCACGCCATTGTTGCGCAGGTGGTAGCTCAGGGCATCCGAGATCTCGTCATCGAGGAAGGTCAGCAGGCGGCTCCCCGGGTTGATCAGATCCACCTTAACGCCAAGGCCGGCAAAGATGGAGGCATACTCCGATCCAATCACCCCGGCGCCATAGATGATCAGGGTGCGCGGGGTGTGGGAGAGGTTGAGGATGGTGTCGCTGTTGTAGATACGGTTGTGGCGGAAGTTCACGTCGGGCGGCAGGTAGGGCCGTGAGCCTGTGGCAATCACCACCGTCTCGGCGTGCAGGATTTCCGCAGTCTGGCTGCCCCGGACCTCGATTCGGTTGGGGTCGAGAAAATAAGCCTGGCCGTTGATCAGATCGATGCGGTTGCGAGCATAGAACTGGGTCCGCAGCTTGACCTGCTTGCCAATCACCTTTTGGGCATTCTGCAATACCCGCGGGAATGAGAACCAACGCGGTTCCCCGATATCCCGGAACATCTGGTTGGTATTGAAGGTGATGATCTGCTTGACGGAATGGCGCAGGGCCTTGGACGGGATGGTCCCCCAATGGGTGCAGTTACCGCCCACCGTGGGCTTGTCCTCGATAATCGCAACCCGCTTGCCATTTTTCGTCGCATTCATCGCCGCGCCTTCTCCAGAAGGCCCCGCACCGATCACGACGACGTCGTAATGATGTTCTGCCATGCGCGCAGTAACTCCTTATCCACGTCGTATTTGGAAGTTGTGTTGGCTACTTTTATTGCTTTTCTGATAAGCGATTGCTGCTCGACGATCGCCCATACAGCTGGTCCAGCTGCGAAGTCTGATTCGGCATTGCTACTCTGGCTTGCTGGCATCGTACGCCAGGGCGTCGGCGGTCTTCCCTTCTTGGGCCAGACGTTCGTTTTCTTCCTTGCACTTCCTGGTGTTGCCGCCACAGATCTCACAGGCCCCGTCGATGCCCAGCGCACCAATACCGCCGCAGGTACCGCTGATCGGCTTGCGCCCCATGATGACGCCAATGGACATCGCGGCCAGCAGAATGCCTACGATAAGAAAAACCAGTAGAAAGGTACCCATTGTCCTGTCCTCTCAACCCCCTCATTCCACCAGGTAGGAGGAAAATGCCGGGGTATAGTGTGATTCAAACCCGTTATCGCCCCGCACGATAAAATAGGCGGGAATATTCTCGCGGATGGCCAGATCTCGCGCTTTCTCATAACCCATGACATTGAAAGCGGTGGCCATCCCATCTGCCAGCATACAGTTTTCTGCGATCACCGTCACAGACGCCAGGTTGTGGCCAATAGGCTTGCCGGTCAGGGGGTCAATGGTATGGGAATAACGCTGCCCCTGGGATTCGTAGTAGTTACGATAGTCGCCTGAGGTGGCCATGCCATGACGCTCCAGCGCCACCACGCGGTTGATCACACCGCGTTCAGCCACCGGCTCTTCAATGGCCAGCCGCCAGGCATCACCGTTCGGTTTACGCCCACTGGCCCGGACTTCGCCGCCAATCTCCACCAGAAACGCCGTCACACCCTGCTCCGACAGATACCGCGCCACCGCATCCACGCCGTAACCTTTGGCGATGGCCGACAGGTCCAGGTACTGGGGCCGGCGGGTGCGGACGGCCGGCGGGTCCTGCCGCAGCTCGATGTTCTGGTACCCGGTGGCGGCCAGGCGTTGCGCCAGTACGCGGTCGTCCGGGACGGTCTCCGGCCTGGCCTCCGGGCCAAACCCCCACAGGTTCACGATCGGCCCGACGGTAATGTCAAAGGCCCCCCCACTGAGTTCGGACACCGCTTGCGAGGCTGACAACACCTGGAGCAGACCGGGAGAAATCCCAAACCAGTCCGCCTGACTCGGTGCCCTGTTGAAGCGGGAAAGCTCGGAATCGTCGCGCCAGGTGGACATGGACGCATCCACCTCTTCCAGCACGGCAGTGATACCCTGCCCCAGATTCTCCAGACGCGCCTGATCATCCGTCAATACGACATTGATATGATAACGGGTGCCAAAAACTGGGCCGGAAAGCTCCCAGACTTTGAGCTCCTCCTGAAACGAGCAACCCGCCAGGGCCGCGAGTGCCAGCGTCAGAACAACGCTGGCAAACACACCCCTGACGGGTCGGATCATGCGGGATGTCATGAAGCCTGTTTAACCCCCGAAGTCATCCAGCATGATGTTCTCGTCCTCAACACCCAGATCCTTCAGCATCTTGATGACGGACGCGTTCATGATGGGGGGCCCACACATGTAGTACTCACAGTCCTCAGGCGCCGGATGGTCCTTCAGGTAGTTCTCGTACAGTACGTTGTGGATGAATCCGGTGTAACCGGTCCAGTTGTCCTCAGGCAGCGCATCGGACAGGGCCACATGCCATTCGAAATTGTCGTGCTCCTCGGCCAGGCTGTCGAAGTCTTCCACGTAGAACATCTCGCGGACACTGCGGGCGCCGTACCAGAAGGAGATCTTCCGCTGGGAGTGCAGACGCTTGAGCTGGTCGAAGATGTGCGAGCGCATCGGCGCCATGCCGGCACCACCCCCGATGAAGACCATCTCGGCGTCGGTGTCCTTGGCGAAGAACTCGCCGAACGGCCCCATCACCGTCACCTTGTCACCCGGCTTCAGGTTGAAGACGTAGCTGGACATGATGCCCGGCGGATGATCGGTGCCAGGAGGCGGCGTCGCGATCCGGATGTTGAACTTGAGCACACCCTTCTCTTCCGGGTAGTTCGCCATCGAGTAGGCGCGAATGGTCTCTTCCTTGTTGATCGCCTTGTAGCGCCAGATGTCGTGCTTGTCCCAGTCCTCGTGGAACTCCTCCTCAATGTCGAAATCCTTGAAGTCGATTTCGTAGGGAGGGCACTCCAGCTGGACGTAGCCACCGGCACGGAAGTCCACTTCCTCACCTTCCGGCAGCTTCAGCACCAGTTCCTTGATGAAGGTTGCGACGTTATGGTTGGAAATGACTTCGCACTCCCACTTCTTGACGCCGAAAAACTCTTCGGGAACCTCGATCTTCATGTTCTGCTTGACCGGCACCTGACAGGACAGACGCCAGCCTTCGCGCTCTTCACGGTTGGTGAAGTGGGTCTTTTCGGTAGGCAGCATGGCACCGCCACCTTCCAGCACCTTGCACTTACACTGGGCGCAGGTACCACCACCGCCGCAGGCGGAGGACAGGAAGATACCGTTGCCCGCCAGAGTACCCAACAGCTTGCCACCGGCCTCGGTGGTGAGCGTGTGCTCTGGGTCGTCATTGATTTCGATAGTCACATCACCGGTGCTGACCAGCTTCGAGCGTGCCGCCAGGATGATCGCCACAAGCGACAGCACGATAACGGTGAACATGACCACGCCGAGAATAATTTCTGTATTCATGGTCTCGCCTTTTCGTTAATTCGAATCACCGGTTGGATTACAGTGAAATACCTGAAAACGACATGAAGCCCAGGGACATCAGACCCACCGTGATGAAGGTGATGCCCAGGCCACGGAGACCTTCCGGCACGTCGCTGTACTTGAGCTTCTCACGGATACCGGCCAGCGCGACAATTGCCAGCGCCCAACCCAGGCCCGCACCGAAGCCATACACCACACTCTCTCCAAAGGTGTAGTCCCGCTCAACCATGAACAGGGAGGCCCCCATGATGGCGCAGTTTACGGTGATCAGCGGCAGGAAGACCCCCAGCGCCGAATACAGGGCCGGTATGTACTTGTCCAGTACCATCTCCATGATCTGGACCATCGCGGCGATCACGCCGATGTAGGTCAGCAGACCCAGGAAACTCAGGTCGATGTTCGGCAGCCCCGCCCACGACAACGCACCTTCACGCAGGATGTTGTTGTAGATCAGGTTGTTTACCGGCACGGTCAGGGTCAGCACCACCACCACGGCGATACCCAGGCCAACAGCCGCTTCGATCTTCTTGGAGATGGCCAGGAAGGTACACATCCCCAGGAAGAACGCCAGAGCCATGTTCTCAACGAAAACGGCCTTCAGAATCAGACTGATATAATGTTCCATCAGAAGGCCTCCTTGGCTTTGTGGCGAGACATCTTGTACTCAGGCTCCTCCACCTGCTCCGGCTTCCAGGCGCGCAGGCCCCAGATCGCCAGGCCGATGATGAAGAACGCACTTGGCGGGAGCAGCAGCAGACCGTTCGGAATGTACCAGCCCCCCTCGTTCACTACCGGCAACAGCGTCATTCCGAACAGGGACCCGGCGCCCAGCAGCTCACGGAAGAACGCCACGAACAGCAGCAGCACCGAGTACCCCAGACCGTTACCGATACCGTCGAGGAAGCTCAGCCAGGGGCCGTTCTTCATCGCAAAGCCTTCGGCGCGGCCCATGACGATGCAGTTGGTGATGATCAAGCCGACGAACACCGACAGCTGCTTGCTGATTTCATAGGCATAGGCCTTGAGCACCTGGTCGACCACAATAACCAGGGACGCAATGATGGTCATCTGCACAATGATCCGGATGCTGTTCGGGATCTGGGTGCGGACCAGGGATACCGCCAGGTTAGCGAAGGCGGTGACGGCAATCACCGAAATACACATGACAATGGTCACGTTCATGCTGGTGGTCACCGCCAGCGCTGAACAGATCCCCAGGATCTGCAGTGCAATCGGGTTGTTGCTAAAAATCGGTTCGAGCAGAACCTGCTTGGCTGAAGCGTCTGCCATGATCAGACCTCCCCTTGACGCAGTTTTTGCAGGAACGTGGCATAGCCGTTGTCGCCCATCCAGTAGTTGAGCAGCTGCTCAACACCGCGGCTGGTCAGTGTAGCACCGGACAGGGCATCAACCTTGTGTTCCTTGTTTTGATCGTTGGGATCAACACCACCCTTGACGAGACGAATCTGCGGCTGGGTCATGTCGCTGGCGTCGTATACGGATTTGCCAACCCACTGCTGCTTCCAGCGGGGGTTATCCACCTCGCCACCGAGGCCCGGGGTCTCCGCATGGGCATAGAATCCCAGGCCTTCGATGGTGTTGGCGTCCCCCTCGAGGGACACGAAGCCGTAGAGGGTCGACCACAGACCGTAGCCGTGCACCGGCAGCACCACCCGCTTAAGCTCGCCGTCTTCACTCAGGGTGAAGATCTTGGCGATGTTCGGACGACGCTTGATGCCCGCCGGGTCTTCGGAGGACGGCAGGGCTTCGGACATGGCCGGATCGGAGGCCGCCTTGTACATGTCGTACTTCATGGCGTCTTCGACTCCAACGGTCTCGGGATCGACATACTCACCGGTGTCCAGGTCGAGCAGACGTACGTCGAAGCGCTGGAACAGCTCTTCGATCTCATCGGGGCTGGCACCCTGCTCCAGCATACCAGCCGCAGCCAGGATGTTGGACTTGATGTCCAGGTTCTGGTTCGTCACCTGGGCCGGTTTGAGCATAACCGCGGCGGTGGAGACCACCACGGAGCAGACGATACACAGCGCCAGAGCAACAATCAGGGTTCTGGAGACGGTTTCCTTGGCTTTAGACACGGGCAAGCCTCCGTTTGATGTTGGCCTGAACCACGTAGTGGTCCATCAGCGGTGCGAACAGATTGGCGAACAGGATCGCCAGCATAATGCCTTCCGGGAACGCCGGGTTGATGACGCGAATCAGCACGGTCATCACACCTACCAGGATGCCGAATACCCAGCGACCGGTGTTGGTCATCGCGGCAGAGACCGGATCCGTGGCCATGAACATCATGCCGAAGGCGAAACCACCAATTACCAGGTGCCAGTGGGCCGGCACATCGAACATCGGGTTGGTGTCGGAACCGATCACGTTCAACAGCAGGGTCATGGCGATCATGCCGATCATCACCCCACCGACGATGCGGTAGGAGGCGATTTTCATCACCAGCAGAATCAAACCGCCGATCAGGATGGCCAGGGTGGAGGTCTCGCCCACCGAGCCCTGAATGGTTCCAATGAAGGCGTTCATCCAGCCAATGTTCTGCTCCAGCGCCTCGAGACCGCCACTGGCGGCCCAGCTCAGGGCCGTGGCACCGCTGAACCCGTCCACCGCGGTCCAGACGGTATCGCCGGAAATCTGCGCCGGATAGGCGAAATACAGGAAGGCACGGCCGGTCAGGGCCGGGTTGAGGAAGTTCTTGCCGGTACCGCCGAACACTTCCTTGCCGATCACCACACCGAAGGTGATGCCCAGGGCCACCTGCCACAAGGGCAGATCCGGCGGACAGATCAGGGCAAAGAGGACGGAGGTCACGAAGAACCCTTCGTTGACTTCGTGACGGCGCACGGTGGCGAACAGCACCTCCCAGAAAGCACCCACCGCGAAGGTGACGAAGTAGATGGGCACGAAGTAGGCCATGCCGTAGACGAAGTTGTCCCAGATGTTGCCGGGATCGTTACCCGCCAGCGCCTGGATAAAGGCGGTGCGCAGGCCGCCGTCGCCCATCAGGGCATCCGGGTTGGTTGCGAGAAAGCTGTTGGCCTGGAACCCAATGTTCCACATGCCAAAGAACATGGCCGGGAAGGTACACAGCCACACGGTGATCATGATCCGCTTCAGGTCAACACCATCGCGAACGTGAGCCGTGGTGGAAGTTACATAGCCAGGTGTATAGAAGATGGTGTCGACAGCTTCGTAAAGCGCGTACCAGCGCTCGTACTTGCCGCCCTTTTCAAAGTGATGCTCGATGCCATCGAGAAACGTACGGATACTCATATCGTATTAGCCCTCGATCTCGATTCGGGTCAGGTTCTCGCGGAGAATCGGACCGTATTCGTATTTACCCGGGCACACAAAGGTACACAGAGCCAGATCTTCTTCGTCCAGTTCCAGCACGCCGAGCTTCTGGGCGGACTCGGTATCGCCGACAATGATCGAGCGCAACAGCTGGGTAGGCAGGATGTCCAGCGGCATCACCTCTTCATAATTGCCGACCGGCACCATCGCCCGCTCACTGCCATTGGTGGTGGTGGTGAAGTCGAACTTCTTGCCACCGAACAGCCTGGACAGGTAGATGTTGAGCGTGGAGAACTTGTTGGTACCCGGCGACAGCCAGCCCATGAACTCCCGCTTGGTGCCCTCTTCCAGTACCGACACCTGGTTGGCAAAGCGGCCCAGGTAGGCACAGGGACCCGAGCCACGACGGCCGCCCCAGACGGAACCGGAGATCAGACGAACCTCATCGCAATCCGTCGCCACCTCACCCTCGGTCAGTTCGGTCAGGCTAGCGCCGATACGGGTACGCACCAGGCGCGGCTTGAGCGCTTTGGGCCCGCCGATGGCCACCACACGCTCCACCGGCAGCTCGCCGGTTTCGAACAGCTTGGCGATGTCGATGACGTCCTGATAGCCGATGGTCCAGACGGTCTTGTGAGCGCTGACCGGATCCAGGTAGTGGATGTGGGTACCAACATTGCCGGCCGGATGCACACCATCAAACTGCTGCACTTCGACCTTGTCGGACCTGGGAACGGACACGTCGGAGCCGGGCTTGCCAGTAACGAAGACCTTGCCATTGGTGAGCTTGGCCAGCAGGCTCAGGCCTTTCTCGAAGGCGGCACTGTTCTCACCAATGATCACGGTGGGATCGGCGGCCAGCGGGTTGGTGTCCATCACCGACACGAAGATGGAATTGGGGGTAGAGTCGATCTCGGGTACTTTGCTGTAGGGGCGGGTCCGGAACGCAGTCCACAGACCGGATTCCACCAGGTTGTCGACAACCTGTTGACGCTCCAGGCCGGCAATGTCGGCCTCGGAATAACGCGCGAAGGTTTCAGCCTCATCACCATCGATCTCGATGACAATCGACTGGAATACGCGGCGCTCTCCCCGGTTAACTTCTTTCACCACACCAGCAGCGGGTGACGTATAACGCACGCCCTCGGTCTTCTTGTCCGTAAACAGCAGCGACCCGCGCTTGACGCGGTCTCCCTCTTTGACAGCCATCGTCGGCTTCATGCCGTTATAGTCAAAGCCGATCAAAGCCACGTGGCGAACGGGCTTGCCATCGGTAATGGTCTGTTCGGGAGCGCCACTGATGGGAAGATCCAGGCCTTTCTTGATCTTGATCATTAGCCTCGTCCAATCATCAGAAACTTTTCGATGGATTTGCCACGCCTGACCCCTGCGGCTCAGGCTTCCCCCGTGGCTTGCGCCAGACCGGTTGAACCGAAGCAGCGGACGGACCGGTGGCATGTTGATGCCAGACCTCGTCGCCAGCAGGAAAGAAATGAAGTGATTTCTGTGTCAGACGTACCCAAAATCGCGCCAATTATAGAGACTCAGCGACCGCATTTCCACCGCAACCGCTCCGACTTTGTACCTAAAACGTAACCTGCTTAAGCACTTGCCGCCATATAAAAAAGCCCCCGACGATCAAAATCCCCGGGGGCTTTTGCTTGGACGGTTCAGCCTGTCAGATCAGGCCTCACTGTCGGTTCAGCGAGCGCGCTTGGGAAACACCGGGTAGGTGACACCCGCCATCTGGTTGACCACACGGATCACCTGGGCGCTGTAGCCAAACTCATTGTCGTACCAGACGTACAGGATCAGACGCTTGCCATTGGCAATGGTGGCTTGCGCGTCGACCACCCCGGCGTGACGGGATCCCACGAAATCGGTGGATACCACTTCCGGAGAGTTGACGAAGTCGATCTGCTTCTGCAGCTCGGAGTGCAGCGCCATTTCCCGCAGGTAATCGTTGGCGCTCTCGACGGTAACGTCCTTCTGCAGGTTGAGGTTGAGGATCGCCATGGACACGTTCGGGGTCGGAACCCGGATGGCATTGCCGCTCAGCTTGCCCTTCAGTTCCGGCAGAGCCTTGGCCACCGCCTTGGCCGCCCCCGTCTCGGTGATAACCATGTTCAGCGGCGCAGAGCGACCACGACGGCTGCCCTTGTGGTAGTTGTCGATCAGGTTCTGGTCGTTGGTGTAGGAATGCACGGTTTCGACGTGGCCGTCCTCGATGCCGAATTCATCGTGGATCGCCTTCAGCACCGGCGTGATGGCGTTGGTGGTACAGGACGCCGCAGACAGGATCTTGTCGTCGTCAGTGATCCAGTCGTTGTTGATGCCATAGACAATGTTCTTGATGTCGCCCTTGCCCGGCGCGGTCAGGATAACGCGGCTGACACCCTTGGACTTCAGGTGCAGGCCCAGACCTTCCTCATCGCGCCACTTGCCAGTGTTGTCGATGACCACCGCATTGTCGATGCCGTATTGGGTGTAGTCCACCTTGTCCGGACCATCGGAGTAGATCACCTTGATGAAGTTGCCATTGGCGATAATCGCAGAGTTCTCTTCGTCCACGGTGATGGTGCCGTTGAACGGACCGTGCACGGAATCACGACGCAGCAGGCTGGCACGCTTTTCCAGGTCGTTGTCGGCACCGCCCTGACGGACCACGATGGCGCGCAGGCGCAGGTTGTTACCGCCGCCGGCCTTCTCGATCAGGATGCGAGCCAGCAAACGACCAATCCGACCGAAGCCGTACAGGACCACGTCCTTGGTGCCGTTTTCAGCATTCTCCTGGGACTCGGCACCATACTGGCCAACAACCGGCGCAATCTCACGCTTCAGAAACTCTTCGACCGACTCGGAACCGCCCTCGGACTTGTACTTGACCGCCAGCTTGCCGATGTCGATATGCGCCTGGCCAAGCTCCAGCTTGTCCATGGCCTCGAGAATGGGCAGAGTGTCGTGCACGGACAGCTCGTATTCCTCGACCTGGCGGACAAAACGGTGGGCACGAATAATACCAATCACAGACTGATTGATGATGGCGCGACCGTAGACGGAGGTCACCACGTTGTTCTTGCGGTACAGGCGACCGATCAACGGGATCATCGCCTCAGCGGTGGATTCCCTTTCCGTCCAGTTCGACAGGTGCTGGTTAATCTGTTCGTGACTCACGCTTAGACCTCTGCAGTTAGCACTTGGCAGCTCCCGACAACATCCCCGGCCGCCATGCTGGGCGACGGGCCTGGATCAGGGGCTGATTGGAAAATGGGCGCATATTATCCAACGGTTTCGCGCCCAGCGCAAATGACCGCGCGTTTAACGTGCCGCAGGCTTTTAGGCCAGTGCCGCTCTCCAGCCACCCCCATGACCTCGTTACCGCGCCGGCGCTACCATGACAGCATTACCGGCGACCGGTAGAATAGCTCCCCTTTTCGGATCTAGAAAACAGGCCTGGCAGGAGCACCCCGTTAGCCATGACTCAAGGCGCATACCCCCAACCGACCAGCGGCCGCTTGCTGGCCCCCGAGTTCCCGGACAAACCGGCGGACCATCGCTACTGGACAGGCTTGTCCGGTAGCCGTTCCGCACTCGCCATCTGCGAGAGCGCCCGGGCACACCGGGGCCTGACCCTGGTGATCACCCGCACCACCGACGAGGCCCTGGAACTGGAACAGGGCATCCGCTTTTTCCTCGGCCTGGGCTTTGAGGAACAGCCCGCCCCGGGGCCGGACGGCCTTGAGTTGCTGGCGCTGCCGGACTGGGAAACCCTGCCCTATGATCAGTTTTCGCCCCACCAGGACATCACCTCCCGGCGAATTCGGACCCTGCACCGTCTGCCCGCCACCCGGCACGGCATCCTGGTGGTGCCGGCGCGGACCCTGATGCACCGCCTGGCGCCGGTCAATTACCTGCAGGGCAACACGCTGCTGCTGGAACTGGGCCAGACCCTGGATATCCACAGCTGGCGCCAGTCCCTCGAGGCCGCAGGCTACCGCCATACTGAAAATGTCTACGAACACGGCGACTACGCGGTCCGCGGAGCCATTCTCGACATCTACCCGATGGGCGCCACCCTGCCCTACCGCATCGACCTGTTCGATAACGAGATTGAAACCCTGCGCACCTTCGATCCCGAAACCCAGCGTTCCATCGATCGCATTGACCGCGTTGAACTGCTGCCAGCCAACGAGTTTCCCTGGCACAAGGAGGCCCGCTCGGGCTTCCGCAACCGCTGGTTCGAGCAGTTTCCCCACAGCGACAAGGACGCCCCCATCTATCAGGACATAACCCAGGGCATCACTCCACCCGGCATTGAGTACTACCTGCCGCTGTTCTTCGATGAAACCGCCACCCTGTTCGACTACCTGCCCGCGGACACCCAGGTATTTACCGCCGACCACCTGAAGGAAGCCATCGATCAGTTCCAGGACGACACCCTGGCGCGCTACGAAGACCGGCGCCACGACCGGCTGCGCCCCATATTGCCGCCCCAGGCCCTGTTCCTGCGCACCGAGGAACTGTTTGCCTCCCTCAAGGCCTATCCCCGCGTGACCCCGAGGGCCGAAACACTGCCTGACGAAGCCCGCGCCATCGCCTGCGGTGGCGAGCCCCTACCCAACATCGCCATGGACGGCCGTAGCGCTGACCCCGCTGCCCGCCTCAAGCAGTTCCTGAACGAGTTCGACGGCAGGGCGCTGATCTGCGCCGAATCGTCCGGTCGGCGCGAGGCCCTGATCGAGAGCCTGGTCGACTACGGCCTCAAGCCCAGGACCCTGGCCGACTGGCAGGGGTTCCTGGACGACGCCAGCTCGCTGGCGATCACTGTCGCACCGATCGAAGACGGCCTGGTGCTGCCCAGTCACCATCTGGCGCTGATCACCGAAGCCGCCCTGTTCGGCGAACGGGTCTTGCAGCGCCGCCGCCGAGAAAAACCCACCGAAGTGGACGATGCCGGCTATCGCGACCTCTCCGAGCTGCGCATCGGCGCCCCTGTGGTCCATATCGACCACGGTGTCGGCCGCTACCAGGGCCTCGAGACCATTCACGTCGACGGTGACGCAACCGAGTTCCTGATGCTCGAGTATGCCGGTGGCTCCAAGCTCTATGTACCCGTATCGAGTCTGCACCTGATCTCCCGCTACAGCGGCGCCGACACCGAACACGCGCCGCTGCACAAGCTCGGCACCGAACGCTGGAGCCAGGCCAAGCAGAAGGCCCTGGAGAAGATCCGCGATACCGCGGCCGAACTGCTGGACGTCTACGCCCGTCGGGAGGCCCGCCAGGGCTACATCTTTGAACACCCGGCCGAGGCCTACCGCAGCTTCGCCGCCGGCTTCCCCTTCGAGGAGACTCCCGACCAACAGGCCGCCATTGAGGCGGTCATTGAGGACATGACCAACGAACGCCCGATGGACCGGCTGGTATGCGGCGATGTGGGCTTCGGCAAGACCGAAGTGGCCATGCGGGCCGCCTTCATCGCCACCCACTCCGGCAAGCAGGTGGCGGTGCTGGTCCCCACGACCCTGCTGGCGCAGCAACATTACGAGTCGTTCAGGGACCGCTTTTCCGACACCCCGGTGAACGTGGCACTGCTCAGCCGGTTCCGCAGCGGCGCCCAGACCACCAAAACCATTGGCGACATAGAAAGCGGCAAGGTGGACATTGTCATTGGCACCCACAAACTGCTGCAGGGTGACATCCGCTTCAAGAACCTGGGGCTGGCGATCATCGACGAGGAACACCGTTTCGGCGTCCAGCAAAAGGAAAAGCTCAAATCCCTGCGGGCCGAGGTGGACATGCTCAACCTCACGGCAACCCCCATCCCGCGAACCCTGAACATGGCCATGGGTCACCTGCGGGATCTGTCCATCATCGCCACGCCGCCGGCCCGTCGGCTGTCGGTGAAGACCTTTGTGCGCCAGCGGGATGACGCCATGGTGAAGGAGGCCATCCTGCGGGAAATCCTGCGGGGCGGCCAGGTGTACTTCCTGCACAATGAAGTGAACACCATTCAGAAAGTGGCGGAAGACCTGCGCCAGCTGATCCCGGAGGCCCGGGTTGGCATCGCCCACGGCCAGATGCGGGAGCGGGAGTTGGAGCAGATCATGTCCGACTTCTACCACAAACGGTTCAATGTGCTGGTGTGCACCACCATCATCGAGACCGGCATCGACATACCCAGCGCCAACACCATCATCATCGAGCGGGCAGACAAGTTCGGCCTGGCCCAGCTGCACCAGTTGCGGGGCCGGGTGGGTCGCTCCCACCACCAGGCCTATGCGTACCTGCTCACGCCGCCCCCGAAGGCGATCACCAGCGACGCCCGCAAGCGCCTGGAGGCCATTGCCGAAGCCCAGGACCTGGGCGCCGGCTTCATGCTGGCCACCCACGACCTGGAGATCCGCGGTGCTGGCGAACTGCTGGGCGAGGAACAGAGCGGCCAGATCGAGAGCATCGGCTTCACCCTCTACATGCAACTGCTCGACGAGGCGGTCAAGGCCATCAGGGAGGGCCGGACTCCCAATGCCGAACTCCCACTGAGTCATGGTACCGAGATGAACTTGCGGATTCCGGCGCTGATTCCGGATGACTACCTGCCGGATGTGCACAACCGGCTGATGCTGTACAAGCGCATCGCCAGTGTGGATTCCAACGAGGCGTTGAAAGAACTGCAGGTTGAGATGATTGACCGTTTCGGATTACTGCCCGATCCGGCCAAGAACCTGATGCGCCAGTCGGAACTCCGACTGAAGGCCGAAGCCCTGGGCATCACCAAGATCGACGCCGGCAAGGACTGGGCCCGACTGGAATTTGGCGCCAGCACGCCGGTGGATCCGCTGACGCTGGTGCAGAAGGTGCAGCAATCGCCCGAGCGATTCCGCCTTGAAGGGGCCAATTGCTTCGCATTCCGGCTGAAGGACGCCACCACCGATGGTAAACTCACTGGCGTTTCAGACATGCTGAACCAGTTGGCACCGAAACCCGCCTAGCGCCCTTGCTTGATAAAACGCCAGGCACAACCCCCTGATTGTGGAGATCTCCAGTGCGATTGATTGCCAACCCACCTGTCCGACCACTACTGGCAGTGTTAGCCGTCCTGTTGCTGGCGCCACAGGCGCTTGCGCAGTCCAGTTCGTCGACACAGGCCAGCAATGCCTATCGGGCGGAAATCGTCCTGCTGGAACGGCTCGTAAGTCCGGAACAGGTCACCGAACGGATGGCGGGACGACACCCCAGCGTCACCGAAGACCTGCCCGCCAAACTGCTGGTCCGGGATTCCGCCGGTAACAGCCTGAGCACCTTGAACCTGGTCTCGCCCAACGAGATGCGCCTGGGTACCGCCGCCAACCGGCTGGTGAACAGCGGCCGCTTCCGGGTACTGATGACCGCTGGCTGGTATCAGTCGTTCCCGCCCAACTATGAGGGTGAAACCATGCAGGTTGCGCTCGGGGATTGGCTTGCGGAAGCCGGTCACCGGGAAATCGAAGGCACCATCACCATCGACCGGCAGCGTTTCCTGCACGTGAATGTCGCCCTGAACCACTGGCAGCCTGCCAGGCAGCCAAACACCACCTCGGCAGCGGACAACGCCGGCGAAACCCCGACGGACGGGTCGGTGGCGGCCATGGCCCGGGGCGGGGAAATCAGCGGGGAGGCGGCACGCCAGCCGGCGGCGGAACTGCTGACCTGGATTCGCGAAACCCGGCGGATGCGCAGTGAGGAAATCCACTTCCTGGACTCCCCCACCATCGGCGTGCTGGTGTTCTTCCGCAAGATTGAGGGTTAATCCGAGACTCCCCGAGCCCCCTCAGACCCTGGCGCCGAGCGCGCCAAGGTCGGTCACCGAATCGGCCAGGATACGCTTGACCCCGGACATCCCCTTGTCGATGGCCTGCTCAATCTCTTCCATGGTAATGATGTGATCGGTCTTGCCTGCCGCCCAGTTCACCACCAACGCCAAGCAGACATAATTCATCTTCAGCTCCATGGCCAACACCGCCTCGGGCATGCCCGTCATGCCGACCAGGTCACACCCATCCCGCTCCAGCCTGCGGATCTCTGCCGCGGTTTCCAGGCGAGGCCCCTGAGTGGCGGCATAAACGCCGAAATCGGAACAGGCGACACCGGCTTCCCCGGCCTTCCGGATCAGGATTTCCCGTGCCGCCGGAGTGTAGGGATCGGTGAAGTCAATGTGGGTGGTCGCCTCCAACTCCCCCTCGAAGTAGGTGCAGGCGCGCCCCCAGGTATAGTCAATCAATTGATCAGGGACCACCACTTGGGCCGGCCCCATCTCCGGGTGAATACCACCGACCGCATTGACCCCCACCACGGTTTCCACGCCGGCTTCTCGCAGGGCCCACAGATTGGCCCGGTAATTGACCTGGTGCGGCGGTATCCGGTGAGGATCGCCGTGTCGCGCCAGGAACACCACCTCCTGGCCATCCAGTTGACCAAACACCAACGGTGCCGAAGGATCGCCCCAGGGAGTCTCCACTTCCCGCTCGCCATCAATGGCAAGGCCGTTGAGTTTGGTCAGCCCGGTCCCTCCGATGATGCCAACGGGACACCGGTTTGTTGTTTGCAGTGTCGTCATGACGCTTGGCCTCCTCCGGCCTGAGGGGGCGCTGCCGCCAACGCTTCGTCCTGCCCGCCGGCGGCCAGTCGAACGGTGTCCGCCAGGTGCAGGGTGCGTGTCGGGAAGGCGACCTCGGCCCCATGTTTCTCAATAATCTGGCTGATCTTCAGCAACACATCCTGTTTGATGGCGTGATACTTCACCCATTCGGTCGTTCTGGTAAAGGCGTAGATCATGATGTCCAGTGACGACGCACTGAAGGCGAGGAAATTCACGATCATCGTCTGGTTGGTGTCGATCTCCTCATGGCTCTCCAGCATGGCCCGGATCTCCGCCACGATCGGCGCCATCTGACTGACATCGGCGTAGCGGATGCCAACCGTTTCGGAAATGCGCCGATTGCTCATTCGCGACGGATTCTCCACGGCAATCGTGGTGAACGCGGCGTTGGGGACATAGAGGGGACGCTTGTCGAAGGTACGTATGGTGGTCAGGCGCCAGCCAATCTGTTCCACGGTGCCTTCGATGTTGCGATCCGGTGAACGGATCCAGTCGCCAACCTTGAAGGGCCGGTCCAGGTGTATGATGAAGCCACCGAAGAAGTTGGCGAGCAGGTCCTTGGCGGCGAAACCGATGGCGATGCCGCCAACCCCGCCGAACGCCAGTACCCCGGAGATGCTGTAGCCCAGCGACTGCATCACAATCAGTACCGCGGTAATGATCACCACCGCGCGCAGCAGCTTGCTGATGGCGGTAACGGTGGTGTAATCCATCGGCCGGCGTACCTTGGCGGGAGACGACAGCATTATTTCGCCCTGCTTGATCACCCCCAGCAGCGTCCACACCAGCAACCAGATAAAGCCCAGACTCAACAGCGTATCGTTGGCGGTGAAGATCTCCGCCCGGGAATAGCGATAGGCCGCCTCGGCCGACCAGTAAACGCCCTGTAACCAGACAAAGCCCACGGCGGGCTTGCGAACCGCGTGCAGGAAGGCGTCGTCCCAGAGATTCCGGGTTCCCGAGAACTTGCGCTCCAGGAGCAGGATGATCTTGCTCACCAGAAACGCCACCAATCCCGTCAGCAGCACCATGGCGAACACGGCCAGGGTTATTCGCCAGGTCTCGGACAGGCCCTGCCAGCTATCCACCCAGTTGACGAGCAGTCCGGGAACGTCTTCTTCCATCACTTGCCTCTTCCTTCAGGTCAGTAGGTCAATCCAACACGAAACCGTTGCAATGAGCCCAGACTGCGGCATCAACGAATCAGCACCGGGGTACCGGCAGGCACCCGCTCAAACAAGGCCAGCAGATCGCAATTACGCATACGCACACAACCGTGGGAACGCGGCTCCCCCATGGGCTCGGAATCCGGCGTGCCGTGAATGTATATGAAGCGTCGGAAACTATCGACCCCGGGGCCGCGGTTTTTACCCCATTCACGGCCGCATAGCCAGAGTATGCGGGTCAGGATCCAATCCCGCTCCGGGCAACTCCGGGCCAATTCGGCCGAATAGAGCTCGCCAGTGGGCCGACGGGCCACAAACACCGAATTCTCTGGCTGGCCGTCGCCGATACGGGCCCTCACGTAATGCTCACCCCGGGGCGTGCAGCCGGAGTTCTGCCGTTCACCAGGGCCGTTGAGGGCGGTTGAAACGGGATAGACGACCGCTTCCCCACCCTCCGGCTCGAACAGGGTGAGGGTCTGGGTACCGATGTCGATCTCTATGTGTGGAGGGGAGGCTGCTGCCACGACTGTCGCTCTCTGTCATCCTGTTTGAGAATGCTTTCGAGCGTAACCGACAGCCGGGGAATCAGGCAACTGACGGCTTTGAGATGAGCGTCGGAATCGCCGCTTCAGCCTGCAGCCCGGCGGCAAGGAACGGCACCAGACGGGCGGCAATTTCCTGCACCGACGTTTCAACGCCCAGCTTGGTTTGCAGGATGTCCCGCAGGGCATCGCTGCTGGACATGGTGAAGGCCGTGGCTCCCAGCATGAACTGGATTCGCCAGTAACGGTCGACGGCAGACAACTGCGGCGTGGCTCCCTTCAGAAGGGCCATAAAGCGTCCAAACGTCTGACTGTACTCTTCTTCGAGGAATTCCCTCAGGTGACCCTGGGACTGGGTATAGGCCAGCCCCAGCAGGCGCATGAAGATCGAAATGCCCTTCTCATTACGCTGGGGCATGCTGACGGCGCTCTCCGTCAGGGCCCACAGGGTCTGCTCCAGGCTTGGGGGCGCACCCTCGCAGCTGGCTTCCAGATCATCGAAAGCGCTCTCCAGGGTTTCAGTGAACGGCGTCAGGAAACGGGCGAATACGGCCTGAATCAAGGCATTCTTGGAGCCAAAGTGGTAGTTGACAGCCGCCAGATTGACGCTAGCCTTACTGGTGATCATCCTCAGGGAGGTTTCGGAAAATCCCCGTTCCGCAAATAATTCCTCTGCCGCATCGAGGATGCGATCAACCGTATCAGACTGCGCCATGTGAATCCCAAGGTCCATACCAAACGTCTGTTTGAAACATACGTTTGAACCCTGGGGTTGTCAAGCTCTCGGCTCTGGCTCCGCGGCCGCCGACTCCCAACCTTCATCAATAGCGCGCTGATTGCCCTCAAAAAACGCCCTTTCCAGGCGACTGTAAGCTTTCTCGGACTCCAGCATATAGATGAGGTAGAGCCGGATATGTTCCCGCCGCGTCAAGTAACGGGGCAATAGCCGCCGTTCCGACATCTCGATCAGGCGACGAAATCTTAACGCCCTCAGCGCAGGATTGAATTCGACCATTTGCGCACATTGCCAGAGCAGGCCGGCGCTGCCCTCCAAATGCGCTATGTGTTTTCGGGCATCGCGCACCAGTCGTTGGCGCAGCAGTATCAGCTCCCAGTAGGACGGCTGGTCCGAATAGAGACGGCGAATCATGGGCACACCGCCGAGCAGTATGATCACGAAGGCACCAAACCCGGTTCCCGCTATCCAGGCGGGCACCAGTCCGGTCAGTCCGCTGAGGAACACCAGCCCCGCCAGGGTTGCGGCGAACAACCAGAGATCGCGGCGTCGACGTGCCGCTGCCACCGTGTAGTTATCCGGCCAGTCCGGCATCGCCAGTAAGTTGAAATCCAGCAGCAACACCCGGTCGCATTGTCGCAGCAACTGCCGGAGCTTCTTCAGCCGTTCTCCGGCCAACCGGCTTGGTGTTGGCGCTGCGTCCGCCGGCCCTTCAGTTTCACCCTTCTGGGCGCCCTCAACCGGTTGCCCTGGCCGGTCCGCTGGCGCCTGTTCGGCGGCCTCGGTGGCCTGAGCGCTCGCGTTCCCAGCCGATGGCTGCACCAGGGCAGGCTCAGCGCCCGCCTTCGGATCCGCCGGTCGCCCGGGGTGCAACATGGCCCCCCCTTCTGCCGCCCCAGCCTGTTGTGTACCTTTGGAATCAGCCATAGCTGCCTACCACACCGACAATTCCCATCGGCGCACCTCTCCTGATAGTCCGTTTGTTTCCGCCAGACCTTCCATTCACACAGTCGTGTGGCTTCCCTTCTTTGGCTATCGGCAGGGCATCCAGGAACTTGAGTACGTGGAACCCGGACACTTGGCAGCGGTACCCGTGACCGTTATGCTTGGCCTCGGCCACTGCGCATCTTAGAAAGAGGAACGGCATGTTTACAGGTATTGTCCAGGGTATCGCGACCATCGATCACATTGACAGCCGCCCAGGACTCAGCACGTTCAGCATCCGGTTTCCCCGGGAACATCTGCAGAATGTGGCGATTGGCGCTTCGGTGGCAATAAATGGAACCTGCCTGACCGTCACCAGTCAGCAGGACGACTGCCTCTGCTTTGACGCCATGCGGGAAACCCTGCGGCTGACCACCCTGGGGGATCTTCGTTCCGGGGATCGGGTCAACTTCGAACGGGCCGCCCGTATCGGTGATGAGATCGGCGGCCACCTGCTGTCCGGCCACATCCATACCACGGCGCGGTGTGTGGCGGTGGAGCGCCCGGAGAACAACTGCACCCTGCAGTTTGAACTGGCCGAAGAATGGCTGCGCTATATTTTTCCTAAAGGCTTCATCGCCATCAATGGCGCCAGCCTGACGGTGGGCGAAGTGACCGACAAGCGCTTCAACGTCCACCTGATTCCGGAAACACTCAGGGCCACGACTTTCTCCGATACCCGGGTCGGCGACCGGGTCAACATCGAGATCGACAGCCAGACCCAGACCATCGTTGATACGCTGGCCCGGCTTGGCTACGACCGCCCTGCCCGCTGATACGCAGTAGGTCAACGAATTAACCAGACGGGACACTAATGGCGTGCCTCGAACACCACGAATTTCGGCGTGGCGTCGAGTTGCCGAACCTTGCTGAAATCCCGGCGCAGGGATTTGTGGTAACCCAGGTGCCGGTTCCCGACCACCAGCAGGCGCCCGCCGGAGCGTAAGTGCCTCGAGGCCTGGCGAAACAGCCTTAGGGCAATGTGGTCCCCTACCACCCCGCCCTCGTGGAACGGCGGATTCAACACAATCAGGTCAAACGGGCCCGCATTTCGGTCAATGCCATCGCTATGGCAAAAGGCTACCGTCACCTGGGCGCCCGAGTGGGCCTCCACATTGCGCCGGCAACTGAGCAAGGCCTGACTGGAAACGTCTGAGAACGTCACCTCAAGGTCACTGCGCTGGGCCAGAGCCGCCAGCCCCTGGACGCCATTACCACAGGCCAGGTCGAGTAGCCGGGCGCCGGATGCCAGTTCCCGCGCACACTGGCGCACCCAGGGCAACAGCACCGCAGCACCGACATCCAGGCGGTCTCGCGAAAACACCGCCGGCAAGGCGTCGAGCCGCACCCCGTCGGGCTGAAGCCGGTAACCCTGCCACAAGCCCGGCCAGCCGGCCAAACCGGCCTCGCCGGGGCGACACACCACCACCCGGGCTTTTTTGCGGGCCGGCAATACCTGCTCGGTGTCCACCAACCGCGCAAACACATCCACGCTTCGGTCCGGCAGGTGCTTGATCATGCCCCCGGCAAGCAGCAGGCCGCCGGGCTTCAGTGCCCCATTGGCCCAACGCAGCACATACTCCAGGTAATCCAGTTGACGCGGGATGCGCAGGATCAGGGCGTCAAACCCGCCCTCCGGCGGCGATGCCCAACTGCAAACCGTCGGCGCCGGCAGCCTGTTCCGCTCCGCATTGCCGGCCAGCGCACCGGCAACCGTGGCGCTGTCCGCCAGTACCCCGGGCTGGACGTCCGCCAGCGCCAGGGTCAAGGCACCGAAGCTGTCATCCACCACAACCACCCGCTGCCCCGGCGACAGGCGGCTCCTGGCGGCGTCAATTAACAACTCATCAGCGGCGTCCCAGGCTTGCAGGCTTCGCCCCCGGGCACCCGGCCGGGCCAGGGCCAGTTCGGCCTGGTCGAAATGGAGAATATCAGCTGTCATATCAGGCAATGGATCGCTCATCGGTAACCTGACGCCATTCTAGGCTGATTATTCTAGAAAATAACCCTAAAGTGCTTTTCAAAGAGCCTCTGATTAGCTCCGAATCGCCTCTGCGTGCTCTGAAGGCCAGAGATGATCCAGAGTTAATCAGAGCCTCCTCAGGCTTTGAATGGCGCGCAGCGTCAGCGTGTTCACCCTGATGGTCCGGCTCGTGACGAACGGCCCGGGTCGTCCCAATGACAGAAATGTGAGAGTTCCGATGATCCAAGATTCCATCAAAAGCGGACTGGAGTCCGTACAAACCACCCGCAAGCGCCTGGAAGACCAACTCCGTCCGCAGCTGGACTGGGCAACCGTGGAATTGAAGAAAGTTCTCACCGAGATGGGTGCCGACGTCAGCGAACCGGCCTCACTGAGCGACGTGGTTGAGCAGATCCGCAGCAAGAACCCGTCCCTGCGCGCGCTGGCCCGTCAGTTCGACGTAGCCACCTACGACCTGCGCAAGAAGCTGTGGTGGAACGCCAACATGATGACCGCCTACTTTTCCGACAAGGCCGGCAAGACCTTCGAGGCCGACGTGAAGCCGAAGCTGGTTGAGGCTCGCGACCGCGCCGAAGCCCAGGCCCGCCGGACCGTCGACCAGCTGCGCGAGCTGAGCCAGCAGTTTGGCGGCAAGGCCGAGGAAGCAAGCAAAGATTGATTTCAGGTTGTGCTCCATTCTGGACACATACCTATTTTTGCCCCTTACCCCAGGGGCTTTTTTATTTTTGGGCGGCCCTAAAATGGCCAGGGGCGGCGAACCCTTACCTCCCCCGGCTGCTTCAGTCTATTTCGGTTCGGCGTTCACCTGCTCGATAAACGCCGGCGTCAGTGCATCAATGACCGGTCGCGGCCCGCGAACGAATTCCGGTGCCGGCATCTCCGGTTCCCGCTCAACCAGCCGCGGCTCCTCCGACCAATGCAGGATCTCCAAGCAACCGTTGGCCTGCTCCACCAGCGCGGTACAGTGCTCCACCCAGTCGCCGTCGTTACAATACAGCCCCTCATGACTGCGCAGGAAACCGGCGGAGTGGATGTGACCACAGATGAAACCGTCATAATGCCCCCGTTCGGCAACGGTCAACGCGGCCATCTCGAAGCGGCGAATAAAGGACCGGGCCTTACCTATGCGGGTTTTCACCCAGGCTGCCAGTGACCAGTAGGGTTTTTTCCGCAACCGGCGCCAGGCATTAAACCATCGGTTGAGGCGAAGCAGCAGGCCGTGCGCCCGGTCTCCCACGAGCAACATCAACGGGCTACAACGCACCACCTGGTCGAACTGGTCACCGTGGCACACCACAAAGCGGCGGCCGTCGGCGGTGGTATGGATGGCCTTCTGGCGCAGTTCAATGCCCGACAGGGTCTGACCACAGAAATGCCGCATGAATTCGTCATGGTTGCCCGGCACATAGATGACCCGGGTCCCACCCGCGGCAATGTCCATAATCCTGCGGACAATGGCCTGGTGCGACTCGGGAAAGTGCACCCGGCGCTGCATGGCGATCAGATCGATGATGTCACCGACGAGATACAGGGTGTCGCACTCGACGGTGGCCAGAAAATCCAGCAGGTACTCGGCCTGACAGTCTGCCGAGCCCAGGTGCACGTCCGAGATGAATACACTTCGGTATTTGTACATCAGCAGCCTCCCGCTTGCTTAGGGCACCTCTGAATCCCCCTTGATCCTCCCGAGAGTCAACACTGGATCAGGAGTTGTTCGGGGGCTCCTCAGATCTGTTCCTAAGGTCCCGCAGCGGAATGACGGCGATGTGACAGACTCAGGACATTTCAGTGACGTTTGGCGCTGTAGACGGTGAATCTCGGGTCCTGGGCCACCACACGGGCCGGCCCGACATGCCGATTGATCAACCGCTCGTAGGGCAGGAAACGGTTGGCCACCAGGCGCAACTCGCCGCCGGACGTCAGGTGGCGGGCGGCCTGGGCCAGAAACCGCTCGGTCATGGAGGTATCGTTGCGAACGCCACTGTGGAAGGGAGGGTTGGTCACGATGGCGGCATACCGTCCCGAAACGTCCGCCAAGCCGTCGCCCGGTGAGATCTGTCCGTGGGCACCCGCGCGCAGGTAGGTTTGCCGGGCACACTCGACGGCCTGGGCCTGCACATCCACGCCGTCCACGGTCAGGGATTGTCCCTGGTCCGCCGCCCAGCCCTGTAACCAGGCCCCGATCACGCCAGCCCCACAGGCAAAATCAAGCACCGGCCCGGCAACCGGTTCCCCGGCCAGGGACTGCAGCAGCAGCCGGGTACCCTTATCCAGCCGGCCGTCGCTGAAGATCCCCGGTAACCCGGCAACGTCCACGGCAACCCCAGCCTCCTCGACGGTGTGCCAGGTCAGCCAGTCCGCAATCGACAGGGCGGACAGCGAGGTTACCGATTCCGCCAGCCACACCTGGCAGTGGCGGGCACTGTCCACCTTGGCGACGGAACCGGAGATGGCCTTCAGGCGCTTGACCGCACTGGCAATGCCCTCACGCTTCTCCCCCAGCAGGACCAGCCGCCCAGCCGGTGCCAGCAGGGCGCCGGCGAGGCGGAGCCGAAGTTCCAGCTCGGCCTTGGCCTTGGGCATGAACACCACCACCGTGTCGGCCTGTCCGTAAGGGTTCGCCGGATCGAAATAGCCAAATAACGGTTGCCACTGCCCGCTACCGCTCAGGGACTGGAAGACACCGTAATGATCCGTCACCACGCACGCCTCCCCGGACACTTGCCCCAACACCGTGGTATCAGACAACCCGATCATCACCGGGCATCCACCAACAAGAAGGTCGCGGTTTTTCAAAAGCGCTGCGTGGGAATTCAACATGGAAGGCGGTATCCCGTTGGAGAATTGGAAACGGGATACTTTAGCGTGATTACGGCCCGGAGTCTCGCCCCGGGCCTAGCCAGCAGGCCACTGGCGCCGGTGCCCCCCAGCGCCTGGTGCCGGAATGACCTGATGCTTACTTGTAACCGGCGACGGTGCCTACCCGGAGGGCATCTTCGGGGGACATGTCCCACTCCGCGGATTTGACCTGGGACGCACTGTTCACGCCCGGCTTCTGGTCGTACCGGGCAGTTCTGGACTTACGCTGGCTCAATGCACTGATCGCCTTATCGATGACCTGTCGCATACTGTGGTACCTCCTCAATCTACAGGGACAGTATACAAGCGACGAGGAGGGTCACATGTTGACGTGATTCACGATTTTTTGACATTTATTGACATTCTTCATGCCAATAATCGGTCACTTTCTGGCACCCCTGAGCCCTGCCGCAACCAGACAGCAGCTCCCAGGTGGACACCACCGCCCGCTCGGGGCGGCATCAGCTGGACACCGCCCCCTCCTGCCCCACCGAGGTGTGGATGGTGCTCTGGGCCAGGTCCAGCAATTCGCGTAGGGCCACGGAGAACATGGCGTACTCCGGTTCACGAACCCCCTTGAGTTCGGTGAGCATGCTGCGCCAGCGCTTGACCATCGGCTTGTACTGGGCGATCCAGCTCTCGACGCATTTCTCTGCCCCTTCCACCCGGCAGGCCAGGTTCAGGACCCCCGTGGTCAGGGCCCGCTGCTGCCAATCCAGGTCTTCGCGGAAGCTCTCCCGGGCCAGGGCCTGCCAGTGGGAGGCGGGCACCAGGTCGGCGATGGCGCTCGCAAACCAGGTCAGCTCCAGCTTGTCGCCCAGGGTGTAGTAGAGGTTGGCGACGGACTTCAACGGCATGCCCGTCGCTTCCTTCGCCTCAATAATGCCGAGGGTGGAATAGAGGTAGTCACACCCGGACACCACAGCGGCCAGATCCTCGGGTACCCCCTTGGCCACCAGCGCCTCATTCTTCTTGCTCCAGTCGGCTTTCGCCTGCTCGCCCAGGTATTCCCCAAGGTTGGCCGCAATCAGGCCAATACTCTCGGAGAAGCGGTCCATGTGCGTCTCGATATCCAGCTCGGCCCGCCGGTTCCGCAACAACCACCGCACCGCCCGCCGGATCAGGCGCATCAGGCTGTTCATCAGTTCCATCTGCAACTGGGCCGGGACCTTGTAATCCAGCGCTTCCACCTTGTCCCACCAGGTGTCCAGGCGGAAGATGTCCCGCGCGATGATCCAAGCCAGGGCAATGGCTGACGACGATGCCCCGGTGGACTGGCTCAGACGCTCGACGAAGGTGATCCCCATGTGGTTGACCATATCGTTGGCCACCTGGGTGGCGATGATCTCACGCTTCAACTGGTGGGCGTCCAGTTCCGCTGCGAACTTCTTCACCATGGTCTGGGGAAAGACTTTGTGCATTTCATGGGTCAGCAAGGGCTCATCGGGCAGGTCGCTGTCGATCAGTGTCTGCTTCAGGTCGCCCTTGACGTAGGAGATCAAAACCGACAACTCGGGACGGGTCAGTCCCTTCTTGTCCAGCTTGCGCTCGGTAAGCGTTTCATCATCCGGCAGGAACTCCAAGTCCCGGTTGAGCTTGTCCGCCTGTTCCATCGAGTTCATCAACCGCCGGTATTCCTCCAGCCGGGTCGCAGCCTCCAGGTTGGCGATGCTCAGCGCCTGGGTCTGGCGATAGTTGTTCTTCAACACCAGCTGGGACACATCGTCAGTCATCTCAACCAACAACTGATTGCGCTGCTTCTCGGTCAGGTCGCCATTGGCCACCACGCCGTTGAGCAGAATCTTCATGTTGACCTCGTGGTCGGAACAGTCCACACCACCGGCATTATCAATAAAGTCGGTGTTCAGGCGTCCGCCCCGAAGTGCATACTCAATCCGCCCCAGCTGCGTCATGCCCAGGTTGCCGCCCTCGCCCACCACCTTGCAACGCAGCTCCGAGCCGTTGATGCGCAGGCCATCGTTGGCCTTGTCCCCGACATCGCCGTGTGCCTCGCTGGCCGCCTTGACGTAGGTGCCGATACCGCCAAACCAGAGCAGGTCCACCTGGGCCTTGAGGATATGGCTGATCAGCATGTTCGGGGGCACCCGGTCGGCCTTGATATCCAGCAGCTTCTTCATCTCCGCACTGACCGGGATCGACTTGGCGCTTCGGCTGAACACGCCGCCCCCCTTGGAGATCAGCTCCGGGTTATAGTCGCTCCAGGCGGAACGGGGCATGGCGAACAACCGCTCCCGCTCGGCGTAGCTCTTGGCCGGATCGGGCTCGGGATCGATAAAGATGTGCATGTGGTTGAAGGCAGCCACCAGCCTGGTTTTGTCCGAGCGCAGCAGGCCGTTGCCGAACACGTCTCCGGCCATATCCCCAATGCCAATGGCGGTGAATTCATCGGTCGCCGGGTTGATCCCCAGTTCCCGGAAGTGCCGCTCCACCGACACCCAGGCGCCCTTGGCGGTGATGCCCATTTTCTTGTGATCGTAACCGTTGCTGCCCCCAGAGGCGAAGGCATCGCCCATCCAGAAGCCATACTCGGCCGCCAGGCCGTTGGCAATGTCCGAGAAGGTGGCGGTACCCTTGTCGGCGGCCACCACCAGGTAATGGTCGTCCTCGTCATGACGGATGAGCCGATCAGGCGGCCGGATCTCGCCGTCCACCAGGTTGTCGGTAACATCCAGCAGCCCCCGGATAAAGCACTTGTAGGCTTCCACCCCCTCCTGGTGAAAGGCATCGCGGTCCGAGGGATCCGGCAGCTTCTTGGCGACAAATCCCCCCTTGGCCCCCACCGGCACGATGACGGCATTCTTCACCTGCTGGGCTTTGACCAGGCCGAGGATTTCGGTGCGGTAGTCCTCGAAACGGTCCGACCAGCGCAGGCCGCCCCGGGCCACGCGGCCACCCCGCAGATGCACGCCTTCCACCCGGGGCGAGTAGACAAAGATCTCGAACATCGGCATGGGCAGTGGCATATCGGGAATGCTGGCCGGGTCGAACTTCAGGGAGATGTAGTTCTTGGGCTGGTCCTTATCGAGCTGGAAGTAGTTGGTGCGCAGGGTTGCCTGCATCAGCTCCAGGTACAACCGCAGCACCCGGTCTTCGCTGAGATTTTCAACGCTGTCCAGTTCGGAGGTGAATTCAATCTCCAGTTTCTGCTGGCCCGCCACGCTCTTGGTGTCACTGCCGTACCGGTCCGGATTGAACCGGACCTCGAAGAATTCCAGCAGCAGCCGCGCCAGCTCCACATGATTGACCAACGTGTTGGAGATGAAGGTCTGACTGTTGGAGATGCGGATCTGGTGCATGTAGCGGGCGTAGGTACGCAACAACGCAATTTCCCGCCAGCCCATGTACGACGACAGCAGCAGCCGGTTAAAGCTGTCGTTCTCCGCCTCGCCATACCATACCCGGCGGAACAGGTCCTCGAAGATCGGCTTGATGCGGTGAATATCCACCACCACCCCACTGCCGGCCTCCAGGGAGAAGTCGTGAATCCACACCGTGCGGTCATTGCGATCCACCACCTCGAAGGGATGTTCACCAATGACACGGAACCCCAGGTTGTCAAAGATGGGCATCACGTCGGACAGCGGCAGCGGCTCGTCCGGGTGGAACAGCTTGAAGTGGAAGGTACTCTCGGCCTCCTCGAGCGCCCGGTAGAAACTCATGCCGAGCCGCTTGTTGTTGACCACGCCGGTAATGTATTCGAGATCGATGGCCGCACGCCGGGGCGAGAACATATCCTGATAGGAGGCGGGGAAGGCGGAACTGAACAGATGGAAGATCTCGTTGCCCCGCTCCTCACCGTAGGTCTCACTGAGGGCCTCGTCCAGACCGTCGCGCCAGGACTGTGCCAGTTCGATGATCCGTTCCTGCAGCTCAGCCGTGGGCAGCTGGCGGTTTTCCACCCGGGGAACGCGGACGGTGAACTGGACCCGTGCCAGCACCGACTCGGAAAAATGGGTCACGAACTCGATGTCCTGGGCCTCCAGGCTCTCGCACAGTACCTGCTCCACTTTCAACCGTAGCTCGGTGTTATAGATGTCCCTGGGAAAGAAGCACAGGCAGGTGACAAACTGCGCGTACAGATCCTCCCGCATGAACAACCGCACCTTGCGCCGCTCCTGGATGTAGTGAATGTCCAGGGCGGTTTTCAGCAGTTCCTGGTGATCAATCTGGAACAGCTCGTCCCGCGGGTACACCACCAGGATCTGTTCCAGCTCCTTGCCGGCGTAGTCGTCCCTCAGGAAACCGGAATTGGCCATCACCGCTTCCACCTTGCGCCGCAGCAAGGGAATCTCGTCCGGACGCTCGTTGTAGACCCGGGAGGTGTACAGGCCCAAGAACCGGTGTTCGCCAACCACCTCCCCCTTGTCATTAAACTTCTTGACCGCGATGTAGTCGGGATAGGCCGGTCGGTGCACCCGGGAACGCTGGGCGGACTTGGCAAAGATGAAGATGTCCTCGGTGCGGGTCATTTCCTGCCGCGTGCGCTTGGGCATCTCGCTCAACCGCACCTTGTCCGGACGCTCGTTGTTGACCCGCAGAATCCCCAGCTCGGAATTGGCCACCCGCTGGACGACGGTGCCCTTGCGGTCCTTGGCGAAGTCGTATTCGTCATAACCCAGAAAGGTAAAGCGGTCCTGCGACAGCCACTTGAGAAAGGCCCGTGCCTCTTCCCTGTCCTCATCGCTGATTTTGGCGGCCGTGGTGTCCAGTTCCTGAATACACTGCTCGATCTTCTCGGTGACCAGCGGGAAATCGTCAACGGCGATGCGGACTTCGTGCAGCACGCCCTGGAACACCTCCTCCAGTTCGGTCAGGTCCCTGGGATCGCTGTGCCGGTCGATTTCCAGCACGATAAAGGCTTCGTAGTCGGTCTTCTTGGTGGACCGCTTGCGGGTATGCAGTTTCTTCAACTTGCCGCTGCGATCACGGTCCACCTGCAGCACCGCATGGTGAATGGTGTGGATACCGATCTCCCGCTGGTTGATGGCAATCCGGATGGAGTCGATCAGAAACGGTATGTTCGGGTGCAGGATAAAAATGATGGTATGGGGTGACTGCCAGCCGTCACTCTCCAGGTCGGCGTTGAACACCGCAACCGGTGACTCGTCCGCCTTGCGGGTCTGGAAGAACTGCCAGGCCGCCAGTATGGAACCGTAGGTATCCGAGAATCGTCGACTGACCAGTTCGTCCAGTGGCATGTGGGACAGGTACTGGACGGCAAAATCATTGAGTCGCTTGGCTTCCGATTTTTCGATCTTTTCAGCAAATGCTTCCGACAACTGTTCTAAAAACTGCTCTTTGCTGGCCACAGTCAGCGCGTTCATGATCAACCTCGGTCAGTTTAATGAAATGTTAATCTTCCGGAGCAAACCGACGATTGCCACCCGACCGCCAGCGATCCGCGCCTTCCTGACCACAGATCGCCGGGCGCAAACCCAGGGGCTGTCACACAAGCATAGTCAAGCCCTTGATTTTTGCCGACCAGCCCCGAAAACTGGAACAACTTTTAAGGTCCGCAAATACACCTATGGAGCAGAATCTGCCGATGTCGCTACAGCACACCTTTGGGGAACTCAGGGATCAACTGGCCAAACGGATCATCGGTCAGGAAAAACTGGTGGAACGGCTGCTGATTGCCCTGTTGGCCGACGGCCACCTGCTGGTCGAGGGTGCTCCGGGGCTGGCCAAGACCACCGCCATCAAGGCCCTGGCGGATCATCTTGAGGGGGATTTTCACCGCATTCAGTTCACCCCCGACCTGCTGCCCTCGGATGTGACCGGCAGTGAGATCTACCGCCCGGAGACCGGCCAGTTCGAGTTCCAGAAAGGGCCGATCTTTCACAACCTGGTGCTGGCCGACGAGATCAACCGGGCACCGGCCAAGGTGCAGTCGGCCCTGCTGGAGGCCATGGGCGAGCGGCAGGTGAGCGTTGGCCTTCGGACCTTCCCGCTCGATCGACTGTTCCTGGTGATGGCCACCCAGAACCCGATCGAACAGGAAGGCACCTACCCCTTGCCGGAGGCCCAGCTCGACCGCTTCCTGATGCACGTGGTGATCGACTACCCGTCACCCGAAGCCGAGCGGGCCATCCTGCACCTGGCCCGGAACGAGTACAACGCCGGCCTGGCGCCGGTTGACGTGCGGCTGACGGCCGACCAGGTATTCGAGGCCCGGCGCGCCATCGCCGATGTTTTCATGTCCGAGGCGGTGGAGGACTACCTGCTTGCCTTGATCCTCGCCAGCCGCGATCCGGCCAGCCTGGACCCGGAGCTGGACCGCTGGACCTCCTTTGGCGCCAGCCCCCGCGGTACCATTGCCCTGGACCGCTGCGCCCGTGCCCTGGCCTGGCTCAGTGGACGGGACTACGTGACCCCCGACGATGTCCGAAACGTGGCGTTTGATGTGCTGCGTCACCGGCTCCTGCTGACTTTCGAGGCCGAAGCTGAAGGCATGACGCCCGACACGGTCATTCAGCGACTGATCGATACCGTCCCGGTGTCCGCCTGAGGCGTTTATGTCCGCTACCATGAGGGCTCCGGATACCGCCACCCACATCACCCTGCCCGAACTGATCCGGCTGCAGGCCGATGCCCGGGCCTTGCGCCTGCCGAGTGCCCGCCCGGTCAGCAGCCGACAGGCCGGTCTGCAGCGTTCACCGCGCAAGGGACGGGGGATGGCCTTCGCGGAAGTCCGTCCATACCAGGCCGGCGATGACATTCGCAGCATCGACTGGCGGGTCACCGCGCGCCGGCAGACGCCGCACACCAAGCTCTACGAAGAAGAGCGAGAGCGCCCGCTGCTGCTGATTTGCGAGCTGGGCAATTCGCTGTGTTTCGGCAGTGTGGGGGCGTACAAACAGGTCCGTTGCGCCCAGTTGGCGGCCCTGCTGGCCTGGCTCGGGCTCTGGTCCGGCGATCAGGTCGGCGGTATTGTGTTCAACGACCGCCGTATCGATGTGTTACGCCCCGCCCGGCGCAAGAAAACGGTGCTCCGGCTGCTGGACGATCTGGCCGAGTTCCAGCACCAGCCGGACGATCCGCTGCCCCCTCGTGGCCCGAGTACGCCGGCAGCGATCACTCTGGATACGGCCCTGCAGGAGGCCCTGCGGGTAAGCCACACCGGTGGCCGGGTGTTCGTACTCAGCGATTTCCTTTCAGTAACCGACGACACCACTGCCTTGCTGGCCAGTCTCTCGCGCCACAATACGGTCACGGCATTGCGGATCCTAGATCCACTCGAGCAGGCGCTGCCCGAGTCGGGGCGCTACGCCGTGGCCAGTCCTGACGGCCCGCTGTGGTTTGACGCCAGTGACTCTCGCCTGCAGGCAGCGTTTGCCGCCCGGGTCCAGCAGCACGAAGCCCGTCTGGCGCAGTGTTTCCGCCGGTCGGCGGTGGAAGTCCAGGCGGTCTCAACCGCGGATGATCCCGCGGTGATCCTGAAATCAGCGCTGGGCCCCCGTGGCCAACTGAGGTAACCCGCGACACCATGGAACAGGACCCTTTGAGCCAACTACGCGACATCCACCTGCCGGAACCCGGTGGTTTCTGGCCCCCGGCACCGGGCTGGTGGGCCTTGGCACTGATCGTCATGGTGCTGGTAACGGTCCTTGCGATCTGGCTGGTACGCAAACACCGCCGCAATCGCTGGATTGCCCTGGCACTGGCGGAATTGGACGCCCTGGCGGAACAGCAACGCCGGGATACCGCCTGGTTTGTCCGCCTTAACGAGCTACTGAAACGGAGCGCCCGCCACCGGTATCCGGACCGGGTTCCCGAAGCCCTGAGTGGCCAGAGCTGGATCGACTTTCTACTGGAAACCAGCCCGAGGGACCGCATCGCCGCCCGGCCGGTGGTGGCGGCGCTGGTCGCCAGCAGCTGGCAACCACGGCCGAGCTGCAATCCCGACCAGGCCCTGGCGGTCAGCCGCCAATGGCTGAGGGGGCAACGATGTTGACGCTGGCCTATCCCTGGTTACTGATCCTGCTGGCACTGCCGCTGCTGGCCCGCCTCCGCAAAGCGCGTCAGCGCCCGGTCCAAGCCCCGGTGCTGCCGGTGGAGCCCTGGTTGCGTGACCTGCCCGGTGTCAGCCGGCAGGGCGACAGCCTGTCGCCGTGGCACCGCTGGCTGCTACTGATCGCCTGGGGCCTGTTGGTGGTGGCACTTGCCCGGCCCCAACAGGTGGGCGAGCAGGTGCAGATGCCCATCACCGGCCGCGACCTGTTACTGGCGGTGGACATATCCCCCAGCATGGACGAGCGCGACATGGTGGTCCAGGGGCGCACCATCAACCGGCTGCAGGCGGTCAAGCGGGTGTTGAGGGAGTTCATCGTCAAGCGCCAGGGGGATCGCCTGGGGCTGTTGCTGTTCGGCAGCCAGCCCTACATCCAGGCGCCGCTCTCCTTCGACCACGAGACCATCAACACCCTGCTGGACGAAGCCGGCATTGGCATGGCCGGCCGGGCCACCGCCATTGGCGATGCCATAGGCCTGGCCATCAAGCGTCTGCGGGACCGCCCGGAAGGCCAGCGCGTGGTGATCCTGCTCACCGACGGCGCCAACACCGCCGGTGAGGTGGCCCCGGACACCGCCACCGACATTGCCCGGGATGCCGGCGTGCGCATCTACACCGTCGGCATCGGTGCCGAGTCCCTGATTCAGCGCGGTCGGCGAATCAATCCGTCCCGGGACCTGGACGAGGCACTGCTCAAGCGCATTGCGGAACAGACCGGCGGACGCTATTTTCGGGCCCGCAGCCTGCCCGAACTGGAATTGATCTACGAAAGCATCAACCAGCTGGAGCCCATCGAACTGGACGGCCAGTTCTATCGGCCGGTGACCGAACTGTTCTTCTGGCCGGCTGGCATCGCGACAACGATCTGGCTGATGTTGCAACTAATGGTGGCCATAGCCGCCGTGAAACGGGAGTTGCGCCATGGCTGACTTTCATTTCCTGCGTCCCGCCTGGCTCCTGCTGATGCTGGTCATCCCGCTGCTACCGTTGCTGTGGCGGTTCCGTGCCAGCGGTGACAGCGGTTGGGCCCGCATTATTCCCGCCCACCTGCTGGCGCCCCTGGTGGGGAGCAGCAGCAACGGACGAGCCAACCGCGGCAAGCCGGTCATCCTCCCGGCGTTGACGGTGGCGGTGCTTTCACTGGCCCTTGCCGGCCCGGCCTGGCGCGAAGCGCCCACACCCTTGCAACGCCAGAACGACAGCCTGGTGATCATCCTAGACCTGTCGTTGTCGATGCTCGCCACCGACGTGCAGCCGGACCGCCTGACCCAGGCCAAGCGCAAGGTACGCGATATCCTGGCGGTTCGCCGGGCCAGCCTGACCGCCCTGGTGGTGTACGCCGCGGATGGTCACGTGGTGGCGCCGCTGACCGACGATCAGCGCACCATCGAAGGCATGCTCGATGCCCTCGATCCACTGATCATGCCGGCCACCGGCAACCGGGCCGATTTGGCGGTGGCCCAGGCGCTGGCCTTGCTGGCGAATGGCGCCCCGGGTTCGGGACGCATGCTGCTGATCACCGACGATGTCCATCCCCGCTACCGGGATGCCATCGTCCGCCGGCTCGATGGCGCCCCCTACCCCCTCGACACCCTGGTGGTCGGCACCGAGAGCGGTGGCCCCATCCCGCTGGCCCGGCGTGGCTTCATTCGGGACCAGGGCGAGATCGTGGTGAGCAAGGCCAATCCCGCCCGCTTGGCAGAGCTGGCCCGGGCCAGCGGAGGACAAAGTCATCCCCTGACCCTCGATGGCCGGGACATCCAGGCGCTGCAATTGAGCTCTGAAGACAGCGACGATTGGCAGGACGCCGAGCGGGACCTGACCGTCGCCCGCTGGCAGGATGACGGCTATTGGCTGCTGTGGGCCATCCTCCCCCTGCTGTTATTGGGCTGGCACCGGGGCACGCTGTTGCTGCTACTGACCGCCGTGGTCCTGCCAACGCTGCCCAGACCCGCCCTGGCACTGGAGTGGGACGACCTGTGGAGCCGCCCGGACCAGCGGGGCGAGGCCCTGATTGCCGAAGATCCCGAGGCTGCGGCCAAACGTTTCCAAGATCCCCAGTGGCAGGGCAGCGCCCTGTACCGGGCCGGCGACTACGAGGCGGCCGCTCAGGCCTTTGCCGCTGCCGACAGCGTATCCGCCGCCTACAACCGCGCCAACGCCCTGGCCAAGGCCGGCGAGCTTGAGGAGGCCCTGGCCGGCTACGAGTCCGTGCTCGAACGGGCACCGGACCATGCCGACGCCCGGGCCAACCGCGATCTGGTCAAGCAGTTGCTGGATCAACAGCAGCAACAGCAATCCGGCCAGAGCCAACAGAATCCACAGAACGGCGAGGGGGATCCGCCAGCGGAGAGTGACAGCAACGGCCAGTCGCCGCCCTCGTCCGGTGACGGTGACCAAGGCGACGGCGACAAACAAAGCTCCGACAGCCCCCAGGACAAGCGCCGGGGCGACTCGCCGGGAGAGCAACAGGGGCAACCGTCACAGCAAGACGAGTCGAGTGCCGAGCCGCCTGAGGACACCGACGCCGATAGCCGAACGAGCAGCGGTGACGAAGACCAGCAGCCCCCCGAAGGGCAACCGGCGCCGCTGGGCGAGCTGGACACCTCCCCCCTGAGCCAGGGCCAGGAACAGTGGCTGCGGCGGGTGCCGGACGACCCCGGCGGCCTGCTGCGACGCAAGTTCCTGCACCAATACCAGGACCGAGCCACCCAACCCGATGAGAGCGACACACCATGGTAAGCCGCCTGAAAATACTACTGGTCTTGCTGATGCTACCGCTGCTGCCGGCCCATGCCGCCAACCTGACGGTGGAGCCCAGCCGAACCGAACTCTACGAAGGCGAAACCCTGACCCTGGTGGTGAAATCGAGCATGAAGCTGTCGTTCAGCCTGGACAACATCTTCGATCTTGGCATGCCGGATCTGCCGATGCCCGATATCGACAAGCTGGAGCCGGATTTCAAGGTGCTGTCCCAGAATCAGCGCTACAGCGTCCAGACCATCAACGGGGAAATGCACGGCGACGTCACCTGGACCTTCGAAATCGCGCCCACCCGCACGGGGGACCTGCAGATTCCGGCGTTGAGCTTCAAGGGCGCGACTTCTGAGCCCATCGACATTACCGTCAAGGCCGGCACCGCACCCGATGCCGCCGGCAACCCGAAGCCGGCCTTCATCGAGCTGTCCGCCGACAAGGACCGCCTGTACGTACAGGAACAACTGGTGGTGACAGTGCGGCTGTTCTTCACCGGCAACCTGATCCGGGGCGAGCTATCGGAACCGGAACACCCCACCGCGTTGATTGAAACCCTGGGCACCCAACGGGAATACAAACGGTTCCGCGACGGCCGGGAATACCGAGTGGTGGAGCGCCGCTACGCCATTTTCCCGCAGCAGCCGGGTACCCTGACCTTCCCGCCACTGCGGTTCGAAGGGCAGAGCCGGGCGCCCACCGGCCAGTTGAGGTACCTTCGGGACAGCGCGGAGCTGTTCGAGATCCCGGTGCAGGCACCGCCCGCCGAGTTTTCCGGCGGCACCTGGCTACCGGCCAGCAGTCTGACCCTCACCGAAACCGGCCTGCCCAGCGCCCCCACCATCGACCAGGGCCAGAACCTGTCCCGCACCCTCACCCTCAAGGCCCAGGGCCTGACTGCCGAAGCCCTGCCCCCGTTGCCCACGGAGGTCCCCGACGGCTTACGGGCCTATCCCGACCAGGCCGAGCGCCACACCGAGGCCGGTGCCAGTAGCCTGATTGGCAGCCTCACCCAGTCGTCGGCGTTGGTGGGAGTCGCACCCGGCGAGGTGGTCCTGCCGGAAATCCGCATTCCCTGGTGGGATACCACCACCGACAGTGAGAAAGTCGCCGTGTTGCCCGCCCGCACCCTGACCATTGTCGGTGCACAGGCAGCGCCAACTACGCTTCCAGAGCCCGAACCGCCTCAGCCCGCCGTCTCCGCGGAGCCGGTCGCCTCCACCTCCGCCAACGGCTGGCCATGGCCCTGGATCAGTCTGGTGCTGGCCTGTGGCTGGCTCGCTACCCTGCTGCTGTGGTGGCGTCGGCGAGCCACCACCAGGCCACCGGCACCGGTCTCGCCCAGGGCGGCCACGGGCGAACAGGCGTTATTCCAGGTGGTATGCAGCGCCGCTCGCCAGGGGCGTGCCGACACCCCGGAATTGCTGTTGAAATGGTACAACCGGTACCAGGGCCGGCGCCGGTTTCACACCCTGTCCGAGCTGCTGGCGCACCTACAGGATGACGAGCTGACAGACCAGCTCAATCGACTGCAGGGCCACCATTTTGCCCGCAACGCGACGCAGCCCGCCGCATCGGAATGGCACGGTGAACGACTGGTAGAACTTTTGAAGGGGTTGCGGCGGCCGGCTGCCGGAGCTCCGAAGGATCAGGGGCTGCCCCCACTCTACCCCGCCGGCCTGACCGGTCGGAGCTGATCGGCCCGAAGCCGGGGGGCAGTTGCGAGGCAAGACCGTCAGGGCAGCTGGCGGTCGATGGTGACGGTGACCGGCGCTTGTGGCTCCGCCGTGACCGCCACGGGGTCGGCCAGTTGGCCCTGCCAGTCCCCGGCTTGCGGCAATGGGTTGCCGGACATCGACAACCGGGCGCTCACCACCACCTCCGCCCGGTCGGAAATACGCAGGGTCGGATTCATTGCGAAACTGTCGTCCAGGTGGAGCTGCAGCGGCAGATCCGCCGCTCGACGGCGGGCCACGGCAACCGGTGGTGCTCCCTGCGCCCCGGGAGAGCGGGCAATCACAAACAGGGTGGTGTCCGGCGGCACCTCGCCCGTCAGCGCCTCGGCCAGCTCCACGCGCACCGTTACCCCCGCGGATTCAGCCTCCGCCTGTGCCGCAGTCGCAGCGGGATTGTCCAGCCCGAGGGCCTGGTAGGCCTGGTCGATCCCTTCTTCAATGGCCGCTCGCTGGGGATGGTCCGGAGCCACGGCGACGATTCTCTCCCAATAGTCGATGGCATCCCGGAACTGTTCTTTGCTGAAGGCATTGATGCCCAACAACCCCAGGGCATTCACCTCGTCCGGATTCAGCGCACGGGCCTTGTCAATGGCACGGCTCACCGCCTCGGTCAGCTCACCGCGGGAGTCGAAGAACAGCGCCTGGGCCGACAGACCCCAGGCCACCGCCCGTGCCTGGTCGTCCGGCACCACCGAGGCCAGACGCTCAAACGCCCAGGCGGCCTCCGGGTAACGCTCGATTCGCATGTAGGAACGACCCAGCATGGCCCAGCCGTCCGGGTTGTCCGGGCTGGCCTGCAGCCGCTCGCGAAGCTGTGCTGTCAGTTGCTCCATCTGCGCGAGCCGGTTGTCGTCGTCGGACGCCATCGCCAGCATTGACCGGTACTGTTGCACCTGGTCCATGGCACCCCATTGCTGGTACAGGTAGACCGCCGCCGCAGGCACCACGATCAGGCTGGCCAGAGCGACGACCACCGCCGAGGTACGGCGACCTCCGCGAATCGGTTTAGCCGTGCCACTGCTGCTGACATCGTCCAACAGGCTGCCTTCCAGTTCGTCCTTGAGCTGGCGATGACCTTCCGCGTCGAGAATGCCAGCGGCCAGCTCCCGGTCAAGCTCTTCCAGTCGGCTGCGATAGGCCAGCAAGTTCTGCTGACGCAGATCCGTATGATCCTGTCGAACAGAACGCGCGAAGAACAGGGGGTAAACGACGAAGGCCAGGGCCAGGAGAATCAGGACCGTTGCGGCCAGCCAGAAAGTGGTTGTCATAGATGGGCCATTAATCACTCAATGAAACGGGTTCAGTAGACACGGAGAGATGGGATCAGACCCCACCGTCCCGATCGCGCAGCAGCTGCTCCGCCCGACGACGTTCTTCTTCCGACAGGGGCGGCTCGGCACCACCCTGTTGGCGGGCCCGTATGACGAGGCCGACCACCACCAGCAGGCCACCGAGGACCGCGAGCAATGGGGTTGCCCACAGCAGCGCCGTACGCTGATTGAAATCGGGCTTGTACAGCACGAATTCACCGAATCGGCTGACTAGGGCATCGGTCACCTGTTGGTCGGTGGCGCCATCCTGCATCATCCGATAGACCTCATCGCGCATGTCCTTGGCGATGGGCGCGTCGGAGTCGGCGATGTTCTGGTTCTGACACTTGGGACAGCGCAGCTCCGAGATCAGCTCACGAAACCGCTCCTGTTCGCTGGCGGATTCAAACGGATACACATCGGTGGTGGCCTGCACCACCTGCGGCATTATCAGGAGCCAGAGGGCAATCAGGAAAGGACGCATCAGCCCTCCTTGGCGTACTGGTCGACCACGGGCCGGAGGGTCTCCTGCCAGACCCGGGGTGTGATCACGCCCACGTGCCGGTAACGGACAATGCCGTCGGCATCGATCACGTAGGTCTCCGGCGCACCGTAAACACCAAGATCAAACCCCAGCCTGCCCTGCGGATCGTACAGACTCAGCGCGTATGGGTTGCCCAGCTTATCCAGCCATTCCAGGGCCAGGTCCCGGTTGTCCTTGTAGTTGAGGCCGACGATACGCACACCTTCGTCGCGGGCCAGCCACACCAGGTCGTCGTGTTCGTCCCGGCAGGAGGGACACCAGGTGCCCCAGACGTTCAACAGGGAGACCTCGCCCTGGAACACATCGTCATGGTGGACCCGGTCCGGATCCTGCAGATCCGCCAGGGAGAACACCGGCACCGGCTTGCCGATCAGCGCCGATTCCAGCTGGGTCGGGTCCTTACCAATTCCGGCAAACAGGACAATGCCCAGGGCAACCGCCAGCAACACCGGGATAAACATCAATACGCGTCTCATCATACGGCTTCCGCCACTCCTTCGTCCTGACCACCAGGGCGGCGAGCCGCCTTGGCAGTCGCCCCTGAACGCACCTTGATCCGGTAACGCCGGTCGGCAATGGCCAGCGCACCGCCAACCGCCATGAACAGCGCGCCGAGCCACAGCCACCGGATCAGCGGCTTGTACTGCAGGCGCACGGCCCAGGCATCATCGCCGACCCGCTCACCCAGCGCGACAAACAGGTCGCGGGTCAGACCGGCATCAATACCGGCTTCGGTCATCACATTACGTTGAACCCGGTATTGACGTTTCTCCGGGTACAGCGTCGCAATCAGCCGGCCATCCCGGGTGATGTCGAACCGGCCGTACTGGGCCACAAAATTGGCCCCCTGGCGCTGTCCGACCTCGCTGAAGGTGAAGCGCAGGTCGCCGATCTCCGCCGTATCGCCTGGGCTCATGCGCACATCCCGTTCCACCCCGTAGTTGGACACCACCGTGGCCCCGGCCATGGTGATGGCCACGCCCAGATGGCCCAGCACCATGCCGTAATAGCTGCGGGACTGGCGCTTGAGACCGTGCCAGCGGCCATGGCGGGAGGCGGACTTGTCCCACAGGTCCAGGAACGTGGCAACCGCCACCCAGCACGCCGACAGCAAGCCGGCGAAGGCCCAGGGCGAGAAACCGCCATACACCACCAGGGTTGCGCAGGTCAGCACCAGGCTGATGGCGGCCGGCCACAGCAGCTTGCGGCCCAGCCAGCCGCCGTCGGTGCGTTTCCAGCGGGAGAAGATCCCCGCCCCCAGCAGGAAGCCGACCGCAATCGCCAGCGGGCTGAAGGTGACGTTGTAGAACGGCTCGCCGATCGACAGGCGGCCCGCCCCCAGATAATCCAGCACCAGCGGGTACAGGGTCCCCACCAGAACCAGCAGCATCGCCGCCACCAGCAGCACATTGTTCAGCAACAGGAAGATTTCCCGGGACAGCGCCCCATAGCGGGACCGGGTGTGCACCACCGGGGCCCGAAAGGCATACAACGCCAGGCTGGAGACGATGGTGATGGCCAGCAGACCCAGCAGGAAGGCGCCCCGGGTGGGGTCGGAGGCAAAGGCGTGGACCGACGTCAGCACGCCGGAGCGGACCAGGAAGGTGCCCAGCAGGCTCAGGGCGAACGTCACAATGGCCAACAACACCGTCCAGGACTTGAAGACGCCCCGTTTCTCGGTCACCGCCAGGGAATGGACCAATGCGGTCCCCGCCAGCCAGGGCAGCAGCGAAGCATTCTCCACCGGATCCCAGAACCACCAGCCGCCCCAGCCCAACTCGTAGTAGGCCCACCAGCTACCCAATGCGATGCCCACAGACAGGAACGACCAGGCCACGGTGGTCCAGGGCCGTGACCAGCGGGCCCAGGCCGCATCCAGCCGGCCATTGATCAGGGCGGCAATGGCAAAGGCAAAGGCCACCGAAAAGCCGACGTAGCCCATGTAGAGCATCGGCGGATGAACAATCAGGCCGAAGTCCTGCAACAGCGGGTTGAGGTCGGCGCCGTCGGCCGGCACATTGGGCAACAGGCGATCAAACGGGTTGGAGGTGATCAGGATGAACAGCAGGAAGCCCACCGATACCATGCCCATCACCGACAGCACCTGGGCAATCATCACCGTTGGCAGTCGCCGGCTGAACACCGCCACCGCCAGGGTCCAGCCGGTCAGCATCAGGATCCATAGCAACAGGGAGCCCTCGTGCCCGCCCCACACGGCACTGAATTTGTAGTACCAGGGCAACAGGCTGTTGCTGTTGTTGGCCACGTAGGCGACGGAGAAATCGTCCGTCACGAAGGCGTGAGTGAGCAGGCCAAAGGCAATGGCCACGAACACAAACAGGCCGCTGGCCAGGGGCCGCGCGAAGGCCTGCAGCTGTTCCCGGCCGCTAATCGCCCCCACCAGCGGTACGGTTGCCAGAAGCCCGGCAAGCAACAGGGCCAGGATCAGGCTGAATTGACCAAGTTCGGGATACATCGAGGCTACCTCACTGTGCCGGGCCGGATTCGGCATAGGGGCTTTCGACACCGGCTTTTTTCAGGGCGTCGCTGACTTCCGGCGGCATGTAATTTTCATCGTGTTTGGCCAGCACCTGCTCCGCGACAAATATCCCGTCCGACTGCAGGCGGCCCACGGCGACAACGCCCTGCCCTTCTGCGAAGAGGTCCGGCAGAATGCCGGTGTACTGAACCGGCACCGAGGAGGCAAAGTCCGTCACCTTGAAGCTCACCGTGAGATCCTCCTCGGCGCGCACCACCGAGCCCTGTTCGACCATGCCGCCGGCCCGGATGCGGACCTCGGTCGGCGCCTCGCCGGCCGCAATCTGGCTGGGGTCGTAGAACAAATTGATGTTCTGCCGCAGGGCGTAGGTGGTCAGACCCACCGCAATACCCACCCCGACCAGCAGGAACAGGATGACGGTCAGTCGTTTTTTTCGAAGCGGATGCATGGCCACAATAGCTACTCGACCTCAGGATGGATGAATTCGGGAAAAGCTGGCGGCAGCGGGTGCCTGGGCAGGGGCACCGGCCTCCTCCAGTCTGAGCAGCCGACGCTGCTCACGAAGTACGGCATTCCGGCGGGAACGGGACCACAAGGCCAGACCGGACAGGAACAGCACGAAGGCGCCGTAACACACCCAGACATAGGGCCCATGTCCTTCCATGGCCCAAAAGGCGGAGAGTGAATCAAACGCCATCATCAGTGCCCCCCTTCTTGGACCAGATCCCGGACCCAGCGGGTCCGGCGCTCACGCCACAGAATCTCGGTCTGCATTCGATAACAGGCCAACCAGCCAAACCATAGGTAAAGACCGAGAACCGACAGCAACAGCGGTACCCACATCTCCGGCGGCATGCTGGGTTTTTCGGTCAGCTTGAAGGTGGCGGGCTGATGCAGGGTGTTCCACCACTCCACCGAATACTTGATGATCGGGATATTCACCACACCCACCAGGATCAGCACCGCCACCGCGCGAGCGGAGCCCTTGTCGTCGGAGATCGCGCTGCCGAGCACAATGACGCCAAAATACAGGAACAGCAGGATCAGCATGGAGGTGAGCCGGGCATCCCAGATCCACCAGGTGCCCCAGGTGGGCTTGCCCCACACCGCACCGGTGAACAGGGCCAGAAACGTCAGCACCGCGCCAACCGGTGCCACCGAGCGGACAAACAGGTCGGCGAGCTTCATCCGCCAGACCAGGGTCACCAGCGCGGCCACCGCCATCATGATGTAGACTGACTGGGCGAGGAAGGCGCTGGGTACGTGAATAAAGATGATGCGATAACTGTTGCCCTGCAGGTAATCCTTGGGGGCAAAGGCCAGTCCCCAAACCAGCCCCGCCACCAACAGTCCGACACCCAGGACCAGCAGCCAGGGCATCAGTTTGTTGGCCATGCCGTAGAACCACTTGGGCGAGCCAAACTTGTGAAAAAGCGTCCACATCCGGTAATTACCTTCCTATCGACCTTTCCGGTTAACTGTTCGACAAACTGATCCTGAGCGCCGAGGCAGCCGCAAACGGGGCCAGAGTCAGCGCCAGCACCAGAAAAGCCGCCATCAGGGCCAGGTAGCCCTGCACCGGCGCGCCTTCGGTTGCCGCTGCCACGGTCCCGGTGCCGAAGATCAGCACCGGAATGTACAGCGGTATGATCAATAACGACAGCAGCACCCCTCCGGCCTTGAGACCCAGGGTCAGTGCCGCCCCGATCGCGCCGATCAGGCTCAGTACCGGAGTGCCGATCAGCAGCGTTAGACATAGAACTGCAATGGAGTTCCCTTCGAGGTGCAGCATGACGCCCAATACCGGCGCCAGCACCACCAGTGGCAACCCGGTCAACAGCCAGTGGGCCAGGCTCTTGGCCAGGACCAGCAGGAACAGCGGTTGCGGTTGCAGCACCATCTGCTCCAGCGTGCCGTCGTCAAAGTCGTGCCGGTACAGGTGATCCAACGACAGCAGCGTTGACAACAGCGCCGCCACCCACAGGATACCGGTTCCGGCCTGCTGGAGAAATGACACTTCCGGGCTAACACCTAAGGGGAACAGGGTCACCACCATGAAAAAGAACAACAGCGGGTTCAGCAAATCCTGCCGTTGGCGGAAACTGGAGCGCAGGTCACGCCGCACCACCGCCCACATGGCATGGCCGGTGCCGACATGGACTGTCGCAACTTTGACCCTTGGCGCATTACCCGTCATTGACAGCCCCTCCCTGCCCGAGTCGTAAACGGGCCATTCCCGGCAACTCGAGGTCGTGATGGGTGGTCACCACCACCGCCCCGCCCTGCTCGGCATGCTGTACCAGCAACCGTTCCACTCCCGCCACACCGTGGGCATCCAGTGCGGTGAAGGCTTCGTCCAGGATCCACAGGGGTTCATCAGAAATCAGCAACCGGGCCAGCGCCACCCGGCGCTGCTGCCCCGCCGACAGTTGCCGGCAGGGCACGTCGTGATAACCGTGCAGGCCGGTACCGTCCAGTGCCTGCCGAAGGGTGTCGCCGTTCACCGGGCGACGCGCCGCCGTCAGGGCTTGCAGGTTTTCCAGGGGGGTCAGCAGCGGTTTGATGCCCGGTCGATGGCCCAGATAGAGAAGATTGCGCAAAAACTGTTCCCGTCGATGATGTCGCGGGGCGCCCAGCCAACGGACTTCGCCACTGTAACTGTCGTTAAGGCCAGCCAGAATGCGCAGCAGGGTGGTCTTGCCGGCACCATTCGGTCCTTCAACACGGGTAATGCTGCCGGGTTCGATGGAGAAGCCAAGCCCCTGAAAGAGAACACGATTGTCACGTTCACACTGTAAATCGACAGCCTGTAAAAGCGGCTCGGTCATCAGGGCCTCAGAACATCGGCAATGCCTTGACCAACCGGTCACGGTCGCCTTCTCCCCTTTACATGAAGTTGGCTACACGTTCCCATAACATCAGTCACTCAAGTCACTGCGTAACGGCTTGGACATTGAAAAAAGCCCCATTGGGGGGCAAGCTTTAGGAAGTTCACCACTTCCAGCGCGCGGTATTATACCCAAAGCGGGGTCAGATTGCCCTTGTCCGGCCACAATTAGGTTCCCATGAAGCTACCCAACGGCACACCGCCCTCTCCCCCCCCGCCAGCGGCGTCGGGCGGGACCCCCAAGGCACCGACTCCCAGCCCAGAGCACAGCGCGATCGACAGTCTCGCCAGTGCCAGGGTTCAGCTCGACCAGTTGAAGTTGGCGGCCCGGTCCACGGCGTTGGCGCGGGTCTCCGAGATCGTGCGGCAATCCCAGAGCAAGGTGGAACAGTTGGTGCTGGAAATCCGCGGCAAGTCCCTGGCGGTCAATACCGCCATCGGGGATACCAAGCTGGAGGTGGGAGACCTGGTCAAGGTCATGCGGGCCGGCAACGAGTTGCGACTGCTCGGCAAGCTGGCACCGACGCCCCAGGCCCAGATTGCCCAGGCCCTGGCCCAGCGTTTGCCCTGGCAGCACCGGGTGGATACCGGTCTGGCCCAGCTGATGTCGACCCTGTCCGGTTCGCCAAGCGCCTCGCCGGTTGCTCCCAAGGGAGCCGAGCTGCCGCCGGACGCCCAGAAGTCCATTGCGCAACTGATTGCCCGATTGCCCACGCAAGGTTCCCTGGCCCGCGCTCCTGAAGGCGCGGAGGGCGCCGGGCAGATCCGGCAGTGGCTGGCGGACAGCGGCCTGTTCAGCGAAGCCCGGCTCGCGCAAACCGTCAATCCGACCACCCCCGACCTCAAACTGGCCCTGGGTCGCATCGTTGCCGCGCTGCTGGCGAGCCGCGGCGATGACAGCGTCCAGCAGCTCAACCGCCTGACACCGATAACCAGTCCGGACCTGGTCCAGGCACCACTGCAGTTCCCCACGACCCTCCAGCCTCCCACCTCGGGCAAGGCCGACGGCATCACCGTCGGCCAGATGTTGCGGGTACTGGCGGGCATGCTGAACCGGGTGTCGGTCAATCAGCTTCACAGTCAGGCCCTGTCTGGCCGCGGCCCGACTGAGGGGACGGCACCGACCACAACCTGGTTGATGGAATTGCCCTGGCTCAATGCACACGCCGAGCCCCGCCTCGCCCAACTGCGCCTCGAGCATTACGAGGAACGCGAGGACAACGGCCCCGCCACCCGCAGACAGGTCGCCGAATGGCGCTTCACCCTAGCCATGGAACTGGATGAGCTGGGGCCTTTGTATTTTGAGGTTTCGCTGCGCCAGCACCAGGTATCGGCCCGGGTCTGGGCGGAACGGCAGCGTACGCTGACCCAGGTGAAGGAAGAACTCGGCACCCTGCAACGGGGGCTGAGCGACCTCGGTCTGGAAGTGGTGGACCTGGAGTGCCGCAGGGGGCAACCCGGCGCGGCGAAAACCCAACTTGAGCATCGACTGGTAGACACTAAGGCATGACCGATTCCAATTCCACCGGCACCGGGCGCCAGCGGGGCAACGCCGCCGTTGCCCTCAAGTACGATGGTCAGCGGGCGCCGACCATTGCCGCCACCGGCACCGAGGAACTGGCGGAAGAAATCATCCGGATTGCCCAGGAACACGGGGTTCCACTTTACGAAAATGCCGAACTGGCAGGGATACTCAGCCGGCTGGAACTGAATGACGAGATTCCCGAGACCCTTTACCGAGTGATAGCCGAAATCCTGGCGTTTGCCTTCAACCTGCAGGGCAGGACGCCGGATGACGTGAGCCCGAGGTCGTAACGGTCTCAGGCCGCACTTTTCCGGCGCAAGGCCGACACCAGCTCCGCCTCAGGCCGGGAGATGCCACAGGTATTCATCAGGTCGTCAACGTCCGCCCCCAACTCCACCAGGCGGGACGCCTCGTCGTAGGAGATTCTCAGGGGATCGTTCTGTCGCATCTCATCCAGCAGGCCCCGCATTTCGTGCAGCTGCCGCTCGCACGCGACGACCCGATGGCCGACCCCCATACTGCCGCTACCGGTGGCGTGGAGCTCACGGCCGAGACTGTCGCAGCGGGACTTGAGCTGAGCCCGCAAGGTACGAATCTGGCGCTGGGTGACGACCGACTGCACCAGCATGACGGCCAGCACAGCAGCGGTCAGTAGCCAGGGAGCAAGTGTGGTCCAGGATGCCGGCATAGGTATATCCTCCGTTGAGCGATGTCCCCGAGGCGGCCGTCTCCCGCTCCCAAGCCCTTACGGGCGGCTAGAGCGCGGCGATTTCGGCCCACTCGTGATCGGACAGCATTTTCTCGAACTCCACCAGGATGATGAGTTCGCCGTTCTTGTTGCAGACACCCTGGATAAACTTGGCGCTTTCCTCGTTACCCACGTTGGGTGCCGTCTCAATTTCACTGGCTTTCAGGTACACCACCTCTGCCACCGAATCCACCAGGATGCCCATCACCTGGTTGGCGGATTCCATCACCACGATGCGCGTGGCGTCGGTGACTTCTGCCTCGGCCAGGCCAAAACGGCGCCGGGTATCGATCACCGTGACCACATTGCCGCGCAGGTTGATGATGCCCAGGACGTAGTCCGGGGCTCCGGGTACCGGGGCGATCTCGGTGTAACGCAACACTTCCTGGATCTGCATGACGTCGATACCGTAGGTTTCGTCGTCCAGCCGGAACGTGACGTACTGGAGTACCTGATCGTCCTGGGCCTGATTCTGTTGTCCACTCTGGGAAGCCATGTATTCGTCTCCTCCACCGGCCGCCCGTGGTGGGCAACCCGATCGTCAAAAATTCATCGTCAGTGCCCAATACTATAGTTAAGGGCACAAACCGTGCCAGTATCACACGGTGTCATTGAGTAACAGCCGGACGGAGGCGGTGTTTCGATGCCCCGCCCGGCCCTGCCAACACTACTCCAGGCTCAGGTGGTGTTCCCGCTCGGCGCGGACCAGTAGCCGGGCCATGGTGCTTACGTCGATCAGCGCGCACATGTGGCTGACCACCGTCCCCGCCAGCCAGGGACGCTTGCTGCGCGAGGTTCGCCAGCGCACCTGATCCGGATCCAGGGTAAAGGACTGGGCCACGTCATCGCAGGCCAACGCCCATTCGCTGTTATCCAGCCGGATGACAAAGCGGTAGTGATCCCGGGCCCCCGCTGGCACGCGCCCGGCCATGATCCACTCCGCCGTGTCCACCACCCGGAGATTCTGGGTTCGCTCCGGCAGGATGCCCATGTACCATCTGGGGCTGCCGGGCATGGCTTTCACATCTTCTTCCAGGCGATGAATCGCCCCCAACAGGATCAGCGGCACCGCCAGCTGCAGGCCGGCCACCCGGAAGAGCAGGCATTCGAAGGGCCGCTCGGACCATTCCGGCCGGGCGTCCGGCTCGCCCTGCTCCGGACGCTTCGACGGGACAGTCTGAATCTCCGGAGCCGGGGCTGGCGGAGCCACCGGTATTTCGCGCGCCGCAGGCTCTGCCAGCGCTGATGGCGTCGCGTCGGCGACGTCGGTTTGTGGCGCGGCCGCGACAGGAGCGGGGGCGGGCTCTGGCGAGACCTCCACTGCCGGCTCCACCACCTGGTCAGCCGGTGGTGGCTCCGCCGTCCGCTCGGCCGCCCCCGAGTCCTGCTCCTGGTCCTTTGCCGCATCCGTGGCGGTGTGCAGCAGCTCGTCCAGGTAGCTGGCCAGGGCGTAATCGGGATCCGCCAGTCCAGTTTTCCGGCCTGAGGTCATGTCACGGTTCCTCACGGCCACGGCACCGCTGTGTCAAATTCCCGACGATCATCTGGGGGTACCCCGGGATCCGGTTCGGGCCAGCAGGTCATCGAGCAGGTGACGATAGGCCCGAACACCATGGGTTTCGGTATCCAGTGCCGAAGGCACCAGCCCCGCCTGACTGGCATCGCGGAACTTGGTGTCCACCGGAATGGCATAACGCCACAGGCGATCGGTATAGGTCTTGCGCAGGAGGTTCAGGCTCTTGACCGAGGCCTGGGTCCGGCGGTCGAACAGTGTGGGGACGATGGTGTAGTCGAGCTGGTTCTTCTGGGACCGCATCACCATTTCCAGGGTATGCAGCATGCGCTCCAACCCCTTGATCGCCAGGAACTCCGTCTGCACCGGGATTACCAGATGCTGGGTTGCGGCCAGGGCATTGACCATCAACACCCCCAGGGTCGGGGTGTTGTCCAGCAGGACAAAGTCGAAGTCGTCCCACAACTGGGCCAGGGCCCGGGATACGATCAACCCCATCCCCTCAACCCCCACCATTCTCCGTTCCAGCGTCGCCAGGGCGGTGCTCGCCGGTAACAGCGACAGCCCCGGACAACTGGTCTCGGTGACCAGCTGCGCCGGCAGCCCCTCGGGCACCTTGCCCTGGTGCTGGAACAGGTCGAATACGCTGTGGGCGAGGCCATCGGGATCATGCCCGAACCAGCTGGTCAGTGAGCCGTGGGGGTCCAGGTCCACCACCAGTACCCGCTTGCCACGCTCCGCCAGCAAGCCGCCCAGCGCCACCACCGACGTCGTTTTTCCGACGCCCCCTTTTTGATTGGCTACCGCCCAAATTCGCACTATGGAAACTCCAGAATCTATACCTGTGTTATCGGCCAGACCGGCTATTACTTAACGGCAAAGTCTTGCCAACCAAAATCACATTGACCCAGGGATACACGAAGCGTGCCAATATTCGTCCGCAGCGAACCGGTGCTAACGCATGGCTCCGCGAATACTGGCATCGCGGGAAATCAGCAAGACCACGCGGCGATTGCGTTTACGGCCTTCCTCGGTGTCATTGCGGGCAACGGGCTGATGGGCCCCGTACCCGACGGCGGCCATGCGCGCTGGGGCGATCCCCTCCATGGCGAGCATGCGCACCACCGCCGAAGCACGGGCGGTGGACAGCTCCCAGTTGGAGGGGTAGGCGGCGTTTCCAATCGGGAGATTGTCGGTAAAGCCTTCCACCCGGATGGCATTGTCCGTGTCGCGCAGGACGCCGGCGATCTTCTCCACCACCGGGAAGGCGTCGTAGTGGGGCTCGGCGTCGCCACTGCTGAACAACAGGCTGTTTCGCAGGCTCAGCTCCAGCCATTCATCGCTGGTTTCCATGGTCACCACCCCCTGCTGGATGAGCTCGTCGAACTCCAGGGCCAGTTGCTGCGACATGGCCCGCAGTGAGGCGGTCCGGGCCCGTGCACCGTCCTGCTGATGGCTGGGGGCTGCAGTCACCGGCGGCGGGATCACCGCCTGACCATCGGCGGGAATGGCGGACTGGGTCTGCTCCCCCACTTCAATCGGATCAAGCGACCGCTGGGGCGCGTTAAACACCCCCGTCAGGGTATCCGAGAGCACTTTGTACTTCCCCTCGTTGACCGAGGAAACCGAGTACATCACCACAAAGAAGCCAAACAGCAGCGTAATGAAGTCCGCGTAGGACACCAGCCAGCGCTCTTTGTTGTGGGAATCCTCTTCGGTGTGTCGCAGCCGTTTCATAGCGAGTCAGCCCAATCACGCCTTCGGCGGGTAAGGAATTCAGGACAGGAAACCGCGCAGGCGCAGTTCGATGGAGCGGGGATTCTCCCCGTCGGCAATCGCCACGATGCCGTCGATCATCATGTCCTCGTAGCGGGACCGTTCCCGGGCGATTCCCCGCAGCTTGTTGGCCACCGGGAAAAACAGCAGGTTGGCCAGGGCAACCCCGTAGATGGTTGCCACAAAGGCCGTGGCGATGCCGCTGCCCAGAGTTTCCGGGTCTTCCAGGTTGGTCATGACCTGAATCAGGCCCATGACCGCCCCGATAATACCAATCGTGGGGGAATAGCCCCCCATCGCCTCGAACACCTTGGCGGAATCCAGATCCCGCTGCTCCCGGGACTCCAGTTCCACTTCCAGGATGCTGCGGATGGATTCGGTCTCGGAGCCATCCACCAGCAACTGCAGCCCCTTGCGGGCGAACCGCTCCGGTTCCCGCTCTGCCAGCCCCTCCAGGCCCAGCAGCCCCTGCTTGCGGGCCTTGACGCTCCAGTCGATGACCTTGCCGATGCCATCCTCCATGCCAATGTACGGCGGCAGGAACACCCAACGGGCCTGAACAAAGGACCGTTTCAGGATCGGCCAGGAGGTTTGCAGGATGGTAGCCGCCAGGGTACCGCCGATCACGATCAACGCCGCCGGGCCGTTGAACAGGGAGCTCAGCGCTCCCCCCTCGAGCAGGTTGCCACCGAGTATGGCTACAAAGGCCAGGATGACTCCGAGCAGACTGAGGATATCCATCAGCGGACGCCCTCGACCAACCGCGGGCCAAACTCCTCCAGCGACAGCACCTCGTCACTGAGGCCGGCTTTGGCCACGACCATCGGCATGCCATAGATCACCGAGGACTGTTCATCCTGGGACCAGACCACCGAGCCGGTCTGCTTCATCATCCGGCAGCCCTCCTTGCCGTCCGCCCCCATGCCCGTGAGGATGATGCCCAGCGTTTTACCCGGAAAACTGCGGGCCAGTGAACCGAACGTCACATCGACACAGGGTTTGTAGTGCAACCGTTCATCCCCCGGCAGGATACGCACCCGCCCCTGGCCGCCACGGTTCTCGATCATCATCTGCTTGCCGCCGGGCGCCAGAAGCGCCACGCCCGGCTTGAGCAGGTCACCATCCTCCGCCTGACGCACCTCAACCCGACACAGCTTGTTGAGGCGATCGGCGAAGGCCGGGGTAAAGCTGGCCGGCATGTGCTGGATCAATACGATCGGCGCCTTGAAGTCTGCCGGCAGGGCCGTGAGCACCCGCTGCAGGGCGATTGGCCCCCCTGTGGAGGTGCCTATAGCGACCACGCTGTAACTCTGGGGCGCAGCGCGCTTACCGGCGGTGGACCTGGCCGGCGCGGGAGCCACCGGCTTCTGTGGACGCGGGGCCGGTGCCGGTCGCGCTGTAGTCCGGGTGGCGGGACGGGGGGACGGCGGTACTGTCGGCGCAGGAGTGGCACCGGGTCGGCTGCGGGCCACGTCCAGGATCCGGTCCTTCAGTATCTGTTGCAGCTGACTGCTGTCCCTGGCGATCTCCTCGAAGTTCTTGGGCAGGAAATCCACTGCTCCGGCATCGAGCGCATCCAGAGTCACCCGGGCGCCCTCGTAAGTCAGGGAAGAGAACATGAGAACCGGTGTCGGCCGGCACTTCATGATTTCGCGCACGGCGGAAATGCCATCCATGACCGGCATTTCGTAGTCCATGGTAATCACGTCGGGCTTGAGTTTCTCCGCCAGCTCGACCCCTTCGCGGCCGTTGGTGGCGACGCCAACCACCTGGATGTTGTCTGAGGCATTGAGGATCTCGGTCAGCCGCTTGCGAAAAAAGCCCGAATCATCCACGACCAGAACAGAAACCGTCATTCACTCCTCCAGCACATACAGTCCATTCTCAGGTTCGTCATAGCCTGTCCGTTAGCCATAGTGCTGAAGCAGACTTGGCACGTCGATGATCAGGGCGATGCGACCATCGCCGGTGATGGTCGCGCCGGCCATACCCGGCGTCCCCTGCAGCGCGCGTCCCAAGGGCTTGATGACTACTTCTTCCTGGCCAATCAGCTGATCGACCACAAAGCCTACCCGCTTGGTCCCCATGGCCACTATCACCACGTGGGCATTGCTGGGCTCCCGTTCAACCGGGGCGCTCTTGACCAGCCAGCGTTTGATGTGGAACAGCGGGAAGACCTTGTCCCGCACGACGATGCATTCTCGCCCGTCCACCACGTTGGTTTTACTCAGATCCAGATGGAAAATCTCCACCACATTGACCAACGGCAGGGCAAAGGACTGATCGCCCAGCATGATCATCAGCGTGGGCATGATTGCCAGGGTCAACGGCACCTTGATGATGATGCGGGAACCCTTGCCGAGCTCGGATTCGATGTTGATCATGCCATTGAGCTGGCCAATCTTGGTTTTGACCACGTCCATGCCCACCCCTCGGCCGGACACGTCGGAAATCTGGTCCTTAGTGGAGAAACCGGCCGCGAAGATCAGGTTGTAGCATTCGTTGTCGGTGAGCCGGTCGGCGGCGTCCTGGTCATACACCCCTTTCTCGACCGCTTTTTGACGCAACTTCTCCGGGTCCATCCCCGCGCCGTCGTCTTCGATGGCCAACAGGATATGGTCCCCCTCCTGTTCGGCCGACAGGGTGACCCGCCCCACCCGGGGCTTGCCCGCCTTTTCGCGGACGTCGGGGGGTTCTATGCCGTGGTCCACCGAGTTCCGAACCAGGTGCACCAACGGGTCCGACAGGGCTTCCACCAGGTTCTTGTCCAGGTCGGTGTCTTCGCCGTGCATCTCCAGGTTGATCTCTTTCTTGAGATTGCGGGCCAGGTCCCGCACCACTCGGGGGAAACGGCCAAACACCTTTTTGATCGGCTGCATCCGCGTCTGCATCACCGCCGACTGCAGATCCGTGGTGACAACATCCAGATTGGACACCGCCTTGTGCATCTGCTCGTCTTCACTCTCGGCCCCCAGACGCTGGAGTCGATTGCGCACCAGCACCAGTTCCCCGACCATGTTCATGATGTCGTCCAGACGCTTGGTGTCCACCCGCACCGTAGTTTCCGCAGCCGGGGCCGGCGTACTGGCAGCGGGCGTGGGCTCTGTGGCCGGTTTGGCTGGGGACGGTTTGGCCGCAGGCTTGGGCTCCGGAACGGGCCCTGGCCCCGACTCGGGTTTGTTTGCCCGGTCGTCGGCGGGCCCCTCTTGGGCAGCTCCCGCAGAGGTCGGCCCACTGCCCTTGCCATGCAGGTCATCCAGCAGCTTCTCGAACTCGTCGTCGCTGATCAGGTCGCTGCCCGAGGTCTCGCCGGCGGCCTGCTCGTCCGGTTGATCACCGGTATTGCCGTTTGCCGGGGCTCCGGAAAATTGCCCCTGGCCGTGCAATTCGTCGAGCAGCGCCTCGAATTCATCGTCGGTGATCTCGTCACCACCGGTCTGCTCGCCGTCGCCACCTTCAGCGGGAGCCTCCGGTTTGGCCGCAGGTTCAGCCTGACCGTCGTCCAGGGCATCCAGCAGCTGTTCGAACTCTTCGTCGGTGATATCGCCACCGGGCTCGCCCTCAGACGCAGGCTCCGCCGGTGCCTGGGAGGCAGTCGCCGACGACGCAGCGGCTTCGGCCGGTTCCGCCAGCTGGTCGAGCGCCTGGATCAGCTCCGCGGGTGCGGGCGTGGGCTCTTCCCGGTTGCGCACCTGGGCGAACATCGCATTGACGTTGTCCAGCGCCTGCAGCACGACATCCATCAATTCCGCGTCCACCCCCCGTTTATGATTACGGAGGTTGTCGAAGACGTTTTCGGCGGAATGGCAGCAATTCACCAAGGCCTCCAACTGCAGGAAGCCGGCCCCGCCCTTGACGGTATGAAAGCCGCGGAAGATGGCATTGAGCAAATCACTGTCGTCCGGATGCTGCTCAAGCTCCACCAGCTGTTCGGAGAGCTGATCGAGAATCTCGCCCGCTTCTACCAGAAAGTCCTGCAGGATTTCTTCATCGGCATCAAAGGCCATGCGTTCCCCTTATCTAGAACCCGAGACTGGACAGCAGGTCATCCACATCGTCCTGTCCCGATACGACATCCGATCGCTCCGCCGCCTTGATCTGCGGGCCTTGCCCTTTCTCCGGTGACTCTTCCGGCTCGGAGATTTCGTGGACGGTACCGGTAATCTGATCGACGTGACTGGCCATGACCACTAGATTGAGCAGGTGGTCTTCCACTTCTTTCACCAGTTGGGTCACCTTCTGGATGACCTGGCCGGTGAGATCCTGGTAATCCTGCGCCAACAGGATTTCGGACAAACTGCCATAAATGGTGTCCGACTCCTCGGTGAGATTGACCAGGAACCGATCGATTCGTCCGTACAGCTCGCGGAATTCCGCCGGCTCCATTTCCCGGCGTCTCAGACGGAGCCAGTCATCACGCAGGTCGCGAGCCTCTTCCTTGACGGCCTGGGTCCGCGGCATGGTGTCTTCCACCAGATCCATGGTGCGGTTGGCCGCCTTGCTGGTCATCTGGACCACATACTCCAGGCGGTCGGACGCGTCTGTCATTTTCGACAGCGCCTCCTGCTGCTCGGAATTGCGAGGGTCAATCTGAAAATTGCGAATGGCTTCGTGCAGACTCCGGGTGAGTCGGCCCACCTCCCGGTATAGGCTCTGGTCCCGGACGTCGTTCAAGTCGTTGATCACACTCATCGCGCGGGCGTAGTTCCCGGCGGTGACCTGATCCATCAATTCCGCTGCCTGTGACCGCAGTTTTTCGATCGCTTCCGGGTCGAGGCCTTTTTGGTCATCATTGTTCTTGCTCATGGGAGCTCTTCCGACCCGTTGTCACTGAATTCGTTCGAAAATTTTCTCAATCTTTTCCTTGAGCACCGCCGCGGTGAACGGTTTGACTACGTAACCGTTAACCCCTGCCTGGGCGGCCGCGATGATCTGCTCCCGCTTCGCCTCCGCGGTCACCATCAGCACCGGCAACGACTTGAGGTTTTCATCGGCACGGACTTCCTTGAGCAGCTCCATACCACTCATACCCGGCATGTTCCAGTCGGTCACCAGGAAATCGTACTTACCACTCTTGAGCATGGGCAGTGCGGTGTTACCGTCATCCGCCTCATCCGTGTTGGTAAACCCCAGATCTCGCAGCAGGTTCTTGATGATCCTGCGCATTGTGGAGAAATCATCCACAATCAGGATTTTCATGTTTTTGTCCAAAGGGACCTCCAGTTAATCGCATGCGGCAATCTTGCATTCAGGGTCCGTGTGCCGGATCCCCGAGTCGAATTCTAGCAAGTCAGCCATCAGTACAGCGCCTATTGTGTGGGCTTTGCGTACCGTGTAAAGCGCCTGTTACCAAATGCTACACAGTTCCAGCCGGATTCCCGGCTACAAGCCACTGTCTGCAGATTGCCAACCGGACAGGCGAGCCCGCAATCGCATGGCGGCCTGGCTGTGTATCTGACTGACCCGGCTTTCGCTCACTTCCAGCACGGCACCGATCTCCTTCAGGTTCAGCTCTTCCTGATAGTAGAGACTGAGCACCAGTTTTTCCCGCTCAGGCAACTCTTCGATTGCCTCGGCCAGGCTGCGTCGAAACGCATTGGACGTGATATCGGCGAGCGGATTATCAGAGCCATCTGTTTCTTCTATCGGCACCTCGCCGGATTCATTGAGTTCATCAAGGCTAAAAAGTCGGCCGCCGTTGGCGTCGCTGAGGCAGGCGTGGTATTCGGCGAGGGTCATCTCCAGCTCTTCAGCCACCTCGGCGTCCTGAGCCTCCCGCCCGAGACGGTCTTCCACCGTCTTGATGGCCTGGGACACCCGCCGGGCGTTGCGGTGTACCGATCGCGGCACCCAGTCACCCTTGCGGATCTCATCGACAATGGCGCCCCGGATCCGGATGCCGGCGTAGGTTTCAAAGGAGGCGCCCTTGTTGGACCGATACTTCTGCGCTGCCTCCAGCAGGCCAATCATCCCGGCCTGCATCAGGTCATCAAGCTGCACCGACTCCGGCAGCCGCGCCATCAGGTGCAGGGCGATCTTCTTGACCAGGGGGGCATGGGTTTCAACGAGCTGTTGGGCCTGCCCTGCGCCGGTCCGTTGGTATATCCCGAGTTTCTTCGCCAATGTCATGTAACCAGCTTACCGTTGCGGGATGGAACTCAGACCTCGACCAGCCGTTCGACAAAGAATTCCAAGTGGCCTCGCGGAGAGGAAGGCAGCGGCCAGTTGTCCACCTGCTCCGCCAGCGCCTTGATGGCCAGTGAGGCCTTGGCACGGGGATAGGCGTCCAGCACCGCGCGCTGCCTCTGCACGGCCTTTTTGACGGCTTCATCAAACGGCACCATCCCTACATATTGTAGCGCCACATCAAGGAAGCGTTCAGTGACCCGGGACAGTTTATTGAACAGGTGACGTCCCTCCTGTTCGGTACGAACCTGATTGGCCAGGATGCGGAAGCGGTTGACGCCATAATCCCGATTCATCAGCTTGATCAGGGCGTAGGCATCGGTGATGGAGGTGGGCTCGTCACAGACCACCAGCAACAACTCCTGGGAGGCCCGCAGGAAGCTGACCACCGATTCCGAAATGCCGGCGGCGGTGTCAACGATCAGCACGTCGATCTGGTCGCCCAGTTCACTGAAGGCATTGATCAGTCCGGCGTGTTCCATCGGAGACAGCTGGGTCATCTTCTGGGTGCCGGATGACGCCGGTACGATCTTGATCCCGCCCGGGCCGTCCACCAGTACGTCACGCAGGTCACATTCGCCGTTGAGCACATCGAACAGGTTGCGGTTGGCGGTAATACCCAGCAACACATCAATGTTGGCCAGGCCCAGATCGGCGTCCAGCAACACCACCCGGCGGCCCTTCTGGGCTAGTGCGATGGCGAGGTTTACCGAGACATTACTCTTGCCAACCCCGCCCTTGCCGCCGGATATCGCAATTACTTGAACCGGATGTGCTCTGCTCATACTGAATCTTGTCTCTTGCCTTTTCTGCTACCACGGTCTGGGGTCCGGGTAGGCCGTTGTTGTTGGTGGCCAGCGTCCGAAGCGGGCTGAAATGTGTTAACCGGGCATCACGCCCCTTGTGCCACACTGCGCTCCTGCTGTGTCTTGAGCCGCTCGACCCCCTGGCGTACCAGTTGCACCGCATCAGCGTGATGCAGGTCATCGGGAATCTTCTGGCCATCGGTATAGTATGCCACGGCCAGCCCGGTCTCCATCGCAAATCCGAGGCACTCACCCAGGGTTAGCGCTTCATCGAGCTTGGTCATCACGCACCCTGTAAGATTTGCCATCTTATAGGAATGCCAGACCGATTTCATGATGCGCGGCTGACTGGTGGCCGAGACCACCAGGTGCGAGAGGATCTCGTGTCTGCTTTGCGCCAGTTCCGAGAGCTGTTCCTCATACCCCCTGTCCGTGTGAGTCAGCCCGGCGGTATCCACCAGCACCAGATGCCGGTCCGACAGCTCATCAAGGATGCTGTCCAGCGAATGGCTGTCATCCACCACCCGCACTGGCACATTGAGAATGCGACCGAAGACAAACAGCTGTTCGTGGGCGGCAACCCGGAACCGGTCTGTGGTCACCAGCGCCAGCGAGTCCGCGCCGTGCCGCAGCACATACTGGGCGGCGAGCTTGCCAATGGTGGTGGTCTTGCCGGAACCGGTGGGCCCCACCAGCGCGTAGATCCCGCCCTGGTCCAGCCATTCGCTGCGAGCCGTCCTGATGCCGGCGGCCAGGGTCTTCAGCGCCTGTTTCCAGCCATCCTCCAGACGCCCGCCACCATGGCTCCGGGACAGCGCCCCCGCCAAGTCATACCCCAGGCCATAGTCCTGGAGACGCTCGACCAGACGCTGCTGCACCGCGTTGGCGGCGGGCTCAACGCTGGTCGCGGCAGTCCGGCCACTGACCATCTCCCGCAGCGAGGCGATCTCGGCCCGCATCTGTGCCAGTTCGTCCTGGGTACCGCGCGCCGGCGCCGGCCGGTTGTCGGACCTGGTCAGGGGTTCCGGCTCAGCCGCGGGCTGGCACTGGGCGCCGCTCTGGGCCCGCTGCTCCCGCACCTGGGCAATCCGGGAACGGGAGCGGCCCAGTTCATCCTCCAGCCTGCGATGCTGCTCGGCCTGCAGTTCCGCCAGACGGGAGCCGTTGGTGGCCTCCAGGGCCGACTCCCCCAGCCGCTGGCGGGCGACGTTCTCGTCATAATCCAGCGCCGTCACGATCTCAACGCCGTCGTCCACCCGTCGGTTGGAGAGAATCACGGCATCCGGCCCCATCTGATCCCGGACGCACTTGAGCGCTTCAGCCATGGTTGGCGCAAAGAACCGTTTTACCTTCATGATTCATCCTCCTGCGGTGACCGTCGAAAAACCGTCACCGGATCTCGGGTTTCCGTGGCTTACTGGCCAACGGACGCCACAATCGTAATCTGCTTGTTGTCCGGTATTTCCTGGTAGGAGAGCACGTGCAGCCGCTCCACCCCATAACTGGCAAACCGCGCCAACACCGGCCGCAAGGGCCCGGAAACCAGCAGGATGGCGGGTTTGCCCAGCATTTCCTGACGCTGGACGCTGTCCTGCAGTGAACGCTGCAGCTTCTCCACCATGCTCGGCTCCAACACCAGCCCGATGTCATCCCCGCCGCCGGTTTGCTGACTCTGTTGTAGTGACTTTAGCAATAACTGTTCCAGGTCTGGATCCAGGGTAATAACGGGGATCTCCGCCTCGTTGCCGCATATGCTCTGGACAATCATCCGGCGCAGGGCCTGACGGGCCGCGGTGGTCAGCACCTTCGGATCCTGACTGCGCGGATGGACATTGACGATGGCCTCGGCGATCGAACGCATGTCGCGGATCGGCACCTCTTCCTGCAACAGGCTCTGCAGCACCTTCAGCAGGATGCTCAGGGACACGGTGTTGGGCACCAGTTCCTCCGCCAGCTTCGGTGAGATCTTCTCCAGCTGCTCCAGCCACTTCTGGACTTCTTCATGGCCCAGCAGCTCGTGGGCATGCTTCTGCAGCACCTGGTTCAGGTGGGTGGCCACCACGGTGCTGGCATCAACCACCGTATAGCCAAGGGTCTGGGCCTGGTCTTTCTTGCTTTCCTCGATCCACACCGCATCCAGACCAAATGCCGGGTCCTTGCCTTCAACCCCCTCCACCTTGCCAAAGACCTGACCGGGATCGATGGCCAGCTCCCGGTCCGGGTGGATCTCCGCCTCGGCGATGGTGACCCCCATCAGGGTGATGCGATAGACATTCGGCATCAGATCGAGGTTGTCGCGGATATGGACTGAGGGCATCAGGAAGCCCAGGTCCTGGGACAGCTTCTTGCGAACCCCCTTTATGCGGGTGAGCAGCTGGCCGCCCTGGGATTTGTCCACCAGCGGAATCAACCGATAGCCCACCTCCAGGCCCACGATGTCCACCGTGGCGACATCGTCCCAGCCCAGTTCCCGGGTCTCTGCCGGCGCCGGCAGCCCGGCCTCCGGGGCCGGCCCGCCGGGAGGCGCCTCGGGACCACCGGGACGGGGCGCGGGTGCGCCACCGGCCCGGGGTGGGAAGGCACCGCCCTCCTCCACCGTCTGCCGCTCCCGCTGCCAGATGAAATAGGCCAGAGCGGCGGCAATCACCCCCAACCCGAGAAACGCCACATGGGGCATACCGGGGATCAGGCCCAGAATGATCAGGATACCCGAGGCGATGGCCAGGGCCTTGGGTGCGCTGAACATCTGCCGCAGGATCTGGCCGCCCATGTCCTGGGACGCGGTCACCCGGGTCACCATGATGGCGGCGGAGGTGGACAGCAGCAGTGACGGGATCTGCGCCACCAGACCGTCGCCAATGGTGAGCAGGGCGTAGTTCTGCATGGCGGTGGTGAAGTCCAGGTCATGCTGCAGCATCCCGATGGCCACACCGCCGATGATGTTGATGAACAGGATCAGCAGACCGGCGATGGCGTCACCCTTGACGAACTTGCTGGCACCGTCCATGGAGCCGTAGAAATCCGCCTCCTGGGCAATCTCGGAGCGCCGGGCCTTGGCCTCCTCCTGATTGATCAGGCCGGCGTTGAGATCGGCGTCAATGGCCATCTGCTTACCGGGCATGGCGTCCAGGGTGAAGCGCGCACTGACCTCGGACACCCGGCCGGCACCCTTGGTCACCACCAGGAAGTTGATGATCATCAAAATGGCGAACACCACCAGGCCGACGGCGTAGTTGCCGCCGATCAGCACCGCCCCGAAGGACTCGATCACCTTACCCGCAGCGTCCCCACCCTCATGACCATTAAGCAGGACGATCCGGGTGGACGCCACGTTCAGCGCCAACCGCAGCAGGGTCGCCACCAGCAGTACCGTGGGGAAGGAGGCAAACTCCATTGGCCTCAGGGCGTAGACACACACCAGCAAAATCACGATGGACAGGGTGATGTTGAAGGTAAAGAACACGTCCAGCATGAAGGTGGGCATGGGCAGGATCATCATGCCCAGCAGCCCCATGAGCAGGATGGGGATGCCCAGACTTCCGTGCGTCAGGGATTTGACGTTATTGAGGACTAGAGCTCGATCCATTGGTGGTTGCTACCCCGTATTCCCCCGCCCGGCGGACGGTGTCGGTCGACAATTTGACGCTTTCGCATCACGCACCGGGAATATCGCAATATCCGTACCACTCCTTACATGACGCCGGCCCGCCGCGCCTGACGCCTTGGGCGATATACGTTATCCTTGCTCCAACTTTTTTGGGGTACGTGCCAGGACCCAGACCCGGCACAGCCCCCAACCTCCGATCCGTTATAGACACAGGTGAGCCATGCCCATCCATGAGGTAAAACACCCGCTTATTCGCCACAAACTCGGCCTGATGCGCCGGGCTGATATCAGTACCAAAAATTTCCGCGAGCTGGCTCAGGAAGTCTCCGCGCTGCTGACCTACGAGGCCACCCAGGACTTCACCCTGTCCGAGGAGACCATCGAGGGCTGGGCCGGCCCAGTCACCGTGGAGCGGATCTCCGGCAAGAAGGTCACCATTGTGCCCATCCTGCGGGCCGGTCTGGGCATGATGGACGGGGTATTGAGCCTGATTCCCGGCGCCCGGGTCAGCGTGGTGGGCCAGGTCCGCAACGAGGAGACGCTGGAAGCCAGCACCTACCTGGAGAAACTGGTGGGCGAACTGGACCAGCGCCTGGCCATCATCATCGACCCCATGCTGGCGACCGGCGGCTCGCTGATGTCCACCATCGACCTGCTGAAGAAAGCCGGCAGTACCGAGATCCGCGCGCTGGTGCTGGTGGCGGCGCCAGAAGGCGTAGAGAAGGTGCTGGAGGCCCATCCCGATGTCACCATCTATACGGCCTCTATTGACCAGTGCCTGAACGAGAAAGGGTATATCCTGCCGGGACTCGGTGATGCCGGCGACAAGATCTTCGGCACCAAACAGAAGGACAGCTGAGCATGCCCGACAGCGTAACCCAATCCTCCTGGCGACAGGCCCTGGCCGGCTCCCAGATGCTGCTGGTGGCCTTCGGCGCGCTGGTGCTGATGCCGTTGATCACCGGTCTGGATCCCAACGTGGCCCTGTTCACCGCCGGGCTCGGCACCCTGCTGTTCCACATTGTGACCGGCGGACAGATCCCCATCTTCCTGGCCTCCTCCTTCGCCTTCATTGCCCCCATCCTGGCGGCGAAGACCCGCTTCGGGCTGGCGGAGACCCTGGGGGGCCTGGTGGCCGCCGGCGTTCTGTACATGATTTTGAGCGGCCTGGTCCGCCTGCGGGGCACCGGGTTCATCCATCGGCTGCTGCCACCGGTGGTGATCGGCCCCGTCATCATGGTGATTGGCCTGAGCCTGGCGCCGGTGGCGGTGCACATGGCGTCCGGGCGCGCCGGCGACGGCAGTGCGGTGCTGGTGCCCTATGACACCGCCATCCTGATTGCCATGGCTTCACTGGCGGTCACCATCGTCGCCGCCGTCTGGGCCCAAGGTATCTTCCGGCTGATCCCGATCATGTTCGGCGTCATCACCGGTTATGTCCTCTCGGCGTTCGCCGGCATCATCGACTACAGCACCATTGTCGAGGCCCCCTGGTTCGCCGTCCCCGACTTTGTGGCGCCGGCCTTCAGCTGGTCCGCCATCCTGTTCATGGTGCCGGTGGCCATTGCCCCGGCCATCGAGCACATCGGCGACATTCTCGCCATCGGCAACGTCACCGGCCGCAACTACCTGCAAAAGCCCGGCCTGCACCGCACCCTGCTCGGTGACGGCGTGGCCACCAGCTCGGCCGCGTTGCTGGGGGGACCGCCCAACACCACCTATTCGGAAGTCACCGGGGCGGTGATGCTGACCCGGAACTTCAACCCCAGAATCATGATCTGGGCTGCCCTGATTGCGATTGTCCTGGCGTTCGTCGGCAAGTTCGGCGCCGCCCTGCAGTCAATACCGGTACCGGTGATGGGCGGCATCCTGTGCCTGCTGTTCGGCTCCATTGCCGTAGTAGGCCTCAATACCCTGATCCGCCATCAGGTGGATTTGTCGGAAGCACGTAATCTGGTCATTGTCGGGGTCACGCTGGTGTTCGGCATCGGCGGCATGGTCCTCGGCCAGATGGAAGGCATCGCGCTGTGCGCGGTGGTGGCCATCGCGCTGAACCTGATTCTGCCCGGCGACAGGGAAGCCTGGGGAAAAGCCATCTATGAACACCAAACCGACTGACAGCTCCGGCATCAGTTTCACCGCCCTGTACACCGGTGCCGTCTGGCACCGGAACGGGCTCTCCGACGAAAGCCTGTCCACAATCCAGGGCCATTGGCTCTACAGCCTGATGAGCCCCTTCGAAGCCGCCAGCAAGACCGTTGCCGGCGGCAACTTGAGAACCTTCCTGCTCCAGCGTCACCTGATCATCGACCACCTGATCGAGGAAGCGGTCACCCAGCGGGGAGTCACCCAGGTGCTGGAGATCGCCTGCGGACTGTCCCCCCGGGGCATCCGCCTGCGCCAGCGCTTTCCCACCCTGCACATGGTGGAAGCCGACCTGCCGGACATGGCCGCCCGCAAGGCCGCCAAGCTGGCCCAGGGTGGGTACCTGAGTCCGCAGCATCAGGTCACGCCTATCGACATCCTGGCAGACGAGGGGGAACAGACGCTAGAAGCAGTGGTCGAGCGGGTGTTTGACGAGGGCGGCCCCATCGTGGTGGTCACCGAGGGCCTGAGTAACTATTTCACCCTGGAGGTCATCGGCGGCTTCTGGCAGCGGCTCGCCGCCATCCTGGCCAAGCGCCCTGGCTCGGTTTACCTGACCGACAGCTACCTGTTACCGACCCAGCCGGTGATCCGCGGCGGCATCAATGTGCTTCGCCGGATGCTGGGCGGGATGACCCACAGTCAGGTCACCATTCACTTCGACAGCGACGCCGAGGCCCAGCGTCACCTGGCGGCGCTCGGTTTTGCTGAGGTTAAGGTGCACAACCCGAGACATTACTACGGACGGCTGCCCATTCCAGAGAGTCGCAACGATCCGTTGGTGCGAATCATCGAGTCCCGAACCTAGGGGGCCTAAACATCCCGCCGCAGGTCACTGGGGATGGGGAAATCCGGCATGCCCGGCTTGGGCCCCTGGCCACGGCGGAACTGCCGCAGCTGGAACAGGTAGGCCAGTACCTGGGCCACCGCCATGTAGAGGCCATCGGGAATCTCGCCGCCAATCTCGGTGTTGTGGTACACCGCCCGGGTCAGCGGTGGTGTCCGCAATACTTCCACCCGGTGTTCCCGGGCAATTTCCATGATCTTGAAAGCAATCTCGTCCGCACCCTTGGCCACCACGATGGGCCTTACTCCATTCTTTCGCGATTTCTATCAAGGGCACAGATAATACGATAATCCCACCCCAAAACTTCAGCATCCAACAGTCCGCAAACGCACCAGCGAACATCAACAGAAGCTCCCAACGAGTCTTGATGAATTCCGTAGGATTCTGTTGGTGGGTCCAGGTCGGCCCAGCTGTATGCACTGGGCCACGCCCATTCATTCGCTCCTGAAAAATACGGGCGGCATTGGGGCTCACGTTGACGTAGCTTCCCCAAGACAAACGCTCCAGAAAGTCCCCGGCCTCGACCACTTTCACGAACCTGTTGGTTGCTTTCGGTGCCGGTTGTTCCGGAATCGCATTCCCCCGGTAAAAGCTGTTGGCGTAGGAGGAATTGGGCGTGTTCGTGGCAGATTGTCCGGCCCTCAATCTCACGACTCGGCTCCGACCTCACTGACAAACGAACCCTGCGCCAGGTTCGGCACACTCTTCTCCATCCGATCCTCCAGGCTGCTCCAGGGCCTGAATTCAAACAATAAGTGCAGCACCGCTCGTTTGTAGTGCTCCGGAATATTCACCCCAGAACACCTCTGCCGGTGTCCGATACCCCAGCCGTTTCCTGGGGCGATTATTGAGCTCATCGACGACTCGATTCAGTGCTC
>NZ_JAWVYN010000014.1:0-104119 GCF_033722735.1 Marinobacter sp.
GTCATAGTCGGTCAAATCGACACCGCTCACGCCCAGTTCATCGGCCAGCTCGTCGGCAGCCTGCTTCTTCAGCTCCGCCAGGGAGGCGGTGGAGCCTGCAGCCAGGGCCTGTTCGATCTTGGACTGGATGATGGTGGAGAAACCGCTCACGGCCTTACTGCCGGCGGGGGCCAGGTAGGTCAAGCCGGCGCCGACGGCCTGGAAGGTGTCTTCGTCGATGGTGCTGGCGGTGGTTTCCATCACCAGCGGGTATTGGAGATCGGCATCGCTGAGGTTGTCGATCTGGAACTCACCACCTTCCTCGGTAATGGTGTTCGGTTCGCCGTCGTCGCAGGCCTTGTTCAGGTTGCGGTCTACGCAGACCAGGGCGCCGACCAGGTACCCGTCATAGGTAACCCCTGCGGAGCTACCTTCCGGGGTGGAAGAGCTTGAGCTGCTGTTGTTGGAACAGCCGGTGAATGCGGCGGCGGCAGACACTACCGCAATGGCGGCCAGCTTGTGCTTGATGCTTCCTTTTGAATATTGAGTCATGGTTTTCCTCTCGCTCCTGGTGATCTCAGTTCCATTCATTGGCCAGTTGGCCGGTTTGTTTTTGCTTTTGTGTCATGAGGTTGTACAGCCATGCACGTTGCCGGACAAAGCGCTCCGCTGGCTTTGGCCACTATAGGCATTCAGGCTGAAAAGGCAACAACATGCAGCGTTGAACGCTCAGTGATTGGAAAGTCTTCCCCGGTTAAAGTACACCTCCCGAAGCGGGTTGGCCGATTGAACGATGGCCGCTCCACCAAAGCTGGTGATGTTTTTGTCCTCATTGATGCGGGTTTGCACACTGTACGACCAGTCGGCATCTCCCTGCAACTGCAGGTATTTGAATTGACGGTCTTTTACAGGCGTCAGCGGGATCACCCAGCCCAGGCTGACAAACTCAGCGTCGGTGTTCTTGTACTGCAATGTCAGGGCGTAGTCACCGAACCAGAAGCGGCTGTCCACCCGCACGCCGGTGTCTTCGGCGAAGAACTGGCCGCCGTAGACATCCAGTTGCACATCCCAGTTGGGGTTGTAGTAGGAGTAGCGCGCCAGGGCCTGGCGGCGGGTGAAGTCATCCAGATCCTGATGGCGGAAGTAGCCGCCCACAAAGGCCAGGCTGTGATGCCCTCCCGGGGTGAGGACCATGGTTTCATTCAGCACACCCCGGTAGTCGAAGGCGTAGCGGCCGGCATGAACAGCGGTGTAGGCCCACGGCAGCAGGCGAAGGGTCTGCTGGATCTCCGCCTCGATCAGGTCGGTGCGCTGGCGATCGTTGTAGAACACGCCACCGCGCTCAAAGTCTTCGCTGCTGTAGAACTCGGCGTTGTAACTGGCGGAGACCAAGGCCCCAGGCCACAGGGAGGCAGACAGCTCGGTCCCCAGGGCAACGGATGCATCCCACACCCCGTATTCGGTGGCCACCCCGGAGCTGATGTTGGGCCTGAAGGTCAGGCGCGGCTTCCAGGTTGGGCCGTAGCTGCCCTCAAATTGCCAGTCCGGTTCCGGCTCGTTACCACGCTGCAGGATCCCGCCCGGGGCGAACGCCGCACCCAGGGTGTAAAGCGCGTCCTCTCCCTCCAGCGATACCGTTCGGCTAACCACGGGGATGGCCTGGTTCAACAGGGTAAGCTGAACCTGCTTATGAGCGCCGGAGACCGACTGTGCCCGCCGAACGACGTCGTACAGCGCATCCCGCTCATCCCGGTTGTACAGATTGTTCTCCCAGCGCACGTGCAACGTATCGCCCACGCTGGCAGTACTCACCCGTTCGTAACCGGCTTCCACCAGTTGCACGCCCATAATACGGGCCACATCCGTATTATGGGTTGAGGTGTTGGCTTCGGTCGGCTTTTGCTCCAGGGCTGTCGGGCGTGCAGACAGTCCTGTACTTGCGGAAGCCGGTGACTCGCGACCGGGGACTGGGCCCGGTCCTGGTGCCCCCTGCGCCAACTGGGGTCGTGTGCCCGCATTGCCAAACGGAATGCTGATTCCGATGGAGGCGAAGCGGCGATCATCTGCGTATTCGCCGCGATCATAGGCCATGACCTTGCCCTTTACCTGAAGCCCGCCGGGCAACCAGCCTTGCGGCGAGGTCACTCCGGCCCCGACCCGGAAGTCCTGGCTATCATGCTCGGCCATAAAGTTGAGCCAGGGAAATGGCTTGAACGAGACCGCACCAAACGCACCGTCCAGGTACCTGGGCACGGTCGACTTGGGGTCCCCATAGCCCAGCGTGACTTCCAGCGGGCCAAATTGGCGTCCGGCAGCAAGGTAGACCGCTTCAAAGTCGTCGGTTTCCCCGCCCAGATCCTGGATGCCCGCCGCCAGGGTAAACCAGTCTTGAGGAATGAGAGGAACTTGCAGCTTTACGTTGGCGGAGAGGTCGCGAATGCCGCAGCCCTCGGTGTAACAGTTGCTATGGGTTTCATCCCAGATCACCCGGCCACCGACCTCAACGTAAGGAAACACGCCGAAGGCGCCGGAGACGTTCTGATTGTACCTATAACGTCCGTTTACGAACCCCTGGTCGGACCACTGGACGTCTGCCTGCCCCCGCGGGAGCACCGTGGAGGAGGGAACGTTCAGGAAACCGCTGTAGCCGGGAAACGCCAACTCCCGAGTGAAAGGCTCGGCTTGTGTACTCTCGGGGCCAAGCAGAACCCCGCCAATGGCGGCCGCCTTCAGGCACGCTACCGCCCCACTAACCAGGGCCCAGTGTTTTGAGGTCATAGACAATAGAACTTTTTCAGGCAGGGTTGTTGGGCAGGACGAGCCTTCCCCGACGGATCCCTGTCAGGTGCTAGATCTTGGCTTGAACCAAATTGCAACAAACCAATTGCGAAGTTGTGACGCAATTCTACCTGACGGATTGTTACGAGCAAGCTTCAGGCCAGCCTGGGCCGTTCGATTGCCGCAAATTACCCGTCAAATGCTGTTAAATCGCGTGCGTTTAGCCCATTCGTCCATAAATTAGGCTTATAACTTTGGCCGAAGGGTGGTAACCGGCACGGTCACCCGCTGTTGTTTCTGCATGAACTCAATGAGCACGATGGCCCGCTCATCGCCGTCAAAGGCCTGGAACACCGCTGACAAGCCCCGGAAGGGGCCGTCGTCCAGCTCAACGGGCTGGCCGGCGCGGATGCCGCCCTGCTCCTCCACCAGGGAGAGCCCCTGCTTTAACCGCTGGATCACCTCGTCGCCGATTGCCGCGGGCTGATTGCCAAAGCCGACCACCCGGAGCACGCCTCGTGTCGAGCGCAGCTTGGCCCAGCGTGGGTCATCCTGGTGCAGGTGCACGAACAAGTAGCCGGCAAATAGGGGCTCCAACCGGCTCACCCGCTTGCCGGCACGTACCTTCTCCACCTTGACCTTGGGGTAGAAACAGGGGATGTCTTGCCGTTGCAGGTGGTCCAGGGCGCGGTCGCCCTGGGCCGGCTTATGCTGAAGCACGTACCAACTCATCGATACCACTTGGCGGAGGCGACGAAGTAGGGGTTGAGCACGTCTTCCTTGCCATAGCGCAGGGGCTGGCCGTCTAGGGTTTCCACCTTGCCACCGGCGGCGGCGAGCACCGCATGGGCGGCTCCGGTGTCCCACTCGCAGGTGGGGCCCAGGCGTGGGTAGATGTCCGCATGGCCTTCGGCAATTTTGCAGAACTTGAGGGAACTGCCGGCCTGTACCAACTGGTGCTCGCCGATCTTCTCGATGAAGGCGCGGGTTTCGTCGTTCAGGTGATTCTTGCTGGCCACAATGCGTTTCTCGGCCTTGGGCACCACCACACTGATGCGGCGGACGCGGCCCGTGCGGTCCCGCTTCCAGGCGCCCTGGCCTTTCACGCCCCAATAGGCTTCCTTGAGGGCTGGCGCGGTGACCACGCCCAGTACCGGCTCGCCGTGCTCCACCAGGGCGATGTTGACGGTGAACTCGCCGGTGCGCTGGGTGAAGTCCTTGGTGCCATCGATGGGGTCCACCAGCCAGAACCGGTGCCAACGACGGCGCTCACTCCAGGGGGCACTGGCCGCCTCTTCGGAGAGAATGGGGATGTCGTGGCTGAGGTTGCGCAAGCCCTCGACGATCACCCTGTGGGAGGCCAGGTCTGCGGCGGTGATGGGGGATTCATCGGCCTTGTATTCCACCTTGAAGTCGGACCGGTAGATGTCCATCACCTTCTGGCTGGCTTGATCGGCAATGCGGATGACATCCTGGAGGAGCGATTGGTATTCCATGAAGGTCGGCGTCCTGCTCTGGTTGGCTATGGAGATTGGCGCCATGATAACACCGGAACGCCGGCCGATGGCACCTCCGTCCCTGGAGATGCCCGCTATCCTTGCCGGGAAATCAATAGTTCGGGCCCACACCCTTTTGTATCACTCGGTTCCCGAACCGCCGCTGGTGCCGGTGCCGCCGGTGGGGTCGTCGTTCACCCGCTGCCGGTAGGCGTCTTCAGCCAACTCGTCTTCGGCTGCTTGCTCCTGGATTTCCAGCAAGGTCGGCACCGAGGGCGTTGAATCACTTACGATCTGATTCCGTGTGGCAACAATCCTGTCCTCTATGGCAAATACCCGAAGGTCGTTATCCACCGCATTCTTGACCGCCGCAGCATTGAGCTTTTTGATCACCGCACCGAACGCCGCTCTGGGGTTGTCAGGGGCCAGGGACTCGGCCTGGGGCTTCAGTATGATGATCTGTTCGGTGAGGATCTGGTTAACCAGGTGTATTTTTGCCGCCAGTTCCCGGGTAACGTTGTCCGCCAGGCCAGACGTTTTGGTGGCGATGGGGTCAAAGTTGGTGAGGTTGATACTACCTGCATCGAGTTCCTGGGCCAGCTGACTGTTTGCCTGCTGCCTGAGCGTTGCCAGCGAGGCGGTCGAGCCGGCCGCCAAGGCAGACTCTATTCGTGACTGAATGATGGTGGACAGCGCGCTGATCGCCTGGCTGCCAGGCGGAGCGGTGAACTTGAGGTTGTCATCGACTTGCGTGTTGCCGTCCTCGTCCACCGTGTCCTCGGTCGGCTCCAGAATCAGGGGCCATTGGAGTTCCGCATCTGTCAGGTCATCGATCTCGAAGACACCGCCAGCTCTGGTAACGTCAGACGGTTCAGCGGCGTCACACACTTTATCCAGATCCCTGTCGATACAGACCAGCGCCCTGAACAGGTAGCCGTCGTAGGCGATGCCTTCGGAAGTGCCCTCGGGAGTGATGGAGCTGGAGCCGCTGCTGTTGTTGGAGCAGGCGGTAAGAAACGAACTTGCAGCTACAATCGATAAACAGGCTCTACCCAACCTGCTGAGCACATTATGGCGCTGAGACCTCATACGTTACACTCCCGGCTCATTATCACAGCACGCCCTGCGAACTGAATAGCTAGTATACGAGGAGCCTAACATTTGACTTTAGTCAACCTAACTTTCGCAGTGAAACAACCCCTTACCGCATGTTGGAGTTGAAGGTTGACCCCAGCAGATCAATGAAAAGCTACTCGTAGCTTCTTGAAGATCGCTACACGACCTAGACTCAAACCCAAGCATAGCCTTCAACAAGAAAAGTGCTAACTATCGAGCACATCTTCAATTAGGATCGATTACTCCATAGCGATGAAATTTGAGCGAACTGGGTTCTACCCCGTTACTGCGGACACTTCTAAAAAGAGGCACAATATGCCAAAGGAGTGTTCATGACCAAACGCAGAAAATATAGCCCAGAATTCAAACGCGAAGCCATCGCTCTGACTCGTCAGCCTGGCATCAGTTGTCGGCAGGTGGCCTTGGAGATAGGCATCAATCCCAATCTACTGTCTCGTTGGCGTAGAGAAGCCGATGCCGAGACCGATAAGGCCTTCAAGGGTTCTGGTTCGCCCAGGGATGAAGAGGTCGCCCGCCTCAAGCGGGAGCTCGCCCGCGTGAAGAAGGAGCGTGATTTTTTGCGCGAAGCGGCAGTGTTCTTCGCAAAGGAGTCGTCCTGAGGTATCAGGCGATTCAGCATTGTCGCAGTCATTTCCCAATACGCTTGATGTGTCGATGTCTGAAGGTGTCACCCAGTGGCTATTACGCTTGGGTGTCCCGCCCACAGTCCGTCAGGTCGAGTACGAATCAGCTTCTGTTGGTCCGTATCCGAGAGATTCACGACGACAGCGGAGGCATGATTGGCTCGCCACGTATGCATGAGGATCTGGTCGCTGAAGGCGCGTCCGTCAGCCTGAATCGAGTGGCTCGTCTGATGGCAAAGCATGGCATCCAGGGCTGGCCCAGAAAGAAGCGAGGCCGCGCTGGCCGACCATCCTACCGACCACCCGGCATCCAGAATCATCTGGAGCGGAACTTCTCAGCGCTGGAGCCGGACACTAAATGGGTTACCGATATCACTGAAATACCGACTCAGGAAGGAAAGCTCTTCCTGTGTGTGGTTCTGGATCTGTTTAGCAAACTGGTGGTGGGCTGGTCGATGCATCATCGCCAGGATCGCCATATGGTCATCAGAGCGGTTGAGATGGCTGTCTGGCAGCGTCAGGGAAAAGTGCCTGTCATTCTGCATTCAGATCGCGGCAGTCAATTCACCAGTGGCGATTATCAACGCTTCCTTGGCAGCAATCGTGTTGTAAGTAGCATGAGCGCGGTCGGGCACTGTGGAGACAATGCGGCCTGCGAGGGCTTCTTCGGGATACTCAAGCGCGAGCGTGTCCATCACCGACGCTATCGAACCCTGGATGAGGCAAGGGCTGACGTATTCGATTACATCGAACGGTTCCATAATCCCAGGATGCGGCGTAGAGTTGCTGCTCAGGACCGGAAGCTGTCCACCGTTTTAAAACCGTCCGTGGAAACGGGGTAGAACCCCATTGCGCCCACACAGTTCATTCCGAATTGAAAACAATTCAGCAGGAAATCGGGCGGTAATCAGCGGATTATTAGTAATTTATTCCATGATTCGAGCACTTTTGATTTTCCAAACATTTTATTTGCCTCAAACCTTATACGGGATCCTTCAGAGGTTCTACCACCACCTGTAAGTTGTCCCAAATACTTTACTAACCCCTCTTCGTTATCAAAAACCTTTATCCCACTAAAATGTTCGACGTTCTGCATCCATGATAGAAAAGGCGAATCCAACGCAAAGGTGGAAACTCCAACAGATGCCGCGTAGAAAAAACTTCCACTAACAATCATCTCATCACTTTGGTGTGGCAAAATCAACCCTCGGGATTTTTTAAGTAAACCTTGTGCAACCGTCTCAGGCAGGTATTCTGAGTAAAACTTCACATCTTTATCCTTAGCTAACTCTTTAAGAAAAGAAAGATAAGAGTCGTCCTTAGATACGCCTGCAATAACCAAACAAATGTTAGGCGGCCAAACTTCTAGAATATATTCTATCTTTTTATATCTATCAATTGATCCAAACACAACAAAATAATCCTGTTGATGTTCCGGCCCAAACCGACAATCACTTTCGGAAACAGGATACAATGGATGAGGGACATAACTGTAACCTTTTTCAACCAAATGGGGCGAATGACAAACTTTAATGGTTGACCAAGCTTCGATAATATCAGAAAAACGGGACGCCACATGCTTTGATAACCCTCGCATCCCATGCGGATAGAAATTATGGCGAACATAAATAATTCTGCGAGAAGACATTCTAAAAACAAAAAATAGGACAAAAAATTTTAAGACACCCAGGAAATAAATCTTCCCATTTTTGGCCATCAAATTTTCATGCCAATTAATAATAACATAAGAAAAACGATCAACTGTCATCGACCGTATAAGAAACAGTAATTTATTCAACCTTCCTTTGGGGAGGACGAAAATGGAGACATCATCTAATAGGCCAAGAAAGCCATACATTATCTTTGTATACTTGTTCTCGACAGCCTCAGAAGGAGACGGGACGTATAGAACCTTTTTCAAACCATACCCCTAGAATGTCAAAATAATATAAAAACCTTCTTATAAATCTAAAAATTCGTATATAACTTTATCTGCAATATCTTTAGCTCCATAGTTCGTTAAGTGGTTACTATCAAAATACAATAGCTTACCATTTCTATGAACAATGCATCGGCCGGGAACATCCGTATTACATAAAAGATCCGATGGCTTAACATGCACAAGTTTTGCGCCATCAACATGGCTGCTTATTGTTTCAAAAACTTCAACAATATCTCTCACTCTACTAAGGTAGCGACTAAAACTTACGGAACCTGTATCCGGGTATAAGGCCCCATTTTTTTGGTAAAATCGCGAGAGATACTGTGGCACGTCCCAACCTGCTTCTGGGACATCCCATAACAAAATAACGTTAACACCAGAATCCAAAAAGCGGCTTACTGTAGCCTTGTAGGAATTGAGTATAGCTAGTTTTTTATCTTCTACCGACGAAAACTCCCCATTAAGTGGCCCGATATCCAGTATTCGACCGTACCCAACTCCGCCTTCGCCGTTATTATATCTAGTATCATGGTAATATAAGGCCCAACGAGCCGATATTATTACAGTGTCAATACCCTTACGAACAACGTATCGATAGTTGTTCTCATTAACCTCATGACAATTTCTCTCTTCCCTTTGCTTAAGTTGAGAGGCGGGAAAACAACCTGAATATGATCGCATGATAATTCCAACACCTGCTTTACCAGCTGCATCCGCAAGAGCTTGACTAATTGCAGCGGAATGCGAGTCGCCTAGCAGCGCAATCTTAGTATTATTTGGCTCTCCCAAAATACACAAATTATTTTCAGGTACAACATCACCAGGATGAGACTGACAATGGTGATATTTGGACCTATCATCAGCCGAAGCAGCGATTTTGTTAATCACACTCCCATACCGTTGTGGAAGACCGTTAGTGGTTAATCCTACAACGCCAATACTGATCAAGACTAATGCCGCTAATGTAGAAAAAACAAAAACATCTCGGGTCATAAGGGATAAACCTAAGCCTCCAACCCTAAAAGGCTTTTCGACATATAAGTAGCTTAAATATGACAATAGAAAAACAAATGCTATCAATATTAAACTATTCGCACCGCCTAAGAAATCCGGATTATAAATCCTAACAAATGCAAAAACAGGTTGATGCCAAAGATATATACTAAAACTAATCAATCCAATTTTAGTAATGATACCTAGCGAAAGAATCCGACCAACCAAATTATCGTGTGACGCAAAACATAAAATGCATGCTGCGCCCACTACTGGCAACAAAGTATAATATGACGGGAAAGGGGTGTATTTATCATACATGAATATTGAAGCTATGATAAAGACAAAGCCAAGCGATGCCAAGAAACCGTTCGCCCGAACCTTCCCCTCACAGAAAAAAAATGCACATATGCAACCAACCCCAAGCTCCCAAGCTCTAGCTGGAAACAAATAGAAAGCGGCGCTTTGATCAAACGAATATATATACTCGGCCAGAACGAAACTAATAATGGTAAAAAAAATTACGATTAACTTTACTAAGCTAGGACGGTGTCTCCAGACTAATAAAAATACTAGCGGATATAGTAAATAAAACTGCTCCTCGACACCAAGACTCCACGTATGAATTAACGGGTTAAGCTCTACATTTGGAGAAAAGTAGTCCTCTTCGAGCCAAAATAGGATATTGGAGCTAAACGTTGCAACCGAAACCAATCCCTTAGAAAATAAAAAAAACTCATCCGGAAGCATTAATATTATTGAGAATGGGATACAGACGCTAGCAACCAGAATTAAGGCGGGAATAATTCTGCGCGCGCGACGTTCGTAAAAGCTAACAAGAGTAAAACAATCTTCCTGAAACTCTTTAATTATTATTGATGTAATCAAAAAACCGCTTATCACAAAAAAAACATCAACTCCCAAATAGCCACCGGAAAGAACATCAAATCCAGCATGATAAAAAACGACGGAAGCAACAGAAATTGCTCTCAATCCGTCAATTTCCGGTCTATACTTAATCGCTGGAAGCATCTTAATATTAGCCCTTAAATTACAGCTATAATTTAAAACCTCAAAACCTTCCCGTTAAAGCCAAAGATCTTTTGGGAAGGCGCCTATAAGTCGATCACTTACTTCAGATACATCGTAGCTAGGTTCGCCTCCCAAATCTAAGGCCTGGCTAATACTATTTGCTATGCGATACCCCCCTCGCCCAGTTCCCAAGTAATAATCTTCGTATTTAAAATCCGATTCATTGGGACTCGGTAGTAGCCGTGCGGGTACACCCATCGACTCAGCTAAAACTATAGCGTGTAATGACGTCCCTACAACAAACCGACTGCTAGCTATACGACGAGCAATACCATCTAGTCCTGAAGTTGGATCAACTACCTCTTTAACACCCTTCCAAATATCATAATCGTTCAAGTTTGGGATGATAGTTAGGTCATACTCTTTGTCATCAGGAACACCAAACAACTCAGAATAAAACTTAACTAAAAGAATACCCGGGTCTCCGAAAATTTCCGGACATGGGATAGACCTCTTGAGGAGAAAGTCCCTAGTTAAAGGTCCACGTACTGCTCTCACATCAATCTCTGAAAACCGGTGACGTCTATCAGGTATTTTCCCATTAACACCACTTCCCCATATGACGTCCCCACTTTGAGCCAAGTGAAGTATAGAGCCTACGGTCAGCAGTCTTTGGTCCCCTCTCACTCCTTGCTTAGGAGATAACTCCAACGCCCTAAGCATTCCGTCAACGACAACTGGGCCTATAAGATCACCAAAATTATTAGGTCTTTTGTATAAGGGAATATAAGACCAGGGCTTTTTTCTAAATAGCTTCCTGCGTGGATTCCAATTTACTACAGTAACCATAGAAATTAACACCGCCCATATAATTTGTTGCCCTAATTACGAAACCCGGAATTTTATCCGAGACCTAAGCCATTTATAAAAGACAAAAAGTAGATTAGGTCGTCCATCATTTACGCTATCATTGAAGCCAAAGGACTCATTTCCAGGAATCAAATTCTCGCGCCGATTAAGAATCTTTGCTGCCTTTTGACACTCGGCTTTTTTAGATCCGGTAGCTCCGGCGAAATGTACAAGAAAGATCTTTTTAGTATTATTGAAGAGGTCTTCCAGTCTACAATTGAAATCGGTGTAGTCATGTAGATCAAAATAATGGCTGTATTTCTCATTAACCCTCAAATGGTAGACCATTACATCCTGGTCACCATCGGTGTAGTAGCCAACCTCGCGCTCATTATTGCCCCACCACTCTTTTACCTCAACCCGATCTGAATTATATACATCTTGAAGAAACTCTTTTCCCAAATTGTCACATTTAATAAAAAACTGCCCAGAGCTCACGTAAGTTTTTATTTTCTTATATGAAGGACTTGAACAAATACTTAAAAAACTATCACCCTTAGGCAGGTAATTCGTTAGATCAAAGCTAAAATCAACAAAAAATGCATCATCATCCATCCAGAATATGTAATCAAATAAATCAATATACTCTAATACATATTCAATTTTGTTGAAGAACTTACTGGAATGCCTACCAGGCCATGAACAGTTGATATAATAAAGCCCCCATTTATCACAGTATGCTTTGTGATTCTCATATGAAAATAGAGGGGTAGCAGGATATCGGCCAGAAACCACCGCGATCTTAAGTTGTCGCATTTGCATGACTCAGCTCCTTCCTCTGATTTTACTCATATTTACGTTCGATTGGCCATTTCTTTGAAAATAGCATTTCTTTCTGAAAGCTCATCAAAGGTACCACTGTCCAATACACGCCCTTTATCCAGTAAAAAAATCACATCGCACTCTTTGATAGTCGCCAATCTGTGCGCGACTATTATTATAGTTTTCTGCCCAGAGATTCTATGTATTGAATCCATTACCAATTTTTCCGAAATGCCATCAAGCGCACTAGTGGCCTCGTCTAATACCAATATATCGGGATTTTGATACAGTGCTCGGGCAATACCTATCCGTTGACGCTGCCCTCCTGAAAGAAAAACCCCTCTTTCCCCAACGATAGTATCCAACCCTTGGGGAAGAGTAGAAATTAAATCGCTTAGATGAGATAGCTCTAAAGCACGTATAACTTTTTGCTGATCTATTTCTGAGATCGGAACTCCAAATGCTACGTTCTCCCATACCGATCCGTTGGACAAGAAAATCGATTGGGGCACGAACCCTACGCTATTTTGCCAAGCCTTAACCTCAACTCCCGTTAGAAGCTTTCCATCGATCAGAAATGAACCTTCACTTGGCTGAATCAAGCCAAGTAACAGATCTATTAGCGTTGACTTCCCTGATCCAGAGGCGCCAACAATACCAACTATCCTGTTCACAGGAATAGTGATATTAATCTCGTTGAGCGCTGCTTCCATTTTATTAGGATATTGAAACACAATATGATCTAGCTTGATCTCTGCCTTTGGAGTAAGTCTATAGTAGAGATCTTTTGATGAACTCACAATTTTTCTAGCTGCTGCTAAATCACTTTTTATGGATCTTAACGCTGAAACATTTCCTTTTATTTGAGACAAGCTCGAGTAGACTTGTTGGAACGCAGGCAGTATTTTTAATCCGGCCAAGGCGTAAACAGAAAGTAAAGGAAGAATTTTTCCAGTGTCTCCCTTATATGCAACAAGGAGATAAAGAATCAAAATTATTGCACTACCAAATGCTACCAACTCCAATGCATAGCGAGGTGCTTGCCACAATGTTTGGTTGCTACCTACAGAAATCGCAAATTTTCGAGATTCCTTTTCAAACTGCTCTGTAAAATGCCTTTGGCGCCCGAGTAGCAAAATATCCTTGATACCCCCAAACCCTTCAGCTAATAACTTGTAACGCATTTGTTGGGAGTCGCTAATTTTTCTACCATTACTTCCTAATTTCCTTCGAACAATACTGAACAACGTCACATAGGAAACTGTGAACAACGCCAACAGCAACAAAGCGACAAAAGGATTATAAAAAAACATGGCCGTTGCCATAAAGGTCGCCATGACGAACTTTGCATTCATATGCATCAATGGGTTTATAACTTGATTAGTAACCCTTTGTGTTTCCTGAGCTATGCGACTCGTAAGCAAATCGCTACTATTCTCAACATGAAACATCCATGGACGATACATATAATAACGATAGAGCCTACTACCTAGATCCGCACCAACTCTTGCTCCATACATCGATAAACGCCAAATGGTAAACATTGACAATGCTGCAGTAAAAAGAAGAATAAATAGAATAATTATCCCAATCAACACTAAAAATTCGTAAGGTTCTCCAACCCCGCTTGCTTGATAAGCCTTGGCTATATAGCCGTTTCCATAGAGTTGCGTAATATCACCCACTATTGCCATAAACGGGCCAATAGAGGCGACGCTTGCAATTTCTGAAAACGACATTAAAACTACCAACACCTGTAGTCGGAGAAGCTTCCTACGTTGGTCGCTTGTAAGAAGAGCATAAAGTTCTTTTATTTGACTAAGCATAATTCAAAAAACTTATAAATAATAATTCGGTTAAGCAAGCAATTAACAAAAATTGAGTTGCATTTATTGCTTTAAGGCCAGAGTCGATTTCATTAATGATCAATAAGTTAAAAAAATATTTTTATTATCGCCGTTCAGCAGATCCACCAAGTCCCAAGCGAACCTTTTCAATAGCTTTGGCTGTAAAAACCAGTGCTGCTACAAGCAAAATCTGAATTTTATCAACCGCTGATGAAAATCTTTTATTTTCAATAACCATTTTTATTTGCTTTAAAACACTCATGCTTTCGATTTTTGGCTGAGTATTATTTAATCCTTTCAGAACAGTCTGACCTCCTGTTACACGCCGAGTTTTAGTCACTAGTTCTCTCAAGGAGCTACGAGCAGAGTGTTGTACCTGGACATTGCGAACAAAGAGCAAACGACAACCTGCCAACGTTGCTCTTTGGCACCACTCATAGTCACCTTTTGAGCGTAGTCGCGCATCAAACAAGCCTACTTTCTCAAATACTTCCCGGTGAGAAAAAAGATTTGCTGTTACAGAATAACCTCGTCGTTCGATGTTTAAGGCCTGAGGGAAGCCAAAAATGATTTCAAACTTTTCAACCGCAGTCGGCTGCGTTGAGTTTTGAGCGAATAACTCCACTTCCCCGCCCCCTACCGTATCGGGAGGGTGTGACGACAAGAATGACACAATGTTCTTTAACCAGTTAGGTCTTGGTAGGCAATCTGCATCGGTAAATACTACAAACCGGCCTTCTGCTACTCTCAACCCTTTATTCCTTGCGGCGTACGAACCGGCTATTAGATGCTCTAACACAATCTTTGAGCGGCCTTCCCACTGAGCTTCAAATGACTTCAAAAGCTCCAAAGAGCTATCCGATGAACCGTTATCAACGAAAATTAACTCAAATTTTTCTTGATCGAAAGATTGGTTAGCAATGGATATGAAAAGGTCAGGGAGGTCTTTTTCTGCATTATATACTGGGATAATAACTGAAACTTCCACCCCCCTTTTATCGTCGGGCATGATTTAGCTCCCGCCTTAGTTCACTAATATTTTCTCCAGCCTGCAATATCAAGTTGACCACATGGTTTGGGACATCGATCATATTATCCAACATGCTCTGCCACCTACGTTTCACTTCATTGTCATCAATTAACAAAAGCTCTCTTATTAATGTCTCGAGTTCTTTAAAATCAAGTGTCCTTAGGTTCCGCAGTAGACCGTACTTATGCTCTTGCTCATCACAATATCCACGCCCAGTGTTTGCCGCATAGATCGCGGGTACTCCCAATACAACTGATTCAGACGCCATAGTTGCACTCTCCCCCACAAACAGCCGGCAAAATGCCATTACATGGTGCAGGTTTGAGGGGTTGCCCAAATATGCGAAACGTTCAAGCTTTTCTGGTAATGGCCCCTCAGAGGAGACAATAACCTTTCCTCGCTGTGACAAGAAAATCACTACTTTTTCCAAAAGCTCTTGGCTCCACCCTTCTTCACCTATATCATGATTTGCTTTCCAGGAAACCACCCTTATTAGGAAGGTATCGCCAGTTGGGCTCAATCCGCTATCAACAGCGATCTCTCGAGAAGCCTCAAAAGAATCCGGATGCAAATATGACAGCTCATGATAGCCCTTATAACGGTCTGTGTGGGGAGGGACTCGCCCTTGATAACAATCAGGAACAGATACGACCGAGGCAAATGGATAAGTAAATAAGTTCTGTAGTTTAGCATTTTCCGTATCGTAGAAAGCGATGGACGGAATCCTAGTGAACGCCCCAACTTGAGCAACGAAAATTCCCCCAATTGCCGCCATTACATCCGGTTTTTCTTTACGAATATATCGATAAAGCGCAAAGTTTCTGCCTAGCAACTCTGTTGCTAGGCCCCAAATACCTTCTCCGACATTATGATAAAGACATTGGTGTTCCCTCCCACTCTCCTCAATGAGCTTGATTGCCACTTCCTTGTCGCGACTGGTAATCACAACCTCATGGCCGAGACTTTCCAAGATATCAATAGGCTTTTTGAAAAAATGAAAATGAGCGGGATGACATATATCGATCAGAACTTTCATTCATTATTCCACCGAATTATCGCCACTTGATCGATCTAAAGCCGAGTCTCGATACATTAACTGAGTGATTTGCTCGGACACGAGACCCATTAAAAAAATCAAGACGGAGGTCGTAAATAACAGCCCGCTCATATTAGTAAACCTACCCTGGTCGAAGAACGTAAACATATAGTAACCAAGACCGGTCATAAAGGTTAGAAAGCTTATTGGGACAAAGAGTTTCAGCGGGGAATATAAAGAGCCAATCTTGAAGATTATTAGTAGGAACCTTAGACCATCTTTAGCCAAACTAATGTGACTCGTTCCAACCCTTTTTGCTACATCTATTGGCTCATAGCCAACTGAATAGCCGGCTCGAAAAAATGCCATGGTGCTTGTCGTCGGATAGGAAAAGCCATTAGGCAACAATGACATAAACTCTTTGAACTTGGCCCCACGAACCGCTCGAAAGCCTGACGTCAGGTCTTCAATCTGCTGGCCTGTCATGTAGCTCGAGAGGCGATTATAAAAAGTATTGGCCAGACCTCTGCCGACACTGGCTTGGGAGCCCCTCTGGCGGGCGCCAACAATCAGATCATAACCTTCGTCTAGCCGACGAAGTAGACGTGGAATATCAGCCGGATCATGCTGTCCATCTCCGTCCATAAACACAAACACCGACCCCTTCGCGGCCCTGGCGCCAGATTTGATTGCGGCACCATTACCCATGGAATACGGGTGTCGCACAACCCTGGCGCCAGCGGCCTCGGCTATGGGCCCTGTATCATCCGTGGATCCATCATCCACAACAATAATTTCAGCATCTGGCAGGGTATGGCATACCTTGTCCACAACCTGGCCTATCGCTCCAGATTCGTTCTTGGCAGGTATGATCACCGATACACTTGTCACGCTAGACGTCCCCTTGAAATGGATTTAGCTTATTGAGGATTTTCACTCATTTTTCCATCAATAAGAGCAAATATCCTTTTATATTCTTCCATCTTTGACTCGCTAATTCCTGATACTGAATCCCTTTCTATGGCAACCTCGAGAGCTCTTCTCGCTTCAGGATAGTTGCCCGCCCCCAAAAACAGTCCGGCAATTCTCGTGGCGGAATCAACCGAGGGCTTGAGATCATCAACCTTCAAATAGAGGCTTAGAGCCCCATCGCCATCACCAGCTCTTTTACGTATGTCACCGGCGATAACCAATAAAGCTGCGATTCCGCTCACCCGAGCACCTTCGAAACGGACTGCATTACCGAGCAAGCTCGCCACACCCTCCGCCAGGTGTTCGCAGCCTGTCGGCCACATCATTTCGCTAAGGTGACTCGCAGCGGGGCGCAGCCCATCAGTCCATTGATAAGCGTCAAATTGTTCCAGCAGCGCTTCTGGTTCATACCTTTGTTCCCGGTTAAATGCGCACGAAATACCCATCGACATTATTGGAATACTAAGGTCATGTGGGAAGGAATCATGTGATACATCAAGGGAATCAAGTGCTGCCTCAGGATACCCCATGTTCGCCAAGTGCTGCGCATAGGTGCGTTGTGCGCGAGGTGAGTACGGATGCTCAGTTGCCCAGATAGTCAGTATACGGTTCTCGTCGCCCCATTCGGTTGAATAGCCGTATGTAATTGCCCCAACAATCATGATCAACGCCGGCAGAAAGACACCATAAAATCGAGCGAATTCAGTAGATAGCTTCTCGAAGCCAGCCTTGGCAAAGTAGGCAAAAGCCAAGGTCACACCAAACATCGAAACATAATTTCTATGCTCAAAATACAGCTCAAGTGCGACTGTGGTCGATTCCACCAAATGACCGGAAAAGTACCAAAGGACGCCAAAGCATAATACGGGGTATTTTTTCCTTAGAAGAAGCGCCCCAACCAAGGCCAACGCTGTTAATAACGCCGCCGCCCCCGCGGCAGGGCTTAATAAACTTGAATAGATGGGGTAGTCGTCTTGGAACAGGCCCAATCCATGCACCTGTAGGGAAAACATTGAAAACAGATAATCCCACAGGATTACGGGTTCCGTAATAATTCGCTCGACTAAGGTGAATTCCCGATAGGTGTAGCCGCCCATCCAACGGGGAATATAAAGCAGATATGCAAGAATTATCAGTGAGGGCAACCAGATGCAGAGCCTTCGCCACCAAGCAAAAAGCCTGTCGCTGTCGAACTTCGAAAATATCGTGAGCTCGGCTACAGCAATGAACATTGGCAGCAACGCACCATTTTCTTTGCTAAAGACGGCCAGAAGTCCAAATACGCCAAGCCCCACACTCAGAATAGAAAGCCTGCGAAAATTCCACTCCTTAACCCTGCACCTCATATAAAAGTAAAAACAGACTCCGGCAAGGACAAATAGCGCAGACAGTTGCGCCATTCGTTGGACTGGATACAGTACCGTGGATACCTGAATGGGGTGAAGTAGCCAGATTCCAGTACATACGATCGCAATCCAATCTGCTGAATCAGATTTCCTGAAGATTCGGGAAACTTGTCGAGCAGCGATGAAAACCAGGACTCCAACGAGCAAATGAATCAAAAGGTTGGTTCGCTTGAAGCTCTCCGGGTCTGACGGCCAGGCGTTGTCATTCAACAGGAAAGACAGCTTGGATATGGGACGGTCCAGCGGGCCAGCATTGCCCATGGACATGTATTCCTCAAATGATCGTATATCCGTTACGCCGACCTCCAGAGCCCCCAGGTTGTCAAAATCATCCAACATAAATGGACCGGAAAGACCTGGCGAAAAAGCCGTCCACCCCAAAACAAGAAGTACCATGAGGCACAGAGAAACTAGAATGGAGTGCTGATTCTGGAGAGATCGGTTCATAAACCCAATGCCTGACTCAATACTGAGATTGTATTCTTCATGGAAAAGAAAAGCCCTCACGAAGAGGGCTTTTCCTTGAAACTTCGCTTAAAAGCTATAAGCGAACATTATTCGCGGCAGTTAGCCGGACGATACTTGTCGTCCAAGGTACCGCCGGTGCAGTTGACGGTTACGCCAGAACCGGAACCGGACACAAAATATTCGAAGGTATCACCGTCAGCATCACCACCCAGGTTGTCCAGCGTGTAAGTCAGGCGAGTACCGCCACTTGAAGTCGCGAAGGCGATGGCAGACACGTAATCGCTCTGGCCCGCATCTGTGTTAATGCCAGCAGCAGTTGTTGAAGCAGGATAGTCACCAGTACTAATGTAGTACTCAGCGACACTAGTACGGGCCGCGCTGGCGATGGTCAGAACCTCACTCACCTTCGCACGAATGGTGTAATCCTGATACGCAGGAATTGCTACTGCCGCCAGAATACCAATGATCGCAACAACGATCATCAGTTCGATCAAAGTAAAACCCTGTTGAACTTTTTTCATACTTTATCTCTCCGCAATTTTTGTCAGTCACGCCCCACGAGGAGCGGCCTGACAAGACTGTAGCATTGAGCATGCCAATTGCAAGAAAATGTTAAAAATACCTTATTGTTCAGCGACCTAGTCTGCACCCGCTCGCGTTAGCAATTGATCTACAGATGGTTTCTTCTCGCACGCTGGGTCAGTAACTGACAAATTTGGTCACCCAGCACGCCCTTGAGTAACAGCTTGTAGACCAGACAGCACCTATACCCGCATGGCTTTTCAAACAGGGGCCACCCAACTACACTCACTGATACTCAATATAAACTGCGCATCAGCTACTTAGAGAAAATTTTTCATACTTTATGACAAACAAAAGTTCCAGCGTCACCTTAACCGGCCTGGCTCGACGCTTCGTTGAGGACGGTCTTCTAAGCGAGGAAGACGCCAAGAATGCCTTCATTCAGGCGTCGAACAACAGAATTCCACTCATTACGTATCTGGTACAGCACGAACTGGCTGACAGTAAAGGCCTGGCCTTCTCGGCTGCGATGGAGTTCGGGGTTTCGGTATTGGACCTGAATGCCTTTCTGCCGGAAATGATGCCGGAGAACCTGGTCGACGAGAAGCTGATTCGCAAGCACAACGCGCTGCCCTTGTACAAGCGCGGTAACCGGCTATTTATAGCGGTGTCCGACCCCACCAACATTCAGGCGCTGGACGAGATCAAGTTCAACACCGGATTGAGTACGGATCCGGTGCTGGTAGATGATGCCGTTTTAAGAGTGGCAATCGAGCGATACTTTGAAGCCACCGACACCACTATGGGGGACCTGGAAGACGCCGATCTGGAAGGCGTTGAAACAGAGGGAGGCGAAGCGGACGAAGATGAGGGCACTGTAACCGCCTCAGAAGTAGATGACGCCCCAATCGTCAAGTACGTGAACAAGATGTTGCTGGATGCAATCCGCGGCGGAGCCTCGGACGTTCACTTCGAACCCTACGAGAAGGTCTATCGAGTCCGATACAGAACCGACGGCATATTGAAGGAAATCTCGAAACCCTCGATCAAATTGGCGCCCAAGATCGCCGCCAGGGTCAAGATCATGGCGCAGCTGGATATTTCCGAGCGCCGGGTGCCGCAGGACGGCCGTATAAAGATGAAGCTGTCCAAAACCAAGGCCATCGATTTTCGGGTAAATACCCTCCCCACCCTATGGGGCGAGAAAATCGTGTTGCGGATTCTGGACCCAAGCCAGGCGAAGCTTGGTATCGATGTTCTGGGGTATGAAGAAGACCAGAAACAACTGTATCTGGATGCACTGGAGCAGCCGCAAGGCATGATCCTGGTGACCGGGCCTACGGGTTCCGGTAAGACTGTATCCCTCTACACGGGCTTGAACATTCTCAATACACCTGAACGAAACATATCCACCGCGGAAGATCCGGCAGAAATCAACCTGGAAGGCATCAACCAGGTCAACGTCAACAACAAAGTCGGCCTAGGGTTTGCGGAAGCGTTGCGGGCATTCCTGCGTCAGGACCCGGATATCATTATGGTGGGTGAGATTCGAGACCTGGAAACTGCCAACATTGCCATCAAGGCCGCTCAAACCGGCCACCTTGTGCTTTCCACCCTGCATACCAACAGTGCTGCCGAAACCCTCACCCGGATGATGAACATGGGCGTGCCGGCATTCAATATTGCAACGTCGGTTAGTCTTATCATCGCCCAACGACTCGGGCGAAGGTTGTGCAACTCCTGCAAACAACCGGCCGAAATCCCAAGAGAGACGCTATTGGCCGAAGGGTTCACAGAGGAACAAATTGATACAGGCTTCACGTTGTACCGCCCCAAGGGCTGTGATAAATGCAATGGAGGATACAAAGGGCGCGTCGGTATTTACGAGGTAGTACCGATTACCAACAGGCTGGCCAACATGATTATGGAAGAGGCCAGCTCCATAAAAATTGCAGAACAGGCACAGTCTGAAGGCTTCGCCAATCTAAGGCAATCCGCCCTTAAAAAAGTCATTCAGGGTGTGACCAGCCTTGAAGAGGCGAACCGGGTGACGAAGGATTAAGCATGGCTGAAAAAGCAGAACAACTCCAAGTCTTTGTCTGGGAGGGCAAAGATAAAAAGGGCAACAAAACAAAGGGTGAAGTGTCAGGCTCCAATCTAGCTGTGGTGAAGGCCCAGCTACGGAAGCAAGGCATCCTCCCCAGTAAGGTTCGTAAAAAACCCAAACCGCTCTTTGGTGGTAGCAAAAAAATTACGCCGTTCGATATCGCCATGTTTACTCGGCAAATGGCAACAATGATGAAAGCTGGCGTTCCGCTTGTACAAAGCTTTGATATCGTAACCGATGGGTTGGAGAATCAGGGATTAAGGGAGCTCATCTCTGCCATCCGCAACGACGTGGCGTCGGGCACCAGTTTTGCCAATGCCCTTCGTCGCCACCCCCGTCATTTTGACGACCTGTATTGCAACCTGGTGGACTCTGGCGAAAAGGCGGGGGCGCTGGAGCAACTGTTAGACCGGATAGCTACCTATCTGGAAAAGACCGAGACTCTCAAGAAGAAAGTCAAGAAGGCCATGACCTACCCTATCGCGGTCATTGTTGTCGCGATTGTGGTAACAGCCATCCTGCTTGTAAAAGTGGTACCTCAATTCGAGAGCCTGTTCCAAGGCTTTGGCGCCGAGCTGCCTGTATTTACGCAATTCATTATAAATATATCCGAATGGATGCAGAAATGGTGGTTCATCGCCCTACTTGGTTTTGTGGCCGTTATTTTCGCCTTCAGAGAAGGCAAGCGTCGATCACAGAAATTCTCGGATATGGTCGACAAATACATTCTGAAACTTCCCATCGTAGGGGAAATCCTTGATAAATCGGCGGTGGCCAAGTTCGGACGAGTTCTCTCGACCACTTTCGCCTCTGGCGTACCACTGGTTGAAGCGCTCGAGTCCGTAGCGGGAGCTACCGGTAATGCAGTCTATCGTGACGCCATCAACGGTATCAGGGATCAAGTTTCAAGCGGTACCCAACTTCAGGCCGCAATGAGACAAGCCGACGTTTTTCCGATTATGGCTATACAGCTCACCGCTATTGGCGAAGAATCAGGCAACCTGGACTCGATGCTGGAGAAGGTTGCTGATCACTATGAAGCGGTAGTCGATGATATGGTCGATAACTTGACCGCCCTCATGGAACCCATGATCATGGCGGTACTCGGGGTGCTGGTCGGTGGCCTGATCATCGGCATGTACCTGCCCATCTTCCAGATGGGTCAAGTGGTTGGCTAATATTGATAGAAACTAAAAGGTGTTTCTATTACCGATCATGAAATCAAGGAGAGCCTGAACAGGCTCTCCTTCTCTTATCTCACCATCAACGAACCAATCCATGCAGCTTATCGAACCAATTCTTGATTCTCCCTGGATGCTTTTCACCGTTATCGCAGCAGTCTCCCTCTGTATCGGCAGCTTCCTGAACGTCGTCATCCTGCGCCTCCCCAAGATGATGGAGCAGGACTGGCGCTGCCAGTGCGAGGAATTCCTGGAGGTGCCGGAAAAGCAGCGCGCCGAGCCCCAGAAGATCACCCTGGCCTCGCCCAATAGCACCTGTCCGTCCTGTGGCCATGAGATCAAGCCCTGGGAGAACATTCCGGTGATCAGCTACCTGGCACTGCGGGGCAAGTGTTCCGCCTGCAAGGCCCCGATCTCGGCCCGCTACCCCATCGTGGAAGCGTTGACGGCGCTGCTCTCGGTGTTCACGGTGTGGCTGCTGGGGCCGTCTGCGGCCACCCTGTGGGCGCTGCTGCTGGTCTGGGCCCTGATCGCGTTGACCAGTATTGACCTGGACACGCAGCTGCTACCGGATAGCATTACCTATCCCCTGCTCTGGCTGGGGTTGATCCTCAATTACTACGGGGTGCTGACGGATTTCAACAGCGCCTTCTGGGGGGCCATTGCCGGTTACCTGTCGCTGTGGTCGGTGTACTGGCTGTTCAAGCTGGTGACCGGCAAGGAGGGCATGGGCCACGGCGATTTCAAGCTGTTGGCGGCGCTGGGTGCCTGGCTGGGGTGGCAGATGTTGCCAGTGGTGATTCTGCTGTCCTCCGTAGTGGGTGCCGTGGTGGGCATTGGGCTGATTGTGTTCCGCCAGCATGGGCGGGAAGTGCCGATTCCGTTTGGGCCCTACCTTGCCGGCGCTGGGCTGCTGGCGCTGTGGTTTGGTGAAGAACTGCAGGGTTGGTGGCTGGGTTACCTCGGAGTTTAAGGTGACGGTATGACGACTATTGTTGGACTGACCGGCGGGATCGGCAGTGGCAAGTCCACGGTCGCGAAACTGTTTGGCGACCTGGGCGTGCACTGGGTGGACGCCGATGACGTGGCCCGCCAGGTGGTGGAACCGGGGCAGCCGGCGTTGGCGAACATTCGGGAGCACTTCGGCGCGGAGATCCTGACCGATGAGGGCCGCCTGGATCGCGCCGCCCTGCGCACCATCGTCTTCAAAGACCCCGCTCAACGGGAGTGGCTGGAGAAGCTGCTCCATCCGTTGATCCGCGAGGAACTGGTCCGGCAGCTGACGCCGGAGAACCACGATCAGCCATACACCTTGCTGGTCTCCCCCCTATTGCTGGAAACCGACCAGTATCAGCTGGTCAGTCGGGTTGTGGTGGTGGACGTACCCGTGGAGACCCAGATCGAACGCACGGTGGCCCGCGACAACAACGACCGGGACCAGGTCGAGCGCATCATCGCCGCCCAGATGCACCGGGATGAGCGACTTAAAAAAGCCAACGAAGTGATCGATAATAATGTTCCGTTGGCCGACGTCCGGCGTCGGGTCGAGACGCTGCACAATCAGTTCCTGGTGGCATTTGCATAGACATCAACTCACAATCTACGCCCTGCTTTGGCTAGCGACCGCCCCAGCCTCCGGCCTGGCGGACTCCATCATTTCGGTTCAGGACCCCAGTATTACCGAGGCCCTCTCGGTCGAGTCCTTGCCCCTGGATTTCTACACGTTCACCCCAGAGGAATACTGGCAGGAACCAGAGGATTCCTATTGGCTGCAGTTCTCCAACTGGGTGTTGGGCAGCCAACGCAGCAGCTCCCGGCTGGTACAGGGCTTTGGCGAATGGGCCGACCGAACCCTCTCCGGCAGCGACAGCGCGTTGCCAGACAATGAGAGCTACATACGTATCGGCTTCGCGACACAGTCCGAACATGGCGACCCTTTGCAGTTGGAACCGGAGGGCCGCTTTCGCCTGGATGTTCCCACTCTGGAGGAGAAACTGCGGCTGGTCATCGAGAGTGAGAGCGACGAGCTGATTCCCCTCGAAGAACGTCGCCGGAATCGCCAGCTCACCGACAACCAACGCACCGAGACCGATGCCACCGGCGCCTTGCGGTTCCTCACCGAGGTGGGCGACGCCATCAACCTCAGCAACGATGTGGGCGTCCGTCTGCGTCTTCCTCCCGATGCCTTCTGGCGGGTGAAGGCCAGCAAGCGCTGGCAGCTGGACGAGGACTGGGCCCTTCACGCGGACCAGCGTTTCTACTACTTTCACCAGACCGGCTGGGGCGAGCGTACCCGGCTCAGTTTTGGCCGGGAGCTGGGCAAGGGCTGGAAATTCCTCGCCTCCTCCGAACTGGAATGGGTGCACCAGGACCGCAAATTTGTCATGTCCCAGACCTTTAACACGTTCAAGCGGTTGAACAACCGGGCCACCATCAACCCGCGCCTGGGCATTCTTGGCGAGAGCCAGCCCAGTTGGCGCACCACCAGTTACTTTGCCGATGTCACCTATCGGTATCGCCTGTATCATAGCTGGCTCTTTGGCGAGCTGATTCCGGCCATCGAGTTTCCCAGGGACGCCAGTTTCAAGGACCGTTCCTCTCTGATTCTTCGCATTGAAATGTACTTCTCCAGAAACCTCGACTGATGAGCCGACACCGTTCCAGACCCGCCGCCGAAGCCCTTACCCTGACGCCGATTGCCCTCACCCGATCCTGCTTTCGGGACAAGTTCGGCGTGCCCCGGCAGCCCGGCCTGACCCGGCACGCCTGGGCGGACCTGATCGTTCAGCCGCCGTTTGACCGCGAGGACGCTTTCCGGGGGCTGGAGTCCAGCAGTCACCTCTGGCTGACCTTCCAGTTCCATGAGGCGGTGCGGGAGGAGTGGCGTCCCGTGGTGCGTCCTCCCCGGCTGGGCGGCAATAAAAAGATCGGCGTGTTTGCCAGCCGCTCGCCCTTCCGTCCCAACAGCCTGGGGCTGTCGGTGGTGTGCAACGAGGGCCTGCGGCGGGAAGGCAAACAGTTGATTTTGCGCATTCGCGACCACGATTTGATCGACGGCACCCCCATCCTCGACATCAAGCCCTACCTGCCCTTCGCCGACGCGGTTCCCGAGGCCGCCCTGGGCTGGGCGGACACTCCTCCCACCGACCGCCTGCCGGTACACTTCAGCCGCGAGGCCCAGCAACAGCTGGCCAGCCTGGACCCGGAGCGCTATCCGGATTTCCGGGCGCTGATCGAGGACGTGGTGAGCTACGACCCCCGCCCCTCGTTCCGCCGCGGCAGGGATGAGGACCGCATTTACGGGGCACACCTGTACGACTTTAACGTACGCTTTCGGTTTGTTGGCGGCTCCGCCTCCGATTCGGAATTGGCACGTTCGTCCCCCCTGGCAAAGGGTGTCGAGGTCCTAAGTGTCTGTTAAACTTCCGCTCAGGAAATAGACAGCCATGCTTCAGGATTCGAATAAACACAGGGAAAGCGTGCTTTGCCGTTAACCAACTTGCTGAAAAAAATGGGCGTCCGTCCACTGGCGGCTCGGTTGCTCATCTATGTGCTGTTGTTCAGCATGGTAGTGTCCATCCTGGCCACGGGCCTGCAGATGGTCGGCGAACTCGACAGCCGCACCGACGAGCTCAAGACCTCCCAGCAGAAAGCCGCAGACCTGATATCCGGCACGCTCAGCAACAACCTCTGGCTGCTGAACTACAGCGAGGTGGCCAACACCATCGACGCCATCCTCAACCTGCCGGACATCGCCCATGCGGAAGTCCGGGTCCCCGAAGGCGACGTCTTCAGCGCCGGTAGCTATCCGGAAGGCCGGGTGATCACCCAGTCCTTCCCACTGGTCTACAAAGGCCCGCAGCTGAACAAACCAGTGTCGCTGGGCTCCCTGACCCTCACCTCGTCGGTGGAAGTGGCCTATCAGCAACTCATGGAACGGGCGCTGTTGATCTTGCTGTTCCAGTCCTTCGTAGTGATGCTGGGCACACTGGGATTGCTGGTGATTGTGCGCTTTACCCTGTCCCGGCACCTGGAAACCATGTCGCGGTATGCCGCACGCCTGAACCTGGATGCCCTGATCGAACCGCTCAAGCTCAAACGCAAGCCCCTCAAGCACCCGGACGAACTCAGCGAGATGGAGCAGGCGCTGAACACCATGCGCCTGCAGCTGCTGGAAGACACCCGCAACCTGCGCCAGACCACCATCCAGTCCCAGGGGGAGCGGGACAAAGCCATCAAGGCCAACCACGCCAAGAACCAGTTCCTGGCCAACGTCAGCCACGAGTTGCGTATCCCGCTGCAATCGGTACTGGGCTATGCCAGCCTGCTGAACGACACCCAGCTGGACCAGGAGCAGCGAGAGTACGTATCAACCCTGCAGGGCGCGGCGGAAAACCTCTCCGCCATCATCAACGACCTGCTGGACATCTCCAGTATCGAAGCGGGCAAGCTGGTGCTTGAACCCATCCCCTTCGACCTGCGGGAAACCCTCAACGACCTGGTCCATATGCTGGGCAACCGCGCCCGGGAAAAAGGCCTGGCCCTGGAACTGCGGGTGGATGAGAACCTGCCCTTTGGCCTGGAGGGCGATCCGGTACGGATTCGCCAAATCCTGCTCAACCTCACCTCCAACGCCATCAAGTTCACCGACTCCGGACACGTACTGATCAGCATCGAGGTGCTGGGCCGGCAGGATGACCGGGTCGGCCTGCGCCTGGCGGTGGAAGACACCGGGGTGGGCATCAATCCGGAAGACCTGCCGCTGGTGTACGAACCCTACGTCCAGTTGGGCCAGCGGTTCCAGCGCCAGTCGCCGGGCGCCGGCCTGGGGCTGGCCATCTGCCGCCAGTTAGTGTCCCTGATGGATGGCACCCTGGATGTGGAGAGCCAGCCGGGGGAAGGCAGTACCTTCTGGGTGGAACTGTCGCTGCCCCTCGCGCCGGACGGCGCTACCCGGGTTCGTCCCGATACCCGCATGCTGAAGGGCAAACGCATACTGGTGGTGGATTCCTACGAGCTGTCCCGCAAGATCACCCTGGAGATGCTGTCACGCTACGAGCTCGACATCGAAGCGGTAAAATCCGCCGGCGAGGCCCTGACGTCCCTGCGTCAGGCGTCGGACAGCCAGCAGCCCTTCGACGCCGTGGTGCTGGACGGCTTTGTGCCGGACATGGACAGCGACCTGCTGTGCCGTCAGGTTCGCAGTAACCCCGACTGGGCCCGCACCCGGCTGCTGATTCTCTCGTCCAACCCTCAACGGGGGGACGCCGAGCATTTCCGCCAGGCCGGGGCGGACGCTTTCCTCAGCAAGTCCCTGCGGGAGTCCTGCCTCAGTCCCATCCTCCATCAGCTGTTCCTGGACGCCAGCAAGGACGAACGCCAGTTCCTGACCCGTTTTTCCCTGCAGTCCGGCGCCCCAACCACCCGCCGTCAGCACCTGCCGGGCGGGCGCATGCGGGTGTTGCTGGTGGAAGACAACCCGGTGAACCGAACCCTTACCCGGCGCTTGCTGGAAAAGCTCGGCTGTGATGTGATGACCGCCAACGACGGCGAGGCCGCTGCCAGCCTGTGGATGTGGCACCCCTTTGACATCATCTTCATGGACTGTGTGATGCCCAAGGTGGATGGCTTTGAGGCAACGCGCCGCCTGCGGGACTGGGAGCGCCGGGAGCAGCGCTCCCCCATTCCGGTGGTCGCCCTGACGGCCAGCGCCATGGAGAAGGATGAAGAACGGTGCCGGCAAGCGGGCATGAACTCCTTTGTGGCCAAACCGGTCAATATAGAGATGCTGCGCGCCGTGCTGGAGCAATACTGCAAGGTCATGTCGTAACCGATGGCCGTTCGTTGTGCAAGGTAGTCTGTTAGATGAAGGTAGTTTCCTGAATGATTGTTGACTGTCCCACCTGTAAGAAAGCCGTTGAATGGGATACCGCCAATCCCTACCGGCCGTTCTGCAGCGAACGCTGCAAACTGATCGACCTGGGCGCCTGGGCCAATGAGGAGTACCGGGTACCCGCCGAGAATGTGAACCCTGACGACCTGGACCAGGGGGAACACGGTTCACCCGAACATTAACTGTCACCGCCCTACCCCATTGGGTTTTGCCTTACCCCATTGTAAGTTGAGTGCCCTGGGGTGGCCCGCTACCATGGCGTCAACGTTTTCGATCGCAACCAATTCAGCGACTTAACACAACCGATAGGTACCCGCATGAAGTACTGCCGTATTCCGCTTGTTGCCCTGTCCCTGGCTGCTGCCCCTGTGATGGCCGGCGACGTCGACCTCAGCCTGACCGACGATTCCGTCAAGGGCCAGGTGAACCTGTTCGAGACCCAGTCCGAGCTGCAACTGGGTATCGGCCATACCTACCATGAAGGCAGCCGCAACATCACCAACCTCGACTTCCACGCCCAGGGCCGTACCGCCATTGGTAACCTGCCGACCACTGCCGGGGTTGGCGTTCGTGGCATCTACTGGGATGACTCTCCCGCTGACGGCGGTGCGCTTGGCCTCGGCGGCTACGCTACGCTGAACGTTCCTGACGTTCCCGGGCTCTCGTTCACAGGCTCCGCCCACTTTGCGCCGGACATCCTGTCCTTTGGCGACTCTGAGGACCTTACCAGCATCGAGCTGCGCGGCAGCTATCGCATTATTCGCAATGCCGAAGTGTTCGCCGGCTACCGGTACCTGAACACTGACCTGGAAGACGTCAGCGGTGACGTCAATCTGGACGAGGGCGTGCTGGCCGGCCTGAAGATCTACTTCTGATACAGTGCCGGTGGCGGCCCCCGTCACCGGCTTTTCGTGTGCTGACTCACTGTTTCACCCTGCCCTGCCTGCTAAACTGACGCTCCATCTACTCGAAATCACGGAATGGAATCTCCGGCATGCGGCTGAAACGCGTTTCCCTGCCTACGGTACTCGCCACCTCCCTGTTACTGATCGCCTGCGGTGGCGGCAGCGACGACTCCATTGACGAGGCCGCCAGCAGGCCCAACACCTTCCCCCCGGCCACCAATGCCCTGGATGACTTCCAGTCCGGCACCACCGGCGACTCCAACAACAGTTCCGGGCTGGCGAAGAATGAAATCAGGGTCACCCTGGAAGTGCCGGAAGCCGTCGCCCCGCAGGGCGAAGTCACCCGCCGCAACCTGCGCATCGTCGAGCCCGAGCGCCTCGAGGTGTACCGATCAAACCAGACCCTCAGCCGCCTGGCGTCAGTGGACGCGGACATCCGTGCCGAGGGCAATGGCCGCTACGTGGTCACCTTCGCCGAGGGCCAGCCCATAGGGCCCAACGTGATTATCGAAGCCGTCACCGGCAATACCCTGTACCGCTCCCTGGCCGCCGACGAAGACCGGGATATCAAGGTCAATCCGTTCTCCGAGTACCTGGTCAGCGAGGTCCTGGCGGACTATACCGCAGCCCAGTTTGACCAGATCATGAGCTGCGTGAACAGCACCGAGGATGCCCTGTGCCTGAACAAGTACGTCTGGTCCACCCTGGCCGACCAGGTTCACGACTTTGAAATCGACATACCTGCCAACCTAGACGGCGATGGCGCGGTGGCCTTCCTTGGCGAACGTACAGACTTTGCCAGCTACACCGCGGACATGGCGGATTACGCGCTGCTCGACCGCACCTCCGCCGGTAAGATCGCCGCCTCCTCCGTGGACTTCAACAGCGTGCTGCTCGGCATCGAGTTGGGCCAGAGCTTTCACGAACCCAGTCTGGATGGCCCCGGCCAGTGGGGGGTTCGTATCGCCCAGGAAGAACTGTTGCAGGACGAGTACGGCAGTGCCTTTGTGTTCCCCGCCCTTACCCTGACCTCCTTTGATGTCTTCGATATCAATGTGACGTCCCTCACCAGCGACATTCCCTACCGTCGCGAAACGCTGATGCAAACCGCCGGCAACGACTTCTTCTCCCGCGGAAGCGAAACCTGGGCGCTCAATACCCACGCCACGGCACCGGGCGCTGCCACCCTTCAGGATGACGTGCGACTGCTCACCGGTCGAGCGCTGTACCAGAGCATCACCGGTCGGGACAGTTCCCGGATTGTGGGCTGGACCCGCAATCCGTTTTTCCTGGATGCCTATGTCCGGGGCGGCAGTGCGGCGCCCAGCCAGGTGCTGGCCGGCTACTTCAGTGCCGGCAAGGCCATCGCACTGGAGACGCAGGGGGATGAGCTCAAGCGCCAGCAAACCCTGGAAGACCACTACCTTTCCGTACTCGACCTGAATCTGGCCCGGGCCGAGGATTTCAGCCTCGATACCCTGAACGGCAAGACCTACAACGTGCTGACCCTGGGATTGGAGCTGAACCAGGCTGCCACGGCCCCATTCGTGGCGGAAGCGGCCTTCGGCACCTGGATCGTCTCCGGCACCACCGTCACCCGCAGCCTGGCCACCCAGCAGCTGAGCCGAGATGGCAGCGGTACCGTCAGCGCCCAGGTCAGTGCCCGCGCCGGCGGCCACAGCCTGACCCTGCGGGAGTCCCAGCTAAGCAGCGGCCCCCAGCAAATCGGCCGGCTCAACCTGGACAGCCATGGCATCGGCGCCAGCACCCCCGACGGCGAGCTGATGGCGTTCAACCTGGACGACTCGGAAATCGGCGATGGGCTGGTCGTCGCCGCGGAACAGGCCTCCGGCGCAGCCCCCTCAAGCGGCAGTTACCGGGTTCAGGGACTTTCCCTGGCCCTGGCGGACAACAGCAACCAGTTGACCCACTATCAGGACGCAACGTTGACGCTGACCTCTGCCACCACCGCCATCCTGTCCACCAGCGGTCTTTCCGTCACACACACCGTTGCCCCGGTGGAGGTCGGCACCCCTTCGGCCCTGTCTGAGACCGACATCGCACTCAGCTACACCGACCTGGGCAATGGTCAGGTCCGCCTGACCGACGGCGCACTCACGCTGGAAGGCTTCGTCAGCGCGGACCAGGAATCCCTGTTTCTGCGGCTGGTAGACACCGGCACCCCCCAGCGCCTTGGCCTGCTCATGGCGACCCGCCTTCCATAGCGTCCCGTCTGGCCATTCGTTAACCCGATACGGCCAATGGGGCCGATAGTACGGCCAGTCCATCAACCGGGGCACAACCTGTTATACTTCCTCGCATGTCGTTAATGACGCGAGGTTGTATGTCGTTGGTTGTTCGCGCCCTGCTGTTGCTGTTGCCGCTGGTTGCCGCTGCCCTCTGGGGAAGCCTGTACTCACCGCTTACCGACCAAGTGGGCGGCCGCTACGGCATTTCCACGGGCCAGCTTCCGCCGCTGCCCGAGTGGTCCCGCGAGCCACTCCCGGACTTCTCTAGCTATCGTGATACCACGGAGAAGAAGGCCGCGTTCTTCGCTTTCCTCTACCCCCGCATCGTGCTCGCCAATAGCCGGGTACTGATGGCCCGCCAGTACCTGCTCAAACTGTCGCAGCAGGATACCCTGTCTGAGGCTGAGCGGGCGTGGCTGCAGGCACAGAGCGAGCGGCTGCGGGTCGACTCAGCGGTGGGCAGCGCCGAGAACTTTACCGCCCTGAAACAGAAGCTGGACGCCATTCCGCCGTCCCTGGTGATGGCGCAGGCCGCCAATGAATCCGCCTGGGGCACCTCCCGCTTTGCCCGGCAGGGGAACAACCTGTTCGGCCAGTGGTGCTTCTCCGCCGGCTGCGGCCTGGTCCCCCGGCGGCGGGGGGATGACCAGAGTCACGAGGTGGCTGCTTTCGCCTCCCCCTATGGTTCGGTGCGCGCCTACATCGAGAACCTCAACCGTCACCGCTCCTATCGCGACCTGAGGCAAACCCGGGCCCAGGCCCGGCAAGCGGGCAAGAAGCCCGACGGGCTGACGATGGCCAACGGACTGCTCCGGTATTCCGAACGCGGTGACGCCTACGTGAAAGAAATTCAGGGTATGATCCGCTTCAACAACCTGGGCTACTTTGACCGTCAGTTTGCCCGGTTACTGGCCTCCCCCTCGGGGGAGACCCTGCAACACATCGCCGTTGCCAGTGAAGAACGGAGCCTGATGCCACCGACGACAACCGCCACGCAACCCGGTCCGGCCCACGAAGGCTGACCATCCGGCAGGCGCATAGAAAACACCATCTGGAGAGACCCGAAGCATGTTGAACTTCCTGCCGGCGCCCGTCAAAGGCACGATTGCGGCGCTGCTTATCCTACTGAACACCCTGTGCCTGTTTCCTGTGCTGATTGTCTTCGCCCTGATCAAGCTGATTCTGCCCTTTGACGGCGTACGCAAGGCCTGCACGGTCGTGCTCAACAACATCGCCTACATCTGGATCGGCTTCAACAACCTGGTGGGCGACGTGCTGCACAAGGTGGAATGGGACATTCGCGGCCTCGAGGGGCTGCGGCGGGATCATTGGTATTTTGTCACCTGCAATCACCAGAGCTGGGCGGACATTCCCGCCATCCAATACGCCCTGAACAGCCAGATCCCCCTGCTCAAGTTCTTCCTCAAGAAGGAACTGATCTGGGTCCCCTTGCTGGGCATCGCCTGGTGGGCGCTGGACTTCCCGTTCATGCGTCGCTACACCCGGGAGCAAATCGCCAAGCGTCCGGAGCTCAAGGGCAAGGACCTGGAGACCACGCGCCAGGCCTGCGAGAAATTTCACTACACCCCGGTCACGGTGTTCAACTTTATGGAAGGGACCCGGCTGACCCCGGCCAAACACGCAGCCCAGCAGTCCCCCTACCGCAACCTGCTCAAACCCCGGGCCGGTGGCACCGCGTTCGTGCTGGGGGCGATGGGCGAAACCCTCCACACCATGCTGGATGTCACCATCGTTTACCCGGAGGGTCGGTCCGGCTTTTGGGATTACCTATGCGGCCGCATCAAGCGCATCGTCATCGACATCCGCACCCTGGAAATTCCGCACCAGTTCCTGGGCATGGACTACCAGAACGACAAGGACATCCAGCAAGCGTTCCAGGCCTGGGTCAGCGAACTGTGGGCCCATAAGGACGCCCTGATCGAGCAGCTCAAGCAGCCGGTGGACGAGCCTGTCAACGCGGATCAGGTGCCGGAGGCGTCCTGATTCCGCTCCACCCGGGGACAGATTTCAGAGCTGTCCCCTAATCCAAGCTCCTTATGCGGCTCTGCAATCTACCGAGAACGGCGATAACTGAGGGCCACGCATTAGGTCTTAAATCAGATACACCTCAGGTAACATGCCTTTGTGCAGGATACGGATAATCTCAACAATTTCCTTGTTGTTTAGCCGATAAAAGATGATGTGGCTTCCCTGAGGGTATTGTCTGTACCCTGGGCGTAGTTCGTCGCAGGGCTGCCCCAGGTTCGGATTTCCACCCAAAAGGTGAAAGCACTGATCGAACTGAAGAATGTAATGGTTTCGTTGATCCCTGCCCCATTCACGCTCCGTGTATGCTGCAATAGACTTGAGGTCAGCTTTGGCCTTCCTGGAAAGCTTAAAATATGGCATCAGCGCCCTTCGTTATCCAGCTCTCGTATAAATGAGTCGTAAGAGTAGTCTTCAAAACCACTATCTTCGCCTTCCTTGAGCTGTTTGCGAAGTGTGTTCAGGCGGGTTTCAGACTCTTCAAGCAGACGCAGTCCTGCACGGACGACCTCGCTAGTTGAGCTGTATCGGCCATTTTTGATCTGTTCTGCAATGAACGCATCAAAATGCTGGCCTAAAGTGATGCTGGTGTTCTTTTGCATGGCCCCACCTCCTTTATACCAATAATTGGTATAGTCTGATCCCGATAGCATAATAATTCAATCCACACGACAAGTGCGCCAGTGAGGACGAACCGCAACGCATTTCGGCTATAACACCCCCAATTCCCTCGCCCGGACAATCGCCTGGGTGCGGGATTTGACGCCGAGCTTGGCGTTGATCCGCCGCGCGTGGGTTTTCACGGTGTGCAGGGAGATGTGCAGCCGGTCGGCGATGTCCTGGTTGGACAGCCCCTGGGCGATGAGCTCAAGCACGCCAAATTCCCGGTCGCTGATGGGTTCGGGCAGGTCAGTGGCCCGGTGTTCCGACACCGGCTCGACCGCCAGGCCAAAGAGTTCCCGCAGGGAATCCCGCAGCGGCGAACGCCCCGTCCCCGCCAGTCCCTGGGTTACCAGTTCCCGAATCTCGCCCTTCAGCTCCAGGAACGGGCTGATGTAGTGTTCCGGTTCCGCCATCTCGATCACCTGCTTGAGCTTGTCAAACGCCCGGGCCTTGTCGCCCTGGCGGAAACAGGCGGCCGCCTTGAGCAGGTTCAGGTGCAACAGGTGACCAAAATGGGTGTTGCCATCGGTATGGTTTGCAAGCGCGGCCAGCAATCGCTCACGGACCTCACCCACACGCTTTTCGGCGAGAGCCAAGCGCACGTCCAGGGCATCAAGCAGGCCCGGCATCATCGGAAACAGCTCCAGCACCCGGTGCTGATTGCGATAGGGGGCCAGCTTTGCCATGGAATGAGTCGCGCTCTCCCGCTGTCCCTTGGCGAGCCAGCAACTGATCTTCAGCGCTTCCAGTACCGGGACAAACACGGCGTCGTCCACCTGCCAGGCGTGCATGGTACGCTCGGCCACGCCTATCCAGGCAAACGCCTCATCCAGGCGATCCTGGGACTTGCAGATCAATACCCGCAGTGCCAGCGCCAGCAACAGGGCCAGATCCCGGGCCTGATCCGCCTGGCGGATGATCCGGGTCAGCAGCCGGTCGGCTTCGGCAATTCGCCCCCGGTGCCACAGCACCAGGGCCAGGTTGATCATCAACCGCCCTTCCCCCACCCGGGGCGGGCGCACCGGTTCACTCACCGCGGTATCCAGCCCGGTACGCAGCAGTTGCTCGGCGTGTTTCAATGACCCTTTGGCCAATTCAATGCGGGCGTGGGCGTAAACGGTCAGGATTTCCGACCCCGCATCTCCTGCTTCCCGGGCCAGCCGGGCGGCCTCCCGGTTGGCAGCCCGCGCTTCGGCGAAGCGCCCCAAAGCACAAAGCGCCCCGGATTTCACCAGCAGCGTCACCAGCCTGCCGTGACCGGACAGCTCGTCAGAGTCAAGTGCTGCACTCGCCTCCGCCAGCGCCGCCTGGACCTCACCCTCGCCGCTGAGCAGGAACGCCTTGAGGGCACTGATCCGCCCCCTCAATGCCTGTTGTTCGGCGGCGGCGAGCCCGTCGAGTAGGCTACGGGCCTCCTGGAACTGCCCGCCGATGGCGTGAACCCAGCTGTAGACGACCCGGAGCCGGGGGCTACGCTGAATCAATCCCACCGGAAGCGATTTACGCAAGGTCAACAGTGACGCGGTATCCTGGCTGATCAGGAGGTCCTCAGACCCCTCGGACGCAACGCCAATGGCTCGCTCCGTGTCGTGGCACATCAGGGCATAGCGCAGGGCTTCGGTAAACTGCCCCTGCCGGCTGAACCAGTCACTGGCCAGGGTGGCCCGGGCTTCACGCCCATCGGCAGGAGCGCTCAGCAGCCATTCCCTTACCAGGGGAAGGACCCGGAACCAACGTCCACGATTGGGCACACACAGGATCGGCAGCCCAGCCAGGGCGGCCTTCGAGGGAACCAGGTGAGGGTCACATTTGCCGTCGGCAATCGCCTGAAACAATTCGTCCGAGACCACTTCCATTTCGGACATCACCATCAGTGACCGCCGCTGGGCCGGGCTCAGTGTTGCAAAGACGGTTCCACTCAGGAAAGCCACCACACTGCGCGCCTCCTGGATGGGAAGGCGGGATTCGCCGTGGGTTTCAATCTCCAGCCGGTACAGGGCCAAGGGGGTCAACCATCCCTCGGTCAGACTGTAGAGCTGCTCCACCGCTACCTGGGTGACCAGGTCGCGGTCCAGCAGGGGCTGAAAAAACGCCAGTGTCTCCTCCCGGGTGAGAGCCAGGTGCTCACTGGTGAGTCGACTGAAGCGTCCATCCAGTTCGTAGGCATGGGTTTCAAACGGCAAGGCCTGGCGGGACGTCATCGCCAGGGACAGGGAGTCAGGCAGCTGGTCCAGCAGACGGCTCACCAGCGCAATGGCCACGGAGCTGGTGAGTTGGTCCAGGCCATCGAGAACCAACACCCTGGGTGAAGTGGCGGATTCACCGCCCGCGTACTGCACGAGCAACATGTCCAGGGCATCCACCAACTGCCCGCTTTCCATGGACAGCTGCAGCGATTCGGACTCGCCGTCACAACGCAATGCCACATGGAGTAACGCCAACAGGCGAACGGGATCGTTGTCCCGCTCGCTCAGGTTTACCCAACTGACCTGGAGACTGGCGGCCTCGTCCTCACTCAGCGCCGCAGCCAACTCGCAGGTCTTGCCGTACCCGGAGGGGGCCTCAAGGTGAAGGATGCCACCGGGCGCCACCGCCCTGCGTAACTGGGTGAGCAGTTCGTGTCTGCGAAAATGCCCCGCAACCGGCCGCGGCATCTGCACCCGGTTCCGGAGTAGGTCCATGACAAGCCGACCTGGCTTGCGCTCGCGGGCCCCGGCCAGGCCCTCATCGTTAGCCGCCGCATGACTGTCAAACGCGTTCACAAGTTGCCCCGTCGTTTACGCCAAATCCGGAGTCACTCTTTGGTGTCCAGGCGGGCGTCGAAGTGTTGATCAGGAGGATGACCTCAGAGTGGCGACCGGCTTCGGGTACGCCTTTAGTATGATTGCGGGCAAGATTAAACCAGAAAAGGCCCAAACTGCAAAATCTTTGACAGGTAAACCACCGCCAACACGACAAATATCAAGCGCTCAAGCCGCCCCCATGACGGTGCTCCACTCCGCGCGCGCCACGCCGGACATAAAAAAAGCAGGCCCGGAGGCCTGCTTTCTCTGACTGCCGTTTCGATAACGACTTAGCGGGTACCCGCCCGACGCAGTGCGGAGGGGGTGTACTCACGGGAGGAACGCTCAACACCAAAGGTGTAGGGATTAGACTCCTCATTGGTCAGACCCAGTGCCAGGTAACGACCGGACAGCAGGTCGTACAGTACTTCAATGGCGTACCAGGGCACCTGCTGGTCGTAGAAGTACATGTTGTGGGCTTCGGCCACACGCCACAGCTCGCCACGGCCGTCGTAGTGATCAATCACCGAGGCCTGCCAGCTGTCTTCGTCGATGTAGAAGTCGCGCTGGGCATAGATGTGGCGTTCGCCTTCCTTGAGGGTAGCGCGCACATGCCACACACGGTGCAACTCGTATCGGGTCAGCTCCTGGTTGATGTGGCCCGCCTTGATGATGTCATCGTAGGAGAGGTCACGGTCCACCAGCTGGTAGGAGTTGTACGGAATGTACATTTCCTTCTTGCCCACCAGCTCCCAGTCGTAGCGGTCGGGAGCCCCGTTGTACATGTCGAAGTTGTCGGAGGTCCGCATACCATCCGAGGCGGTACCCGGACCGTCATAGGCCACCTGCGGCGCACGACGTACCCGACGCTGACCGGCGTTGTAAACCCAGGCACGACGGGGTTCCGCCACTTGGTCGATGGTTTCGTGAACCAGCAGCACGTTACCCGCCAGACGGGCCGGAGCGGTGATGGCCTGCTTGAAGTAGAACAGCACGTTGGCATCTTCCTCGGGATCGTAATCCGTCAGGAAGGCCCGCCAGGTCAGCTCATCCTGGAACTTCACCACGCTGTAGGCACCGTTCTCCTGCGGCGTCACCTGGCCGACATTACGGGCAACCGACCCACCCCGATAACGGGTGATGTGATTCCAGATGACCTCCAAGCCGTTCTGGGGAATCGGGAACGGCGTGGCGTTCTGGTAGTTCCCCAGACCATTACCGCCTTTGATCAACTCCACCTTGGTGGCGTTCTCGATGGTTTCCTGCTCAATGTCATCCGGGTACGCGGCGGTACGGTGAGTCGGATACACCGGGATCACGTAATCGCTGTACTTGTTGATCATCGCCACCTGTCCTGCGGACAGCCGGTCGGCGTATTCGCTGACGTTGCTCTGATCAATGGTGAACAGCGGTTGCTCATTGGGGAACGGGTCCACGTAGATGCCGTCACCCTTGTAGCCTGCCGGAATCTGGTCCAGGCCGCCGTCCCACGCCGGGATTTCATCGCCATTGCCGGCCTTCTCGGCCCCGATCGGCGTCAGGGTATCGCCCAGCTTGGCGGCTTCCGCTGCAGACACCGCGCCATAGGCGTTGCTCGCCATCAGTGACGCTGTGAGAACACCTGTAGCCAGAACTTTCTTAGTCAATCTCATTTAAGTTACCTCGTTAACGAATTCGGGCCGATCAAAACGCGTAAGACACGCTCGCGCTCACAAAATCACGGTCGGTTTTCTCGTTATACGGTTTGCCGCCGAAAAAGTTTGTGTAACCAATCGTTCCTGTGTACTGGTTTTGGTAGGTACCGGTCAACGAGAGGCCAATCGCCTTGCTGCCTTCGTTAAAGTTGCCACCCGGCTGCGGGGCATAACCTTTGACGTCGTGGCTCCAGGCCAGCTGTGGTTGGAGGTTGATGCCGGCAAAGGCGTTGGTGTAATCCCAGACGAAGCGAGCCCGGTAGCCCCAGGAGAACGAGGTTGTAAAGCCGTCGTTGGTGCAGTAGCTGTCATTGATGTTGAGTGCTTCACATCCGCCGCCTTCACGAACGCCAACACCGAAGGTACCGGACCGGCCGTAGCGCGCTTCGTCGAGTTCTGGCAGGTCATGCACATAGGTAGCACCGGCTTCTGCGATAAACGACAGACGGCTGGCACCCATCACCTGGTCGAAGAACTTGATCAGGGTGAACTGGGCCTGGGAAACCTTGAAGCGATCCCAGCCCTGAACTTCCTGGCCGGAGAGTGCGCCGCCGCCGATGGGGGCACCCGCCTCCTGCTCGCGCTGCACCTGCAGCAGGCTGGCCGGATCGCCGGTAACCGGATTGACTTGCTGGAGGCCGCCCAGAATCAGCTCAAAGGCGTTCCACTGCAGCGGCAGGTTGTCGCGGAAGCTGTATTCGGCACCCAGGGACCAGCCACCGGGGGTGGTGGTGTTCACGCTGATACCGTAGAGGTTGATGTTTTCCGGGTACTCGATGAAGTAGGACGGAAACGCCACGCCGTTGTCGGGATCGTTGACCACGCCACTGACGTACGGCAGCCGGCTGTTGTACTTGATGTAATAGAAACCGAATTCGGAATCGTTCAGCTCGGGCACGTACCAGCGCATCGCCACCCCGAACTGGTCTTTTTCGTCCGGCTCCTGGTCGCCGACGCGAGGCGCAATCAGTTCGTTGGCGAAGGCAATCGAGTCTGGCAGTTGACCGGCCAGCAGAACCGGTCCACAACCGTCGGCGGCAAAATCGTTGGTGGAGAAGAAGGTGCCGCAATCATCCGGACGCACTGGCTCCCAGTCGGTCTGGACAAAGGTCTCGAAGGTGATGTTCTCGGTCACACCGGCAGACATGTACAGCATTTCCACCGGCAGCAGGGCTTCCTTGAGCTGGGAGCCCGGTGCCCGGAACGCCTGGACGTCGATCGGGTTAATGGTATTGATGCCGCCCTGGATAAAGGTGCTCTCACCCCAGCTGACCACCTGGTTACCGTAACGTACGCTCAAGGGGATGTTGCCCAGGTACCAGTCGGAGAACACGTAGGCGTCGAGAAATTCGGCGCCGGAGGCGTTGTCCTTGGCCTCGTCGTTCAGCTCCCGGCGTTGACCCACGTCGTCCTCGGCCCGCATCTCGTCCTTCAGCTCAAAATCGTACCAGTAACGACCACGAACGAAGCCGCCGACGCGAGTCAGGTAATCACTGTTGACGTCGTAACTGAGGAACAGCTCACTGGTGCCCTTAACGATCTTGGAGACGGTGTCACCCTTATCGAAGTTGAGGTTACCGTCGTCGTAGTTGTTGGTGGAGGCGCCCTCGGTGGTATTGGCGAATTCCGGTCCCAGGTTACCCTGGGCAATCAACCGCCTGTCACGGTCTTCGGTACGCCAGGTCGCACCCGCGGAGAGGGTGGTATCAAAAGAGGCTTCCACGTCCCCAACATAGAATGAAAATGCTGACGCCTGACCGGACATGCCAGCTGCAACAGCCACCGCCAAAGGAAGTTTGGCCCAGGTCTGCCGTTGATGAGTTTTTCTTGTCATTGGAAGGCTACTCCATTGTTGTTCTGAGTCGCGACTTTGTTTTCAGTGCTCTCGGATTATTTTTGGTCACGAGAGTCGAGGCTTCACGCACAGCGCTCGTGATGTTCGCACTATAGCTAACGGGGACAGACGCTTTGATCAGTCAAAAGTATGATTTTCCGCTGGTTCCCTCACCCGAGACACTATAGACAACAATCCGCGAGGCAACCAGCGGGGCGCTGCGATCCCGCCCTTGCCCCCTTTGTTCCGCAAGCCCACAAAAAAAAGGGTGTAGCGGTTTCACCCGCTACACCCTTTTCGCCTCAACGCTCGGACGCCGGCTTACAGCAGTTCGATCGCCATGGCGGTGGCTTCACCGCCACCGATACACAGTGACGCCACGCCCTTCTTCTTGCCATAACGCAGCAGCGCGTGCATCAGAGTCACCAGCAGGCGGGAACCGGTGGAGCCGACCGGGTGGCCCTGGGCACAGGCGCCGCCGTGGACGTTGACCCTGTCCGGATCCAGGCCCAGCTCACGAATCGGCATCATGGCGACCATGGCAAAGGCCTCGTTGATCTCGTACAGGTCCACCTCGTCCTTGCTCCAGCCGGTCTTTTCGAACAGCTTGTTGATCGCGCCCACCGGCGCGCAGGTAAACTCGGACGGGTGCTGGGAATGGGTGCTGTGGCCGACAATCCGGGCCAGCGGCTTGAGGCCGCGGCGCTCGGCTTCCGCTTCGCTCATCAACACCAGCGCGGAAGAACCGTCGGAAATGGAAGAGGCATTGGCCGCGGTCACCGTACCGTCCTTGCTGAACGCCGGACGCAGGGTCGGAATCTTGTCCAGGTTGGCGGTCAGCGGCTGTTCATCCTCCTCCACCACGGTCTCGCCCTTGCGGGTTTTGACGGTTACCGGAACAATCTCGTCTTTCAGCAGCCCTTCCTTGATGGCGCTCTGGGCGCGCTTCAGGGAATTGATGGCGTAGTTGTCCATGTCTTCCCGGGTGTAGCCCTTCTTGTCCGCCATATCCTGGGCAAAGGCCCCCATCAGGCGACCGGTCTCGGCGTCTTCCAGGCCATCCAGGAACATGTGATCCTGGGCGGTGTCCCCGGCCCCCATGCGGTAACCCTTACGGGCGTTCAACAGCAGATAGGGCGCGTTGGACATGCTCTCGAAGCCTCCGGCCACCATGATGTCGTTGGTGCCGGCCATGATCAGGTCGTGGGCCAACATGGTGGCTTTCATGCCGGAGCCGCACAGTTTGTTGATGGTGGTGGCTCCGGTGCTGTCCGGCAGTCCCGCCTTGCGCATCACCTGGCGCGCCGGGCCCTGCTTCAAACCGGCGGGCAGCACGTTGCCGAGGATGATTTCCTGAACGTCGGACGCCTCGATGTTAGCGCGACGCACCGCCTCAGCGACACTGGTGGCACCCAGATCAATGGCGGAAACGGCACTCAGGCTACCCTGAAAACCACCCATCGGCGTACGCACGCCGCTGACAATGACTACGTTGTTGCTCATGATTCAATGGACCTCTTGGCTAAGTTAACCGTCCGGCCTGCCATAAACCGGCGGCAATGTCTGTCGCGTTTTTTTATGGGACTACCTGCCACCCTAGGGCTTATGGGGCGCTTCCAGGTACTCGTGGGACTGCATCTCCAGCAGTCGGGATTCGGTGCGTTCAAACTCGAAACTGAGGCGCCCGCCGGCGTAAAGCTCGGTAATCGGCGCTGCCGCCGACATGATCACCTTCACGTTCCGGTCATAGAACTCATCGATCATGTTGATGAAGCGGCGCGCCTGGTCGTCCTTGTCTCCCCCCAGCACCGGCACGTTGCTGATGATGATGGCGTGAAACTCCCGCGCCAGTTCGATGTAGTCGTTCTGACTGCGGGGGCCGTCACACAGTTCCTCGAAGTCGAACCAGACCACGTCGTCGGCATGACGGAGGGCCCGCAGTTTGCGGCCGTTGACCTCCAGCTCCAGGGTGTGGCTGCCCGCTTCCAGGGCCAAGCCTTCGTAGCTACGAGCCAGGCTGTCGTTGGCCCCGGCGTCCAGTGGCGTATGGTACAGCTCGGCCTGTTCCAGGGTACGCAGTCGATAGTCCACCCCGCCATCCACGTTGACGACGTCGGTGTACCTTTTGACCAGCTCGATCGCCGGCAGGAACCGGGCCCGCTGCAGACCGTCCTTGTACAGCCCGTCCGGCACGATGTTGGAGGTGCACACCAGCGTCACACCGCGACTGAACAGGCCATCCATCAGGGTGGCGAGGATCATGGCGTCGCCGATGTCTGAGACGAAGAACTCGTCGAAACAGATGACGCAGGTCTCGTCGGCGAAACGCTTGGACACGATCTCCAGCGGGTTCTTCTCGCCCTTGAGGGTTTTCAGTTCGTTATGCACCCGCTGCATGAAGCGGTGGAAGTGCACCCGCATCTTCCGCTCGAACGGCAGTGCCTCATAAAAGGTATCCATCAGGTAGGTCTTGCCACGACCGACACCGCCCCAGAAATAGAGCCCCTTGACCGGCTCTTGCCGTCCCTTGTTGAGCTTGCGTCGCAGCCGGACCATGGTTTTCTGGCGCTGGCTTTCAGCCGCCACCAGTTTGTCGTAGAGTGACTGCAGACGCCGAACGGCATCTTCCTGCGCCGGGTCTTTATGAAAATCAGGACGTGTCAGGTCTTGCTGGTAGCGTTCCCAAGGTGTCATCTAGGAATTCCCGAAATTGGTGACTCGTACAAAGATCGCGTGCGGCTCTGGCCGACATTGGCCCGGAGCGATTCAACCTTGCTCTGGTGATTACTGTGAGTTCGCTGCTGGCTAATCTTGTTGTGGCGCGGCTACCCGCAGGTATGTGCGGATGGTAATGTTCATCCGGTGTGGGCCGGATCGGCCCCATTCAGGCCGCCGTTCGATGGCGGCGAAAGGCCTCGAACACTCGGATGTTGGCGCTTATCGGCCGGCTATTGTCCCTGATTTTGCCTTTTTTCGCTACGGTACCCCGGGCCAGCGCAGTGGCAATACGACGATTGGCTCAGCAAATCGCCATGGGCGACAGCCCAATCCGGCGTTATACTCAGTCACAGGCGTTTCGCCGACAGAATAATAACTGCGTCTGGCACAGCCAGGCCTATTACCACCGGCGTTGGTATTCATGACAAAGGACTATGCAGCATATGACTAACCTGATTCTGGCAGCCATTGTCGCGCTCATTGCAGGCCTCTTGATAGGCGTCTTCATCGGCCGCTCGGGGCAAGGTTCCACCCTGCGCCAGCGCCGGGCCGAACAGCAGATTGACGAATTGCGCAGCGAATACACCCGCTACCAAGCCCAGGTCAATGAGCACTTCATGGAGTCGGCCCACCTGCTGCGCCGCTTCAACGATGCGTACCGCGACGTCAACCAACACATGGCCCGCGGCGCCAACCGGCTGTGCAACGACGAGGACTGGCTGGAAGAACTCGATCGCGAGGCGACCCGGGCGCGCCTGGAAGAATCCCGGGACGACGGTGTGGAACCGCCGCGGGACTATGCCCCCAAGAGCGACCCGGAGGAAAAGGGAACCCTGGCGGAGGATTTCGGGCTGTCGGCCAAATCCCAGGAGAAGGCCTGACGGTCCTGAGCGTCGGATGCGATGACACTCACCCGTCGCATCCGCCACATCGCTCACCCCATCCTAGTGGTGGCCTGCATCACACCGGGTTGTCGCAGTCGATAAACCGGTGCTCGATCCCAAAGGCCCTGGCCAACGCCTCGCCCAAGGCCTGCACTCCGTACCGCTCGGTGGCGTGGTGGCCGGCGGCAAAGTAATGGATACCACACTCGCGGGCGGTGTGCGTGGTGGGCTCGGAAATCTCCCCACTGACAAAAGCATCCAACCCGGCTGCCAGCGCCTTGGTGATGTAGCCCTGGGCCGCACCAGTGCACCAGCCGATACGGGAAATCCGCTCCGGCCCGTTGCCAACATGCAGGGGCGGCCGGTTCAACCGCCTTGCTAAATGCTCGCTAAACTCGTCGGCGGTCATGGGCTGCGGCAGCTCACCTTGCCACACCAGCCCGTCGAGCGGTACCGGGTTCTGGATGTCCAGTACGCGCGCCAACTGGCGGTTGTTGCCATAGTCGGGGTGGTCATCCAGGGGCAGGTGGTAGGCCACCAGGTTGATGTCATGTGCCAGCAGCGCCTTCAGGCGCGCTCGCTTCATCCCCCGGATTGCCTGGTCTTCCCCCTTCCAGAAGTAGCCATGGTGGACCAGCACCATTTCGGCACCCTGCTCGATGGCCCCGTCGACCAGCGCCTGGGAAGCCGTCACACCGGTCACGATGCGGTTCACCTCGGCAGTGCCCTCCACCTGCAGGCCATTGGGGCAGTAATCCTGGAAGTTCTCCAGTGAGAGCCAGTCGTTCAGGGCTCGCATGATGTCGTTGCGGGCGGCCATGACGTTACAACACCTCCCGCAACGCACTCAGTAAAGCGTCGTTCTGCTCTACCGCGCCGATGGTGATGCGCAGGAACTCGCTGATGCGTGGCTTGTTGAAATGGCGGACGATCACGTTCCGGGCCCGTAAAGCCTGGGCCAAATCCGCCCCGGCATGACCGGGATGACGGGCAAAGACAAAGTTGGCCCGGGAGGGCAGGACTTCGAAGCCCAGCTCGGCAAGCCCCTCGGCCACCCGCTCCCGCTCGGCCATCACCGCGTCGCAGGTTTCCCGGAAATAGGCCTCGTCCTCGAAGGCGGCCACGGCACCGGCCTGCGCCACCCGGTCCAGCGGGTAGGAGTTGAAGCTGTTCTTCACCCGCTGCAGGGCTTCAATCAGGTCGGGGTGCCCCACGGCAAAGCCCACCCGCATGCCGGCCAGCGAACGGGACTTGGACAGGGTCTGGGTCACCAGCAGATTGGGGAAACGGTCCACCAGGGCGATGGCGGTCTCGCCACCGAAATCCACGTAGGCTTCGTCGATCACCACCACCCGCTCGGGATTGGCCGCCACCAACTCCTCCACCTGCGCCAGCGGCAGATAGAGGCCGGTGGGGGCATTCGGGTTGGGGAAAATGATGCCACCGTTGGGGCCACGGTAATCCGCCGGGTCGATCTGGAACTCGTCAGTCAACGGAACGGTGCGGCTCTCGATGTTATACAGGCCGCAGTACACCGGATAGAAACTGTAACTGATGTCCGGGAACAGCACCGGCTCGCCGTGCTGAAACAGGCCATAGAAGATGTGCGCCAGCACCTCGTCCGAGCCATTGCCCACGAAGACCTGATCGGTCTGGACCTGGTAATAGTCGGCGATAGTCTGCTTGAGCAGCTCGGATTCCGGATCCGGATAGAGCCTCAGGCTCTCGCCCACCGCCGCCTGCATGGCCGCCACGGCCCGGGGAGACGGCGGAAAGGGATTCTCATTGGTGTTGAGTTTCACCAGGTTCTCAACCTTTGGCTGCTCGCCCGGCACATAGGGCACCAGCCCTGCCACCAGCGGGCTCCAGAACTTGCTCATGACCTTACTCCCCGTCCGGCTTGATGCGATATTCGGCGGACCGGGCGTGGGCCGTCAGGCCTTCGCCGCGAGCCAATACCGACGCCACCTTGCCCATGTCGCTGGCCCCCGCCGCGGAGAAGCCGATGATGGACGACCGCTTCTGGAAGTCATACACCCCCAGCGGCGACGAGAAGCGCGCGGTGCCCGAGGTGGGCAGCACGTGATTGGGACCGGCACAGTAATCGCCCAGAGCCTCGGCGGTGTAGCGCCCCATGAAGATGGCCCCGGCGTGACGGATCTCCGCCACCAGCGCCTGGGGATCTTCCACCGACAGCTCCAGGTGCTCGGGGGCGATGCGGTTGCTTACCCGTGCCGCCTCGGAGAGGTCAGCCACCTCAATCAGCGCCGCCCGGCTGCCGAGGGAGGTGGCGATGATGTCCGCCCGTTCCATGGTGGGGAGCAGCTTGCGGATGCTGGCTTCCACCCGGTCCAGGTAGTCGGCGTCGGGACAGATCAGGATCGATTGGGCCTGCTCGTCGTGTTCGGCCTGGGAGAACAGGTCCATGGCAATCCAGTCCGGATCGGTCTTGCCGTCGCAGATCACCAGGATTTCCGAGGGGCCGGCGATCATGTCGATACCCACGGTGCCGAACACTTCCCGCTTGGCGGTAGCGACGAAGATGTTGCCCGGACCGACAATCTTGTCCACCTGGGGCACCGTGTCCGTGCCATAGGCCAGCGCACCCACCGCCTGGGCACCGCCAATGGTGAACACCCGATCGACACCGGCAATGGCCGCGGCGGCCAGCACCATGTCGTTCACCACACCGGCCGGCGTCGGCACCACCATGATCACCTCACCGACCCCGGCCACCTTGGCGGGGATGGCGTTCATCAGTACCGACGACGGGTACGCGGCCTTCCCGCCAGGCACATACAGACCGGCACGGTCCAGCGGCGTCACCTTCTGGCCAAGCACGGTGCCATCGGCTTCCTGGTACTGCCAGGAGTCCTGCTTTTGGCGCTCGTGGTAATCCCGCACCCGCTGTGCGGCCTGCTCCAGCGCCAGCCGCTGGTCCTGGGGGATCGCTTCCAGCGCCTGCTGCAGGCGTTCGCCGGAGATTTCCAGCTCTGCGAGCGAGCTGGCGTCAACCTGATCAAATCTGGCGGTGAACTCGAGGACGGCGGCGTCGCCCCGCGTGCGCACCTCATGCAGGATATGACGAACCGACTCATTTACCTGATGATCGACACTGTCGTCCCAGGCCAGTAGCTGGGAAAGCGCGGCGTCGAAATCCGCCTGGCGGGCTGACAATCGGGTAATGGCGAGTTCGGTCATGGTATCGTCCTGCACACAGGAATGAATGTTTTTCAGTTAAGCGGTTGCGGCAACACGGCGCTGCGCCACGGCAGCGCCCATCTTCTCGATGATGGGGTGGAGCTTCGCGTGCTTGATCTTCATGGAGGCTCGGTTGGCCACCAGGCGGGTGCTGATGTGCTCAATCAGTTCCCGGGGTTCCAGCCCATTGGCCTTGAGGGTGTTGCCGGTATCGACGATGTCGACGATCTCATCCGCCAGCCCGAGGATTGGGGCCAGTTCCATGGCGCCGTACAGCTTGATGATGTCGGCCTGGCGCCCCTGGGCGGAATAGTAGCGGCGCGCCAGGTTGACGAACTTGGTGGCCACCCGCAATCGTCCCTGCGGAGGCGTCTGCCCCTTGGGACCGGCGGTCATCAGCCGGCAACGGGAAATGTTCAGGTCCAGGGGCTCGTACAGTCCCTCGCCCCCGTGCTCCATCAGCACGTCCTTACCGGTGACCCCCAGGTCGGCACCGCCATACTGCACGTAGGTGGGTACGTCCGTGGCACGGATGATCAGCACCCGTACGTCGGGATCGGTGGTGGGAAACACCAGCTTGCGCGACTTCTCGACATCGTCGATCAGCTCGATCCCCGCCTCCTTCAGCAATGGCAGGGTTTCCTTGAGGATTCGCCCCTTCGACAGTGCGATCGTGATGGTATCAGTCATGAGCCTTTCCGCTTGATTGGTCACGCCGGCAGCCGGCGGATGCTGCCACCGAGCAGCTGCAATTTCTCTTCGATGCACTCGTAACCACGGTCGATGTGGTAGATGCGATCCACGACGGTATCGCCGTCGGCCACCAGGCCGGCGATGACCAGGCTGGCAGACGCCCGCAAATCGGTCGCCATCACCGGAGCGCCGGTGAGCTGGTCCACTCCCTTGATGATGGCAGCGTTGCCTTCCAGGGTCACATCCGCGCCCATTCGGATCAGTTCCTGCAGGTGCATGAAGCGGTTTTCGAACACCGTTTCGACGATGGTACCGGTGCCTTCCGCCACGGTGTTCATGGCCGCGAACTGGGCCTGCATGTCGGTGGGAAACGCTGGGTAAGGCGCGGTACGCAGACTGACCGCCCGGGGACGGTTACCTTTCATATCCAGCTCGATCCAGTCCTTGCCGGTACCGATGTGCGCCCCGGCCTCTTCCAGCTTGAGCAACACCGCTTCCAGCAGGTCTTCCCGGGTATCCTTGAGTTTTACCCGACCGCCGGTGGCGGCTGCCGCAACCAGGTAAGTGCCGGTCTCCACCCGGTCCGGGAGCACGTCGTAGTGACAGCCGTGCAGGCGCTCCACGCCGTGGATCTCGATGGTGGCGGTGCCATGGCCCCGGATGTCGGCGCCCATGGCAATCAGGCACTCGGCCAGATCCACCACTTCCGGCTCGCGGGCGGCGTTCTCCAGGATGGTCTTGCCCTCCGCCAGCGCCGCCGCCATCAGCAGGTTCTCGGTACCGGTCACCGTCACGGTATCCATGAAGATGTGCGCGCCCTTGAGGCGGCCGTTGGACTTGGCCTTGATGTAGCCATTCTCCACTTTCACATCGGCGCCCATCTGTTGCAGGCCGTGGATGTGCAGGTTAACCGGCCGGCTGCCGATGGCACAGCCACCGGGCAGGGACACTTCCGCTTCGCCGAAGTGGGCCACCAGGGGGCCCAGCACCAGGATCGACGCACGCATGGTCTTGACCAGCTCGTAGGGGGCGTGGAAGTGCTTGATGGTGTTGGCGTGCACCTCAACGCTCATCTTCTCGTCGATCATCAGCTCCACGCCCATGCGGCCGAGCAGCTCGATCATGGTGGTGATGTCATTCAGGTGCGGCAGGTTGCCCACCGTCACCGGCTCGTCCGCCAGCAGCGTGGCGGCCAAAATCGGCAATGCGGAGTTCTTGGCGCCAGAAATGCGAATTTCGCCGTCGAGCGGCTTGCGGCCACGAATCAGAAGTTTGTCCACAATTGTTTTCCCTGTCAGTTCGGGCCAGCCTCAGCCCTGGCGCTCCGCCCATTGGGCCGGCGTGAATGCTTTGATGGTTAAGGCGTGAATGGTGCCATCGGCCAGCTGCTGATTCAGGGCACCGTAAATGAGCTGTTGCTTCTTGACCGGAGACAGACCTTCAAACCGGTCTCCCACGGCGATCACCAGGTAGTGATTGCCTTCGCTCTGCACTTCGATTTCACAGTCCGGCAGTGCCGTCTTCACCAGCTCGGCGACTTCGTGGGCTTCCATAACAACAGTCCTCAGGGTGTAAGTCATTCAGGAGCGGAATTGTAACCAATATTGGAGTGCGGGTCAGCCTTGGCCGCAAGACAGACCCGGGGACGGAGTGAATTGGCGGGTACCGCCTAACTGCGCGCGAAAAGATGCGGCTGAACTCCGCCCAGGGCCGCCAACGCCATGAGCTGCTCGTTGGCACCGGTAAACGACAGCGGGCGCTGGCACTCGTCCGCATGGCGGGACCAGCACAACAGCAGGGAGAGTGTGGCACTGTGGGCTCCGACCACGCCCGACAGATCGATTTGCAACGGTCCGCTGCCGGAAGCGATCTTGCGCTCCCCGTCGCTACGCAGGGCCAGCACGGCTTCCGGCCCCAGGCGCCCGGAAACACTCAACACACTCTCACGAAGGGAGAGCACGGGCTCAACCCCGGAGGAGGCGCTGCCGGGCCGCTCGCTCACGACTCGCCTGCCTCACCCTCGATATTGACGTCCTTCACGGCATCGCTCCAGCCGTCAATCACCGCCTGGATGTCACCTCGATTTGCCTCCATTTCCTGGCTGAAGCGGTCACGGAACGCCAGACCGATGTTAACCCCTTCGACGATCACATTTTCCATCATCCAGTTCTGACCTTCTTTCAGGTACATGGAATAGGTGACCGGATAACGGTTGCCAGAGGAGGAAATCACTTCCAACTGCACCGCCGCACGGGAATCGTTGTTGGCATTGATGACCGCATCCTTGACCTCGATGCTGAACTCCTCGGTCTCAACCAGAGCCTGGGCGTAACTTTCGAACAGGCTGCGCTTGAACTTGGCGACAAACTCATCCCGCTGGTCCGGCGTGGCCTGACGGGCGTACCGGCCCATGACCCGGGCGGCAATCCGGCGGAAATCGACAAAGTCCGACAGCGCCTCTTCCATACCCCGGTAGAACGCCTCGGGATCCGCCTCGTAGAGGCCACGCTCGCTGTTCAGCCGTTGCACCAGCTTCTGGGTATTCTCGTCGACATACTCCCGCAATTCTTCACTGGCGCTGGCCGGCGCCGACAGCGCAAACGCCAGCATGAGCGCCGAGATGACCGAGAACCATTTCCTGAAAAACACCATTTCCATTCCCCTTGTTTCCAAATCAGAAGATCCAGCTTCGGACCCCATCAAACCGCAGCACCCCGGCCCTTAACGCCCGGAGGCAAAATTACTGATCATGCGCTCCAGATTCAGCGCCGACTGCGTGGAGTAGAAGGCATCCCCCTCCTGCATGGCGGTTTCATCCGCCCCCACCGAGATATCAATGTACTGTTCCCCCAGCAGTCCGGATGTACGTATTATCGCGGAACTGTCAGTGGGTATATTGTCGACGCTGGCGTCGATATCCATGGCCACACGGGCCTGAAAGGTTTCCCGGTCCAGCGTGATCTCCCGGATGCGCCCGACGGTCACCCCGGCCATGGACACCCGGCCACGCGCGGCCAGACCACCGGCGTCGTTGAAGCGGGCGTAGACGGTATAGGTATCGGTGGCCCCGCCGGGCGTCAGGCCGCTGACCTGCAGCGCGAGGAACACCAGCGCCGCAAACCCGGCCACCATAAACAAACCCACGACGAATTCCGTTGTTCGCTGAACCATGATGCTCCCTCAAAAACTCCCGAACATGACCGCGGTGAGGACAAAATCCAACCCCAACACCGCCAACGATGAATAGACCACGGTCTTGGTGGTGGCCGAACTGATCCCGGCGGACGTGGGCACACAGTCGTAGCCCTGGAACACCGCAATCCAGGTACAGAAGAAGCCAAACACCAGGCTCTTGATCAGCCCATTGAGCACGTCGTCCACGAAATTAACCGATTGCTGCATGTTGCTCCAGAACGCGCCCTCGAACACTCCCAGCCAGTCTACACCCACCAGCATCCCGCCCCAGATACCCACGGACGAGAAAATCACCGCCAGCAGGGGCATGGCGATAAAGCCGGCCCACAACCGGGGCGCTACCACCCGGCGCAGGGGATCCACCCCCATCATTTCCATACTGGACAACTGCTCGGTGGCCTTCATCAGACCGATTTCCGCCGTCAACGCAGAGCCGGCCCGGCCGGCAAACAGCAACGCGGTCACCACCGGCCCCAGTTCCCGCACCAGGGTCAGCGCGATCATCTGACCGATGGCGTCCTCACTACCGTAATCGCTGAGGATGGTATAGCCCTGCAGCCCCAACACCATGCCAATGAACAGCCCGGAGACAACGATGATCGCCAGCGACAACACCCCTACCACGTAGAGCTGGCGAATCAGCAGGGGCAGCCCCACCGCCGGGCGAGGCACTCCCCCCAACGCCCCAAACAGAAACAGGCCGGAACGCCCCAGGGTTCGCATCAGATCGACGCCCTGCGCGCCTAGCCCACGAATGCGCTCAATCATTGCCACCCCCGGCAACCAACCAGTCTGCTGCGGCATCCGGCGCGGGATAATGGAACGGCACCGGGCCGTCCGGCTGCCCCTGGAGGAACTGCTGCACCCGCTCGGAGGGATGATTGCGCAGCGCCTCGGGCGTGCCCTGGCCAATCACGCGGCCATCGGCAATGATGCAGGCGAAGTGGCAGATGCTGAGGGACTCCGGCACGTCGTGAGACACCAGCACACTGGTCAGGCCCATGGTACTGTTCAGATCCCGGATCAGCTTGACCAACACCCCCATGGCAATGGGATCCTGGCCGGCAAAAGGCTCGTCGTACATGATCAGCTCCGGGTCCAGGGCGATACTGCGAGCCAACGCCACGCGCCGGGTCATCCCGCCCGACAATTCTGCCGGCATCAGGTCCCGGGCACCACGCAGGCCGACCGCGTGGAGCTTCATCAGGACGATATCGCGGATCATGTCCTCGGGTAGCCGGGTGTGCACCCGCAACGGGAAAGCCACGTTCTCGTAGACACTGAGATCGGTGAACAGGGCGCCGCTCTGGAACAGCATGCCCATCTTCTCCCGCAAGCGGTAAAGCGCCTTGCGCCCAAGGTTCGGCACGTCCTGCCCGGCCACCGTGATGCGGCCATGCTCCGGCCGCAACTGGCCGCCGACCAGCCTGAGGAGCGTGGTCTTGCCGGTGCCACTGGGCCCCATGATGGCGGTGATACGACCCCGCGGAATGGCCAGGGAGACATCGTCGAAAATACGCCGCCCGTTACGGGAGAAGGTGATGTGCTCGAGACTGATGTAGGGGTCAGAATCCATGGACCTGCTCTGTGCTGGCATCGGCTTGGTGACCCTCCCTCGCCATCCCGGTACTGGCTGGCATCGGAGGCCGTTTGGAGCAGTACAGTATTCGAACTGGCCGCCAAGCTCAATCAACACACCGGAAATTATCCAAACGGTAAGCCTGCCGACAGGACCAAGGCCGTTTTACAGGAAAGTGGTATACTCCGCCTCTGAACAGCGAAGGGACAGTCTCCGGATTCGGCAGCAACCAAGAGTAAACAGTTCAACTATGAGCAAACAGTACAAAGACTCCGCACTCCAGGCGATCGCCATCGAACGGGATGCCATCGATGCCCTCACCCAGCGCATCGATGAACAGTTTGTTCACGCCTGCGAAGTGATCATGGCCTGCAAGGGCCGCGTGGTAGTCACCGGCATGGGCAAATCCGGCCACATCGGCAAGAAAATTGCTGCCACCCTGGCCAGCACCGGAACCCCTTCCTTCTACGTCCATCCCGGCGAGGCAAGCCACGGCGACCTCGGCATGATCACCGGACAGGATGTGGTCCTGGCCATCTCCAATTCCGGCAGCACCAGCGAAGTGCTTACCATTTTACCCCTGATCAAGCGCATGGGGGCGCCCCTGATCTCCATGACCGGCAACGCCGAATCCGTGCTGGCACGGGAGGCCGAGGCCAACCTGGACGTCAGCGTGGCCAAGGAAGCCTGCCCCCTGGGACTGGCACCGACCTCGAGCACCACCGCCACCCTGGTGATGGGGGACGCCCTGGCGGTGGCCCTGCTGGAACACCGGGGCTTCAGCGCCGAGGACTTTGCCTTTTCCCACCCCGGCGGGAGCCTGGGCCGACGCCTGCTGTTGCGGGTCTCCGACATCATGCACGGCGGCGACCGCATTCCCAAGGTGGCCGAGGGCACGCCGCTGAGCGGCGCCTTGCTTGAGATTTCCCTGAAGGGACTGGGAATGACCACGGTGGTGGACGAGCAGGACAACCTGACGGGCATCTTCACCGATGGCGACCTGCGCCGGACCCTGGACCGTCCGATCGATATCCACAGCACGCCGATCTGTGACGTGATGACCCGCAATGGCAAGACCATCCACGAAGACCAGCTGGCCGCGGAGGCCCTCAATATCATGGAAGAGCTGAAGATCAATGCCCTGCCCGTTATTGACCGGGCCGGCCGCCTGACCGGCGCCATCAACATGCACGATCTGCTGCGCGCGGGGGTGATCTGATGACCACGGCTAACGCACCCAGCTGGCCCCGGGAAGCCCTGACCAAGGCCGCCGGCATCAAACTGCTGGCCCTCGACGTGGACGGCGTAATGACCGCCGGCACCCTGCTGTTCAGCGCCAGGGGCGACGAACTGAAGGCCTTCAACATCCTCGACGGCCTGGGCATCAAGATGCTGATGCAGACCGGCGTAGAGGTGGCGGTGATCACCGGGCGAAGCTCGCCCCTGACCGAGAAACGCATGACCGACCTGGGGATCCGCCACCTGATGCAGGGCCGGGAGGACAAGCACATCGCCCTGCAGGAACTGAGCGGCAACCTGCACATCGATGCGGAGGCCATTGCCTACATGGGCGACGACCTGCCGGACCTGTCCGCCATCCAGTACGCCGGACTCGGGCTCACCGTGCCCAATGGCCACTGGTACGTGCGCCAGCGGGTAGACTACTGCACCCGGGCCCCGGGTGGCAGCGGCGCCGTGCGGGAAGCCTGCGAACTGATACTGCAGGCCCAGGGGCAACTGTACGCGGCACTGACCGCCTTTGAACTGGAGCCCGGCGAATGACCCTGGCCGATGCCCTGTCCCGGCCCTGGGTCCGAACGCTGGCGCTCCTGGTCAGCGTACTGGTTCTGGTGGCGCTGCTGTGGCAATCGGACGAGCGCATCCCCGCGCCGGACGCCGAGTCCCTGCGCGGGCCCTCCGAGCCGGACGGCTTCGTGATTAACGGCCATTACCGGGCGTTCAACGAACAGGGCCATCTCACTACCATGATCAGCAGCCCCCGTATCGAGCAGTTTGATGCCGACCACACGGCCATCATGAACGAGCCCAACGCCACCCTGATCGACAGGAAATCCGGCGCGGCCTGGCACTTGACCGCCAAACGTGGCACCTTCCGCGAGAACGCCGACCGGATACGCCTGTCGGGCGAGGTCCTGGTGACCCGCCCCATTGCCGATGGCCGGGACGCCACCCTGGAAACCGACAGCCTGGTCCTGGACAACCGGCAGCGAACCGTTCACACCGACGACCGGGTCACCATGACCGATGGCCGCAACACCACCCGGGCCACCGGCATGACCGCCTGGATCGACGACCGCATCGTGGAATTCAAATCACAGGTAGAAGGACAATATGAGCCTGCGCAACCCCAAGCCCGGTAACCGAGCCGGACGCTCCGTCATCCTGGCCACGCTGACCGCGTGCGCCCTGCTGGCGCCGCCGGTGTCGGCGTTCGACCTCGACTCCGACGCCCCCATCACCGTCAACGCCGACAGCGCGCGCCTGGACGACAGCCAGGGCATCGCCACCTACACCGGCGATGTGGTGGTTACCCAGCTCAACACCCAACTGACCGCCGACCGGGTGGTGCTCTACCGGGGCGAGAGCGGCCTTAACCGGATCGAAGCCACCGGCCAACCGGCCCATTACTTCCAGCCCTCCAACACGCTCGGCGAAGCCACCGATGCCCGCGCCCACATCATCACCTATTCGGCGCCGGATCATCGCCTGACCCTGGAGCGGGAAGCGGTCATTGAACAGGGTGGCAACCTGTTCCGGGGCGAGCGGATTCACTACGATACCGAGAATCGGGTGGTGACCGCAGAGGGGTCCGCCGACGGCAACAACGGCCAGGGCCGGGTGGAAATGGTGATCCAGCCCCGCAATCGCCCGCTGACAGAACCCCGTAACTAGGCAAGGCATCCCATGGCAGTACTCAGAGCCAGCAACCTGGCAAAAAGCTACAAACACAAGAAGGTCGTCCTGGACGTGTCACTGGAAATTCGCAGTGGCGAGATTGTCGGCCTGCTGGGACCCAACGGCGCAGGCAAGACCACCTGCTTCTACATGATCGTTGGCCTGGTGCCGGCGGACAATGGCCGCATCACCATCGATGAGCAGGACATCACCCCCCTGCCCATGCATGGCCGTGCCCGCAAGGGAATCGGCTACCTGCCCCAGGAGGCCTCGGTGTTTCGCAAGCTCACCGTTCGCGACAACATCATGGCCATCCTGGAGACCCGCAAGGGGCTCAAGCGCAGTGAGCGCGAGGCCAAGCTGCAGGAATTGCTGGAAGAGTTCCACATCACCCACATCCGCGACAGCCTGGGCATGGCGCTGTCGGGTGGTGAACGCCGACGGGTCGAGATTGCCCGCGCCCTGGCCATGGAGCCCGCGTTCATCCTGCTGGACGAACCCTTCGCCGGGGTGGACCCGATCTCGGTGAGCGACATCAAGCAGATCATTCGCCATCTGCGGGACAAGGGCATCGGTGTCCTGATCACCGACCACAATGTTCGCGAAACCCTGGATATCTGCGAGAATGCCTATATCGTCAGCGGTGGCCACATCATCGCCTCGGGCCACTCGGAGGACATTCTGGCCAACCAGCAGGTCAAGGAAGTGTACCTGGGCAACGAATTCAGACTGTAATCCCATTGATTTTTACCATGAGCTTGCGGAGGATTGTCATACACTTGTCAGATTGTTTTGCCAGTCACAAGCAAGTACACTCGGCAGAAAACTTGCTTGTCGCGGCAAGTAGCCAACACACAAGACTTTTTTCGCAACAACCGTGAGTCACGACGAGGCCAGACAGGCACTGGGAGCGAGTAGGTGACGGAAGTTAAATCATGGTAATGAAAGCCTCTCTTCAGCTGAAACTGGGTCAAAGTCTGACCATGACGCCCCAGTTGCAACAGGCGATTCGACTGCTTCAGCTGTCCACCCTGGACCTGCAACAGGAGATTCAGCAGGCACTGGATTCCAACCCGATGCTGGAAACCCAGGAAGACGATGATCGCCAGGAGGCCGAAGAATCCAGCGACAACAACGACTCCCGGGAGGACCAGGACGACGACAGCGCCACTGCAACGGACGCCGACAGCAACTGGGACGAAGAACCGTCCGACGAATGGCAGGCGGACAACAACGCCTCCGAGAGCATTCCCGACGACCTGCCGGTAGACACCGCCTGGGACGATATCTACCAGCCCTCCCCTGCGCCGGCATCCCGGGCAGACGACGACAACGACACCGATTTCGAAACGCGCAACTCGCCAACGGAAACCCTGCACGACCACCTGGAGTGGCAGCTCAACCTGACGCCCATGACTGAGCGCGACCAGGCCATTGCCCACTCACTGCTGGACGCCGTGAACGACCAGGGCTACCTCAGCTCTGAGCTGGCGGACATCCATTCCGGCCTGATGGACGAAACCGACGACGACCCGGTCGAGCTGGACGAAGTGGAAGCGGTGCTGCGACGGCTGCAACATTTCGATCCGCCCGGCGTGTTCGCCCGCAACCTGCAGGAATGCCTGCTGATCCAGCTCAACCAGCTGCCCACGGACACCCCCTGGCTGCCCCAGGCCCGCCTGGTGATCACCCACTACATCAACTTGCTGGGAAACCGGGACTACGCCCAACTGCTGCGCCGTAGCCGCCTCAAGGAAGACCAGCTCAAGGAAGTACTGGCGTTGATCACCCAGCTCAACCCGCGTCCCGGCAGCAGTATCGATCAGGCCGAGCCCGACTACGTCATCCCCGACGTGATCGTCCGTAAACACAACGGACGCTGGCGTGTTGAACTGAATCCTGAAATTGCACCGCGCATTCGCGTCAATGCAAGCTATGCTTCTCTTATAAGGCGCGCAGACAGCAGTGCAGACAACACGTATTTGAGGGATCAGTTGCAAGAAGCCAAATGGTTCATCAAGAGCCTTCAGAGCCGCAACGAGACGCTGCTGAAGGTGGCTACCCGCATCGTTGAGCATCAACAGGGCTTCCTCGATCACGGCGAAGAGGCCATGAAGCCCCTCATCCTGTCGGATATTGCCCAGGCTGTGGAAATGCATGAGTCGACCATCTCCCGGGTCACCACGCAAAAGTTCATGCATACGCCCCGGGGCATCTTCGAGCTGAAGTACTTCTTCTCAAGTCACGTCAGCACCGACGAAGGCGGCGAGTGCTCGTCCACCGCGATTCGCGCCATGATCAAGAAGCTGATTGCCGCAGAAACGCCGAAAAAACCGTTGAGCGACAGCAAGATTGCCGCCATGCTAGGAGAACAGGGTATCAAGGTTGCCCGCAGGACCGTCGCCAAGTACCGCGAGGCCATGCAGATTCCGCCGTCCAACGAACGAAAACGATTAGTGTAGACCAGAGCGTCACGGAGTTCCCGCTGGTTGGGCTCTGGTGTAAAGGGATAACACGCGGCCGCCGCGGCGGCCGCAGCCCCGCCAGTGATGGGTATTGCTGGCAAGCTGACAATAGGAGACGCCTATGCAACTCAACATTTCAGGTCATCATGTCGAACTGACTCCTCCTCTCAAAGAGTATGTATCTGGCAAATTCGAAAAGCTTGAACGCCACTTTGACCACATCAGTAATTGTCAGGTGACTCTGGAAGTCGAGAAGGTGCGCCAGATGGCGGAAGCCACGATGCATGTGATTGGCGGTGAGATTCACGCAAAGGCTGAAAACGAGGACATGTACGCGGCCATTGACGCGCTGGTGGACAAGTTGGATCGACAGATCCTGAAACACAAGGAAAAAAATATCGATCGCAAGCATGGAAACGGCGCGCGCTAAACGGTAGCCTTGCCTGCTAATGATGATGGGCCCCTGATTCATTCCGCTTTACCTCTGGCTCTCGGGGGCGCCATTACGACTGATCGCGCTGCGGTACGTGCCACGTACCGCAGCCTTTTTTTAACGGATAAACTGTCGATTCATGACGGACACTACACTCACCATAGACACCATCCTGACACCGGAGCTCACACTGTGCCGCGTGCCAGGAAGCAGCAAAAAGCGTATTCTGGAATATATCTCCGAGGAAATTCAGCGGCGATATCCAGAACTTAGTGACAGCCAGATTTTCAACAACCTGGTGTCCCGCGAGCGGCTGGGCAGCACGGGCATTGGTCAGGGCATTGCAATCCCCCACTGTCGCCTGGAGGGATGCGAGCAGGTCATTGGCGTATTGGTAACCCTGGAGGAAGGGGTGGCCTTCGATGCAATCGACAATCAGCCGGTGGACCTCCTGTTCACCCTGATCGTCCCGAAAGAGGCCACCAGCGAACACCTGGAGCTGCTCAGCCAGTTGGCCGAGAAGTTCAACGATCACAACTTCTGTGACCAGCTACGCCAGTGCACGGATAGCGATACCCTGTATAAACGCATGATCGGAGCCAGTCAGTAGCGAACGTCTTTTCAGGGGTAAGGGGTTATGAAACTGATCATTGTGAGTGGTCGTTCCGGATCCGGTAAGAGTACCGCGCTGCATGTTCTGGAAGACCTGGGTTACTACTGCATCGACAACCTGCCCATCGGCCTGCTGTTCCCGCTGACTCGGGAAGCCACGTCCCAGGCAAGCACGGCCCGGCTCAAGAAGATTGCGGTCAGTATCGACGCCCGCAACCTCTCCGATGAGATTGCCAACTTCGAAGAGATCCACCATCACCTCTGCCAAACCGGCGCCACCGTCGAGACCATCTACCTGGATGCCACCGACCAGTCGCTGCTGCAGCGGTTCCACGCGACCCGGCGCAAGCATCCGCTGAGCGACGATCGCACCTCCCTCAAAGAGGCCATCGACAGCGAAAAGCACCTGCTGGAACCCATTGCCCGGCTGGCGGACCTGTTTATCGACACCACCGAGCTGTCCATCTATGAGCTCCGGGACATGGTCAAGCAGCGGGTGATCGGCCGACGCGAGCAGGAACTGGCGCTGCTGATCCAGTCCTTCGGCTTCAAGCACGGCGTCCCGGTGGATTCGGACTACGTCTTTGACGTGCGCTGCCTGCCCAATCCCTACTGGGATACCAGCCTGCGCAAGTACACCGGGGTCGACCAACCGGTCATCGATTTTCTGGAAAATGAGCCGTTAACCCTGAAAATGGTGGACGACCTGACCCGGTTTCTGGAGAGCTGGCTGCCCTCGTTCAGCGAGAGCAACCGGAGCTACATGACTATTTCCATCGGCTGCACCGGCGGCCAGCACCGCTCCGTGTATGTCTGCGAAAAACTTGGCGAGTTTTTCTCCCAGCGTTACAACAATGTCCAGGTTCGCCATACGGAACTGCCCCACCTGAAACCCGTCGAGTCCTGACCCCCCTATGATTCGCAAGCCCGTCACCATCATCAACAAGCTTGGTCTGCATGCCCGTGCGGCGGCCAAGCTCGTCGCCACCGCGTCGGAATTTGAAAGTACCATCCAGATCGTCAAGGATGACCGGGAAGTGGACGCCAAAGCCATCATGCCGGTGATGATGCTGGCCGCCAGCCAGGGCACCAAGGTCGAGCTGATTGTGGACGGACCGGACGAAGAACAGGCGCTGGACAGACTCCTCGAACTGATCAACAACTATTTTGGTGAGGGGGAGTGAGCCGCTCGCGGCATTCACTTATAACTCTTTCTCACTACCGCAATGTAAGTCCGCTATAATACTTGAGTTTCCGCCAACCCAACGGGGTGCCGACGGGAACCGGGAAAGACGACGTAACCCTCAGCCTGTTTGGGTGACCGATGACGGATATTCTGGAACAAAGCCAGGCTCGCCAGCGCCTCCGCTCCCTCGGAGAGGCCCTGGACAGTGGTGCCCTGAAACAGGTGGCACGTATCCTCAATGGCGGCCTGAGCCCCAGCGACATTGCCCACCTGCTGGAGTCCTCCCCGCCCCGCCAGCGGGCGCTGTTGTGGAACCTGGTCGACAAGAGCCTGGAAGGGGAAGTCCTCCAGTACCTCAGTGACGATATCCGTGGTTACTTCCTTAGCCAGCTGAACGCCCAGGAGCTCGCCGATATCGTCGAGGACTTCGAGTCCGACGACCTGGCCGACCTGCTGCAGCAACTGCCGGATACCGTGATCCAGGAAGTCCTGGACACCATGGACGAGCAGGACCGTCAGCGGGTCGAGGAAGTCCTCGCTTACCCGGAGGACACCGCCGGCGGCCTGATGAACACGGACACCATCACCGTGCGCCCGGACATCAGCATCGACGTGGTACTGCGTTACCTGCGCCGCCACCGCTCACTGCCACCGATGACCGACAGCCTGATTGTGGTCAGCCGGAAGGACCAGTTTATCGGTATGCTGCCGATCACCAAGATGCTGGTCACCAACCCCGCCACCACCGTGCGGGAAGTGATGGACACCGACATCGAGCCGATCCCGGTGACCCTGTCCGATACCCAGGTGGCCACCCTGTTTGAACGCTACGACCTGATATCCGCCCCGGTGGTGGATGAAGACGGCAACCTGCTGGGCCGAATCACCATCGATGACGTGGTGGACGTTATCCGGGACGACGCTGATCACTCCCTGATGAGCATGGCCGGTCTGGACGAAGAAGAGGACACCTTTGCCCCGGTGATGAAGACCTCCCGCCGGCGCGCGGTTTGGCTTGGCATCAACCTGATTACCGCGTTTATCGCCGCGGCAGTGATCGGCCTGTTCGAGGGCACCATCGAGAAAGTCGTGGCGTTGGCCGTGCTGATGCCGATTGTTGCCAGCATGGGCGGGATTGCCGGCAGCCAGACCCTCACCCTGGTGATCCGTGGCATGGCGGTGGGTCAGATCAGCGGCGCCAACGTCCGCTGGCTGCTAAACCGGGAGTTCCTGGTGGGGGCCCTCAACGGCCTGCTCTGGGCGGTGGTGGTCGCCACCGCGGCCACCGTCTGGTTCCGGGATCCGATGATCGGCGCCATCATTGCCGCCGCCATGGTCATCAACCTGCTGGCCGCCGCCATTGTCGGCACCCTACTCCCCTTGTTCCTCAAAGCCCGCAACATTGACCCGGCCCTGGCCGGCGGCGTGATACTCACCACGGTCACCGATGTGGTAGGATTCATGTCCTTTCTGGGGCTGGCAACCCTTGTGTACGCCTGACCCGACGATCTCCACCCTCTCTGAAGATAACCACTATGTCTGAATTCGACGAACATCAGGACGACTCCGAACTGGAGTGGGGGAAAAGCAAGTCCCAGCTCAAGCGGGAGATGCTGGCACTGCAGGACCTGGGCAAGCAGATGCTCGCGCTCAGCACCGACCAGCTCAACACCCTCCCCATCAGCGACACCCTGCACCGGGCGATCGAGGAATCCCGGCGCATCCGGCAGAAGGAAGCACGGCGGCGGCACCTGCAGTACATCGGCAAGGTGATGCGCCAGGAAGAGGACATCGACGCCGTTCGCCGGGCCATCGAGGCCTTCCACGCCGGCAGCGAAGAGCACACCCGCCGCCACCACCTGGCGGAACGCTGGCGCGACCGCCTGATCAACGAAGGTGACGGGGCGCTGGCCGAATTCATCGACTATTGCCCCGGCGCCGACATCCAGCACCTGCGCAACCTCGCCCGCAACGCTCGCCGGGACGCACAGAAGGAAAAGAACACCGGGCAGAGCAAGAAACTGTTCCGCTACCTGCGGGAGTGCATCGACGAGGGCGAGCAGCCTTAAGCTACAACCGTCGATGCTCCCACACCGGCATCTGCTGGCGTACTTCCGCCAACCGCTCGAGGGTGAGCTCGCCACTCACCCACCCCGGGCCGTCACTCTGCCGTTCAGCCACCACCGCCCCCCAGGGGTCGACAATCATCGAATGACCGTAGGTACGCCGGCGTGAGCTATTGTGCCCTCCCTGACCGGCCGCCACCATCCAGACCTGGTTCTCGATGGCCCGGGCGCGGATCAGCGCATGCCAATGCGCCGCGCCGGTCAGGTAGGTGAAGGCGCTGGGCAGGGCCACCCATTCCGCACCCTTCGCCCGCAATGCCCGGAACAACTCGGGGAAGCGCAGGTCGTAACAGATTGCCAGCCCCAGTACACCGGCGGGGGTGTCCACAGTGACCAGGTCCTGACCGGGTTCGAAGGTGTCCGATTCCCGATACTGGCCATGGGCATCGTCCACCCGGGCGTCGAACAGGTGGATCTTGTCATAGCGGGCGACCTCCTGCCCGCGGTCGTCATAGACCAGGCAACTGGCCCGTACCCGACCGTCAATGCCCGAACCGTCGGTTCGATTCGCCAGCGGCAGCGAGCCGCCAACGATCCACACTCCCAACCGTCGGGCCTGCTGCGCCAGGAAGGCGCGAATCTCCCCCACCCCCTCACACTCCCTTTGGCCCTGAGCCACCATTTGCGCCGTTCTCAGCACCGCGAAGTTTTCCGGCAACACCACCACCCGGGCGCCGGCCTTCGCCGATGCGGCCAGCAAATCCCCGGCCTCCTGCAGGTTGGCCTGCAGGTCTGCGCCGCTGACCATCTGAATGGCGGCCACGGTGGCCGCCGTGTGTGACCTGTCTTTATCCATGCCGACCTCCGGTGTATCCAGGTTGAACATCAATTACCGGTATCAAAGACGCTTCGCAGGCTGACCTCCGGCTGGTCCCAACTGCCCTTAACACTATAGGTGGCGCTGGTAAGACGGCTCAACGGATCACCCAGCACCTTGTCCAACACGAACAGGGCTCCGCCGATGGGTGCCGAGGCCCCCATCAACAGGGCCGCCAGGGGCAGGTTCTGGGTGAGTGGCAGCACCACCACCATGCGCATATCCAGGGATTCGTCGATCAGGTTGGTGGAACCGGACAGTTTGAAGGCCCCCGAAGGCCCGACGATCTGCAGTTCCGGCGCCCAGTTCAGAACGCCGTCCTCAAGCCGGGCGGTCCCCGAGATCGCATCGAAGGCCACCCCCGCCTCATACAGGTCGGAAAAATCCAGCTTCAACCGACGCCAAACGGTGTCAGCATTCAGGATGTTGAACAGCCGGAATAACTGAGCGGTGTTGTTCCGCTCCAGAATAACGCCGTCATCGAGCCGTATGCCTACTTCACCCTCCAGCCGGGCAAGTTGGAAATCGTCCGGCCGGCCCGGCCAGGTCAGGTCCAGAACCAGTTGGCTGCTCTCATTCTTCAACGGCGCCTGGGCTCCGACCAACAGCGCCATGTCGCCAAGGTCCTGCCCCGACACCTCGCCCGTCAGCCGGGTAACCTGGCTACCGTCGAGGATGTCCCACCACATCTCTCCGCTGAAATTGAGGGACCCCAGTTTGCCGGTCAGGGCGTCGATCTGGAGGGCCTGGGCCCGCGGTCGCAGGGTGAACGACCAACTGCCCAGGGGGCGGTCATCCATCTGCAGGGTCTTGATCCTGATCCTGACGTTCGGCCACCCCTCCATGGCCATGGCCCGAAAGGCATCCACCTGCTGGGCGGCGGTCAGGGTCGGTTGAGCCGTTGCCTCACTGTCGTTACCCATGAGGGTGAGCGATTCCAGGCGGACATCCACCCCCTCGGACTTATCCAGCGGCAGGGTGATCCGGCCAGTTGCCCGCGCGGAACGGGTATCAATGTGCCAACGTCCCGGTTCCGGACGGGCGGTGACCTGCACGTTGGGAAACGTCTGGCCGAGCATCCCCAACTGGTCGATGGACAGGGTAATCGAGTTGAGCCACTGATCGACTCCCTCGCCGTATGCCGTTGAGACCTTCCCCTCCTCCCCGGGACTCAGCCGTCCCCAGCGATCGCTCCACTCGTCCACGTCCACACGCGGTACCCGCCCGGACAGGGTGAGCCCCGGCGCCGCCACCAGTTCCGCGGACTGGGAGCCAAACACCAGGTGCCCCCGGTCAAACACGCCCTCGCTCCAGGCCAGGCGAAACGCCAGCCGGTCCTGCCAGACCCCGGACAGCAGCAACTGACCGGTTTCTCCCGGCGCCAGGACCGCCTTCACCGGCGCGAACTCCCGGGCAGGCTTGCCGATGGGCTCCGGCCAGTCAATTTCCGTCCCCAGCAGGCTGCTATACAGCGACAACTCCGGGGCAGCCCCCCGGGCCAGGCCCAATCGTGCGCTGTAGGTGAACCTGCCGGCGATTCCGGCTCCCCTGGGAGGTGGCTGCGAAAGCAGGTCAAAGAAATTGCTGACGCCCAGCTCCCCCGCCTGGGACAGCACGAACCGGTGACGCTCTGGACTGTACTCCAGTCCCAACGTGACTGGCTGCCCCATGAAGCGTCCGGCGAGGTGGGGGCCCTGAAAGCCTGTGGCACTGTCAAACTCCACCCGACCGGCGAGATGGCTCCAATCCAGACCGGCAGCCGGGTAATGGACCTGACCATTGGACGTCGTCGCGGCGAGCCTCACGCCAACCTCACGCTCGCCGGAGAGGGGGATCGTCAGGCCCAGGTCGAGCTGATACTGGCCGGCCACCTCGACGGTATCGGCACCCAGACCGGAAAGCTCACCCAACGGCGTGTTCGCCAGCCAGTAGGTAACCGCCGTCCCCGGTACCTCGGCCTTGGTCTCTACCCGGACCGTGACGCCCGCCTCCTCGATCGCGGCGCGCACCAAGGTGTCCGCGACCGCCAGGCCACCGGTTTGGGCAGAATCCAGCCGTACCTCGGTCGCCCCATCGTGGACCACGACGGTGCCACGGGCTTCCCGTACTTCGGGCCACTCGTCGGCGTAGCGCACCACCCCCTCGCTGAACCTGTACGCCATGGACGTGGTGAAGGAGCGCCTGGGCGCGCCCCGGTTAACCTGGCCGTGACCAAAGAACACCCCCTGCTCGATGCGGGCATGGGGTATGGCCTGGGTCAACCACTGATACAGCTCGGGCTTGACCTTCTTGCTCGGCACGAAGCTGGCGAGCATATCGGCAGTGCCATTGCGCACCGCCACCCTGAGCCCCAGGTTATCCTCCCCTTCCCGGTCCAGACGCAGATCAAAGGCACCCTCCAGCTCGGTCTGTTCGCCGTATTGCAGCTGGATGGTGTCCGAGAACACACGGATCAAGGGCCCATCCACTCGCCAGGACACCCTCGCCTGGGCCTGGTTCAGGTGCCAGCGGTCCTCATACAACAGGGGAAAACCCAGAGTGATGTCCGGCCCGGAGACATCGACGGTGCCACCGTAGCGGTTGGCAGAAACCCTGCCCACCGCACCGGTAATCTCCGGCGCGCCACGATGGGCCTGGACACTCACGTCATTCAGTGAGGCCAGCAATCCGAACGCCGGTCCTTCCGGGCCGGTGGGGATCGTTAACCGGAGATCGTCGAGGCGTCCCTCGGGCTGATAACCCTGCAGGGCCGCACTCGCCCGTTCCGGCAGGATGCCGAGTCTGCCGGCCAGCCGGCCCAGAGGTCCCAGGGGCACGCCGTCGGCATAGGCATTGATGGCCTGATTGTGATGGGTCAGGCGAAGGTCGAACCCCTCCGCCCGATCCTCCAGCCACTGCCAGCGGATGTTGCGCAGGTGCAGCTCCCCGCCCAGCAGGCTGTTTCGTTCTACCGGCTGCCGTGCCCGCCAGCCAAATTCCAGCGCCAGGTTTTCCACCGGCGCCAGGGGCTCCTGCTGGGCCCGCAATTGCAGGAAGGGCACCTCCAGGTGGCCGGTCATCTGTTCCAGCAAGCCGTTGCGGAAGGTGAGCCAGGCCTGGCCGCCGACATCAAATCCCTCGATGCTCACCCCTCGCCAGCCGTAATTGCCCACCAGGCCGTCGAACAGCCGGCCAGAGCTGACGCCAACGTGGAGCTGGCCGGTGAAATCACCGCGGAAGAAATGCAACCCCAACAGGGTAAAACTGGCCAGTTGCTGGGTGGTCCCCGCCTGCATGGCCCGCCCGGAGGCGGAGAACAGCCCCCGCGTGTAGTTCAGGTCCAACTGGGGAATGTCGATGTTCTTCTGCTGGCCATCCGGGGTACGCACCGCCAGGTTCACCCGGGTAATGCGCACCGAGGGATTGGATACCCACTGCCCGGCGCGGGTGAACCAGTTGCCCTCCTGGGGCTGCTGGTTCGGGGACAAGGGGGCGGCCGGCTTCATGCCCTGAAGGCGGATGCGACCGTCTTCCGACTGGACCAGGGTCAGCTCCAGGCCATCGGCGGCAAACTCGCCGAAGACCACCCGCCGTCGCAGCAACGAGGTCAGACTGTCAAGCCGGATATTCAGGAAACGCAGTTGCGCCAGCAGGTCAGCGGACGGGTCGGGCCCGGCGTGGACCTGGATGCCTTTTGCCTCAACGATTGGGTCAAGCCAATTCCAGCGGGCGCTGAGGGAATCGATGGTCACCGCATAACCGAGCTGGGTGGACAGGGTCTGCTCGATACGTTCCCGGTAGCTGTCAATGTTCTGGGTCACCTGACGACCCAGACCGGCGTACAGCGCCAGCAACACCAGTGCCGTGACCACCAGCCACCACACCAGGCCCGCCAGCCGCTGGAGTACCGTCAGCGGGCGCCCACCGTCGGTGTCCACGGGGTTACGTCCGGACATGGTTTCCGCCAGGGTGCTGCAGCCTCACCTCAGAGCAATACCACATCGTACTGTTCCTGGCTGTAGAACGGCTCAACCTGGAAACGAATGGTCTTGCTGATGAACGTTTCAAGATCGGCAACGTTGTCAGACTCTTCATCCAGCAGGCGATCCACCACGCTCTGGGACGCCATGACCAGGTAGCTCTCGGCCTCGTACGCCCGGTTGACCCGCAAGATCTCCCGGAAGATCTCGTAGCAGACGGTCTCGGCGGTCTTGAGGAAGCCCCGGCCATCGCAGACCGGGCAGGGCTCGCACAGCACCTGCCCCAGGCTCTCGGTGGTGCGCTTACGGGTCATTTCCACCAGCCCCAGTTCGGAGACGCCGGTGATCTTGGTTTTGGCGTGATCCCGCTCCAGCATCTTTTCCAGCATCCGGTGGACCTGACGCTGGTGCTCGCTGTCTTCCATGTCGATGAAATCGATGATGATGATGCCGCCGAGATTACGCAACCGCAGTTGCCGGCTGATGGCGCGAGCCGCTTCCAGGTTGGTCTTGAAGATCGTTTCTTCCAGGTTGCGGTGGCCCACGAAAGCCCCGGTGTTGATGTCGATGGTGGTCATCGCCTCGGTCTGATCGATGATGACATAGCCTCCGGACTTGAGCTGGACCTTGCGACTCAGCGCCTTCTGGATTTCGTCCTCGACACTGTAAAGATCGAAGATGGGCCGTTCTCCGGGGTAGTACTCCACCTTGTCGGCAAACTCGGACACAAACTCCTCGACAAACTCCACTACCCGCTGGTGGCTTTCACGGCTGTCGATGCGGACCTTTTCGGTCTGGGGGCGGATCAGGTCGCGGATGGTTCTGATGAACAGGGGCAGGTCCTGGTAGACCACCGAGGGCGCGTCGACCCGGCCGATGCGGTCATGAATGGAGTGACTGAGCCGGTGCAGGTATTTCATGTCGCCGATCAGGTCTTCCGACGGCGCCGATTCCGCTGCGGTGCGAATGATGTAGCCACCCTGGATTTCGCCCTGTGCAGCGGCTTCTTCCTCAACGATGCCCTTGAGGCGAGCCCGCTCGTTGTCGTCTTCAATCCGCTGTGAAATGCCGATGTGGTTCACCCCCGGCATGAACACCAGGTAACGGGAGGGAATCGACAGCTGGGTGGTCAGGCGCGCCCCCTTGGTGCCGATGGGGTCTTTGGTCACCTGCACCACCAGCGATTGCCCTTCCCGGAGCAGCGACCGGATATCCGGTACGGTCTTGGGGGCGTCGCTCGCCTCATCATCATTGCTCTGGCCGTTGACCACATCCGAGGCGTGGATAAACGCCGCCCGCTCCAGGCCAATATCGACGAATGCCGCTTCCATGCCCGGCAACACCCGCACCACCTTGCCCCGGTAGATATTGCCAACAATGCCCTTGCGACTGGTCCGCTCAATGTAGGCTTCCTGAAGCATACCGTTCTCCACCAGAGCTACCCTGGTTTCGACCGGTGTCACGTTGATCAGGATTTCTTCGCTCATTGAGTCTCTCCGTTCTCAGTCTTGCTCACATTATTGTCATTCTGGTTCAGGCATTCCTACGCCAGGCCTGCCACACCGGCAGACCGGCCGCCGCCAGCAGCTCTGCGGTCTCCTGCAGCGGCAGGCCCACTACCGCACTGTAACTGCCGCGGATATGATCCACGAATATACCGCCCAGGCCCTGGATACCATAGCTGCCGGCCTTGTCCATGGGTTCGCCGGTGGCCACATAGGCCTCGATCTCTTCCCCCGACAGGGCCCGAAACCTGACGTCGGTGGTCACCAGCTTGACCCGGCATTCGCCCCGGGTGGCAACGGCCACCGCCGTCAGCACCTGATGGTGGGCGCCGGACAGCGCCTGCAGCATCGCGACTGCCTCCGCCGCTGAGTTGGGTTTACCGAGGATCCGCTCCGCAAGCACCACGCTGGTATCCGCCCCGACCACAATACCATCGTCGTCCCGGTAAACGGCCAGCGCCTTCTCCCGCGCCATTCGCTGGACGTACTGACTTGGAGCCTCGTTCGGCCGGGGAGTTTCATCGATGTGGGCGGGAGAAACCGTATAGCCCACCCCCATCTGGGTGAGCAGCTCCGCGCGCCGGGGAGACGCCGAAGCAAGTACAATCAACGACATGGGAACTTCCTATCCCAGTTTTCGATTAAGACCGTCCAGCAACACGCACAGCGGTGGCCAAATGACCGCACTGGTCAGCGCCGGCCAAAGGTAACTGAAACCGGCGTCGTCCGCACCGAGCATCTGCTTGATAAAATGCACGAGCATCTGGTTGATGCCCAACAGCAGGAACACCATCGCACATTGCTGGGGCATGGGAAACATCCGCAGGCGCTGGTGAATGGTCAGCACCAGGAACGCGATCATTGCCATGGCCACGGCGTTAACCCCTAACGGAGTGGCCTCCAGGACATCCAGCAGCAGCCCCAGACACCACGCCAACAGGATACCGAACTGGGCAGGCGCCCGGAACGTCCAGTAAAACACCAGCAAACCCAGCCATTCCGGCCGGAACTCGAACCAGTCCAGGGGAAACAGGGAGATGCTGAGCACCAGCCCGACCAGAATGCTGATTCCAAAGACCGGGTAACTGATGACCGACAGCATTAGTCCTGCCCTCCCGGCTCAGCGGGCGCCCCAGGCGCTTCCTCTTCGCCCGCCCCCTGCGACGGTTGCTGGATGGCCTGCTGGTTCTGACTGAACACCACCAGCACCATCTCACTGCGGCTCAGCTCTGCCTTGGGCGAGGCTTCTATCTGCATGAACGGCTCCCCGGGATCTTTGCGGATGGAGACCACCTCAGCCACCGGGTAGCCCTTGGGGAAGCGACCGCCCAGGCCGGAGCTGACCAGCAGGTCGCCCTCCCGAATATCGGCGGTGTCCGGCACATGAACCAGCTCCAGGGTATTGATGTTGCCGTTACCCAGCAGGATGGCACGTAAGCCGTTGCGCACCACTTCCACCGGCACCGCGTGACTGCTATCGGAAATCAGCAGCACCTGGGAGGTAAAGCTGCTGGTCTGCTGGACCTGCCCCATCAAACCGGTGGCATCCAGAATGGCTTGGCCGACCTCCACCCCGTCACGACTGCCTTTGTTAATCACCACCTCATGGGAAAACGGATCCGGGGAGACACTGACCACCTCGGCCACAATCACCCGATCGTCCAGCACATCCGAGGAGTTCATCAGCCGGCGCAGCTCGTTGTTCTCTGCGGCCAGCGCGGCATACTTCAGCGCCCGCCGCTCCAGGATCAACAGGCGGGCCTTGAGGGCGTCGTTCTCTTCCAGCAGGTCTTCGCGGGTGGTGAACAGGCCCGAGACCCAGTCACTGAACTGGGATGGCGCGTTACCCAGCCAGTACACCGGAGCCAGTCCAGTGCCGATGGCACTGCGTACGGCCTGCACCTGGTCCACCCGGCCATCGGCCACGATCAGCGCAACCGAAACCACAATAACCAGAAACAGACGAAAGCCGGGGATGGGCCCCTGAACAAAAATGGTCTTAATGGGAACTCCTCCTCCCGTCTTGACCAGTGTAGATACGACAACCGCCGCAAGTGTTCCGTGGCGTCAACGAATCACCCTGACGGAACAGTTGCGGCGGCTGTGGGTCGGCAGGCATCGGGAATTGTGCCGATAGCACCGTTACCCCTCCGGGGAAAACATTCCGATTCCGCTGCGGTCGATGACCTCGAGGGCCTTGCCGCCCCCCCGGGCAACGCAGGTCAGCGGATCCTCGGCGATGATCACCGGAAGGCCGGTTTCTTCGCTGATCAGCTTGTCCAGGCCACGCAGCAGGGCGCCGCCACCGGTCAGCACAATGCCGCGCTCGGCGATGTCCGAGGCCAGCTCGGGGGGTGACTGCTCCAGCGCACTCTTCACGGTTTGGACAATCTGCGCCAGGGATTCCTGCAGGGCGTCCAGGATCTCCTCACTGTTGAGGGTGAAGGCGCGGGGCACACCCTCGGCCAGGTTACGGCCGCGCACGTCGATCTCGCGGATCTCCACGCCCTCATAGGCGCAGCCGATCTCGTGCTTGATGCGCTCGGCGGTGGTGTCACCAATCAGGCTACCGTAGTTGCGACGCACGTAAGTGACGATCGCTTCGTCGAACTTGTCACCGCCCACCCGCACGGATTCGGCGTAGACAATGCCGTTGAGGGAGATGATCGCAATTTCCGTGGTACCACCGCCAATGTCCACAATCATCGAACCGCTGGCCTCTTCCACCGGCAGTCCGGCACCGATGGCCGCGGCCATGGGCTCTTCAATCAGGAACACTTCACGGGCCCCGGCGCCCAGCGCGGACTCGCGAATGGCCTTGCGTTCCACCTGGGTGGATTTACTGGGCACGCACACCAGTACCCGAGGGCTCGGCGTAATAAAGCTGTTTTCGTGGACCTTGTGAATGAAATGCTGGAGCATTTTCTCGGTCACCACGAAATCTGCGATCACACCATCCTTGAGCGGCCGGATGGCGGTAATGTTTCCAGGCGTCCGCCCCAGCATCCGCTTGGCCTCGGTCCCCACCGCCGCAACGGACTTCTGGGCATTGTTGGTGCGGATGGCCACCACGGACGGCTCGTCCAGCACAATGCCGCGGTCGCGAACATAGATAAGCGTGTTGGCGGTGCCCAGGTCGATGGACAGATCGCTGGAAAATAGACCTCGGATTTTTTTAATCAACATTCGTGTTTTTTCAACCTGAGAAGTGCAGTCGCAGAAATGATGCGGCAACTTTAGCAGTGAGCACCCCCACAGGCAAGGCGCGAGAGGGCCTGGCGAGGCAATTTGCGGGCCAACTGCCCCTCGCGATGTACCCCGAATCTGTTACCATACCCCCTTTGCCCGGCCCGCTATCAGCCGTCCGGGGCGAGTGGGCCATTCATTCCACCTCGACCCGGCGCAAGTATCGGACCTTACAGACATTTCATTTACCTGGGAGACAATGCGTGACCATTTCCCGCGAAGACGTCGAAAAAGTTGCCATGCTGGCTCGTATCCGGGTGGACGAGCAGCAGGTCTCTGAGCTGGAAAAAGACCTCGGCAACATCCTCAACCTGGTGGATCAGCTCCAGAGCGCCAATACCGAGAACACCGAGCCCATGGCGCATCCTCTGGACGCGGTGCAGAAACTCCGCGCCGATGAAGTGACTGAGACCAATCAGCGCGAGGCGTTTCAGGCCATCGCCCCGGCCACCGAAGCCGGTCTCTACCTGGTCCCCAAAGTGATTGACTAAACCCAGTTTCTCCAGGAACCCGCAATGCATAACAAATCCGTAGCCGAACTTTCCCGCGACCTGGCGGCCGGCGAGGTCTCCAGCGTCGAGCTGACCCAGCACTTCCTCGACCGCATCAAACAGGAAGACAGCAAGTACAACAGCTTCATTACCGTGTGCGAGGATGAGGCGCTGGCCGACGCCCGCAAGGCCGATGAACGACGCCGCCAGGGCGATGCCACGCCCTGGACCGGAATACCGTTTGCCCACAAGGACATTTTCTGTACCAACGGCGTACGCACCACCTGCGCCTCGAAAATGCTGGAAAACTTCGTGCCGCCCTACGACGCCACCGTCACTGCCAACTTCCGTGACGCCGGCGCGGTCTGCCTGGGCAAGACCAACATGGACGAGTTCGCCATGGGGTCGTCCAACGAAACCAGTTACTTTGGCGCCGCCACCAACCCCTGGGGTAGCGACCTGGTGCCGGGCGGCTCCTCCGGTGGATCTGCCGCTGCAGTGGCAGCCCGCCTGGCACCAGCAGCAACCGCCACCGACACCGGCGGCTCGATCCGCCAGCCGGCGGCCCTGTGCGGCGTGACCGGCCTGAAGCCCACCTATGGCCGGGTCTCCCGCTACGGCATGATTGCCTTCGCCTCCAGCCTGGACCAGGCCGGCACCATGGCCCGCACCGCCGAAGACAACGCGATGATGCTTAACGTCATGGCCGGCTACGACGCCAAGGACTCCACCTGCATCGACCGGGCCGTGCCGGATTACACCGCCACCCTCCAGGAGCCATTGACGGGGCTGAAAATCGGCCTGCCCAAGGAGTACTTCACCGACCAGCTCAGTCCGGCCATGGCGCAGACCATCCGAGATGCCATCGCCGAATACGAGCAACTCGGCGCCACGGTGAAGGAAGTGTCCCTGCCCAACGCCAACCTGGCCATTGCGGCCTACTACGTGATTGCACCGGCGGAGGCCTCCGCCAACCTGTCCCGCTTCGACGGTGTCCGCTACGGCTACCGCTGCGAAGATCCCCGGGATCTGCTGGACCTGTACACCCGCACCCGCGAGGAAGGCTTCGGCGCGGAGGTCAAACGGCGCATCCTGGTGGGCAGCTACGCCCTCTCCGCCGGCTACTACGACGCCTACTACCTCAAGGCCCAGAAGGTGCGCCGGTTGATCCAGCAGGACTTCGTCAACGCCCTCAAGGACGTCGATGTACTGATGAGCCCCACCTGCCCATCGCCGGCGTTCGCCACGGGCGAGAAGGCCAACGACCCGGTCACCATGTACCTGGAGGACATCTTCACCATCGCGGTGAACCTGGCGGGACTGCCGGCACTGTCGCTGCCAGCGGGACTGGTTGACGGCCTGCCGGTGGGCCTGCAGATCATTGGCGACTACTTTTCCGAGGCCCGCCTGCTGAATGCGGCACACCAGTATCAGCAAGTGACCGACTGGCATCAGCGTACACCGGAATAAGCGGGCAAACAGGAGACCAAGCACCATGCAATGGGATGTCGTAATCGGGCTGGAAATCCACGTTCAGCTCGCCACCAAGACCAAGATCTTTTCCGGCTCCAGCACCGCCTACGGTGCCGAGCCCAACACCCAGGCCAACGCGGTCGACCTGGCCATGCCCGGCACCCTGCCGGTCCCCAACGAGGAGGCCTTCCGTTATGCGGTGATGTTCGGCCTGGCCATCGATGCGGAGATCGGCCGGCGCTCGGTGTTCGAGCGCAAGAACTACTTCTACCCGGACCTGCCCAAGGGCTACCAGACTACCCAGCTGGCCCAACCCATCGTCGGCCCCGGCCACGTCGAGATCGACCTGCCGGACGGCAGCACCAAGACCATCCGCATCCACCATGCCCACCTGGAGGAAGATGCTGGCAAGTCGCTCCACGAGGACTTTCATGGCATGTCCGGCATCGACCTGAACCGTGCCGGCACCCCACTGATTGAGGTGGTCACCGAACCGGACATGCGCAGCGCCGAGGAGGCCGTGGCCTTCGCCAAGAAGCTGCACAGCCTGGTGACCTCACTGGGCATCTGCGACGGCGACATGTCCCAGGGCTCGATGCGATTCGACGTCAACATCTCCCTCAAGCCCCAGGGCCAGGAGGAATTCGGCACCCGCACCGAGACCAAGAACCTCAACTCCTTCCGCTTCATGGAACAGGCCATCGCCCACGAAATCGAGCGGCAGATGGAGATCCTGGAGGACGGCGGCGAGATCGTTCAGGAAACCCGCCTGTACAACGGCGACCGGGACGAGTCCCGCTCCATGCGGACCAAGGAAGAAGCCAACGACTACCGCTACTTCCCCTGCCCGGACCTGCTGCCGGTGGAGATCGACGACACCTTTATCGAGCAGTGCCGCAGCCGCCTGCCGGAACTGCCGGACGCCCGCAAGGCGCGGTTCAAGGAGCAGTATGGCCTCAACGACTACGACGCCGGCCTGCTCAGTGGCGATGCCAACCTGGCCCGGTTCTTCGAGGCTGCCGCCGATCGCGGCAAGGACGCCAAACTGGCGGCCAACTGGGTGCTTGGCGAATTCTCCGCCCGCCTGAATGCGGAAGACAAAGCAGTGGTCGACTCGCCCATCAGCGGCGCCCAACTGGGCGACCTGATCGTCCGCATCGCCGACGATTCGGTCTCCTCCGCCGGTGCCAAGAAAGTGTTCGAAGCCCTGTGGACCGGTGAGAACGACAAGGTCGACGCCATCATCGACGCCAAGGGCCTGAAACAGGTCTCCGACACCGGCGAACTGGAGAAGATGGTGGATGAGGTGCTGGCCGGCATGCCGGATCAGATCCAGCAGTACCAGGAAGCCGACGAGAAGAAACGCAAGAAGCTGATGGGCGGCTTTATGGGGCCACTGATGAAGGCTTCGAAGGGCCAGGGCAACCCGAAGCTGTTTACCGAGATTCTCAAGAAGAAACTCGAAGGCTAAGGAAGCTCGAACGGCCGAGTCAGGTCACCCTGACTCGGTCTTTATTGGCGCTGTTACGAATCGGCAAGCACTGCCCACAAATCATGCTCATCGGCATGTTCAACCACGGCAGTCACCAGCTGCCCGGGCTGTAGCCCGGTCTCGCCATTGAGATACACCATGCCGTCGATCTCCGGCGCATCCGCCTTGGAGCGACCAATGGCGCCCTCCTCGTCCACCTCGTCGATCAGGACCTCGAGGGTCTTGCCGATTTTGGCCTGCAGCCGGGCCGCCGAGATCTCGGCCTGCTTGGCCATGAACCGCGCCAGACGCTCCTCTTTCACCTCTTCCGGCACCGCGCCGTCCAGCTCGTTGGCCGGGGCACCGTCCACCGGACTGTATTTGAACGCACCCACCCGGTCCAGCTGGGCCTCGTCCAGCCAGTCCAGCAGGTACTGGAAGTCTTCTTCGGTCTCCCCCGGGAAGCCCACTATAAAGGTGGAGCGGATGGTCAGTTCCGGGCATATCTCCCGCCACTTGCGAATGCGCTCCAGGGTCTTGCTGTCGTGAGCGGGCCGCTTCATGGCCTTGAGCACCTTGGGGCTGGCGTGCTGGAAAGGGATATCCAGGTACGGCAGAACCTTGCCCTCGGCCATCAGCGGAATCACGTCATCCACGTGGGGATAGGGATAGACGTAGTGCAATCGCACCCACACCCCCAGCTCGCCCAGCGCCTCACACAGCGCCTGCATCTTGGTCTTCAATGGCCGCCCCTGCCAGAAGCCGGTGCGGTACTTGATGTCGACGCCGTAGGCGCTGGTGTCCTGGGAAATCACCAGCAACTCCTTCACCCCGGCGTCCACCAGCCGTTTGGCCTCGTCCATGACCTCCCCGATCGGACGGCTGACCAGATCCCCCCGCATGGAGGGAATGATGCAGAAGGTACAGCGGTGGTTGCAGCCTTCGGAAATCTTCAGGTAGGCATAATGACGCGGCGTCAGCTTGATGCCCTGGGGGGGCATCAGATCCACGAAGGGGTCATGATCTTTCTTTGGCGGCACGTATTCATGCACGGCTCCGACCACTTCCTCATAGGCATGAGGACCGGAGACGGCCAGCACGCCGGGATGGGACTCGCGAATGCGTTCCTCTTCCACCCCCATACACCCGGTCACGATGACCTTGCCATTCTCGCTGATGGCCTCACCGATGGCATCCAGCGACTCCTGCTTGGCCGCATCGATGAAGCCACAGGTATTCACCACCACCACATCCGCGTCTTCGTAGGTGGGCACCACATCGTAGCCGTCCTGGCGCAACTGGGTCAGGATCCGCTCGGAGTCCACCAGGGCCTTGGGACAACCGAGGCTGATAAAACCGACTTTACCGCTGCCGGTGGCGGATGTATCTGGCTTGTTAGTCATAATTCATCAGGGACGCTGTTCAAAAATAGAGCGGCATTTTAACGCAGCAGCCCGGGCCATCCCAATGAAAAATCACCTTTATCCGGGCATTACACCGACACCGGAAGCACGAACCCCATCACAAAGCCGACCACAAACACGACACATGACTTGCTGTTCATTTTTTAAACCACTAAACTTTCAGGAGCTTAGCCAAGTTTTCAAGCCGGGATTCTGTACCATGGGAAAGGCCATACAATCGCAGCCAATTTTGACCAGGCAAGTTGCCATGAGAGCATCGTCCAGCAAGCCCAACCTACGCAACCAACAGCGGGTCGATGTTGAGCTGGAAGTCACCGTCAGCAACCCGGCCGGTGAGGAATTGCGCTGCGAAGCCGCCAACCTGTCCCGCACCGGCGTCATGCTGCGATGCAACCTGGAGACCGTCCGCCAGCTGATCCCGGGCCAGACAGCCCCGGCGCCCGGTCAATGGATTCAGGTGTCCACCCGCTTTGCCGTGCCGGTGGTTGCCGCACAGACCGTCTCCGTCTGCGCCGATGGCCACATCGTGCACCTGCGCCGGGTCTCCCGGGACGAATTTCACCTGGGCGTGCAGTTCAGCGAATTCCGGGACAACGGCTACGACTACCTGGACCAATACGTCAGCCGCCTACTCGCCACGTCATTGGGTTAACCCCTTCCCCGGCTCTGACCGGGCCTTCCCCCACCACGCAGCCCCCCGCTCCAGGTCAAACAAAAACGTTGCCAGGGAGCATATTGTTATGCCCCCAAACTCTAGTTGATCACCTTCTTATGCCTACCCCAACTCTGGTATAGTTGCCGGATTCATACGCCCACGGCAATCGGTAAAACCTTACGATGACCAGTTACAATCTGACTCACCTCAAACAGCTGGAAGCGGAAAGCATCCACATCATTCGGGAAGTGGCAGCTGAGTTCGATAATCCCGTCATGCTTTACTCCATCGGTAAAGACTCGGCGGTCATGCTCCACCTTGCCCGCAAGGCCTTCGCGCCGGGGAAACCACCGTTCCCCCTGATGCACGTCGATACCACGTGGAAGTTCAAGGACATGATTGAATTCCGCGACAAGCAGGTCAGCAAGTACGGTCTGGATCTGATCGTGCACATCAACGAGGACGGGGTAAAACAGGGCATTGGTCCCTTCACCCACGGCAGTGCCAAGCACACCGATGTGATGAAGACCCAGGCCCTGAAGCAGGCCCTGGACAAGTACAAGTTCGACGCCGCCTTTGGTGGCGCCCGCCGCGACGAGGAGAAGTCCCGCGCCAAGGAACGGGTCTACTCCTTCCGTGACGAATACCACCGCTGGGACCCCAAGAACCAGCGCCCCGAGCTGTGGAACATCTACAACGGCAAGATCAACAAGGGCGAGAGCATCCGGGTGTTCCCACTGTCCAACTGGACCGAGCTGGACATCTGGCAGTACATCTACCTGGAAAACATCGACATCGTGCCGCTGTACTTCGCCGCCGAGCGACCGGTGGTGGAGCGAGACGGCACCCTGATCATGGTGGACGATGACCGCATGCCGCTGAAGGAAGGCGAAAAGCCGATGATGAAGTCGGTGCGCTTCCGCACCCTGGGCTGCTACCCCCTGACCGGCGCCATCGAGTCCGAAGCCAAGACACTGCCGGACATCATTCAGGAAATGCTGCTGGCCACCAGTTCCGAGCGTCAGGGCCGGGTTATCGACCACGACTCCGCCGGCTCCATGGAACAGAAAAAGCGTGAAGGTTATTTCTAAGGAATTTATTCATGTCACATCAGTCAGACCTCATCGCTGAAGATATTCAGGCCTACCTGAAACAGCACGAAAACAAGGAGCTGCTGCGGCTGCTGACCTGCGGCAGCGTTGACGACGGCAAATCCACCCTGATCGGCCGCCTGCTCCACGACACCAAGATGATCTACGAAGATCACATGGCGAGTCTGAAGTCGGACAGCGCCAAGATGGGCACCACCGGCGAGAAGCTAGACCTGGCCCTGCTGGTGGATGGCCTGCAGGCCGAGCGGGAACAGGGCATCACCATCGATGTCGCCTACCGCTACTTCTCCACCGACAAGCGCAAGTTCATCATCGCGGACACCCCGGGGCACGAGCAGTACACCCGCAACATGGCCACCGGCGCCTCCACCGCGCAGCTGGCGATCCTGATGATCGACGCCCGCCACGGCGTGATGACCCAGACCCGTCGCCACTCGTACATCGCCTCCCTGCTGGGCATTCGCCACATTGTGGTCGCCATCAACAAGATGGATCTGGTGGATTACAGCGAGGAGCGTTTCGAGGAAATCAAGCAGGATTACCTGGCGTTCGCCGATCAGCTTGGCCTGAAAGACGTACGGTTTGTGCCCATGTCCGCCCTGGAGGGCGACAACGTGGTCAGCCGCAGCGAGAACACGCCCTGGTTCTCCGGCCAGCCGCTGATGGAAATCCTGGAAACCGTGGAGGTTTCCCGGGACAAGAACCTGGAGCACTTCCGCTTCCCGGTGCAGTACGTCAACCGCCCCAATCTCGATTTCCGTGGCTTCTGCGGTACCATCGCCTCCGGCGTCATCCGTCCGGGTGACGAGGTCATGGCGCTACCGTCCCGGCGCACCAGCACCGTCAAGGAGGTCGTCTCGTTCGAGGGCCACCTGGACGAGGCGTACATCGACCAGGCCGTCACCCTGACCCTGAACGACGAAATCGACATCAGCCGTGGCGACATGCTGGTGAAGCCCGAAGACGAGCCCGAGGTGGGCAACCGCTTCAACGCCAACATCGTCTGGATGACCGACGCCCCCCTGGAAACCGGCCGCCTGTATGACATCAAGCTGGGCCCCACCTTCACGTCGGGTACGGTCAAGAAGATCCACCACCAGACCGACGTCAACACCCTGGAGCAGCAGCCCGACCCGTCGGCCCTGCAGCTCAACGAGATCGGCCTGTGCGAACTCACCCTGAGCCAGCCGGTGGCCTACGACGCCTATGGCCGTAATCACGCCACCGGCAGCTTCATTGTGATTGACCGGCTGACCAACGTCACCATCGGTGCGGGCATGATTGCCGGCAATGCCGATGGCGCCGAATCCATGGACCCGGTCACCAGCGAGGAACGCAGCCGACGCCTGGCCCAGCGCCCGGCCATCATCGCCTGTAACGGCAAGCAGGCACCGGCGCTGGCCCTGGCCGTCGAGCGGGCCCTGTTTGACCAGGGCAAGACCTCGGTGGTCCTGGACGAGGACGACGCCAGCAACGCCGACGACCGTCGTCGCACCGCCCAGTTGCTCATGGCCCACGGCCTGATCGCCATCGCAGTCAATCTGGGTACCGATGTCGCCACCGCCCATGCCGAGGCGGATTCCGAGGCGGACATTCCGGCGGCCGTGGGCAAGCTGGTGCAGGAGCTGCTTCGGGAACAGCGGATCTAGGCCTCCGGCGCCCATAACAGCCGGCGAGTCGATAGGCGAGGCTACACACCCTCCCTTTTACCCACTCAACGGCTATGATAGAAGCCCCGACCCCAGGGAGACCTCCCGGGCCGGGGCTTTTTCCGTCATACCAACCAGGGAATTCTTTCATGGCCATCAAGTACCTTCGCACCGCCTTTGCCAGTCAATTCCAGCCGGGGCAGCCAGCCAATCTGCGCAGCGGAGCCCCCCTGAAAGAGCCCGGCGGGGATTACGAGGCCCTGCACAAGCAGATGAAGCGCCTGTTCAACAGCAAACCCGGCAAGAAGTACGGCCGCTTTTCCGACGACATCGGCGACTCCCCCTTCTGCGGCTGGCTCAAGGACTACCTCGACGACAAGCAAAGCTTTGAGTCATTGACCGACCGACTGTTCGGCCAGTGGCAGGAACTGCTGACCGGTTGCCAGGAGGAGCATGACGGCCACCTGATGATCGTGCACGAGGCCCTGGCGGATTCCGAGGTGGTGTACCTGCTGATCGTCGAGAACGACAGCGCCATGCGCTTCGACGCCGAACAGGCCCTGGACGCCACCGAGGTGCTGAGCCTGTCCCGCCTCAACCTGGCGGTGCGCATCGAACTGGACGACTGGCTGGGCGAGGCCCCCGCCGAGAACTACCTCACCCTGGTGCACGGTCGCGGCACCGGCGAGCCGGGCGAGCTGTTCATCAAGCTGTGCGGCTTCACCAACCAGATTGATGTGGAGAAGGAGACCCTGACCTTCCTGGATGCCGTCGAAGCCTTCGCCAAGCACGCCGAGCCGGAAGAAGCCGGCAAGGTCCGTAATCGCGCCTACGAATTCTGCAAGGAACAGCACGCGCTGGGAGAGCCTGTGGCCATCGAGGCCCTGTCGGGCTACCTGGACGAGAGCCAGCCGGAACGCTTCAAGGAATTCGCCAAGCAGTCCGCCGAGCTGCCGGAAAGCGGGCTACTGCACCCGGATCATCGCAAGGTGAAGAAACTGGTACGCATCGCCGGCTCCGGCGGCGGCATGAGCGTGTCGTTCTCCTCCGACCTGGTCAACCAGGCGGTGTACTACGACCGCGACAAGGACGCCCTAACCATTACCCGGCTGCCCAAGGCGCTGCGGGAGCAGTTGCAGCGGTATTTGGAGGGACGGGAGTAAAAAAATAGAGTCAGGGGAAAAAATGGGGTCAGAACTTCAGTTCTGACCCCATTTTTTCCCTCATTTTTTCGCAGGATTCTTCCACCAGATGCGGATGCCGCTGCCGCCGCACCGCTTCCATCCACCCCACGCCGTCAACCAGATCGCCGGTCTCCGGGTCAAACGGCGGATACGGCAGGTTACGATCATCACAATAGCGCTTCACCGTGGGCTGGCACCAACAGAACAGCAGCCTCAGGTAGTCGTCCTCCGGCAATCGCCGTCGGTCGTAGAGGCCCGCCGCCTTTCGCTGGCGCTGGGCCTCGGACAGGATGATGGCGCAGGCCGCTGAGACATTGAGCGACTCCACCATCCCCATCATCGGAATGACGATGTGTTCGTTCGCCTGCTCGGCGGCGTCGGCACTGACGCCGTCCACCTCGTTGCCCATGATCACCGTACAGGGCACGGTGTAGTCGACATCACGGTAGTCCACCGCACGGTCGGAGAGTTGGGCCGCATAGAGCCTGTGGCCCTGGGCCTTCAGGGTGGCGACCGCATCGGTCATGGTGGGATGGGTATGGGTGGTCACCCAGTTGAAGCTGCCACCGGCGGTCTTGCGAAACGCCCGGTAGCCTTCTTTCGGCCACACGGCGTGCATATTGGCCAGACCAAACGCGTCGCAGGACCGAATGATGGCCGACAGGTTGCGGGGCTTGTGCACCTGGTCGGTCAGCACGGTGAGGTCCGGCTGCCGGCGGTCCAGGATCTGCTTGATGCGGGCAAGGCGCTCCGGGGTCATGGCGATACTTCTCAGTGACTTCCAGGGCGGCCAATGATACCACAGCCTCTGGCCTGCGGGATTTGCGGCAACTAACCGGACGAAATGCTGGTTGCGGTTTGAGCAGGCCGTTATAATAGCCAGTTGCTTTTCATAGCCGCCAGCGACACGCCCCAGCTGCCTGAGGGCACGTGCGTTCGCTGGCCGATCGCCCCCGGCTTAAACCGGTAACGCGACCATTCACCTACGCACATTGAGAATCATGGCCAAGAAGCTCTACATCAAGACCCACGGCTGCCAGATGAACGAGTACGATTCATCCCGCATGGCCGATCTGCTCCGCACCGGCGAGAAAGTCGAGATGACCGATACCCCGGAAGAGGCGGACATCCTGCTGCTCAATACCTGCTCCATCCGGGAAAAAGCCCAGGAGAAGGTCTTCCACCAGCTGGGTCGCTGGAAAAGCCTGAAAAAGACCAAACCGGACCTGATCATCGGGGTGGGTGGCTGCGTGGCCAGCCAGGAGGGTCAGGCCATCATCGACCGGGCGCCTTACGTGGACATGGTGTTCGGCCCGCAGACCCTTCACCGGCTGCCGGACATGATTACCGAAGTCCGCGCCAAGGGCGATGGTGTGGGTGTGGTGGATGTCACCTTCCCGGAGATCGAGAAATTCGACAACCTGCCCTCCCCCGGCGCCGAGGGCCCGTCCGCCTTTGTCTCCATCATGGAAGGCTGCAGCAAGTACTGCACCTTCTGCGTGGTGCCCTACACCCGCGGTGAGGAGGTCAGCCGACCGGTGGACGATGTGATCGCCGAGGTCGCCCACCTGGCGGACCAGGGCGTGCGCGAAATCAACCTGCTGGGCCAGAACGTCAACGCCTACCGGGGCGAGACCTTCGATGGCGACACCATGGATCTGGCCGAACTGATCACGCTGATCGCCACCGTCGATGGCATTGACCGCATCCGCTACACCACCTCCCACCCGGTGGAATTCTCCGATGCGCTGATCGACGTCTACGAACAGGTGCCGGAACTGGTCAGCCACCTGCACCTGCCGGTGCAGAGCGGCTCCGACCGCATCCTCGCCCAGATGAAGCGGGGCCACACCGCCCTGGAGTACAAGTCCAAGCTGCGCCGGCTGCGCAAGATCCGGCCGGACATCAGTTTTTCCTCCGACTTCATCGTCGGCTTCCCGGGCGAGACCGACAGGGACTTCGAAGACACCATGAAACTGATCAACGACATCGGCTTCGACGTGTCCTTCAGCTTCATCTACAGCGCCCGGCCGGGCACGCCGGCGTCCGACCTGCCGGACGATACCCCGATGGAGGTGAAGAAGCAGCGCCTGAGCATCCTCCAGCAGCGCATCAATCAGCAGGCCATGGACATCAGCCGCAAGATGGTGGGCACCACCCAGCGGATCCTCGTGACCGGCCTGTCGAAAAAAGACCCGGGGGAGTACGCCGGTCGCACCGAGAACAACCGCATCGTCAACTTCCGCCACGACAACCCCGAGGTAGTCGGCCACTTCATTGATGTGGAAATCCGGGAAGCATTGCCAAATTCTTTGCGGGGCGTGCCGGTCGACTCAGCGCTATACTAATGCTCAGCATCGAACCTCTGGACGCCGGATGCGGTCGGGTTCGCCGGACCGCATCCGCCCTGGCGTTGCCCGGGCCTGATCGGCACCATGGGCATGGCACACCGCATTCTGCCCCGAGCGAAACCGACTTTGGCGGTCGCCGCCTCACATGCATACTCCGCCCCTCGGAGCACCAGCAAAGACGAAGAGGACTGATTGAATACCACCGACATCAAGCAGTTTGACCTGCATCCCGTAGACCAGCGCCGGCTCGCCACCCTCTGTGGCCAGTTCGATGAACACCTCAAACACATCGAGAAGCGTCTCGAGGTCCGGGTCGGCCGGCGCGGCCATCACTTCCGCATCGAAGGCGAAGCCGACCATGTGGCCGCCGCCTCGGAAGTCATCCGCCACCTCTACCGGGAAACCGAAGGCAGCGACGACATCGCGCCGGATACCGTGCATCTGTTCATCCGTGAGTCCGGCCTGGAACGGCTGCCGGAAGACAAGCCCTATGACGGCAGCCTGATGGTCATCAAGACTCCCAAGCTGCAGGCCAAGCCCCGTGGCGGCAACCAGCAGAAGTACGTCCACAACATGCGCACCCACGACATCAACTTCGGCATTGGCCCGGCCGGCACCGGCAAGACCTGGCTAGCCGTGGCCTGTGCCGTGGAGGCGCTGAAAGACGAGCAGGTCAAGCGCATCCTGCTGGTGCGCCCGGCGGTGGAAGCCGGCGAGAAGCTGGGCTTTCTCCCCGGCGACCTGGCCCAGAAGGTGGACCCGTACCTGCGGCCACTGTACGACGCCCTCTATGAGATGCTGGGCTTCGACCAGGTCACCAAACTCATCGAGAAGAGCGTGATCGAAATTGCGCCGCTGGCTTTCATGCGGGGGCGCACCCTTAATAATGCCTTCATCATTCTCGACGAGAGTCAGAATACAACGCGGGAACAGATGAAAATGTTCCTGACGCGGATTGGCTTCGGCTCGACCGCGGTGATCACCGGCGACACCACCCAGGTGGACCTGCCGCGGGGCCAGAACTCCGGACTGATCCATGCGGTGGGCGTGCTTAGCAAGGTGCCGGGCATCGGCTTTACCCGGTTCGAGGCCAAGGACGTGGTCCGGCACCCGTTGGTGCAGCGGATCGTGGAAGCCTATGATGCCTTCGACGATGGCAGCGGTGGCGCACCATGAGCAACCTGATCATTGACGTTCAGCGGGCGGTAGACACGCCGGGCCTGCCGGACGATGCCGCCCTGGGCCGTTGGGCCAACGCCGCCTGGCTGCAGGACCACGACTCGGAAGTAACCATCCGCATTGTGGACCTGGAGGAGAGCGCCGGGCTGAACCAGCAGTACCGGGACAAAACCGGGCCAACCAATGTGCTGTCCTTCCCATTTGAGGCCCCAGCCGGTATAACGGTGCCGTTGGCCGGCGATCTGGTGATCGCGGCGGAGGTGGTCCGCACCGAAGCCCGCGGACAGAACAAGCCCCTCCAGGCTCACTGGGCCCATATGGTGGTGCACGGCATCCTGCACCTGCAGGGCTACGACCACATCCGGCAAGAAGACGCCGAGGTCATGGAAGGCCTCGAGATCCGGCTGCTCAACCAGCTGGGTTACGCCAATCCTTACGAAACAGAGGAAACGGAACCAGACTCATGAGCGACGATCAGTCGAGTCGCAGCCAGGGCGGCAAGTCCTGGCTGGAACGCATATCCCAAGCTTTCTCCAACGAACCCGAGTCCGCCGAGGACATTCTCGAAATCCTGCGCGATGCCGAGGCGCAAAGCGTCATCGATTCCGATGCCATGAGCATCATCGAAGGGGCGATGCAGGTCATCGACATGCGGGTCGAGGAAATCATGATCCCCCGCTCCCAGATGGTGACCGTCAAGGCCTCCCAGGAACCCAAGGCCTTCCTCTCCGAGATCATCGAGTCCGCCCACAGCCGGTTCCCGGTGATCGGCGACAGCCAGGACGACGTGATCGGGATCCTGCTGGCCAAGGACCTGCTCCCGCTGGCCCTGAACAACGAGCTGAACTGGAACCGGATTCGCGAGGTGCTGCGTCCGCCCACCTTCGTGCCGGAGAGCAAGCGGTTGAACCAGCTGCTCAAGGAATTCAAGGAAACCCGCAACCACATGGCCATTGTGGTGGACGAGTACGGCGGCACGGCCGGCCTGATCACCATCGAAGACGTGCTGGAGCAGATTGTCGGCGAGATCGAAGACGAGCACGACTTTGACGAGGAAACCCACATCAAAGCCCGCGGCAATGGCATTTTCGCGGTCAAGGCCGTCACCCCCATTGAAGACTTCAATGAGTTCTTCAAGACCGAGCTCGACGAACAGGAGTTCGACACCATCGGCGGCGTCATCCTCAAGGAATTCGGCCACCTGCCGCGGCGCGGCGAATCCGTTACCGTGGACGATCTGACCTTCACCATCGCCAACGCCGATAACCGGGTGATCCGGCTGCTGCAGGTGACGCGCAGTGGTTCCTGACAACCGCCTGGCCCGGCACCGCTGGCTGCCCCCGCTCCTGCTGGTCGCGGCCGGGATCCTGCAGACCCTCACCTTTTCGCCCTTCAACTGGTGGTGGCTGGGGCCCGTGTCCATCGCACTGATCCTGCTGCTGGCCCTGCCGCTGCCCGCCAACAGACTGTTCCGGGCCGGCTGGCTGGTGGGGTTTGGGCTGTTTGGCAGCGGCGCGTCCTGGGTCTACATCAGCATCAGCGAGTACGGCAACACCTCCATCCCGGTGGCGATCCTGCTGACCGTGCTGTTCGTCACCGGGCTGGCCCTGTTCCACGGCCTGGCCTTCCTGTGCTGGGGCAAGCTCGCCAAACACAGCGCCGTGCGGCGCTTATTGCTGTTTCCCGCCGTCTGGCTATTGGGGGACTGGGTGCGCGGCTGGCTGCTCACCGGCTTTCCCTGGCTGTACCTGGGCACCGCGCAGGTGGACGGACCGCTGGCCGGCTTTGCGCCCCTGGTCGGGGTGCACGGCCTCACCTTCTGGGTGCTGTTCAGCGGTGCCAGCCTCTACGCCCTGTTCTGGCTGGTGCGGCAGCGGCGCCATATGGCCGCCGGCACCCTGGTTGCCGTCGCCCTGCTGCCCTGGATCACCGGCCCCGCCCTGAAGAGCACCCACTGGACAACCCTCGCCAGCTCACCCTTGTCGGTGGCGACCATGCAGGGCAACGTGCCGCAACTGATCAAGTGGGACCCCAACCACCTGAAGGAACAAATCGTCACCTATCTGGAACTGACCCGCGACAACTGGCAACGGGACCTGATCCTCTGGCCGGAAACCGCCATTCCGCTGACCCAGGACCAGGCCGGGGCGATCTTCCAACACATCGAAAGCGAATTGGCGCCGGACAGCACCCTGATCACCGGCATCCCCTGGTACGGCTTCAGCGACCGCCTGGAAGACTTCACTTTCCACAACAGCATCATGGCCCTGGGCAACGGCGATGGCATGTACCACAAGCAAAGGTTGGTGCCCTTCGGCGAGTACGTGCCCCTGCAACAGTGGCTGCGTGGCCTGATCGGCTTCTTCGATCTGCCGATGTCGGAATTCTCCCGCGGCCCGGAGCAGCAGGCGCCCCTGAGGGCGGGGGACGCCTTGGTCATGCCCTACATCTGCTATGAGGTGGCGTACCCGGACTTCGTCGCCGCCAATGCCCGTGGGGCCGGACTGCTGATCACCATCAGCAACGATGGCTGGTTTGGCGACTCCATCGGGCCCTTGCAGCACCTGCAGATCGCACGCATGCGGGCCCTGGAGACCGGGCGCTACATGATCCGCGGCACCAACAACGGGGTGACCGCCATCATCAATCACCGGGGGGAGATCACCGATTCGATTCCCCAGTTTACCCGCGCCACCCTGCGTGGCGAGGTCTATACCGCCACCGGGGATACGCCCTACATGCAGTCCGGCTCCTGGCCGGTGCTGACCCTGGCGGCGATCCTGATCGTGTTTACCCGGGAGCGGGTGATCCCCAAAAACGCCTGATCCTCCGGGCGCTAATCCTCCTTCGGCCAGCGGCTGGTGACCCGCTCATAGTAGTGGGAGCCGCAGGCCTCGCAGGGCTCGATGTGACTGGTGGCGGTGAGACACTTCATGTGGCCGCAGTTCAGGCACTTGAACATGCCGGCGGTGGCCACCTCACCGCTGATGTAATGGCTCAGGTCGTCATTGGCCAGTTTCTGGTTCAGCTCCAGGGTATCCAGGCGGGTTTTGTCGGCCACCGAGAACAGCATATCCGCCAACTGGTGCTCGATCAGTGAGATATCCAGCTGCAGCCACTCCGCCAGGCCCTCCCCGGTCTCATCCACAAAATGCATCAGGTGCTGCAGGTCCCGCTTCAGGTAGGCCGACAGCAGGTCCACCTCCTCCCGGGTCATCTCCTCCAGGGCGTACTCCACTTCCACGGCCTTGCCGATCTCCTCGTTCAGACCATCCAGGGTGATCTCCTCGGCGTCGCTGAGACCACTCTGCACCCTTTTCAACATCCGGTCATAGACCGACAGGGCCTGCCCCGACAAATGACTGCGTGCTGGTTTGGTCATACCGTTTCCTCAACCGGGTCAACGCCTGATGGAACCCGATCCGTGCGGGTTCGCCATCACTTTCCTTGAGTCTGGCACAGCTTTCGAAATTTGGCAGACTACCTGTCGCGTCCCCGGTACGTTAGAATGTTCGGCCCCTCGGCGGATCTTTTTTGATACAGGGTTCTTTTTTCCACACAAGGTAATTTCGGTAATGGCAGGAATGGACGAGCACTACAGCCCCAGCAACGTTGAACAGAACGCCCGTAAGTACTGGGAAGACAACGACACGTTCACCGTGAAGGAAGAGCCGGGCAAACCCAAGTACTATTGCCTGTCCATGTTCCCCTACCCCAGCGGCAAGCTGCACATGGGCCACGTCCGCAACTACACCATCGGCGACGTCATCTCCCGCTACCAGCGCATGCAAGGCAAGAACGTGATGCAGCCCATGGGCTGGGATGCTTTTGGGCTGCCGGCTGAGAACGCCGCTATCAGCAACAAGACCGCACCGGCCAAGTGGACCCGGGCCAACATCGAATACATGAAGAACCAGCTCAAGCAGCTGGGTTTTGGCTACGACTGGAACCGGGAGCTCGCCACCTGCGATCCCGACTACTACCGCTGGGAACAGTGGTTTTTCGCCCGCCTCTATGAGAAAGGCCTGGTGTACAAGAAGATGGCCACCGTGAACTGGGACCCGGTGGACCAGACCGTCCTGGCCAACGAACAGGTGGTCGATGGCCGTGGCTGGCGCTCTGGCGCCCTGGTGGAACAGAAGAAGATTCCCCAGTGGTTCATCCGCATCACCGACTACGCGGAGGAACTGCTCAACGACCTCGATCAGTTGGAAGACTGGCCGGAACAGGTCAAGACCATGCAGCGCAACTGGATCGGCAAATCCGTCGGGGTCGAGCTGACCTTCGAGCTGGAAAACCATGAGGACGGCCTGACGGTCTACACCACCCGCCCGGATACCCTGATGGGCGTCAGTTATATGGCGGTTGCCGCCGAGCACCCGCTGGCCAAGGCCGCCGCCGAACGCAGCCGGGAAGTGGCGGAGTTTGTCGAGGAATGCCACCACCACAAGGTGGCCGAAGCGGAAATGGCCACCATGGAGAAGCTGGGCATCGATACCGGCTTCCGGGTCATCCATCCCCTCACCCAGGAACCGATTCCGGTGTGGATTGCCAATTTCGTGCTCACCGACTATGGCACCGGTGCGCTGATGGCAGTGCCCGGCCACGACGAGCGGGACCACGAATTTGCCCTCAAATACCGTCTGCCCATCAAGCAGGTGATCGCCCCCAACGACAGCCGTGAAATCGACATCCAGGAAGCCGCCTTCACCGACAAGGGCACCCTGGTGTCCTCCGGCAAGTACAGCGGCCTGAGCAGCGAAGAAGCCTTTGACGCCATCGCCGACGACCTGGAAGCCAAGGGCATTGGCAAGCGCACCGTGAACTACCGGCTGCGTGACTGGGGCGTGTCCCGTCAGCGCTACTGGGGCGCTCCCATTCCGATGATGACCCTGGCCGATGGCACCGAGCGGCCGGTACCGGACGACCAGTTGCCGGTCGCGCTGCCGGAAGATGTGGAAATGGATGGGGTGAAGTCGCCGATCAAGGCGGATCCAAACTGGTGCAAGACCACCTTCGAGGGCCAGCCCGCAACGCTGGAAACGGACACCTTCGATACCTTCATGGAATCGTCCTGGTACTACGCCCGCTTCTGCAGCCCCAACTACGACAAGGGTATGCTGGACCCGGCCGCCGCCAACTACTGGCTGCCGGTGGACCAGTACATTGGCGGCATCGAGCACGCCATCCTGCACCTGCTCTACGCCCGCTTCTTCCACAAGCTGCTGCGGGACGTGGGACTGGTCACCAGCTCCGAACCGTTCAATCGCCTGCTGTGCCAGGGCATGGTACTGGCCGAGACCTACTACCGCGAGGATGACAAGGGCGGCAAGGTCTGGATCGCACCGGCGGACGTCGCTATCGAGCGGGACGACAAGGGTCAGGTGATCAAGGCCGTCCACAAGGAGGACGGCCAGCCGGTGATTGCCGGCGGCGTCACCAAGATGTCCAAGTCCAAGAACAACGGCATCGATCCCCAGGCCATCATCGACCAATACGGTGCCGACACCGTCCGGCTGTTCATGATGTTCGCGGCCCCGCCCGAGCAGTCCCTCGAGTGGTCCGACAGCGGCGTGGAAGGGGCCCACCGCTTCCTCAAGCGCCTGTGGCGCATGGTGGGCGAACACACGGCCGTCGGCGAGGTGCCGGCGCTGGATGTCCAGGCCCTCAACAGCGCTCAGAAGGCCCTGCGTCGCAAGACCCACGAGACCATCGCCAAGGTCAGTGACGACGTCAGCCGGCGACTCACCTTCAACACCGCCATCGCCGCAGTGATGGAGCTGATGAACGAAATCGGCAAGCTCAACGACGACCAACCGCAAAGCCGGGCCGTGATTCAGGAGGCACTGGATACCGCCGTGCTGCTGCTGTCACCGATCGCCCCTCATATTTGCCACAGTCTCTGGCAGGCCCTGGGCCACGAACAGGCGGTGGTGGACGCGGACTGGCCGGAAGCCGACGAAAGCGCCATGGTCAGGACCGAGATCCAGGTGGTCCTGCAGGTGAACGGCAAGGTTCGCGCCAAGGCCGAGGTCCCCGCCGACATCGACAAGGCGGCCCTGGAAAAACTGGCGCTGGAGAACGAGAACGTGGCCCGCTTTACCGATGGCAAGACCGTGCGCAAGGTCATCGTGGTGCCTGGCAAACTGGTCAACGTGGTGGCCAACTGACATGGGGCGATCCACCGATCGCCCCAGCCTTCCGACCGCCCTGGCGATTGTCGGCCTGAGCATCCTGCTCTCGGCTTGCGGCTTTCACTTGCGGGGGGCGGCGCCGGTTTCGGCCGCCCTCCAGCCACTGGCGGTGGCCTGCAGTGACGACATTCCCGCTCCGCTTTGCGCCACCGTGAAAGATCAACTCGAGCTCGGCGGCGTTGAGCTGGCACAGGGCGATCAGGCCGACTACACGCTCCGGCTGACCCGCTTCGAGCAGAGCCGGCGCGCCAGCGCGATCACCCTGCAAGGTTCGGCGGCGGAGTATGACCTGCGCCAGCGGGTGTGGATGGACGTCATGGCGGCCGGTAATCTGCCGCTGGTCGCGGAGGCGGAAGTGCGCAGCAGCGAGACCTTCCGTTACGATGAAGCCAATGTGCTGGCCAAACGACGCGAGCAACAGGAGGTGGAGGAGACCCTCTACCAGCGCCTCGCACAGCAGATCCTGTTCCGCCTCACCCCCCTGACCGAACCCCGCATCAATACCCTGAAACAACAGGCGACAGACGCGGCCAACCAACACCAGGGCACGACGCCGTGAAGGCACAGCCCGGTCAGCTCCCACAACTGCTCAAAAAGGGCCTGGCGCCGGTGTACCTGGTGTCCGGCGACGAGCCTCTGCTAGTCCAGGAGTGCTGTGACCAGATTCGCAGCGCCGCTCGAGGCGCCGGGTTCGAGGACCGGGTCACCTACCACGCCGACCACCAGCTCGACTGGAACGCCGTGGGCGAGGAATTTGGTGCCCTGTCACTCTTTGCCGAACGCCGACGCATCGAAATCCACCTGCCGTCAGGCAAGCTGGGGGACGGCCGAAAGCTCCTGGAGCGGGTACTTCCGGAGCCGCCAGACGACATCATCCTGCTACTGATCAGCGCCCGGCTGGACCCGGCCGAACTGCGCCGAAAATGGTACAAGCTGTTGCAGGACAAGGGCGTGCACATCACGGTCTGGCCCATCGACCCGGACAAGTTTCCCACCTGGTTACAGCAACGCGCCCGCAACCAGAACCTGAACCTGACCCGGGGCGCCCTGGACATGCTGAGCGAGCGGCTGGAGGGCAACCTGCTGGCCGCGGCCCAGGAGCTGGAGCGGCTGGCCCTGTTCAGCAAGGGTGACACCATCGATGAGGAGGCCGTGGCGCAGGCCGTTCAGGACAGCGCCCGCTTCAACGTCTTTGAACTGGTGACCGAACTGCTTGCCGGCAACACCAGCAACGCCCACCGGATCATTGGCTTTATTGAGCAGGAGGGTGAGAACCCCCTGGGCCTGCTCAGCATCCTCAGTCGCGACCTGAACCTGGCATTGGAACTGCAGCGGGCCATCGCTCGCCGCGAGGCCGCCGGCGGCTTTCTCAAGCAACGCGGAGTCCGCCAGCCCCAACGGGCCCGAGCCCTGGAACAGGCGGCCCGACGACTCAGCCAGCCGCAACTCTACCAGGCGCTGGAGCTATGCAGCGACATTGACCGTGCTGCCAAAGGCTTTGCCGCCCTGCCCCCCTGGCATTACCTCCGTGACCTGGCCAATCTGATGGCCGCCAATCCCCTGACCCGCTGACCGGTCTTAACTGAGCCGGTAACGCCCTCCCCTTGACAAGGATTCCCCCCAAGGAGCATCTTAAAATTCCAACCATGATGGAGTTGGAGGTTGCTATGAATTTGCAAGAAGACCTGAAAAAAATTGCTGAGAAAGTACGCCAGTACCGCGACGAGGCCCGCGTGCAGCTGCACCTTGCCCGGGAAGATGTCCGGGACGAATGGGACGACCTGGAGGCTGAATGGGAACGGTTCCGCCAGCGGCTGGACCGCATTCTTCACGACGCCAGCGAAGCCACCCAGGAGGCTCGTGAATCCGCTCACAAAGTGGGAACCGAGCTGCGCGATCGCTACGAGAAATTACGTGATCGGCTGAAGTAGGTCCCGCGCCTTTGCCATTGGTTACAAACCGATACGCGGGCCAGCGCACGCGTGTGCCATACTGAGTCATAAATGAACCACGCGTCATCTTTGCAGGGAGGCTAGTCGGTACGATCCAATCCAGTATGTGCAGTTCAACACGAACTGCAGGGGGGCCCGATTAGCCGCTGCAAGAGAGCAGTTTGCGGGGTATAAAGAGGGCCATGAAACACAAACACTTGCTCATTGTCGTGTCACTCCTCCTGCTGATGCCAGCACTGGTTATCGGTCAAAACAACCGCTTTAGCGATCCCGACCAGACGGTCGAGCAACAGTTCTGGGGCGAACTGTACGTGAACGGCGGGAACACCTTCTTCTGCAACAAGGCCTTTGACCGCAAAGGCTTCCTGATTTCCGAAGGCTATGTTTACCCGCTTGCCCACGTGCGCAACGCCTTGCGCTGCGGTACGCCGCGCCAGTGTGAGAAAGACGACCGTTACCGGCAGATTGCCTCTGACCTGCACAACATCGTGCCGGTACAGAGCCGTGTCGAGATGCGTCGTCGAAATGCCAAGTTTGAGCAACTGGCCAGTTCCAGCCCCCAGGGGGACTGCGGCATTCGCCAAAGCACCCAATTCATCGAGCCGCCACAGCGGATCAAGGGCGACGTCGCCCGGACGGTGGCGTATATGGTGAGCACCTACGACCTGCCCTGGCTGGGCGCGGTCAGCGTGTTTCGGGACTGGAGCGAGCTGGACCCGCCGGACGATGGCGAACTGACCCGCCACCAACGGATCCTCGAGCTGCAGGGCAACCCTAACCCCTTTATCCAGGAGCCAACCCGGATGGCCCAGCTCTAGCGCTCCAGCCACGACCAATCCCCGCCGACTCCTTGTCGGCCATACCGGAAACCAACATTCCCCCATAAAAAAAGTCGGGCCAAGGCCCGACTTTTCACTATCCAGGGGCAGGCCTGTTCACCCTGCCCCATGGGTCACCGACGCCTCAGAATTCGTCGTCGGTCAGTGCCATCATGGCATCACTGCCACTGCGAATCCCTTCAGCCAGGGACACGGTCTTCGGCAGCAGGCGGTCGAAGTAGAAACGCGCAGTCTTCAGCTTGCCAGTGTAGAAACCGGACGTGTCGCCGTCCGCCTTGGGCGCGGCCACCTTGACCATCCGGGCCCACATGTAGGCCACGGCTGTCAGGCCGAACAGGTCCAGGTAATCCACGGAGGCGGCGCCGATGGCGTCGGGGGTTTCCGCAGCCTGCCTCAACACATCTTCGGTCACGTCGGACAGACGCTCCAGCGCGGCGGACAGGGATTCCAGGTACGGACGCAAGGCCTGGTCGTTGCTGTTGTCCTCGATGAACTTGGCAACGTCCGCGGCAAACAGTTCAAACAGCTTGCCCTGGTTGGCCACGACTTTCCGCCCCATCAGGTCCAGCGCCTGGATACCGTTGGTGCCTTCGTAGATCTGGGTGATCCGGCAATCCCGTACCAGCTGCTCCTGGCCCCATTCGCGGATGAAGCCATGACCACCAAACACCTGCTGGCCAAGGATACAGGTATCCAGACCGCGGTCGGTGAGGAAGGCCTTGGCTACCGGTGTCAACAGGGCCACCATGCCTTCGGCGTGCTTTCGCTGCTCCTCATCGTCCGAGTACTTGGAGATATCCAGCCACTGGGCCACGTAGGTGGAGAAAGCACGACCGCCCTCCACATAGCCCTTCATGGTCAACAGCATGCGACGCACGTCGGGGTGCACGATGATCGGATCGGCCGACTTGTCCTTCTGGCGGGGGCCGCTTGGTGCACGGCTTTGGGTCCGCTCCAGGGCATACTCGCGGGCACTCTGCAGGGAAGCCTCCGCAGCACCGATGCCCTGGATGCCCACCCCCAGACGCTCGTAGTTCATCATGGTGAACATCGCCGCCAGCCCCTTGTTGGGCTCGCCCACCAGCCAGCCCTTGGCACCGTCGAAGTTCATGACACAGGTGGCGGAGGCCTTGATCCCCATCTTCTTCTCGATGGAACCACAGCTGAAGCTGTTGCGCTCACCCAGGGATCCGTCTTCGTTCACCAGGAACTTGGGTACCAGGAACAGGGAGATACCCTTGGGGCCCGCCGGAGCGTCCGGAAGCTTGGCCAGCACCAGGTGGATGATGTTCTCCGCCATGTCGTGCTCGCCCCAGGTGATGAAGATCTTGGTTCCGGTGACGTTGTAGGAACCGTCCTCGTTGGGCTCGGCCTTGGTGCGAATGATCCCCAGATCGGTACCGGCGTGAGGCTCGGTCAGGTCCATGGCACCGGACCAGACACCGGCATACATGTTGGGCAGGTATTTTTCCTTCAGCTCCTGGCTGCCATGGGCATTCAGTGACAGGCAGGCACCGGCGGTCAGCATCGGGGCCAGACCAAATGCCATGTTGGCACCCTGCATCATTTCCTCGAACTGGGCCACCAGCATCTTGGGCATGCCCATGCCGCCAAACTCCGGGTTACCACCCAGGCCATTCCAGCCGCCTTCCACGATGGTCTGGTAGGCTTCCTTGAAGCCTTCCGGTGAGGTGACTTCGCCATCGTTCCACTGGCAGCCCTGCTCGTCGGCCTCGCGGTTCAGCGGCGCCAGCACGCCACTGGTGATCTTGCCGGCTTCTTCCAGGATAGCGTCGGCAGTATCCGGATCCACGTTTTCAGCCAGCCGGGGCATGGAAGCCCACACCGCGGGCGCATCGAATACTTCGTTAAGGACAAAACGCATGTCACGCAAAGGCGCCTGATAATCAGCCATCTATTTCTCTCCAGAATTCAATCTCTAACAAATACGGCGCTACCGGTAATCTGGTGCACCCTTCAGCTGTGTGCCCGAGAATATTGATCATTATTGTAGCCGCGTATTCTACCCAATTTTTGCTGCCGGCTCACGGACAACCGAGGCCCGGTTCCTCTCACCGCAACTCTGCAAGAAAACCAGACCAATAACCAAAAAAAGCCCGCATCGTTAGGAGCGGGCTTTTTCCTTGTGCCTGAGACTCACCTTAGAAGGCGAAGGCATCTTCCTGAATATCCATCAGGCTATCCGCGCCGGCCAGCGCCATTTCGGCGTGGGACTTGGCCCGCGGCAGCATGCGCTTGTAGAAGAAGCGCGCGGTCTGAACCTTGGCGTTGTAGAAGGCCTCCTCGGTGGTGCCTTCAGCCATGGCGTCGAGAGCCACCTTGGCCATGCGGGCCCACAGGTAGGCGAACACGGCGTAGCCGGAGTACATCAGGTAATCGACGGAAGCGGCACCGACCTCATCACGATTCTTCATCGCGTTCATGCCAATCTTCATGGTCAGGTCGCCCCATTCCTTGTTCATCGCCTGCAGCGGCTCGATGAACTCCTTCAGCTGCTCGTTGTCTGCATTTTCCTTGCAGAACACGTGAACCTGCTTGGTGAACTGCTTCAGGGATTCGCCCTGGCTCATCAGAACCTTACGACCCAGCAGGTCGAGGGCCTGGATACCGGTGGTACCCTCGTAGATCATGCCGATGCGGGCGTCACGAACGTTCTGCTCCATGCCCCACTCGCTGATGAAGCCGTGGCCACCGAATACCTGCATACCCAGGTTGGCGGACTCGAAACCGATCTCGGTCAGGAACGCCTTGGCGATCGGGGTCAGGAAGCCCAGCATGGCATCCGCCGTCTGCTTGTCTTCCTCGGTCTTGCCCTGATGGACAATGTCGGCCTGCTGAGCCGCCAGGTAAACCAGGGCACGGGCTGCCTCGGACACCGCCTTCTGGGTCAGCAGCATGCGACGCACGTCCGGGTGAACGATGATCGGATCAGCCGGGCCTTCCGGGTTCTTCGGACCGCTCAGGGAGCGCATGGCCAGACGGTCCTTGGCGTACGCCAGGGAGCCCTGGAAGCCGAGCTCGGCAGCGCCCAGGCCCTGGATGGCGGTACCGATACGGGCGGTGTTCATGAAGGTGAACATGCAGTTCAGACCTTTGTTCTCAGGTCCGATCAGCCAGCCCTTGGCACCGTCGAAGTTCATCACACAGGTGGCGTTGCCGTGGATGCCCATTTTGTGCTCCAGGGAGCCACAGGATACGGCATTGGCTTCGCCGGCAGAGCCGTCTTCGTTCGGCAGGCGCTTCGGTACGATGAACAGGGAGATGCCCTTGGTGCCTTCCGGAGCACCCGGCAGACGTGCGAGAACGACGTGAACGATGTTCTCGGCCATGTCGTGGTCACCGGCGGAGATGAAGATCTTGGTACCGGTAATGCTGTAGGAGCCGTCGGCATTGGGCTCAGCCTTGGTGCGCAGGATGCCCAGGTCGGAACCACAGTGCGGCTCGGTCAGACACATGGTGCCGGTCCACTCGCCGCTGATCAGCTTGGTGAGGTAGGTCTGCTTCTGCTCTTCGGTACCGTGGGCCTCAACGGTGTTGGTGGCGCCGTGGCTCAGGCCGGGATACATGCCCCAGGACCAGTTGGAAGTACCCACCATTTCGCTCATGACGATGCCGATGGAGCTGGGCAGGCCCTGGCCGCCGTAGTTGGGATCGGCAGTCATGGAAGGCCAGCCGCCTTCAACGTACTGCTGGTAGGCCTCTTTGAAGCCCTTCGGAGTGGTCACGCCTTCGTCGGTCAGCTTACAGCCTTCCTGGTCGCCAACCGCGTTCAGAGGGGAAAGAACCTGTTCACAGAATTTGGCACCTTCTCCAATAATGGCGTCGACCATATCCGGAGTCGCGTCTTCGGCACCTTCCAGATTGGCGTAGTGCTGCTCACTGTCCAGCAGCTCACTCATTACGAATTTGATGTCACGCAGGGGCGCTTTGTATTCAGGCATGGAATCCACCTCAGCTTATCGGTTAGGTCTGCGGTCAAGCTCGCAGCACTCTGCCTTTGGGTTTGCTCAGACGCCAGGCGATAACCTACCGGCGGCGTCAGTTAAACAAGTGTTTGAAACATACGTTTGTAGGCACAGATCTGTCAAGCACGGGATTCAAATTTTGTGTTGCCAAGTGCAACGGTTTCCGATCGCAATGTCACTGCGGGACCGATCTAGAAAGCTAAGCGATTGATTTTAAGCGATTGTCAAGAAGGGATCGGAGGAAGTTCCGGCGTCCGGATCGGACAGGCCAGAAACCGTACGGTAAGCTGCCAGGCCGCCGGGTTCACGGGACGGGTCCCCGTTCTCCCGTTGATTCAGGCCCTCCCGATCCTGGGCCAGCTCCTGCTGGGCCTGCATCATCAACTGCATGGCCTCGGCGGCAACCGCCCGGTCCTGCCCGGACGGCTCGGCCGGCGCCAATGCCGCCGCGCGGACGGTGCGCATCTTGTCGATAGTCGCCTGTGGGTTGTCGGCAACCGGCGCGATATCGATATTGACCTCGCCACCGACCGCGTACTGCACCCCGTCCGGGCCACGCTGGTAGGTGTAGCTGGGAGCGCTGGCGTATTGACCACCCACCGACTGATGAGCCTGCTCATGGGCCCGCACTTCCCGGTCCCGCGCTTTGAGTCGGGCCAGCTCCTGCAACTCCGCCTGTTCCTGGCGACGGGTAGCGGCGGTACTGTCGCGAGGGGAAGCCGATTCGTCACCGGCCTTGGCAGCCGTCGAGGGGAGCGAAGGATGGATGGAAGGAGAGATCATCATGACCCGATGCGCCTCATGCTTCGGGGACGGACCAGGGACAGACCGGCGGGATCGCCCCGTCAGGCCATAAGATCGAGGAGGGTACCGAGGGTCTCATCGGCAGTCTTAACCACCTGGGCTGAGGCTTCCACACTGCGCTGATAGAGCTTCAGGTCGATGATCGGCTCCACCAGCGGGGCACGACCAGTGGCCGCCCCCTGGGGACCGTCAACACCGCCGCGGGCAATTTTGCGGGCAGCATTTTCCATCCCCAGCATGCCGTCCTGCATGCCCTGGATACCGATTGCGAGGGTGTTGTTAATCATGGCGATGACCACACGAGTGACAAATACTTGACTTGATTAAGCCACATTACTGGTCAATTTTCAATCAAAACATCCACCCGGATGTCTTCTGCCAGCACACCGGGATCTGGCGTGGGTTGCCAGGGCAACACGCCCAGGCAGGGCGCCCCCAGGTGCGCCATCAGATAATTCAGGGTATCCCCCTCGCAACTCATGGCTTCCGCATCCGGCCGGTTGGCCACCCAACCCGCAAGCTTCAGGCCGTCGTTGCGAATGGCCTCAGCCGTCAGCATCGCATGGTTGATGCAGCCCAACCGCAGCGGCACCACCAGAATCACCGGCATTTCCAGCAACTGGGGGACCCGGGCATAGGTTTCACGATCGTTCAGCGGCACCCGCCAGCCACCGGCACCCTCCACCAGCATCAGGTCGCCGGGGCGCATCTGAAGGCCCCGACAGAAACCGGCCAGACGTTCTGCGCCAAGCACACGCTCCTGCTGGGCCGCAGCGACATGGGGGGCAATGGCCGGTTTGAGGGCAATGGGGTTTACCTGGTCGTAGCTGAGGGACTCGGTCATGGCTCCCATCAGCATCACGGCGTCTTCGTTACGCAAACCGTCGTCGGTGTCCTCGCAACCGGAGGCGACGGGTTTCATGGCCAGGGTTCGCAGCCCTGCCACTTTCGCCGCTTCCAGAATCGCCGCCGACACCAGGGTCTTGCCCACGCCGGTGTCGGTGCCGGTCACGAAATAGGTCTTTTTTGCCATCTAGCTAAGCCTTCTCTGTCAGCCTGTGTAGTCATTCATTCAATCGGTTTGCGGCAGCGGATATAGGCCGCTTCATATCGGGCATACACCCGCCCCTGCTCCAACGGGTACGCCTGGCAGAGCCGGCGAATTCGCCCGGGCGCCGTCACGGTTCTGCGACGCCCCTCCCCCTTGTATTGCGCGCCCAGGGCCTTGAGTTCGGCGAGTAACTGCAACGGCGAGTCGTAGTCCAGGGTCACCGTCTCGTAATTCAGGGTGAGTGCGGGACAGACCTCCGCCGCCATGCCCTCCAGATCGGCAGCCCGCTCGAACCGGTTGACGTGGTCCTGGCCGGGATCCGCCCGCTGCCAGGCCTGGACCAGTTCCCGCAGGGTTCCTGCCACCAGGGTGGAACACACCAACTGGCCGCCGGGCTTGAGGACACGCAAGCATTCCGACAGCACCGGCCGGGGATCGGCACACCATTGGATCATCAGGTTGCTGAACACCAGGTCCAAACTCCGATCCGCCAGCGGCAACTGCTCCGCATCTGCCACCAGCCAGCCTGCCGCCGCCGGCCGGTGCTCACCCGCGTAACGCACCATCGCCTCGGACAGATCCGCCCCGGTGAGCCTGGCGCCGGGGAACCTGGCCTGCAGGTCTTCGGCAAACTGCCCGGTACCACACCCCAGATCCAGCAGGTGCCCCGGTGCCACACCACGGCACATCTCAAGCAGTCGCGTGCCCATATGCCTCTGCAGGCGCGCAGCACTGTCATAGGATGCAGAGGCGCCACCGAAATCCCGGGCAACGGCCCGCTTGCTGGCAATGGGCTCCGGCGAATCCGGAGTGGGAATTGGATCCGATTGCGAAACCAACGCCATCACGCCACCTCCTGACACTGTTCGACAAATCGGACCAAAGCCTGGCGACAGCGATCCAGGGCATGCCCCCGTGGCCAATGGGTAAGCCCGGCAACCCGTGCCACACGGGCTGACGACGATACCGGCACCCCGGCCATCGCCCCGCTCACCACCCGGTCGCACTCCCCCCAAAGATGAAGCACCGGCAGCTCCAGGGACTGCCAGAGCCGACGCTGATCGGTGTGGGCCAGCCAATCGAGAGTCCGCTGCAACACCGGCGGGGTAAACCCAGCCTCATTTCGAAGCCAGGGCCTGAGCGCCCGCTTGGCCTCCAGCTCGTCAGGGTCCCCCAGCGCCTGGAGCGTGAGGAAACGCTGTCGGCACCGGCGGGCATCCCGCTGCAGGTCCTCGCTGAATCGCTGAAACTGCGCCTGCGCCATGCCATAGGGCCAATCGGCCGTGGCGACGAAACGCGGAAAACTGCACAGGGTAAGGACGCCCTGCACACGGTCGGGGGCCCGGTCTGCGGCGGCCATGGCTACCTGGCCTCCCAGCGACCAGCCGACCCAGAGGGCCGGTTCGGTATATCGGTCGGTGAGCCGGGCGGCCAGGGTCTCGACATCGGGACTATCGCCCACCAACTCTGCGTCCAGACTGACAAGATGCACCGGCGATGGCCACCCGTCGAACAAACCGGACAGCATCTCGGCGGGAACGCCCCAGCCAGCAACCAGTACGATAGGCAATGCGCGCTCAACCTGGCTCAAACCGTCACTCCTGAAGCAAATCCGTGCAGTTGACCAGGCCTTCCAGCAGGCGGTCCAGATCGGCATCGGTATGGGCGGCGCTCAGCGTCACCCGCAGGCGCGCCTCGCCCTCCGGAACCGTGGGTGGCCGAATGGCCGTGACCAGCAGGCCCTGCTCTTCCAGCCGTCGACTGAGTTCCAGCGCCGCCCAGTTGTCCCCCACCATGATCGGCTGGATGGGGGTCTGCGACGGCATCAGCGGGTAGCCCAGGGCCTGGGCCTCCTCGCGGAACCGGCGGATCAGGTGCCGCAGGTGGTCGCGTCGCTCGGGCTCCGCGTCGATCAGGTCCAGCGAGGCGCAGGTGGCCGCCGCCAGGGCCGGCGGCATGGCGGTGGTGTAGATGTAGGTCCGGGCCTTCTGGACCAGGTAGTCGATCATCAGCTCGGGGCCGGCAACAAAGGCCCCACTGGTGCCAACCGCCTTACCCAGCGTGCCAATCAGCAGCGGCACCTCGTCCTCAGACAACCCCAGGTGTTCCAGGCTGCCGCCACCGCGACTCCCCAGCACGCCAACACCGTGGGCGTCATCCACCACCAGCAGGGCGTCGTGTTGCCGGCAGAGCCGTGAGAGCTCTCTGAGCGGTGCGAGGTCGCCGTCCATGCTGAAGACCCCGTCGGTGACCACCAGTTTGTGGCCGGCGGTGCTGGCCAGCCGGTCCGCCAGGGCCTCGACATTGTTATGGGGGTAACGCTGCACCCGGGCGCGACTGAGAATACAGCCATCGATGATGGAGGCATGATTGAGCCGATCGGAGAAAATGGTGTCGCCCCGGCCCGCCAGGGCCGAGATCACACCCAGGTTGGCCATATAACCGGTGGAAAAGAACAGCGCGGCGCTGCGGCCGGTGAAATCGGCAAGCCGTTGTTCCAGGCGATGGTGGGCCTCATGATGTCCGCAGATCAGGTGCGAGGCGCCGCCGCCCACGCCGACATCAGCCGCAGCAGCGGTGAGCGCCGCCGTCACCGACGGGTGACTGGCCAAGCCCAGGTAGTCGTTGCTACAGAACGCCAACACCGGCTTGCCGTCGGCGGTGAGCGCCGGCTGCTGGGGGCCCTCCACCAATCGACGGGTGCGATACAGGCCAGCCCGTTGACGCGCTTCCAGCTCGCCAGCAAAATCGCGCAAGTCAGCTCCCTCAGGCGGATTCGCGGGTGGCGTCGTAGAACATGTGCCGGGTCTGCTCATACTCCACTGCTTCCGCCAGGGCTTCCACCTGCTCTTCTTCGGTATGGCTCTGTTCCCGCTGCTCGGGACGGATGCCCAGACGCTTGAACAGCTGCCGGTCATGGTCGGCTTCCGGGTTGGCCGTGGTCAGCAGCTTTTCCCCGTAGAAAATGGAGTTGGCGCCGGCCAGGAAGCACAGGGCCTGCATCTGATCGTTCATGTTTTCACGGCCGGCGGACAGCCGTACGTGGGAGGCCGGCATCAGAATCCGCGCCACGGCGATGGTGCGAACAAAATCGAACGGATCCAGGTCGTCGACCTGATCCAGCGGCGTGCCCTCCACTTTCACCAGCATATTCACCGGCACGCTCTCCGGATGCTGGGGCAGGTTCGCCAGCTGCACCAACAGGCCCGCCCGGTCACTCAGGTCTTCGCCCATGCCCATGATGCCGCCACAGCACACCTTCATCCCGGCCTTGCGGACGTTGTCCAGGGTGTCCAGCCGGTCCTGGTAGGTACGGGTAGTGATGATGTGGTTGTAGTATTTCTCGGAGGTATCCAGGTTGTGGTTGTAGTAGTCCAGCCCGGCTTCGGCGAGCTCCCCGGCCTGGTCTTCATTCAGCATGCCCAGGGTCATGCAGGTTTCCAGGCCCAGGGACTTGACCCGTTTCACCATGTCCAGCACGTACGGCATATCCTTCTTGGCCGGACTGCGCCAGGCGGCGCCCATGCAGAAGCGGGAGGCCCCTTTCTCTTTCGCCGCGCGGGCCTCGGCCACCACCTTCTCAATCTCCAGCAGCTTTTCCTTCTCCAGGCCGGTGTTGTAGTGGCCGCTCTGGGGACAGTACTTGCAGTCCTCGGGACAGGCACCGGTCTTGATGGACAGCAGGGTGGACACCTGTACCTCGTTGGGGTCGAAATGCTCCCGGTGCACGCTCTGGGCCTTGAACACCAGGTCGTTGAACGGCATCTCCAGCAGCGCGCGAACTTCTGCAACGGTCCAGTCGTGGCGGATGGCGGTGGCGGTGGCGGTCATGTGAGGGTCCTGTTAACGTTTTGAACATTCGGGGCAACGGATGCCGCCGCCCGGATTCATGGATGGAGACAAATGATAAAGGGACTGCTCTCGCTGTCAACCCAATTTACACCAAAGGTTAACAGCGCCATCGACCGCCACACCCTCTGCGTTGCCTGCTCAGTCCCGAGCGCCGCCGGCGGGTTATGCCAGGCCTGCCGGCGGGATTTGCCCGCCAATCACCACGGCTGTTGCCGATGCGCCCTGCCGTTGCCGTTGTCGGCACCTCCGGACTCCCTGTGCGGGGAATGCCAGGCCGATCTGCCCCCGTTCAGCGCGACCATCGCGCCCTGGACCTACCGCTTCCCGGTTGACCAGATGATTGGCCGCTACAAGTACCACCGGCAGCTCAGCCTGGGGCACGCCCTGATACGCTGTTTTGTCGATCACATCGACCAGGAGCTGGCCGCCCGCCCGGAACGCCGCCCGCACCTCCTGGTCCCCAGCCCGATGCACCGCAGCCGACAACGTCGCCGGGGCTTCAACCAGGCCGAGGACATCGCCGAGAAGCTCAGCCGGCGCCTGGGGATCCCCTGGTCCATTACCCTGGCCCGACGGATTCGCTCCGCCCCCAGTCAATCCGGGCTGAACCGGGCGCAGCGCCAGCAGAAC